>JAEUKI010000048.1 GCA_016793325.1 Myxococcales bacterium | reverse complement strand
GTTCGAGTACATCGAGGTGTTCTACAACCGCCGACGACTTCACTCTTCGCTCGACTACAAGACCCCAGCCGAGGTCGAACGCGCTTTCGCGCTCGCCAACGCTGCTTGACCAACTGTCAACGCAATCGAGGGAAGCCCAGCTCCGAGCGCGCCGCCGGTGTCACCCCCCCCTCGTCACCGCCGCTCGAACACCATGCGGTACACAGGGAGGCCGTCGGTGATCGCCATCGCTTCGCGGTTGCTCCGCGCGGGCACGAAGGGACTCTCTTCGACGTACGGCCTCTCCGCGGTCCCCTTGCTCGCGAACGCGGGGTGCTCGGCGAAGCGCGGGTAGTACGCCTCGGCGCGCTCGATCACGTCGGTCTGCACCAGCACGATCCCGCCGGGCTTCACCAACCGCGCGAGCTCGTCGACGAGCGAGTCGCCAACGACCATCCGCTTCGCGTGTCGCTTCTTCCACCACGGGTCGGGAAAGTGAATCGCCGCGGCGCTCACGACCCCCGTTCCCTCGATCCTCGGGAGCGCCTCGCGCGCGTCTTCCGCGAAGCACCGAGCCCGCGCTCCGTAGCCCTTCGCGCCCATGCGCTCGTCGAGGTTGAACGCGAGCTTCCTGCGGATTTCGAGGGCGAGCACGGACCAATCGGGGCGCGCCGCGAGCAGCTCGAGCGCGAATCGCCCGCGGCCCGGGCCGATTTCGAGCATCACCGGTCCGTCCGAAGCAAAGATCGACGCGAGCTTCACACGGCCGCCGTCGTCGGGCAGGCGGGGGGCGTGCGCGTAGCTCTTCGGCCGCACCTTGGTCGCGGCGGGCTTGGCGTTCTCGTCCGGCAAATTCGTCGTCTCGTCAGTCATCGGAGCGATGAGTGATACTTCAGCTCCCATGAAATCTCCGAGAGTCGTCAGGATGGTTCTGTTCAAGCACGGGGTCGCGTACCTCGAGCGGTCCGGGCCCGCGGAGGGATCGTTCGAGCTCTCGTTTCGACTCGACGAGATGAACGACGTGCTCAAGTCCCTCTCGGTCTGGGTCGCGCGCGGATTGGGGACCGTCGGCGCGCTCGCGTTCGACAAGCCCGAAGACCCCGAAGAAGCCCTCGCGCGAAGGAAGCTCCGGCTCGAGCCCGGAAGAGCGCTCGAGGGACTCGCGAGCTCGCTCCGCGGCCGGCGCGTCTCGGTCGTGACCGACGCGGGCGACGTGCGCGGCGAGGTCGTTGGGTTCGACAACGTTCCGATCGGCGATGGGGCGTGGAAGATGCGGCTCGTCGTGCGCTCGGGCGACGGTCAGCTCGCGCTCGTGTCCGTCGACGACGCGAAGTCCATCGTGCTCGAAGAGGGAGCCTCCCGCGCGGACCTCGATTTTCTCGTCGATCGATCGCGCGCTGCGACCGCGGGCGAGCGGCGCCTCGTGCGCGTCGCGCTCGACGGAAGCGCGGACGACCTCCGCGTTTCGTACGTGATTCCTGCGCCAATCTGGCGCGTCTCGTACCGCCTCGCCATCATCGAGGGCGACGTGATGCTCATGGCGTGGGGCATCGTTCACAACCCCGCGGACGAAGACCTCGACGCGATCGACCTCACGCTCACGACGGGACAACCCGTCTCGTTCGTGATCGACCTCTACAACCCGAAGAGCGTCAAGCGAACGGTCGTCGAAGAGACCTCGCGCGCCGCAGCCGCGCCCACGCAATTCGAGCGCGCGCCCATGGCGCCTCCCGCCGCCGCTGCGCCCGCGCCGCGTAGCGCAGCGCCGGGACCGGCGGGCTTCGGTCCACCTCCTCCCGGAGCGCCACCGCCGGCCGAGCCCATGGCGCACGCGATGGCGAGCGGCGCGCAAGGGGCCGCCAACTACGCAGACCGCGGCGAGTTCTTCGAGTATCGCGTCGCGACGCAGGTCTCGCTCCGCCGCGGCGGGAGCGCGATGGTTCCGCTCCTCGCCAAGCGCTTGCCCGCGAAGAAAGAGCGCATCTGGCGCCTGGGAACGCCCCCGTCCCCCGACCTCGTCCTCTCGTTCGACAACGCCTCGGGCGCCGTGCTCGAAGAGGGCCCCGCCGTCGTCTACGCCGACGACGTGTACGCGGGTGAAGCGATGGTCCCCTACTCGGCGAGGGACACGTCCGTGCGCCTCGCGTTCGCGAAGGACCTCGGCGTTCGCTGCAAAGCGACGAGCCGTTCGACGTCGGTCGCGACGGGCGTCGCGCTCGGCGCGGACGCGGTCATCGAAGAGACGCGCTTCGAGCTCGCGTACAACCTCCGCGCCGAAAACGACCACAACGAGCCGGTCGAAGTCGTCTTCGAAGTCCCGAAAATCGCAGGTCGAACGTGGGACCCCGCGGGACCGCAGCCCTTCGAGTCCACCGCGAACTTCCATCGCTTTCGAACGACCGTCTACGCGCACGGCCACGCGGTGCTCGAGCCCATCGAACGCTGGCCCGGAGCGCGCTCGATTCACAGCTCGCAGCTGTCCGCGATCGACCTGCAGAGCTGGTTCGACAAGCGCTTTCTCGACGCGGCCACGTACGCGGTCCTCGCGGAGGTGTTCAACCACCAGCTCGCGGCGTCCGTCGCGGACGTCGAGCAGAAGAAGGCCGAGCGCGAGCGCGACGAAGCGTGGCAGAAGCAGTCGAAGATCTCGCAGCAGCTCGGCGTACTCAAAGAGGGCGGCGCCGAAGGCGAGCTCCGCGGGCGCTACGTGCGCGAGCTCTCGGCGGCGCAAGACGTCGTCAACCAATGCGAGCTGCGCGTGAGCAGCTTTCGCGCGCAGTTCGAACGCGAGCGCGACCTCGCGCGGCAGAAGCTCGCGAACCTCGTGAAGAAGCCATGAGCGACGGCGCGATCACCGCCATCGCGTCGCGAGAGGTCACGGTCGCGCCTCGCGGGGCTCGAGAAAACGCGCACACGTTTTCGATTCGCGTGTGCGCTCCGGCCCGCGAGCGACCGAGCCTCGGCGTGCTCGTGCTCCCGGCGATGAGCGTCGCCGCGACCTTCTACGATCGGGTGCTCGAGGCGTTCGCGTCGCGGGGCGTCGCCGCGGTGAGCGCGGATTGGCGCGGGTTCGGCTCGAGCTCGCTGCGGGCCCGGCGCGGAACGGACTGGGGCTATCGAGAGCTGCTCTGCGACGACCTCCCCGCGGCCGCGACCGCCGCGAAGAGCGCCTTCGACGACTCGATTTCGTGGGCTCTCTTCGGCCACTCGCTCGGCGGTCAGCTCGGCGCGATCATGGCCGCGCGCGAGCCCGATCGCTTCGAGTCGGTCGTCACGTTCGCCGCGTGCAGCGTGGATTTTCGCGGGTGGAACGGCCCCTCTGCGCTGGCCATCCTCGCGTTCACGCAGCTCGCGCGGCTGACGAGCGACGCGATGGGCTACTACCCAGGCGACCGCATGCGCTTCGGTGGCCGCGACGCGCGGGGCGTGATCACCGACTGGTCCAACCAGTGCCGAACCGGGCGCTACGCGGCGCGCGGCCTCGACGAGGACCTCGAGCTCGCGCTCCGGCGCTACGAAAAGCGCGCCCTCCTGGTGAACTGCGCCGGCGACGAGTGGGCGCCAGCCGCCGCCGTCGACCGGCTCCGCGCCAAGATGCCTCGCGCCTCGACCGAGCGCTGGGTGTACGAGCGCGACAGCCGCAACCGCAACGCGGGCCCCTCCAAAGAGCACTTCGCGTGGGCGCGCGATCCCGCGCCGTGGGCTCCCGCCGTGGTCGATTGGCTGCGCGCGCGGTAGGCGCGTATGGGCGCCGTGGGCGGCGGGGCGTCTGCGGTCGAAGCGACCGGACGCCGAGGAGTTCAGTCGATTTCCAATCCAGTGCGCTCGATGGCCATCGATGCCGAAAACTGCGGTGCACGTGCAGCGCGTCTGCGCGGCCAAACGCAGCGCTAAACGCGGCCTCACCCCCGCTGCCGCGCGCCCCTCTCCCGCGCTCCCGCGCGGGAGAGGGGCTACTGGGACCGAAGCGTCGCGGCAGAAAACCAACAGCTGTCGATGATGCACACAAAATCAAAGCCCCTCTCCCGCGATCTCGCGGGAGAGGGGCGCGCGGCAGCGGGGGTGAGGCCGCGGCAAGCGCGTGCTCGGGTCAACATGCCTTCGACATGTGTTGGGCTGTGATGCTCGATCGCACGAACCGCTGGAGTTCTCCACACAGAACTGGCGATGAGCTGCGGCAGGTTTCGCGCCTATGCGCTCGATGGCTGCCCCCCACCTGAAGGTGGGGTCAGCGAAAGCCAGGCTGTGCGCCGCCTGCGGCGTACAAAGCAGCGAGGGACAACGACGCTGCGTCGCGTGGAATTCTCGCGGCGCCAGCACGACGATCGCCCCTGCTCAGCCGCGGATCACGCAGTGCGCCGCACGCGGCGCACGGGCAACTGCTCGCTGACCCCACCTTCAGGTGGGGGTCAGCCATCGAGCGCACTGGATTGGAAATTCACTGGACTTTTTGAGGCACCTGCCGACTTCGAGATGAGGTCAATCCAGAGGCCTCAACGGCAGGGGCGGTGCGCGCGACAGCGCAGGTGGGGGCTGCGCCTCGCGGCTCTGCGCGAAGCGATTCACTTGCTCGGGCCGCGCATCGCGGCGCTGAGTCGATCGAATTGCTCACGTAGCCCAACGCCCTTCGGTTTCTTCTACTCCGTGGGGATCCCGTTCCGCGGGTATGATCCGCGGACATGCAGCCCGTTTCGACCGCGAGGATTACGGTGTTCGGCGTAGCGACCGCGCTCGCGCTGCTCGTGTTGTTGCGCGTCGGACGCAAGGTCCTGGCGCGCTCGACCTTCGACGAAGGAAAGGGCGACGCTGCCCACGCGCCCGCGGCGCGATCGGCGCACCGGCTGGTGCTCTCGGGCGACGTGATCGCCCTGTTGCTCGTGGCCGCGGCGTCGGTTCGCTACAACGTGTTGGGAGAGACGCTCTCGCACGACGTGCTCTCGGTCGCGATCATGGCGACGACCGGGCTCCTGCTCGTGCAGTTCTCGGGTGAGCTCGGGATTCGCGCGCTCATGGGGGCGCGACTTCGAAGCGAGCTCGACCGAGGCAACCTCGCCGCGGGTCTCGCAGCAGGCGCGCACTACGCGGCGATGGGGGTCCTCGCGCAGCACGCGGTGTCCGCGCAGGACTGGCGCGGCTGGGGGCTCTCGCTCGTGTTCTTCGCGCTCGCCGTGGCGACGCAGCTCGGGCTCGTCGCGCTCTTTCGCGCGATCACGACGTACGACGACGCCGAGCACGTCCGCGGGGGAAATCTCGCGGCGGCTCTCTCGTACGCGGGCGCGTCGTTGGCGAGCGCCATCGTCGTGTCGCGCGCGCTCCAGGGCGACTTCACGACGTGGAAGGGCTCTTTGCAGGGCTTCGTTCAACTGAGCGCGTGCGCGCTGGGGCTCTACCCCGTGCGACAGCTCATCGTGCAAGGGCTGTGGCTCGGCAAGATGCCCACGGTCCGCGGAGGCGCGATCGACGACGCGGTCGCGCAAGATCGCGACGTCGGCACCGCCTCCCTCGAAGCAGGAACGTACATCGCCGCCGCGCTCGCCCTGGTCTCCCTCGCATGACCGACGCGCGCGAAGACAAGCCCGACAACGGCGCGGGCGAACCCGGGCAAGCGCCGTACGACGAGTTCGCCGCGCAGCTCATCGAACGCGGGATCCTTCAAGACCCCTGGTACGACGGCGCCCCGCGCTTCGCCATGGAGCCCACGGTCCTCGAGCGAGAGCTCTACGACAAGCTCGGGCGCGCTGCAGAAGAGGTCGCCGAGGTGTACGACGAGCTCTGTCGCATCGTCGACGACGAGCCCGCGCTGCTCGAGGACTTCTTCTGCTTGGAGCCCACGCAGCGCGTGCTCTGGCAAGCGAGCGCGCCGCGCTGGCACGGGATCGCTCGCGCGGACGTGTTCGTCACCGACGAGGGGCTCGCGATCGCCGAGCTCAACTGCGATACGCCGACCGGCGAAGCCGAGGCGACCGAGCTCAACGCAGTCGTCTCGCGACGCGCGGGCCACGATGCGTGGCTCGACCCCAATCGCGCGCTCAAGGCTCGCTACCTCGCGATGGTCGACGGCGTGCGGCGCGCGATCGCCGGCGACGACTCGCCAAAAACACTGGGAATCGTCTATCCAACAGAGTTCTCCGAAGACCTCTCCGTGATCCGCTTGTACCGGCGTTGGTTCGAGGGCGCGGGCTACAAAGTCGTCCTCGGCTCGCCGTACAACCTCGGAACGGGCGAGAGCGGACGCGCGACGCTCTTCGATCAAGAGCTCTCGGTGCTCGTGCGTCACTACAAGTCCGACTGGTGGACCGAGCGCGCGAGCGTGTGGACCGACGAGGCGCTCGCGGACACAGCTCCGCTCCTCGCGCCGCTGCGCCACGCGCTCACGGCGGAGGTCGAAGAGCGCACGGCGATCGTGAACCCCTTCGGCGCGATCGTTCCGCAGAACAAGCGGGCGATGGCGTTCTTCTGGGAGCACATCCATCGCTTCTCGACCTTCGGCCAAGGCGTGATCGAGCGATTGATCCCGTACACCTCGCGGCTCGAGACCGTGCACGAAGCGCAGCTCCGCGCCGAGCGCGACAAGTGGGTGCTCAAGAGCGACTACGGCGCCGAAGGCGACGAGGTCATCGTGGGGCGGCTCGTCACCGACGAAATCTGGGACAAATCGCTGCGCTTCGCGCGGCCCGGTCGTTGGATCGCGCAGCGCTATTTCGAAGCCATCCCGCAGCGCGACGGCTCGATCGTCAACTACGGCGTGTACCTCGTCGCGGGCGAGCGCGCGGGCCTCTACCTGCGAGCCCAGAGCGGCGCGACCAACGAGAAGGCCCTGAGCCTCCCCGTGTTCGTGCAGAAGTAACAGGTCGGTCACCCTGAGCGACTTCGGCGCAGGTGAGCAGGAGTCGCTCACTCGATGCGTCGATTCGCTGGACAAGCGCCGCTGTGTTCGCGGCATGGCTCGTGAAACAATCATCGTTTCGAGGTCCCCATGCCGAGCCCGTCAGTGCCAGTTTCGCGCGAGCGAGCGGCAGCGTTGTTGATTGTGTGTGCTTGTGCCCTCGCTGGTTGCGGCGCGGGCTCGCTCCTCGGTGATCCGGTGGACGGAGCGCAGCCGGACGCGTCCGATGGTTCGATCGCGATGGACGCGACGACGCCGGACGGATCGGTTGTAGACGTGGTCGTTCCCGGCGACGGCTGCGTGGCGGGAACGATGTGCACGAACCCCGCGAACCCCTGCGAGACGGGCGTGTTCGATTGCACGAGCGGTCGATGCGCAGGGCCGTTCGCGCCCGCGCGCGATGGAGTCGCGTGCGCGGGCGGCGTCTGCTCGGGCGGCGTCTGTCGCACCCCGACCATGTGCGTCGCCGGGCAAGCGTGCGTCCCGATGGAGGGGCCGTGTTGGACTGGAAACACAGCGTGTCCGATGGGACCGAGCGGACCGTCGCAGTGCATGCGCGGCGCCGCACAGCCATCGGGAAGTCTCTGCGGCGGGACCAACGTGTGCGACGGCGCGGGAATGTGTCGCGCGCCGTCGTGCACCGCGGGCGTGCGCTGCAACCCGACGGGAATGCCCTGCCTCGAAGGCGTCTCCGAGTGCCGCATGGGCGCGCTCGGGCCGCAGACGTGCGGGATGACGCGATCGGTTTCGGCCGGTGTTTCCTGCGGTGGAACCAACGTGTGCGACGGCCGCGGCAACTGCGGCGCGCCGACGTGCGTCGTCGGCGCCGCGTGCACGCCGCCGGGCATGGAGTGCCGCACAGGAACCGTCACGTGTCCGGGCGGAGCCACCGGGCCGATCTCGTGTTCGGTGAGCGGCAACGTCGCGCGCAACACGCCGTGCGCCACGGGCTTCTGCAACGGGACCGGCGCGTGCGTCGCCGCGACGTGCACCGCGGGCGCGATGTGCGCGCCGCCGGGCCTTCCGTGTCGCACAGGAACCGTGACGTGCCCGACGGGCCCTCTCGGTTCGGCCTCGTGTACGGCCACAGGAAACGCCGCGACCGCCACGCCCTGCGGCGGCAGCAACGTGTGCAACGGCTCGGGCGCGTGCGTGACTCCGCCGTGCGTCGCGGGCGCCTCGTGCACGCCCACCAACCCGTGCCTCAGCGGAACAACGAGCTGTCCTGCGGGCCCCTTCGGAGCGACATCTTGCACCGCGGGCGCCGCGTTGCCCCTCTACAGCGCGTGCGGCGCAGGGATGGTGTGCAACGCATCGTCGACGTGCGTCGCGCGCTGCGTCGATCCAGGGACAGCGTGCTTTCTCGGGGGAAATCGCTGCCAAAACGGGATCAATCGCTGCTCGACCCCGGTGGGTCCCGCCGCGTGCATGTTCACGAGCAACGTGGCCGCGGGCACGCCGTGCCTGGGGCCTGGAATGCAATCGTGCGACGGCAACGGCAACTGCGTCCCCGATACGCCGACGGACTCGGGGGTCGATACGGGCGTCGATGCGCGAACCGACTCGGGCTCGTGTTCGTGTGTCGCAGGCTCGGACTGCCACCCCGATCCGTGCCTGTTCTCTCCGCTCATTTGCGACACAGGCTGCAACGACACGACGCCCCAGTGCGGTCTTCCCACCAACGAGCCGAACACCACGCGCTGCATGAGCACTGGCTGCTGCAGCTCGGGCTCGTGCACCACCAGCGGAAGCGCCTGCGGTCCCGCGTCCACTGCGCCCAACCCAGGCGTCGAGGGCGGAACGGCGACGGACACCAACCGCTGCGGCCACAGCTACCGAATCAGCACAACAACGTGCCCCGCGACCTGCAACGATGGCGGCTTCGTCGCCAATGAACTCTGCGGCGTCGGCAACTGGGGACGCTGCCGCAACAGCACCACGTGCGTTTTGTGCACCGTTGGAAACAGCTGCACCAACCCCTGCGCGACCGGGGGAATCACCGCGTGCCAGACGACAGGGCTGATCCCGCGCTGCGCCGCGAGCGGAGCCCCCAGCAACGAAGGCGGATCGTGCGCGCACACCTCCGGCGTCACGGGCGTCTGCTCGAGCGGCCAGTGCTGCCTGAGCCCCGGCGTCGGGTGCTCGGCGCTCGTGCTGCTCTGAGCGCTGCGACGCCCGCTCAGCCGCGCGCCACCTGACGCACGAACGCGGGATCGAACACGCCGTCGACGCGGATCGAGTAGCGAAACACTGGGTCCGCGAGCACCCCGTGATAGTCCATGTCGTTGAACCAGTACGCGCGCGGCTTGACGACGTACGGCTCGTCGTCCTTGGCATTTTGCAGGTAGAATCGCTTCTGTCCGCGGGGCGAGAGCATCACGCACTGCGCGACGGACTCGCTCTGACCGGGCTCGCTGTCGCGATGGAGCGGGGCGTGATCGTTGGGCTCGAGGCCGAACACGACGACGCGACCGATCTCGTTGAAGGGGAGCGCTTCGATGAGCGCCACGGTCTCGGCGAAGTGTTCGCGCGCCTCGTCGCTGAAGGTCTTTCCTTCGCCCGAGTGCTTGTCTTCCCAGCGGTCGTTCGAGAGCAGGTGGTAGCAGACCTTCCAGGGAAAATACACGCCATGTCGATACGCGAGCAGCCGTTGTTGCGCGCGCGAGAAGGGCCGATCGGTCTCGTCGCCGAAGCCTTCACCGCGTCGCTCGTAGGGGAGCGCAGGTTCGTCTTCGTACTCGCCGAGGGCGATGAAGTCTCGGTACTCGCGCTCGGTCATCGCGTCGATGGCGTCCATCGCGTCGAGGTAGCCGTCGCGCATCATCCACGGTGCGACGACGCCCATGCGCTTGAGCGTTCCGCCGGTGTATTCGCTGTCGACGAGCGAGAGCGCCGCGGTGATCTCGCGGTCGATCGCGGCGAACTTCGCGGTGTCGACGTAGGGCTCGAGGTCGATCACCGGTCGTCCGAAGACGCCCCACAAGCGCGCTGCCATGGGCGCGATGATGGGTCACAACGCGAGCTGTGAAAATGGCGCGCGTGCGGGGCGAGGGGCGCTCAGCGAAACAACACGGTGTCGCACATGAGATTGCCGTGGCGATTGGTGACTCCTGCGCCGGGGAGCATCCCGATTTCGCCAAACGTCGCCGCGCCGACGAACGGCGTCGATCCGATGGCCGCTTCGTACAGCTTCGCGACTTCGCGCGTGCGATCTCCGATCGCGAGCACGCACCCGCCGCAGTAGATCAACACCGCGCCTCGAATCGGGTCCGTGCGAAGCCCCTTCGCGCGGTGAACGACCTGCGTCGTGCGCTCGAGCAGCGACTCGGTCGTGCCCATCATGAGCATCACTTCGTCGCCCTTTGCGAACTCCGTGAAGAACGTGAGGGCTCCGTCCTCTCGCGTCTCGTGCGGGTGCGACAACAGGTACCGAGGGGTGCCCTTGTGCCGATCGATCAGCCGACCGATCGGCGCGAGCGTCGTCTCGGCGAGGACGATCGCGTTGCGGCCCACGTGGCGATCGAGCGCGCCGCCGCACCACTGGTTGTAGACGTTCGCCGCGGGCTTTCCGTCGATCTCGAAGACGACGCGCCCCTGCGCGCGCGTCACGACGCCCCGCTGATTGGTGGGCAAGTAGCCCGCGACGAACCCTCCGCTCGCGGGCTCTGCCGAGTGAAATCCCACGATCACGAAGCCCTCGGACTCGGCCTTCGCTCCCAAGAACACCTTCCACTTCCCCGAGAGGTCGTTGTCCGCTGCGCTTCCCCCGTACGCCGGTGGAACGCTGTCGCCGAACGCGTCCGCGATCCCCTCGAGGATCCGCTCTTCGTATCCAGGCGTCGCGTGCAACAACAACATCGACGGAACAGCCCCGAGCTCTCTCGCGATCTGTTCGCACGCGTCCTTCGCGCTGCGCCGCGCCGTCGCGCTCGTACACGACTTCAACACTGCGGACGCGCGGATCGCGTCGTCTTCGTCGGCGACGAGCAAGTGCAGCCCTCTCGTGAATCCCGCGGGGCTGAACACGCCTCCCGACGAGGTACAGCCCGCGACGAGGCCGCTCTTCGCGCGGGCGCTCCACGCGGCGAGCTGGGCGTTGAGCGGGACGTCGACCGTCGCGTACGCGATCGCCCACTCGAATGACGGCGTGCTCAACGGTGTGGTTTTGGACGCGTCGATCCAGCGCATGCTCGGTTGTATACTCGAAACCATCAGCGCGGCGCGCGGCTGCGCTTGTTTCGACGCCGACGCTGCGGTTTCTGGCGCGTCGGTCGCACGGCGGCTCCGATCGTCGTGCGAACTGCGGACAGGGATTCTCCTGTGATCACGTCGACTTCATTGTCGCGAAGTCGAGGAGTTCGGTGATGGCTGTCCGAGTCGAGTCGTTCGCTGGCCCCGAGTCGATCGAAGCGATGTGCAAGTTGTGCGTCGCGCTTCGCGAGCGCGGGATCGGCAGCGAGCACACGGGCGACGTGAATTGGGCTGCCTACATGCACGCCGAAATCAACCCCGCGCGCGACACGGCGCTGCTCCGCGAAGGCGCCTCGCTCGTCGCCTGGGCGACGGCTACGAAGCACGGACTGTCGTTTGCCATCGCGCACGACGCGCGCACCGACGCGGTCATGGACGAGGTGCTGGGCTGGTATCGAGAGCACTGCGAGAGGAACGGCCGTCGGAGCGAACCTCTCGCGACGTCGTGCTTCGAGAGCGACTTCGAAGTCCGCGCGTTGCTGCAGGCGAGGGGATTCGAGCCGCAGTCCGAGCACGTTCTGTACGCCAATGAGCGCTCGCTCAGCGATCCGTGGCCAGTGATTTCTCTGCCCGAGGGCGCCGTGGTCCGCTCGCCATTGGGCGACGAAGAGCTCGATCGCCGCGCGCACCTGCACGCCGCGGTGTGGCACCCGAGCAAGGTGACTCCGGCGGGCTATCGCCTCACGCGCGCTGCGCCGAACTACCGCCCCGAGCTCGACGTCGTCGCGGCGCTCTCGGACCGTTCGTTTGCTGCGTACTGCCTCGGTTGGCTCGAACCCGCCACGCGTACATGCGAGCTCGAACCCGTGGGAACGCACCCCGATCACCGACGAAAGCACCTCGCGAGCGCGTGCATCGTCGAGGCGCTCCGCCGCGCCTGCGCACTCGGCGCCGAGCGAGCCATCGTGTTCAGCACCGAGGAGGGATTGCCCTTCTATCGCACGCTGGGGTTCGAGCCCTTCGACCGCGTGCTCGCGATGCGGCGCTGACGATCGCGTGGCCGCCGAGTCGATCGTCGTACGCTCGTGAGAACAGCGATGCGCAGCAAGCTCGCGACCAAGCTCGACAACGACGTGGAGGGCGCCGTCGTGGACGAGGTCGAGTTCACGATCGAACGGCTCCAGACGCTCCTCGAGACGCTCGCCAAACGATGACCCTCGTCACGCGTGTGACGAGAGATATCCTGCAAATTGCCGCGCGTGACAGTGGGCTGTTGGGTCTCGAATGCCCCGACACGCAGCGCGCTTGCTACGCTCTCGCGCCATGCACGAACGCCGCGAGGCTCGGGGACTTCGTCGCTTCGCTCTCGGGAGCGCTCTGTTGGCGCTCTCGTCGTGCGCTCCATCGTGGCACCGGCCGTGGACGCAATCGATCACGCGCGCGGACGTGGGCCCGTGTGCTTACACGGTGCGCCCGATCGCGACGACGCCCGTCACGGGAGCGCTCTCGGATCGCGTTGCGCGCGAGTGGCTCTCGGTGAGCGCGCGGCGCACGGCGTCGCGGTGCCCCGTGCAGCTCGCGCGCGTGCAACCCGAGTGGACGCAAGAGGCGCTGATCCCTTCGCTCGACGAGCTTCGCGCGTTCGTTCGCGCACGCACGACAGCGCGCGTTCGGGACTACGACGACGAGCCCTATTCGAGCGACACGCTATTCGATTGGCAGCAGCTCCTCGCGACCCTCGACGGAGCGCAGCTTCGCGCGCACTTCGTCGCGCGTGCCCTCGCGCGCAGCGGAATCAACGTTCACAAGCTGTTCGCCATCGGGCCGCTCGTGCTCCGTCGCGGCGAGAACACCCACTACCACGCACCATCACCGTCGTGGTCGAACGAAGACACGTTCAGACTTCTGTACCGATGGCAGGGCACTTCGTTGGACGACGGTGTCCAGCCGTGGCTCGATTTGGAGTTCGAACGTCCAGGCCCGCCGATCCCGCGCATGGTCGTGTATCGACCTGCGCCCGTTGTGGTCGTGCGCGCGTTGGCGTCCAACGCAGACACCTTCGCGTGCCCCGATGCGAGCGAGCGTCGATGCGAGCTCCGCGTGATCGATCCAGCGCTCCGCCCAACGATCCTCGATCGTCGAACGGACGAAGAGTTCGGGCTGCTGACCGTCTCGCAGTGGCTCCATCGAATGCGCCCCACGAACGACGGGCCCGACATGGGCGTGTCCCTCGAGCTCGCGCGCCGAACGCAGATGCTCCCAGCGTCGCTGCACGGAAGGGGAGGTCCGTCGATCGTCGAGCTCGCGGATGACCACCCGTGCGAGATCTCGCCGGACACGCTGCGTGCTCACCACCTGATCGAAGGCGTCCGGCGTCCGGGCTTCATGACGTTTCGACAGCGCCGAGTGTTCTCTGCGCACCGCATTCGATTTCAGACGTTTCCCGGCACGCCCGAACAAGATGGGGGAATTGTTGTCGTCGAAGGCGTCGACGAACCCTTCTTGGTCAGGGCCTCGGCCATCGAGTCGTTCGAGCACGCCGCGCGCGATGGGAGGCGCATCGCTGTGAACAACGGAGAGCGCGGGATGGAAGCGTTTTCCGAGCGCAATGCGAGTTCGTCGCGGTTGGCCTGTGATCTCTCTTCGGTCGCTGCGTCCTGGATGCGTGACTGGCCGGGGCCGTGGGTGCGGTGAGCGCGGGCGCGCGCCGGAGCGAGCGCTCAACATTCGTCCACGGTGTCGTCCGCCAAACTGAAGTTGCTGACGACGGGACAGGCCTCAGTGTCTTGGATCGTGGATGCGAAGGGCAGCCCCCACCCGCGCTGCCGCGCGCCCCGCCCCCCACGTAGTGAGGGCGGGGCTTTGCATCGAGCGAATGCAGTCAATTGACTGACGGATTGATTGTGTGTGCCTCGATTCGCGCGGTCACGCTCGCCGTCGAGCGTAGACCGCAATCGAGCGACAAGCGGCCTTTTGAGAGCGGTGGCCCATACAATCAACCTGTCAGTCCAATCGCAGCACTTTGCACTCTGCAAAGCCCCGCCCTCACTACGTGGGGGCGGGGCGCGCGGCAGCGCGGGTGGGGGCTGCCCTTCGCATCCACGATGCAGGACACTGAGACCTGTCCCGTCGTCAGCAACGTCCGTTGAGGGACAGCCCATGGGTCGCGGTGTGGCTCGGACCACGATTGATGAGCGCTCGCTCCGGCGCACACGTTCGCCCGTTGTCCTGGCTTGCACCAGCACGCCGTCCGTCACACGTGTGACGAGAAATCTCCTGCAAATCACCGTTTCTGACAGTGGATGCTCGTGTCCGAATCGGCTCTCTTGAAACCTCGTGCGCCTCGCGCGTCGCGCCGCGACGCGTCCACGCTGCGCGCGTTGCGCTATGGTCGCGAGGTCTATGGCTCTCGAGGCTCGATCCGCGCGTATGCGGCGACCGTCGCTCGCGCTCGTGCTCTGCGCGCTCGCCGCGATCCCTACCGCGGCTCGCGCGGACGACGCCTCCGAGGCGCGCCTGCACTTCGAGCTCGGAACGCGCGACGCCCAAGCCGGGCGCTACGCCTCCGCGCTCGAGCACTTCGCCGCGGCCTATCGCCTCGCGCCAACAGCGCGAACGTTGTTCAACCTCGCGCAGGCGCACGACGCGCTCGCCGACGAGAGCCGCGAGCCGCGCGACGCTGGCCAGCACCGCGACCGCGCGTTCGAGCACTTTACGGCGTTTCTTGCGCACCCCGAGCACGATCAGGGGCCCCAAGGTCCCGCCCTCACGGCGCTCGCCACGCAGGCGCTCGCGAGGCTCTCGCCGCAGGTCGCGCGCGTGCTCGTGCGCTCGTCGGTCCCCGGCGCGACGGTCTTCGTCGATCGCGTCGATCTCGGCTCGTACGGCGCGCTCCCGCGGCTCATCGCGAGCACCCCGACCGAGCACACGCTGATCGTTCGCGCGCCAGGGCATCGAGACGCCGAGGTTCGCTGCACGTTTCAGCAGGGGCGGTCGCAAGAGATCACTGTTGATCCAACGCCCTTGCTCGGGACCGTCGAGCTGCGCGTCGAGCCCGCGCGCGCGCTCGTGAGCGTCGATGGTGGCCCGTTCGTGCTGCGCGACTCGGGCTGGACGCTCTCGCTTCCGCCGGGCGTTCATCGCTTCGCGCTGCGGAGCAACGGATACGTCGACGCGACGCGCGAGCTCGAGCTGCGCGCCGAACAACGCCTCGTGATCGATCAACGCCTCGCCCTCGACCCGACGCGCGCCGCGGTGCTCACCGTGCGCTCGGATCGCCGCGACGCCGTCGCGCGCGCAGGTCGAGACGACCCTCGGCCCGCCAACACCTCGCGCGTTCTGCTCGAGCTCGGATCGATCCCGCTCGAGGTGACCGCGCGAGGGCGCGTTCCTTGGCGCGGGGTCGTGATGCTGCGCGCGGGGCGAGAGACCCTGGTGCGGGTGACACATGGAGTTCCAGGGGCGATTCGCCCGGCGTGGCAGTGGGGGCTCTTGTTCGGCGGCGGCGCGGCCACGCTCGGCGGGGTCGTGCTCGGGTCCGCAGCGCTCGCAGACCGCGCGAGCTTTCAGTACCCCAACGCGTCCGCCGCGCAGCTCTCGCGGATCAACGCGCTCAACGTCGCGACCGACGTCGCGCTCGCCGTCGGCCTGACCGCGCTCACCTCGGGCGTGATCGCGTGGCTGTTGACCGCGGATCCCTCGCAGAGCCGCGTCGTGATCGTCGAGGAGGGCCTGCGTGAGCGATGACGGATCCACCATGGCTCCCGGCACAGTCGTGGCCGATCGCTACGAAGTGCGTCGCCTGCTCGGCGAGGGAGGGATGGGTCAGGTGTACGAAGCCGTGCACAAGCTCACGCGAAGGCCCGTCGCGCTCAAGATCCTGCGGCCCGAGTTCGCGCAGGACGGCGAGCTCGTCGCGAGGTTCTTGCGCGAGGCCCAAGCCGCGGCGGCCGTCGGAGACAGCCACGTCGTCGACGTGTTCGACATGGGACGGGTCGCCGAGCGAGGCGCGTTCTACCTCGCGCTCGAGCTGCTCTCGGGGCAGTCGTTGACGGACCTCATCGCCCGCGAAGCGCCGCTGCCCGTCGCGCGCGTCGTGCACATCGGTCAGCAAATCGCCTCGGTGATCGGCAAGGCGCACCGCTGCTCGCCCCGGATCGTTCACCGCGACCTCAAGCCCGACAACGTCTTTCTCATCGAGCGCGACGGCGCTAGCGACTTCGTCAAAGTGCTCGACTTCGGGATCGCGAAGCTCCTCGGCGAACGGTCGCTCGACGGCCCCGCGCCCATGAGCCTCACGCACACCTCGCAAGTGCTCGGAACGCCGCTCTACATGCCGCCCGAGCAGCTCAAGGACTCGCGATCGATCGACGAGCGCGCGGACGTCTACTCGATCGGCGTGATCTTGTACGAGATGCTGACCGCGCGCGTCCCCGTCGCGGGAGCGTCGCTCGCAGAGCAGTTCTACCTGCTCATGTCCGAGCCGATCGCGCCGCTGAAATCCCTGCGCGCAGACGTCGACGACGCGCTCGCGTCGCTCGTCGAGCGCTGCTTGTCGAGAGATCCCGACCAGCGACCGCGCGACGCGACGGCGCTCGCCGAGTCCCTCGCAGCACTCGCGAGACGAGCCCCGACGACCGCGGTCGAGCCCGACGCGATGGCGATGGCGAGCACCCTCCACGCGACGCTTTCGAACGGCCCGACCGAGCCGCGCAACATCACCGTCGCGCCGCCGCGGCCCTCCGGGACCACCGTCGCGCCTCCGTCGCGCAAGACCGTCGTCGTCGCGATCGCCGCGTCGTTGCTCGTGACCGTCGCGGTGATCCGCCGAACGCTCGTCGCGACGCCAACACGAGCGCCAACGTCTACGCTCCCTGCGTTGGACCTTCCCGACGCGCGCGCGCTCGAGTCCTCGACGTCGGACGCGGCGGTCCCCATCGTCGCACCCGCATCGGCGCCGGACGCAGCGCTCGCGGTGTCGCAACCAACGCCCACAGGACCGAGCCCTGCGGCGCGAGCGTCGAGGCGTGCTCCGTCGCGGGCCGACGCCGGACCCGCGCTCCGCGCGTTCGCCAATGAACAGTGACGCCATGAAAGTGCTCTCGACGCTCGTTGGCTCTGCGCTGATTGCGGCGTGCGCTTCGCCTGTTGTTCCGCCCCATGACGGCAGCTCGGTCACGCTGGACGCACGCGCGGTCGACGGCGCTTCGGGCGACCGCGTCGAGCCCGACGCCTCGGGTTGCATCGGCGGCCCGCAGCCCGCGGATGGCCCGTGCCGCTGTCAGAGCGACTGCGCGCCGAACGCGGTGTGCGCGCTCGAAGCCGAGTCTCGCGCCGCGCGCGGGCGATGCCTCACGGGGTGCTCCACATCGGCGCCAGCGCCCGAGGGGTTCGTGTGCATCTCGATCGAGGGGCGCTCGCGGCTCTTCGCGCGCTGCGGGACGAGCGCTCGATGCCGCGAGGGCTGGGCGTGCACCCAAGAGGGAGCGCCGGCGCACTGCACGCCGTTCTGCTTCGACGATGCGCAGTGCGAGTCGGGCGTGTGCGATCGCGACACAGGACAGTGCGTGTCCCGACGAGCGCCGGTCGTCGGCGCAGAGGTCGGCGCGGCGTGCGCGCGCAACGAAGACTGCCGAGGGCGCGCGTGCCTGCCGGGCTCCGCGGGATTTACGGGCGGATATTGCTCGGGTCGCTGCCTGTTCGGCGCGGGGCCGTGCCTCGGCGACGAGTTTTGCTACGTGCCTGCTGCGGACCGCGCGATGGGTCTCGAGATCGGCCTCTGCTTGAAAACATGTGCTAACGATACGGACTGCCGGTCGGGGTACACCTGCACGCCAGCCGGCGGCGCGAGCGTGTGTTTTCGCTGACCGAGGCGCTCAGCGCGTCGTCGTCGCGGGCCTGAGCAGCAGTCGCGAGATCGAGAAGCGCCTCGCGCGCACGGACTCGCCGAAGCGATCGGGGTCGAGCCCCGAGTTGTCGCTGTACAACGCGAGCAGCTCGTCGCCCGCGGCCCACACCGAGGGGAGCCTTCGCCGCGCCGCGGGCAGCCCCGAGAGCACGAAGGATCCTGTGTCGCACGCGGCGCCGTTGAAGAGCGGTCGATCGTCGGCGCCGAGCGTGATCGCGCGCACCTCGCTCCCGCGACCGTCGGCCCCGCGATCGGTCCACGCCGCGAACACCGCGCCGTCGCCGAGCGCCGCGATCGACAGCTCTGCCTGCACGCCCTCGACGCGATCGTTGATGCGCGCGGCAGGCCCGCGGGGCGCGTCGGACGCGTCGAAGCGTCGGAGCCACACGTCGCTGTCTCGCTGCGCCGCGAGCGAGTCGCTCTGGAGCGCGCTGTATCCGATCGCCCATCCATCGCGGTCAGCGGTGAGCGAGAGAAACACAGAGCCCAAGTCCTCGAGTCGCTCGGGGAGCGTTCCGTTGGCCAAGCGTCGAGCGCTCGGGTCGAAGCGCTGCCACGAGACCGCGAACGTTCGGCTCGATCCATCGTTGGCCAGCCCGGACCACGCGGCGACGTAGCCCGAACGAACCGCGGCGACGATCGGGCGTCCCGGCTGTCGCACGGGCGTGAGCTCGCAGGGGCGAGGGCTGGCGTCGCACGCGTTGTTCTCGACGCGGCCCAAGGGGTTCGTCGAGACGCCGAGCGGGCGCGCGAGGATCGCGGACCCTTCGTCGCGCTGGCCGATCCACACGGCGAGCGCCTCGGTTCCGTCCGCGCGCACGGCGATCGAGGGCGCGAAATTGCGCACGAACGTGTCGTCCGAGAGCTCGAGCACGGGGACGTCTTGGCGCCCGTTGTCGAGCGCGCAGAGGTCCACATCGAGGATCGCCGCGCGAACGCGGTAGGGGCCCGCGAGGGGATCGGCCTCTCGTGCGCGCGACTGCCATACGACGTAGACGGGCGAGTTGGGCGCGTCGCTCGCCGCGATGGCGGGGCGAAACGCGACCTCGTCCGCGCCCGTGAGCGAGCGCTCCGAGAGGCTCGATCGACACGAAGGGACCTGTCGTCCATCGGCGGTGAACAGTCCGACGCGCACTTCGCTCGGCGATCGGATGTCCGCGTCGACCGTGCTGATCCACGTCGCGGCGTACAGGCCGTTGCTGAGCCGCGTCACGCTGCGCGAGGACGACGTGATTTGGTCGTTGTCGACCCGCGCGTTGACCGTGAAATCCGCGCCACCCACGCGCTCGCACGCGTCGACGCGGTTGAGGACCGAGCACGCGGCGCTCACGAGCGCTAGAAACACGAGAGCGATGGCGAAGGGTGGACGCTCGCGCACGGCGGGCAACGCTGCCGCGTTCGCAATGAATGAGCAAGATGTGTGGCGCCCCCATCGAAAGGCAGACTCCGTCGGTGCAGACGATTCTCTCTGGAAACGACCCGCGGATACGCGCGCGACGACGATCGTGATTCCGCCCGCACTGCTCGCGGCGAGTTCGCGCATCACCGTCCATGCTGGCCTGACGATCCGCCTTCGAATCGCACGAACTGGCCCGAGGCCCGCCGCTCATCGTCACCCAGGTCGTGCGCGGAGATTCCCAGCGAGGACGCGGGCATCAGGGTGCTTGGTCTGTGAAATTCCAGCCCATTGCGCGCGGCAGCGCGGGTGGGGGATGCCCTTTGCTGCGTCCATCACGCGAGCTGTCTCGGCAGACGTTCTCGCTCTCGCTCGAAGGTCGAGACAAGAGTCATTCGAACTCTACTCGCATATTTGCAAGCGATCCGAGGCACGCTCGCGCGACAGCTCCCGTGCCCGAGTTCGAGCGCGAGCGAGAACGCCCGCGGAGCTAAACCACGCCCCAAGTGAACGTCGTAGAAATGAGGCAAGTGTCGGCGTGGTTGAACTCGAGTCAAACCGCCACGAATCAATCGCTGAAAGTGCGGCGATCGAATGAGTGGCGTTTAGCTCGAGACGACTTGCTGACGCGGTCTGCGGAGCACCGTGCGCGGCTGCTTGCTGCTGCGCCAAATGAGTTGGGATTTCGCTGACGAATTCGGTCTTCGAGGCCCACAGGGACGCCGAGCTGCCTCTGATCCCACGGCAGCTCAGTCGCGCGTCCAGCCGTCGGACGCGCAACGCACGCGACCGTCGCCGAGCGTCGCGCACACCGCCGCCGGGCCCACTGCGAGCGAGCGCGCTCCGTCGAACCGAGGAAGCTGTACGAGCCACCGAGGCTCTTCGCCGCCATCGACGCTGTCCATCGGCGAGCCGAGCGCGAGCTGCGAGCCGATCAGCCGCGCGCCGCCGCCGAAGCACCGGACCGAGCGCGTCGCGCGGTCGTGTCTCGCGCACACAAAATCATCGGATACGGCAATTTCACTGGCGCCTCGCAGCGCGACGACCTCCGTAGGCGCCTCGACGACGCCTGCGGATTGGTGCGCGCACTGACCCTCGTTGTTCGACCCCCAACAGAAGACGCCGCCGTCTTCTCCGAGCGCGCAGGTGTGAACGCTCCCCGCGGCGATCGCGCGAACGTCGCGAAGGCCCGCCACGGCGACGGGCGTCGCGCTCGCGAGGCGCGTTCGGTCGCCGAGCTGGGCGAGGGCGTTCCACCCCCAGCACTGGACGGTCTTGTCGCGGAGGAGGGCGCACGCGTGCGCGAGGCCCGCGGTGATCTGCGTGACGCCCTCGCGAATCGCGATCGTGTCGGGCGCCGCGCGCACGCCGCGCGCACCGTCTCCTCGCTGCCCGAGTCGCCCGTCACCCCAGCAGCGAACGGCGCCCCGGTCGTCGAGCGCGCAGCGAAACCCGCTCCCGATCGCGATCGAACGCACGTCCCGGAGGCCCTCGACCGTGACCGCATCGGTCGCGTCGTTGCTCCAACAACGCGCTGTGCGCGCCCCGTCCCGCATGATCGCGCAGCCTCCGTCGGCGCCGAGCGCCACATCCGACACGGGCTCGTCGCCGATGCCGAACACCGCGACGCCGTATCGCTCGCTGCTTTCGACGGAGCGATCCAGCCGCGTGATGATGGTCGGTGTGCAGCGAATGGCGCCGTCGCGCGTCTGCTGACAGCGCTCGCGCTTCTCGACCTCTTCGGCGAAGAGCTGCGGAGGTCCGCCGAAGTCCTCGCGCGTCGCCGACGGCAGAGCGCTCACGCTCGCCGCGTCTTCGACGGAGATGCTCGTCGCGAAGCAGCGCGTCCGCGCGCCCTGTCCGATCGCGCACACGCCGGGGCCGTTTTCGTTCGCGAGCGCGAGCCGCTCGACGTTCGCGAGCCCCTCGACCGGGCGTTGTCCGACGAGCCTCGTTCGCGCCCCGCCCCACGCCGTCGTGCTCGCCGAGGGCGGGTAGTGCTCGACGTTGATGCACGCGACGGTGCGATCAGCGAGCGCTGCACACACCGCGTGGCGGTCGGTGACCACGTCGCGCGCTCCGCGAAGCGCCGCGATCTCGACGGGTCCGCGCTGCAGATCGATCGCGCCGGGCGCGAGCAGGGCGCCCTCTCTCGCGTCGTCCCAACAGAACACCCTTCCGTCTGTGCTCTGCGCGCACGTGATCGACGAGAGCGACCCCGTCGCGTAGAGCACACGGATCCCCTCGAGGCCGCGCTTCTCGACGAACGCGCTCGACGAAATCGGCGCCGATGCGCACGCGACCGTCCCGTTCGCGCGGCGAACGCACGGCGACTCGCGATGCGTCCACTGCGTGGCGTCGCCCACGTCGCGAAGCAACGTCGCCCTCGCTTCTGCCTCGTACGGGCTCGTCGTGATCGCGAACCAACGCCCGTCGCTCGTGCGCGCGACGCCCGATCGTCCGGGCATGAGCCACTCGAAGCGGGTGACGTCGTCGATCCCCTCCACCGCGATCGCCCGCGGCCTCAGTCGCGCGGACTCTGCGCCGTACACGTACACGAGCGACCCGTTGTCTCGCTTCGCGACGAGCGATCCGCCTGCGCCGAAGAGCTCCACGATGTTCGTCGCTCCTTCGACGGGTTCAGGAGCGCGCGGCGGCGGGGAGGGCATGCTGATGCCCGACGAGAACATCTGGCCCCAGCACCGAAGCGATCGATCCTCCGCGATCGCGCAGCCGTGACGCGCGCCGACGACGAATCCCCTCGCGCGAGGACCGCTCATCACCTGTCCGGTTCCGTGACTTCCGCCGCAACGAAGACGGCCCGAATCGATTTCGAGCACACAAAAAGCGTTCTTCGCGAGCACGGTCTTCGATCGGCCTAGAGGCCCCGCGCGCGCCGTCGTCGAGGCGTCCGTCGCTGACTCGTCGCGCGCGTCTCGAACGATTGTCGAAGGAGCAGCCGTCGTCGAGGTGCGGCACGCAGCGAGCGCCGCGACGCAGAGCAGTTGGTACACTCGCATCGTGCAAAGACGAATGCGTAGCAAAGCCGCGTTGTTGATCGCTACGGCGGGGACGGCGTTTTTCGAAGCAGCGCCCGTCGCGCAGGCGGACATCATCTCCGCGGACCAAGCCGCGTGCTCGTCGCTCCGCGCAGGAGACGGCTGCGTCACGCCCGACGGAAACCCGGGCCGTTGTCAGTATCCGCCTGGATTTTCACAGGGATCGCGCGACGCTCGGGGCCGGCCGATCCCCGTTCAGTGCCGCGGCGTCGCCGCCGAGTCCGAGCCCGTTCGCAACGCCGACGCCGCGCCGAGCATCGAGTCGCCCCCGGCGCGCCCGGCGACGGACGAGCCGCAGAGGCAGCCGAGCGCACACACGACACCTGCGCCGAGCCCTGTCGCGCGAAGTCGCTGCTCGGCGGGGGACATCGGTCTCAGTGGCGGCGGATCGATGGTGTGTGCGCTGCTCGTCGCTTGCGCGATGGCCTCAGCCCGTCAACGCACCCGCCACCATCGCGTCGAACGCGCGTACGCCGTCTTCGCTCGCGTCGTATCCCGTTGGGCGAAATCCACGTGATCCTGCGCAGCGCTGCTGACCCTCGCAGACCTCGCGGTCCTCTTCGTGCACGCGATCCCAGAACGAGAACACCTCGTCCAACATGAATCGATGTGCGTCGGTGCTCGCCCCGTGCACCAGCGTGTCGCAGTGGAGCACCGTGCGGTCCACGGCCGCCGCGAAGAGCCGATACACCAGCAAATAGTCCGGCTGCCGCGAGTAGAGCGCGTTGGGAAACACGTACGCGTCCCGCACGACGCGCAGCTCGTCGGCGCCGCGCACGATCGGCGTTCGCCCGCGGAGCTTCGCGCTGGTGCTCACGGTCTCGGCGCCGTCGACCAAGGGCATGAAGCCCGAGAGCCACCGCCGCGAGGGGTCGCACTCGCTCGACGAGCGCTTCCACGGCGTGAGCGCCTCGAGCGCGGGGTGGACGCGCGCGAAGTGATGCGACTCTTGAAAGTTCTCGACGACGAGCTTCCAGTTCGCGCGGACCTCCCACCGGACGCTGCGCGCCCGCGAAATCGGCGCGTTCGCCACCTCGATCAGCCACGGCGGCGCGTGCACCGCGCGCTCGCCGCGCGCTTCGTCGTACCGCACCCACGTCTGCGCCGCGTGCCGTTGAACCTCCGCGCGAACGAGCCCGCGCGCCGCGCCGTCTTCGCGCGCAGACCGCGGCGACAAGAGCGCTCCGTCCATCGCGTAGCGCCATCCGTGATACGGGCACTCGACGCACAGCGCTCGCTCGCGCCCCGCGTCCTCTTCGGGGAGCAACGGCGCGCCGCGATGGCGACACACGTCGAACCACGCGCAGAGCTCGAGGTTGGCGTCGCGCGCGATCACGAGCCTCGGGTCCGCGTCGCGCGCGCGGTGCCACGCGCCAGGGTCGCTCGCGGCGTCTTCGGGCGCGCACGCGAGCCAGTGATCGTCGAAGACCCGCGCGCGCTCGAGTCGAAACAGCGCGTCGTCTGTGTACGCGCTCGCGTCGAAGGGGCGCCCTTCTTCGACCGATCGAACCAGACAATCGAGCGCGAATGTGCTCACAGAATCGACGAGGCCCTCAGCTCTCGGACGCGATGGTCTCGAGGTGTTTTCGGTACGCGCCGAGCGCCTCGAGCACCATGTAGGTCGAGAACGTCGTGTTGTAGTAGTAGCCGACGTTGGGCATGAGGACGCCTTGATTTGCGGTGTCCTTCCACAGTCCGTCCGCTGCCTGGTGGGCGAGGATCAATCGCACCCCGCGTTCGACCGCGGCGCTGACGCGACCGTCGCGCATGTCGCCCGCTTCGATGAGCGCCCACGTGCAGCACCCCGTGAGCGAGCGCATCGTCGCGCCCCGTCCCGCGAGCGACGGATCCGCGTAGCTATCCGGGTGCTCGCCCCATCCTCCGTCCGCGTTTTGGTGCTCCAAAATGAACCGAAGCCCGTCCTTCACGAAGCTCGATCGAAGGTCCGTTCGAACCTTCGCGAGGCCCGTCAGGATGTACGCCGCCGCGGGCAAGAAATTGATCGCCCACATACCCCACCAGCCGCCCGTCACGGGCTCGCGCAGGTACTCGATGAGGGCGATTCCCTGACGAACACGGGCGTCTTGCGCGGTCATCCCGTGCAGGCCCAGCGTGTACAGCGTGCGGCCGGTGACGTCCGCAGTGCTGGGATCACCGAGCTGCGCCATCTGTTGAAAGCCGTCGGTCAACGCGCGAACGAGCTGATGGATGCGACCGACGTCCGTCTGCGCCGCGGGGCTCTTGTAGTACATGAGCCCGGGCAGGGGCGTGGGCTTTCCATAGGCGAACGCGCCCCAACCACCGTCGGGGTTTTGCATCGAGAGCAGCCAGTCCATGCCCTTTTGGATCGAGCGCGTGAGGTGCTCGGGCGGGTCGCTCAGCCCGTTCTTCACGGCGATGAGCGCGCTCAGGACCTCTTGGGTGCTGTCGAGGTCGGGGTTGAGCTCGTTGCCCACTTCGAAGGGCCAGCCGCCGGTCGCGGGCGCCCACGGAGGCGGCGTCTGCCAGTCCCACGGCGAGGGCTTGGTGGTTTGATATTCGATGAGAAAATCAACGGCCCGGGTGATCGCTGGATCGTTGGCCGGCATGCCCGAGTGCACGAGCGCGCGAATCCACTGCGCGGTGTCCCACAGCGTGCTCTCGAACGGAGCCACGTAGAGCCCCGGCTGTCCGTCGCGGTTGTAGCTCTTGACGCTGGCGATGTGCTGCAACGCGCGTCGAATACGTGTGTCGTCGCGATTGACGCCGAGCCCCGCGAGCGCCGCGGCGCCCATGAGCGTCACGAACGTCACGCCGATCCAACTGCCGGACTCGTCTTGTCGATCCGTGAGGTAGCCGATCGCCTTCTGCGCGGCGAGGTACGAGACTGGCTCGGTCCACGGGGACGGCGGTCGCGAGCCGCGCTTGAGCGCCCACACGATGGGCGCCATCGTGTGCAGCGGCATCAGCGTGTTGACGCCGAAGAATTTCGCGAGAAAGTCATCGAAGCCCGGGATGAGCACGACGTCGAGCGGGATCGACGGGAGCTCGCTCGACGGCAGCGCGCCCGCCATCACCAGCGTGATCTTCGAGAGGATGTTGGACTTGTGCATCCCGCCGCGCGCTTCCATCGCGAGGCGCGCGCGGGTCATCGCGGGGTCCGTGTCCGCGACGCCGGCCGAGAGCATGCCCGCGTACCAAGTGGCGGTTCCGTCGAGCGATCCTTGGTCCGTAAATTCCCAGCCTGGAACGCTCCCGTCCGCGAGCTGCTTGCTCCGGAGATACTTCTCTCCCTCTTGCGCGTCGCGGCTCGAGAGCGCGCCGAGATAGCGCTCGAACACGAGGTCCGTCGCGGTTCCGAACGCGCCCGCGAGGTTGAGTCCCTCCCAGCGTCCGTCGCGTCCCTGCATCGCGCGCATCGCCGCGTGCGCTCGGTCGATCGCCTCCTGAACGCGCACCTTCAACGGCCGCGTGTCGCTCTCGCTCGCTGCGATGCTGTCCGTGCTCTCGCGCCCTTGTGCTGCGTCGCTAACGTCGCTCATGACAGTGATGCCTCCCTCGGTGCTCCTCCGCCGGAGCGTAGCGCGTACGCGCGGATCCTCGCCACCCCAACGAGCCCGAACGTGTGTCGATCGCGTGTGTTGGAAGCGGGTGCGGCAAGAAGTCGCGCGCGGTGCACAGGAGATTCGTCATCAGAACTCCGTCACGCTCAGCGCGGCAGCAAGCACTCATCATTCGTCACTTCCGTTAGATGGGCGGGGATTTCGCTGGCGAAATTAAATCGCCGATCGCCGCACCGGACGCGCGGCTCGATGCAACGCAGTCGGCCATCGCGTTCGAGCGACACGGTCGACGCACGCGTCGAGGCAACACGGTCGACGCACGCGTCGAGGCAACACGGTCGACGCACGCGTCGAGGCAAGCCTCGACGCTGGCTGCTCGCCAAGGGCGAGCAGGGACGCCGCCGCCTTCGGCAGGGCTTTGGAGCGTGCGAGATGCGAGCAACGGCCACGGTCACCCGCTCGACTCCTTCGTCGCTCTTTTGGCGCCGCCGAAGGCGGTTGCGCTCTGCTCGCCTCTTGGCGAGCAGCCAGCGTCGAGGCTTGCGTCGACGCGTGCGTCGACCGTGTTGCTTCGACACGTCAGCCGACGGCGTTCCGCCAGTGAAATTCCAGGCAATATAGCAGAAGTGACGAATGATGAGAGCAAGCAGCCGCGCATCGTGCCTCGAAGACATCGCGGGGCGCCTTCACGCGATCTGTCTCGGCAGGCGTTCTCGCTCGCGCTCGAACTTCGAGCAAAGAGTCTCTCGAACTCTACCTGCACATTTGCAGGTGGTCCGAAGCACGCTCGCGCCTCTCGTCACGCTCCTAAGTTCGAGCGCGAGCGAGAACGCCTGCGGAGCTAGCTCGAGCAAACTCGCTGACCGGGTCTGCGAAGCACAGTGCGCGGCTGCTTGCTGCCGCGCCCCGCTGAGCGCGCTCACCCCGTGACAGGCGTGTCCAGATCCGCCAGCCAGCGATCGATGGCGTCGCACTTTTCGCGGCGAAATCCTCGGTCGACGCGCGTCGTGACGTCGATCACGTAGAGGGCGTCGTCCGTGCTCGTGTACGCAGGCCACGCGGGGGAGAGCCCGGCGCCGTTCGGGTCGCCCGATCGCGCGAAGCGCGCCCAGAGGTCCATGGTTCGGTCGGACACTGTTGCGTCCATCGCGGTTCGCAAGAAGGGACGCAGGAAGTTTCCGAACACGTACGGGAGCTCGGCCCCGTGAAACACGCCGAGCGCGAGGTTGCGCCCCGCGGTGTTCTCGCGGGTGAAGTGATAGACGAACGCCCTCGGCGCGTCCGCGGCCGAGGCCGTGAGCCGCGCTTGCGCGCGCGCTGGGCACACGAACGCGAGGTCGCCCACGAAATCATCGTACGCGTCTTTTGCCGTGGGATACGCGCTCGCGGGCCACAGCCGCGCGACGATGTCCTCGACCGCCGCGTCGAGCACCGCCGCGCGCAAGGGGAGCAGCTGACGGATCGCGCTTCGATACTCGCTGTCGTTGCTGATCGTTCGCGTCAGTGAAAAAGCTGTGCCCTCGTTGCGATTGGTCCCGGTCATCGTCGGGACACGCGCGAACATCCCGTTGCGAAAGAGGGTCCACGGTCGATCGGGCAGCACGATCCCGTCGATCGTCGGCTGATAGCGCGCGGCGCGGATGTTGAGCTCCGCGGCCCGAGGCTCTGCGGCGAGCACTTCGCTGACGGGCTTTGCGCGCATGCACGCGAGCGTCTCTTCGGGCGTCGCGCGCCCGTCGCAGCCGAGCGCTCGCGCGAAGCGACCGCCGAGCGCCTCGGCGCTCTCGAAGCGCGTGTCCGGCGTCGTCCGCTCGCGGTTGACGAAGAACGTGCACGACGCGCTCTGGCCGATCGCGCGGTGAAAGAGCCCGCGCGAGCCCGGCGCGACGAGGTGCAAGCACACCGAGAGCGATCCGGCGCTCTCGCCGAAGATCGTCACGTTGTTCGGGTCTCCGCCGAACGCGCTGATCTCGTCGCGCACCCACCGGAGCGCCATCTGTTGATCGAGCAGGCCGTAGTTCGCCGGCCCTTCTGCGCGCTCGCCTTGCTCTGCGCGAAGCGCGGGGTGTCCGAGAAATCCGAGCTGGCCCAAGCGGTAGTTGATCGTGACGACGACGACGTCACCGCGCTGGGCGAGGGCGCGGCCTTCGTAGAGGTCGAGCGAGCCTGTTCCGTTGACGAAGCCGCCGCCGTGAATGAAGACCATCACGGGCTTGTTCGCGCCTCGCTCTGCGCGCGGCGTGTACACGTCGAGCGCGAGGCAGTCTTCGGCGGTCGTGTACGACTGTCCCGAGATGGGATCGCGCGCTGGCGTGTGAGGGCACGCAGGGCTCCTTCGCGACGCGTCGCGCGCGGTCGTCCAAGGGGCGGCCGCCGTGGGCGCTCTCCACCGCAACGCCCCCACCGGCGGCGCCGCGTACGGAACCCCCAGAAACGCGCTCACCGCCCCGCGCGTCCGTCCCACCAGCGCGCCTCGCGTGCTCGTCACCGTCACGGGCGTCTCGATCACGGACGGAGCGTCGTCTGCTGCGTCCGTCGCGGCGTCCGCGTCCGTCGCCTCGTCGCTCGCTGTGTCCATCGCGGCGCTGTCCGCCGCATCCGAGACCCGCACGTCCATTGAATTCGTGGGCGGCGGAGAGCACGCACACACAATCGAGAGGGTCGCGAGCCACGGGGCCGAACGAAGCGAAGCCGACGAGCGATTCACGGCCTCGAATGATACGAACTTCGCGCCAACATCGCGGGAATTGTCGCCCATCGCGGCGAGTTTCTCGCGGACCCGCATGATCGAAGCGCTCTCTCTCGGGCTCTACGACGAGCTCGTCCCGTTCTATCGCTTGCTCGACGCGACCGAGGATCACGAAGACGAGGTCTCGGAGTTTCTCGCGGTCTTCGATCGCACGCTCGGCGCAGGCGGCGCGAAGCCATCGCTCCTCGAGCTCGGCGCGGGCGCGGGAAACAACGCGTTCTATCTGCGCAAGCGCTTCGATTGCACGCTCGTAGACCCGTCCGACGCGATGCTCGCGCTCAGCCGCGAGCTCAACCCGGGCTGCGAGCACGTGATCGGCGACATGCGGACCGCGCGGCTCGGGCGCACGTTCGACGCGGTGCTCGTGCACGACGCGATCTGTTACATGCTCACCGAGCGCGACCTCGCCGCCGCTGTTCGTACGGCGTACGAGCACCTGCGCCCTGGCGGGGCTGCGCTGTTCGTCCCGGACTGTCTCCGCGAGACGTTCTTCGAGCACACCGACGATCACGGCGCGGACGCGCCCGATGGCAGCCGCGGGCTCCGCGTCGTCGAGTGGATGTGGGACCCGGACCCGAGCGACACGACCTACACCGTGGACTACGCGTTCTTGCTGCGCGACGAGCGCGGCGTGCGCGCGGTGCACGACCGACACATCGAGGGGCTCTTCGCGCGCGAGACGTGGATGTCCGTGCTGCGCGACGCGGGGTTTCGCGTTGAAATCGTGGGCCGTGACTTGGGCGACGTCGGCGCGCGCACGCCGTACACGAGCGAGGCGTTTCTCGCGGTGAAGTGAGGGCGTGCCGACGCTCGACCACCCCCGCGAAGGGTGTCGTCGATGACCGTCGCGGGGCTCGTGATCGCGACGCCCCGTTGGAAGAACTACACGCACTGAGCCATCTCCTGGGAAATATCCTGGGATTTTTGCGTGGCGTGTAGCCAACGGAAGGCGTCGCGAAATCAATCGACGCCCCGTTGGAAGGACTACACGCACTGAGCCATCTCCTGGGAAATATCGTGGGATTTCTGCGTGGCGTGTCGCCAACGGAAGGCGTAGCCGCTCTATACCGCGCCCGCGACGGGCATCGAAGATGCCCGAGCGGATCAGCGCGGTTGCAATCAAGTCAAACCACTGCCGCGGACCGAGAAAACTACGACGATCTTCGCGGTAGTGGTTTAGCGAAGCGTCAAGTTGCAAATCGACTGCGCCTCGGTCACCTCGATCGTGGCGCGCAGTTCGAATGTTCTGCTGTCGTAGACGCGTAGCGAGCATCGCTCGGGGTCGTTTGTGGGCACGACGAGCTCGGAGCGACTGTCGCCGTCGAGATCGATGAACGAGCCCACACGGGCGTCCGTGCGATGCGTTGTCGTTGCGTCCGGAAACACACGACGCACGACGAACTCTTCGCGCGTTCGCGGCGTTGCGCAGAAAAGTTCGTCTCCCGCTGCGCCTTCACGTCCGTCGACAACATGGCAGCTCCAGGCCCACCCAGCCGTCGCGATCACGCTGGGTCGCAAGCCAACAACGAGCGGCGCGAGGTAGACCGAGCCGGTACCGCTTTCGAACGCCGCAAACTCTGGCTCGCCCCGTCCGCTGGCATCGATGAGTCCAGGCGAGTTCGTGGCGGCTTGATTGGGCTCGAAGCGGACGAGCGCGCGAGTCGAGATTCTCGCTCGATCGCCGAGTCGAACGCGACCTTCGAACAACCCGCGTCGCGAGGACGTGAACAAGAACTCGTCGGCGCCGTCGCCGTCGGAGTCACCTCTTCCCATGAAATTGTGTGCGACCGTGACGTTCGAGAGCGACACCCACGTGCAGCGTCCTGGATCGAGCCCCGTCCTCGACCCGAAGCACGCTCGCAGTCGCGTTGGCTCCCCATCGTCGTAGACGATCGCGTCACCGAATCCGTCGCCATCGAGGTCCCCGACCGCGGACACCGAGCTGAGCCCTTCGCTGCTCTGGACGGGAAAGATCACCGCTTCGCTCGGCGCGAAATCGTCGCGGCTCTGGAGCACCGCGAACGCCCACAAATACGGGGCCGATCGGGCATCTTCGAAATCGGCTGCGGGATTCGTCCTGCCGATCGGCACAACGATCTCCGACCGCCCGTCGCCGTCGATGTCCTGGAGGTGCCGAGCCTCGTGGACATGAATGTGGCGTCTCCCGAGCAACCAGTGAGGTGGCGCTTCGATGCGGCGCCGCCGAAGCGCGCCGAGCGAAGGCCCGCCGAACACGAGGTGCACTTCGGCTCCGTGCGCACCGACGCTGGAGACCAACATGTCGTCGAATCCGTCGTTGTCGAAGTCCGGACGCGAGCCCCAGCTCCGGTTGCGCTCGGTCTCTCCCGGCCGCGCGATGAACTGCCACACGGTGTCGCGCGCGTCGGCGCGAGCGCCGCGCGAGGTGACGGTCCAGAACCAGCGCCCCGTCTCGAGCGGCGCGTCGATCGCGAGCTCTGTCGCGAGAGAGAGTGCGCGCTGAACGCGGCAGTCGCGCGTCATCGCGCGGTCGCGGCACACATGAACGTCTCTCGGAGGCGTGATTGTGTCCTCCTCGATCCACCGAAGCACGGGGCGCGACGTCGCGACGCGCGCGGTGCTGAGCGGCCACCGCAGTCGCGGCGGTACGAGCTCGGGGCGAACGGACTGGCCGCAATGCGCGATCCACAGTGACGAGAGCGCGAGCAGCGCGAGCGTGGGTTGTTTCACGAGGTGGTCCCGCACTCGGCGGATTGCAATGGCGCGGCCAGCCGTATCGTCGCTGAAATCGCAGCTCCTTCGCGACCGGCACGTCCGCAGGCGTCACTTTGCGCACGGCGCGCGGCGCGGTGGCGGTCGAATCCCGTCGGCGGTTTTGGTACACCCCATTCAATCCGTTGCGCTCGCTCGCGTGCCTCACCCTCGTCGCGCTCGCCGCGCTTCCTCGCGCGCGATGCGGCGCTCGCCCGCGACACGTCGCCGCTTCGCATGTGTCCGCAACACGCGACGCGCTGGATCGCGACGCGTCGCTCGCTTCGGAGCCGCTGCCCACGGTCGCGCCCGATCCCACGCCGGCTTCGCCTGCGCCGGATCCTTCGAACACGCGCGCGATCATCGTGGGCGGCGGCTCGCTCCCGTCGCTCAATCAAGTGTCGCTCGCGCAGGACGTGGCCCTCGCGCGGCGCACGCTCACGGGGCCATCGCTGGTGCTCTACGCGTCTGGGCCGGGCTCGCTCGCGCAGGTCGAGACCGACGCGCCCCTGCGTGATGCGTTCGCCGCGCGGATCGCAGCGCTCCTCGACGATCGCTCGGGCCGTGACGCGAGGCACGTGCCCGCGCCGGTGCACATTCATCAGTCTGCCACCGCAGAGAACGTCCTTCGCGCCGTGTCGAGCGCCCTCGCGCGCTCGCGCGACCCGCTGCTCGTGTACGTCGCGGCGCACGGAACCGGCGGAGACACGCCGAAGGACTCGATCGTCGGCCTCTGGGAAGACAGCGAGCTCACCGTTCCTGCGCTGGCCGAGGCGCTCGACGCGGACCCCGCGCCGACGCGGCCGGTGCGCGTGGTGATGACGGCGTGCTTCTCGGGAGGCTTCGGAGAACTCGCGTTTCGCGGGGCAAATCACAGGGCGGGCGCAGATGGCGCGGCAGCGAGCAACCGATGCGGGCTCTTCGCGGCGCCGTGGGACCGCGAGTCTTCGGGGTGCGACCCCAACCCTGATCGCCGCGCGCAGACGGGGTTCGGGCTTCACTTTCTGCACGCCCTTCGCGGAGAAAATCGCGACGGCGCCGCGGTCGATCGCGCCTCGCTCGACTACGACCGCGATGGGACGATCTCGCTCCTCGACGCCCATACCCGCGCGCGGATCGCCGGCCGATCGATCGACGTCCCCACCACGACGTCCGAGCGATGGCTGCGCGAGGTCGACCCTGGCGAAGTGACGCGCGACGCGACGCGAACGGATCCGCTCGTCGTCGAAGAAGACGCGGTGATCTCGGCGCTCTCCGAGGAGCTTCGCGTCGCGCCGACGTTCGCGGGCGTGCGAGCTGCGATGACCGCGATCGATGACGAGCGACGACCCTTGATCGAGCGGCTCGACGCGCTCGACGAGCGAGACGCTGAGCTGAAGCGCGTCCTCGCGGCGCTCGTGCTCGCGCGGTACCCCGTGCTCGATGACCCGTGGCACAGGGATTTTGCAGCGCAAATGAGCGCCGCTCGAAGCGTGTTGCCCGCGGTGCTCGACGCGCACCCCGCGACCCTCGAGCGCGCGAACATCGCCGCCGAGCGCGATCGACTGTCGCAGCGCGCCGAGGTCCTCGACGTGCGCGCGGCGCTCTCGTTGCGGCTCCACAGGGCGCACGAGACGCGGGCGCGCGCGGCGAGGGTCCGCGCCCGTGGGGGCCCGGCGTTCGCGAATTTCGCACGACTGCGGGCGTGCGAACGAACGGCTCCGTAACGCGCTCGGCAGTGTGAGACCCTCGTCTGCGATGTCCTGGAGCCCCAACTCGCAGCCGCCGCCCGCGCAGTCCGCCGCCGAGCGACTGCTCCGCGCAAACTTCAACGCTCAACGTTGGCGCAACCCTGCGGGCGCGCCGATGGTGTCCGCGGAGTTCGTCTCCGAAGCCGGACGCCGCATTCGAATCATTGACGTGCGAACGCCCGAAGAGCTCGACGGCCCGCTCGGGTACATCCCGGGCGCGTACTGGGTGAGCGCCGAGCGCGTGGCCGAGCTCGCGGCGCGCGTTCCGAAGACGTCGTTTATCGTGCTCGTGTCGCGCGGCGGTGAGCGCGCGGCGCTGCTCGCACAGTACCTCGAGGTGCTCGGGATGCCCTTCGTCGCCGCGCTCGAAGGCGGGATCCGCGAGTGGAAACTCAAGGGAATGGTCACGCGACGCGACGGCGCGCTCGCGTCCCGCACGCTCGAGACGATCCCCGCGACCGACCCGTTCGAGGGCCAGCGCGACGGCGGCGCGCACGGCGAAAAAAAGTTGCTCACGGCCGACGACATCAAGCGCCACATCGGTGACCCGGGCTCGGTGCGCTGGCTCAAGCTCGCGACGATGGTCGTCAATGGAAAGCAGTCCTGCGTCGACGGCCGCGACGATCACGGCGTGCTCGGATCCCCCGGCGGAAACGCAGGCGAGTTTCTCTTGAGCCTCGCCGCGATCGAGCGCGCGACGGGCGAGCGCGTCGACGCGCGGTCCGTCAAAGCGCTGCTCGACGCGTACATCGACGGCATCGGGCGCTTCTACATGCACACCGACACGACGGCGCTCAACGCGATGATCATGAAGCTCCGCGCGAAGCCCGAGATCGAGCACTTGCTCCCTCCGTTGCCGGGCCTCCCTGAGCACTGGCGCAAATGGACCGCGTCTCCGCCCATGGAGATTCGCCCGCTCCTGCGCGAGCTCTTGCTCGTGCCCGAGCACATCGGCTGCGGGCACCTTCGTCGAACGCTCTTGATGGCGAGCGAGTACGGCGTGCGCGAAGAGCTCACGCGCGCGTTCGTTCATGCGCTCTACGAGCTGTACTGGGCGGGCTCGACGTCGATCTCGATCGAGGTGCTCGGCGGTGCGCACGACGAAGGCGCGGTCGTGAGCGTGGTGGTCGACGAGGATCCCTTGCATGCGTTTTCGAGGGTTCCGCTCGTGTCGCCGTCGGGCGAGCAGGGGCAGATGTTTCTCAACACGCCGCAGGTCGCGAACTACCTTCGCAACGAGGCGGCCGCATTCTGGATGCGAAAAACAGACATGTCGCCGCTGCGACGGTCCCACGAGAAGCGCTACCACGAGGTGCTGAGCGAGCTCGCCGGAGCGCAGGCCGCCTCGACGCTCGGAGCGCTCGCCAAGGGCTTGCCGCGGTACGAAGTGCGCTTCGACGGCTGCGACGAAGGCGCGTCTTTCACGGTGACCGCGCAGTAGAGGCTCGCCCGACACACAAAAGCCCATCGACGAACGAAGGGCGCGTGGCTAACGCTCTCGCCCTTCGAGGCCCAACCCGATGAGCGTCCGCGAGATCGTCGCACTCGGAACCGCGAGCCAGGTTCCCACCCGTTTGCGCAACCACAACGGCTACTTTCTTCGCTGGGACGACGAGGGATTTCTCTTCGACCCCGGCGAGGGAACGCAGCGCCAGATGGCCTTCGCCACGCTCGCCGCGAGCGCCCTCAACCGCGTGTGCGTCACGCACTTTCACGGCGACCACTGCTTGGGCTTGAGCGGGATCATCCAGCGCGCCTCGCTGGACCGGCTCCCGCATCCGCTCTACGTGCACTTTCCCGCATCGGGAATGCAGTATTTCGAGCGCCTTCGCTTCGCCTCGATCTACCACCCCGCCGCCGAGATCGTCCCGTGCCCCATCGAAGAGCGCGACGAGCTCGTCGTCGTCGCGGACACGCCCGCGTACACCCTCTACGCGCACGCGCTCGTGCACGGCGTTCCGACCGTGGGCTACAGGCTCGAAGAGAAGTCCGGGCGGCGTTTTCTGCCCGAGAAGCTCGCGGCCGCGAAGATCCACGGCCCCATGGTGGGTGAGCTCGCGCGCCAGGGCTTCGTCGAGCGCGACGGCGTCCGCATCACCGCGGACGAAGTGTCGACGTTTCGACCGGGCACCGTCGTCGCGTTTGTCATGGACACCCGCCCCTGCAAAGGCGCGCTCGCGCTCGCCCGCGACGCCGACATCCTCGTGATGGAGGCGACGTACACCGCCGAGGACCAGCAGCTCGCGAACGAGCACGGCCACTCGAGCGCCGCCGACGCCGCGCGGACCGCGCGCGAGGCCAACGCGAAGAAGCTCGCGATCACCCATTTTTCGCAGCGCTACGCGAGCACCGAGCAGCACGTCCGCGACGCCAAGGCCATCTTCGACGACACCGTGGCCCTTCACGACCTCGATCACATTCAGATCCCGCGTCGTCGCTGAGCCGCTTGCTATCATCGGCGGCGACGCCCGCTGTGCCGCTCGATCGTCGGTGGATTCGAATTTGTGTGTGTGTATTGTCCGCCGCCCTCGGACCGTCCCGCTGCGTCCGCGAGCGCGCTGCCTCGCCCACGGTCGCCGTTCGCGCGCCGCGCTCGCAGGGATCGAGCGCGGTCGCGATCGACCTCGCAAGCGACCGAGAGCGCGCGACCGAGTCGACCCACCTCGAGGCTGTGTCCCGCGCTTGCGCCGCGGGCGTGGTCGACGCGTGCGTGACGTTCGCCGAACGCTTCGCCGACGGGCGCGGCGTGGCGCGAGATTTCGCCGAGGCCCGAGACCGACTCGAGGCGCTGTGCGTCGCGCAGGCTCCGCGGGCGTGCGCGGCGCTCGCTCGGGTCAACGTGTGGAGCTTCTTTCCCGAGCACGCGCGGCGAGGGCGCGCCGTCGCCGAACGCGAGTGCGCAGAGCGCCGAAGCGAGGCGTGCGTCGTGCTGTCCGACGCGCGCGCGCGCGGCCTCGGCGGCCCGATCGAGCGCGACCGCGTCGAAGCCCCGCTCGTTCGAGCGTGCGGCGCATCGGTGTCCGAGGCGTGCGCCGCGCTCTCGCTCGTTCGTGCGTCGAGCGGTCAGCCCGTCGACGAGCGCGAGGCGTCTTCTCTGTGCGACCGCGGCCTCGCGAGAGCCTGCCTCGCGAGCGCCCTCGTCGTTGGTGATCGACGCGCGTCGCTGGCGCTCTCCGAGCGCGCGTGCGAGCTCGGCGAAGCCCGCGGGTGCTCGAACGCCGCAGCGCTCTTGCGCTCTTTTGAATTCGTGGGCTCTGCGCGCGCCGAGGCGCTCGCGGCCCGCGGGTGCCTTCAGCTCGTCCCGTCCGCGGGGTGTCGCGCGTGGGTCGAGAGCGACCCGCGACGCTTCGGCCGCGACACGCGAGAGCGTCTCTACGAGCGCGGATGTCAGCTCGAGCGCGACGTCGGCGCCTGCGTCGAGAGCGTACGCACGCGGCTGCGTCGGTCCGTTGGGACGCCAGCGCTCTCGGGTTCGCTCGCGGTGCTCGCGTCGTGGGTGGCCCCTTTGTGCGCGATCGGCGAGGCGTCCGCGTGCGCTGCGCAGGGAGCGCTCGAAGCGACGGAGCTCCCCACGATCCCACGAGCGCTCGCGCGGCTGCGCGCCGCGTGCGACCAGGGCGACGCGTTTGGCTGCGCGCAGCTCGGGTCGTTGTTGGCGACGGACACGACGCAGGCGAGCGAGGCGCGCTCGCTGTGGCGTCGCGCGTGCGAGATGGGCGAGGTGCTCGGGTGTCGCGCGATGCTGCGGTCGCTTCGCCAGGCTCGCGCGGCGCGCGAGGGCGCTCGCGCGACGATCCTCGCGGTGAGCCAGCGGGGGTGCACCCTCGAAGACAGTGAGAGCTGCGCGACCGCGGCCGTCTACGCGGAGACGCCGGCGCAAGCGCGGGCGTTCGAAGCGCGCGCGTGCGAGCTCGGCGACCACGAGCGTTGTCGCGCGCTCACCACGCGCGACGCGCAGGCCCGTTGAACGCGGGCCGTCGCTCGTGCGAGAAGGCTTCGGTCAGCCATGCAATCGCCGCATCCGCAGCTCAAATATCCGCGCGTACTTCTCAAGATCTCCGGCGAGGCGCTCTGCGCACAAGAGGGAGGCTCCGGGCTCGATCCTGCGTCGGTCGGCGCGGTCGCCGACGAGCTCAAGAAGGTCTACGAGCTCGGCGTCCAGCTCGCGCTCGTGTGCGGCGGCGGAAACATCTTTCGCGGCCTCAAGGGCGCGGCGAACGGGATGGACCGCACGACCGCGGATCACATGGGCATGCTCGCCACGGTGATGAACGCGCTCGCGCTTCAAGACGCGATCGAGAAGCGGGGCGTCCCGACGCGCATTCAGACCGCGATCGAGATGAACCGCATCGCCGAGCAGTACATCCGCCGCCGCGCGGTTCGTCACCTCGAGAAGGGCCGCATCGTGTTGTTCGCTGCGGGTACAGGCAATCCATACTTTTCAACGGACACTGCCGCGGCGCTCCGCGCGATGGAGATCGGCGCTTCGGCGTTGTTCAAGGCCACGAAGGTCCCCGGCGTGTACGACAAGGACCCGAAGAAGCACGCGGACGCGACGATGTTCAAAGCGCTCTCGTACGATCAATTTCTGCGTGATCGCATCGGCGTGATGGATTCGACTGCGATTTCGCTGTGCCGCGACAACAAGCTGCCGATCCGCGTGTTCGCCCTCGCAGAGCCGGGCGCGATCCGCCGCGCGCTCTTCGGCGAAGACGTCGGGACCGTCATCGACGAGCGGGGCTGACGGCCCCGAGGGGCGGCGACCGACGAACGCGCCGCCGCGAGGAAGGAAGTTCGACACCGGCGCGTTGACCAAGGCCGCGGACGTCCGCGTGTTACAATGCGCAATCGACTTCGGACGTAACCGCGCTGCAGGGATGGAACTTTCTCGTGTCCGAGCCGTCTGCAGCGCACCCCAAGTCGAAGCAAGGTGATCCCCGCCATGCAAACTGCCTCCGTCTCGTCGTCGCTGCTCTCCCTCCTCGCGCAGCACGCTTCGTTCAGTCGATTCGATTACGACCAGAGCTGGGTCGGCGTCGCGATCGTCGGGTTCTTGCTGCTCGGAGGGCTGTTCTTCACAGCGGTCTTCGGCGAGTGGCGCGCGCGTCGTCGCGCCGCGGCCCTGCGTCAGGCGATCGAAGGCAAGACCGGCCCGCTCGCCCCCGGTGAGTGCGTCCTTCGTGGAACGATCGAGACCGACGACCCCGACGGTCGCGCGGTCGCGGTCGAGCTGCTCCAAGTCGGGCAGAACTACCAGACCAAGAACGGCCCTGCGCACACCTGGACCGAGACCGCGCGCCGCGTCGACGCGCGAGCGTTCTACCTGCGCCTCGAAGACGGACGCGCGGTCCGCGTCGAGCCCGATCAGCGCGTGTTCGTCGTCGACGCGCTCGACGGCGCGCGTCGCGTCGAGTTCAACCAGCGCGTTCGCACCGCAGAAGTGCGCAAGGGCGACCAAGTGTACGTGATCGGCTCGCTCGTCGAGGGCTACGACCCGCGCGCGCAGGTCGACGGCGGCTACCGCGGCGCCAAGGGCAAATCGCTCGTCGTTCGCTCGTCCAAGGGGCGCGCGATGCTCGTGTCGACCGAGGCTCCCACCGAGCGTCACGTCCGTCGCGAGGGCTTTCACGGAAACTGGGCGCTGCTCACGGCGCTCGCGTTCGTGCTCATCAACGGGATCGCGTTCGGCAGCTTCCACATCCTCGCGTGGACGGGCACCAACGTCGAAGCGACGGTCGTCGAGCGCACCCAGCAGTATCACCGCACGAAGAACGGCGGCTACTACAGCTATCACCTGCGCGCGCAGTACGAAAACGTCTCGGGCCATCGCGTGTCCGTGACCGACGAGGTCTCTCGCACCGCGTTTACCGCCGATGAAACCGAGCCCGGCCGACGCGTGATGTTCACGGTCTCGCCTGCGAGCTCGCGCATCGCTCAAATCGGCAGCAAGCCCGGCGTGACGGTGGCCTCGGTGCTCGTGTCGGGACTCTTGTCGCTGATTCTCGCGACGATCTACTACGCGACGGTCCGCGGGACGCGCCCCTGGTACGACCGCAAGAAGGTGGTCGAGCACGGATCGGGCGCGTTCGTCTGAACCGTCGCTCGCGCGGGGGATTTCGCGGGGAGTGATCGAAAAAGCCGGGGGGACCTCGTCGTGCAAGAAGCGACGAGGGCGCAGTTCTGTCGTGCGACGCGCGGTCGCGCTCGCGCTACCCTGCGGCCACAAGCATGAACTCGCTCGCCATCAACGCCGGCGTTCCGGCGCTGGGCACGTGGACGATCTACGCGATCTTGCTGAGCGCCGCAGTGACCTTTGCGCTCAGCGTGCTCGCCGCGACAGAGCCCACGCGCGTGTCCGACCGCTATCTGCGCGCTGCGCGGATGGCGTCGCTCGCGACGTGCGCGCTGGTCGTCTTCGACGTCCTTCTGCTCGCCTACGCGTTTGTCTCCCACGATTTTCGCATCCGATACGTGATGCGATACAGCGACCGATCCATGGAGGGGGTCTATCTGCTCACCGCGCTGTGGGGCGGACAGGACGGCTCGCTCTTGTGGTGGACCTTCTTGCTCTCGCTCTACACGGGCGCGTGCACGCTGTGGCTGCGCACACGATATCGAGAGCTCGCGCCGTACGTGATCGCGACGCTCATGGTGGTGATCATGTTCTTCGGCGTGCTCATGGCGTTCGCCGCGAATCCGTTCGCGGTCAACGTCGCTGGAGCCCCGCCCGACGGAGAAGGGCTCAACCCCTCGCTTCGCAACTTCTATATGGCGATCCACCCGCCGTCGCTCTACATCGGGTTCGTCGGGTGCGCGGTGCCGTTTGCGTTCGCGATCGGCGCGCTCGTCTCGGGCCGACTCGATGAAGCGTGGCTCTACGCCGTGCGCAAATGGGCGCTCTTCGCGTGGCTCTTTCTCTCGATCGGAAACGTGCTCGGGATGCTCTGGGCCTACGAAGAGCTCGGCTGGGGCGGGTTCTGGGCGTGGGATCCCGTCGAAAACGCCGCGTGCATCCCGTGGTTCACGGCCACGGCGTTTCTGCACTCGATCATGATCCAAGAGCGCCGCGGGACGCTCAAAGTGTGGAACGTGTCGCTGATCATCACGACGTTCCTCCTCACGATCTTCGGGACATTTCTCACGCGGTCGGGGCTCATCGCGAGCATCCACTCCTTCGCGCAGTCCGAGATCGGCGTGTACTTCCTGTACTTCATGGCCCTCGTGATCGTCGTGTCCGTCGGCCTGATCATCTACCGATGGAACGCGCTGCGACGCCCCACGACCATCGACGCGCTCTTGTCCCGCGAGGCCGCGTTCGTCGCGAACAACTGGATGCTCCTCGGGATCTGCACCTTCATCGTCGTGGCCACGACGTGGCCGAAGATCTCCGAGTGGCTCTCGCGCGAGCGCCTCACCGTCGGCGCGGCGTTCTACAACTTCTGGCTCTTCATCCCGGGGCTTCTCTTGATGGCCCTCATGGGGGTCGGGACGCTCACCCCGTGGCGAAAGGGCTCGCCCAAGCAGATCCGCGAGGCGTTCAAGTGGCCGAGCGTGGCCCTCGTCACGGCGACGGTCGCGCACGTCGCCTTCGGAAACTCCGTCGGAATGCCCGCCGTCGTCGCGGTCGACCCGATCTACCCGAGCACCGTGGGCCGCTCGGTCGCGTGGCTCAACGGCCACCTGCCAGCGGTCGGAATCGGGCTCATCGCGTTCAACCTCGTCGCGCTCGTCCAAGAGTTCGTCCAAGGGACCCGCGCCCGCGCGCGAAGCAAGGACGAGGCTGCGATCACGGCGTTCGTGCAGATCGTCGCGAAGAACCGCCGTCGCTACGGCGGCTACATCGTTCACATCGGGATCGTCCTGATGTTCTTCGGCTTCATCGGGAGCTTCTACAAGAGCGAGACCGAAGCGACCGTCGCGCCGGGACAGACGTTCGCGCTCGGCCGCTACACGATTCGCTACGACGGCGTCGAGAGCCGCCGCGAGCCCTCGCGCCGCGAGGTGTACACGCGGCTGACGGTGCTCGTGAACGGCTCGGAGTGGCGCCGCGTCGCGCCGGCGAAATTCGTGTTCAACACGCACCCCGACATGCCGACGAGCGAAGTGTCCATCGTCTCGACGCCTCGCGAGGACCTCTACACGGTCATGGCGTCGGTGAGCCCCACGACGCGCGTCGCGCACTTGAAGGCCTTCGTCACGCCGCTCGTCCTCTGGATCTGGATCGGCGCGATCATTTTGATCATCGGCACAGCCATCGGGCTCTGGCCCGAGGCGAGCGTCGTCGCCGACGCCGCGCGCGATCGCAACAAAGCAGGAAAGCCCCGCGACTCCGACGACGTGACGAGCGCCCCCGTCGCGGCGACCGCCGCCCGCTCGAGCAGCGCAGCGGCGATCGTCTTCGCGCTCGGCGCGGCCTCTGCGTTGCTCTGGCCATCGAGCGCCAACGCGCAGGGGCACACACATTCGAGTCCTCCGCCCGTCGCAGGCGCGAGCGAGCAGATGAGCCCGCGAGAGCGCAAGGTGTTCGATCGACTGCTGTGCATGTGCGGCGGCTGCGCGCGGTTGCCGCTCGCGACGTGCACGTGCGACGAGGCCGCGCACACGAGGCAGGACATGCGCGAGAAGCTCGAGCGCGGCGAGAGCGCGGACGAGATCGTCGCGGCGTACGTGCGGCGGTACGGGGCAGCGTCGCTCAGCGTTCCCCCGGACGAGGGGAGAAACCAGTGGATCTATCGAGGCCCCATCGCGGCCATCGTCGTCGGCGCGGGCGCGGGCGTGTACCTCGTGCGCAAGTGGCGCGCGCGCGGCTCGCGCGGCGCAGACGGGAGCGATCACCCAGGCAGCGTCGCGAACCAATCTCCAGCAACCCAAGAGTCCAACATCGCTCGCACCGCCGAGTACGACCGCCGCGTAGACGAGGAACTCCGTGACCTCGACGACTGAAACCCCCCGCGATGAGCTCATCGCGAAGAACCTCCCCTACATCGCGCTGCTCGTCGTAGCGCTCGGCACGACCGTCGTTCGGCTGCGTTTCGGCTGGCCGGCTGTCCTCTTGTGGCTGGCGTTTTGCGCGCTGTCCGGAGCGATCCTGCTCTTCTGGGAGGCGCTTCGCTCGGCGCTCGACCCCGAGTCGCACGGAGACGACAACGACCTCGACCACCGCATTCGCGCGCAGTCCGAGCTCGAAGAGCGCAAGCGCGCCGCCGTTCGAGCGCTGCGCGACGTGCGCGAAGAGCACTCGCTCGGGAAGCTCTCGGACGAGGACTTTCGCGAGCTCGAGGCGCGCTATCGCAGCGAAGCGCGCGCCGTCATGCAGGCGCTCGACGAGCTGCTCGGCGACAACCTCGAGCGCGCCGAGGCCGAGTTCGACAAAATCGCCGCGGAGTACGCGAAGGACAAGCCCGTTGAGGCCACCGCCGCGAAGCCCGTCGAAGAGCCCGCCGCGCGCGACGAGAGCGCGCCCGCCAAGCGCGAGGAGCTCCAAGAGTCCCCCGAGGCCGCCCCGGTGGTCCGCGCCAACGCGTGCAAGTCCTGCGAGACCATCAACGACGCCGACGCGCGCTTCTGCAAGAAGTGCGGCGAGAAGATGGAAGGCGCAGCGTCGTGAGAATTCGTGTGCGTATTTTCGAGCGGGCCCTCGGCGCGCTCTTGCTCGCGCTCGTGGCGGCGCCGCACGGCGCGTCGGCGCAAGACGCCTCCGCGGACGCTGGCGGTGTCATCGTGACGCCCGACGCGAGCGCGGCGAACAACGGCGGCGCGCTCGCGAGTGACGGCGGCGCGCCCTCGGGGGACGGCGGCGCGAGCGCGACCGAGGGCGACGGCGGCGCGAACGCGCAGAACGAAGACCCGATGACCGCGCGGATTCGTCGCGCGCAGGTCCCGCAAGGGTTCGCCTCCGAAGCGATCGAGCTCCCTGCCGGAACGATCCTCGTCCGCGTGCTCGACGCCCGCGGTCAGGTGGTCCCCGATTGTGTCGTGCGCGTGGGATCCATGCGCGACGGCGAGCGCGGCGAGCCGGTCGAGCGCCGAACGGGCGCAGACGGCTTGGCGCGCTTCGACGGTCTCGAGCGCGGATCGCGCGTGGCGTACCGCGTGAGCACCGAGAACCTCGGGGCCAAATTCGCGGCCGATCCGTTTCAACTGCCGATGGATCACGGCTACCAAGTGCAGCTCGTCCGCCTCGATGTGCGCAACGAACCGGGCGCGATCCTCGTGACCGAGGCGCGCGCAGAGATCGGCTTTCAAGACGATCGCATCGTGCTCGTGCAGCGCTTCAACCTCGTGAACATCTCGACGCTCGGGCTCGATGGAGACCCGAGGCCGTACACGTTTGTCCCTTCGCAGCCGCTCGAATTTACGCTCCCGCCGGGCGCGAGCGCGTTTCGAACGGACGAGCAGGGCATGGGCATGACGGACCTTCGCGCCGAAGAGCGCGACGGACGCGTGCGCGTGACGGGGAGCATCGCTCCGACGGACCCGCGCAACCCCGTGCGGCTCGTGTGGCAGTCGCGGGTCAAATTCGACGGGAGCGACGTGCCGATCGACCTGCGTTTTCCCGAGCTCTCGGTGCTCGCTGCGACGATCGTGACCCAGGCGCCGGCCGGGATGACCCTCGAGGTCGAGGGGATGCCCCCGGCCGAAGAGCGCAGCGCCAACGGCCAACGGATCTTGATTACTGGCCGCCAGCGCGAGTCGCGCAGCGATCGAAACATCGATGGCTTTCGGATTCGCCTGCGAAATATCCCGAAGACACACGGCGCAGAGCGCGACGTCACCGCGGCGATGGCCGTGGTCATCGCGCTCGGCTCGGTGGGCGCGGGCGTTCGTCGCGCAAAGAGCACGCGAAAGGTCCGAGACGCGCAGCGCAAGGAGCGCCGCGACGAAGACCTCCGCGGCGAGCGCGAGCGAATCGTGCAGAAAATCCGCGACCTCGCGCGAGATCACGCCGCCGGTGACGTCGGCCCCGAGACCTATCGACGGTCGCGACACGAGCTCGCTTCGGCGCTCGCCGCGGTCGATCGTCTGCTTGCCGGGCTCGACGCGCCCCCGTCCCCGCGAGTATGACGCTCGCCATTGTGACGGACACCGATAGCGACCAGCCCGAACGCCCGAGCCTGCCGAACGCGCCTTTCCAAGTGCTCACTGTGGGCGACGAGCACGCGGGCGCGCGGCTCGACAAGTTTCTCGTGGACAGCGTTCCCGAGCTCTCGCGGGCGCGCGTGAAGGCGATGATCGAGCGCGGGCAAGTGAAGCTCGACGGTCGTCGCGCCCGCAAAGGCGATGCGGTGACCGCGGGTCAGTCCGTCGAGCTCCTCGCGCCTCCGCCGCCGCGCGACTTCGACCCCATCGCGGACAGCTCGCTCGTGCTCGTGGTGTTGCACGAAGACGCGGACGTGATCGTGATCGACAAGCCCGCGGGCGTCGCGACCCATCCGCTCGAGCCGAGCGAGACGGGGACGATCGCCAACGCGGTCATCGCGAAGTATCCCGAGACCGCCGGCGTGGGCTTCGCGCGGAGGGAGCCGGGGCTCCTTCACAGGCTCGATACGGACACCTCGGGCGTGCTCGTCGTGGCGCGCAACCAGCGCTCGTTCGACGCGCTTCGCAACGCGTCGCGCGACAAGAAGCTCTACAAGCGCTACGTCGCGCTCGTCGAAGGAACGGTTCCCGCCGAGGGCCGCGTGGACTACCCGCTCGTTCCTCACCGCAAGGACCCTCGACGCGTCGAGGCGGTGACGCCGCACGTTCGACTGCGCGCGGGCACGAGGACGTTCGAAGCGCACACGCGCTACAAGCCGCTGCGGTCGATCAAGACGCGCGACGCTGTGTATTCACTGGTCGAAGTCGAAGTCGAGACGGCGTTTCGCCATCAAGTGCGCGTGCACCTCGCGACCGTGGGGCACCCTCTATACGCAGACACGCTCTACAAGGGCCCGCCCGCGGGTGAGCACATCCGACTCGAGCGACACTTCTTGCACGCGAGCGAAGTCGTGTTTCCGCATCCCAAGGACGGCAAAGTGACGACGGTGAAGTCCCCGTTGCCAAACGACCTCGCCGCCGCGCTGGCGGGGCTCGAGAAGTAGCAGCGGCTCGACAGGGGGGCGGGCGTCGTCGCACTCTATTCGCGTCGATGCTCACGAATGTCTCGATCAAGAACTACAAGTCCATCGTCGACGTCTCGCTGGAGCTCGGGCGGTTCAATGTCTTCATCGGCGAGAACGGTGCAGGCAAGACGAACATCCTCGAGGCGCTCGCGATGCTCGCTGGAGCAACCGCGGGGCGTTTGACGAACGAAGATCTCGTCATGCGAGGAGTGCGCGTTGCGCGTCCGAGCATGACGGTCGGAGCATTCTCGGACACTCCGCCGTCGCCCGCCGTCGACTTGAGTGTCATCTGGCAGGGAAAGACCAGGGTTTCGTGGAGTCTTGTGTTCGACCAGGGGCGGTGGCGCGAGTCGAGCACTCTCAGGTTGGAGAATATCGTCGAGCAGAAACTCGGGGACGCAACGGACGGAGAAAGAGCCGGTCTGCTTGCACTTCTCGAGAGTCTGCGTAGCCGCGACGAATCTATCGAGCCGGTTGGAAACATCAGACACGAGCTGCTGAAGAGGTCGCCCGAGCTACTTAGCGATCTCGAAGTCAACGTGTCGCTGCATCGATTGATCGAACAGTACGGCATCTACTGCGCCGACACGCTCGCGTTGCGAGGGCTGCAGGTCGAGAGCCATCGAGAGCCGTTGGGGTTGTACGGAGAAGGGCTCGACGTCGCGATCGCGCAGCTGCCAGAGGACGTGCGGGCAACGATTGCAGAGCACGCGCGCGTCGTGCAGTGGTTCGATGGCTTCGACGTGGATCGAGACGGTCGTCGCAAGCTCGAAGGACAAAAGCCCGGGCGCAGTCGCTCGGATCTCTACTTCGTCGATCGCTTTCTCTCCACGGAGAACAAGCTGTTCTCCGCGGAGAACGCGAACGAGGGGATCCTCCATTTGTTGTTCTATCTGGTGTTGTTCTGCGCGCCCGAGACGCCGAAGCTCTTCGCGATCGACAACATCGAGACGGCGCTCAACCCTCACTTGCTCCGCCACCTCGTCAAGACGCTCGCCGAGCTCGCGAAGGCCGGTGAACGACAAGCGCTCGTCACGACGCACAACCCAGCGGCGCTCGACGGACTCAACCTCCACGACGACGAGCAGCGGCTCTTCGTCGTCGCTCGCAACGATGACGGGCACACCGCGGTGCGCCGCGTGAAGGTGAAGCCCGAGTCACCAGACGGTGGGCCGAAATTCAAGTTGTCCGAGCTATGGATGCGTGGAATGCTGGGCGCGATTCCAAGTAACTTCTAAACCACTACCGCGACGGGCATCGTAGTTTTTCCACAGCCGGGTCGAGCTTCATCGGGAGACCGAGGCGTTCGCGGAGGCGTTCGGGATCCTTTCTCGCGGTGTGCTCGAAGTTGGCCACGCGGCCAATCAACTCGG
>JAEUKI010000037.1 GCA_016793325.1 Myxococcales bacterium | reverse complement strand
AAACTCCATCATGCTCAGCGGCTGTCCCCCACCTTCAGTTGGGGGCAGCGAGAGTCGATCCGTGCGCCGCTACCGGCGCACTTCACAATCAGAAGCCATCGCACTGGGTACAGCATTTTTGCTGTCCGTTGTGCCTTCTCGCGGTCTCGCTATCTCGAATCTGTGTGCGCCGCTTGCGGCGTACAGCCTTGGCCTCGCTGCCCCCAACTTCAGTTGGGGGACAGCCCATGAATGTCGAGTGCTTGCTGCCGCGCAGCCACTTGCTGCCGCATGAACGAGAGGGCTCCGTCCCCGCTACCCTTTGCAGGCGACGCGTCTGTGCGTGTTGCGCCAGGTGGTGGGCGCGGTGGAGATGGCGCGAACCGCGCTGAAGTGAGCGGTTTCGAGGGGCTGGAACCTGATTCTCGCGGTGTGTGAGCGATTTAGGAAGCTGCCAGCCTTGCCTCACCGCTCGTGTGAGCGGTTTCGAAGCTGCGAAGCTTCACCCTCGAGATGGCGTGAGCGGTTTCGAAGCTGCCCGCCTTGTTTCGCTCGCTCGCGTGAGCGGTTTCGAAGGCGCGAAGCTTCGAATCGAGGCATGCGTGAGCGATTCAGAAGCTTGGAAGCTTGATTGCTGGCTGGGAGATGATCGATTTGGAAGGGGCTGACCCTCCTGGGTCTGCTGTGCGTGAGTGTAGGCCAAGAACGCGCCGCGACGTCACTCGCAACGCGGGTTGGCAGGGGACGTTGGCGGTGCTGTTCGAGAGGGTTGCAGACGGTGGAGGAAAATCCGTCGCGCTCGCAACCCGGTCGCGTGGGGTTCGATACGGCCGCTCGCGTCGCGCGGTGAAGTGACGTAGAGAGCTGAGAAGGGTTGCGATGAGCGAGCGAAGTGTGTCGGGCGCAGGACGCGTGCGAGGCTTGATTTTGTGGGCGTGTGTGGGGGCGATCGCGGTCGCGACGAGCGCGACGGCGTGCAATCGCGCGCCGTTGTGCATGCCGAACGAGACGCTCGACCCGAGGGCGCGCGGGTGCGTTCCCAATTGTGGAACGCCGGAGGCCCCGATCTCGAGGGACTGCTTCGATCAGGACAGCGGGATGATTCGCGAGGGCGGCGTCGCTGCAGATGCGCGCGAAGCCGGGCCCACGGACGCGAGCGACGCAGGGGACGTCGTGGACGCGAGCGAGAGCGACGCGGACGCGACCGCGGGCGACGCGGATCCGTGCGGACCGGGCCGCGAAATGGTGGGCGGTGAGTGCGACGTGAAGGTGCCTCGCGCGATCGCGCCGTTGAGCACCGCGCGGGTGACGTCGCGGACGCCGCGGTTGAAGTGGGTGCTCCCTGCGGGCGTCACGAGCGCGCACGTCGAAGTGTGCGCGGATCGATTGTGCGCGCGGCTGTTGGCCGAAGGCGACGCGAGCAACGAGTGGATGCCGCCGAGCGAGCTGCCGAGCGGCGTGGCGTTCTGGCGCGTGCGCGGCGTCGTGGGCGGAGCGCGGAGCGTGCGAACGAGCCCCACGTGGTGGATGTGGGTTCCCGCAAGGAGCGCCGCGGGCGGCGTGCAATCGAGCTGGGGGAGTGTCCCCGATGTGAACGGGGATGGACTGGGGGATGTGGTCGCGTGCCAAGCAGATGAAGGGGCGAGCTGCGATGCTGGAACGTGCGCGAATTGGCGTTGCATCGTCGCGCCTGCGGCTCCTGGAGTCGGCGTCGATCTCGATCGACCGAGCCAAACAATCACCGCGCGTACGCGCAGCTCGGGGTTCGGATCATCGCTCGCGACGACTGACGTAAACGGCGATGGCTTGGCAGACGTCGTGATCGGAGAGCCCTTCTTCGATGGCGCAGAGCCGGAGTTTCGAGGCGCGTTTCACGTGTATCTCGGAGCGCGAGACGCTGTGCTACGAGAGCACTTTTCTGTGAATGGTTCGGGGGCTGCTGATCTGCTCGGTACGTCGGTCGTCGGGATCGGTGACGTCAACGCGGACGGCTTCGGCGACGTCGCCGTCAGCGCAATCGGAGCCGCGCCCGGAGGAGCAACGGTCGCGGGGCAGGTGGCGATCTACTTCGGTGCTGCCGACGGTCTCTCTCGCAGTCGCGTGCAGCTGGTGCAACGCGGAGAAGCTCGTCGTGGATTCGGTTGGGGCTTGCACGCTGTCGGCGACGTGAATGGCGACAACATCGCCGATCTCGTCATCGCGGATTCTGGGAGCGCGTCTGCGACGAGATCTCCCGCAAATGCGTTTCTCTACCTCGGCAGCGCACGCGGCCTGCAATCGATGCCGACGCGAACGTGGACCGACGGCGACGCGACGACCACCTTTGGCGTCGGTGGCGGCGGCGCTGACTTCAACAACGATGGCTACGCGGATGTTTGGTTGAACAACATCTTCCTGAAGGGAGACGACACTGGCGTATCGCGGATCGACGTGATGAACGGCGGGCCCTCGGGACCTGGAACGATGCCGAGCGCTACGATTCGAGGCACTGCTTCTGCGGCGCGACCCTTCGAACGCTACGAGTCTGGACTCGGGATCGGCGGTAACGTGGCCGACGTGAATCGCGATGGATTCGATGACCTCGTCGCGCGTGTGCAAGTGTCGTCGGGGACGACAGACGAGCTGAACCTCCGGCTCTTTCGTGGCAGTGCCAGTGGAATTCAATCCATGCCGTCGCCGGTGCTCTCGTCGCTCGGCAGTCCGTTTGTCAGCGAGACGGTGGACTTTGCTGTGCTCGGTGACGTGAGCGGGGACGGCATCGCGGATTTTGCTGCCATTCGCGCTGTGGAGATGGCGCCGAACCGCGTCGCTATTGTCTATGGAACATCGACGGAGATCGAATCGTCGATTCGCGCACAACGCCCGGCATCGCGGTTGTGGGTACGCGTTTTGTCGGCACAGTGAGGCGCCACGCGAAGCGATGTCGAAGTCGCGACGCGAAGCCTGAGTCCCCCTCCAGTTACGAGTTCGCGAGCGCGATGGATGCGACTCAGGTGCCTGGGCGAACGTCTTCGCTCAGACCGGGGAGTCCCGACGCGGCAGCAGTGCCACCGGCCGAGCGTCCACCGGCGCCGCCAGCGCCAGCGGGTCCGCGCATGCATGTCATGGCGTTCGTGGAGGGCGCTGTGCCCGTGTACAGGATGCAGAACGTGTGGCCGCCTCGTCCGCCAGCGCCGGACCCGCCGTCTCCACCGTTCGATCCGTTGCCTCCGCGACCGCCGGGCTGACCGTCGTCACCAGCGCCGCCGCCGTTTCCACCCGCGGCGCCAGAGCCACCGTCTCCGCCGTTGCCGCCGTTGCCGCCGCGCCCTCCGATGCCCGTGCTCAGCGCAGTGCTCGTGACTTGCAGCACAGAGTTGGTGCTGTAGATCGCGAACGAGCTGCCGCCGCCGCCGCCACCGGTGCCAGCAGCTCCTGCGCAGCCACCGCCGCCACCGCCGCCGCCGCCGCCGCCGCGGTCTGCCAAGCAGCCCGTGATGGTCGCTGCAGCGCCGCCGCCACCGCCACCACCGCCGCCGCCGCCACCACCGTGTTCACCGGGCGAACCGTTTGTGGAAATGGGCGCTGTGTAGCCAGCGACGCCGAAGGTGCCGTTCGAGGTGCTGGGCGTTCCATTGGTGCCGGGAGCGCCGGTACGTCCAGGAGAACCCGTTGTTCCGCCCGAGCCGGTGCTGCAACCGAACGCAGACGACGAACCACCTCGTCCGCCCGCGCCTCCACCGCCACCGTTGCCCGGCATCAACTGTCCTCCACCACCGGACGAGCCTCCATTGGAACCGAAGCCACCGCCACCGCCACCACCGCCCGGCGCACAGGGCGACCCGCCAGCGCCACCCGGCTCGCCACCACCGCTGCTGTTGCTGCGGCCGTTCCCGCCAGAGCCACCAGGGCTGCCTGATCCGCCGTTGGCGCCATTCGAGCCGTCGAAGCCTGCCGCGCCGGCGCCCGCGATGATCGAGCTTCCTTCGATGGTCACGCGTCCCGTGCAGTTCGCCAACCGCACGCCGTAGCTGCTTGTGCCGGTGGTCGTGGCGTTTGCCGCGCGAACGGTCAGCAGCTGCACGGTGAGCGGCATCGCGATGCTCGAGCCGACGATCGCAGTGGTGTTGCCGCTGTCGAGCGTCGTCGTGTTCATCATCCCGCGACCCCACGGTGTGGTCGACGAGTCGTAGCCGCCGTAGATGCTCACTCCGTTGGCGAGCGTCACTTGCCCCGTGTACGTGCCCGCGGCGACGTACACGGCGCGCACGGGTGTGCTGCCCGCGGCCGCCGTGATTCCCGCTTGGATCGTGCGCTTCGGCTGCGCCATCGTGCCGGGGTTGCTGTCGTTGCCAGTCGCGCTCACGAAGATGGCGGAGGCCGCATCACCGTCGAGCCCGTCGCAGTTGTTGTCGCGGAACATCAGGTCCGGCACATCGGGCATCCCGTCGCTGCGGCACTCGCAGCCGTTGGACATCGCTGCGCGCGGCGCGTTGAGATCGCCGTTGGAGTCCACGGAACCCATCTGGCATGCCCAGCGGCACTCGCCTGCCATACACGTTGTGTCCGCGTTGGGACGGGACGGGCACGCCATCATGCACCCGCCGCAGTGCATCGGGTTGGTCATGAAGTCGTGCATCGGCTCGTTGCCGCACAGATACGTCGAGCCCGAGGGCATGCACGTGTCCGTCGTGCACGGGTTCATGTCGTCGCACGAGGGGGGCGCGCTGCGGATGCAGCGGCGGCGAGCGGCGTCGCAAGACCACGTTCCCATGCACGAGTTGCTGTTGAGTCGCTGGCACGTCGTGTCGCCGACTTCGCACGGGACCTCGGAGAGGCACCCCGAGCCTTCGACGCAGAACTGTCCGCTCGGGCAGCGCATGTCGTTGGGGACGTGCGTGCAGCGGCCCGCCATGGGATCGCAGCGATCATCGGTGCACGAGACGCTGTCGTCGCACGAGGGAACGCCTCCAACGACCACGCACCGGTTGCCCATGCAGCGCTGCGCGTTGGTGCAAAGGTCCGGCGCGGTACAGTCGTCGTCGCGCATGCACGAGCGCGCGTCCACCGCGGGAACATCCACGAGACCCGCGTCCGTCCCCGCGTCGACCGAGGGAGCGTCGGTGCTCGTGTCTCCGCGCGCGTCGACGCGCACACCCGTGTCTTGCCGAGGCGCTTCTGTCTCTGTGCACGACGCGATGAGCGGAACCATCGCGATCATCGAGAGGGTCGAGACCTTCGAAAGAGTCGATCGTCGAAGCATGGGGTGAATGCGACCTCCCAACAGAGGTGTTGATGTGTCATGCGCCGCGCACACGCGGGGCAGCGTTTCGCGAGTGTACTCCAGGTGCGAGCGCGCGTCGGCTTCTCTCCATCTTGTGTGGCAAGCTCGAGAGAGAGAATGAAGGTCGGTGAAGAGATAGGTTCCCGTGTAGGTGTGTCGCGCAGAGGTCGTGGTGGGCTGCGCGCGCTGTGGTGCGCGGTGCTGATCGAGTCGATCGCGAGCGCTGGCTGCGGCGGCGAAGCGACGGTCACCAGCGCGGACATGGCGAGCAGCGGCGGCGAAGCTCCGCGTCCGAGACGGCGGCGCAGGCGTCGACCGCGCGCTGAAGACACCAGCGCGACCGCGGCAACGACCGCGGCGGTTGGGGCGTCGAACGACGGCGCTGCGGCGACGGGCGCGGCGCCGACGGCGACCGTCGCGTCGAACAACGGGCAGACCGCCGCTGCGACGGGCGGCACGTACGAGATGGGCTCACCGGTCGTGGGCGGGAGCGGCGGCGCGGCGGGCGTTCGCGTCGAGTGGATCGAAGCCGAGGGCGCGGTCCAGTGCGGCGCAGGCGAGACGCGGGCGCTCACGCGCTGCCCGCAGTGCCCGCGCGAGCCCGAAAACGCCGGGATCGTGCGGGCGTTCGTCGCGGTCGAGCGCAACGTGATCCGCTGCAATCCCCCCACGCGCGCGGACGGAAAGCTCTCGGTGCGCGTGCAGTTCTCCAACGACGGAAGCGCGATGTACGTGCGATTTCCCGGCGTTCGAATGGATCGCGACACGGGCGTGTGCGTCGGGCGCGCGCTCTGCGCGGCGCGCGTGCCCAATTTTCAAAACCCGATCGCGACCGTTCCGTACGACATCCACGTGCTCGTCCCCGAGAGCTGAGCGGCAGGGGCGCCGGATTGCGGGCAAGTTTGCCGGGCGCCGATTTGCCGACGCCATTTGCTTCCGGGTTGCGGTAGGGTCGCCCTCCCTCTTCGCTGCGTGTTGCACGCAGCGCACGAACAAGCGTGGAGCTCGGGATCAATGATCGCGCATCACTGGATCAAGAAGTGCGTCGTGCTCGTAAGCCTCGTCGTGACGGCGAGCGCGTGCAGCGGAAGCCAGACTGAACAGCAACAAGGCCCGTACTCGAACGAGCTGCTCAACACCCTGTCGAACCATCCGCCGCAGGGAGACCCTGTGCCGGGCTCGGCCGCGGCGAGCACCGAGGGCGCGGGCAGCGGCGAATCCACGGGCGCGACGGAGCCTCCGCCTCCGTCCGAGCCCGACGTCGTCGTCGTCGATGTCACGCCTCCGCCGGTGATGGACGCTGCGCCCGAGGCGAGCGTCGACGCAGGTCGCCGCCGTACGCCCGCGCCCGCCGCGCGCGACGGTGGAGCGCGTCCGGCGCCGCGACGAGACAGCGGTCGCTGACGGTCTTCGCCGGCGAACGCTGCCAGCGGGAGGGGAGCAGCGCGATCGACAGCGGAGCTGCTAGAAAAAACGTGCGATGCAGAACGTTCCCATCGAAGTGACGGCGAGGATGGAGCGCGCGCGAGGCGCCCCGGTCGACCTGTGGGTCGAGCCGCAGTGGCCCGGCGGCGTGCGCGTCGTGCTCGTGTTTCACACGCCGGGTGAGCCTCCGTTGGGCATCACGGTCGACCGACTCTTCGAGGCGCAGTGGCCCTTCGCGAAGCCGCCGCAATTGCGCGTCGGGTGGCGCATGCAAACCGCGGCGAAGGACATTCGTCTGTCCACGGTCCAGAGCTTCACGCTCCCGGGAAGCGACCCCGCGGTGCGCGTCGAGGTCGAGTTCGAGGGCCTCCCGTCGCTCGCGTTCGAAGGAGCGATGCTGCACATCGGGCCCGTTCCTGTGCCGAAGCAGCAGCCGCAGCTGCCCGACGACGGCGTGATTCAAGCGCAGGCGTTCGACGCGTGACGCGTGGGGGGGAGGGGCCCTGCTACCCCTGCGGCGTCGTCCACACGTAGCCCGCGAGCTCGCGCGCTTGGTAGCCGTACATCATCACGGCGTTGTCACGTTCGGCGGCGCTCGTCGTGTAGAAGTTGTCGCGGTTGGTCGGGTTGTGGAGGCGGTAGAGCGGCGTGGCTCCGCACGCGGAGCTCGTCCCGATGTAGCCGATGATCCCCTCGCGGTTGAAGCCTTCGCACGCCGCGTCGGGCGTGAGCAAATGGCGACCTTGCGACGGGCTGTAGCAGCGGTAGAGCGGCGCTGTTCCTGGGACCATCGCGCCGTAGAGGTAGAAGAAATTCTCGGACTCGACCGTGAATCCGCAGCAGCCGGCCTCCATGCGATTGGTCGTGTAGAAGTGCTCGACGCCCGACGAGCGATGGACGCCGATGCGGCACCCGCCGACGTCGTCGCAGCGGCCGTTGCAGTTGTCGTCGCGCGTGTTGCACTGCTCTGCGGGCATGGTGGCGCACGCACCACAATTCATCGGGTCCGTCGCGAGGTCCGCTTCGCACCCGTCCGCCGCGTTGCGATTGCAGTCCGCGCGGCCCATCGGGCACGAGACCATCATGCAGCGGCCGCCCGCGCAGCTCGCGCCTCCCGGGCACTGGTCGGTGCGCGTGCACTCGACGCAGCGACGCAGGGCCGTGTCGCACCGGGGCGTCGCGCCAGCGCACCCCTCGTCCGCGCGGCAGCCGGGCGCGCAGCGAAACGTCGCGGGGTCGCAGTGATCCGCGGGATCGCAGCGGTCCATGGACGGCGTGCACGCGACGCAGCGGCCGCGAACCGGGTCGCACACAGGGACCGTCGGTTGCCCCGCGCACTCGGCGTTGCTCTCGCACTCGCGCCGCGCGTCGAACGGGTTGATCACCGCGCCGTCACCGCCGTCGGAGCGGGGGCCTGTGTCGCCGCGCTCCGAGGGCTCGGAGACCGCGTCGGCGCGGCGCGCGTCGGTGGGCGTCTCTTCTGTTGGAACACACGAATTCGAGGCGACGGACAAAATGCAGCAAATGATCGCGCTCGTCGACCGCGCCTTCAAGCGAGGACCTCGGCGATGGGCTGGTTGGTCTCGGCGCCGTTGAAGCCGTACTCGGTGTACGGAAGCCCGAGCGCGCGGAGGATCGTGAGGTGCGCGCGCGCGAGGTTTCCCGCGGGTTGGCGATAGTGAACGCCGCCGCGGAGCGCGCCGCCGCCCTTTCCGCACAAGAGCACGGGAAACTCGTTGACCTCGTGCTGATCGCCCGCGCTGAACTCGCTCGTGGCGAGCATCACCATGTTGTCGAGCAGCGATCGTCCGCCGACGTCCATCGTCGTCGCGAAGACGTTGAGCACCCTGGCGAGCGCTTGCATCGTGTAGATCGTGGCGCTCTTCGCGATGTCCCAGCGATTTTCGTGGCAGAGTTGATGGAGGCCCGAGGGCGCTCCGACCGCGCGAAACACCGTCTGCGACCCGGGCCCTGTGAACATGATCGAGAAGACCCGCGTGAGGTCGCACTGCATCGCGACCGCGAGCAAGCGGGCCATCGCCTCGACCTTGTCCGCGATGGGCTCGTCGCCCGGTGATCCGTCGAAGCCGCCTGCGCGCATCGGGCGCGCCGGGGCCATGCACATGGGCGCGCTCGCGCGGAGGTTGCGTTGGATCTCGCCGATGTGCTCGAGGTGCGCTTCGAGCCTCGCGCGGTCGCTCGCGCCGAGCCTCGCGCGGAGGGCGCGCGCGTCGGCCGCGACGGCGTCGAGCACGAGGGCTCGATCCGAATTTTCACGAGAGCCCATGACGGGGACGCCGAAGAGCTGCGCGAACAGTTGATCGACCGAGCGGATCGGGAGGTTCTGCGACTCTTGGCCGTTGTACGAGATGCACGTCCACGTTCCGTAGTCGTGGAAGCGGTTGTTGCTCACGCTCACTTCGATCGATCGGTAGCGCGTGGGGCACATCGCGGAGAACATCGGGTGGCGCGCGATCACTTGATCGAGCGTCGGCCGCGAGAGCGCGAAGATGTGATCGGGGTGATAGAAGCCCTCGGGCCGCGGGCGATCCGCGCTGAGCGCGTTGGCGACGCCGCGCATGTGGCCGTCGCCCTGACCTCCTGGCGTCGAGGGAATCGCGGTCTTCGGCTCGAGCCCGGTGATCACGCTCACGTTGCCGACGTGCGGCGCGAGCGGCGCGAGCTGCTCGGACGGCGTCCACATCGTCGTGCCCGACGGGGTCCACGTGTCGGGTCTTCCGCGGCCGATCCAGCCGTAGCCGTTGCCCCAGAAGAACACGCCGAAGCGCTTGGGAACGGTCCCGCACGCGTACGCCTCGCCGTGCGAGTCGAGCATCGCTTCGAGCGGCGGGAGCGCGACGGACGCGATCGAGCCAGCGATCGTTCCGCGGAGGATGGTTCGTCGAGAGAGGGACTTGGTTGCCATGGGTGGGTCGCTTTCTCAACTCGAGGGCGGGGCCGCGAAGCGGAAGCCTTCGCTCGCGAAGAGCTCGACGAGCAGGCGCTTGAATCGAAAGCCGTTCTCTTCGAAGCGCGTGGTCAACTGCGCGAGCATCGCTGTTTCTCCCGGCGCGTCGAGCCTGCCCTGCGCGAAGCGATAGAGCTGCTTGACCACGCACCGCGCGACGCGCGCGTCCGTCGCGAGCCGCGCGCTGAGCGCTCGGGCCCCGACGAACATCTCGCCGTTGATCTCGCCGGAGGCGTCGATGGCCATGCCCTCTTCCATCGTGCGCAGGGCGCCGATGGCGTCGAAGTTTTCGAAGCCGAGCCCCAATGGGTCGGTAATCAAGTGACATGCGCTGCACGCGGGGTTCGCGCGGTGACGCTCGAGCCGCTCGCGCAGGGTCAGGCGCATTCCGCCGTCGGGCTGCCCGAGGTCGAACTGCACGTTTCCCGGCGGGTCGGGGACCGGCTCGCAGCGGAGTCGCTCGCTCACGTAGCGGCCGCGCGCGGTGGGGCTCGTTGAATTCTGGTGCGAGGTGATCGCGAGGATGCCCGCGGTGGTGAGCAGTCCTCCGCGCTGCGAGCTCTCGGGCAGGTCCACGCGCACGAAGCCCGCGCCGCCCGCGGGGTACGGGACGTTGTAGAGCTGCGCGAGCTCGGGGTTGATGAAGCTCTGGCGCTGCGAGAAGAGCTGCCGAAAATCGACGTCCTGCGTGAAGACCACGTCCTCGACGAGCAGCTCGACCTCTTTGCGCATGGACTCAGCGAGCGTGACCGTCATCTGCGGAAACTGCGCGGCGTCTCGCGAGAGATGGTCGAGCGCAGAGAGCCCGAGGTACTGCACGAAGAACGCGCGAACGCCCGCGCGCGCTCGCGGCGAGCGGAGCATGCGTTCGGCTTGCGCGCGCACGCCCTCTTCGGTCGAGAGCGAGTTGTTGTCCGCGGCCGCGAGCAGCTCTTCGTCGGGGATCGAGTCCCACAGCGCAAACGCGAGGCGCGAGGCCATCTCGTGCGCGGTGTACTTTCGACGGCCGCCGTTTTCGACGCCGAGCTCGACGCGATAGACGAAGTTTGGCGACTGGAGCGCTCCGGCCGTCGCGTACCGCAGCCCCGACCACACGTCGTCGGGCGCGGTGGTGGACCGCGCGAGGGCGACGTAGCGGTCGAGCTCTTCGGCCTCGGCGGGACGCCTCCACGCGCGCCTGAGAAATCGCTGGAGAAACGTCCTCGCGCAGGTGTCCGTGGCGTCCGGCGTACAGCCGACGAGGGCCATCCGTCGCGTCGGGTCTGCGAAGATCGTCTGCGTGACCGCGCGGGACGTCCGCTCCCAGCCCTCGACGCCGCGCTGGCTCACGGTCGCGAGCGAGGCGCCGATGTTCGTGAAGAGAAAAGGGTTGGTGTCTGCCTCGGTGGTCTCGATCGTGAGCCCGAGGCCGAACAGCTCCGTGAGCGCGTTGCGATACTGGCTGTTGGTCAGCCTGGGAAACGTCAGGGATCCTGGCTCGAACGGCGCGACGGGGCCTGGCGTGTCGGCTGTGGCGTCGGTGAGCGTTCGTGCGTCGGTGCGCGTCGGGGGCGTGCGCGTGGACGGGTCCCGGATCACGCCGTTGCAGGCGAGCACGACCGGGGCGAGGGCGGCGAGCAGGCGAACGGTGCGCATCGCAGGGATCCGAGAGGATACCTCAGGGCGGCCCTTGCGAACGCTCGTCGTCAACAGAAGGCGGAGCCGCGGCGCAGAACGAACGATCGAGTGCTTCGGGCCCACGGTCGCGGTACCCTTCGCCGCAACATGGCTCGCGTGTACGGAGCGAACGAACGCCGTTGCGACACTTGCGGCGCGCCCATCGTCCCAGGCCTCGCGGTGTGCAACTACTGTCGCCGCGCGTATTCGGGCGCGCCACCAGGGCCCAAGTGTCCGAAGTGCACGGCGGTGAACGTGGCAGGCTCGATGGCGTGCGGTCGCTGTCGGTCGCCGATGGCGCGCTCGTGCATCTTTTGTGGGGCGGCCTCGCCGCTCGACGCGTCGGCGTGCAGGCACTGCCACGAGGCGTTCGCCGGCGCCGAGCAGCGAAAGCAGCAGCGCGAAGCGGCGTACAAGCAGCAGCAGTACATGCAGCTCGCGAACACAGGTATTCAAGCGGCGGGCGTCGTGATCGCGTCGGGCGCGGCGACGGGGCTGCTCGACTCGGTGGGCGATCTATTGGGATCGATCGTCGACGCTGCGGGCGATTGAGCCGCGCCGCGCTCCGCGTCTGTCGAGACAGTCGCGAAGCGCGGGGGAGAAAGTAAAACAGCGGCAAGGTGGCGTGGGGGGTGGGGTGGGGACCGCCTCAGCTTGCCGCTGCAAGAGAGAGCATCGCACAACGGTGTCCGGATGCAAGTTCGAAAGACCTCCGGGACACTCGCGAGTGCGAATTGGATTAGTTTCGCTACTGACTGAGCGCGTGCGCGAGGACAGCTTCTCCAATGTCTTCGAGACTGTTCCAGTTCTCAACGAGCGCCGCGGCGCCGCGGCCCCACGCGAGCGCAGGAACAGGCGCCATCGTGTGGCCGCGCGTCGAGAGGTCGTCGAGATTTCCGTGGTCGCTGACGACGACGATCGTGTCGGTCGCGGGGTCGGCGATCGACGTCAACGCGTCGAGAAAACGTTCGGTTCGCGCGACTTCGCGCCGCGCGAATCCTGTGTCCTGCGCGTGGCCAGCTTTGTCCGTCAGAAACAGTTCGAACAGTGACAAGTGCACTTCGCGCGCGCCGGTGAGCACTGCGCGCGCCGCGTCGAGCATCGAGCGCGGAGGGACGTCGATGCCGAGCCCGCGGATGACGTCGTGAACGAGGTCGAACGTCGCTGCGCGGCCGCGCTCGAGGTCGTCGAGGGTGTAGAGCTTTCCGCCGCCGGCGATCGCCGCGCACGTGCACGCGCCGCGGTGAACGGACTTGCTGCGGTCTTCGCTGTCTCGCGCGCGCTCGTGGGTAAACGCGTTGAGGTACGCGCTGGTCGCGCCGGCGTTGCGAGCGCGCATCAAGATGGATCGCTCGTCGATGATCGCCCGCACGCGCGCGTCGGGAAACGCGAACAAGTGCTCGCCGATCGCCTTGGCGACGTTGGTCCCCGTGAGGATCGTCGCGGTGCCCGAGGCGCTCTGCGGGAGCCCTTCGACGCCGAGCCGCGCGTCGAGCGCGCGGAGCGTCCACCCTTTGGGCGGCAGCGCGCCGCGGCCTGCGAGCGGCGCGAGGACGGTGCGCGCTCCGCCGTGATCGAAGGGGTTGTGCGCGCCGGGCGTTCCGAGGCCGATCCCGTCGACGAAGACGACGAGCGTGTGGTGCGCGGGCGGGGGTCGGGACGTTAGTTCCAGGTCTGGCCGCCGTCGGTCGAGAAGAAGCGCACCGCGCGGACGAAGTTGCCGCGGCCGATCCCGAGCACCGCGATGCGATCTCGAAACGTGCTCACGGCCGAGATCGAAAACGCATAGCCGGGCGTCGCTTGCGCCTCGGGGTGATCGGGCGGCGGCGCCGTCGGCGCTTCGAGAAACGCGAGCGGCGCGCCGCCGACCCACGTATTCGAGTCGGTCGTCGAGAACACTCGAACGCTCCCGGGCGTGCGCACGAAGGCCAGCACGGCTCCAGGAACGAGCGCCGCGGCGTCGATCGTTCGCTGCACCGCGAGCGCCGCGAGCGGCTCGGCGAGCAGCCTCGGCTCGCGACCGCCGCGATACTCGAGCATCGTCCCGTTGCGATTCACGGCGTCCGCCAGCACGAGCGAGCGCTGCTCGTCGCACGAGAACTCGAATCGACCCGCGCCGAGCGCTCCGACGCGGTTCGTTGGAATGTCGCCAGTGACCGCGCCCTCCGCGTCGACGCGATAAAACGCATAGTCGTCATCGCTCGCGGCGACGAAGTGCGCGGTCGTCCCTGCGACGCAGGCGCGGACGCGGGCCCGCGAGTGTGGGCGCCCTTCGCTCAAGAGAATCTGCCGCGTCACGAGCTCGCGCGCGGCCGCGGGGCCTTGCGCATCGGCCCTCGCGACGGGCGCGGTTGGCGTGGCTTGCTCCGTCGTCTCCTGCGGTCGCGCGAAGCTCCAACGCTCTACGGACATCCCGCGCGCGCCGTGACGAAGAACGAGCGCGTGCACGCCGAGCGCTGCCGTTTGCGACGGCGCCGCGCGATTGTCTCGCGCGCCGTTCTCCGTCGCGTCTTGCGTCGGTTGTGCCTGTGGAGTCTCCGGCGGATCCGGCACCGCGACGAGCGCCACCGACGCCACCGGCGTGTCCTGCAGCGTGTTCGGAACGCGCTCGACCCAAGACACAGCGCCGTTCGCCGCGGTCGACCAGACATGCAATCGACCTCGAGAGACGTACGCAAACCAACGGTGCCCACCGGACTTGGCGTATTGCCAAGACTCGATGATGTGCTCGCCGCTCCGCACAACGGCTGGCAACGAAATCGGCGCCGAGCGCACGGCTTCGAGCGGCAAGAGCGCGTCGGACTCGTCTGTCGCGAGGAGCGCCGCGGTCGCGCCGTGCGTCACGCGCAGCGGAGCGCCTGCGCCGAGCACCGCGTCTGCAGGGGCGCCGCGCTCGCGAAACAAGAGCGAGTGCGCGCGGCGGTCGGTCGCGTCTTGATAGAGCACCCACTCGGGCGCGGCGAACGTCGCGCCGTCCACCCGAGGAGGCAGTGAATTTCCTTGTGGAACGCGCGCCAGCCGCACCGGCGACAGGTCCGTTCGTTCGTGCGCGAGGGGGCTCTGCCAGCCGCTCTCGGTGCCCACCGTCGACTTGATGACCTCGATCGTGAGCGTCGCGAGCGCGGTGCCGAGGCGGCCGTTCTCCGCCACGGTGATCGCGTTGGTCCTCGAGCTCGAGAGCGTCTCGAGGTGGCGAACGACCTCGGCGGCAGCCGAGTGCGCCGCGGTGGCGTTGGGCGTCGCTGCGAGCTTGGCCGCGACCCGCTGCGCCATCGACACGCAGCGCGATGGCCAAGTGTCGTCTTGCGGCTCGGTCACCGTCGCGCGGAGCTGCGCGTTGATCTTGATCGCCCACGGTCGCGAGTCATCGTCGCTGGGCCGCGGCCAGAGCATTCGTTCGGCGTCGCGACCGACCACGCAGCGCAAGAGCCTGCGCGTCGAGTGCGCGAGCGGCGCGTCGCGCGCCACGATGCTCTCGTCTCGACGGTTCATCGCGTACCGAGCGATCAGTCCCGTCGCGAGGAGCCCGAAGAAAATCACGGTCCCTCGCGAGGGCTTGACGGTCATCAACGCCACGCGGCGACTCTAGCACACGCGTTGGTCGCTCAACGCCAGCTCGCGCCGCGGTCGTTGCTCCGCAAGAGTCGCAGCCCGTCGGAGACCGCGATCGCGAGCAAGAGCTCTTCGCCCTGCGCATAGAGCCCGAGCCCCTCGACCACGAGGCCGTGTTGGTGCGCGGCGGCGTCGAACACGACGCGCTCGGTGTCCCAGCGCGTGTCGCCCGAGCCTCTCACGCTGACCGCGACGATGCTCCCTGCGGCGCGCGCGAAGACCGTCGTGTTGCCCGCCAGCGCGGCGGTGACAGGCCAATCGCTGTGAACGAGCGCGCGGCCGTTGGCGGTGCGCGTCGCGTACGGGGGCATCGTGAGGGGCGTGCGAATAATCGGCGGATTGACGCTTCGGCACCGCTCTTGTTCGCACAAGATCATCGCGGTCGAGCGCCCTCGCTCGAGGGGAAACATCACGACGCGATCGTCTTCGCAGCGCACCGCGGCGCGCTCTGCGTAGCTCCCGCGGGTCGCGGGCGTCGCGCGCAAGAGCTGTCTCGGTCCGCGCTCGTCCACTTCGAACACGAGCCACTCGTTGTTGGCGGCGACGAAGAGCCAGGGCTTTCCGCTCGGGCGCGGGCAGAAGTGAAGCTCGGGCGTGCGTCCCGAGACGCGCGTCTCGCCGAGTCGCGTGATCGTCGGCTGCTCGCTGTCGCGAAGCGCCGCTGCGAAGGACACCGTCGACGTGTCGTTCGAAGCGCCGCGCGTCGTGTACGCGACGACCGAGCCTGCGCCGAGCGGCGCGATCGCGACGTGGTCATCGAACGCGCGAGTGCGGCCTTGCGTGGGGTGTCGCGATCGTTCGAGCGCTTCGGGCTGAGCGTTGGCGAGCGTAAACGAAGCCCAACCGCGACGGGGCGAGTGCCGGCCGAAGACCACTCCGACCGCGGGCGTCCACTGCGCCATCCAGAACACGTCTCCCGCGGTCGCGTAGCCGTCGAGGTCCATGTGCAGCCCGTCGATCGCTTCGTCGACAGGGGCGACGCGAACGCCTTCGGTCTCCATTCCCGGGCGAATCCAGCGCAAATCCGTGAGCCCGTCGTCCGTGGGACCCGTGCGCGCGTCGATGCGCAAGAGGCCGCCCGGCCGAAGGACGCTCACGTGCGACGAGATCGCTGCGAGCACGCGAACGCGCCACTGTCCGCCTTCGAGCGAGACGCTCGCGAGTCCGGGGAGCGGTGTTCCTGCGAAGAAGCGATGGGGGCTGCCGATCGCAGTGGGCTCGAGGCCTTGCGTCGCGACCACCGTCGGCTCGGGGAGCGAGGTGGTGGCGGGCGCTTCGGGGGCGTCTCCAGAAGAGCCGCTCGACGAGCTCGACGACTCTGCGCCGAGATCGAGCTCTGCGCGAACGCGAATGAACGCATCCACGATGCGGGCGACGTCGACCTCGGGGTCTCCCGACCGCAGCCGCCACACGAGCCCCGTTCGATCGAGCTCGCGCAAGAGCGCGCGGCCGTGTTCGCGAAGGTGCGAGGGCGTTCCGACGAAGGGGCGTGTGTCGTCGACCTCGCCTGCGTGCAGCGCGAAGGTGCGCGCGAGGGGGAGACAACGGTCGAGCCAGGTGATCGACGGCTCTGCGGGCGTCGCGAGCGCGAGCAGCCGGAGCCGCGTGCGCGCTGCGGCGGGCGAGCGAAGGACCTCTGCGCCGTCTGCGCCGAACACGCATCGCGTGAGGGCGACGGCGCGAGAGCGTTGAGAGGTCCCAGCCCGACGCGCGGCGTGGCGTCGCCAGCGTTCGGCGCCCCAGAGGACAGCGGCGAGGGCGATCAGCGCGAGGACGAGCCCGACGCTCGATCCCTGTTTTTTGCGAGCGGCCACGGGCGAGGTTGCGAAGGTAGCATGCGCTCACCACCGACGAAGCCTCACTGGGACGAAAGGGAGCGAATCGTGAAGAAGCCGAGCGCGCAACGGTCGACGAGCGCCAAGAAGACCGCGACGAAGAAGAGCGCCGTGAAGAGAGCCGCTGTGAAAAAAGCAGCGACGAAGCAAGCGCCTGCGAAGAAAGCCGCCGTGAAGAAAGCCGCTGTGAAGAAAGCGGCGCGATCGAGCGGCGGGCCTCGCCGTTACGCGGGGCTCCCGGTCGTGTGGCAAGTGAACAGCGGCAAGCAGACGGTGGGGCTGTGGGTCGACGATCACGTGTGGACGGGCAACGACGTGGGCGAGTGCTACAAGCTCGACAAGTCCACGGGCAAGCTCGTTTCGTCCTGGAAATTGCCTGGTGAATGCGTCGCTGTGGTCTCGGACGACGCGTGGAGGTACGCGGGCTGCAACGACGGGTGCATCTACGACCTCACGGGAGACGTCGCGCGCGTCGCGTATCAGCTCGGCGGCGCGCGGCACGATTGGATCGAGGTCAACCAGGGCGTCTTGTGCGTGTCCGACGACCGAGGAACGATCACGGTGATCGACGTCGACGGCACGACGCGCTGGCAAAAATCCGACCCCAAAGCGACCGAGGCGTGGGTGCTTCGCACCGCGGCCGACGGGCTCTACCACGGCAGCATGGTGGGGCTTCGCAAGTACGACTGGAGCGGCAAGCGCAAGTGGGAGACGAAGTGCGGTGACGTTCGCTACGGGGCGATCGACGGCGACGACATCATCGTGACGTCGGGCTTTTTTACGGCGAGCGGCAACACGTGCATCTCGCGCATCGAGCGGGCGAAGGGCAAAGAGCTGTGGCGCAAAGAAGCGCGCACGAAGAGCTCGGGGTTCTACTCGAGCGGCGCCGAGGCGTGCGCGGCGAGCGCTTCGAGCGAAGGGACGCGGCGGTTCTTCGCGGCCGTGGGCGGCTATGTGTTTTGCTACGACGACAAGGGCAAGCTGCAGTGGGAAGCGCCGACCAAGTGCGAGTCGCTCTGCAACATGATGGTGCAGGGGGACGCGTTGTACTTCGCGTCAGCGAACGGCGCGATCGGACGCGCGGACATCTCGCCTGCTGCGTTTGCAAAGCTCGAAGCGGGCGCGTGGCCTGCGCCGAGCACGCGCAGCCAGGGTCGCTTGAAAGAGCGATCGCGTGACGTCGAGCGCACGAAGGACACGAGCAAGGGCGTCGTCGTCGAGTGCGTCAAAGAGGGCGGAAAGGTCCGCGTGCGCGTGATCTCCAAAGGGTATCGGAGCGATTGGTTCTGCCAGTTTCCGCGGGACATCCGCGAGGTGGGCGCGAAGTTCGTCGTGGACGAAGTGCGCGAGGCCACGCAGGGCGGGTTCTATCGCGTGCTGGGCAACATCAAGCGGCTCGATTGAGGGGGAGAGGAGAACGGGCGATCGCCCCTCTGAGATTGACGATAAACTTCTGCGGGCATGCAGCCTGTCGCGTTCGAGCCATTGCTCTCGTTGCCGCGGGTCCGCGTCGGGGCAGCGGGCCCCGTGTTGCTGTCTGTGTTCGATGGGCTCGGGGACATGGAGGGCGTGTTGCGCGTGCAGCGCGCGGCGCTGTCTCTCGCTCGAAAGCGGCGTTCGACGATCGGCTCGCTCGTCGTGGTTGGAGACGGAAAAACCATCGTCAACGGCGGCGACTCGCAGCAGCGCGCAGAGTTTCAAAAGGCGCTCAAAGAGGTCGACGCCGTGATGTTCGCGACGGCCGTCGTCGTTGCGAGCGGCGGATTCAGCGGCGCTGCGCTGCGTGCGTTCGTCTCGGGCGTGATCCTCGCAGCGCGATCGCCGTACCCGATGAAGGTGTTCGACGGGTTCGTCTCGGCGCGCGATTGGATCGTCGATCGAGGCGTCGATCCGACGGAGCGAACGGTGGTCGCGGCAGCGTTGGATCGAGGGCTCGCGTCGCTCACCGCAGCGACGTAGCGGGGGTGTCCGCGCTTCGCGGTGCGGAGGGCTGCGAGCGCCGCTCGATCGCATGCTGACCCGATCGCGCGCTCGGTCGTGGTGCGCGAGCTATCTTCGAGCTCGCGCATGGACCCTGTGTTGGTGTTGACGATCGAGTCTGGCGGCGCGCCGTCGCTGCGCGGTTGTGTGTTCGAGCTCGATCCTGCGAAGACCCCGACCGCGATCGTTGGCCGCGCGAAGACCTCGACGGTTGTGCTCGAGTCCGACACCGTCTCTCGACGCCACGCGCAGCTCACGTGGACGGGCGAAGCGTGGATCATTCGCGACGAAGCGAGCACGCACGGCCTCTACGTCAACACGCAAAAGGTGTCCGAGGCCACGCTCGCGGCGGGCGACGTCCTGTGGATTGCCGACGTGAACATCGACGTCTCGTTTCGCGCGCCAAAGAGCGCCAAGACGCTCGTTCTGCACTTCGACCCGCAGACCGGGCTCGCGAATCGTCGCTTCATCGTCGCGTCTATCGCGGACGCGCTGCGAGGCGGACGACGCAGGACCGCGGTGCTCCTCGACGTCGATGGAACGCGTGCTCTCTCCGAGCGCCTCGGCTTCGCCGCGATCGACGGCGTGCTCGTCGAAGTCGCCAAGCGTGTGTCCGAGGCGGCTCCGCGCGGAGCGATCGTGGGGCGCCTGCGTGGCGATCGGTTCGTGGTGCTGCTCGACGCAGACCTCGCGGCAGCACGAGCGCTCGCGGAGACGCTTCGACAGCGGGTGACGGCGCGTATGTTCACGGTCGGCGAGAGGTCGGCGCAGCTCAGGCTGTCCGTCGGCGTCGCGCGCGAAGGGGACTCGGCAGACTCGGTGCTCGCCGCGGCCGAGGACGATCTTCACGCGCGAAGACCGCAGGCGTTTGCGACGACGAGCGCGATCGATTGGGCGCTGTCGGTGTGGACGCCGCAGACGTCTCGCACGGTGGATGTGGGCGTCGGAGCGAGCGTGACGGGAGACACGTTCGTCGTGTCCGATGGCGAGAGCGGGCACAGCACGGGATGGCTCGGGGCGCGCTTCGTCGTGCGCGCGTTGCTCGAACGGTTCGGCGCGATCGGCGCGGTGTTTGGGGCTGCGGATGTCGTTCCGGATGAGTGGGGGTGGGCCGGGGCGATGGCGTCGCGCGAGACGGGCGAGCGTGTGTACGCGATCTTGATGGAGGCGCTCGGCGATCCCGCGAAGATCCCGGGCGATCTCGTGGCGGCGTTCGAAGCGCTCGATCGTGCGCTCGTCGGGACGCGAGAGCAGACGCGATTGCACGGCGCGTTGGTCGGATGCGTCGCGGCGCGCGTCGAAGGGCGTCGCGTCACGGGCGCGCACGTGGGCGCGGGAAGCGCGCGGGTGCTTCGCGTCGGAGCCGCGCGGTTCGAGGAGTTGGTCGTTCCGCACTACTTGCATCGCGTGGCAGATCGCTTGGAGGGCGCGAAGAAGATCGATCTCGAGAAGATTCCGTCGCACGTGACGATCCTGTACAACGGGCTCGGAGCGCTCGCCTACGCGGGTATCGGCGTGGATCGCTTCGAAGCGGCGCTCGCGCCCGGTGACGTGCTGTTGCTCGCGTCCGGTGAGCTCGCGATCGACGAGGATGCGCTCGTGCAATTGTGCCGAACGAGCGCTGCGCTGTCGGAGGCCACACAATCGATCGAACGAGCGCTCGACGAAGCGCGCTGGGGCACGAGCGAACGGGAGCGTGTTCCCGAAGTGGCGATCGCGCTCGTGCGATGCCGTGACGAGGGCTGAGTGGGAGCCGAGATGAACGGGGGCACCGAGGCCGCAGAGTGCCAAGATGAAGGGGGCCAAGGGCGCCGAGCACCGAGATGAAGGGGGGCCAAGGGCGCCGAGCGCCGAGATGAATCTCGGCGCATGAACGCTGCTTCGCAGTGCGCGCAAAGCCGCGAGGAGGGTTGCGACACTGGCCTCCATCGCGACCGGCTCTGCGGTCGCGCGACGCGCAGCGGCGTTCATGCGCCGAGATTCATCTCGGCGCTCGACGCTCGGCGCTCGACGCTCGACGCTCGGCGCTCGGCGCTCGGCGCTCGGCGCTCGGTGCTCGGCGCTCGCCGCCCGCAGAATCGCTGTGTAGGCGCATGTGTGTCGATCGCTTGTTCGCCCGTCGAATGCCTGTTCTCGAGCGAGGAGCTCGCGCGTCCCGCGGCTCGGTGCCCCTTCTCGAGCGCGCATTCTCGCCTCGCGTCCTCGCTCCTCGCGCGCTCGCGCTGTCGGCGACCGGCACAGCCTTCTCACGCGATCACGTGGCCCGCCCGCGCGAGAGCGACGGTGCTACACCTTCGGTTCTCCGTTGGTCATGCAGCCCCGCATTTCTCCCGCGCACGACGCGCCCTCGTCGCCCGCTTCCGCTGAGCCCTTCAAGCTCCATCGTCGGTTCGATCGCGCCGCGCGCCTGCTCGGTGAGCCCGCGATGGAGTCGCTCTCGAAGAAGCACGTGATGGTCGTCGGCTGCGGCGGCGTGGGTTCATTTGCAGCAGAATCTCTCGCCAGAACGGGCGTCGGTCACATCTCGCTCGTGGACTTCGATCTGGTGTGCGTGACCAACACCAATCGCCAGCTACACGCGATGCGCGGCCAGATCGGAAAGCCCAAGGTCGAGGTGATGGCCGAGCGTCTCAGGCTCGTGCACCCGCAGGGAAGGATCGAGGCGCGCGTGGCGTTCTACAACCCGGAGGCGTCGGACGAGCTGTTTTCGTCCGCTCCCGACGTGGTGATCGACGCGATCGACAACCTCACGGCCAAGGCTCACCTCGTCGTGCGCTGCAAAGAGCGCGGGACGCCTGTGGTGACGTGCATGGGCGCGGCCGCGAGGATGGACCCGACGCGCGTGAAGGTCGACGACCTCGCGCGCACGCATCACGACCCGATGGCCCATCACTTTCGCGAGATTCTGCGGCAAAAGTATGGGTGGGTGTTCAAGCGATCCAAGCCGCTCGGGATCCCTGCGGTCTTCAGCGACGAGGCGCCCATCGCGCCGAGCCAGCTCTCGTACGACATGGAAGACGGATTTCACTGCGTGTGTCCCCAGTCGGACAACGATTTGCACACCTGCGAGAAGCGCGCGCGCATCGACGGGAGCGCGTCGTGGGTCACCGGTAGCTTCGGCCTCGTCGCCGCGAGCATCGCCGTGCGAACGCTCCTCGGGCAGAGACTTCCGCACGAGAGCGAGAACCTTTCGCCCTCCCAGTCGTCGCAGGACGCTCGATGAGCAAGCGCACCGCCTGGGTCGTCAGGATCACCTTCGCCCTCGTCGCGTCGGTCGCCATCGGGCTCTTGCTGCGAAAATTCGTCGGGTGGAACAGCGCTCCGCCGAAGTTCGACATCTTTCGCGTTCCGTTCGTGGGGCCGAAGCTCGGGCACAAAGAAGTCGAGCTCCTCTGGCCTCGCGCGCTCTGGGGGCTCGTGCTCGTCCCGTACTTCGCGCTCGTCGCAGGCGCGTCGCTCGCGGACCTTCCCGCGGCGCAGCGCTGGCTCGGCGTGATCTCTCGAACGCTCATGGCCACGGTGCTCGTCGCGTCGTTTTCGCGGCCGACGAGCACGACGTTCACGCAGAAGGTCGCGACGATCTTCCTCGTCGACGTGAGCGAGAGCGTCCCCGACGAAGCGCTCGAAGACTTTCGTCGTCACATCGAGACCGTCGTCCGCGCGCGGGGAGAAAACCCCGTTCGCGCCATCACGTTTGCTCGACGTCCTCGCGTGATCGAGCTGCCCGAGCAGCTCGCGCCGGGGCAGCGCATCCCCGTGTTCGAGCGGCACGCGCCGTTGCCGGGATCGCGCCCGACGCCACCGCCATCACAACGCAGCGACGGCGGCGTCGAGGTGACTCCCGCGGATCGGCCGGGCGCTGCGACGGACCTCGGCGCGGCGTTGTCGCTGTCGTACGGGCTCTTTCCCGCGGGGTATTTGCGCCGCGTCGTGGTGTTGAGCGACGGCGTGCAGACGGACGGAGACGTGCTCGCCGAAGTGACCCGGGCGCAGCGCTTCGGGGTGCGGGTGAACGTCGTTCCCTCGCGTCGCGGAGCGCCGCCCGAGATCGCGATCCGCGAGATGCGCCTGCCCGATCGCATTCGCGTCAACGAGCCCTTCGAAGTGCGCGCGATGGTGTTCGCCTCGCGTCCCTCGCGCGTGACGTTCAACTTGATGCAGGGCGAGGCGCCGAACGGCGAAGAGCCGAGCCGCACCGTGGACCTCCCTGCGGGCGAGACCGAGGTGAAGTTTCGCTCGATCGTGCGCGTCCCGGGAGACGTCACGTACGCGATGTCCGCGCAGCCCGCGGCGGGCGTTCAAGATCGCTTTCGCGAGAACAATCGCTACGTCACCACGGCAGTGGTCCCGGGGCGGCCCGCGATCCTCTACATCGAAGGCGACCCCGGTCGCGCGCAGTTCTTCAGGGACGCGCTCGCGAGCGGCGACTTCGAAGTCGAGGTGCGCCCCGGAAGCGCGGTGCCGAACTCCCTGCGAGAGCTCGAGCGCTTTGATTTCGTGGTCCTGAGCGACATCGACGCCGCGAGCGTGAGCGTCGGCTCGCAACAAGCGATCGCGCAGTACGTCCGCAACCTCGGCGGCGGCTTCATGATGGCCGGCGGCCCGCGCGCCTTCGGCCTCGGCGGCTGGGGCGGGACCGAAATCGAGCGTCTCTTGCCAGTCCGAATGGAAGGCGAGCGTCGTCGCGATCAACCCTCCATCGCGCTGTCTCTCGTGATCGACCGCTCGGGCTCGATGCAAGGGCAGCCCCTCGAGATGGCCAAGACCGCGGCGCGAAGGACCGCAGAGATCCTCGGGCCCGACGATCAGATCGAGGTCATCGGCTTCGACACCGAGCCGATCACCGTCGTGCGCATGCAGTCCGCGCGCAACCGCGTGCGCATCGCCAACGACATCTCTCGCTTGCGCCCCGGCGGCGGAACGGACATTCGCCCCGCCCTCGACCGCGCGTATCAAGACCTGCAAGTAACCAGGGCAGTGACCAAGCACGTGATCGTCTTGTCCGACGGACAAGCGCCCACCGACGGCATGCGCGAGCTCGTTCAGAACATGGTCGCTGACGGGATCACCGTGAGCGCCGTGGGCCTGGGGTCGGGCGTCGACCGCGCCCTCCTCGAGAACATCGGCCGCATCTGGGGCGGAGGCCGCACGTACATCACCAGCGACCCGAACAATCTCCCGCAGATCTTCTTGCGCGAGACGCAGCAGGTCCAGCGCAACTCGGTCATCGAAGAGCCGGTCCAACCGCGGCTCGTCACGCAGGCGAGCTTCCTTCGTGGAATCGAAGCGAGCTCGATGCCCCTGCTCCTCGCGTACGTCTCGACGCGCGCCAAGCCCGAGCCCGCGCAAGTCATCCTCGAGACCGACGACGACTCTGCAGAGCCCCTGCTCGCGCGCTGGCGCGTGGGGCTCGGCTGGTCCCTCGCGTGGACGAGCGACCTGAAGAACCGCTGGGCGTTCGAGTGGATCCGTTGGCCGCGCTGGCGTGAGTTTTGGTCGCAGCTCGTGCGCGAGCACATGCGTCAGCGCCGTCGCAGCGAGCTGGGGCTACGCGCCGAGATCGTCGCGGGCAACGTTCACGTCGCCGTGGACGCGATCACGCAAGACGACCGCTTCGACAATGGCCTCGAGAGCACGCTCACGATCCGCGGGCCCCAGCCGGGCGGTCGTGAAGAGAGCCTCCCCCTGCGCGCGGTCGCTCCGGGACGGTACGAAGCGAGCTTCCCGCTCGATCGCTACGGCGCGTTCGCGCTGCGCGCGGTGCACCGCCGCGAGGGGCGCGTGATCGCCGAGAGCCACGGTCGCATCAACAACCCATACCCGCGCGAGTACGCGGTGCTCGAGCCCGATCGCGAGACGCTCGAGCGCTTGGCGCGCGCCACGGGCGGACGCGTCGACCCCACGCCTCCGCAGCTCTTCGACCCGCACGGCGAGAAGATCACCGAAGTGCAGCCGTTGTGGCGCTACCCCGTGATGGGCGCGGTCGCGATGCTGCTGCTCGATTTGCTCCTGCGTCGCGTGAGGATCTTCGATCGCAAGTTCAAGCGCGGGTGGCTGAAGCGCTGACGGTGTAACTGGGGCGCATCAGTGAGCAGTACGCGGCAGCAGCCGCGCACTGTGCTTCGCAGACCCGGTCAGCGAGTCATCTCGAGCTTGCTCCGCAGGCGTTCTCGCTCGCGCTCGAACTTAGGAGCGTGAGTTGTCGCGCCAGCGAGCTGCCACTCGCCTGCAAATGTGCATGTAGAGTTCGAACGTCTCTTCTCTCGAAGTTCGAGCGCGAGCGAGA
>JAEUKI010000042.1 GCA_016793325.1 Myxococcales bacterium | reverse complement strand
ACTCTACCCGCACATTTGCAGGTCACTCTAAGCACGCTCGCGCCTCTCGTCACGCTCCTAAGTTCGAGCGCGAGCGAGAACGCCTGCGGAGCTAGCTCGAGATCACTCGCTGACGGGGTCTGCGAAGCACAGTGCGCGGCTGCTCGCCGCCGCGCCGCGCCGCCCCGTTCGCTCGCTCACGCTCGATCACACAACCCGCGCAGCGCGCGTTCGCACTCGGTCGCGCGCTCGCGCTCGATGTCGCTCACGGTGATCGCGTGGCCGTCGTAGCGCACGCGCGCGCGCTGAACGCCCTCGATCACTCGATCGTCCGCGCCCATCACCCGCAAGAACGCGATCGCCTCGCGGCGCAGCTCGTCCTCGTTTTCGAGCGCGAGGTCGCGCACCGTTGTCTCTCGGTAGCTCGCGGACTCGCTCGCGACGCGGCCCCATCGCAGCGTCACGCCGTCGAGCGCCGCGCCCTTGTCCTGGCTCACCGCGCTCGAGAGCAACGCGATGACGGCGTCCATCACGAGCGGAGATCTCCTCGCGTGCGCGATGCTCCTCGCGGTCGTCACGAGCACGACCCGATACGCGCGAACGACCCCGCCGCTCGCTTGCCACGCGCGGACGGCGCGCCCGTCGCACTCGATCCGAGACGACGCGATGAGCTCGCCCACCCGCGCGTCCGCAGCGCACGCTCTGTGCGCGCTCGCGCGCGAGAGCCACGCGCTCGGATCGATCGCGGGGGCGTCAGTCACTGCTCTTCATCGCGTTGGGATCCACCACGGGAATCCCAACCGCCGTGACCGCCTGCGACTTCGCTTCGTGCGCCGCGGCGTACTTCGCCTGCATGTCGCTCCCCAACGGCTGCGAGGTCTTCTGCGCGCTCGCGTCCACGCGAACGCCCGTGGGCTCTTGCATCGCAGCCGCAGCGGCGATCGCTTCTTTGCGCGTGTCGGTCGGCCCCGGCTCGTGCTTCGCGAGGTCGAAGACGACCTTGGTGTTGCCCGATCCGGTGATGCCCTGCAGCGCTTCGAGCCGTCGGAGCTCGAGGGCGCCCGGAGCCTCCGCGAGGATGCGCGCGGCTTCGGCGAAGTTGCGCGCGGACTCGACGTCGGCCTGCGACTTGATGATCACGTACTGCTTGTCGCGCTCGGCGATGGCCTTGCGCGCGATCGCCTGCTGCATGTCCGGCGGCAATTGAATGTCTTGCAGCGCGATCGACTCGATGTGCAGCCCCCACTGCGAGACGAACTGCTCGACCTGCCCGCGGACCTGCGCGGACACCTCGTCGCGCCGCGACAAGAGCTCGTCGAGGGTGATCTCTCCGACGATGTCGCGGAGCACCACGCGAGCGCGGTCTTTGACGGCGGTCTCGAAGTTCTCGACGTTGAGCGCTGCGCGTTCGGCGTCGATGACCTTGTAGTAGACGACCGCGTCGATCATGGCCGTGACGTTGTCGCGCGTGATGACCATTTGCGCGGGCAGGTCGCGGTTTCGAATTCGTGTGTCGATGCGGTAGATCTTCTGCACGAGCGGCAAGACGAAATTGAGCCCGGGCTCGAGGCGGCCCGCGTACTTTCCGAAGGTGAACTTCAGGGCCACCTCCCACTGGTTGATCTGCCGTACGCACCGGAGCGCGAAGAGCAGCGCGAACACCAGAAACACGAGGATCGGCCCGAGCAGCTCGACGTCTTCGAACATGGTGCGCGAGCTTACCGCGGACTGCTCGGCCCCGCTGCGAGCTCACGGACGACCAGCGTCTGCCCTGCGAATCGGCTCGGTTCGCAGCGGCAACACGTTGCGCGGGTCACAGGGGACGCTCGTGCCCTGCTCGACGAGCGTCCCGGCGCGCTCGATGCGCGTCGGATCGATGCCCGGTCGCACCAAGCGAATCTCGTAGTGAAGATGGACGACGCCCTCGGCGCCGCTGTCGCCCACGAAACCAAGCAGCGTCGTCGCTGGGATCGACTGGCCCTTTCGCAGCCCAGGCGCGAACCCGTCGAGGTGACCGTAGAGCGCGAGGTAGACGCGCGTCGCGCCGCCTTCGCGGACGATGTGCGAGAGGACGACGGTGTTTCCGAAGAGGGGGCCGACGTGGAGGACCTCTGCGTCGCCCTGTTGTCCGCGGAGCGAGACCGCGCGCACGGGCGCTCCGCGTTCTTGCGGTAGATCCACGCCGCCGTGGCCGATCGCCGTGAGGTCCACGCCGCGTCGCTGGAGCGCGTCGGGCCTGCCGAGGTCGTAGCCCGAGCTCACGGTCTCGCCGCCCCACGGCTCGGTGGGGTACAGGTATCGGTCGTATTCCGCCGGCAAATCCGGCCGCCGTGGAACGTGTTCGTACACGACGAGCCTTCCGCTTCGATCCGTGTGCGTGTTCGATTCGACCCCGGCGCTCGGGTCATCGATCGCGATGGTCCGCGACGACACGCAGATCCCGTCGATCGGAAGCTCTCCCGCCGCGCACGTGGGCTCGGCGAGGCAGCGGCCCGACGCGGTCTTGTGCGCGCACGCTCTCGCGGAGCTCGCTGACGATTGCGCCTGCGATCCAGCGTGAAACACCGCCCCACGAAGCACGCGAACCCGCTCACTCGACGGGCGCACGAGCGCGAGCGCCGCGACGGCGATCGGGAGCCACTGAATCGGTCGAGGCAGGGTCGGCACCGAGCGATCCACACGATGAAACGCTCGGTTGCCTCGTGTCCATTCCCGGATCGAAATCACACAACGCCCCGTTGGAGAGAAGACACGGCACGAGCCCGCTCCTGCGAATTCACCGGGCGTCATCGTGTTGCGTGTCGCCAACGGGAGGCGTCGCAGTTATAAGCTCCGCCGCCATGGGCAACGAGAGCAAACACCTCAGTGAATTGATCGAAGCCAATCGGAGGCTCTTTCGCGCGCGCGACGCGTTCTTCTCGAGCGGCGACAACAAGGCTCGCTCCAAGGCGCTCGCGGCCGAAGTCGACCGCGCGCTCGCCGGAGAGCCCTCGGTCGACGCAGGAATGCGCCTGATTCTCCTGGCAGATCTGCTCGTCGAGATCCCCGGCAACGAGTCGGTCCAAGCCCTGTTGCGCATCCTCGGCCACGAAGACCCCGGCATCCGCGTGAGCGCGGGCGAGGCCCTCGTCGAAGTGCTCTCGGACCGCTGGGGCGAGGCCTCGCGCGTCGTCGAGAGCGCGGTCGCGACGACCCTCACGACCGAGGCCCTCAAAGAGCTCCCGTTCGTGCTCGCCGAAGTGGGCGAGCCCGCGGGCTCGTCGATCGTCGCGAAGCTCTTGTCCCACGCGGACGCGGACGTCGCCGCGTCGGCCATCGAAGCGCTGGTCGAGCTCGGAGACGCGACGCACCTCGAGGCCATCAAGAAGCTCGTCGACGACAAGCGCCCGCTCTCGTCCGAAGAAGACGAAGAGGGCGAAGAGGACAGCGGCGCGACGCTCGGCGAGCTGGCCGCGGACGCAGTGTCCGTGCTCGAGCACGCAGGCGCTTCGAAGTAGCCTCCGCGCTGGCGAACGTCCGTCGTTCGCGGTGTTCGTTCGCTGCGCAACCGGGGGGAGAGTTGGTTTATCGTCGCGCCCTCCGCTGTGTTCGACGACGACGAGGACCCATCACTCCGAGCGGCTCGCTACGACGGGATCGTCTGGCCGCGGTACGCGCGCGTGTTCGGTGAGCTCGCGGCGCGCGTGGTCGACCTGCCGCAGGGCGCCGCGGTCCTCGACGTCTCGTGCCGCACGGGCGTGTTGACCGCAGAAATCCTGCGCGCGATGCCCGACGCCACGGTGATGGCGCTCGACTCGGACCACAGCTTTCTCGACGCGGCGCGGGCGCGCAGCGCGGACGACGACGGACGACGGCTGTTCGTCGCGCAGCAAGACGACCTCGTGCACCTCGCGTTCTCGGACGGAGCGTTCACCAACGTCGTGGGTTCGCTCGTCGATCGCGCGACAAACGACCGCCAAGCGCTCTTCTCCGAGGCGCTTCGCGTGCTGCGTCCTGGCGGGCAGCTCGTTCTGTCGCAGCCGCTGCGCGGGAGCTTCATGGAGCTCTTGGACATGCTGCGCGAGGTCGCGACCAAGTACGACATGACGGCGTTGACCGAGCGGGTCGAGCAGTACGCGCAGTCGCTCCCCAGCGCCGAGCAGTGGGCGCGCGAAGCCGAAGAGTGCGGTTTTCTCGACGCGACGGTGGACGACGACTCGCTCGTGCTCGGGTACACCTCGGGCTCCGAGGTGCTCGCGGACCCAGCCCTGCACGTCGCGACGCTGCCCGAGTGCCAGTGGTGCGCGGAGGCCGCGCCGGACCCCATGGCCGTGCTCTACCAGGTGCAGAACGCGATCGACACGTATTTTCGTGGGCGCGTATTCGAGCTCACCGTGCACGCTGGCTGCTTGAGCGCGCGCCGCGGCTGGTGAAGCGCGCTGCGCCGGTCCCCTCCGGCGCCGTCGACTACCCGCGCTCGTCGATCGAAACGTAGTGGTTCATCGTCGGGCCCGTGTAGATCTGACGCGGGCGCGCGATCTTGGTGGTCGGATCCTCGATCATCTCGCGCCAGTGCGCGATCCAGCCGGGCATGCGGCCGATCGCGAAGAGCACCGTGAACATGTCCGTCGGAAACCCGAGCGCGCGGTAGATGATGCCCGAGTAGAAGTCCACGTTCGGGTAGAGCTTGCGCTGCACGAAGTACTCGTCCTTGAGGGCGGCTTCTTCGAGGCGCTTGGCGATGTCGAGCAGCGGATCGTTGATGTTGAGCTTGGCGAGGACCTTGTCCGCCGCTTGCTTGATGATCTTCGCGCGCGGGTCGAAGTTCTTGTACACGCGGTGGCCGAAGCCCATCAGGCGGAAGTTCGAGTTCTTGTCCTTCGCGAGGCCGACGAACTTGTTCACGTCGCCGCCGTCCTTGCGGATGATCTCGAGCATCTCGAGCACTTCTTGGTTGGCGCCGCCGTGCAGCGGGCCCCAGAGCGCACAGATGCCCGCGGCGATCGAGGCGAACAGGTTCGCGCGCGACGAGCCCACCACGCGCACCGTCGAGGTCGAGCAGTTCTGCTCGTGATCGGCGTGCAGGATGAAGAGGAGGTTCATCACCTTCTCGATCTCGGGGTCGATCACGTACTCTTCCGACGGGACCGCGAACATCATGCGCAAGAAGTTCGAGCAGTACGCGAGCTTGTTGTCCGGGTAGATCATCGGCTGCCCGATGGACTTCTTGTACGCGTACGCGGCGAGCGTGCGGACCTTCGAGATCAAGCGCGCGGCGGTGATCTCGAAGTGCTCTTTCTTATCGGGGTCGAGCGTCTCGGGGTAGAAGCTCGAGAGCGAGCACACCATCGCGCTGAGCTGCGCCATCGGGTGCGCCGTCGACGGAAATCCGTCGAAGAAGCGCTTCATGTCCTCGTGAATGAGCGAGTGGCGCGTGAGCAAATTGCTCCAGCGCGCGAGCTCGGTCTTGTTGGGCAGGTGCCCGTTGATGAGGAGATACGCCGTCTCGACGAAGGTGCTCTTCTCGGCGAGCTCTTCGATCGGAATGCCGCGGTACCGCAGAATCCCCTGATCGCCATCGATGAACGTGATCGCGCTCTTGGTCGACGCGGTGTTCATGAACGCGGGGTCCAGCGTGACGAGCCCCGTCTTCGCGCGGAGCTGGCCGATATCCAGCCCCTTCTCGTTCTCGGTTCCGGTGACCACGGGCACCGCCAGGGTGTGCTGGCCGTACTTGATCTCTGCCGTTTCGCTCACGAATGCCTCCAATGATGGCGGTGTTGCTCGGGCTCGTTGCCCTGAGAAATATCGAGAAGATGTCTCTGGAACACCGCGTCGATGCGCTCGAGAGCCGATGCGTCATCGGGTCATTGGTTCGATCCCTGATGACGACACCGAGGCGGGTCCGTCGTTAACGCGCCAAGTTGTACCCTCAACCTGCGTAAAGCCGTACACGCAGAGTTCACGCGCACGCCTTTTCTCGCGGTCCGGGGCGCACCCACACGGCCGCCAATGGTCGCCCATTCGCTGCGATTCCTGTAAATTGCCACGAATTCTGCGTTTCGTAGGACGACGTCGCGGCCCAGCGCAACGGACGACGCACCCGCGCATCACAGGCGCTTCGGACCACGCGCTCCGTCGAGTTTGGAGTCCCCTCGGCGCCCATCGCTGCTCCGCTGTGACGCGCCGTGGCACCCTTCGAACCACGGCCCGCCCACGGAGAGCGGCGACGGTGACCGTCGGCGACACGCGGGCTGAGGTTCTCGAGGAATTTCCCAGGAGAGAGCGCGATGCGTGTCTTGCTTCCATCGGAGCGTCGACGGACTTCGCGGCGCCGAACGCTCGCCCTCGAACGAGTCCTCGCCACGCACAACGCGCTCGATCGATCGACGGCGCTCGCGCGAGACCCCGTTCGCTTCGCGCGACGCTACGAGTCTCGCGACGATCGTGAGCTCGCCGCGCTCGTCTCGGCGCTGCTCGCGTTCGGCAACGTCACGACGATCGGAAACAAGCTCCACGAGCTGCTCGTCGAACGCCTTCGTGATCGCCCCGCGGCGTTCATCGATCAGCGCTCGCGCGGGAAGATGCGCTCTTCGCTCGAGGGCTTCGTGCATCGGACGTTCGTCGGCGAGGACATCGCCGCGCTCTTGTTCGCCGCGCGCGAATTGCAGCGCGAACGCGGGTCGGTGTTCGCTCCGCTCGAGGACGCGTTCGCGCGCGAACAGACGCTCTTGGGCGCGCTCGTCGCGTGGGTCGCGCTGTTGCGTTCCCGCGCGTTTGGCCCGTCGCTCACCCGAAGCCAACAACATTTGCTACCCGACCCCGCGGGCAACAGCGCATGCAAGCGCCTCGTGCTCTTGTGCCGGTGGATCGCGCGGCCCGACGACGGCGTAGACCTCGGGCTCGTCTCGCTGCCGACGCGAGCGCTGGTCGTTCCGCTCGACGTTCACGTGCATCGAATCGCGCGGTCGTTGGGCTTCACCAAGCGCCCGTCGGCTTCGTGGAAGGCCGCCCTCGAGGTCACCGCCGCGCTCGCCGAGCTCGACGCCGAAGACCCCGTCAAATTCGATTTCGCGCTCTGTCACACAGAGATCGCGCAGCGGCTCAACCGCCAGGGTTGAAGCGATACCCGACGCCGCGCACCGTCTCGATGTACTTCGGGCTCGCTGGGTCGTCGCCGATTTTGCTTCGAAGCCGCGCGATGAAATTGTCGACGGTTCGCGGCGTGCCCGCGTGCCCAGCGCCCCACACCGCCTGCATGATCTGCTCGCGCGTCACCGCGCGCATCGGCTGCTCTGCGAGGTACTTGAGCAGATCGAACTCGAGCGCGGTCACCTCGACCTCGGCGCCGTTGACCTTCATCACGCGCGCCTCGACGTCGAGCTCGACGGGGCCGAATTTCAAGACGGCTGTGGCCGTGCGTCGACGGCTCCTTCGAAGCAACGCGCGGACGCGCGCGAGGAGCTCGGCGAGCCCGAACGGCTTGGTCACGTAGTCGTCGGCGCCGAGCGACAATCCCAGCACTTTTTCAGCCTCCGACGCGCGCGCAGACAACACCAAGATCGGCACCTCGGTGTCGTCCTTGCGCACCTCGCGAAGGACGTCGAAGCCGTCCATGCCCGGAAGCCCCAAGTCGAGGATGATCAAGTCGGGCATCGCCGCGCGAATCGCGCGCACCGCGGCGATCCCGTCGCTCGCGCAGAGCACGCGGAGACCGTCGATCTTGAGGTTCATCTCGAGACCCTTCAGGATCGACGGATCATCTTCGACGAGCAAGACGGTCGCGGCCATGCGCGTGGGACACATGACACCCTTCCGATGAAACGTCGAGGATTCAGTGCGGCGTATCCGCGAGCGGAAGCGCCAGAATGAAAACGCTCCCGTTCGGTGAATTGGGCTCGACGCGGACGCTCCCTCGGTGCGCGTCGACGATCGCGCGCACCATCGCGAGCCCGAGGCCCGTACCGCCGATGCCCATCGCCTTCGCGGTCGTGCCTCGATAGAACTTCTCGAAGATCTTCGAGCGCTCGTTCGACGGGATCCCTGGGCCGTTGTCGGCGATCGACACTTCGACCATGTCGCCGACGAGCTTCGCGCTGATCGAGATCTTGCGCGGCGGCTGCGAGTAGCGTGCGGCGTTTTGCAGCACGTTGCTCAGCGCGTCCACGATCGCTTGCGCGTCGACGTCGATGTCCGGAAGGCCCTCGGGGATGTCCCGAACGAGCTCGATTTCGCCCTGAATTCGCACGATCTCGAACGCGTCGAGCGCCGCGTTCACGACGTCGACCGCGCGGCATCGTCGCGGCTCGTAGATGCGTCGCGCGCTCTCGATCCGAGCCCAGTCGAGCAAGCGATCGACGAGCGCCAAGAGCCTCCCAGTCTCTTGCCCGAGCGCGTCGAGGCACGCTTGGGTTGTCTCAGCGTCTTTGGCGCGTCCGAGCTGCAGCGTCTCGACGAACATCTGAATCGACGTGAGAGGCGTTCGAAGGTCGTGCGAGACGCGCGAGACGAACTCGCCCTGGAGCCTCGCGAGCTCTGCCTCGCGCGCGATGAGGATCGAGCTCACGACCACCGCGGTCGCCACGGTGAGGGCCATCCCGAGGATCAAGACGCCCATGATCACGTCGCGGCCGCCCGTTCCTGTGGCCATCACGATGATCCCGACGGTGATGAGCGCGAGCGAGGGGACGCCCGCGACGTAGATCACGAGTCGATTCGTGGTGCGCAGTCGACGCGAACGAAGGTCGATCCCGAGGCGAATGCGCGGCGGAGTCGAGGGCGCCTTTCCGTCCTCGGTCGCGGGCTCGGTCGGCGGTGCGGTGGTGGTCATGAATTCGTGGGTAGGCTAGCGAGGAGGTGATCGAACGCGATCTCCGGTGACCCGAGGACCGACTGCCTGCCGCGCGCGAGCACGACGGCGCGCAGGGCGTTCGTCGGGACGATCTCGAAGACCACGTCCGCCATCGATGACGACGACGCGAGCTCGCGAACGGGGTTCACGAAGTTCGGCGCGTCGAACCGCGCGGCGCTCGAGTCCCAGAGCACCAGCGGAACCTTGAGCGCCCGACACACGTCGCCGAGCGCGACGAGAAAGGGCTGCCACTGCTCGGCGGCGCTGCGCGCGCGAAGCTCTCGGAGGTCACCGCAGAACACGCGCCCGAGCTTGTCGCGCGAGGGGTCCATCACGATGCGCCGAAACGCCTCCATGATCGCCTCGGGCGGAAGGCGCCCTGCGATCACGAGCGCGTTTCGAAACGTCTCACGAAGCGCAGGGGCGTCTGCGCGCGACGCGCTGAGCTCGATCGCGACATCGACGGTCTTCACCGCGGGCGCGAAGAGGAGGCTCGCCGCGAAGTCCCGCACGAAGGCTTCGTTGGCGCCGACGACGTACGCGCGCGCGGCCCACGGCTTCGACTGCGGACCGGACTTGGACGTGAGGGGAAAGCTCCTCGACCACTCTCGCTCGAGCGCCACGCCCGTCGTCGCAAACTCCTCGAGGCTCGCGTCCGTCGTGTACGTCTCGAGCGCGGGAAACACCCGCAACCGCCGCTCGAATCGCACGAAGTGCGGGCCGCGCACCGCGGCGCCGAAGCGCGCCTTGGCGATCGTGAGCGTCCGCTGACCGTCGGTCATCCCGAGCTCGAACACGTGATCGAACGCGAACGGCCAGGGTGAGCTCGCCGCGAGGTCGCTCGACTCTTCGACGACGATGAGCACGAGCCCGCGCTGCGCCGAGAGCTTCGAGAGCGCGTCGACCGTCGCGCGGTTCGCGTTGGCGCCGAGGCCGCTCGCGACCGCGTCGACGACGAGCACGAATGGCGCTCGGCTTCGCTCGACCGCCGCTTGGTCGAGCAGCGCGGGGAGCTCGGTGTCGATCGCCTTCTCCAGCGTGTGGTCCGGCGACACGACGAGCGCTGCAGAGAGGAGGCGCCCTTGCCCCCACGCGCCGTCTTCGATCAGCGCGACGTCGATCGCCGGATCGAGCCCGAGGGCCTGCGCGCGCAGCGCGCGCATCGACTGCTCGAGGCACACGTACAGCGCGAACTTTGTTTGATCCGCGCCGATGAGCCCGTTCGCGAGCGAGAGGGCGAACAAGCTCTTTCCAGCGCCCGGCCCTCCGCGAACGAGGATCGTCGTGGAGGGCGCGACCGCCGCGAGCTTCTCGACGAGCACGGCGCCGCCGCCGAGCGCACGATCGAGCCCTGCGAGACCCGTGGAGACAACCTGGCGAGGTGAGTTGGACATCGAAGCTCGCCGCGAGGGTAGCACTGCCCACCGCGCGAATGTGTCGCCTCGACGCGGCGCTCGCTATCCGCCCGCCACCGGTGGAATCACCGCGATTTCGCTGCCCGCTCGCACGATGGCGTCGTCCTTGGCGTACTCGCCGTCGACCGCGAACCGCAGCGCTCGCGCCCACGATTTCAAGGCGGGAAACGCCTCGAACACCCGCTCGCGAAGGCTCGCCACGGTCTCGTCAGCGCGCACCGTCGTGCGCCACTCGCTCGTTTGTGCGGCGTCCCGCGCCGCCGCGAAGAACAGCACGACGACCGTCTCGCCGCTCGCCGCTCGCGCGTCAGACATCGCGGAGCCTCATCACCGGAACCATCGCGCCCTCGTCGAAGCTCGCTCGCTCGGCGTCGAGCAGCACGTACGAGTCCGCGTGCGCCATCGAGACCACCGAGCCAGAGGCCTGCCCCTTGAGGGGCGAGACGCGCGCGGGCGTCGCGCGCTCGTCGAGCACCGCGCGAACGAACTCGAGTCGTCCGGTCCCGTGTTGCGTCGCCTTCGTGAGCGACCCCGCGGTAAAGGGCGCGCACGGCTGGTCGTCGCCCTGCATCGCGCGGAGCAACGGCGCGCCGAAGAGCGTAAACGTGAGCAGCGCAGAGGCGGGATTTCCGGGCAGACCGAGCCAGCGCTTGTCGCCGGCGTGGCCGAGCGCGACGGGCTTTCCGGGCTTGAGGGCGACCTTCCAGAAGTCGAGCGTGACCCCCGCGCGCTCGAGCGCGGTGCGAACGACGTCGTGCTCGCCCACGGACACGCCGCCGATCGTCACGACGACGTCGCTGCCCGCGAGCGCGTCGCGGATCGCGTTCACCACCTCGTCCTCGCGATCGCGCGCGACCGGCGCGAGCCGCGCCACACCCCCGCACTGCGCGACGAACGCCGCGACGCCCGGCGAGATGCTCTCGATCACCGAGCCCGGACGCTCGGGATCCTCCGGCGACCGCAGCTCGTCACCGGTCGCCACGATCGTCACGACGGGCCTGCGCGCGACCACCACGCGAACGCGGCCGAGCGAGGTGAGAAGTGACAATTGACTCGGGGTCAGTCGCGTTCCCGACGGGAGCGCGAGGGCGCCTGCGCGGAGGTCTTCGCCCCTGCGTCGGATGTTCTGACCCGCGGTCATGCTGCGAATCATCTGCGCAATCGCGCCGTCGCGCCGGACGTTCTCCTGCATCTCGACAGCGTCCGCGCCCGCGGGGATCCGCGCGCCAGTGAAGATCCTCACGCACGTCCCCGCGAGCACGTCGGGGAGCTCGTCGCCTCCCGCGCGGCTCTCGCCGTCGCGCACAGAGAGCGCCTTGGGCACGGCCTCGGTCGCGCCGACGGTGTCCTCTGCGCGCACCGCGTAGCCGTCCATCGCGCTGTAGTCGAACGGCGGCAGATCGCCCGGCGAACGCACGTCCTCTCGAAGCACGCGCCCTGCGGCTTCGTGCACGAGCACGCGCTCGGTCGCGACGCGCGGGGCGCTCTCGATCACGCGCTTTCGCGCTTCGTCGAAGGTCAACACGCTCTCGAGTGTCCTCTCTTGTCGTCAGCCGCGTAGGAGTTTGACCGCGTGTCCCATCATGCCCGCGAGCACTTTGTCGATCGCGAGTCGGACCGCGTTGGGAGAGCCGGGGAGGGCCACGATGAGCACGCGGCCGCGCGTTCCGGCGACGGCGCGAGAGAGCACCGAACGCGCGCCGACCTCCTCCCACGAGAGCCTGCGAAACGCCTCGCCGAACCCGTCCAAGCGCTTGTCGAGCAGCGGCTCGACCGCTTCGTACGTCACGTCGCGCGGGGCGACGCCCGTTCCTCCGGTGAGCACGACGAGGTCGCACGATCCGTCGGCGACCGCTCGAACCACGACCGCCGTGATCTCGCTCTGCTCGTCTTTCACGCGCTCGATCGCCGCCACGGTCGCGCCCGCGGCCTCGAGCCGCTCGCGCGCGACGGGCCCCGAGGTGTCCTCCTTCTCGCCGCGCGAGTCGGACACTGTGACGACCAACGCGCGCACCGGCGCGGCGCCTGGGTGCGGTTTGATTTCGTGGGCGCTCATTCTTCTCCCTCCTTCGGCGCTGTCGGCTGCTCGAGCGACTGCTTCTTTCGCGCGAACGCGAGCTTGAAGTTCGGAAGCGCCCCGCGCATCGCCTCGGTCAGCGCCTCTTCGTCGCGGCGCTCTTCGTCCGGGTCGATCCACTCGTCGCGGATCTTCGCCGCCACGTACAGCGACGGAAACGACAGAAAAAGCCCCACCAACCCGAACGCGTGCTCGAAGAGCACGAGGCTCGAAATAATCACGAACGACGGGAGCTTCACGTGCTTCGCCGTGAGCCTCGGGTTGAGGTAGTAGCTCTCGATCTTGTGCAGCACGAACGTGCTGCCGATGAAGATCCCGAGGCCCACGGGCCCCTTCGTGACGTACGCGAGCGTCATGAGCACCGCGCCCGCCACGGGGCCGCCCACGACCGGGATGAGCCCCGTCACGACCAGCATCGCGACGAGCGCGGGAATGCCCGGGAGCCCGAGCGCGATCAGCACCGGCAGCGTGATGAGGGCGTTGACCACCGCGACGATCACCTGGAGCTTGAGCGTGATGGCGATCGCGTCCGCGACGTGCCCGAAATAGCGCATCAACGTCCGCGGAACAGAGTCGATCGACTGCTTCTCTCGAAACGCTTGCAGCTCGTCGCGCTCGAGCAAGAACACGATCGCGAACACGAGCCCGATGAACACGTAGAGCGTCTCTTTCGCGAACCCGGCGCCCACGCGCAGCGCGTCCCCCGCGTGGTTGCGCGCGTGGGTGAGCAGCTCTTGCCCGCGAAAGTGCGAGAGCGAGTGGCCGTACTTCGCGTAGAGCTCGCTGTGCTGGATCGTGTTCACGATCGTCTCGCCGCCCGCTTCGATCTCGGGGATCTTCGCGCGGATCGTCGCGATTCCAGCCCACACGCCGCCCGTCACGATGCCGAGCGACAAGAGCACCACGATGAGCACGCACCACTGAAACTTGAGCTTCGTCGCGCGCTGCAACAGGCCCGCGAACAGGCCGATCGAGCGCTCGAACACGACGAAGAACACGAGCAGCATCATCAAGTGCCGAAAGAACGCGAGCAGCCCCAAGAAGAGCGCCAGCGTCAGCAGTCGGCGAATGTTTCGATCGGTCAGGTGGGACTTCAGCACGTAGCGTTCTCCGTCAGTGACTGTGCGGTGCGGTCGAACATGGCTCTCGTCGTTTGCAGGACGCTCCCCGAGCCCCGTTCAGCGGTGACACTCGAAGCGAAATCTCTTGAAAAACATCCCGTGAATCTCCGTTCGCGCGTGGCGCTGCGAGCGCCGCACGTCAATCGCTCGTGCATCGCGCGTCCTCCCAGCCGACCCAGTACGGTCCGTCCGGTCCGTGCTCGCGCTTCCAGATCGGGAGCCGCGCCTTCACTTCGTCGATGAGCCGACGCGCTCCTTCGAACGCTTCTCCGCGATGCGCCGCGCTCGCCGCGCAGATCACCGCCGTGTCGCCGACCGACAGAGCGCCGACGCGATGCGTGGCTGCGAGGCGCACGCCCGGCAGCGCGCGCTGGAGCTCTTCGGCGATTCGGCGCATCTCCGCGGTGACCATTTTGTCGTACGCCTCGTACTCGAGCAGCGTCACCGCGCGCCCCTCGTTGTGATCGCGAACCGTTCCCTCGAAGACGCACACGGCTCCCGCGCTCGCGTGCGCTACGCGCGCGCGGACCGCCGCGAGGTCGATCGCGTCCCGCGTCAACACGAACGCCTCGGGATCCACCGCGACCGCCTCGGGCGCAGGCTCGTTCGCGCCGTGTTTGTGCGCGTGTTTGTGCCCGTGCCCCTGGTGTTCGTGGCGCTCGTGGTGGTGCGCCGCGTGAGCGTGCGCTTCGTGGGACTCGCGACGCCACGAGCCGCTTCGCCCGCCGTCCTTCGCCTCGAGTCTCACGTCGGTGATCACCATGGCCCGGTCGATGCCCTTCAGCATGTCGTACAAGGTCAGCGCCGCGACGGACGCCGCGGTGAGCGCCTCCATCTCGACCCCGGTTCGGTCGCTCGCCTGCGCGGTCGCCTCGATCGAGACGCCGTCGTCGTCGATGGCCACGAAATCAACGGACACGTTGGTGAGCGCGATCCCGTGGCAGAGAGGGATCAGCTCGTGCGTGCGTTTGGCCGCTTGAATTCCAGCGATTCGCGCGGTCGCGAGGACGTCTCCCTTCGGCGTCGTCCTCTCGCGAAGCGCCTTCGCGGTCTCGGGGCTCATCGTCACCCGCGCCGTCGCGACGGCCTTGCGCGCGGTGATCGGCTTCTCTCCCACATCCACCATCCGCACCTTCCCCTCGGGGTCGAGGTGCGTCGAGAGCGGGTGGTGTTCGAGCTCGGTGTTCGACGGGCTCCGCTGGTCGCTCATGGCGCGCGGAGTGTACGCCCTCCCTGCTCGTTGGTAGCTTCAATGAAGCAATGGCCCTTCGCTGGCGACGTGCCCCGCGCGCTTCGATCGCGACCCTGCTCGTCCTCGGGTCGGGCGCGTGCGCGACCCAAGAAGAGCAGCTCCAATCCCGCGACGCGCACGCCGACACGGTCGTCGAGAGCGCGATGGACTCGCAAGCGATCGACGCGCCCGACGCGCGCTCGGACTCAGGCGTCTCGATCGACGCGCCGATCGGGCCCGATCCGGATCGACCGGATGTTCCCTCGTCGATGCCCGATCGATGCGCGGCGCGCGAAGAGTGCAACGACCGCGACGACACGTGCGACGGCGTCGTCGACGAAGGATGTCCCCGCGGCGTCTCGGTCTCGATGCCGCCTCGCTTCGGGCCGCTCTCGCGCGGCGCCGCCTCGGGCAATCGCGCGCAAGGAATCGCCGGCCGCGACGAGGTGCTCGTCGGGTTCTACGGCCGAAAAGGCGGCGTGATCGACAACCTCGGCGCGCTCGTCGCGCCGCTCTCGATCGTCGCCGACACCACGCGAACGCCCTTCACCTACGCCGTGCGCACCGGCGCCATCAACGAGCTCCCCGCCCACGGCGGCTCTGGCGGCTCGGGCTTTCGCGAGGCGTGCCCCGTCGATTCGATCCTCACGACGCTGCGCGTGGTCCATCGAAACGGCTGCACTTCACCAGGCATTTGCTACGAGGTCGTCGGAGACCTCATCGGACAGTGCTCGCGCGTCGCGATCACCCTCGAAGGGACGAGCTGGGCCGTCTCGTTCGTTCCCGTGTCCGAGCTTCGCGTGATGGGCTCGGACGCCGAGCGCACGAGCTTCGTCGCTCCGCCGGGCCCCTACGGCGGCTTGTGGATGAGCACCGGCGCGTTCGTCGATCAGCTCTCGGTTGGTCAGGTCGACGTGGGGCTGCTCCGTCGATAAAGTGCGCGACGCTCCGCGAATGGCCACCAAAACGCACGCTTCATCTTCGAGATCACTGCACGTCGTCGACACGTTCGCGCCCGAAGCCGCCGCGCTTCGAAAGCACTTCGACGAGCGCTTCGCCGAGCCGCGCTCGGCCACGGCCGGGCGCTTCGTGTGGGACTACTGGCACGTCCCGGGGCAGTACACCGCGCTTCGAACGCCCGCGTGGACGTACTTTCCATCAGAGATCTACCAGAGATTTCACAGGCGATTGGTCGAATGGGGGCGACGCACGCTGGGCTGTCACGACGTCAGTCCCCCGTGGATGTCGTGCTACGTCGACGGGTGCGTTCAGCACTTGCACGGCGACCTGCCGCACGGGCCGTGGGCGTTCGTCCTCTCGCTGACGCCGTGGAAGCAGCGCGTGTTTCGCGGCGGCGAGACCCTGATGCTCCGCGACGAGGTGCTCGATTTTTGGTCGGACTTCGTCTCGATTCGCAGCGTCGAAGAGCCCGAGATCCTCCGCGCGATCGAGCCCGAGTTCAATCGATTGGTGGTGTTCGATCCGCGCATTCCCCACGGCGTTCGCGAGGTGCGCGGGACGCACGACCCGCGGCACGGGCGCCTCGTGATCCACGGTTGGTTCGTGCAGCCGCGGCCGTTCATCGACGGGCCGCTCCCTTCGCGACAGCTCGCGTCGCGCACGGCTTCGCTCGAGCCCGTGGTGTCGCGCGAGCTCGGCGCGGGCCTCGCGCTCTCGGGGCTGCTCTCGGTGCGCGTGAAGGTCTCGATTCGCGGTCGCGTCACGGCCGTCGACGTGCTCAGCGACACCACGCGCGTGCCGCGCGCGGACGAGAAGCACCGCGTGAAGCTCGTTCGCGCGATGATCGCCGCGATGCGGGAGTGGAGCTTTCCCGCGCAAAAAGCAGCGTCGAGCGCGACGATCCCCTTCGTGTTCGAGCAGGGCTGAGCGGCCCTGCGACTACTCTGCCGCGGAGTAGCCGACCATCTTCTTCTGGCGCATGTCCCAGAGCGCGAGGCGAAGACACGCCGCGATGTCCTTGGGACGCAGGGACGTCTTGTGGGGATTCTGAAGCTCGGGGATCGACGCCATCGCCTCGGGCAAGCGATAGAACGGGATCCCGGGGTTCAAGTGGTGCACGTGGTGGTAGCCGATGTTGCCGGTAAACCACGCCATGAGCGGGCCGGTCTCCATCATGCTCGAGGACTCGAGCGCCGCCGTCGTGTAGCTCCACTTCTCGCGGCCCTGGATCAAGATGCCGGGGAAGTTGTGCTGCGCGTAGAAGAGATACGCGCCGGTCGCGCACGCCACCATCAACGGCAAGAGCACCGCGACGAGCCACACGCCGAGGCCGAACTTCGCGATCACCGCGGCCGCCACGAAGCCGTGCATCACGAGCGCGAGCCCCGAGTCCCAGTGCTTCTTCGGGTCGCGCGTCAGCGGGCCGAGGCACATCCCGAAGAGAAACACCGTCCCGGCGCCGAAGAGCATCGTGAGCGGGTGCCTCACCGCGCGGTACATGAATTTCTGTGCCGGTTTTGCGCGGCGAAACATCTCGATCGTCATCGTCGGGTACGAGCCGATGTGCGACCCGACGAGCTTGGCCGTGTTCGCGTGGTGGTAGTTGTGCGAGCTGCGCCACACCGCAGGCGGCGTGAGGACGAACATCCCGTAGAGCCACATCACGCCGCGCATCACGCGGGCGAACGGCGACTTGCCTCGGTAGAGCGCGCCGTGCAGGCAGTCGTGATACAGAATGAACCCGCGCACGATCGTGAGGCCCGCGATCACCGCCAACGCGAGGCGCGCCGCGAGGGGAACCGCCGTCGACGCCGCGCCCGCGAGCGTCGCCGAGAGCACCGCGAACGTCGTGAACGTCTCCCACACCGTGCGCCCGGTCGACTCCCGCGCGAACACTCGCGAGGCCTCGATGAGCGACTTTCCGCTGCGCGCTCCGCTGGCGTTCGCGTCGCTCGCAGCCACCGCTGGCGAGTCGTCGTCGGGGATCTCTGGCGCGTACGGCCCTTGATCCATCGTCAGCCCAACGTCACTGCTCACGCGTTGGCTCCTTTGTCTGCGAAGACCCCTCGCTTCATCTGGTCGCGCTCGATCGAGCGGAAGAGCGCTCCGAAGTTTCCCTCGCCGAACGACAGGTTGTTCTCGCGCTGAATGAGCTCGATGAAGATCGGCCCGACGAGGTTCTTCGTGAAGATTTGCAGGAGATACCCGTCGTCGTCTCCGTCGACGAGGACGTTGCGCTTGGCGATCTCCGCGCGGTCTTCGCGCACGTTCTTCACGCGGTCGAACACCGTGTCGTAGTAGCCGTTCTCGATGTCGAGAAACTCGATCGGCGCACCCTCGAGCGCGGCGAGCGAGCCGAGGATGTCCTTCGTCGCGAACGCGAGGTGCTGGACGCCCGGCCCCTTGTACTCGTCGAGGTACTCGTTGATCTGCGACTTCTTCTCGTCCGCCTCGTTGATGGGGATGCAGAACGACCCGTCCGGCGAGCGCAGCGCGTACGACGTCAGGCCCGTCTTCACGCCGCGAATGTCGAAGTACCGCACCTCCGTGAAGCCGAAGATCGACTTGTAGAAGGCCGCCCACTGATCCATCGTGCCCTTGTAGACGTTGTTCGTCAGGTGATCGATGAAGGCGAAGCCCTTGTCCTTCACGAGCACGGGCTCGTCGTGCGGCACGAAGCCCATCGTCGCGAAGGGGTCTTTGTCCGCGGCGTCGACGAAGTAGAGCAAGCTGTCGCCGATGCCATAGATCGCCGGCATCGCCGCGCTGCCCGCGAGCAGGTCGACCTCGGTGGCGCGCTTCGCGCCGCGCGCGACAGCGCCGTCCACCGCAGGGACGGGCGCGTCGAAGCGCCAACCCATCGACGCGATCGAGGGGCCGTGCACCTTCGCGAACCGGCTTCCGACGCTGTTGGCGTCGCGGTTGAGAAGAAACACGATGTCGTTCTGTCGATACAGGTCGATCGCGCGCGTCGAGTGCTTCGCGACGCGCGAGAAGCCGAAGGCCGTGAAGAGCGCGTGCAGCTTCGAAGGGTCGTCCGAGGCGAACTCGACGAAGGAGATGCCGCGCAGCCCGAGGGGATTGTTGGTGTCCATGACTGCTCTCGTGGTGATAGCTCTCGCGCGCGGAACGCACAGATCGTTCCACACTGGGTCGTTGGTCGATCGTCTACAGCAGTGCTGATGTTCGAAGGAAGCCGCGCTCGCGCGATCGCTGATGGATTGAGATCTGGCCGGGCGCGAGCACGTCGCCGACCCGACGCGAAGCTGCGTTCGACTGTGCGATGCGTGCGCGCAGTCTGCAACGATTGCGGCGGCCTTCTACCGCAGATCGAGCCGCGCGCCCAGCGCTCGACAGCGTCGCGATCCCCCTGCTGCGCGCCGTGCGCACAGCGTTCGTTGTTACGCACTCGAGGTGAGTCGCGCGCTTCGCACCACGCGTCGCGATCAGAGTTCGATCGAGATCGCTGGCCGCAGCGCCGCGCTGTCGCCCGCGTCTGCGCTCGATCGACGCGCCGCCGCGAGCAGCCACTTCCACCCCGTGGGCTGCGACCAGCTCTTGGCCGCGCCGCCGCGGATCGCGCGAAGTCCGTTCGATCCTCTGGGGCGGGCGCGCCCGTCCTTCGCGGCGCCCTCGTGCGTCGAGCTCCAACCGTCGGCGCACAGCTCGGGCTCTTCGCCGAGTCGCGCCAATCCCAGGCGATTCACAGGCGCTTTTGCGTTGGTCGGCGCCTCGTCCGAGCCCGTCACGAACAGCGCGTCGCCGCCTGCGCGCGCGGCCCACTCCCACTCGGCCTCCGAGGGCAGCCGCAGCCCTGCGCTCTCGAGCGCCGCTTCGATCACCGGGAGCCGCGAGAGCGCGGCGCGCCCCGCGGCGCCATCGCTGAGAATCGCTGCGTATTTGCTGGCGTTCGCGCGACGAATCGCGGTCACTGCCGCCGCGTCCGCGCGCTCGCCCATGAGCAACCCCATCATCCCTTCGGCGCTCACGGGCCTCGCTGCGAGCAAGAACGGCGCGACCTCGACGGGCGCCGAGGCGCGAAGCGCGTCGCTCTCGGCCAGCGCGCTTCCACCGTCGAGCTTGCTCAGCGCCTCGATCTGCCGCGGCGAGAGCCCCATCGCGTACGACCCGCCGAGCACGAGGTGCATCGGCAATCCCGTCGCGACGTGCACGAACAAAGGAACCGTCGGTCCCCCGAACGCGTGCCCTCGCACATACCGCACAGCGCCCTTCGACGCGCGCTCGATCGCGCGCGCGTGACGCTCTTGCGCGAGCGGGTTGAGCGCCGTCCAAAACGCGAGCGACAGCGCCTCGCGGCGCGAGTGCGGCGCGCGCCAGCGCCATGGGTCGATCGATACAGTCTTGGATTTTGCCGCGCCAGTTGATTTGGTGGGCGCGTCATCGGACTTCGCTGCCGCCGCGGGTGCGGCGCCGCCGCCCGAGGCTCCGCGCAAGAGCGCGACGTCTCCGTCCGTGAGCACGCGCGGCGTCTGCAGCGACATGCCCAGGGCGCCGGCCTTCGCTTGAATCCCGTTGCCCGAGTCGAACTTGAGCTTGTCCTTGATCTTGCCGATGTCCGTCATCGGGACAGCGTTCGCAGGCGACACCCACGCGGTCCCGTTGTGCTTGGGGTTCTCGAGGATCGCCACCAACCACAGGTCCTCGTTGGGCGGCCGCACCGTCACGAGAAACAGCGCTCCTCCGCCTTTGACCGACTCGAGCCTCGGGTTGTTGCTCACGTACTGATTGGTCGCGAGCACGTCCCCGAGCTTCGGCTTGTTCTTGCCGACCATCTTGTCGAAGACAGCCTTGCTCACGATCGCCATCACGTTCGCCATCGAACACCCTCTCTTCGCTTCGTTGACGCGGTCGACTGTATCGCTATCAGCCTACCTGCGTCGCGCGCTCTTCTTCGCTGGGCGCGCGCTCTTCTTCCGCGCTGTCTTCTTCTCGCTCTTCTTCTCGTTCTTCGCGGGCGAGACCTTGGCCTCGAGCGTCGCGACCGCGTCTTCGAGCGCTCTCGCGCGCTGCTCGACGTGCTCGAGTTGCTCGCGCAGCCGCCGGAGCTCGTCCGCCGAGCCGCCCTCCGATCGAAGCGCTCGCGACGCTTCGCGTCCGTGCCGCTGAACGCGTCCGTCGATCGACTTCGCGATCGCGCGCTCGATCGCGCCGATGGCGTCGCTGTCTCCGAGCTTCACGAGCGCGCGAAAGAGCTCGGGCGTGAAGTACGGGTCGTTGAGGTCGATCAAGAGCTCGAGCTTCTCGCGCACGTCGCGGTCTTTGTGCCCGAGCTCCGCCATCGCGCTGACGGCGGTGCGGCGCGTCCCCAACGAAGCCGATCGCGCCGAGTAAGGCTCGATCAGCGAGAGCGCGTCCTTCGAGCGCAGCCTCGCGAGGCCGTCGATCGCTCCGACGCGCACGAAATCGCGCCACGATTCGCGACCGAGCGCCGTGACGAGCGCGTCCCACACGAGCTCTCGCTTGCGGGTGCGCCCAGCGCTCCGCGCGAGCTCGGACTCCACGAGGACGCTCGCGTCGCCGGTGACGAGCTTCGATGCCAGCAATTTCGCTGCTGAATCCGTCTTGAACTCGCCGAGCGCCGCGACGACGGCGCGCCGCACCTTCGGGTGCGCGACGTCGACGAGCTTCGCGAGCGCGTCGAACGCCCGCTTCGAGCCCATCGCTCCGAGCGCTCCGGCGGCCTCGACCGAGACGCCCCAGAACTCATCGTTTCGCACGGCGTTGGCGAGTGCGTCGACGACCGCGGGCTCGTCGCGCTTGGACAGCGCGTGCGCCGCGCGAAAGCGAACGACAGCGCTCGGCGCCCTCTCGAGGGCGTCGAGCAGCCAGTCGCGCGGGAGGTCGAAGGACCAGGTCGCGAGCAGCGCGCCGCGGGGATCGACGTTGACGCGATCGGGCGCTTTTTTGCAGGGAAGAACGAACACATGCTCGGCGCCCGAGACCTCGAGCGCGTGCGTCTCGTCCGAGCGACCGTGGCTCACCGTGACCTCGAGCGTGAAGCGAAACAGCGGCGTCACCGCGTCGACGGCTTGCTTCTGCTTCACGCGCACCGTGAGCAGCCCGCTGTCCGGGTCGTGCGAGCCCTTCACCTCGAGCTCGGGGTGACCCGCGCGATAGACCCATTGATCGAAGAAGCCTTCGAGCGAGCGGCCGGACTCTTCTTCCATCGCGCGCAAGAGGTCCCGCGTCTCGACGATCCCGCCGCGGTGCTGGGCGAGATAGCGACGGACGCCGCCGAAGAACTGCGCGTCGCCGAGCTCGCAGCGCAGCATGTGCAGCACCCAGCCGCCCTTCTCGTAGAGGTGCCGATCGAACAGGTCGATCGGGTTGTTGTACGTCGCGCACACGATCGCGCGTCGGTACCGGCCTCTGTCCTCGGAGAAGTATCCGTGCGCGTGCTCTTCGAGCGAGTAGCGATACTCGTCCCAGCCGTGCTTCTTCTCTGCGTCGAGGTGCTCGCAGAACGTCGCGAAGCCCTCGTTGAGCCACGCGTGCGACCAATCGCGGCACGTCACGAGGTCGCCGAACCACTGGTGCGCGAGCTCGTGCGCGACGATGTCGTCCGCGGTGTTGTCGAGCGCGGCGCGGGCGTCGATCAAGATGCGGTCCGTCATCGTCGTGGCAGAGGTGTTCTCCATGCCGCCGAAGGTGAAATCATGGACCGCGATCTGGTGGTATTTCGCCCAGGGAAACTTCACGCCGAACAGCCGCTCGAAGTGCTGGATCATCTCCGGCGTGCGACCGAACGAGCGCTTCGCGTCGTCCTCGCGGCCCGGGTCGACGTAGTAGCGAACGCTGAGCGCGTCGGTGTCCGCGACGATCTCGCTGAAGCGCCCCGCGACGAGGGTCATCAGGTACGCGACGTGCGGCTCGCGCTGCTGCCAGTGCCATCGAACGAGCCCTGGGCCCGTGGCGCCGATGAGCGCGGGGTCCATTCCGTGCGTTCCCTCGGCGGGCGCGCGAGAGACGAGGGTCCCGTTCGACAGGACGTGCCATCCCTCGGGCGCGAGCACGATGAACTCGGTGCTCATGCGCATGTTTGGATAGTCGTGGCAGGGGATCCAGTAGCGCGCGTCTTCGTCCTGGCACTGGCTCCACACTTGCCACGGGCGGTTGGGCCGATGCTCCGCAGGGCCCATGAAATACAGCCCGCGCGGCGGAACAGCGCGGTAGCGCACGCGCACGACGGACTCGGCCCCGACGGCGCTCGCGGCCATCTCGACGTGCAGCTGATCGCCGTCGTAGCGATGCTCGAGCGCGCGACCGTCCGCGTCCGTGACGCTGTGCAGGACGAAGCCGACAGCGTCGAGGATCAGCGTTTTTGCAGACGGATTCTTCCTCGAGACCGTGAGCGTCGCCGTCGCGTCCACCGCGTGTTGGCCGAGGTCGAGCGAGAGCTCGACCACCAGTCGCTTGACGTCGAACGCGCGCGGACGGCCGAAGCGCTCGGGGTCGCCCGGCAGCTTGAACGGCCGCGGACCCGCGCCCGGATCCACAGGAAACGCGTAGCTGGACGAGACGCCGTGGCAGCGGCATCGCTCTCGAAAACGTGTGACGTTCGTGCTCATCGGGGAAACGTTGGGCGCGACGTTCGCACCCCGAGCGCGCACGAAACAAGAGGGAATCCTCGGCCCCGCCGCGCCGCTGAGTTTTGTCGATTGTCCCCCTACGCGTTCGCGCCTTCGTCGCTGTGCGTCATGAGTACCGCGGACGCGCCGCCGCGAGCCTCGCGAGCGCAGTCGATGGAATCTCGAGCCCGTATCGCGCCGCGAATTCTCTGCCGCCGAGCTCGCTCTTCGTCAGCTTCGAGAACCACAAGTCTTCTTCCGCGAGCACGGGGACTCCGTCGATCAGCGTCGCGCGCCCGATCGCTTCACGCGCGTCGAACCAGTCGCACTCGTAGGTCGCGTCGAGCTGCGTGTTCCACTCTGGCGCAGAAAATACACATCGAATGTAGTACTTGCCCGCGAGCGCATCGTCGCTCCACGCAGGGTCGAACGGCTCGCCCCAGCACGTCACGACCGCGCCCTTGCTCGCAGCGAACGCCGCCACCGCGCGGACGTTCGCGAGGTCGGGGTCGAGCACGATGTCGAGGTCGCGATCGCTGTCGGGCAGCGCGCGGCGAACGCTCGGGTGCACGAGCGCGAGGCCCGACGTTCCGTAGAGCGCAAACGGGACGCGCGTATCGAAGAGCGCGCGGAGAAGGTCCAGCGGCTCAGCCATAGCGCCCGATCACCTGCGCGTTCGGGACCCAATCGCCGCAGAGCTCCATCGTCGAGTGAAACACGAGCTTCTGCAGCACGCCGGACTCGACGGCGTCTCGGTGCGCGACGTAGCTCGATCCTTCGAGAACGACCTCGACGCCATCCCGTCGATACACTTCGTTGTAGTAGTAGTAGCCCGCGGTCACGCCTTCGAGCGCCCACCCTTCGCGACACACGTTTTCGACTTCACACGGCGCGTCCGCGCTGGGAAGCACGCGCTCCATGAGCGCGCGCACCGGCGCTCGGTGACGGTCGATCCATTTGGTCTCGCGATTCTCCAGGTAGATCTCGCCGAGGACGCTGAGCTCGCGAAACACGACGCGGTCGACCCCGAGCGCCCGCGCCTCGGCGATGTACTCCTCGACGCCCTCGATCGTCGAGACGCCCTCGTCGTTAAGGATGCACACTAGACGAACGTCCGTCGCCTGCGCCCGCAGCGCGCGAACGGTCTGTTCGAACACGGCGCGACGGCGAATCGGCTGCGCGAGGTCGAACCGCATGATCCTGTGATTTCGTCGCTCGTCGAAGTGCGCGCGCGAGAGCTCGACCCGATCGAAGCGCGCCCGGGCGAGGGCGGGCACGAGCCGCGCGTCCGTCGCGAGCCCCGAGCCGTTGGTATAGAGCACCCGCTCGGCAAACAGCTGCGGGTGCTCGTCGAGCAACGCCAGGAGCCGCAAGAGCCACTCGGGTTCGGACGTCGCTTCGAGCCCGCTCAGAGAGAGGCCCATCGTGAAGCCGTCGAGCTCGCGCCACGCGCGATCGAGCGCCGCGAAGTACTGGTCGTAGTCGGTGATCGTGCGCTTCGCTGTGAGCCGGTCCGCGTCGATCCGCAAGAGCTCTTCGGAGCAAAACGAGCAGTGCGCGTTGCAGGGCGTCGGGTTGGCGTACGGCGTAAACGTGAGCCCCGGACGAAGGCGAAACACACGCCCGAGCAGCGTTCGGTCGACCGCGGGCTTGGGCTCGAACGTCTCCCAGCGACCGTCGCGGTACGCCGCGGGCGTCGCGATCGTGGTCGCGTGACGAAACTGGTTCGGCCGAAAGCGCTCGGCGCGCTGCGCTGCGGGGACGGTCGTCGCCGCGATCATCGCGCGCCTCCGGGGATCGCTTCGGGTCGATCGATCATGTGCGACGTCGAGAACGAGCCGGCCATCGCGACGCCCACCGAGCGCGGCCCCTCGAAGGCCTCGCGCGAGTGACCGTAGCGAACGTTGTCGACGAGCAAGATGTCGCCCGCGTCGTAGTGGAGGCCCTCGCGGGTCGCGAGAAACGCCTGCAAAAATAGCGATACTTCGTCGTCGCGCATCTCCGTTCCGTCGCCCCACGGGTAGCGGCGGTGTCCGTTTTCGATCGCCGGCGGATCGAGCGCGATCCTCGGAAAGAACAGCCACTCTTCGCCCGTCTCTGGGTCACGGTAGAACCCTGGAACCTTCACGCGCGTCATCAACGTGAAGCGAGCGTCAGCGCCGTGCGAAGGCTCTTCGCGCCACCAGCACTCGTCGAATTGGTGTGTGCTCTCTCGGCAGCGCGCCTCTGCTTCGTCGCGCGAGCGCGTGTCGAAGCGATCCTGCCACGAGCGAAAGTAGTTCTTGCGCTTGGCCGGGTGACCCTCGTCGAGGAAGCCCGTCTCGATGAGCTGCCCTTGTTCGCGCAAGCGGGCCACGAGCGCGCGCCCCGCGGCGCCCACCCCGAGGAGGTATCGCTCGAACTCCCGCGCCGAGTGCGCGAAGGTCCTTCCTCCCTGCTGCGCGTCGCAGGCGCGGGCGGAGAAGAACAGCAAGCGCGACGGCATCGACCGTTGATAGAGGACCTCGTTGTGCGGGAGGAGCCAGAGGTGCGCTGGGTACTCGTCGGTCGCGCGCAGCTCGCGCGAGAGCGCCTTGCGGGTCGTACGTCCGCTCGCCATCCCGCCCCATGAAAACGTGTGCTCCGGTCCGAAGCCGAGCCGCGCGAGCACCGACGGAGGGAGCGCTCCGGCGTCGTCGCAACGGAGCCCCGTCTGTCGAACGTGCACCGCGCCGTACCTGGTAAATTGCTCGCGAATGTCCGCAGCGACGGCCTCGTCGATCGCCCCTCCGCAGTCGAACGCGCGCGCCGACAACCGTGTCGATCGCTCGGTCCACGATGGCGCGATGGCGTACCTCGCTCCGGCTTCACCGGGCGCGAAGCGCGCGAGCGGCTCGACGTTGGCGCGCTCGACGGAGGCGTGCGTCGGCCGTCCCTCGAAGCGCGGGTCCCAGAGCTCTCCGGCCATCGCGACGTACACGTCGCGATCGCCCTCGAAGCTCTCGCGCGAGTGGCCGAAGCGCAGGTTGTCGAAGAGGATCACGTCGCCGTCGCGCATCGCGTGGCCCTCGCGCGTGTCGAGGTACACCTGCAAGAGAAGCGACCGTTCGCGCGCGTCGAGCTCCCGCCCGTCGCCGAGCGGAAATCGTCGATACCCGTTCTTCGCGGACGGCGGATCGAGCGCGATCCTGGGAAATCGCAGGTATTCGTCCCCGTCACGCGCGTCTCGAAAGAGCGCCGTCAGCGTGATCTTCGTCATGAGCGTGCGCGCGACGCCCGCGCGCTCGCCCCGCGCGGTCTCGTCTCGAAACCAACACGCGTCGTACTCGTCACGGGCCGCGCGCGCGCGGGCGAGGGCCTCGTCCGGGTCCTCTGTCTCGAAGCGCTCTTGCCAGGATTGAAAGTAGTTCTCTCGCTTGCGCGGGTCGTTTCGATCGAGAAATCCCGTCTCGATCGTCAGTCCGTGGCGCGTGATCTCCTCGACGAGCGCCGCGCCGACGGCCCCGTGCCCTCGCAGCGCGCGCACCACCTCGCTCGCGCTGTGAACAAACGCGCGACCGCCGCGGCTCGGCGCGCGGTGGCAATAGAAGAGCACCCACCGCGGCGAGCATCGCTGGTACTGAACTTCGTTGTTGGGCAGCAGCCACAGGTCCGGCGGGTAGTAGTCGAGCCTTCGCAGCCCCGGCTCGACCCATTTCGTCTGCCACGCAGCGCTCGTGCGGCCGCCGCGGACGAAGCGCTCTCGCTCGCCGAAGCCCAATCCCTCGATCGCGCGCTGCGCGTCCGCGAGGCTCGCGAGCCCCGTTCGCTCGACGTGGACCGCGCCAAACGTCTCGAGCGCCGCGCGGGCATCGCGCATGGTGTTCCCGTGGAGCAGCGCGCCCCTCGCGTCGAGCACGCGCGCGGATCGACGATCGCTCCACATCGACCGCGACAGCTCCCTTCGCTCTTCGACTACGTCCACGATGGTCGAGTTTGTAGCATCGTGCAACTAACTTTCAAGGCCCCGACGCGCGACCGCTGTGCGCAGCACGCAGAACGTGGTAACGCGGCGACCGCTGGCGATGCTCTCTGCCCATTCGATCTCGACCCCGAGGCTCTTGTCGATCTCGTGCGCGCTCCTCGTGGGCGCCCTCGTTGGCTGCAAGAAGACGCCGTCTCCGCCGGACCGCACGACCTCGAACGCCGCGGACGTCGCGACGGCGCACGACGACGCGACCGCGGTCGCCGCGGACACGGGCGTGGCTCCGACGGACACGGGCGTCGCGCCAGTGGACACGGGCGTCGGCGGAGCGCTCACGCTGCGGATCGTCAACGCGGCGTCGAGGGCTGTTCCGTTCTTCACCAACCCCGACATCAACGAGATGATTCACACGCGAAAGCTGCGCTCGCGACGGTCGCGCGAGGACGGCGGGCGCGACAGCGATCCGGTGAAGTTCTTTCCGGTCGGGCAGATGCCGATGTGCGCGGACGACGGCGGCGCGGGCTACGGCGGCCTCGGTCAGCCCGAGCGTCGCGAGCTCGCGCCGGGCGAGGCCATTGAATACGTGTGGGACGGGCTCGAGCGCCGCGAAGTGCTCGATCGCCAGCGCGGCGTGTGCCTCGAAGTGGGCCCGCCGCAGCCCGGCCGCTATCGCTTCGAGATCGATCAACCGCGGCGAACGCTGCGCTGCGACGACGTCGAGTTCAGCTACCCGCTCCGCGAAGGCGCGCCGCGGGTCCTCGAGATCCGCTGCCGCATTCGCACGTCGAGCGACGATCACTCGAGCGACGAGGGCTGACGGTGCGCCTGCACCACCTCGCCCTTCGGACCCACGATATCGAGCGGACGGCGAGCTTCTACCGAGACGCCATCGGCCTCCGTGAAATGGCGCGAAAGCTCGACGACCACGGGGCTCTTCGCTCGATCTGGCTCGAGGCCGACGGCGTCGTGATCATGGTCGAGCGCCGCGCCGACGGTGAGGCTGGCGTGTCGCCGATGTCGATGGAGCTCGTCGCGTTTTCGATCGACCGCGCGATGCGCGAAGAATTTCGCAGTCGACTCGCGCCGATCGAAGCAGAGACCGAGTTCACGCTGTACGCGCGCGACCCCGATGGGCGTCGCGTCGCGGTGAGCTGCTACGCGTTCGAGCGCTGAGACACAGGCGCGCACAAGGGCGTGTAATGTCGGCGCGGTCAGACAGATCGCGTACGAAATCTCTCGTTGACTGCGCGCTCGATGCCAACGACAAACGGCCGGCGGCGACCCCACGCCACATCAACGAAACAAGGACCAACACACATGAAGTCAATGAACCGATCTGTTCTCGCGATTCTCTTCACCGCGCTCATCGGATGCGGCGGGGGCGCCGCGACCACGGGCGGCACCACCGGCGGCACCACCGCTGCCACCACCGGCGGCACGAGCGGCGGAAGCTCCGGCGGCTCGGGCGCGACCGCGTCGAACGTCACCATCCGCAACAGCTCCAACTGGACGATCATGCGCTTGTTCATGTCGCCGACCTCGCAGGACACCTGGGGCCCCGATCAGCTCGGCGCGAACGTGATCGCGACCGGCGCGTCGTTCACGCTCACCAATATCCCGTGCAACAACTACGACGTGAAGATCGTCGACTCGGACAACGACGAGTGCATCCTGCGCAACGTCAACGTCTGCGAGAGCGAGTCGGTGAACATCACGAGCGACGCGCTCCTCGCCTGCCAGAGCGCGACCCGCGCCAACGGCGCGGCGAACAAGTCCGTGTCTCGTTGACCGCGGGGCCGTCGACGCGCGACGCTCCGCGCACTCAACGATGTGGAGCCCCGACTCGCGCAAGCGACGCGCCCAAGACCTCAAGAGCGTTCACGACAAGCTGCTTCGGTTTCGACAGCTGACTGATCGATTCGCTGGATACTTTCCAGCGGATTCCGACGCGGCGCGAACGCTGTCGACGCTGCGAACCAAGATGGAGGACCTGCAGACCCGCGTCGCAGATCGCCATCGGAGGCTCGCCAAGGGCGTCGTGAAAATCGGCGTCGTCGGCCTCGAAAAGCAGGGAAAGTCCGCGTTTTTGTCCGCGTGGCTCCAGAGCGAACGGCTGCTCCCGAGCGAGGCCGAGCGCTGCACCTGGTCGACCACCGTGGTCGAGCCCGGCGACGCAAACAGCTACTCGGCCGTCGTGAAGTACTACACGAAGGTCGCGTTCGAGCAGCGAATCGCCAGCTATTTCGACGCGCTCGAGCCCGGGAGCGTCTCGCGCTGGGAGGCCCTCGATGACTCCGAGCTCGCGCGGCTCCGCGCGGCGTACGCGCAGCGCAAGGGCTACGAGGTCGACGACCCCGATCGCGCCTCCAAGCGCGACCTCGCCGCGATCTCCGAGCTCAAAGAGATCGCCGCGTCCCTGAAGGACATCAAGGCGCGCCTCAACAAGCCCGACGAAGTGCTCAGCGCCTCGACGCTCGACGAGCTCGCCGAGAAGATTCGCCCGTACATCGCCCTGAAGGACACGCGAAACAACCGGCCTTACCTCGGCGTCCGCGCGGTCGAAACCGTGACCGTGCAGGTCCCCGTCACCGGCGCGATGCCGGGCGTCGTGCTGATGGACCTGCCAGGGATCGACGCGCCGAGCGACAAGGCGCGGCGCGACACGCAAGAGGCCCTCGAAGACGAGGTCGACGTCACGATCTTCGTGAAGGACATCACGCGCCCGTCGCTCGTGCAGCAAGAGATCGAGCTGCTCCGCACGATGCAGAGCGCGGATCGAAGCGTGGCCCTGCGCGAGCGCGTGTTCGTCGTGCTCACGAAGGTGGACATCTTCGACAAGCCCGACGAGACCGGCAACTGGCACTGGTCGCTCGCCGCGCGAAACTTCCGCGCCGAGGGCATCGAGCGGGTGTTTCCGTACTCGAAGGTGTGGGCGCACCAGGGCGTCGATCACAAGCACCCCGTCGCGAAGCAGATCCAGGATTTCTTCGGAGAGACGCGCCCCGTCACGGGCCTCGACAAGCTCCAGTCCGCCGTCGCGCAGTACCTCGCGACGGACCTCGAGGCGATCGACCAGCGCGTGATGGCGCAGTTTCGCCAGGAGTTCACCGAGATCGAAGCGCAGCTCAAGGGCACGCTGATCACGGTCAAGGACTCCCTCAACCCGTCGGAGTTCGAGCGCCGCAAAGAGCAACAGTTCGACCAGCTTTGGAACCACGTCGTCGCCGGCGAATCGCCGCGCGGATTGCTCCCGTCCATCAAATCAAGATTGAGCGCGTTTCTCGACTACGAGCTCAGCGAGCAGCAGCGCAACGCGCGGGCTTCGCGCGCGAGCAACCGCATCGACGAGATTCGCAAGGACCTCTACGGCAAGCTCACGCCCGACGAAGCCGAGGCCATCCGCCGACAGATGCCTTCGCCGGGATTGATGAACGAGACGGCCGTCGAGATCCAGCTGCGCAACCGCATGCGCGAGCGAACCGCCGCGAAAATCGCAGGGCTCGGCGAGGACTTTCGATCGAGCGCGCGCGAGAGCATCGAGCGCATGCTCCAAGAGATGTTCCTCCACGGCAGCTACGACGGCGGAAAGCTCGAGATGCTGCTCCCGCCCGGCCAGACGATGCTCGATCGCATCGAGCGCATGGGCCGCTCGGGCCACGTCTCCGAGAGCGTCCTTCGCTATCAGAACCGCGAGCTCGCGCGCGCCGACGTCGCCTTCGAAGTGCTCGCGCGGTACTTCGCGCGGCAGATCATCGACATCTTGGACGCCACGGACGAGGGCGACCGCGAGATCCGCGAGCGCGAACTCCAAGGGCTCGAGCAGTTCTTCGGCCTCTCGATCGCTGACAAAGTCACCGGCGTGACCGCAGGCGCAGGGAGCTTCGCAGGCCCGCCGCCGGTCGGAAGCGTCGCAGGCGTCGGGAGCGGGAGCTTTCCGACGAGCACGCCCGCGGGCTTTCCGACGGGACCCGCTGTGTTCACGAACAAGAACGCCCCGGCGGGATTCGCCGCGAGCAATCCCGGCGGCGCGACGGCGAACAAGTCAGGCAAAGAAGAGCCGCCGACGATCCCGTCCGTCGGTCAGCGCGACTGGTCTCGGCTGATCAACCGCGTGCGCGCCGACGTCGATCGCATCTGCAACTTCCTCGACGCGCTGGCGCGGCACCCCCGCGGGCTCCAGAAGTACCACGAAGAGGCCATTCGCACCGTCAACGACTCGTGGCTCGACTCCGAAGGCGAGCAGTCCCTCCGCCGCTGGGCCCGCAGCGAGTGCACCCGCATCTGGCCCGCGCGCTTCTCGGCGCTCGACCAAGACGAGCGCCGCGCCAGAGAAGACATCCGCGCGCTCGAAGAGCTCTTCAACCCGCCGCCCGAGAGCGACGACCTGCGCCGGTCTTGAAAACAGTCAATCGTAATCAAGTGAGCTGACGATGACCGCGGTAAACGACCCACTCCACGCGTACGTACGGTTTTATCTCACCGTGCTCTCGCAGCTCGACGAGGTGCACGGCGCCCTCGCGCGCACGCGCAAAGACGTGCTCGACACGATCCACCCGTACTCCGACGTGCTCACGGCGGCCAACGACGAAGGCGCTTGGTACGGAGCGCGCGCGGACGAGATCCAAAAGAGCCTCTCGACCGACGTCCTTTGGCGCCCGAGCGACCCTGCGACGCTCTCGGGCCTGACGGACGTGTACGAGGTCATCGGGCGCTTCACGTTTCAGGGCGAAGACGACAACAACGTCCGCGCGCTCGCCGCGCTCGTGAAGCGCGCGCAGGCCGACGTCGACGCGCAGCGCGCGTGGCTCTCGGCGCTCTCGAAGGTCCCCTCGGGCGCGACGCGGCTCGCCGAAGGCCTCTCGCAGCAAGAGCTCGCCGAACAAGAGCGCGACCGCAAGAAGCGCCTCGAGCCCTTCGAGCCGGTCGCCGTGGCCCTCCGAGAGCAGTGCGCGAAGGTGCTCGAAGCCGTCCACGGCGTCGCGCGCCCCGACGTCGCGTCGCTCGACTCTGCAAACGCCAACTACCAAGAGTACGTCCGGCGCGTGCAGGGCTTGTACACCAAGGCGCTCCCGTACCTGCGGCGGTCGCTGCAAGACCTCTGCGCGGTCGCGCAAGTCGACACGCCGTCCTCGTGGCCCGACGTGCTTCCGTTCGCCGAGTCGCTGCCCGCCGAGCTCTTGACGCCTCCGCCCGACGAGACGCCCGCGGTCGCCGCGCTTCGCGCGCAGCTCGAGCAAGCCGAAGCGCAGATCCAAGCGATCGTCCGCGCGGTCGAAGAGGGCAACCTCGCGCAGCGAAAGCGCGAGCAAGACAAGCTCGCGGCGATCTCGCGCGAAGAAGAACTCAAGGTCGAGGTCGAGGTCGCCAAGAACATCGTTCGATGGGCCACCAAGAGCGACGAGCTCGACCAGCTCGCGCAGACGCTCGACGGTCACGCGCAGCAGCGCAACGCGCGCGCGACGCTCGTCGCGCAGCTCTCGCTGCAACAGCAGCAGCTCGACGGCGCCGTGCAGCAGCTCCGCGCGGACGTCGCGGTCAAGGAGCAAGAGGCCAACGCGGCGCAGACGAAGCTCCAAGAGACCAAGGACAACCCGCCCGCGCTCTTCGGCAAAGAAGAGTGGCGTCGCAAGGTCGACGAGCTCGACGAAGAGACCCGCGAGCGAAAAGAGGCGCTCTTGCAGCGGCGGCGGGTGCTCGCCGAGAGCGAGGGACAACTGACGGCGGTCGCCACCAGGCTCGCTGGAGAAAAGACGCAAGTCGCGCTGCTCGATCGCGCGGTGACCGACGCGCAATCGCGGGCCGACGCCGCGCGAGCCGAGCTCATCGAGATCGAGAAGGCCCTCGGGACGCAGCGCCCCGCGCGAAGGCTCAGCGTCCAACAAGCGGACGAGTACCTCGCGGGCGTGTGGAACGCGCGCAACGAGGTCCGCGCCCGCATCGACACCCTCACGAGCCAGCACCGCAGCGGCCAGCTCGAGCTCGAGCGCGTGGCCGCCCAGGGGAGGCAGTGGACCGCCGAGCGCGAGCGCCTGCGAGGGGCCCTCGAGCAGGCCCGCAAGGCGAGCAACGTCGCGCAACAAGAGGCGCTGCGGCAGCTGAGCGCCCGGCGACAGCAGGGCGTCGCGCAGTACATCGAGCGAACGCTCGCGCCGCTCGAAGAGTCGCTCTCGCAGGTCGATCGAATCTTCGTGGATCCTGCGCGCCAAGTGCTCGTTCAGCGATCGAGCGGCCCCGCTCCCAAGGCGGGAACGATGCGCGCAAACGCCGAGGGCCTCGCCCTCGCGCTCGCGCAGCTCGCCCCGCGCGTCGAGCCCGTGCTCGCCGAACAAGCGGGCGTGCTCGACCGCATCCAAAAAGACTTCGTCGAGAAGGCCGGCGACGCGGTGAAGGGCGCGTGGACGTGACGAGCGCGTGACTCGCGCGGTGCAGCAAATTGCCGCACGTCCCGCGAGCGTTTCGTCAACGAACGCGCGCGGCTGATTGCGCGCAACGGTTCTTCGTCGCGCTTCGTATAGTCGTCGCATGAGCGCCGATGGCAGTGACGACGACACCTCGCGATCCGCGGCCGCCACCGCGGAGCTCGCGGCGCTACGCGAGGGGCTCTCGCGTCCGCTCCCCGAGCTCGACGCGCGGTACTTCTACGACGACCGAGGCAGCGCCCTCTTCGAGAAGATCACGGAGCTCGACGAGTACTACCCCACGCGCACGGAGGTCTCGATCCTCGAGTCGCATGCACACGAAATCATGCGTGATGCCGGCGCTCGGTCGCTGGTCGAGCTCGGGTCCGGGGCAGGGCGCAAGATCCGCCTGCTCCTCGACGCGTGGCCATCGCGCGACGACGGCGGCCGCTGCGTGATGCTCGACGTCAACGAGAGCTTTCTCGCGAGCTCGGTGCGCGCGTTGAGCGATCGGTATCCTCGCTGTTCGTTCGGCGGCGTGGTCGGAGACTTCACGAAGGACCTCGCGCGCGTGACCGCGCCCCGCCCGACGCTCACGGTCTTCTTCGCGGGGACCGTGGGCAACCTCCACCCCGACGCGCGCGAGCGCTTCTTCTCGACGCTCGCGGCGGCCATGGCGCCGGGCGACTCGTTTCTGTTGGGCGTGGATCTCGTGAAAGATCGCGCGAAGATCGAGCGCGCCTACAACGACCGCCACGGCGTGACCGCGGACTTCAACAAGAACGCGCTCCGCGTGGTCAACGAGCGGTTCGGCGCCGACTTCGACGAGAGCGCCTTCGAGCACCGCGCGTTCTACGACGAACTGGAGCAACGCATCGAGATGCGCCTGCGGGCCGTGCGCGAGTGCTCGGTCTCGATCGCGGCGATCGACTGGCGCCGGAGCTTCGCGGTCGGGGACGAGATTCGCACCGAGATCTCCTGCAAATTTACCCGTGAATCGATCAGTCGCTCGCTCGCGACCGCGTCGCTCGACGTGCGCGGGTGGCACACCGACCCCGAGGGGCTCTTCGCGCTCGCGCACTGTTGGAGGCGCGCGTGACGGTCGATCCAGAGACGGTCGAGCGCTGGAGGGCCCGGCTCGCGCAGGACGCGTGGCAGCGCTCGGACACGATCTTCGCGTGGCTCGCGAACGAGGCGTTCGCGCTGCGTCCGATCGCGCTTCGCCACCCGTTGCTCTTCTACCTCGGGCATCTGCCGGCGTTTGCGTACAACCAGATCGCCCGTGGCGTCCTCGGCGACCCCGCGCTCGACGAGGCGTTCGATCAGCTCTTTGCCAGGGGAATCGACCCCGAGTCCGAGTCGGACGCCCCGACGTTGTCCAGCTGGCCCGCGCTCGACGAGGTCGTGCGCTATCGCGATCGGGCGCGCGCTGCGGTGCTCGAGCGCGTTCCACGGATCCTCGCGAAGAGCGACGACGTGCTCTGCGCGCGAGGGCGCGTCCTGTCGCTCGTCATCGAGCACGAGCTCATGCACCACGAGACCCTGATGTACCTTCTCGCCCAGTGCCCCGAGGGGACCGCGCGGCCGTCGGGCCTTCGCCTCGGGAAGGAGGGCGGCGGTCGTCGCGCGCGTCCGGTCGAAGTGGCGCCCGGATCCGTGCGGCTCGGGGCCGCGTTCGACGAGGTCGATTTCGGGTGGGACAACGAGTTTGGCGACGAGACACGGTCGGTCGAGCGGTTCTGGCTCGACGACCTCCCCGTGCGAAATCAGGACTGGCTCGATTACATGGGCCGCTATCCAACGACCGCCCAGGCGCCGCTCACCCCTGCGAGCTGGGTTCGATCCGGCGATGCATGGGCGGTGCGCACCATCGTCGGTCCCGTCTCGATGGAGCGAGCCTCGGGTTGGCCCGTACAAGTGAGCGGAACGCAGGCGCGCGCGTACTGCGAACACATGGGCGGGCGGCTCGCGACCGAGGCCGAGCTGCATCACGCGGCCCGCGCGCGCGAAGGCCGCGACGCCTACGCAGAGCCCGCCCTCGTCGGCTGGTCGGCGCTCTCGCCGGACGCCGTCGGCAGCGCGCCGTCGAGCGCGAGCGCGTTCGGCGTCGAAGAGCTCATTGGCAACGGCTGGGAGTGGACGAGCACGGTCTTCGCGCCGCGGCAGGGATTTACCCCGTGGGCGAGGACGTACCCGGGGTACTCCGCGGACTTCTTCGACGGGGCGCACGACGTCGTCTTCGGCGCATCGTGGGCGACGGACACCCTTCTGCTGCGCCCGAGCTTTCGCAATTGGTACCGCCGCGACTACCCCTACGCGTTCACGAGCTTTCGCGTGGCGTACGATCGGGCCCCGCGATGAGCTCCGTCCTCGAGATCGAACGTATCGCCTGGAAAAAGAGCCAGCTCACGCTTCGATACCGCTTCGAGGGCTACTCGTTTTCGACGAGCTACTGGTACCCCGACGTCGACCTCGACGCGCTCGACACCGCGTACGGCCGCGCGTTCATGGAGCGCGTCCATGTGCACACAGCGCTCTTCGAAGCGGCGAAGATCACCAGCCTCCGCGCGGACGAGATCGACCTCGGACCCTACAGCGCGCACGCCACGGACGCGCTCTCGACGCTCTTCGCCGCGATCCACCGCGGCGTATGGGCGCAGTGGCGCTACGAAAACGACCTGCCCGACGAGCGGTCGCCTGCGCTTCGACGCCCGCTGCGCGCTGAGGACCTTTCGCCGCGCGATCGAGGATCGAACGCGTTGGCATCCCTCGCGTTTTGCGGCGGAGGCAAGGACAGCCTCGTGGCGATGAAGGTCCTCGAGCGCGCGGGCGTCTCGTTCGGGACGCTCGGGTACGCGTCGAGCGTGTACGGGCCGAGCGCACCACAATTCGAGCTGCTCGACGGTTTGCTGGATCGATGCGCGCCCGTACGCAGGCACCGCCAGGTCGTGATCGACGATTTCTCCGAGGCTCCCGTGATCGAGTGCGTCGGCGCGAGCCGCGGCGCGCGATCGATCACCGCGTGCGAGACGCCCTCGTCGGTGTTCGCCGCGATCCCTGTGGCTCTCGCGCACGGCTACGGCGAGATGATCTTCGGCAACGAAGCCAGCGCCAACCGAGGAAATCTCCGCTGGCCTCGCACCGGCGAAGAGGTCAACCACCAGTGGGGAAAGTCCGTCGAAGCCGAAGCCATCCTCGACGAGTACGTCCGCCGCGAGCTCGTCAGTGACCTTCGCGTCTTCAGCGTGCTCATGCCCCTGCACGACGTGTTGATCTTCGAGCTCCTGCGCCGCGACGAAGACTCGGTGCCCTTTACGCACTCGTGCAACCTGCGAAAGCCCTGGTGTCGCCGCTGCGCCAAGTGCGCGTACGTGTGGCTCGGGATGCGCGCGCACCTCGAGCGCCCCGCGACCACGGACGCGATGTTCGGCGAGGACCTGCTCGAAGTCCCCGAGAACACCCAGCACTTTCGCGCGCTCGCCGGGCTCGAAGCGCACACGCCCTTTGAATGTGTGGGCCGCATCGAAGAGACCCGCCTCGCCCTCGCGCTGCTCGACGCGCGCGGGCTGCTCGGGCCGCGCGGCAAGGAGCTCGCGTCGTCGATCGCCCGTCAGCCGCTGCTCGAAGAGCTCGTCACGCCGGCGCTCGACCGCGCGCGGATCCCTGCAAATCACGCGGCGAAGATCGCGCCGATGTACCAAGAGGCCGGCGCCTCGGCGCGCGCGCGGATCGCTCGAACGCTCTCGGGGAGCCGCGCTTGAGCATCGTCTGGCGTCGCGCGGTCAAGCGCTTCGGGGATCGCACCGCGCTCGCGTCGCTGGACCTCGAGGTCGAGCACGGCGAGGTCCTCGCGCTCGTCGGCGGCTCGGGTTCGGGAAAGTCCACCGCGCTCAAGCTCGTCAACCGCCTGCTCGACCCGGACGAGGGCGCTGTGCTCGTCGACGGCGAAGACGTCCGCGCGATCGAGCCTCACGCGCTTCGCCGAAGGGTCGGCTACGTGTTTCAGCGCTTGGGGCTGTTTCCGCACTGGACCGTGGCCGAGAACATCGGCGCGACGCCCTCGCTCCTCGGGTGGGACCGCGCTCGGATCGATCGTCGCGTCGACGCGCTGCTCGCGCGCGTCGAGCTCGATCCCGCTGTCGTTCGCGGGAGGTTCGCCCACGAGCTGTCCGGCGGTCAGGCCCAGCGCGTGGCCGTCGCGCGCGCGCTCGCCGCGGAGCCGCCGGTGCTCCTGCTCGACGAGCCGTTCGGCGCGCTCGACGCGATCACGCGCGGTCAGCTGCAGCGGCGCTTCGTCGAGATCCACCGCGAGCTCGGGTTTACGGGCGTGTTCGTCACCCACGACCTCGGCGAGGCGCTGCTCGTCGCCGATCGGGTCGCAGTGCTCGCCGACGGGGCGCTCGTGCAGGTGGGCGAGGGGCGCGAGCTGTACGAGCGGCCGGCGGACAGGTACGTCGCGTCGCTCGTCGAGGCAGCGATCGAACAAGCTGATTTGCTGCGATCTCGATTGTGTGTGCGCGGAGAGAGCCCGTGACCGACCCGCTCCTCGCCGCGCTGCCCGAGCGACTCGCGGCGCACGTCGCGCTGGCGCTCACCGCGCTCGCGGCGGGCATCGCCGTGGCCCTCCCGCTGGGGGTGTGGGCGTCGCGACGGCCGCGCGTGGCGCTGTCTGTGGGCGCAGTGGCGGGCGCGGTGCAGACCGTCCCGAGCCTCGCGCTGTTGGCGTTCATGGTCCCTTTGCTCGCGGCGATGGGGCTGCGCGCGATCGGGTATCTGCCCGCGCTGCTCGCGTTGTCTCTCTACTCCGTGCTCCCCGTGCTGCGAAACACCGTCGCCGCGATGCGCGCGCTCGACCCCGCGGTGCTCGAGGCCGCGGACGGCGTTGGAATGACCCCGGGTCAGCGCTTGTTTCGTGTGGAACTCCCGCTCGCGGCACCGCTCGTCGTCGCCGGCGTTCGCACGTCCGTCGTCTGGACCGTCGGCAGCGCCACGCTCTCGACGCCCGTCGGCGCGACGAGCCTCGGCGACTACATCTTCGCGGGTCTGCAGACGAGCAACCACCGCTCGGTGCTCGTCGGCTGCGTCGCGTCGGCGCTGCTCGCGCTGGCGCTCGACGCGATCGTGGCGCTCGCCGAGCGCGGGTTCGTCCGCCGTCGCCGCGCGTGGATCGCGTCGGCCCTCGTGGCGCTGCTCGTCATCGTTGCGGGCGCGTCCGTGACGCTCGCGCGCGGACGGCGCGCGTCGGGCCGCGGCGCGATCACGATCGGCGCCAAGACGTTTACCGAGCAGTACATCCTCGCGCGCGTGCTCTCGCGGCAGATCCAGCGCCGCGCGGGCAGCGAGGCGAGGGTGCTCGACTCGCTCGGCTCGACGGTGGCGTTCGACGCGCTCGCGGCCAATCAAATCGACGCGTACGTCGACTACACAGGGACGCTCTGGACCACGATCCTTCACCGCGCCGAGATCATCCGCGACCGTCGGCGGCTTCGTGACGAGCTCGACCGCGCCCTTCGCGCTCGCTACGGCGTTCGCATCGTCGCGTCGCTCGGCTTCGAAAACACCTACGCGATCGCCGTTCGCCGGTCGCTCGCGACCGAGCGTCGCCTTCGGACCATCACGGACCTCGCGCGCGAATCTCCGTCGCTCAGCATCGCCGGCGACTACGAGATCTTCTCGCGCCCCGAGTGGCGAACGATCGAACAAGCGTACGCGCCGCGCTTCGCGTCGCAGCGGAGCATGGACCCCGCGCTCTTGTACGACGCCGCGAGGAGCGGTCAGGTCGACGCGATCACCGCGTTTTCGACGGACGGGCGCATCGCGACGTACGACCTCGTGGTGTGCGACGACGATCGCGCCGTGATTCCTCCGTACGACGCCGTGGTGCTGGTGAGCGCTCGCGTCGCGCGCGAGAGACCCGACGTCGTCGCGGCGCTCGCAGCGCTCGAGCGGTCGATCGACGCAGCGGCGATGCGCGCGGCAAACGCGCGGGTGGACGCGCAGCACGAAGACCCCGGACGCGTCGCCGAGACGCTACTTCGCCGCTGACCCGCGGCGCTTGTCGATCACAGGGCCCACCCAGAGGAGCACGATGGCCGCGACGAGCATCGCTGCACCGAAGAGCTCCGACGCAGAAGGAGCACGCTGACCGAGGGTCACCAACGCGAGCCCCGCGAGTACGCCGGCCAAGATGCTCGACGCCCGGTTCAAGGGAACGCAGAACGTATTCTCCCGCGCGTCGAGCAAGACGAGCCCGCCGAACACGCCTGTCGCCTGCGACAAGACCCCGACCAGGATCACGAACGGCAGCGTCGAAGACGACCAGAGGCCCGTGAATCCGCTGCGAATGCTCTGCATCGCAGACCCCTGACCCACGAGCGCGAGCAGCACGAGCGAGAGCACGGCGACGGGCGCCGCCACCATTTGCTCTTCGACGAAGTACCGCCGCTGCGCGTCGTTGTCGTCGCTCTTCGCGAGGCGGCTCATGAAGCGCAGCCGCACGAAATACGCGGCGAGGTACACGGCGATGTCGATCGCGCACCAGAACGGGAGGCTCCCCGCGCCGCCCGCGAAGAACGCGTCGATCAGCGCGAGGCCCGAGAGCGCGAGCGCGACGTACGAGAACCACCGCACCTTGCGCTTGCTCAACATGTCCACGACCGGCGCGATCAAGAGAACGCCCCCGCGCATGAGCAGCATCACGAGCGGGATGCTCACGCCCTCGAACGTGTACGCGAGCGTGGTCGTCACGATGATGGCGGCGGTCGCGAGCCCCGAGAGCGCGGTCCACGGTCCGGGCCGCGGAATCGCGCGTCCGAACGCCTGGGTGTGCGTCGCGAAGCGCCACCAGCGGAGGGCGCTCAACACGACGAGCATCGCGACGGCAGAGGCCATCGTGGTGAGTGGCAAGAGCGCGAGCCCCGAGACGCGCCTGTCGCCGACGAGCCCGGACGAGAGCGCCTTGGTGAGCGCGCTGTACGGCGCGTAGGCCGCGAAGTACCCGAACGCGTACCAGTACACAGACGGGCCGCTCTTGGTCTCTTCGTCGCGCGACATCAGCGCACAGTACCGCTATCTCTCGGCGATAGCGCGCGCAGAGGAACGCCCCACTCGAAGCGATACGGCGCTGATTCGATGCGCCCGAAGAGCTTCGCGCGTTGCCAGGGCGCGATCCATCCGAAGATCAGCGCATCGACGGGGTTCCACAGCACCACCCACCCGAAGATGGTGAGCCCCTCGCGGACGACCTTCCAACCGGTGTGCACGTTGGCGTAGCTCTCGAGCTGCGCGGCGATCGTCAGCGAGATCGCGAGCAGCACCAGCGCGACGAGCAGCGTGAGCTGTCCTTGGCGTCTGGTGGTGGCGATCTTGCGGCGTTCGCGCTCGCGTTCGTAGCGAAAATGCGCGCGGATCGACGCCTCGAGCTCGTCGGGCGGCAGCGTCGACTGCTCTCGATCGCTCGCGAACAGAAACACCACCTCGATCTTCTTCACGCGACGCACGTCCTCCATCGCGGCGAGCAGGTACGCCACCGCGTCGTCGTCGAGGTCGCGCTCGTGAAACGGCGCGGGATCCTTCAGGTCGAACAGCTGTTCGACCGAGCGAAGGTGCAGCTCGACGAGCGTCGTATCTCCGTCTTGTCGGTAGCGTTCGGGCGAAGGTTCACGCGGCATGGGCGGTAGAGAGCGCTCAGCGCCCGTCGTCTTCGAACACGGCGTCCGCCGACGGCGCCGTCACGGCACGGGCGATCCATCGTTCGAGCACATCGCCATTGTCGCACGCGTCGATGCGCTCGCGCGCCTGCGAATCGAGCGAAAATCCGCGCAACGACGACGCGTACATCGGCCACGACCAGTTCTTGTCGTCGTCGATCTCGAGCTGCACCTCGACGATGACGACGAGTCTCGCTTCTCGAGCGCGCTGCAAGAGCACCACGACGTCGGCGCTGAGCGATGGCGAGACGTTTTGCCGCACCGTTGGATCCACGCACGTCGCCTCGTCGACTGTCGCGCGATCGATCACGTTCCATTGCGCGAGCAGCTCGACGCACAGGTTCGGATCGTCGCGAACCAGATCGCGCAGCGGTTCTCGCTCGGGCGCTAGGCGCACGCACGGCACGCTGCCCGGTCGCACGGCCGTCGAGTCCCGAACTGTCTCTACGCGTCCGCGAGCTCCGGCGGCGCGAGCGGCCCTGCGGGCTGGTAGCCGTGAACACACCCCGCGTCCGCTTCGACCGGCGTGCATCGCCCCGAACGAGACGTGGCCGTGGCTCCGTCACCAGCGTCGGGATTTGCTGGGCAACGGCACTCTCCGTCGTATCCCGGCGGATAGCAGCCGTGAACGCGGGCGGACATCGCCGTGAGCAACGCGAGGGCGCGGGCGAAGCGCACGCCGCGCGAAGAGCGCATCGAAGCATCCATGGCTCCGAAGGATCCCACAGATCCTTCGGATCCGTCCCGCACGAGCCGTGGCAGACTCTCGCGTGTCTATGCGCGCTGCGTCGCACTGGGTACTCGTCGGATGCGCCGCGGTCGCCGCGTGTACGACCACGCGCGCGAGCGACCTCGTCTTGCCCGATCGCCCGCAGAACGCCGCGCAACGAGACACCGCTTCGCGACCGGCGGTCGACAACGCTGTGCTCGGCGCGTCGGTGAGGGCGCTCGGGCGCGAGGTCGAGGCGATCCGCGGGCTGCGATTTCAGAGGGAAGTTCCGTTTCGCGTGCTGTCGGTCGAGGCGATCGCCGCGCACTTTCGCAACGATCGCGTCGAAGAGAGCGACGCGCAGCGAGGGGACGATTTGCTCGCCGTCGGCCTCGGGCACTTGCGCGACGAAGACACGGAAGACCGCGACGCGTTCGCGCAGATGATGGGCAACGAAGCGCAGGGCTTCTACGACCCTCGCGACGCGATCCTGACGTTGAGCGAGGTCGAAGCGCGGAGCCTCGCGCGCGCAGGCCCCGCCGGAATGGAAGCGCGCGCCACGGTCGTCCACGAGCTCGTTCACGCGCTGCAAGACCAGCATTTTCACAGTCGAGTGGCCGTCGACGAGCGAGGGCCCGCGATGATCGACCGCGCCACGGTGCGCCTCGCGCTGCTCGAAGGCGACGCCACGCTCGTGACGCTCGAGTGGCAAGCGAGGCAGCGCGGCGCGCGCATGCTCGGGACCGCCGAGCAACGTCCGCGCATCGCGCGCTGGGCCGAGCGAGCGCAGGTGCTGACCGAGAGCAACGTTCCCAAGTACTTCATCGACGCGCTCGAGCTGCCGTACGAAGCGGGCGCGACGGCGGTCGGGGTGCTCTACGAGCGCGGCGGTTGGCAAGCGGTCAACGACGCGCTCGCGCGCGAAGAGCTGCGATCGGGCGCGCTGCTGCATCCCGAGCGCGGCGACGACGGGCTCGTCCGCGTCGATCCGCCGACGCCGCGACCTTCGACCGAGCGCGTGCTCTCCCGCGAGCTCGGCGAACTCGAGCTGCGCCTGTTGCTCGGCGTGGTCGTTCGCAAAGAACGCGCGAGCGAGCTCGCTGCGACGTGGCGCGGGGACGCCGCGACGCTCGACCGTTCGACCGGCGCAGCGACGCGCCCCACGCTGGTATTTCAGTGGCGAATCGCGTGTGACAGCCCCGCGGGCGCCGAGGCCATCGCGCTGGCCGCCCGTCCGCTCGTCGAGCGCTGGCGCCGCGAAGGCTGCCCACGCATGCGCGGCGGCTCTGCGAACCAGTGCCTCGCAGACGTCACCGTCGAGCGCGTCGGCGAGCGCGCCTCGGTCCTTGTTCGCCGCGGTGAGTGAGGCCGGTGAGGGGGATCGTCGCGCGATCCAGCGTACTCGGATACGTGATGACTCGATCGCGCTCCGAAACGGCCCGGACACCGGCAGCTCGACGCGCGGACCTCGCGTTCGCTGCCTCGCTGTGCGCGATCGTCTTGGTTTTTTGTGCGTGCAACCACTCGTGCGTGCCCGCGCGGACGAGCGCGGTCGGCGCGCGCACGACGGCGGGAGAACGCGCCATGCCTGCTGGTTTTTCTCTGCGATTTCTCAGCGACGCGGCGCCGTTCGTCTACGACTACCCGACGTGGCTCGCGAACGTCCGTCGGCTCGATCGCGCTCGGTACGTGCTCGCCATCGAAGACTGCGACGTCGAGCAATACGAAGTCCGTGGTTCGCCGTCGCAGTGCGCGTCGTTGCGCTTGACCGAAGAAGCCACGAGGCGCCTTCGGGCCGCCGAGCGCACGCTCATCGAGAACCCTGCGATCGTGCTGCTCGGCGACGAGCTCGTGTACGCGGGGCGCGAGTACCTTCGCTACGGGGCAGCGGCGATTCGCTTTCCCGTTGTGCACCGCGATCGGCTGAACGAGCGCGTCCTCGACGTGTGCGGAGCGCTCGGCGGCGTGTCCGACGAGCAAGCGCGCGTCCTCGATCGCCCGGAGCTGCGCGCGCACTTTCGTCGCACCGGTCGCCTCGTCGAGCGCTGATGGGGCTCAGCGCCGAGCGAGCTCGCGAAAGAACTCATCGCTCTCGTCGTCCGCGGGAAACATCAGCTCGACCTTCAGCTCGGACGCGGTCACCTCGACGGCCGTGTCGAACCGCATCACCGTTGAGATCGTGCGCACGCGTCGGCCGCCGATGTTGAGCCTCGGGCAGATCACGGGCAGCTCGGGGCGCGCGTCCGCGTGCGGCGGAGCGAGTCCCTTCGCGTGCGATTCTGCCCGTCGAACGAGCGCCGTGATCGACGGATCGCTCGATCGCGACGCCTCGCGCCGAAGCGCTGCGATCCCTGCCCAGACGACCTCCTCCCAGTTTTCGACGAGCTCGCGAAACGGTCCCGGCCCGAACCACAGATCGACGATGACCTCGGGCGACATCGCGCACATCCCAGGAAACAACCGCTCCGCCGCGTGATTGCTCGCCAGAAATCGAAAGCCCGCGCTCCCAACCCACGCTGGATACGGCTCGTGCGAAGCGAGCACGCGGTCGAGCACGCGCTGCACAGGCTTCATCACGCCGTCGTCGAGCCCGAGCGACGGATACGCCGGGGCGAGCCCCGCGGCGAGCAGCAGCGCGTTGCGCTCGCGCAGCGGAATTTCCAGCGCGGCGGCGAGCCGAAGGACGAGCTCCGAACCCGGCCGCGACCTCCCCGTTTCGAGAAACGAGAGGTGTCGTGGGGTCGTTCCCGCGATGGCGGCAAGCGCGAGCTGCGAGACGCCCGCGCGCACGCGCCAAAGACGGAGTTGTTGACCGAAGGGACTCACGGATGCACCTCGCACGCGGTCGATGATAGTCGCTGCGCGCGCCTCGATCGTGTCTCTGCGCTACCGCGCGCTCGCCCTCGGTTGAGCGCGGGCTTTGTCGGTCTCGCGCCGAGCGCTCAGCGCTGCTTGTTTTCGTGGGTGCGGCTGTCCGGTCTCGACGAAGTGCTTGAGCTCTTCGGCGACGAGGCTGCCCGCGGATCGCATCTGCCACGCGAAGAGCCAACCGAACAGCCTCATCGCGCCACGCAGCGACACCGTTGCGTGAATCCGCACGCGCGAACGGTGAGCGTCGATGCTCTCGACGCTCCAGCGATTGACTGCGCGCTCGATGAATCGCGGCATCCCTTCGAGGGCTTCGTATTCGAAGGCCATCGCGTCGGCGTCGAAGCGCGTCAGCCGCTCTTTCACGATGCCAGCGTCGAACGGTCCGAAGGGCGCGATCGTGCACGCGCGGGTCACTCCGACGCCGGGCGACTGCTCGCCGATCGGACACGACGCCTCGATCGGCGCCGCCCACTCGCTCACGTGCATGAACCTCTCGCCGAGCGCGCGCCAGACTCGTTCGGCAGGGGCCTCGATGACGATCTCGTTGTGTAGCTCCATGCGCAGAACTCTGGAGGGCGCGCGCTTCGCCCGCGATTCCCTCCGAGGGAAGCGCCCTATTTCGCGACGAACGCCTCGACGGCGCCCACGAGCCTCGGCGGCATCTCTTGCATCGGGTAGTGACCGCACTCCGCGAACGCGATCACCTCGAGCGCTGGACACAGTCGCTCGAGGTTCTCCTTCGTCGCTGCGCTGCGCATCGGCGGCGCGTCTTGTTCGCCCGTGATCGCCAGCACGGGGCACGCGATCGTCGTCGCGCGGTCCGGAAGTCCCCTTCGCCCGAACAACGGCAGGTATCCCGCGACCGCGTCGGGGTCGGACGTCGCGCGCCAGCGGTCGATCTTGAAGCGACGCCAGCCGTCGGGCATTGGCCCCGCGAGCATGACCGCGAGCGCGCGAGCGCGGAGCGCGTCGTCACCCTTTGCCACCGCGACGAGCCTCTCGAGCGTCTCGTCGTCGTACCCGAAGGACGCAGGCGGCGGAGGGCAGAGCAGCACCGCACGATCGATCCGCTTGGAAAATTGCTGCGCGAGATGCAGCGCGACGATCGTGCTCATCGAGTGGCCGACGATCGTAAACGTGCTCCACCCGAGCGCGTCGGCGACCGCGAGCGCGTCGGCTGCGACCTCTTCGACGGTGTGCTCTCCCGCGCGACCGCGCGAGCGTCCGTAGCCGCGTAGGTCTGCGAACGCCCACGAAATCTTCTCGCGATCGAGATAGGGCCGCGCGGGGTCCCAGGTGGATGTGTCGCAGAGCCAGTCGTTGAGCACGAGCGCGCGCCGCGCGCCGGTGCCGATCGTGTCGAACCCGAGCATGGTGACGAGTGTCCTCTCTGTAGGGCGGGCGGAGCGAGCCGCTGCGCTGCGACCACCGCGGGCCGCTGTGCGCGTCGAACGCCTCCGCCTCGAGGCGATCGTAGCAGCGGTTGCCGCACACGCGCGCTCCGTCTCGAAAATAACGCGATGGCGTGACGGGACCCGCCCTCGGGCTACGCTCCTCGCTGCGATGGAAAACGCCGTAGCGGCTCGAGGCGCGTACCGCGCGCCGACCCTGTCGATTCCTCCTTCGTGGGAGCTCGAGGCCGCGCGACGACTCGCGTGGTGGGCCATCACGCTTCGCGCGATCAGCGCTGGGCTCCAAGCGCTCGCCTACGACGGATTGCTGCCCGCCGCGCCCACGCACACCGCGAGCGCGGCCGCGATGCTCGTCGTCGGCGTCGCGGCGTGGCGAATGCAGCGGTCGTCGAGCGACGCCACCCAGCGAATCGCCTCGTGGATCGCGCTCGCGATCACCGGCGTGTTCTTCGCGTGCGCGGCGTCGATCCTGGCGCGCGAGCGGTTCCTTGTTTTCGTGTGCGGAACGCCCTCGGCGTTGCGGATTTGGCTCGAGCGCGGGGTTCCCGTGACGGTGATGGCGGCAGGGGTCGCCTCGCTACTCGGGCCGCTGCCGCTCGGGCTCGCGGCGTCGATCCGCCGAGCGGCTCCGCCCGCCGACCCAGCCGCCGTAAGCGATGAAGACGCGGATCGCGCGAGGGCGTCCGCGCTTCGCACGTTCGCTTCGAGCGCCTATGGAATCGTCTTCTCGATGGTCGGCTCGATCACCGCGGCGCTCGCGCTCGAGCAATCGGGCGCGACGTTCATGCAGACCGCGGGCGTGCGCGGCGTCGGACTCGTCGCAGCGGCGCTCTTCGTCGCGCGGGCCCTTCGCGCGAGTCGAACGCTCCACGGCTGGTCTCCGTCGGTGCGCGCCGCGAGCGGGGCGTTCGCGCTGTGGATCGCAGCGCTCGCGAGCGCCCTCGTGACGATCGGCGTGTGGCTCCACGTGGTGATTGATCTCGCGGGCCGATCGTTCGTTCGAGGCGCCTGGGCCTCGCAAGCGGTGGTCGAATGCTCGACGTTGCTCGCGCTCGTCGCCACGGCGAACACGGCGGCGCAGGTCGCCGCCAACGACGATCGCGCGCGGCTGATGCGCCGGAGCCTGCGCGCGACGCTCAGCGTGTGCGCGCTCGCTGGGCTGCTCGCGTGGCTGCACGCGGAGATGCCAGATTTCATCATGCGAACGCCCGTGCACCGCTGGGCCGTGTACGCGACGATGGCGTTTGCCGTCGCGACGATCGTCTCGGTCGCCCGTGTCGCGTCGGGCGCCGCCCAGAGCCTCGAGAAACAATCGTCTCGCGCCGCGCACGTCACCCGTTGACACCGGCGCGAAAGCGAGTACAAACAGCGCCCGTTTCCGACTTAGCTCAGTCGGTAGAGCAGGCGGCTGTTAACCGCCGGGTCGCTGGTTCAAGTCCAGCAGTCGGAGCCACAAGCGCGGGGGATCGCAACGGCCTCGGAGAGAGATCTCCGGGGCTGATTGCGTTTCTCCTGGTTCGGGCGCGCCGCGCGCAGCGCTCGCTCCGCGACGATGCGCTGCACGAGTCGCAGCAGCTCGGCGCGCACGGCGGCGTTGCCGTTGTGCCCGCCCGCGACGTAGCGAAACGTGATCGGAAGGTGGCCGGCGTGCGTGTTCCACGCTTCGAGCTCGCGGACGAAGCGCACCGGCGTGTTCAGGTCGCTCTCGCCGTGAACGACATGCATGCGCGCGGTTGGCGATCGGGTCGCGAGCCGCTCGAACATCGCGCGCCCGGAGGGCCGCTCGGCTGCGTCGCGAAGGTATGCGCAGGACGTTCCCGCGAAGGGGCTGTTGTTGATCACGCGCTGGTCGCACGACGCAAACGCCGCGCGGATTCGCTCTCCGCCCCGAAGGTCAGCGAGCTGTCGCGCGAAGATGTTCGCGATCGACTCGAGCGCGAGCCCGCTGAACACGAGCGTCTTGATCTGCGCGGCCAGCGCCGGGTCCTGGTCGAGCAGCGCGTCGTAGGCGTAGAGCGACACGAGCGTGCCCTCCGAGTGGCCGATCACGTGAAGGCGCGTCGCTGCGCCGAACCGCTCGCGGGCCCATCGCAGCGCGTCCATCGCGCACGCTGTTCCGTGGCCGAGCGTGTAGCGCTCGAAGGCAACGAAGTCGCGCTGCACCGCCGTCGGTTGCTCGAATGGCGCACGAATCCCGGGCTTGTCGAAGGTCGCGTACGCCACCGGGTGTGCGCCGAGCACGTCGCGCATCGCGGGATGAACAAACGCGTTCGAGAGGCTCCCCGAGCCGTTGATGACGAGAAACACGTCCCGTACCGGCTCGTGGTTCCACGCCATGAACCCCGAGCACTCGAGTCGCGCGCGCGACTGAAGCGAACGCGAAGCGACGTGCTGATACCGTGGCCCGCACGCACAAGCGAACAGCAGCGCGGCGAGACCTGCCGCCGACCGCGCGGAGCGCTTCATCACGCGCCTCGGACCCCGACGGTCGCGCTGCTGCCGCGAAGCGCACCTCGCTCGGCGGAGCGCGACTCACGAACGGGCTCGTTGATGGAGGGCTTCGTCACTACGACGAGACTCTACGCTGATCGTGGCGGCTCCTTCCGTTGGCGACCCGCGGATCGAGTCTCTCGGGATAGCCCGGTCGCGCGAAGCGACGTCGCGGCTCGTTCGACTCGATGCTGCCGCGCGGCGAGCGACGCTCCGCACCCTGTACTTGCGTTCGCCCCGTCGCGCGAGCGCGAGCGACGGGCTACGGTGAGCCATGTGGTTGTCCGCTCCTGTTCGTCGCGCGGGCCTCGAGATCGGCGTGGTCGACCCGAACGCGCCGGGCGTCGCTGAGCAAGTCTCCGCGCTGCTCACGCGCTCGATCCGCGACGCGCGCGCGTCGGTGGGCGGTCACTTGCCGGATTGGCTCGTCGCGGACATCGAGCGCAATTACACAGCGGCCACGAAGGTGCGGACGCTCTGGGCGGCCACGGGGCATCGGTTCGCCGTCGTTCGCGGCGACGAGATCGTCGCGACGGTCCACGTCGCAAGGGAGCACGACACGATCTTCACGGTGAACCGCGACGTGATCAACGTGAAGGCGCGGGACTACCCGGGGTTCAAGCCGGATCGCTACCATCACGTCGTCAACATCAGCACGAAGCACGAGCTGCGAAGAGCTCGGCTCGCGCATCAGCTGTTGAAGACGATCTGTCACGACTTTCGCGACTTGTTCGAAGGCGACGGACTCTGGTTTCGCGCGGATCCGCCGTGGCATCCCGGTCTCTTGGGGCTCGGCTTCGTACACGATCCGCGCGGCGACATCTTTCTTCCCGAGGAGGTAGAGCGGACCGCTGACTTGCCGCACGCGCTCTTCAACCAGCGCTACGCGTGCGAGTGCGGGCCGCAGACCGCCGAGCGCGCGGCGCACATGGCGAAGAACAAGCTGCAGTACGTCTCGATGACGCGTCCGTTTCGCGCGCGGGGCCAGCGCGTTCTCGACGTGAGCCCGCGCGAGCTCCTCGTCGAAGCGGGCGCGACGTGGGCGCAGGTCCTCGACGCGTGCCCGCCGCGAACGGTTCCCTTCGTGGTCCCCGCGTGGCTCGGCGCCACCGTGGGAGGAACGTTGGTGAACCGAACCTTCGGCAAGGGGTCGTTCGTTCACGGGTTCTTCGCGGATCACGCGCAGGCGACGCGCGTCGAAAACGGGGTCATCCTCGAGGCCCGAGTCTCGCTGATGGAAGTCGCTCCGTGCGTGTCGATCACCAAGGAGGAGCGCGTGCCCGCTGCGCGACTCGAAGCCGCGCTGCTTCGGGACCCGGACGCGTACCACGTCGCTGCGTTTCGCAACGGTGACGACGCGTTCGACGTGGTCATCGCTCGCTCGTCCCAAGAAGGAAAGCCACTCGGCGAGTACCTCCGCGGCGCGCGCATCGACCTCGACGCGCTCGAGCCGCACCGTCACTTTGTCAGCGACTTGGCAGCGTGCGTCGACATGGACCAGATCGTCCCGATCGATCGCGGCAAGCGCTACGCGTGCTTGAAGGCGAGCGCGTGAGTGAAGCGATAGGCGTTCGCTTGGCGCGGAGATGAAGTGGGCGCGGAGATGGAGTGCGCCGGGATGGAGTGCGCCGAGATGAATCTCGGCGCATGAACGCTGCTTCGCAGCGCGCGCCCGCAGAGCCGGTCGCGAAGGGACGATGTGTCGTCAACCTCCTCGCGGCTTTGCGCGCGACGCGCAGCGGCGTTCATGCGCCGAGATTCATCTCGGCGCTCTCGACATGCAGGGAGATCCATCTCGGCGCTCTCGACATGCAGGGAGATTCCTCTCGGCGCCCAAGTGAATCATCTCGGCGCTCGGGTGTGCCGCTCGGACCGAGCGGCGTTGTGATCATCAGCAGAACCCGACCATCGACTGGCCGTTGTACATGACTAGCGTGGCGCAGCCGTTGGTTCCCGGGCAGACCTGGTAGACGCCGCCGTCGGCTTGCTCGGGACGCACGGGGCTGCACGTTCGACCGTCGCGGCATCGGTAGGTCGGTTGAACGTCGGCCGTCATGTCCAAGATCGGCTCGCACGGGAGCTCGCCGCTGTCTGCAACGGTGCTATCCGACGCCGCGCTGTCTACGGACGCGTCCTGAGCGGGCGTTCGATCGCACGCAGCAGCGCTCATGCTGACGGCGAGGGCGAGCGGAATGGTGAGCGACTTCGTCGAACGCATGACTCATCGCAGCACGACGAAAGAACCGCGCAAGCGCCTGCTCCCTGAAGATCGCAGCGACACGGCGAGCTCACGCGACAGACGATTCGCGTGGGGCACACGCGCGTCGTGTCATCAGGGTGTCACTCTGGGCGGGCGCCGCGACGGAACAGGGCGATCGTGCCGCGTGAGGTTCCAACAGCGAGCCACTGGCCGGACGGAGACAGAGAGGCGGCCGTAAACGTCGCGATCGGGTCGACCTCGACGCACTCGACGTCTTCATCGGGGTTCTCTCCGAACAAGTCCGCGACGATCACACGATCACACCAGCTCCCGATCGTCGCAGACAACCCAGCGTCGAACGCGAGCGTGCGCCACCCGTACGTCCGCCCCGCGAAATCGAAGAGCTCGTGCGCTGGCCGAGCGTCTTCGGTGGACGACCCGCCTCGTCGAAGGGCGGCTCGACGCTCCTCGACGAGCGTGCCTCCCTCGAAACGCCACCGAATCCACAGTCCGTCAGACTGGCAGTACTCGATCGATCGGTCGTCGAACACGCGCAGCGCTGCGCGGTCCGATAGGTTGAAACCCACGTCGGTGGTCGTGACGGCGACGGGAACCGTTCGACGATCGATCAAGATCAATCGCTTTCCGTAGACAACGAACGCCAACACGCCAGCGTCGTGCGACCAGCACGCCGAATGCGGGTCGCACCACGGCACGGCGACGGACCAACGCTCATCGAACTGTCCGTCGCGCGTGCCCCACGCGTGCAGTCGCCCCGTGCCGTTGCCATCAACCGCCTGCGCGAAGAGGAGGGCCGTCGCGCCACCGTCGCAGCAGCCGAGCAGCTCGGGAGCCGTTCGGTCGACCGTGTCCGTCTCTTTGGTCGCTGCAAGTTCGTCGCCCGCCCAGGCGCGAACGCAGCCATCGATGTGTTGGGCGACGACCGTCCCCGAGTCCGCGACGGACAACTGCCGAACAGCAGCAAAGTCGGGACCGTAGATCGTGTCGTCGGACGCTTCGAGTGCGACCCAGCGAACGGACGAACAGTCCCAGTACGCGATGCGATCGCGGGTCGCTGCGACGAGGGGACCGATCACAGCGGGCGCGAACGCTCGCACCGTCGCGCGAGTGTTGCGATCGAGGACCCTCGCTTCGCCGTGGTCGAACGAGACAGCCACTTCGTCCCCCACCCACTCGAGCTCGCCCTCGCGTACGGTCTCGGACCATGACTCGATCGCCAGCGTGCGCGCGTCGAACACGAGCGTCTGCCGTTGTCGACGTCCAATGCCGCGAACGATCAGCCAACGGCTTCCGCTCGCGTCGAGATCAGCCTCGTCGAGCGCTTCGCCGAGCGGAACGTACAAACTGCTAACCAACTCGAAGTCGACGAGCTCGAGATACTCTCCGTTCACCCTCGCGGCGCGATTTCGATCGAGGAGCACGAATCGTCGATTGTCGGCCCATCGATTCAACTGTTCGACGTAAGGCCACGGCGCGCCGTCGTTGTCGAACGCAGCGATCGTCATGCCGCTCGCGATCACCGAGAGCAACGATCCGTCGGCGCTCGATTCGGCTCGCAGCTGTCGAATCGATTCCGGCGGGAGCGTCCTGCGAAACACCTCGCGGACTGGCTCTTCGATCGCGCCGACGACGATCCGTGCCGTGTCGGAGTCGCACACCAACGCGACGCAGCGTGGGTCGCGGCTGCCGCAGAGCGCCGCGCCACTCACGAGTTCGTCCTGCGCGCAGAGCTCGACGCGCCGCTCGTCGAACGACGCGAGCTCGGTTTGATGCATCCACCGCCGCGACACGACCACGACACGCGCTGCGTCGCGCGAGCTCCAGCATGCCGACAACGGGTGGTTGGGTCCGCCCGAGGGGGTTCCGAGCGTCGCTACGAGGTTCCAAGACTGCGGCATCGTGCGTGAATCTCGGTCGATACACGATTCAGTTCGGCGACGTAAATCGCGATGGCATCGACGAACGGGCGTGCTGGATACCGGTGCGCACGAACACGCGGTCGCTCGCGATTCGCGACCCTCGAACCGAAGGTATGCCTGCCGCGTTCCCCCTCCTCAAAACAAGCTGATCTCCCACGCGCCGTCTTCCTGCGAGTACGTCCGTAGTCTTCCCGGCGCGTACCAGAACGAGCCGACGCCGATGCGGGTGCTGGATCCCGCCTCGACCGCTTCGTCGGTGGCCAGATCGATCGCGCGAATGCTGTCGGTTCCGCCGACCAAGAACCGCCCGCCCAACACGGCGATCGCACCTTCGAACGGAACACGAGCGCGAAACGCGAGGCCTTTGTCCGTGCGCGTCGCGATGATCAGCTCGTCGTCGGCGTGGATGACGACACGATGGTCGTTGAGAAAATAGATCTCCCACAGCCGCGCTCGGTCGCCGAACGCGCACCCTTCGATCGGGACCTCGACGACGCGGCCCGAATCGAGGGGCAGCTCGTAGAGCTTTCCTCGATCGCCCGACAACAGCGCGACGTCGTCGGCGAACGCGGCTTCGTGAAAGACCCGCAGCCCCTCGGCTCGTCGAATCACTCGGTCCCGATCGAGCCAGTGAATCCGATGCCGCGGCCGCTTCACGGTCTTGCCGGCTTCGACGACCTTGGCGAGCTCTTCGACCGTCGCGTACCACGTTCCTTCGGGGCCGCAGCGGAAGTTCGCTGCTCCCTTCGGAAACCGGCCCACGATATCAACCGGCGGCACCATCGCAGGGTCGTCTCCGGCGCGTCCGAAGTCGCCGACGCGCGACAAGCGCACGCTCGCTCCGAGCTCGATCGTCGTCATTCCGTCAGTTCTCGCAGAGCTGGCGAGCCGTGAGCAAGCGCCCGCGAAGCGGCAACGCGGTGTGATCGCGAGAGACGAACCAACCGCGCGGCGGCGCGTTGCGCGCGGGCCGCAGTCGTGGGCACCATAGGCCCTATGGTGAGGGACAAAGACGACAGGGATTTGCCAGCGAAGACCAGCACCCGCGACGACGATCGGGCGCTCGACGCGCACGAGCGCAAGGTGCTCGACGAGGCGCTCTCGCGGGGAGAGACCGTTCGCAAGACGGTCGAAGACGCGGTGGCCGAGTACGGAAGGTGGCTCTTTGCGCAGGTGTTCGGAGGGGACACCGCGCTCGTGTTCGATCGCCGCGACGAGCACCCACTGTGGAACGCGATCGTCGAGGCCTCCGACGGTCCTCGCTTGCGGCTCACGGCCGAGACGCTCGAGCGCGCCGTGCTCTGCGCGGCGTACGACAAGCGGCTCAACAACGACGCGTGGCGGGCGCTCGACTACGGTCGCAAGTCGCGGCTCGTTCGTCTCGAAGACGACAAGCTCCTTCGCAAAGCCGCGCAGCACGTGCTCGCGACGAACATGAAGACCAAGCCGCTGGAGGCGTACGTTCGCGCGCTGTTGCTCGCGGAGGGCGAGCAAGTCCAGACGCGGGTGACGCTAGGGCGCGTGGCGTCGCAGCTCGAGAAGCTGACGGGGCGCTTCGAGGACGACGCGTTCTTGCATCGCTTGGACGAAGTGCTCGTGAAGGCCGACGAAGAAGAACGGGCGAGCGTGATCGATCGCGTCGACGCGATGCAGAGAGTGCTGTCTTCGCTGCGCGCGCGGGTGGCGAAGAAGCCCGCTGCGAAGCCTGCGAAGAGAGCGTCGAACAAGGCCTCGGCGAGCACGAAGCGCGCACGCTCGGGACGAGTTAGGCCGCGCTAACTCCGCGTTAGACGCCATGCGTCAATCGGCACTCTGTCAGCGAATTTGCAGCTCTCGGTGCGCAATTCGCGCGCGCCGCCGGGCGGCCCTCGGGCGGGTGTCCGAGCGTCGCGATCTGCTCGCGCTGCGGGGGAGCATCGAGCACCGCCGAACCTCGAGCTGCCGAGGTGCCCTCGGGCCCGTTGCGTCGCCTCGTTCGGCGGTCGATGTGGCTGCGTACGAGGACCGGTGAGAGTCGCTACGCTTCGCGTTCGCCGCGAGAGGCGTCGAGCACCTCTCGCACTCGTCTTGCGAGCGAGAGCGGGGTGAACGGCTTCTGGATGAACCAGTCCCGCGCGGCCTCGACCCCAGTGCGCAGGACGGCGTCATCGGTGTACCCGCTCATGAACATGACGCGCAGCTGGGGCTGCAGTCCGCGTACTGCGTCGGCCAGCGCGCGCCCGCCGAGGTCGGGCATGACCACGTCCGTCAGCAGCAAGTCGATCGGTCCGGGGTGTGCGGCCGCGACGCGAACGGCCTCGTCTCCGGTTGCGGCGAGCAGCACTTTGTAGCCTTGGAGCTTGAGCAGGGTGCTGGCCAAGTTGCGCACGCCGTCTTCGTCTTCGGCGATGAGCACGGTCTCGCTGCCCCGCGGCGCCACGTTGATGACGGCCGACTTCGGGCTGATCGGCAACGATGGCACCGCTGGGAGCAAGATGCGGAACGTGGTGCCAACGCCCTCTTCGCTCTGGAGCACGATCGTCCCGCCGGCCTGCCGCACGATGCCGTACACCGTGGCGAGCCCCAGGCCGGTTCCTTTTCCTGGGCCCTTCGTCGTGAAGAATGGCTCGAAGATGTGGCCCTGCACTTCGAGCGGGATCCCCGTGCCCGTATCGGTCACGCTCACCCGAACGTACGGCCCGTCGTGCTTCTCGGTTGGCTCGGTCGTCACGACGTCGGACGCATCGACCACGTCCGTGGTGATCGTCAGTCGTCCGCCGCGCGGCATCGCGTCTCGCGCGTTGACCGCGAGGTTCATGAACACCTGCTCGAGCTGCCCAGGGTCGATCTTCACGGGCGGCAAGTTGGCGAGGTTCGTTTCGAGTCGCACGTCCTCGCCGATCAGCCGTCGAAGCATGCGAGCGGACGAATCGACGACGTGATTGACGTCCAGCACCTTCGGCTCGACGATCGCTGTGCGGCTGAACGCGAGCAGCTGGGAGGTGAGCTCCGCCGCTCGACGACCGGCGTGCAGCACCTGGGTCATGTCTTCGCGATTGGGGTCGTTCGCGGCCATCTCTTCGATGAACAGCTCGGTGTACCCGTTGATGACCGTGAGCAGGTTGTTGAAATCGTGTGCGACGCCGCTCGCGAGCTGCCCGATGGCCTCCATCTTCTGCGCTTGGCGAAACTGCTCTTCCAGCTGCTTCTCGTCGGTGATGTCCCGCGCGAACCCGTACATCGTCCGCTCGTCGAGGAGCGAGATCGCGTCCCACGAGAGCCACCGATACGTGCCGTCTTTGCGCCGGTATCGGTTGACGAATCGATGGACGGGCTGGCCTTCGATCATGTCCCGCGTGATTTGCTCGGTCCGGGTGCGATCGTCGGGATGGACGAAGTCCGCCCACGGCCGGGCGAGCAGCTCTTCTTCTGACCACCCGAGCAGTTGGGTCCAAGCCGGGTTCACTCGTTTGAAGTACCCGTCGTACCCGGAGACGCAGAGCGGTCCAGGGGCATGCATCCACACCCGCTCGAACTCGCGCTGGGCGGCGACCATCTCGGTGATGTCGCGGAGGATGCCGCAGATCGCGTACGGCCCGACGTTGTTTCGCAGCACCAAGTGCGTCGCGAGCAGCGTCACCTCTCGCCCATCGGGCAGGACCGCGGTGTGCCGCTCGTGCAGTGGGCTCTGACTGGCCAGCACGGCCCGGTCGTAGGCCTCGCACCTTGTCGCGATGTGCGCTGGGAGCAGATCGCGCGAGCGCTTGCCGACCCACTGGGCTGGGGGCACTCCGAACATCGCAGCCGTCGCCTTGTTGACGAACAAGTGCCGACCGTCGAGGTCCTTCACGTAGATGGGCGAGGGGGCCGAGTCGAACACCGACCGGAACCGCTCTTCGCTCTCGCGGATGGCCGCCTCTGCGTGGTCCCGTTCGATGGCCACTCCGGCGAGGTGGGTCGCCTCGATGACGCGGGCCAAATCCGATTCGGAGCCGGACCCATTCGGGACAGCGCGTCGCACCAGCTCCTCGGCGCCCGTGAGGACGGCGTACGTCAGTCGGTCGAAGTCGCCGGGCGAGCGGTTGTACAGAGCGAACGTGCCGATGACCTCTCCCTTGTCGAAGCCCGGAACGTTTCCGCTGGAGATAATCGGCACGGACACGCACGACCGCAGACCGTGCGCGAGGGCGATCGCGCGGTAGTCGTCCCACAGCGGGTCTGTCGCGATGTCCGTGACCGTGACGGTCGCTCCTCGAAAGGCCGCTGTGCCGCAGGACCCTGCCTTTGGCGCGATGGGCACTCCATCGACGGCTCGGTTGTACTCGTCTGGCAGCGAGCGTCCGGCCCCGAACCGCAGGCACCCGGCGGACTTGTCGACGATCAAGACCGAGCAGAGCGAGCCGGGGAGCTGATCTTCGACCAGGCCGACGACCTGATTCAAGATCTCGTGGAGGTTGGATCCCGCGGCGATTCGCTCGAGGATGTGATTGTACGTCGTCAGCGCCCACTCGGACCGCTTGCGAGGGGTGATGTCGTGGACTGTTCCGATCACCCACGCTGGCTTGCCGGACGGGTCGCACTCGACTTGCGCCATGGTTGCAAGCCAGCGGACCTCTCCGGACGGACGGACGATGCGGAACTCGCCCGCGAACGGCGACTGTCGCTCGATGGCCTCGCTGAAATGGGCGCGGATTCCAGTCGAGTCGTCTTGGTGCAAAAATCGGCTCCACGACTCGATCGTGCCGTCGAACTCGGTCACGCCGAGGATCTCGTACACCTCGGGCGACCAATCGACGCGCTCGGTCGCGAGGTCGAGCGTCCATACCCCCATGTGGGCAGCAGCGAGGGCCAGCTCGGTCCGTCGACTCTGGTTGCGCACGGCCAGCTCGGCCTGTTTGCGGGCGGTGATGTCGTAGTGAGCGACGACCGCCCCGCCGCCAGCGCCTGTGAGCGGAGTGACGTTCATGGCGAACCACCGCTGCTCGGACTGCGAGTCGCACGGGTACTCGATCACGAAGGACGAGCGCTTGCCGCGGAGCACGTCCTCGATCCCGTTTGCTGCTGGCTCGGCCTCGTCGGAGCGCGCGCCCGAACAACTCCGACAGACTTCGACGTAGTTGATCCCGATGTCGGTGGACGGCGGGGCGCACCCGCCCGGCGTGTTCTCCTCGGCGAATCGAGTCCACGCTCGGTTTACCTCCCGGATCCGTCCGTCCGGACCGAGCACCGCGACGTGTGCCGACATGCTGTTGAGGATGTCGGATGCGTACCGACTGCGCTGCTCCCGCGCGAGCTCTTCGGCGCGAACACGTGAGAGGGGGCGCGACACACCGAGCACTCCCGTGACGGTGCCGACGGCGTCGCGGACCGCGCGGACGTGGTACTCGATCCAGATTCGGCTGCCGTCCTTGTGAAAATCTTCGAACTCGCCGTCCCAGTCGTCTGCCGTCGCGAGTTGTCTCGCGCGTTCGCCGACCGCGGATCGGGCGCCCGGAGGAAAGCGCTCGACGAGAGGTCGACCGATCATTTCAGCGTCGGTCCACCCGAACAACCGCGTGGCTGCGGCGTTCCATCCGAGGACCACGCCGTCGGGGTTCGTGAGGATCGCGGCGTCTGACAGCGCATGAAGGAGCGTCGACTGGGGCATGAGACTAGCGGTCCAGAGAGACGAGTTTCGAGTGGTAGCCCGTCGGAAGTTTAGCAAATGGTGTCTCGAAAGAGCGAGCGCATGCCGCGAGCGCAAATCGAGCCGAGCGCATGCAACGAGCGCGAATCGAGCCGAGCGCATGCAACGAGTGCATAGCCAGCGCATGCAACGAGTGCATGCGCATGGGCGCCGTGTGCGGCGGGGCGTCTGCGGTCGAAGCGACCGGACGCCGAGGAAGGTGGCTGTGGGATCGGCGATCAACGGCCCGCGGCCCCGCGGTCACGAGAGTCATCACTGAACTCCTCGGCGTCCGGGCGCCTTGGCCCGTGACGCCCCGCCGAGTACGGCGCCCATGCGCATGCACTCGTTGCATGCGCTGGCTATGCACATGTTGCATGCGCTCGGCTCGATTCGCGCTCGTTGCATGCGCTCGCTAAGCACTCGTTGCATGTGCTGGAGTGCGCTGCGCACGTTCGTCCTGAATTTGCCCTCGCAGAACTTGGGTCACGATGAGGACTTGCCCGCTGGTCGTGGGGCTTCGCAGATCCGGTTAGCGAGTTGTCTCGAGCTCGCTCGGTGGGCGTTTGCGTTCGCGCTCGCGCTCTAACTTCGAGACAAGAGTCTCTCGAACCTACCTGCACATTTGCAGGCGATCCGAAGCACGCTCGCGCAGCAGCGCACTTGCCTCAGTTCGAGCGCGAGCGAGAACGCCTGCGGAGCTAGCTCGAGATCACTCGCTGACTGGGTCTGCGAAGCACAGTGCGCGGCAGCAAGCACTCATCATTCGTCACTTCTGCTAGAAATCCTGGAAGTTCACTGACGGAACGCCGTCGGCTGGCGTGTCGAAGTCATGCAGTCGGCCATCGCGTTCGAGCAACACGGTCGACGCACGCGTCGAGGCAACACGATCGACGCACGCGTCGAGGCAACACGAGCGACGCACGCGTCGAGGCAACACGAGCGACGCACGCGTCGAGGCAAGCCTCGACGCTGGCTGCTCGCCAAGGGCGAGCAGGGACGCCGCCGCCTTCGGCAGGGCTTTGGAGCGTACGAAATGCGAGCAACGGCCACGCTCACCCCTTCGACTCCTTCGTCGCTCTTTTGGCGCCGCCGAAGGCGGTTGCGCTCTGCTCGCCTCTTGGCGAGCAGCCAGCGTCGAGGCTCGCCTCGACGCGTGCGTCGCTCGTGTTCGATCGACCCGCGTGTCCGGCGCGGCGATCGACTGTATTTCGTCAGTGAAATCCCAGCCCATCCGACAGATGGGACGAATGATGAACGCTTGCTGCCGCGTAGAGTGCTGTCCGCGCTGGGCGCGGTTCGCGAAGGAGCCCGTCCGCGAGCCTGCGAAGAGAGAGCTTCGAAGAAGGCCTCGGCGAGCACCGAGCGAGCGCGCTCGGGACGAGTTAGGCCGCGCTAACTCCGCGTTAGACGCCGCGCGTTAAAGTAAACTCTGTCAGCGAATTTTCAATCGATCGGAGGTGCAAGATGGCGCTCGAGATCCAGGGGCTCGCCGAGCTCGCGCGTGTGTGGGGCGGCGCTCCGAAGAAGGGCATGTTCATCGACGTCGTCGCGGTGGCGCGTGGCTTGCGCGCGGAGCCGACGTCGGACGAAGCCGTGCGCGCGTCCGTGCAGCTCGCGATGCAGCTCGGAGACACGGGCGCACAAGAGCTCTGCGTGATCGTCGCCGAGCATCGACAGCGCTTCGGTCTCGCGCCTGCGCAGTGGGCGTCGCTCGAGGCCCATCGCAGGCTCGCGCTCTTGGACCTCGGCCTCGCGGTGAGCGAGCAGCGGACGCTCCCCGTCGCCGCGGTCGTGCAGCACACGATCGTCGATCCCGATCCCGTGTGCGCGTTTCGTGAGGCGTTTCTCGGGCCGCTCGGCGGCTCGCTCGATCGGTGCGTCGAGCTCGCGATTCGCTTGTGCGCGCTGCGCGTCGAGCTCCTCGAGCGCCCGCGCCCGATCGAGATCGAATCGGTCCTCGCGCTCGCGCACCCTGCGGACCTAAACCACGCTACCGGTGAACGTTGAAGAAGCGAGGCGAGCGTTGGCGTGGTGAACATCAAGTCGAACCGCGACGAATCCATCGAGACAGGCGCGTCGATCGAATGAGCGGCGGTGTCGAACACGCATTCTCAACAGACGACGACTTCGGTCGCTGAAGCGTGGCTCGGAGGCGCCTCCGAGCGTCGTGAGTCGCGTCGCAAATCGCTCGTCGCGCTGGAGGACCGGCGCGCTTCGAACGCCCGCTTCGCAATCGCGCAAGTGTCACGCGCGTCCTGCCGCCCGATCGTGTAGGCTGCGCGCGCTTCAAGTTTGTCTCAGGCGCGTCGCAGCGAACCCTCGACGCCACAAGTCGCTGCGAACCCGCGGATGGATGAGCCTTCGCGAGCGACGCATCGATCGCGAACCGAAAAGAAATCCTCAGCTCAACCCATGGCCTCTCCATTTTTGCACCGCGTCCTCGAAGAGCCCGGCTACGGCTGGTCTCGGGACGGCGTCGCGTACAAGCCGACCACCGCGGAGATCTTTCGCGAGTGGCGCTCGCGGATGAACATCTTTCGCACGCGAAAGGCCTGGCTGCCCATCATGGGGTGGCTGTGGACGCTGCTGCTCTTCCCGTTCGCGCTGGTGTTTCTCACGCGGTACTTCAGCTGGACGCTGATGCTCGTGGGGTTCGTCTACGCGATGGTGTGGATCGGAACGCACGGGACCATGTACCTGCACCGGTTCGCGACGCACCGCGCGTACAAGGTCCGCAACGGGTTCTATCTCTTCATCCTGCGCAACCTCACGGTGAAGATCGTCCCCGAAGAGGTGTACGTCGTCTCGCACCACGTTCACCACGCGATGTCGGACCAGGCGGGCGATCCGTACAACGCCACCAACGGGTTTTTGTACTGCTTTCTCGCAGGCGAATTGCATCAGCCCATCCGCCGCGACATGACGCGCGACGAGTACGAGCGCGTGTGCAGCCTCGTGCGCCACACGGGCATGCGCTGCAACACGTACGAGCAGTACCTAGAGTGGGGCTCCGTCGCGCACCCGGCGCGGTTGATCGCCCACTTCTTGCTCAACTGGGCCTTTTGGTACGCGGCGTTCTACGCGATCGGCGGGCACGCGCTCGCGACGGCGCTCTTCGGCTGGTCCGCGGTGTGGGCCATCGGAATCCGCGCGCACAACTACGACCTTCACGCGTTCGGCAAGGACCGTCGGCGCGAGGGGATCGACTTCGACCGTGACAGCCTCGCGGTCAACGCGATGTGGCCGGGGTTCGTCGCGGGCGAGTGGCACAACAATCACCACTTGTTTCCCAACAGCGTGCGCGCGGGGTTCTTGTGGTGGCAGCCGGACATCTCGTTTGCCTGCATCCGCCTCCTGCGATTGCTCGGCGGCGTGACCGAGTGGCGAGACTCGAAGGACAAGTTCTTCGAGGAGTACTACCGGCCATATCTCGCGAAGAAGGCTGGACTCGCGACCGAGCCTGCGCCCGCGGATCCGACGACCAAGACCTGAGCCCCGCTCAAGCACGCGGGGCGACGAGGCCTTTGCCCCGCAACAGCGGCATCTCGCGCAGCCTCGCGACCGCCAACGCGGAGAACTCACGCACCTTCGCCGACGACGCGCGCCCCTCGGGATACACGAGGTGCACGGGCACCGGCGGCGGCTCGTGCGCCGCGAGCAACGTTCGCAAACGTCCCTCGCGCACTTCGCGGTCGACTTGGTACGCAAACGCGCGCGCGACGCCCTGACCCGCGACCGCCGCGGCGACCTTCACAGCGTTCGTGTTGACGACGAGACGCTCGACCGCGGTGTCTCGTCGCTTCGCGCCGCGACGGTCCCACGCGAGGTGCTCTTGCCCTTCGATCGTGAGTCCGATCGCGACGTGATCGCGTAGGTCGTCGGGGGTTCGGGGCGTTCCTCGGCGCGCGAGGTAGCTCGGCGCGGCGACGAGCACCGCGCGCATCACCCCCACAGGAACAGCGATCAGCCCCGAGTCCGGGAGCTTGCCGATCCGAAGCGCCACATCGAAGCCCTCGTCGATCAAGTGCACGAGACGGTTCGCGAAGAACGCCCGCACGCTCACCTGCGGGTGCGCGTCCAGGTACTCGAACACGAGCGGCGCGATGTATCGCTCGCCGAACAGCTCGGGCGCCGTGATCGAGAGAACGCCCTCGGGCCGCGCGCGCCGCCCCGAGACGTTCGCTTCGGCCCCCTCGAGCGCCGCGAGCGCTGGCCGCGTCTCTGCGAGAAACTGCTGGCCCGCTTCGGTCAATCGCAGGCTGCGCGTCGTGCGCGTGACGAGCTTGGCGCCGAGCCGCGCTTCGAGCGATGCGAGGGCGCGCGTCGCGGTCGGGGCAGACACGCGGCGACGGCGCGCGCCTCCGACGAGGCTGCCTGCGTCTGCGATCGCGACGAACGTTCGGAGGCTCTCGAGATAGTCCACAGGGATTCTTTCAGGTTCTGCAATTCTGAGGTCGCTTCAGAGGCTATTACGAACACGCGCCCTTCGCGCCAGAGTCGCCTTCGTTTCGCGCACCCACACGAGGAGAACGGCGACATGAGTGAATCGAAGACCCCTGTTCGGCTCTATGGCTTTCCGCTTTCGGGGCACGCGCATCGCGTGCGGTTGATGTTGTCGTTGATGAAGATCCCGTTCGACGAGGTGACGGTCGACCTCGCGAACAAGGCTCACAAACGACCGGATTTTCTCGCGTTGAACGTGTTCGGGCAGGTCCCCGTGATCGACGACGGCGGGACGGTCCTCGCCGACAGCAACGCGATCCTCGTCTACCTCGCGACCCGGTACGACCGCGAGAGGCGTTGGCTCCCGACGGATCCCACAGCGCAAGCGCACGTTCAGCGATGGCTGAGCGTGGCCGCAGGTCCGCTCGCGTTCGGGCCCGCCGCGGCGAGGCTCACCAAGGTGTTCGGCGCGCCGCACGACGACGCGCACCGCGCTCGCGCAGAGGGGCTCTTTCGAACGATGGAGCAGCACCTCGCGTCGCGCGACTGGCTCGCGTCGGACCACGAGACCATCGCGGACCTCGCGATGTACACGTACACGGCGCACGCGCCCGAGGGCGGAATCTCGCTCGACGAATATCCGAGGACGCGAGCGTGGATCGCGCGCGTCGAGGCGCTCCCGGGGTTCGTCGCGATGAAGCGAGCTTCGTCGTAGCCGCCATGACGCGCACCAAGGCGCCGTTTCATCGCGGAGAAGAAGCGCTGCAAGCGTCGATCGGCCTTCGCGAACGCATGGGCGAGATCGGCGACAAGCTGATCCGCGATCACATGCCAGAGCAGCATCGCGAGCTCTTTTCCAAGCTACCGATGGTGTTCATCGGAGCGCTCGACGCGCAGGGACAGCCTTGGGCGACGGTCGTTCACGGACCGCCTGGCTTCGTTCATACGCCCGACGCGCGGACGCTTCGGGTGCAGCGACCGCTCGACGACCAAGATCCCGCGCGCGAAGGCGTACGCGACGGCGCAGCGATCGGCGTGTTGGGAATCGAGCTGCACACGCGTCGTCGCAACCGCGTGAACGGCCTCGTGTTCGACGCGGACTCCGATGGCTTCGCGCTGCGCGTCGACCAGAGCTTTGGAAACTGCCCCAAGTACATCCACGCCCGCGCGCCCGTCTCCGAGGTCACGCGCGTTCGCGCGCCCGCGCTGGCGGAGGGCTCGGCGTTGAGCGCCGCCGCCCGTCGCATCGTGACCGCGAGCGACACGATGTTCATCGCGAGCAGCAGCGCGGGACGCTTGGACGCATCGGCGCTCGCGCACGAAGCGGGCGCGGGCGTCGATGTGTCGCACCGCGGGGGGCCGGCGGGCTTCGTCGCGCTCACCGAGGGCGCGGACGGAGACGCGCTCGAGATCGAGGACTACCCAGGCAACGCGATGTTCAACACGCTTGGAAATCTGCTGCTCTTTCCACGCGCAGGGCTGCTGTTCGTCGACTGGGAGAGCGGTGACGTGCTGCAGCTCGCCGCGAGCGCGACGATCGTCCAGCGCGGCGAGGACGAGCGATCGCTTCAGCTCCGCGTGCACGGGGGATGGCTGCGTCGCGGCGCGCTTCCGTTCGCGTGGAGCGCGCCCGAGGCGCCGCCGCAGTTTCGTGCGAAGTAGCTCGACGCTTCGAGTCACATCGAGCGAAATCGCTGCGCGACGAGCTGCGCGCCGAGGCCGCTCGCGACGTACGCGGCGCGGCGGTTGGACGCGAGCTTCGCGACCCAATCGAACGATCCGCCGTCGGCGATGGGGAGCTCTTGTCCGTCCGGCGTCGTGGCCCAGAGCATGTAGCGCACGCCGCCCGAGTAGTACTCGTGATCGAGCGGCTTGCGCGTCGCGAGCGCGCCGAGTCGTTCGGCGACCTTGTCTCCGACGGCGCTTCGTTGCTCGGTCGCGAGGATGTCGATGCGGCGCGCTCCAAACGAGTAGCCGCGCTTCTCGAGGCGATCGAGCGCTCGGAGCATCGTCTCGGCGTGCCGCACGAGCGCGTCGATGGTGAATCCGTGGTCCTTGCGTTCGAGCGCGGAGCTCGCGAGCACGAAGATCCGAAAGTGCTGCGAAAATCCTGGCACCGGCGGCACGGCCTGCGCGCGAATCACGCGCTGGCTCGTCGCGAGATGGGCCTCGCCGGCGCGATGGATCAGCAGCTCTCTCGCGCATTCGAGCGCGAGGACGTTGGTCGGATCAGCCACGAGCTCGGTCGAGCGCAGCGCAGAGAGCACGCGCCGCTGATCGGTGGGAGCCACCGTCGAGCAAGCGCCGAGCGGCGCCACGGGGGAGAGTTCGATTGCGGCGAAGTCCCGCGCGGCCTCGAACAGCTCGAGGTCCAGCGCGAGCGCTCTGCGCAGCTCGACAGGCGAGACGTCGGTAAACGGGTCTCGCATGTACTGCGCGAGCACGTCTGCGGGTGATCGCGCACCGGCGCGCGTCGCGAACGCTTCGAGGAGCACGGACTGAAGCTCCGAGCCCGAGAGCGATCGAGAGAGTGCTTCGAACGTTTCTTCACCGATCAGTTCGACGATCCAACGCCGAGTCATGGACAGATCCTCCGGTGTGCGTGCCCGCCGTGAGCGCGCGTGCACAGTGAGTCGTCCGCGCGGAGTTGTCGTGGTGCGAGCGTCGGGGGAGTTGCTTCTGTCGAGGACTTGCTAAATACTGAACCATATGGTTCAGTGTGACTCTACCCGGTTGGATGCCTCGTTTGCGGCGCTTTCGGACGCGACGAGGCGCGGCGTGTTGGACCTGCTCGGACAGCACGACGCTTCGATCTCGGACCTCGCAAAGCGGTTTCACATGTCCCTCACGGGCATGAAGAAGCACGTGAGCGTGCTCGAGGACGCGGGGCTCGTGACGACCGAGAAGGTCGGGCGCGTGCGGACGTGCAAGCTCGGCCCGCGCCCACTGAATCAAGAAGCCGCGTGGATCGAGAGCTTCCGCCAACAGTGGGCGGCGCGGTTCGAGGCGCTGGACAACCTGCTCGAAGAGCTCACAGAGGAGAACAAGCGCGATGGACGGTGACAACAAGAGTGATTCCTCCGCGACGAAGAACGCGACGACGGCAGAGCGTCGATCCGAGCGCGAGATCGTCGTGACGAGGACGTTCAAGGCTCCCGCGCGCGTCGTGTTCGACGCGTGGACCAAGCCCGAGCTGATGAAGCGCTGGTGGGTGCCGAAGTCCTGCGGCGCGACGCTCGCCGCGTGTGAAATGGACGTGCGCGTTGGCGGCCGGTACCGGTTGGTGTTCGAGCATCCTGAGGCGCCGGCGCCGATGGAGTTCTTCGGCGCGTACCTCGAAGTCGATCCGCACTCGCGACTCGTGTGGACCAACGAAGAAGGCGGCGAAAACGGACAGGTGACGACGGTCACCTTCGAGAGCAAGGGCAGCGACACGCTGCTCGTCGTGCGCGATTTGTATGTGTCGAAGGACGCGCTCGACGCCGCGATCGCGTCGGGAAGCGCGAGCGGCTTCGACGAGCAGTTCGATCAGCTCAGCGGGATGCTCGCCGCTCCGTAGCTCGACGGGACGAACGATGCGAAGAGCGCCGCGATGCGCTGCGAACGATGGATCGGTCGATCGGCGCGGTGGCGTTCGAGATCGGCTACGAGTCCGAGAGCGCGTTCAGCAGCGCGTTTCGACGCGTGGTTGGGTGCTCGCCGAGACAGTTTCGCGACGAGCAGCGGGACGGGCCCGTGGCCACGCGTCGATGAACGAAGCGTCGGCTTGCGTCCTCTCATACTTTCGACCGACGCCGAACTGCCCGCGCGGCCGATGTCTTGCGTCCGCATCGGTCTCACGATGAACCCCATGAGATTTCTCATCACCGGCGGAACGCTCGGAATGGGCCGCGGCGTCGCCCACGCGCTCGCGATCGCCGACGACCGCCGACACGAGGTCGTGATCCTCGGGAGCTCGAGCGAACGCGGTGCGTCCGCCGTGCGCGAATTGCAGCAGGTCACGGGCAACTCGAAAGTGTCGTTTGTGCGCTGTGATCTCGCGAGCTTCCGCTCGGTTGAATCCGCGATCGAGGTCCTTCGCTCACAGCCGCCGCTCGACGGGGTGTTCGTCAACGCGGGCATCGGGTACGCGCCGCGGCAGACGATGACCGAGGACGGGCTCGACCCACATTTTCAAGTCAACTACCTGTCGCAGTTCATGCTCGTGTTGAATCTCCTCGATTCGCTGAAGCGCTCTGCGTCCGGCGGTCGCGTGATCTTCAACGCGGCGCGCGGAGGAGAGATCCGCTGGGACGATATGCAGATGACGAAAAAGTGGGGCTACGAGCCTGCGATTCTGCAGGCGTTCGCGGCGAAGCGGATGTTCTCTTCGCGCCTGCACGCGCTGCAACGAGAGGCGGGGACGAAGCTCTCGACGGTGGCGTTCGAGATCCCCAAGACAGTGTGGAGCCACCAGATCGAGATCATTCCATGGCCGATGCGGGCGATGGCGACGGTGATGAAGTGGTTCGGTGCGTTTATCTCGATCGAGCGTTGCGGCGAGATCATGGCGCCGCTGTTCGCCGAGAGTCAGGCCGAGAGCCTGGCGCGGTCGGGCAAATTCATTAGCTGGCGAGACGGCGGCTTCTTCGAAAAGAGCGACGATGCGCAGATCACGGACACGGCACAACAAATCAAGCTTTGGGACGAGAGCCTGCGGCTGATCGGTCGCGAAGAGACCTCGCGGATCGCCGCGACCGTGTCCGCCTGAGCTCGACGCCAAACCGCGCGGCGGTGCGCTGTGGCGCAGCATCGGAGCCATCGACCCGCGCGGCCGGGGGCGCTGATTCGTGCTTGACCTTCACGCAACGTCAAACCCGAGAGTCCTTCGCGGCCTCGATCACGAGGCCACGGAGGCACGCCATGAAGAAAGTTCTCGGAGTTCCGTTCTCTGCGCACACACGTAAGGTCATCGTCGGTCTCGTCGCGAAGGGGCTCGCGTACAAGCTCGAGCCGATCGTGCCGCTGCGGCCCGATTTGCCGGCGGAGTTCGTCGAGGCGAGTCCGCTACGGAAGGTTCCCGTGCTGATCGACGGCGGAGTCTCGATCGCCGACTCGACCGTCATCGCGCTCTACCTCGACCGAGTGCATTCCGAACGTCCGCTGTATCCAGTCGATCCGGCTGCGTACGCAAAGGCGCTCTTCGTCGAGGAGCTCGTCGACGGAGCCCTCGCCGAGCACGTCTTACACGGTCTCTTGTTTCAACGGGTGTTTCGCCCTGCGTTCTTGAAGCAACCCACGGACGACGCGCTCGTCGCCTCGTCGCTTCGAGACAAGATCCCGCCGCGCTTCGCGGACCTCGAGAAGCTGCTCGTCGGGGAGTGGTTTGCGGGCGCGAGCTTCAGCCAGGCAGACATCACCGTCGCGTCGATCTTGCTCAATTTTCACTACGCGGGTGAGGCGCTCGACGCCGGGCGATTTCCCAAGCTCAGCGAGTTTCTCACTCGAGCGCTGGCCGCGCGGCCCTTCGTCGAAGCGCTCGGACGCGAAGCGCCCGCCGCGCGCGAGCTCGGACTGCTAGACCTGTCGTTGCTCGCGCGTCTCGGCTACTGAGTCAGCGACCGAACCACCGCCTCGCAGGAGCGCTCGATGTTTCGAATCGGAGAGTTTTCTCGGCTCGCGCAGGTCTCGTGTCGTTTGCTTCGGCACTACGACGCGCTCGGCCTGTTGCGTCCGCGGCACGTCGACGACGCGACGGGCTATCGCTACTACGACGCTGCGCAGCTCACCCAGCTCGCGCGAATCCTCGTGCTTCGTGACCTCGGATTTTCGCTCGAACAGATCGCGTCGCTCGTCGACGAAGCGCCGTCGGTCGACGATCTGCGCGCGATGTTGAGCCTGCGAAGAGCCGAGCTCGCGAGCGAAGTCGCAGCGCAATCGGCGCGACTAGAGGCCGTCGCGAGGCGAATCGCAGACCTCGATCACGGCGCGCTCGACGGCGGAGAGGTCGTCGTTCGGCACGAGCCCGAGCGGTGGTTCGCCTCGATGCGCGCGTCCTTCGCGGACTTCGACGCGGCGCGCGCGCAGGTCCAAGCGATCTTGCGCGACGCAACGACCACCAGAGCGCGAGTGGGGCGGCTCATCGTCGTTCAGCGCATGGACGAGTTCGAACCAGCCGAGCTCGACCTCGAGATCGGGTTCGAGATCGACGCGCCGCCGAACGCGCCTCCGCCTCGCGAGCTGTCGATCGCTGAACATCGCCTCGGCGTGACTCGACTCGCCGCGCTCGAGCGCGTGGCGGTCATCGTTCGAGTGGGGCCGATCGAAGCCGCGCATCGCGAGACGGCGCGGATCGCGCGGACGATCGAGCCGCTCGGATACACGCTCGATGGGCCGAATCGCGAGGTGTTCTTGCGCAACCCGAGCAAGACCGCGCCGCCCGTGGTCGAGATGCAGTACCCCGTGCGCCTTCGTAGCGCGTAAGCGCGACGGTGTTACGCCCGCAGCGCCGCGTCGGGATCGCCGCCGACCGAGCGCAGGTACTCGTCGTACGCGGGGATGCGCGGCGCGGTTCGCGCGGCTTCGACGAGCGCCCTTACGGTGGGCGTCTCGTCCACTGCGCGAAGGTATGGTTCCAAGCTCTGCGGAACCTCGACGCTGTAGCTGCGCAAGCGCGTCCGCATCGGGTAGTACATGCAGTCCGCGATCGAGAATCGCCCGAACAAATACGGTCCGCCCGATCGTTCGAGCGCGTCTTGCCAGAGCTCGAACACCCGCGTGAGCTCAGTGTTCGTCGCCGCGTCGAGCTTCAGCGCTGTGGTGCGACCGAAGAGGTGACACGAGAGGTGCGTGCGAATGTTCGAGAAGCTGCTGAGCATCTCGCACGAGATGGCTCGTGCGCGCGCTCGCGCGAGCGCGTCCTCGGGCCACAAGCGAGCGTCGGGATACGCGTCGTTGACCCACTCGCAGATCGCGAGCGACTCGTGAATCGCCGTGTCCCCGACGTGCAACACGGGAAAGAGCCCCGTCACGCTCCCGAGCTTTCTTCGCGAAGCCAGCGTTTCTCCTGACTTTTCTCGGGTGGCGTCCGACGGATCATTGGGGTTTCGTTTGCTGAGGTCGACCTCAGCGGTCTCGACCGTGACGTCGGCGTTGGCGTGTCGCAGCGCGAGCCACGGGCGCATCGACCAAGACGAGTAGCGAAGGCTGAGCACACACAGTCGCAGTTGGGTCATGGCGCCCGTTCGTATACCGCGTTTCGATGCCCGGCTCGAAGGCGCCTCGTTGATTGTGTGGGCTGTCGCGTCGAATTGCCGAGCGCGGTCGTCCATCGAGCATTACACGGCGCGAACTGTGCGCGACGAGAGGTTTTCTGTGGTCAACATTCGCACGCGGCGAGCGCTGTTGCGGCGCGCGAGAGAGTCCGACCTCGAGGCGTTCTTCTCGATCATGTCCGACGACGAGACGATGCGGTACTGGTCGACGCCGCCGCATCGATCGATCGAGACGACGCGCGCGTGGCTTCGCTCGATGCTCGACGCGGATCCCGCCGCGAGCGACGAGTTTGTCATCGAGTACGAGGGCGCCGTCGTCGGCAAGGTGGGCGCCTATCGATTGCCCGAGATCGGCTTCATCCTCCGGCGAGACCTCTGGGGCAAAGGGATCATGACCGAGGCCACGGCTGCGTTGATCGAGCACGTGTTTCGCACGCGGGACGTGACAGAGCTCGTCGCCGACGTCGATCCGCGCAACGTCGGATCGCTGCGCGTCCTCGCGCGGCTTGGCTTCGTCGAGTACGGGCGCGCCGAGCGCACCTACTGCATCGACGGCACGTGGACCGACAGCGTGTACCTGCGCCGCCGACGAGACGCGGACACGACAACGCCGGTGCCCTAGCGGCAACGGTGTCACCGCGCGATCTCGCGCTCGACGCGGAGCTCACCGCCGCCGAGTCACTCGAGCCGCTTCGTTGCGGCGAAGAGCGGCTCCGCCTTCCGTTGGCGACACGCCACTCAATGATCCTCAGGAAATTTCCCAGGAGTGTGCCCTCCGCGTGTCTGCTTCCAACGGGATCGCGAGCGCGCTGAATCACCGTTGATCACCAGCGGCGCCAGTAGAGCGGCGACAGCGCAGAGCGCTCCGACTGTTGCTCGGTCAGCGAAAACGCCCGCCACGTCGGATCGCGTTCGAACTCACCCGGGGACCAACGCTCGGCGTCTCGCTGCAGCGCTTCGATGCTCTGTCGATTGGCGCCGCCCTCCAGCGTTGGGTCTGCGGACTGCGAGGGGTCCTGCTCCCAGTCGCACACGGGGCAGGTCTCGTAGACGCCGAACGGTTCGTCGCAGGTGAGATAGCCGCAGCACGCGCAGGCGAACGGGGCGTTCGACGACTCCCCCGAATACCGCCAGATCCAGGGAATCTCCTCGCCGCTCGACGCTGCCTCGATGCACGTGCGGGCGTGCTTCTCGGTCCAGCCGTCGGCTTCGGCGTCGAACATGAGCCTCCATCGCGTGGTGCGCGCGTCAGCGCGTTCGAGCTCGATCCAGTACGGAGCTCGCGTCTGATCGATCAGCCAGAGGCGTCCGCCCGCGACGAGGCGGCGATCGCTTCGCGCTTTGACGATCCACGACTCGACGCCGTCCCCCTCCCAGCCGTCCCAGGCTTCGTTTGCGCACAGAACTTCGCCGATCAACCGCTCGACCACGAAGGGCACGAAGCGGCCGGTTGAAAACGTATGCATTAATTCGAGATCGATGCCCCGCGGCGCCATGGTGCCTCCCTCGTGCGTCGAAGAGTTGATCGAGCGTAGCGCGGACGTCGGACTTCGACCGCGAGCCGCGCGGCGGTATGATCGCGCCGTGTTGTTGTGTGATCGCAGACAGGTCTTCGCCGCGATGAGCGCAGCGGTCGTCGCGATCTCCGTGACGCGCGCCGCCCACGCGCAGCTTCGTGTGGACGGCGGTGGCGCGGACGCGAGCGTCGCGCGAGACGCGGGCGCGACGCGAACGACGGCGCCGCCGGTGGGCGACGAGCCGATCGAGCTCCAGCTGTCGATCGTGGGGTCCGCGTCGCTCGCGGACGTTCAGCGAGCGCAGCTCCTTCACGCCGTCGCGCAGCGGAGCGGTTCGGTAACGCTCGAGTCCGTGGGATCGCTGCGCGCGATCGCGCGGGACCCGAGCAGGGTGTGGCTGCACGGCGGGCGCAACACGGTCCTCGAGCTCGGCTCGGGCGCGGCGCACACACTAAGGTCCGGCCTGTGGGTCGGAGCGTTGAGCGCTGTTTCGACTGGCGTTTTGCTGGTGGGAGTCGGCGGTCCGTCTCAGGGGCTCGCGTTGTTTTCGAACGGGCTCACAGCGCGCTGGGAGCAGACGACCACGGAGCGATCGAGCGCGACGGGTACCGCTTCGGCGCTGACGGCGTGGGCCATGGGCGCGCACTACGACCCGGTCCATCGAAGGACGTACGTGTCCGACTCGTCCATGACGACGCTCGCAGAGGTCGACGTCGCGACGGGACAGCGGGCGGCGATCGCACTGCCGTCGCGCGCTGTGACGACCGAACCTGCGTCGTTTCTGAGCGGCGCGGCGATCGTCGGCGGGCGCGTGTTTCGAGTCTCGCAGACGGGATCCGATGTGCGATTGCACCGGCTCGATCTCGCGACGAGGCAGTGGGATGCGCTGCCCGTGACGATCGGCGCGCGGCTCGGGCCGTATTCGCCGTGTCGTGGGCTCGCGACGTCGCTGGTTCTTCGCGGCGCGGTTCGCGACGATCTGCTCGCGGCGACGGCCTACGGGGCGCTGGTTTTTCTTCGAACGGACGGCGTGATCGTCAGCGCTGTCGATTTGCAGCACGGCGTCGCGCGAGCAGGGACACGATTGCTGGTCGCCGCGCAGCGGTGCGACGGGATGCGCGTGATCGACGCACAGCGACCGTCGGAAGCGATGGACGTTCGCGCCGAGCTCCGCGGATCCGAGGGCTTTCTCTCGGAGGCGAGCGACGACGGGCCAGCGCTCTTCGTCGAAGGTGACTGCGTCCGGCGCGGGCTCGGACCGAGGATCGTGCGCATTGCGCCCGACGGTTCACGATCGGTCGAGCGCGGGTCGTGCTCGCTGCAACAGTCGTCGTCGCGACCGGGAACGGTGTTGTCCAACCCGACGGTCCAGGCGGACGGGAGCGTGCTCTTCGTCGTGCGCGAGGCCTCGGGCGTGTTCGTCGTTCGGGCGCGGGTTGGTCCTTCTGCGAGGCGCGCACGGTCGTAGAGTGCACCGTCGTGAGCCGCACGAAGGACAAACCGCAGAGCGCCGTCGCCAAGATCCGCGCGGCGCTCGTCAACGAGGTGCACCACGCGGTCGTTGCTGCCGTTCGTGGCGAGCCCTCGACGCTGCGAGTCGAGGGGCCGTCCGCGGTGGTCGGCGCGCTCGTTCGCGCGGTGGTCGGGCACGAACGAGCGCTTGTTCGCTCGGGCTTTCGCGTGGTCGAGTGCCTCGCGGTCGACCCGGACGACGAGCGCGGGAGGCACGGTCGGTGGCGCGCTTCGATTCCTGAGGAGGGCGTCGATTGGGCGTGGGAGCGAACCTCCGGAGAAGCTCTGCAAGAAGCGGTGATGCGCGGGGACGATCTTCGCCCGCGGCCGCGGCTCGTTGTCGCCGAGCCAGTCGCGACGGTGCACTCGCTCGCCGCTGCGCGTCGTGCGCGCGCTCGACGCTGATGCGCTCGTGCGATCGAGGCGGTCGCGCTTCAGAACGACAATCGCACCGTCGAAAACACCCGAAGCTCCGTCTCGCGAACGCCCGTCGGCGGAGCGCTGTCGTACGCCACGCTCGCGGTGACTCCGAGCCCGAACACGTCCGTCACCTTCGCGAGGACCTCGAGCTCTTCGAGGAGCCGGACGTCGCTCGGCGCGTCGAACCTCGGCTGGACGTACAGCGTGTTTTGCACGAGGAGCGCGGAGTTCCAAAGGGAGAGGCGCGCGGTGAGGTAGTTGGTCCATCGATGCGCGAGGGTCTCGGGCGGATCGGGCGCGCCTTCGAGGACGTTGATCCGCTCGTATTCGAGCATGTACCCGCTGCCAGCGGACAACATGAATACTGGTGCGTGAACGATCTCGACGCGCACGCCCGCGCCGAGCAACGTCCGCCCTCGAAGCCTCTGAAACTCGTTGTACTGGTGCTGCGCGAAGAGGTCCGAGCCGACGCGCCGGTGCCACATCGCGGTCCACCGCAGGTGGGCGAACGCCTGGCTCACGAAGGGCGCTCCCGCGCGGTCCGCGAAGCGCCCGGTCGCTGTGAGAAACACGCGGTGATGGACCCACGGAAGCTCGGGTTGCGCGGGTGGCGCGACCGGCGCGCTCGGGTAGAGCCGCTGATACTGCACGCGGCCGGCGCCGCCGACATCGAGGAGGTCGATGTTGCCTCGGCTGAGCGCGAAGTTCGCGTCGAGCCCGCCTGACCACCCCGCGCGAAAGAGATTCGGACGGAGCGACTCGGCGTTGACGGGCGCGGCGGCGGCGCTCGACGACGCGCTCGCGCAGAGCGCGAAGGATGCAGCGGTGAACACACGCGCGACCGCTCGGTGAAATGGCGCCACGGGTACCTCGGGCCCGAGAGCATTCGACGGTCGCAACGATGCGACCATTGCAATCCATACGATCGATATATGCATCCGTTGCAATGTTGATCGCTGGTCCGATGCGTCCAGCGAAGCCTCTCTGCGTGGCCGCGGCGGAACAAGCGATATGCACAGAACGAAACGATGAGTTGCGCGATGGTGCATTGTCGCAACATGCGAGTGGGACGATGGTCAGTCGCGCCGAGGGCACGACGCCTTCGAGCCACTGCCGCGAGCGGTTTCGCCGCGTGCCCACGCGCGCCTCCGAGCGAGGTCGCGCACTGACAGAGAGAGCCGAGCATGAGCACCACCCTTCTCGCGCCGCACATCGAGCTTCGACGCTTCACGCACCCGTACTTCAACGCCAACGCGTGGCTCGTCTGCAACGACGAGCACGCGGTGTTGATCGACACCGCGAGCAACGGAAACGACGACGGAGCGCGCGTCGCTGACTTCGTCGCAGCCTCGGGTCGATCGTTGCACGCGATCATTTTGTCCCACGGACATCCGGACATCTTCTTCGGGATCAAGCCGCTTCGGACGCGGTTTCCCTCTGCGAAAGTGCTTGTCGCCAAGTCGGAGATCGGCGACGACATCGTGGGCATGGCGCAGACGATGGAGAAGTTCGGGATGCTCCCGTCGCCGGACCTCTCTGCGTCGGTCACGGACTATCGAGCGATGCTCGAGGTCTTGCCCGAGGGAGGCTTGGTGCTGCCGGGCGAGCACAAGATCACGCTGCGCCCGTGGGTCACGCCGGGGCCGTCGGAGTTCACGCGGCTGACGCTCTTGTGGATGCCCGAGGTGCAGACGCTGTTCGCGTCGGACCTCGCGTACAACCACGTCCACGCGTGGGCCGGGATGGGCGTCGACCGGCAATCGCTGAAGAACTGGCTCGAATATCTGGACGGCGTGATCGCCGCGCATCCGGGGCCCGAGGTGCGCGTGATCACGGGCCACGGCCCCGTCACCGACTCGAACGTCCTGCTCGCGCAGCGCGCGTACCTGAGTGACCTTCTGCGACTGCTCGACGACGGCGTGCGCGGCGAGGCGCTCGAAGCGGCGATGAAGCGGCGCTATCCCGGCCACGCGGGCGATGGGTTTCAGCTTCACATGACCGCGACGAATCCGGTCTGGAGCTCGACGTAACCCCCCGCGCGATGTTCGCTACCGTCAACGGGTAGCGAACAAATGGGGCTACGATGCACGACGGCTTGTCGCGACAGGAGCCAGCGATGAACGAGCGGACGCTTCGAAATGGCGTGCGAATTCCCTCTGTGGGGCTCGGTGTGTTTCGAACGCCGTCCGGCGCCGAGACGAGGCGCGTCGTGCGCGAGGCGCTGGCGTGCGGCTATCGGCACGTCGATACGGCGCGGATCTACGGCAACGAAGCGGACGTCGCCGAAGGGATCCGCGAGTCGGGTCTCGCGCGCTCCGAGGTCTTCGTCACCACCAAGATCTGGAACGACGATCACGGCTACGACGCCACGCTCCGCGCCGCCGAGCGCTCGCTCGAACGCATGCGCTTCGACTACGTCGACCTGTTGCTCTTGCACTGGCCCGTCGTGAACAAGCGGCTCGATTCGTGGCGAGCGCTCGAGCGGCTGCTCTCGGAGCGACGCGCGAGGGCCATCGGCGTGAGCAACTACATGGAGCACCACGTTCGCGAGCTGCTCGCGAAGTGCGAAGAGCCCCCGAGCGTCAATCAAGTCGAAGCGAGCCCGTTCTTGCAGCACCGCGGGCTTCGCGCGCTGTGCGACGAGCACGGGATCGTCGTCGAGGCGTACAGCCCGCTCACCAAGGGCGTGCGCCTGGGGCACCCCGTGGTCGTTCGCATCGCGACCGAGCGCGGACGAACGGCCGCGCAGGTGCTCTTGCGCTGGGGACTTCAGCGCGGGTTCGTCGTGCTTCCGAAGTCCACACGAAGTGCGCGGCTCGTCGAGAACTTCGCGGTCTTCGATTTCGCGCTGAGCGAGGACGAGATGACCGCGCTCGACGGGCTCGAAGAGGGGCTCGTGACGGGCTGGGATCCGCGCGCGGCGCCGTAGCGACGCGCGTTGGTTTGCCGACGCTACACCGCCACTCATTCGATCGTCGCACATTCATCGATTGATTCGTGGCGGTTTGACTTGATTTCCACCACGCCGATGCTCGGCTCAATTCTACGACGTTCAATTGGGGCGTGGTTTAGTCGGTGCGCTCGACGACGTTGCGCGCGCCGATCGCGGGCAGCTCGAGCTGCTTGAAGCGTTCGTACACCGCGCGATTGCTTCCCCATGGGGCGCCGAGGCTCCCGAAGCTCACCTCGAGCTGAACCGATCCGTCTTCGACGTAGCGCTCGCCGCGCATCCCGTAGAAGCGAAACTGCGCGTATCTCCCAGCGGGCATGAAGATCACTTGCCTCACAGGGATGCCATCGGGCGGTCCGGGATCGGGAAACTTCGGTTCGACCACGATCTCGACTGCGAAGCGCTTCTCGAAGTGCCGCGCGAGCTCGTCGAGCGAGAGATCGCAGTCGAACTGGCACCAAAACGCGGCGCGGAGCCACTTGGGCGCGTCCGCGGGCAGAAACGCCTTCAGCTCTGCGTCCGTCAACCCGAGGTCTTTCAAGATCGCGGCTCCGGCTGAGTCTTTGGAGCTCGAAGTCTTCGTCCCCTTCGCGTCCGTCCCCTTCTCGTTCGAGGAGCTCGCTGCGCCCTTGCGGGATCCCGTGCGCTTCGTCGTCGCCATAGCGCCCATGTTACCGCGGCTCGGCGCTCGGTTGGTGACGCGCGACCGGAGATCCGCGGGTTGATTTCCAATGGATCGCTCGTGGTGGGTCTTCGTCCGAGCGGGCGCTGCGCGACGTCGTTGGCCACGGGGACCCACACAATCAAGGTTGGCTTCGGATCAACGCGCGGATCGACGACGGCGGACCGCGAGCGAACCAGCGAGCGCCAGCGCGACGACGAGCGACGGGAGGCTCTTCGGTCGGGTGTTGGTCGTGCGACACCCGCAGCCCCCTCGCATCGTCGGTCCCGAAGCGCCATCGCTTGGCGCATCGGCGCGGCCGCTCGCGTCGTCGCGGGAGACGACGTCGGGCGCGGGGCTTGCGTCCATCGCGACCGTCGCGTCGTCGTCGGTTCGAACGTCGCTGGGCGCGACCACATCGGGCTGCGGCGCGACGCCGGGAACATCCTCGCTCGTCGCGTCTGCGACGCGCGCGTCGACGACACCCGCGTCCGGCATCGGCGCGACGACGCCGATCCGCTCGTTGGCGAGCTCTTCGAGGTACACCTCGATCGCGGGATAGCCGCCCATCGGCGTCTGGTTGTCGCTGGCACGAGCGGGATCGAGGCCGTGCGAGCGCTCCCACGCGTCGGAGATTCCATCGCGATCGGTGTCCGCGGGTGGAGCGCACGTCGTGAGACCCGCGAAGAGGTTGCTCGGGTAGCGGGCGCCCCACATGCCTGCGCGCGGCGAGGTGCTGCGCGTCTCGGTGATCATCTGCGTATCGACGGAGTCCCTCGGAAACGCCCCTGCGAGGCGGAGCACCGTGTCGTACGCGACCGTGCTCGACGTCGTCGTCACGGGGACGTATCCGCTCCCCGAGTACGCGTGGACGGTCGTTCGGCGGAGCGTCGCGGGCGCGCCGAGATCGGAGAAATACGCGGTGTTCGACCAGGGATTGTCGACAGACGCGACGAGCTGCCCAGGGTCGTCCACGTAGTTGTCCGCGAGGTAGTAGCCGACGCCCGTAAACGGATCTCCGTCGAAGTAGAACGGGATCAGCGAGTCGTTGGGCCCCTGTTTGAAGTAGTTGCCGATGATGTTGAACGTCCCGCCAGCCTCGTTGTGGTGAATGAACCCGTGGCGGACGTTGTACGCGACGTTGTTGATCGACTCTGCTGGGCCCTCGCCGAGGGCGGGGTTGCGATTGCGATTGTGCGCGAACAGCGTGTGGTGGACGGTGAAGCGGCCGCCGTCGTTGAGCATCCCGTAGTTGTGCGCGCCCTCGGCGTGGCCGGTGGTCGCAGCCTCGCCGAAGATCGACCACTGCACGGTGACGTCGCGCGCTTCGTACGCATCCACGGTCTCGTCGACGCCGAAGGACGCCGAGACGTGATCGATCACGACGCGGTTGTTGATCGAGATGCGGACCGAGTCGTATTGCTCGCCGCCCGCGCCCGAACCGGTCCACGCTGGAGGGCGAACGCGGAGGTGGCGAATGATGATGTTCTGCACCGCGCGGTCGTACTCGGCGTAGAGCCTGCCGCGGATGGTGATGCCGCCGCAGGGCGCGGTCTGGCCGGCGATCGTGACGTTTCCCGTGCGGATCGTCAGGACGTTGTTGGTGGGAGAGTCGTCGAAGATGTTCGCCGTGTTGGGCGCGCCGAGGTCGATGACCCCAGCCACGTCGAAGACGATCGTGCGCGCGCCCGTCGCTTCGAGCGCTTCGCGGAGGCTGCCGGGCCCCGACTCCGCGAGCGTCGTGACGTGAATGACGCGACCTCCGCGGCCCCCGGTCGTCCCTGCGCCGAAGCCTTCTGCGCTGGGAAAGGCTCGTTGCGCCGACGCGTCGGAGCCCGCGAGCCACAGCGTCGCTGCCGAGAGTGCCGCAGCGCTCGTGCGAGCGCGCTTCGAGGTCAGCATGAGTCCGCCTTTCGATGAAGAATCGAAGCGGCGTTGCTCCCGTCGCGTGAGGCGCAGCCGCGATCGTCCGCGCACAGAAGAGCGTGCGGTCGACGCAGTGTCAACGCGCGAGTACGCGCGCTGCGCCCGTGAATTCTCCGCGGTTTCGCTCGTTGTCGTCGCGCTCGGCGCGGTCGGTCACGCGGCTCGCGCGTGGCGTTTACCGCTCCAACCCTCCGTCGTCTCAGCCCGACTGCTGCTGCGCGAAGGCTTTGAACATCCCTGGGTCGATCGCGACCTTGTGGTGAACGATCTTCCACTGCCCGTCGCGTCGCGCAAACGTGTCGACGATCACCGCAGTGGCGATGATCTTGGGGATGTCTTCGCGCTCGATCACGACGAGGTACGACGTGGCGACGGCGTTGGTGGTCGTTTCGTCGACGAAGACGTTGCTCGCGACGTGGCGCTTGCCTCGGGTGTTTCCTTCGGTCGCGACGAGAAACGCGCGGATCGCGTCGCGACCGCTCACGGGCGGCGCGAAGCCTGGGTCGAGCGTCGCGTCGTCGGCGTAGTGGGCGAGGTAGGCGTTCCAGTCGCCGGCGTCGACGGCGTGGTCGAGGCGAGCGAGCGTTTCGTGAATGGCGAGTCGGTCCGCGAGATCGAGGGTCATGCGTGAGCTCCTTTCGAGACGGGCCAAGCTCTAGTCGCTGACGAAGCCATTGCACAGAACGCGAACAAGCGAGGCTGGTTTGCGATTTGTGCAAGGATACGAGCGCCATGAAAGCCCGGAGTCCCGCGCGCGTCGCCGCTCGAACGTCGATCGACCTCGACGCCCTTCGCGCTGTCGTCGCGACCGCCGACGGCGGGTCCCTCTCGGCCGCGGCGCGAGCGCTGGGGCTGCAGCTCTCGACCGTGAGCCGGCAAGTCGCGCAGCTCGAGCGCACGATCGATGTCACGCTGCTCGTTCGCACTGGGCGCGGGATACGACTGACTCCCGCGGGCGAGCGCTATGTCGAGCGCGCGAGGCGGGTGCTGCTCGAGCTCGACGCCGCCGAGGGCGAGGCGAGGGCAGATTCGTCTTCGGTCGCGTCGCTCCGCGTGGCCGCGCCCGTCGAGCTGTCGCTTCGACTGTTGCCAGCGGCGCTCGTCGAGCTGTCGCGTCGGCACCCTGGCGTCGTCGTGTCGGTCGCGGCAGAGGCGCGGCGAGTTTCGTTGCTCGAAGAGGACTTCGACGCGGCCGTTCGGATCGGCGCCCTCGAGGACTCGCGGCTCGTCGCGCGCGCGTTGGGAAGCACGTCGATCGTGTTCGTGGCGAGGCCTTCGTTTGGCTCGCGGCTGTCGTCGGTGGCTGCGATCAACGACGCGGAGCACGTGCTCGTGGGCGGCTCGTCGAAGCAGCTCGTCGGCGTGCTCGCTCGGCGCGACGTTCGAATCCGTCGCGCGGGGGCGCTGTCGGTGAGCACGTTCTCGGAGGCTGCGGCGATCGCTGCGTTGTCCGATCGCGTCGCGATGGTCCCTGCGTTTACCGCGAGCGAGTGGATTCGAAGCGGCGGCCTCGTCCGCGTTCTGCCCGAGCTCGAGCTTCCCGGCGCGCCTGTGCACTTGCTCTTGCCTCATCGAAACCGCGGCGTGCGCGCGCTTCGGACGCTGGGCGAGCTGCTCGCGACTGCGCTCGGGCGCGCCGAGCGCGCGGTGTCGTCCGCGGGGTAGCTCGCGGCACAGAACGGCCGCCAATGCGTTGCCCGTTTGCCAATAAACGAGCATCGATACCGATCCCTTGGCGCTTCGGAGTAGAACCTCGCCGCTCGAGATCCTCGAAGCAACGACAGCGGCGCTGGTTGCCGAGCCATCGTGGCGAACGGTCCGCACGCGCCGCACACAAGGAGTCGACGATGAAGTTCGAAATGAAGCCGCTGCCGTACGCGAAGAACGCCCTCGCTCCGCACCTCTCGGAGGAGTCGTTTGGCTTTCACTACGAGAAGCACCACCAGGCGTACCTGACCAACCTCGAGAAGCTCATCGGCGGAACGCCCGAGGCCGAGAAGTCCCTCGAGGACATCGTGAAGAGCTCGTCGGGCAAGGTCTTCAACAACGCCGCCCAAGTGTGGAACCACGATTTCTTCTGGGCCTCGATGAAGCCGAACGGCGGCGGTGAGCCCACGGGCGCGCTCGCCGACGCGATCAAGCGCGACTTCGGCAGCTTCGCGGACTTCAAGAAGCAGTTCTCGGACGCCGCCGTCGCGCAGTTCGGCTCGGGCTGGGCGTGGCTCGTGAAGGACGGCGACGCGCTCAAGATCGTGACGACGAGCAACGCGGACACCCCGCTCGCCAAGGGACAGAAGCCCCTGCTCACGTGCGACGTCTGGGAGCACGCGTACTACATCGACTACCGCAACCTGCGCGCGAAGTTCGTCGAGACGTTCCTCAACAGCTTGGCGAACTGGGACTTCGCCGCGTCGAACTTCGCCTGATCGACGCCTACGCGAAGAGGGGGGAGCGCCCTGGTCGCGCGCTATGATCGCGCGATGAGCAGCGACTCGGAGCTTCGCTTCGTGACTGGCGACGCGACCGCGCCCATCGGGGATGGGCCGAAGATCATCGCGCACATTTGCAACGACATCGGCGGCTGGGGCGCGGGCTTCGTCGGCGCGCTGTCCAAGCGCTGGAAGCAGCCCGAGCGCGCGTACCGCGCTTGGTATCGCAGCGGCGAAGGCGGCGGTTTTCGCCTGGGCGCAGCGCAGCTTGTGGAGGTTGGCGAGGGGCTCTTCGTCGCGAACATCATCGGCCAGCGCGACATCAAGCGCGGCCGCGACGGGACCCCGCCGGTCCGCTACGACGCGATGCGCGAGGGCTTGGCCGCCGTGCGCGCGCACGCGATCGAGCGCGGCGCGACCGTGCACATGCCGAGGATCGGCTGCGGCCTCGCGGGCGGGGACTGGGCGATCGTCGAGGCGATGGTGCGAGAGGAGCTCGTCGCACACAAAATCAACGTGACCGTGTACGACCTCGCGTGACGCGCGGCGCGGTCAGCGAAGCCGCAGGGGCGCGTGCTCTGCGAGAAAGGCGCTGAGCGCTTGCACGCGGGCGGGCAGGGGACGCTGTCTTCGCGTGACGAGGTACAGCGGCGCGGCGCCGAGCGCGATGTCCGGGAGCACGCGCGAGAGCTCGCCGTCGCGCGCCGCGCGCATCGCGATGTGCGTGGGGAGCACGGCGATCCCGCCAGCGGCGCAGGCGAACTCGAGGATCACCGTGAAGTCGTCGCAGGCGATCGAGGGGGCTGGCGTGCGCGTCGGGCCGAAGCTCGATCGCTTGCTCTTCGGGTCGTACGGCCACGCGGTCTCGTGCTGCGCGAGGTCCGCGAGCGCGCGCGGAGCTGTTCGTGCGGCGAGGTAGCGGGGCGAGGCGAAGAACCCGAGCTCGAGGTCGCCGAGCTTTCGGACGCGGACGTCGTTGCTCGACTGCCGACCGACGCGCATCGCGAGGTCGAGCGACGGGTCGTCGAAGCTCTCGAGCTCTTGCCCCACGCGGAGCTGCACCGAGACCTCGGGGAACCTCGCGCGAAACGCAGGCAAGAGCGGCGCGACGATCACCTGCGCGAGGTCCTTGGTCGTCGCGAGCACCACGACGCCCGACGGCGCTTTGACGCGCTCTGCGATCGACGGGCCCGCGCGTTCGAGCGCGTCGAGCGGACCGCGAACGAGCGCGAACAGCCCTTCGCCCGCGGGCGTGAGCGTCACTTTGCGCGTCGAGCGCGCGAGCAACACGACGCCGAGCGCCTGTTCGAGCGCGCTCACGACCCGGCTCACGTGAGCCTTGTCTGCGCCGAGCGCCGTGGCTGCGCCGCTGAAGCTCTGCCGCTCAGCGACCGCGCGAAACACCGCGAGATGGTTGAGGTTCATTGTTGATGAATCAACAACTCATACTTGATTTTCTCGATGATTGTTGACCAAACGCCCGCGGCCTACGTTGGGGGCACGAAAGGTCCTCTACGATGAAAGCTCGCTCGATGTTCTCGGTGGTCTCTTTGTGGTTGGCGGTGTCGTCGTCGGCAAACGGGTGCGCGGGGCACGCGCGCGGCGTGCTTCCGACCCGCGCGGGGCCGCCTGCGCAACCAGCGCTGACGCTCGTGTGGGTCGGGTACGCCGCCGCCGAGCGCTTCGACCGAGGCGTGTGGCGACGGACGCCCGAGTTCGACTACGAGTTCACCGTCGAGCAGCGCCGCTACGCGGATCACTGGGAGTCGGTGAAGCACATGCGTCGCAGGCACCCTGCGTACGACGGGAGCGCGGGGCCGCGCGAGCTCACGTACTTCTTTCGCATCGACCTCGACGCGGTCGACGGCGCCGGGCGCGTCCCGATGCGGCTCACCTCGACGCTCGGGGCGGGCGAGGGGCGGACGGATCGTGAGTTTCGCGACGCGAGCCTCGTGTTTCGCGCGGACGTGAGCTCGATGGCGCCGTTCGACACGTATCGCATCGAGCAGCGCTACGCCTACGAGCGCGGCGTGCTCGAAGAGACCGTGAGCTTGGACAAGGGCCGCGCTCCGTGGGTGCGCAACGTCGAGCGGGCGACGCTCTTTGCGTCGCACACGTTTTCAACAGCGCCGACGCGCCTCTGACCCATCGCGCGTCCGCCGGACGCTCGTCGTCCGCGCGGCGCGCGCCGCTACGCGCGGGGGTTGCCCTCGGGAGTTCGAGCCTGGGTCGGGACGAGCGCCTTCGCGAACGTGCTCGGCGTGGTGCGAAACATCCGTCGAAACCAGCGCGTCAGGTGCGCCTGGTCCGCGAAGCCCGTCTCCGCCGCTACGTCGACCGCTCGTCGACCGCCGCGCAGCGCCGAGCGCGCCCGCTGCAGCCGCACGTGCACGAGGTACTCGAACGGTGGAACCCCGTACGCTCCGCGAAACACGCGCAGCCCGTAGTACGGGCTCACCCGCGCAGCGCGCGCGAGGTCGTCGAGCGTGAGCGGTTCGGCGTATCGCTCGAGCAAGAGGTCTCGCATGCGTCGCGCGGCGAAGTGGTCGCTGCGCGCGGCGTCGACGCGGTGGTCATTGGCCGCGCGTGCGTCGAGCAACGAGAGCAGCTCGAGGAGCGCGCTCTCGGTCGCGAGCGGCCCGTCGTGCGAGCGGACGGCGCGGGCGAGCTTCGCCGCGGCTGACGCAGACGCGCGGTCGGAGCGCTCGCCGGTCCTCAGGCCGCGCGCGAAGCGGTCGTCGTCGATTTCGACCTGAAAAAAGTCGCTCGGACCAAAGATCCGAGAGCCGAGCGCGAGCTCGCCGCGCGCGACGACGGACACCGTTCCTGCAGAGCGTCTGCCGACGAAGCGTCCCGCGCGCCACTCGCAGCCGCCGGCTTCGACGAGCGTCAGCTGCGCGCCGTCCGTGAGCCGACGCCAATCGATGTCCCAGCCCCGCGCGGACATGAACGACACTCGCTCAGTGTGCGAGCGGTGAAACTCCGGCGCCGATCCGCCGTCGCGGCGGAGGGCCCGTGAGTCGACCACCCCCGACGTTGCCGCGCGCGCTCGAGCCATGGCCCAGGGATGTTGGACGCGGAGAGAGAACCGCAAGCACGTTCAAGCCGGGCGCAGGCGGTCGGCGTAGACCCGCGCCGAGGGCCATCATGCACAACGACAAGCTCGAAATCCTCGAACTGCTCAATCGATACATCCTCTCGATCGACAGCCACGACGACGCTCGATTCGCAGACAATTTCCACGATGACGGCGTCTACGTGAGCCCGTTCGGCACGGCCAAGGGCCGAGTCGAGATCCTCGCGACGATCCACCAGTGGCACAGCGGCGGGATCACCGCGGGCAAGCGCCACATGATCGGCGCGTGGAGCATCGACGTCGCGGGCGATCACGCCTCGTCCGTCTCGTCGTACTGGGTGGTCGACGCGAGCGACAGCACGAAGATCGTCGCGACCGGCGGGTACCAAGACCGCCTCGAGAAGCGCAACGGCGTGTGGAAGCTGCTCGAGCGCGTGCAGAGCATCGATCCGTCGTTCAAGGGGTGAGAGGCCCGGCGGCGAGGCTCCTGCGCAAGAGAGCCCGACGCGACGACGGACGCGCGACGCAGGGACGGCTGCATCTCGACGCGCGAGCACGAAATCGACGGCGCGGTCTTGACCCTCACGCGACGTGAGGGACTAACCCCTCGTTCATGAACACGCGTCGCACGTACAAAGTGAGCGACGTCTCGCGCATGAGCGGCGTGTCCGTGCGGGCTCTGCACCACTACGACGAGATCGGGTTGCTCCGTCCGTCCGCGAGGAGCTCGTCGGACTACCGACTCTACGACGACGATGATTTGCTGCGGTTGCAGCAGATCCTCATCGGTCGCGAGCTCGGGATGTCGCTCGAGGCCATCAAGCGTTCGCTCGACGATCCTCAGTTCGATCGACGGGCGGCGCTTCGACAACAACGACTGGAGCTCGCCGCGCGCGCCGAGCGAACGGCGGCGATGCTGCGCGCCGTCGACGACGCGCTGGCGCTGCTCGACGACGAAGGAGCAAGCACCATGACCGAGAGCCACGACTCAGTGAAGTCCATCTTCAGCGGATTCGATCCAGCGAAATACGAGGCTGAAGCCGAGAAGCGTTGGGGACAGACCGACGCGTGGCGCGAGTCTTCGAAGCGCACGAGCAAGTACAGCGAGGCGGACTGGAGTCGCTACAAAGCCGAGTCGGACGCGATCATGAACGACGCCGCGAAGCTGCTTCGCGAAGGCGTCGCGCCAGAGAGCGTCGATGCGATGGACGTCGCCGAGCGGCACCGACGCTCGATCGATCAGTGGTTCTACCCGTGCGCGAAGGGCATGCACGCGGCGCTCGCGGACATGTACGAGGCGGACGAGCGATTCGCGGCCAACATCGACGCGTACGGCGAAGGGCTTGCGCGCTGGCTTTCGGCGGCCATTCGCGCGAACGCCCGTCGGTGAGCTCGCTCACTTCGCGCCGCGATCGAGCGCTTGTTGCGTGAGCGCTTCGGCGCTGGCCATGAAGCGCGCGACGCGCGCGGCGTCGAAGTCATCGGTGGCCGCGATGGCTGTCCCCTTCTTGCCGAACATCGCGCCGCTGCGGCCCTCGAGCTCGGGCGCGACGAAGAGCGGAACGATCTTCGCCGCGTACGACTCGGCCGACGGCATGAGCAGCCCGATCATCCACTCGGCGAAGCGGTGCTTGAGCGAGCCTTCGCCCAGGTAATTCGCTCGGATGTTGGTCTTCACGCCGCCGGGGTTGAGTCCGAACACGTCGAGGTGCGGGTAGCGCGCGCGGCCGTCGAGCACCAGCGCTTCGTTGACGGCCACGGTGTTGTAGTGCGCTTGCATCGCGTCGTAGCCGCGGGTCGCGTTGAGGTCGTCCGGGTCGCCGAGCGTTCCCGTCCCTGGAAATCCCATGACGAACACCCGTGGACGTCCGCGCGAGCCCCGCAGTCGCGGCCCGAGCGCGCGGAGCAGCACGAAGCGGCTGAGCGCGCTGATCGCCATGTCCCGCTCGATCCCTTCGCTGGTCTCTTCGCGCTTCGGCGCGGCCATGATTCCCGCGGTGAGCACGACGATGTCCGTCCCTGGATCGATGAGCTCGCCCACCCGCGCCGCCTCGCGCATCGACGAGAGGTCCGCGCGCGCGAAGGTCGTTCGCGCCGCGCCTTCGTCGCGAAACGTGCGGCCGATCACCAGCACGTCTGCGCCGCGCGCGGCCGCGAGCCTCGCGATCGCGCGTCCGAGCCCGTCCGTTCCTCCGACGACCGCGACGCGCTTTCCCGCGAGATCCAGCGCGTCGATGTCGACCTTCGCGACCGGCAGGCTGGGATCCGGGTGTCCGTTCATCGATGGCTTACGAGCGGCCATGGCGTCGCTCCTCGCGTGAGCTCTGGGTGTTCGTGTCGGAGCGCGTGTTCATCGCTGCATCGTCCCTTTCGTGGGGAGATCGTGCGACCAGGAACAACTTGCAGGAAGCTCATGATTTCTCATATGCACTTGAACAGGATTCATGACCGCTGATCGTCCGTTGCTGCGGGTCTCGAACCTCAACGCGCTGCTCGCGCTCGAGCGGTTGCTCGCGACGCGCAGCGTTCGTCGCGCGGCGGACGCGTGCGGCGTCACGCAGTCGGCGATGAGCCACACGCTCGCCCAGCTTCGGCGCGAGCTCGACGATCCGCTGCTCGTTCGCGACGGAAACACGATGACCCTCACGCCGCGGGCCGAGGCGCTCGCGAAGCCGCTCGCCGAGGCGCTCGCGGAGCTCGACGCGGTCCTGCGCAAGCCCGCGCCGTTCGACGCGGCCTCTGCGCGCACGCGGTTCACGATCGCGGCGAGCGACGCCGTGGCCGTGCGCGTGCTCGCGCCGCTGTTGCAGCTCTGCAGTCGTGAGGCGCCGGGCGTCGAGATCGCCGTGGTCTCCTACGATCGCGCCACCGTCGAGGACGCGCTCTTCTCGGGCTCGATCGACCTCGCGATCGGTCCGCCCGTCGCGCGAGAGGCCACCAAGCTCAAGCAACGGTCGCTGTACAAGTCGGACTTCATCGTCGCGGTTCGTGCTGCGAATCCAGCGCTGAAGCGGCCGTGGTCCGTCGACGCGTACTGCGCGCTCGGCCACCTCGTCGTGAGCCTCGGAGGCGGCCCCGGAACGGCGGTCGACGCAGCGCTCGCGCGCCTCGGAAAGTCCCGCAGGATCGCCGCCCGCGTCCCGTACTTCGTCGCTGCGCCCGCGCTCGTGGCCGCGAGCGACCTCGTCCTCACGGCGCCGCGCGCCGCGGTCGAGCCGCTCGCGCGAGGGCTGGGCCTGCGCTTGCTCGCGCCGCCCGTCTCGTTGCCCTCGACGCGGATCGCGATGTTCTTTCACGGTCGACTCGAGGCATCGCCCGCGCACACGTGGCTGCGCGCTGCGCTCGTTCGCGTCACACGCGAGTGAGGTTGGCGCGATCGAGCGCGGCCAGCGCAGGACGCAGCCAGCGCTCGTCGAGCCACTGGATCGAAGAGCCCGCCTCGCGCAGCGCGCTGTGCGTATCTCGGGCTCTTTGCGCAGAGATCGCGTCGCCGTCCGCGTAGGCCTTGCAGTGCAAGATCCAGTTGGACAGCTCGTAGTGGTGCAACAGCGGCGTGTCCGGGTGCGACTCGAAGCGGTCGAACACAGCGGTCGCCTCGTCGAGCGAGCGGGCCTCGAGCAGCGCGGTCGAGACGTCGAACAACAGCGCGCGCAGCGACTCGAACGCGCCCGCGGGGTCCATCGCAGCGCGCTCGAAGCGGAGCGCCGCGTCGCGCTCGTCGTAGCCAGCGTCCTCGAGGGCGGCGGTGATCGCGTCCATCTGCGACGCGAGAAAATCGCATTCTTGCTGGGCGGCGAGGAGCGTTCCCACCATGTAGAGGTCGAAGGCGCTGGCGATGGATTCGCCGAGGAGCATCGCTTCGGCGGACGACGACGCGCCTGCGAGCGCGCCCTTCGCGAGGTGGTGCCACGCGATGTGCGCGACGACGTCCGCGGGGACTCTGCGCTCGCTGAGCACGTCGCTCGCGTCGTCGCCGTGCCAGAACGTGAGGTTGAGAAACAGCGTCCGCGCCCAGGTCGCCTGCGGGCTCCCCGCGGGCGCGACGCGAAATGTCAGCCCGGATTCGCGCACGACACGCGCGAGCGGCGCATAGAGCGCCATGTGCTCGAACGCGCGCTCGTCATCGATCGAGAGCGCGTCGAGCGTCACCGTCGAGAACGTGCGCTGCGCCATGGCGGCGGAGCTTCGCACACTTGGTGACCGCGCTCGCTCATCGTTGCGCAGGGGGAGCGCTCGCGTCGCGCTGACAGCGGTACACATCGCGATCGGGCGTATTGCTGCTGCGGAAAGCGAAGATTTCGGAGCCCCCACCCGCGCTGCCGCGCGCCCCGCCCGTACGGAGTGATGACAATGGAGGGCAGCCCCCACCTGCGCTGCCGCGCGCCCCGCCCCCACGTAGTGAGGGCGGGGCTCTGCAATGTGAAAATGCTACGATTGGACTGGCAGGTTGATTGTATGGGCTACTTCCGTGCAAGGGCCGCTTGTCGCTCGATTGGGGTGCGTGTTCGAGGGCGGACGTGACCGCGAAAGGTGGCGGCACACACAATCAACCTGTGAGTCCAATCACTGCATTTCCTCAACGCAAAGCCCCGCCCTCACTACGTGGGGGCGGGGCGCGCGGCAGCGCGGGTGGGGGCCGCCCTCCGTTGTCAGCACTACGTGGGGGCGGGGCGCGCGGCAGCGCGGGTGGGGGCGGCCCTTCGCATCCACAACGCGAGAATTCGCGATCTGTCCCGTTGTCATCACGTCGCGGGGGAGGTCTCTCCTTCGGTCCGCGCGCGCGCCGCGTTGGCGCGGTACTCGCTGGCCTTCTTCTCGCTTTTTTCTCGGTCCGCGGCGCGCTCCCACAGTCGCGCGGCGTCGAACCACGCCTGCGTCCTCGAGCTCTCGTCGGACGCGTCGTTCGCTTTTTGCTCCGCGGCGACGGCCTTCGCGACGTGCGGGTTGTTGTTGAATCCCATGGCTCAGACTCCTTTGTTGGCAGCGCAGTGTGCGCCACTCGCGCGTCGCGCGCTCGGAGGTCCGGACAGAATATGACCAGACTGGGAGCGTCGCTCGATTGTCCGCCGCCGCGCGTCGTCGATCGTCGGACGTCGTGTGTCGAATGAGCAGCAAATTCCCCCGCTGCCTGAGCGAACGTATCTCACAGACGGGGCCTTGCCACAAGCCCCACGCCGTGACGCAGATTCGTCGGCCGCTCGAAGAAAGGAAACGTGAGGCTCGATGAGTGAGACGCTCGATCGAGGCGCGGCCAGCGCGCCAATACAAACACACGAAATCATCATCGCAGGCGCAGGTCCCACGGGGCTCGCGCTCGCCGCGGAGCTCGCGCTCGCGCGCGTCGACGTGGCGATCGTCGAGCCGCGGGCCGCGCAGGTCGTCGAGGGGCTTCGCGCGGGAGGGCTGCACGCTCGAACGATCGAGATCCTCGATCAGCGCGGCGTGGCCGAGCGCTTCATCGCGAAGGGAAAGCGCGCGCAGATCGCGGGGTTTGCGCGCGTGGCGCTCGACATCAGCGACCTGCCCACGCGGCACAACTACGGGCTCGTCCTCGGGCAAGAGGCGTTCGAGCAGGAGATGCTCGCCTGGGTGCGCGAGCTCGGCGTCGTGGTGTACCGCGCCGTGGCGGTGCAGGACTTCGTGGACCGCGGCGACGAGGTCGAGGTGGCGCTCTCGGACGGACGGCGATGCGCAGCGCGATACCTCGTGGGGTGCGACGGCGGGCGCAGCTTCGTTCGAAAGCGCGCAGGCGTAGATTTCGTGGGAACGGACCCGCAGACGAGCTTCGCGCTCGCCGAGGTCGAGTTCGGCAGAGAGCCGCGGTGGGGGCTCGGGTACGGGCCGTTCGGCGTGCGGGCGATCGGGCCGATGGGTGAGCCGCGACGCGCGCGCGTGGTGCTCACCGAGCGCTACGAGGGGCAGCCTCGCGCGCTCTCGCTCGATGAACTGCGGGCGCTCTTGATCGACGCGTACGGCGAGGATTTCGGGCTCGTTCGCGCGTCGTGGCTGTCGCGCTTCACCGACGCGACGCGACAAGCGACGACATACCGACGCGGACGCGTGTTGCTCGCGGGCGACGCGGCGCACGCGCACTCGCCGGTCGGAGGAAAGGGGCTCGACACGGGCGTTCAGGACGCGGTCAACCTCGGGTGGAAGCTCGCGGCTGTCGTCCGTGGCGAGGTCGATTCAGCGCTGCTCGACAGCTACGAGGCCGAGAGGCACCCCGCGGCCGCCGACGTGTTGCGGTCGACGTTGGCGCAGGTCGCGCTCGATCGAGACGATCCGCGGTGCGCTGCGATGCGCGAAGCCATGGTCGAGCTCTTGCGCATGGACGAGCCGCGCAGGCGATACGGCGCGAAGATGTCGGGGCTCGACGTTCGCTACGAGCTCGGGGGGCGACACCCGCTCGTGGGGCGGAGGGTTCCCGATCTCGATCTGCGAGCAAATGATCAGGTGTTTCGCGTTTACACATGGCTGCGCGACGCGCGCGGGGTGCTGCTCGAGCTCGCGGACGCGCCGACGTTGAACATCGCGCCGTGGACGGGTCGCATCCACCACGTTCGCGCGCGCTACGACGGCGCGTGGGCTCTTCCTGGTGTGGGCTCGGTCGAGGCGCCTTCGGCGGTGCTCGTTCGCCCCGATGGGCACGTCGCGTGGGTGGATGACGGCGCTGGCGAGGGGCTCACCGACGCGCTCGTGCGCTGGTTCGGGGCAGCGCGCTAAGCCGCCACGCATTCGATCGCCGCACGTTCATCGATTGATTCGTGGCGGTTCGACTCGAGTTCAACGGTCCCGTGTATGGCCGATGCTCGGCTCATTTCTACGACGTTCAATGGGGGCGTGGTGTAGAGCGGCTCCGCCTTCCGTTGGCTACACGCGGGCTGAGTTTCTCGGGAGATTTTCCAGGAGCGAGCTCAGTGCGTGTAGTCCTGCCAACGGGGCGTCGCGATAGCCGAGCCTCGGCCTCGTACTTTCGGCTGATGCGCATCGAGCCGAGCGGCCGATGTACGCGCGCGGCGCGATGCCTAGCGTCCATGGCCATGACACACACTGCTCTGCTCGAGGCTCGAACACCAGCGCGTCGCTCGGGCTGGAGAACGGCTGCGCTGATGCTGGCTCTCTCGATCATTCCTGTGCTCGGCGGGCTCGTGCGGTTGGCGAGCTTCACGGGCCTCGCGGCGCCTCAGTCCGATCACGCGCGGTTCGCCGCGCGGCCGTGGGTCCTCGGCGCGCACATCGTCGCGGGAGTTCTCTTTGCGACGCTCGGAGCCCTGCAATTTGCCCCGGCGTTGCGTCGCGCAGGCGCGCGGGTGCACCGCGCGTTGGGCCTCGTCGTCGTGCCCGCGGCGGTGCTCACCGGGCTCTCGGGGTTCGCGACGATGATCGTGTTCGACCCCGCGCCCACGCAGGGGCCCGTGTTGCACACGTTGCGCGCGCTGTCGGGGCTCGCGCTCCTCGCGTTCGTCGCGCGCGGCGCGCTCGCGATCCGCGCGAAGGACACCCACGGCCACCGCGCGTGGATGACCCGGGCGTACGCGATCGGCATCGCGCCCGGCGTCCAAGCGTTTGCGCTCGCGCCCCTCGTCGTGACGGGCGGCGAGACCGAGCTCACGTACACGCTCGGAATGGCGATCGGCTGGGCGATCAGCCTCGCGGTCGCCGAGCGCTCCATCCGCGCCGCGCGCGTCGAACCGAGCGCGACGAGCGCTGTCCCGATGAAGGCCGTCGTCTACGAGCGCTACGGATCGCCCGACGAGCTTCGCGTCGCAGAGGTCAAGAAGCCGACGCCCGGAAAGGGCCAGGTGCTCGTGCGGGTCGAAGCCTCGTCGCTGAACGCGGCGGATCGACGGTTGCTTCGCGCGGATCCGTTTCTCGCGCGGCTCGACAACGGGCTGTTTCGCCCGAGCAAGAAGAAGATCCTCGGCGCGGACTTCGCGGGGACGGTCGAGGCAATCGGCGAGGGTGTTTCCTCGGTGACCGTCGGTCAGCGTGTGTTCGGTGACGCGTCGCACGACGCGTTCGGGGGCTTCGCTGAATTCGTGTGCGTCCGCGAGAGCGCGGTCGCTCCGATCCCGAAGGGGCTCGACGCGACGCGCGCGGCGGCGCTTCCCCTCGCGGCGTCGACGGCGCTGCAGGCGGTCCGCGAGCGCGCCAAGGTGACCCGCGGTCAGCGCGTGTTGATCTACGGCGCGGGAGGCGCGGTCGGCGGCTATCTCGTGCAGGTCGCCAAGGCGTACGGGGCGCACGTCACCGCGGTGTGCTCGAAGCGCAGCGTCGACGCGGTCCGCGGGTTCGGCGCAGACGTGGTGCTCGACGTGCGCGACCCGCTCCCGAGCGACGGGCGCTTCGACGCGGTGTTCGGGGTCAACGGCTATCGTCCGGTGCGCGAGTATCTGTCGATCCTCGGGCCCGAAGGGCGGTACGTGATGATCGGCGGCGACAACGGGCAGATCTTCGGCGCGCTCGCGCGGAGCGCGTTCAATCGATCGATCATCGTCCTGACGATGGACCCCGCGCTCTTGCAGAAGGACCTCGAGGAGCTTCGCGCGCTCGTCGAAGACGGGAGGCTGATCCCGATGGTCGACGCGGTCTATCCGCTCGAGCGCGTCGCGGACGCGCTGCGCGCGGTCGAAGCCGGCGAAGTGCGCGGCAAGATCGTGATCACGGTGGGCGCTACACCCGCTCGATGATCGTGGCGATGCCCTGCCCGCCGCCGATGCACATCGTGACGAGGGCCGTGCTCTTGTTCGATCGCTCGAGCTCGTCGAGCGCGGTGCCGAGCAGGATCGCGCCGGTCGCGCCGAGGGGGTGACCGAGGGCGATCGCTCCGCCGTTGACGTTGACGCGATCGGGGTCGATCTCGAGCGCGCGGATCGTCTGCAAGACCACCGCTGCGAAGGCCTCGTTGATCTCCCACAAGTCGATGTCCTTCGCGGACATGCGCGCGGCCCTGAGCGCTTTTTGGCTCGCGGGCGCGGGGCCGGTGAGCATCAAGAGGGGCTCCGTTCCCGCGGTGGCGACGGAGACGATGCGCGCGCGCGGCTTGATTTTGTGGGCTCGAACGAACTCCTCGGACGCGACGGCCACCGCCGCGGCGCCGTCGACGATCCCGCTCGAGTTGCCCGCCGTGTGAACGTGCTGGATCGCGCGGGCCTGCGGGTACGCCGCGAGCGCGATCTGCGCGAGGGTCTCTCCGTTGGGACCCGCGGGCGTCTCTGCCATGGACACGAACGCAGGCGAGAGCGCCGCGAGGCCCTCGAGCGTGGTGCTCGGTCGGGGAAGCTCGTCGCGGTCGAGCAACACGCGCCCGGACGCAGGGTCTTCGACAGCGACGAGCGATCGGTCGAAGCGTCGCTCTTCGATCGCGGTCGCGGCGCGTCGCTGCGAGCGGAGCGCGACCTCGTCCACGTCGCGTCGAGAGAAGCCTTCGAGCGTCGCGATCAAGTCCGCGCTGATCCCCTGCGGAACTTGAAACACGCGCTCGCGCAGCCTCGCGTTGCCGCCGTCCTGGCCGCCGCCGTCCGCGCCGAGGCCGAGCTTCGACATGCTCTCGAGCCCGCCTGCGACGACGAGCGACTGCGCGCCGGAGCCCGTTCCCATCGCGGCAAAATTGATCGCTTGGAGGCCCGACCCGCAGAAGCGATTGAGCGAGACCGCGCTCACTTCTTGGGGCCATCCCGCGGCGAGCACGGCGTTGCGCGCGACGTTGGCGCCCTGCTCGTTGACCTGCGAGACCGCGCCCGCGATCACGTCGTCGACGTCCTTCGGGTCGAAGCCAGCCCGCGCGGGGAGCGCGCGCAGCACGGCCGCGAAGAGCTCCTGAGGGTGGACGTGCGAGAGGGCGCCTTTGCCGATCTTTCCGCGACCGCGGGGAGTGCGAGCTGCGCCGATGATGTAGCTGTTCATTGCTGCCTCCGAGCTACGCATTCTGTGGACACGGTGACCGAAGTGGCAGTGGCGGAATCGACAATCTTCGGTCTAGATTCGCCACTGTGATATTTCACCTCGTGCTCGATGGCGTGGCCGAGAGCTCGCTCGGCGTCGGGATCGACATCGTCGGATCGGCGCAGCGCTTGGTCGACAGCGGACTCGCGAAGATCACGCTCGATCCGAGCGTGTTGCGTCAGAAGGTGGTCTCGCTCGACGGCGAGCCGGTTCGTGCAGGCTCGGGTCGGATGGTGCCGGTCGACGGCGCGTTCCATTTGCGCAGCGTTCGATCGACGGACGTGATCGTGATTCCGGGCGTGTTCGCGACGACCGAGAAGCTCGTCGATTGCCTGCTCGCGCGTGACGACGTGGGGCGAGTCGCAGCGCTCGTGGCGCGCGCCTCGGCCAAGGGAGCCCTCTTGGGGGCGTCGTGCTCGGCGACGTTCGTCTTGGCGGCGGCGGGCGTCCTCGACGGGGCGAGGGCCACGACGACGTGGTGGCTCGCGGCGGCGTTTGCCAAGCGGTTTGCGACGGTCACGCTCGACGCGGACCAGATGCTCGTGGACGCAGGGCGCGTGCTCACCGCGGGCGCTGCGTTCGCGCACGCGGACCTGATGTTGGCCATCGTCGCGCGCGTCGCGGGCCCTTCGGTGGCGCGGCTCGTGGCGCGCTACCTCGTGCTCGACGATCGACCGACGCAGTCGCGGTACATGGTGCTCGAGCACTTGCGCGCGTCGGATCCCGCAGTGCAAGCGGCCGAGCGGTTCGTGCACAGCAACGTGCGGAGGCAGGTCTCGATCGACGAGCTCGCGCGGGCCGCGGCGGTCTCGCCGAGGACCCTCGCGCGGCGAGTGCACGCTGCGCTGGGGGTGTCGCCGAACGAAATGGTCCAGCGCATTCGTGTCGCGCGCGCTACGCACTTGCTCGAGACCACGAAGTCCTCTGTCGACGAGGTGGCGGCGAAGGTGGGCTACGCGGATGCGGCGGCGTTTCGCAGGGTCTTTCGTCGGATCGTCGGCGAATCACCCAGGCAGCGGCGGGCGAGCTGAGCGCTGAAGTCGTATTGCACGCGATGAAACAGTGAGTTCACTCGTGTTGCATTGCGTGCATGGGCTCTCGATTCGATAGTCGATCGCACGAGGACAGCGCGTCCTCGATCGAAGGAGCTGTCGAAATGAGCCTGAGAGATCCCAACCGAGTGAACTCGAAGAACCCCAAGCGCGTCGCGATCGTCATCGCGAACGCCGCGACGTCGAGCACGACGGGCTGGCCCGTTGGCTTCTGGTGGTCGGAGCTCACGCACCCGTACTACGCGTTTCACGAGGCGGGCTACGAGGTCGACGTGTTCAGCCCCGCCGGAGGAAAGTGCGAGGCCGACGGCATGAGCGACCCGCGCGACGCGAGCGGGTATTCGTCGTCGGATTTGATCAGCATGGGGTTCATTCACACCCCGGCGCTCGCGGCGTTGGTCGAGAAGACCAAGCCCGTCACGGAGATCGAGGTCTCGCGGTACGACGCGATCGTGGTCGCGGGCGGGCAGGCGCCGATGTTCTCGTTCGAGAAGGCGACGGAGCTGCACAAGAAGTTCGTGGCGTTCTACGAAGCGGGCAAGATCGCGGCGGCGCTCTGCCACGGCGTCGCGATCCTCCGCTACGCCACGCTCTCGGACGGAACGCTGCTCGCCAAGGGCAAGACCGTCACGGGCTTCGCCAACGTCGAAGAGGACTTCGCCGACAACGCCGTCTGGAGCATGGGCGCGATGCCCCGCGACAAGCACCTGATGCCGTGGCGCATCGAAGACGAGCTGAAGAAGCTCGGCGCGAACTACGTCCAGGGCGGGCTCTGGCGCGGCTTCGCGGTGCGCGACGGAAACTTGATTACTGGCCAACAAAACTTCTCGGGCCAGGAGACCGCGGAGCTCGTCATCGAGGCGCTGGGTCGATGACGCCCGAGGCGTTCGTCGCGCTCGCGCTCTCCGAGCCGATCGAGAGCGAGACCGCGCAGTTCGGGTACGCGATGCGCGCGGCGTCGGGCAGCAAGAAGCCGCCCGCGGTGATCGCCCTCACGTGGATCGCCGCGAAGGACTCGAGCGAGCGCGAGCGCATCCGAGCGCACTCGCGGGCCAACGTGAAGGACTTTCTCGAAGAGCCCGGGTTCATCTCGATCGTCACGGGATTCACGGGGCTTCGTGGCTTCACGGTGACCGCGTGGGAGGACGAGGGCTCGATGAAGCGGGCGCTCTCGAAGCACCACGCGACGGCGATGAGAGAGCTCTTCGGCGAAGACTTCGTCGCGAGCGTCTGGACGAGCGTGTGGACCGCGGCGAGGATCAACCGGTTGTGGGTGCGCTGCCCGGCGTGCGGCGCGCTCGAGGACGTGTCCGACGATCACAGGGCGTGCTCGAAGTGCGAGCGCGCGCTGCCCGAACGGCCGTCGTATTGGTGATGAAGGAGGACCATCGATGAAACTCGCGTTCATTGGAGCAGGAAGAGTCGGCGGCGCGCTCGCCGTTCGGCTCGCAGAGGCCGGGCACAGCGTGGTGCTGGCCGAGACGAAGGACGGCTCGAGCTCGCTCGCGCAGACGTTGGCGCGCTCGTCGAAGCTGCGCGCAGCGCCCATTCGCGACGCGGTCTCGGGCGCCGAGGTGGTCTTCTTGGCGACGCCGTTCGCGGCAAACGAGGGGATCGTTGTCCCGCTCGCCGACGCGCTGGCAGGAAAAATCCTCGTCGATTGCACAAACCCCGTGGGCGCTGGGCTGTCGCACGGGCTCGAGAGCAAGCGCTCGGGCAGCGAAGCGGTGCAGGCGCTCGTGCCGAAGACGCGGGTCGTGAAGGCGTTTTCGATCTACGGCTTCGAGAACTTCGAAGACCCGGCCTATCCCGGCTACGGCGTGAAGGCCGCGATGCTGTTCTGCGGGGACGACGCTGCCGCCAAGACCACCGTGGCGACGTTGATCGCCGACGTCGGGTTCGAGCCCGTGGATGTGGGCGCGCTCGTCCAAGCGCTGCACCTCGAGCACATGACGCTCTTGTGGGTGCGGATGGTGCGCGGCCGCGGCGCCTCGCCGAACATCGTGTGGGGCGCGCTTCGACGCTGAGCTCAACGGGACTTCGCTGCGCGGGGCTTCTCGAAGAGCGCGCGAGTCTCCTCGACCCACGCGATCGTCGCCCGCGCGTGAAACACGCCGTAGCGAACGGTCGCGCGCCAGAAGGGGGCCTCGGGTCTGGCCTCCTCGTCGATCGCTCGCTCGATCGCGTCGAACTCCGCGAGCTTCTTCTTCGCGGCGTCCGCGGTCGACTCGAGGAGCTCGAGCGCGCGCTTTCGACCCAAGTGCTGCGCGAAGAAGATCCGCAGGAGCAGTCCGTTGCGCGGCGGCGTCGCCTCGGGCTCCTCGGCGAGCATCGACGCGAGCTCGTCGCGCCCGCGCTTGGTGATCGTGAAGCGCCCGTCTGCGTCGCGCTCGACGAGCTCGTCCTCTTCGAGCGCCGCGAGCGTCGGATAGATCTGCCCGAAGCTCTCGTGCCAGAAGTGCCCGAGCGTCTCGATGATCGCGCGTCGAACGCCGTACCCCGTCGCGGGCTCCGTCGCGAGCGCGCCGAGGACCGAGAGTCGTGTTTGCGAGCGTCGGCTCATGGCTTGACGATAGCTCGCTGACAGATATATCTGCCAGATATGTTTCGCCGATCGTTGGTTTCGCGCGGCGTGGCAGGGCTGCTGCTCGTCGTGGCGCTGTTTCAGTGCGCGCTCGTGCTCGGGGCTCCGTGGGGGGCGCTCGCGTGGGGTGGGGCGCATCGCGGCGCGCTTCCGCTGGGGCTTCGTGCGGCGAGCGCTGTGTCATTGATCGTGTACGCGGCGCTCATGGGGGTGGCGCTTCGTCCGTGGCTACTCGGTCGAGCTCGGAGAGGTGTGTGCTCGATCGTCGCCGCGCTCTTCGCGCTCGGGGCTCTGGCCAACGCGGTCTCTCGGTCGCCCGTCGAGCGCGTGTGGGCGCCGGTCGCTGCGCTGCTCTCGGCGGGGTTCTTCGTGCTGCGAAGCGACGGGTCGGAGCGGTCGCGATGATCGCTTCGATCGTCGGCGGCGTCGCCGTGGGCGCGGGCGCGGCGGCGCTCTTGTGGCTCGGACGCGAGAGCGAGCGCGCGACGCGCGGCGAGGGGTCGGCGCTCGCGATGCATCGTCGCTACCAGCCGAGGGCGCTCGCGGTCGCGTCGCTTGTTTTTGTGTGCGCGTGGGCGGCGCGGGCGGTCGACGGCCCCGTCCGTTGGCCAAGATTTCTCCGGTTCGGGGACGTCGGCGTGATCGCGCGATCGGCCTCGGTCGTGGCCGAGCCAGGGGACACGTGGCTCGTGGTGGGCGTTCGCTTCGCGGCGATCGCGTCGTTGATGACGGCGTTTGTCGTGTGGAGGCAGTCTCGCGCGCGGCCCGACGCTCGCTCGGTGGCGCGCGCGCTTCCATGGGCGTCGATTGCGTCGATCGTCAACGCGACGAGCGAAGAGCTGCTCTTTCGCGGGGCGCTCGTGACGGCGCTCGACGGCGTCGCGAGCCCTGGCGCGATCGCCCTCGTCGCGGGGGCGCTCTTCGGGGTTCCGCACTATTGGGGACGGCCCGGGGGCGCCGTCGGCGCGTTGATGGCGGGCTTCTTGGGGTGGCTCGCGACGCACGCGACGCTCCAGACCGGCGGGCTCGGCTGGGCGATCGCCGTTCACTTCGCGCTCGACGTGGTGATCCTCGCGCAGGTGTTCGCCATCGCCAACGTTGAGCGCGCGCGCTGAGCTCGAGCACCTCCTGTGCGCCTCGCGTGCATCGCTTGCGCGTGTCGGGCGGAGTTGCCGCTCGCTTCGCTGAGAACTCGCGGGTCGTCGTGCGAGGCACGCTCGTTGCGATGGCGCGCTTCGAGGTAACAGCGATGCGCAATTCACTCGAAGACAAGGTCGTGATCGTCACAGGGGCAGCGCGCGGAATGGGCGCTGAGCACGTCAGGCAGCTCGTTCGCGCGGGGGCGCGCGTGGTCGCGACGGACGTGCTCGACGACGAGGGACAAGCGGTCGTCGCCTCGCTCGGAGGACGGGCCGTGTATCAGCACCACGACGTGACGAACGAAGCCGAGTGGCAGTCCGTCGTCGCGCTCGCCGAGAAGCGATTCGGCCCCGTCACGCACCTCGTCAACAACGCTGGCGTCGTGACGTTCGGCGCGATCGAGAGCACGGATCCTGCGGTGTTTCGAAGGACGATCGACATCAACCTCACGGGGTGTTGGCTGGGGATGCACTACACCGTTCCGTCGATTCGACGCGCGGGGGGAGGCTCGATCGTGAACATCTCGTCGACCGCGGGGCTTCAGGGCTACGCGAACCTCGGCGCGTACGTCGCGAGCAAGTGGGGGCTGCGCGGGCTGACCAAGGCGGCGGCGCTCGAGCTCGGACCGCACAATATTCGGGTCAATTCGATCCATCCGGGGCCGATTCGCACGCCGATGATCGCGGGGCTCGACGCGGACGCGATCGCGGCGTCGCAGCCGATCGCGCGCGTCGGCGAGCCCGAGGAGGTCACTGCGCTGCTGCTCTATCTGCTCGCGGACGCGACGTATTCGACGGGGCACGAGTTCGTGATCGACGGCGGCGCGGTGATCGGTCAGGTCGTCCGCACGCTCATGGAACAGAAGTAAGCGCGCCCGCGCGTTGACGGCGCGGGGGTCGAGCGTCTATCGTAGAAATACGATGAAAGAAACCCCGGCGGTTTGCTGTCCTCCGGCGCGCGACGACGTGGACCGGCGCCCTGTCGAAGGCGACGAGGCCGACGAGGAGCTCGCGGCGCTGGCCAAGGCCATCGGGCATCCGGTGCGGGTGAAGATCGTCCGGATCTTGCTGCGCACCAACGGGTGCATCTGCGGCGATCTGGTGGGCGAGCTCCCCGTCGCGCAGTCGACGGTCTCGCAGCACTTGAAGGTCCTCAAGGAGGCGGGGCTCATTCGCGGCGAGGTGGACGGGCCGCGCGTTTGCTACTGCATCGAGCCGCGCGCGCTCAAGCGCCTGCGCGTGTTGGTGGGCGGCTTGTGAGCGAGTTCGGGCGGGGCAGACGATCAATCGTAACACAACGATGAAAAGGGACGCGAGGCGCGCGCGATGAGCGACGGTGGTGACGAGAAGAAGAGCGGTCGGCTCTCGTTCGTGGATCGATACCTGACGCTGTGGATCTTCGCGGCGATGGCGCTCGGGGTGGCGCTCGGGTACGCGGCGCCTGGCGTTCGCGCGGCGATCGAGCGAGCGAGCGTGGGGACGACGTCGATCCCGATCGCGGTGGGGCTCATTTTGATGATGTTTCCGCCGCTCGCGAAGGTGCGCTACGAGGAGATCGGCAGGGTCTTTCGCAACAAGCGCGTGCTCGCGCTTTCGCTCGTGCAGAACTGGGTGGTGGGGCCGCTGTTGATGTTCGGGCTCGCGGTGGTCTTCTTGCGCGACAAGCCCGAGTACATGCTCGGCTTGATCCTCATCGGTCTCGCGCGCTGCATCGCGATGGTCATCGTGTGGAACGAGCTCGCCGAGGGCGACACCGAGTACTGCGCCGGCCTCGTGGCGTTCAACTCGGTGTTTCAAGTGCTGTTCTTTCCTGTGTACGCGTACGTGTTCGCGACGTTGTTGCCTAGGCTCCTCGGGCTGCAGAGCACGGTCGTGAACGTGTCCGTGACGGACATCGCCAAGAGCGTGGCCGTGTACCTCGGGATCCCGTTCGCCGCGGGTTTTCTCACGCGACGCGCGCTCGTCGGCGCGAAGGGTCGCGCGTGGTACGAGCAGCGATTCGTCCCCACGATCGCGCCGATCACGCTCGTGTCCCTCTTGTTTACGATCGTCGTGATGTTCTCGCTCCAGGGGCAGGCGATCGTTCGGCTCCCGCTCGACGTGCTGCGGGTCGCGCTCCCGCTGCTGATCTACTTCGTCGTGATGTTCGTCGTGTCGCTCTTCATGAGCCGCCGCGCGGGCGCGGACTACGCGCGCTCGGCGACGCTCTCGTTTACCGCCGCGTCGAACAACTTCGAGCTCGCGATCGCCGTCGCCATCGCGAGCTTCGGCTTGAAAAGTGGCGCTGCCTTCGCCGCGGTGGTCGGGCCGCTCGTCGAGGTCCCGGTGCTGCTCGGGCTCGTGAAGGTGGCTCTCTTCGCGCGCGGGCGGCTCTTCGGGCACAAGCCCGCCGACGCGAGCGCCCCGACCGCAAACTCGCCCTCCTGAGGACCCTTCGATGAACGAGCAACGACAAGCGCTTTTGTTTTTGTGTGTGGCAAACTCCGCGCGCAGCCAGATGGCCGAGGGGCTCGCGCGGATGCTCTTCGGCGATCGCGCGTCGATTCAGAGCGCGGGGAGCGAGCCGTCGACGGTCAACCCGTACGCGGTCGAAGTGATGCGCGAGCTCGGCGTGGACCTCGGGGCGCATCGATCGAAGTCCGTGAGCACGATCGACCCGAGCACGGTCGACACGGTGATCACGCTGTGCGCCGAGGAGGTTTGTCCAGCGTTTCTCGGGGCGGCGACGCGGCTGCACTGGCCGGTCCGCGATCCGGCGAGCAAAGATCCGACGATCGGGCGCGACGAGATGCTCGCGCGGTTTCGGGCCGCGCGCGACGAGATCCGCGCGAAGCTCGTGCGGTTCGGGAGGCAGCGAGGGCTGCTCGACACGACGATGGACGCGGCGACGGAGGGAGACCTTCGCGACGTGCGCGCGCTCGTCGGCGCTGCGGGGCTCCCGGTCGACGATCTCGCGGGGCAATTTCCAGAAGGATTCGTCGTTGTGCGCGACGCCGGAGCGATCGTGGCGACCGCGGGGCTCGAGTCTCACGGCGGCGTGGGGCTGCTCCGTTCGGTCGCGGTCGCGACGTCGCATCGCGCGCGAGGGCTCGGGCACGCGCTCGTACGAGAGCGCCTCGAGGCCGCAGCGCGCCGAGGGCTCTCGTCGGTCTACCTGCTCACGACGACCGCCGAGGCCTTCTTCCGCGAGGTGGGGTTTGCGGTCGTGCCTCGGTCGAGCGCGCCGGAGGCGCTGCAAAAGTCCCCTGAATTCGCTGCAATTTGTCCGAGTTCGGCGATTTGTATGGTCGCTGATCTACAAACCTTGCGTCCTTTCGGGAGCAAGCCCGTCACCCAAAGCAAAGGAGACAAGACGTCATGAAAGAGCAAACGAACGATGCAGTCCGCGCCACGGTTCGCGAGGAGTACGCGAAGGTCGCGCGCAACACCGCCTCGAGCTGCGCCCCTGGCTGCTGCGGAGGATTCACGGCGGAGTCGAGCGCGAAGCTCGGCTACTCGGCGGACGAGCTCGCGGCGCTGCCCGACGGCGCGAACATGGGGCTCGGCTGCGGAAATCCTCAGGCGATCGCCGCGCTGAAGGACGGCGAGACCGTGCTCGACCTCGGCGCTGGCGGCGGGATCGACTGCTTTCTCGCGGCCAAGCAAGTGGGACCGAAGGGCAAGGTCATCGGCGTGGACATGACGCCGGACATGGTCTCGAAGGCGCGCGCCAACGCTGTGAAGGTCAACGCGACAAACGTTGATTTTCGCCTTGGCGAGATCGAGCACCTCCCCATCGGCGACGGCGAGGTCGACGTGATCCTGTCGAACTGCGTGATCAACCTCAGCCCCGACAAAGAGTCGGTGTTTCGCGAGGCGCTCCGCGTGCTCAAGCCGGGCGGACGGCTCGCGATCTCGGACGTCGTGCAGCTGAAGACGTTGCCGAAGGCGCTCGAGAGCGACGTCGCGGCGCTGACGGGCTGCGTCTCGGGGGCGGTGGGCGTCGATACGCTGCGGGCGTTGCTCGCGAGCGCAGGCTTCGAGCAGATCGTCGTGAACGTGAAGCCCGAGAGCAAGGAGTTCATCCGCGACTGGCTTCCGGGCTCGGGCGTCGAGGACTACGTGGCCTCGGCCACGATCGAAGCGGTCAAGCCCGGAGGCGCGAAGTCCTGCTGCGGACCCTCGTGCTGCCCGCCTGGAGGCAAGGCGTGATCGACGCCGCGTCGCGCGATGCTTGGAGCGCGCTCGACGCGAAGTTGCGTCCGTTCGTAGCGCGCCGCGTGCGCGCGAACGTGGACGTCGACGACGTGATGCAAGAGGTGTTTCTCCGCGTCCAACGAGGGCTCGGGACGATCCGCGACGAAGAGCGCTTCGGCCCGTGGGTGTATCAAATCGCGCGCAACGCGATCGTCGACCACCATCGCGCGGCGGCCAAGCATCGCGTCTCGGACGAGGCTCCGACCGAGCCCGTCGCGGCCGACGAAGAAGACGATCGCGCCGCGGAAGAAGAGGTCGCGGGCTACCTCGCGCCGTTCATCGCGATGCTCCCGTCGCCTTATCGCGAGGCGCTCACGGTGGTCGAGCTCGAAGGGCTCACACAAAAACAAGCCGCGGAGATGCTCGGGATCTCGCTGTCCGGGATGAAGTCCCGCGTGCAGCGCGGGCGCGCGATGCTGCGCAAATCGCTGGAAGATTGCTGCTCGATCGCGCTCGACGCGCGCGGGAGAGTGCTCTCGTGCTCGCCTCGCCCCGATGGGCGAATGCCCAAGGGATTTTCGCTCGAGGTCATGCCCGGCGGCTGCTGCGAGGAGAAGAACTGATGACTGGCTCGATCGCGCCGTCGACGCTCGACGGCGGACCTTCGTACTGGACCCGCGCTGACGTGGGCGCTTCGGATCAGTGGACCGAGGTGCTCTCGTCCGAGGTGCTCGCCGACGTTGGGCGCATCGCGCGCTCGCTCGAGGGGCGAGCGCTGTCTGGCCTGAGCAGCGCGGACCTGCCGTCGTCCGGGCCGCTGTTCGACGCGGCAACACGCTGGCGACGCGAGCTCGAGCGCGGCCGGGGCTTCGTGCTGCTCCGCGGGCTCACCGTCGGCGATGCGTCTGCCGACGAGCTCGCCCGGAGCTTCGCCGTGCTCGGGTTGCACCTCGGGAGCCCCGTCTCGCAGAACCTCCGCGGCGAGCTGATGACGCACGTCCGGGACACGGGCGCGGACCCGAACCTGCCGAGCACGAGGCTCTACACGACGCGCGCCGAGCAGGATTTTCACACGGACGGCGCGGACATCATTGGGCTGCTCTGCCGACGCACGGCGCGCGCGGGCGGGGCGAGCCGCATCGTGAGCTCGGGCGCGATCGTGGCGGAGATCCAGCGGGCGCGGCCCGAGCTGTATGCGCAGCTGTTCGAGGAATTTCCCTGGCGGTATCAAGAAGAGGGGATGCCGCCGATCGTGCTGTCTCGGCCGATTTGTTCGGCGCCGACGCAGGGCGAGCGCGGCGCGAGGCTCAATACGTTCTTCATCCCCTGGTACATCCGGCGGTCGCAGGACCTCGAAGAGGCTCCGAGGCTCACGCCGCTGCAAGACGAGGCGATCGCGCTCGTCGAGGCCTTGGCGAACGACCCGCGGTTCTACATCGACATGACGTTCGAGCCGGGCGACGTTCAGTGGCTGAAGAACGCGGCGATTCTGCACAAGCGCACGGCGTACGAAGACTTCGACGAGCCCGACAAGAAGCGGCACCTGCTGCGGCTGTGGCTGAGCGCGCCGGACTTCGAGGACGGTGACGCGCAGCTTCGCGCGGGCGTGACGCAGGAGCTGTCCCGATGAGCACCGCGCTCTTGATTCTGTGTGTGCTTGCGCCGATCGGCGCGATCGACGTGCTCTACTACCACTTGTTTCGATTCAAGCTGTACGAGCGCGACGCGAGCGTGGCCGAAGAGCTCACGCATTTCGTCCGTCACTTGTGCTTCGTCGCGGCGGTGGCGCTGCTGGCGGGCGGGACGCCGAGCCCGCTCGCGGACAAGGTCATCCTCGGGATCTTGGCGCTCGACCTCGTGAACTCGGCGCTCGACGTGGCGCTCGAAGAAGCGTCTCGCGCGCCGCTCGGCGGGCTGCCGAGAGGCGAGTATCTCCTGCATTTTCTCGGGACGTTTGGCTCGGGGCTCGTCGCTGCGGCGTACCTGTACGAGCGCGGACGGAGCTTCGCGCCGGCGCCCGCGTGGCAAGTCGCGCCCATGCTCGTCGCGGGCGTGGTTTTGTTTGCGATCGAGCTGTGCTTGTTCGTCAAGGCGCGGATGGCGAGCGCTCGCCGGGGCTCGATGCGCGCGTCGGTCGCCTAGCGGCGTCCTCGCGGAGCGCGAAGCTCGCGGCAGCGCGAAGAGCGACTCGTCGGAGATCGTCGGGCAACTCGCGGTGAGGGGCGATGATCTTCGAGGCGAGCGAGCGCTCGTACGAGCGCCACGGCTCTGCGTCAGTGAGCTTGATCTGTGAGCAATTTGCCTGGTGAAACTCGCTTGATAGCGCCGCGAGAAGGGCTTCGCGGTCCTCTCCGACGTCGACGAAGCACGGGCCTCGCTCGGTGGCTCCGACGAGGATGAATCCGTGTTCAGTTTCGAACGCTCGGTGCCCGACGCGCTCGCCTGCGCCGCCGCTTCGATAGCTACGCGCAGACATGGCGAGGCGCTTGTCGAGCGCGTCGTAGAGCCGGCTGGTCGACGAAAAGCCTGCCTCCATCGCGGCGGTGAGGACGTCGCGACCGGCGCGGAGCTGTCGTTTGAAGCGCTCTACGCGCGCCTCGGTTTGCAGGTGTTTCGGCGAGATTCCGAAGGTGGCCTTGAAGCTGCGTTGGCCGTGAAACGTGCTGAGCCCTGCGCGCCGTGCGAGCTGCGCCAGCGTGATGGTCTCGTTTGCGTGCGCAATGACGAAGCGCGCGATCGAGGCGAGCGTCGCGACCGCGGCGGCGCTGGCGGATACGTCGCGCGGGAGACACCGCAGGCACGCGCGAAATCCGCGTTGTTCGGCGGACGACGGCGTGTCGTGAAACGCGACGTTGTCCCTTCGAGCGCGGCGGGACGGGCACGAGGGGCGACAGTAGACGCCCGTGGTTCGCACGCTGAACACGAAGGCTCCGTCGGCGTCCGCGCGTCGCTCGCAGACCGCGCGCCATCGGGCGGTGTCGTTGTCGAAGAGCATGCAAATCACCTCGCCAAGTGAAGGATCGTCTGGGTGAGCTCGTCGGGCTTCGAGAAGTACACCGAGTGGCTTCCGCGAATGTCGGCGACCTCGTCGACCGAGGTCTCGCGAAGGAGTTGGTCTTGGAGCGAGAGGGACACGGCGCGGTCTTCGGTGAGGCGAATGTACGACCGCGGGACTCGATCGTAGCGCGCCGGCGTCAAGCGCAGCCGCGCAAGCGCCGGCCGAATCGGCTCGGGTACGAGCATCGCGTCGGCGAGGGCGACGTCGTCGCTGGAGCAGTCTGCGTAGAGGCCTTCGCGATAGAGCTTCGGATCGAGTCGATCGGTGAGGGCCGCGCGGTCGACGTGGATGTGCTTCGCGATCGCGGAAGCGCGATCGGGCACATAGTCGAGGACACGACGCCCAGCGGGGAGCATGAACGACGCGAGATAGATCGTGCGCGCGACGCGGTCGGGCGCGAGCTCGGCGAGCTGGGACGCGACGATTCCATTGCGGCTGTGGACGACGACGGTTGATTGTGTGTGTGGTGCCAGCGCGCGCTCTGCCGCGCGGACCATGCGTCCGAGGCTCACGCACGGGGCCCACGCGGGCGATCGACCGCGACCGGGCAGATCGATCGCGGTCGCGGTGTGACCGGCAGCGACGAGCCGAGGGAGAACCTTGTGCCAGCACCATGCGCCGTGCCAGCTCCCGTGGAGGAGTAGGAAGTGGGTCATCGAGCTCTCTGCCTTCGAGCGTAGGGCGACGCAGTAGGCGTCGCGCTCCGATGCTTGCTTTCGAATTCGGGCGCTGAATTGCCAGCGCAGTCGCGCGCAGGGAGCGCCGGAGCGGCGTCGATGTGCGAACGGAGGACGCCATGACCTCGGACGTCATGGTGCCTTCGCGCGTCGGTCGGCAGTGTCCTCGGCGCGCATCGATGGACCGGTTCGGTCGACGACGCACGGACGCGCTGTCGCTGGAGAATTCCAGGCGGAACGTCTGCTGCGCGGCAGGTCGCGGCGCGTGGCTCGGCGCTCGGCAGGAGGAAGTGCTCGTGAAGACCGCAACGCACAAACAGTGGCTCGTGGTGACCGCGATCGTGATCGGCGCGTTTGGACCTGTGTTTTCTCTGGGAACAACGCCGTCGACCGCGTCGCTCGCGCGGCTGACGTTGGACTTGCTCGACTGGCCGATCGACGGGGCGACGACGTTCGCGCATCGAGACACGCGGTTTTTGACCGCGCTCACGGGGGGATTTCTGTTCGGCTGGGGCGTGATGGTGTGGTGTTTGCGGGCGTGGGTGTTCGACCGCGCGCCGGACGCCGTGCGAAGGGCAGTGCTCGTCGGATTGTGCGGTTGGTTCGTGCTCGACAGCGCCGGGTCGATGGCAGCGGGCGTGGCGAGCAACGTTGTCTTCAACGCGATCGTGCTCGCGACCGCGGCAGGACCGCTGTGGATCGCGGCGAGCGACGCGGCGGATCGCGGGACACGGGCCGCGTGAGTCTCAGGGCTTTGGCGCTGGGCCGAGGCCGCGGACGACGAGCGAGACGAGGCGCTGGATGAAGTCCTTGGACACGCTCTTTTGCTCGATGAGGCTTCGGTGGAGGATCGCGCCGGCGACGACGGTGAGCGCCATCGTCACGTCGGCGTTGGCGTCGAGCTCGCCGCGCTCTTGCGCGCGACGAAAGATCACGCGCGGGCCCGAGCGCTGGGCGGCGAGCATTTCGTCGGCGATCGCGCGGACCTCGGGGTTGTCTGCGTCGGCGAGCAGCGTTCGCATCACGGCGCGGCCGAGGGGCGCGGTCACGAACGCGACCGCGGTGTGCGCGAACACGACGAGGTCTTCGTAGAGCGACCCTGTGTCGGGCAGCGGGGCGGCGTGGCCGAGGGCGCTCTCGAGGGCGGCGGCGACGAGGGCTTCTTTGGTGGGCCAACGACGGTAGACGCTGGTCTTGTTGAGCCCTGCGCGCTCGGCGACCTCGGGCACCGAGAGCCCCTGAAAACCGCGCTCGGCGAGGGCTTCGAGCGCGACTTCGAGCACGCGTTCGACGACGGGCGCGCCGCGGCGCTTCACGGGATCTTTCGGCGAGCTCGGCGCGCTGCGGGTCATCGGCGAGAGTCTACTCCGCGCGCTCGTCGCGGGTGGTCGTCGCGTCGTCGCTGCGGGTCACGAACACGCGCTCATAGTCGGGCAGCTCGGTGCCGAAGAGCTTGTCCCAGATGCGCGAGTGGAGGCCGAAGTTTCCGCGGAGGTCTCGGTGATGGAGGCTGTGAAACGTCGCGGTGTTGGTCCAGCGCAAGAGCGGGACGCGGAGCACCCAACGCGGGACGAACTCGTATCCGAGGTGCGACATCACGTTGTTGGCGAGCCCGATCACTTGCAGCGCGCCGAGCGCGGCCATGGGCATCGGGAGCCAGATCGCGGCGGGGACGATCCACGCGCCGAGCAACACCGCTTCGACGGCGTGAAACGAGTACGAAGAGAACGGGGTCACGTCGATGCTTCGATGGTGCACCGCGTGGACGTACCGATAGATCCGCGGGTGATGAAGAAGTCGGTGCCAGCAGTAGAACCAGAGGTCGTTGAAGAGCAGGGCTCCGACGATCCACGCGGCGATCGCGAGCGGCGAGGTCGGGTTGTTGTGCAGGCGCGTCCGGCCCGAGGCGTAGAGGGCGAGGACCGAGCCCGCGCTGAGCATTCCGAGCAAGAGGGTGACGAACGTGTTGGTGATCTCGCGGCGAAATTGCGCGCGATCGGCGCGGGCGGTGGTCGGGATGCGCGCGCGTCGAAAGCGCTCGCGCCCCCAACGCCACACGACGACGTACACGATCGAGACGACCGTGAAGTACGCGATCGCTTGGGTGACGAAGTTCGAGACGAGGACGAGCCATAGCGGCTGCGCGGCGGCGAGGGGCGAGACAACTTGCACGAGTCGAGGTATGGGTAAAGCAACTCGAAGTTGCAATAGACCCGACGTTGATTTTCGTGCGCTCGCTCGTCACGCGTTGATCGCGCGGCGAAATACTGCCGCATTGTCGCGAACGTACTCGCCGATCGAGCGAGGCGCTCGGCGGAGAAGCCGCGCTGCGGTGGGGTCGAGCGTCGCGCCCTGTCCGAAGCGGAGCATCGCGTGAAGGACGGTCTGGACGGCGATCGCCCCGGCGGGGAGCTTTCGACGACGGAGGTGTCTCACGTAGCCGACGATGCTCGCGGGCTCGTAGCGAACGTCGTGTCCGAGCGCGGAAGAGAGCGCGTCGGTCACGACGGACCACGCGACGGCGCCAGGTCCCGTGAGCGTGTAGCTCTGCGCTCGATGGTGTTCGGGCGCGTCGAGGACGATCGCGGCGACCTCGCCGATGTCGCGCGCGTCGATCCAATTGACCGCAGCGTTGCCCGCAGGAACGTAGATCCGCCGGTCCTCGACGATGTCACGCAGGTACGCGGTCTCGAGGTTCTGCGCGAAGAAGCCAGGGCGCAGGTTCGTGAAACGATCGCTCGTCGCGCGCAGGTGACGCTCGACCTTGTTGTGCGGGATGAAGCGATTTCGTTCGGCGCCAGCGACGGACAAGAACACGACGTGGTCGACCCCGCGGGTGCGCGCGAAGTCGACAAAGGGAAGGAGCGTCGATCGAACGTCGGCGATCGCAGGGGGGCGCAGCAAGAACAGCCGCGAGCAACCTTCGACGGCGCGCTCCCACGTGGATGCGTCGTGAAAGTCCAGCGCGCGCGAGGTCGATGGCCCCGGTGCGCGTGCGCTCGATCGATCCGCGGTGATCGGCTCGTGGCCGCGGGCGACGAGCGCGCGAACGACCTCTCGGCCCACGTTTCCCGACGCGCCTGTGACGAGGATCTTGCTCATGACGCAGCTCCAAACAGCCCGTCGACGAGCTCGCGGACGAACGCGCGATCGGTCGCCGGCGCGAACGCAGCTCCGCCGACGTACGCGTTGAAGCAGCGAGCCTCCATCGCGCCGAGCAGCGCTTCGGACATGGCCCACGAGCGAACGTTTGGGAGCGAGCCCATTTCGCTCGCGCGCTCGAGCCAACGCGCGAGCGCCCAGCGCAGCGCGAGCGGGGGCGGGGCTTCGTTGCGCGGCGGCAGGTCGGCCATCGTGTGTCCGGCCGCGCGAAGCACGATCAAGTTGGGCAAGACGCGCTGAAAGAACACCATCAGCTCGCCGAGGATCTCGACGAGCGCGGGCCGCGCGTCGCTGGGTGGTGGCGATTCCGCGAGCCGATCGGCGACGGCGGGCCGACCGGGCGCGAGCGCGAAGAGCAAGAGCTCGTCTTTGGAGCCGACCCTCGCGAAGAGCGCCGCGGGCGTGACGCCGAGCTGCTCGGCGACGAGCGAGACCGACGCGTGCGGCCCGTGTTCGACGAAGACGTCCCGGGCCGCGCGAGAGATCGCCTCGTCGGTCATGGTTCTTGGTCTGGCCATGAGTTACTGACTCAACGATAACAAATGATGACAACACTGCAATCATTGCAGTAAATCATCTGGACGAATGCGATATAGGTTACTGTGTTTCGAGTTATTAATTCGACCGTTGGGCGACGGGAGGGCGCCGGACGAGCGGGTGGATTGACAGGTAGAGCGCTTGTTGTATGATGGCTGTCATTCAACGATGCGCTACACGGACGAGCACAAGGCAGAGGTGCGGGCGAGGATCGTGGCCGAGGCGAGCGCGGCGCTGCGGAGGGCTGGGCTCGACGGGGTGAGCATCCCCGCGTTGATGAAGCGCGCGGGGCTGACGCACGGCGGATTCTACGCGCACTTCGAGGACCGCGACGAGCTCGTGGCCGAGGCGGTCGAGCACGCGGCGGGGCAGACGAGCGAGTCGGTGTTCGAGCCGGCCAAGGGCATCGGGGCGGTGCTCGACGCGTACCTGTCGCGCGAGCACGTGCGCCACCCCGAGCGGGGCTGCGTCGTCGCGGCGCTCGGCGCGGACGGGCCGCGGCAGAAGGCGGTCGTGCGAAAGGCGTTTTCGTACGCGGCCAAGGGGCTCATGGGGCTCGTGCAAAAGAAGCTCGGCGGCAAGAGCGACGCGCTCACGGACGAGGCGATCGAGCTGACCGCGCGCATGGTCGGCGCGATCGTGCTCGCGCGGCTGATCGACGACGAAGCGCTGTCCGATCGCGTGCTCGCCGTGGCGCGCGCGGGGCGCTGAACGCACGCCCCTCGCGCGGTCGAGCGCGACGGGTCCACGACGCACGGAGAATGATATGATGACAAACATTCAAAAGAAGAGATCGGACGAGCACCCGTCCGTTCGCGCGGCGCGGGCGCGGCTTCCGGTGGTCGGCCCGGCGCCGATCAGCGCCGAGACGCTCAGGCAGTGGGCGATCGAGGCGGGCGCGGACGACGCGGCGGCGGTCTCGCTCGAGCACCCAGAGCTCGAAGAAGAGCGAGCGCCGGTGCGCAAGGCGTTTGCGGCAGCGCGGTCGCTCGTGTCGATCGTCGTGAAGATGCACGCGGACAACGTTCGCAGCCCCGCGCGGAGCGTGGCGAACAACGAGTTTCATCACGCGGGGGACCGAGCGAACGAGGTCGCGCGGGCGCTCGTCGAGCGCATCGCCGCGGCGGGGCACCGCGCGCTCAACCCGGCGATGGCGTTTCCGATGGAGATGGATGACTTTCCGGGCAGGACCTGGATCGTCTCGCACAAGCGCGTCGCGGTCGCGGGGCAGCTCGGGCGCATGGGGCTGCACCGAAACGTGATTCACCCGCGGTTCGGGTCGTTCATCGTGCTCGCGACGGTGCTCACGTCGGTGCCCGTCGACGAGGCCACGGCGGCGCTGGACTTCAATCCGTGCATCGATTGCAAGCTGTGCGTCGCGGCCTGTCCCGTGGGCGCGATCGAAGCGGATGGCGCGTTTCGGTTCTCTGCCTGCCTCGACCACAATTATCGCGAGTTCATGTCGGGCTTCGGGGACCTGCTCGAAGAAGCGGTCGAGAGTCGTGATCGGCACGAGCTTCGCGAGCGCGTTCCTCTGTCGGAGATGGCGTCGATGTGGCAGTCGCTCGCGTATCGACCGAACTACAAGGCCGCGTACTGCATCGCCGTGTGCCCCGCGGGCGACGACGTGATCGGGCCCTTCGTCGAGAACCGCGCGAAGTTCAAGACCGAGGTCCTCGCGCCGCTGACCGAGCGCAAAGAGACCGTGTACGTGGTCGAGGGCTCGGACGCAGAGGCGCACGCGGCGAGGAGATTTCCTCATAAACGCGTGCGGCGCGTGCGCTCGAGCCTGCGCGCGACGAGCGTCGCGGGGCTCTTTCGGGCGATGCCGCTGATCTTTCAGCGCGGTCCGGCGAAGGGCTGGAAGGGGACGTTTCACTTCGAGCTCACCGACCGCGACGCCAGCGTGCATCGCGCGACCGTGCGCATCGAGGACGGCGCGCTCTCGGTCGATCCGACGCAGCTCGTCGGAGAGGCGAACGTCACCGTGCGAGGCGACGCGCAGTCGTGGCTCGACGTCGTGAGCAAGAAGCGAAACCCGGTGCTCTTGGTGCTCCGGGGCAAGCTGTCGATTCGAGGCGATCGGTCGCTGCTCGATCGATTCGCGAAGTGTTTTCCAAGGTGACCGCGGGTCATCGAAAGAAGGTCGTGCGGCGATGCGTCGAAGGGTAGATCAGTACGGGCCGTGGGCGATCGTGACGGGCGCGTCCGACGGAATCGGCAAGGCGTTTGCGCGCTCGCTCGCGCGAGAGGGCTTCAAGCTCGCGCTCGTCGCGCGAAGAAAAGAGGCGCTCGAGGAGCTCGCGCGCGAGCTGTCTGCGACCGAGACGTTGGTGATCGACGCGGACTTGTCGACGACGGACGGCGTCGCGAAGGTCGAGCGCGAGACCGCGTCGCTCGACGTCGGGATGCTCGTCGCCTCCGCGGGCTTCGGGACGAGCGGCGCGTTCTTGGAGCGCGACGTTCGCGAAGAGCTCTCGATGATCGCGGTCAATTGTCAGTCGGTCGTGTCTCTCGCGCACACGATCGGTCGCAAGCTCGTCGCGCGCGGGCGCGGCGCGATCGTGTTGTTGAGCAGCCTCGTCGCGTTTCAGGGTGTCGAGAATGCGGCGAACTACGCGGCGACCAAGGCGTGGGTTCAGACGTTTGCCGAGGGGCTCGCGCGCGAGCTCGAGCCGCGTGGCGTGCGCGTGCTCTCGGTCGCGCCGGGCCCAGTGGCCTCGGGCTTCGGCGCGCGTGCGGACATGCGCATGTCGCGCACGGTGACGGCGGACACGGTCGCGCGCGAGAGCCTCGCGGCGCTCTCGCGCGGCGGAACCGTGCGCCCTGGGTGGCTCTCGAAGCTGCTCGAGTGGTCGCTCGCGATGCTCCCGCGCTGGGGCCGCGTGCGCGTGCTCTCGATGGTGATGGGCGGGATGACGAGGCATCAAGTGAGCGCGAGGGCGGGTGGGTGATGGGCCTCACCCTGGGCCTCCCTCGGTTGCGTTGACAGCCCCTGGAGGCCCAGATGCAAACGCGACCAAGAAAGTACACAGCTGAGTTTCGTGCCGAGGCGCTCGCGATGTTGGATCGGTCAGACCGATCGATGCCCGACGTCGCAGACGCG
>JAEUKI010000015.1 GCA_016793325.1 Myxococcales bacterium | reverse complement strand
GCGATACAAGAACGCGAGCTTGTCGACGGCCTCCGTCGTCTTGGCGCGGCGCAGGTACTTGATCATCGCGGGGATCGCGACCGCGGCCAAGATGCCGAGGATCGCGACGACGATCATGAGCTCGATCAGGGTGAATCCGCGGCGTGTGCGCTTCAGGAGAGACTTCATGGAGTGAACCTCGGCGAGAAAGTACCAATCGACCGTCCGGAGTGGCCGGCCGTTGTCGACTAACAAAGCAAGGCAAATGCCAAGCTACTCGGTCTCGCGCTCAACGTAGATTCCGCTCGTGAACGACGCCGTCTCGAAGAGCGATTGCGTCCCGTCCCCGTCGAGGTCGCCGCGCGCGTGCGCCACCCACCACGCGTCCTGGTTGGGCAACGACGAGTAGCCGAGGTCTGCGGGCGCTGCGCCAGCAACGGAGGGCACCGCGGGCGGAAGGCCCGCGACCGTCGCGTACTGGTAATAGACGTTTCCCGTCGGGCGAACGCCGAGCTGCGTCCATCCGTCGGGCACGCCCGCATACCAGTTTTGCGACGTGGCCGAGACCGTCGCAGGCCACATCGTGCCGAGCGAGCCGGACACGTTGGCGTACTGCGAAAACTCGCTTCGATACGACTCCTGCCGCATGCGAATCATGCCGAGGAGGTTGTACGCCTCCGTCGTGCGCGCGCGGCGCGTGAACCGCCGAAACGAGACCAGCGCGATCGCCGAGAGAATGCCCAGGATCGCGACGGTGATCATCAACTCGATGAGCGTGAAGCCCGCGCGCCGAACTCGCCGTGTCGTCATGTGCATCAAATTACCATCGCTTTCGTTCGGTCGTTGGCTGGACGTTCGGCGATCGCTCGCGCTGATCCTGCGAGAGCGCGCACTGCGAACGCCGATGTGGGAGTGACAATCTTCGGCGCCCGCAGTGACAAATCTCGTCAGTCATTCGAGCTCGCGCTCCATGTAGATGCCCATCGAGCCCTGGACCTCGAGGTTGGTCGACATGCGCGCAGCGCGCTCGAAGGTCGAGAGCGTCCCGTCGCCGTCGAGGTCGCCCAGCGCGCGCGCGGTGAATCCAGCGCTCGTCCCAACGCCCGACGAATCGAATTGAAACGAGTAGTAGTGCGGCTCTCCCGCAGCGAAACCGAAGGACAACGCGTGCCACGTCTGGTCGGCCTCCCACGTTCCCGGAGCGTCCGCGCGCTTCACGCCTGGCGCGACGCTCGCCGGTGTCGGTCCTGCGCTCACCGGAAACTGCGCTTGTGCGCCGGACGACGCCAAACCGCGCCCGAAGCGCTCGGTCTGCGCGTACACCGACGCCATGCGATACAGATACGCGAGCTTGTCGACCGCCTCTGTCGTCTTGGCGCGTCGGATGTAGCGAATCATCGCCGGGATCGCGACGGCCGCGAGAATCCCGAGGATCGCCACGACGATCATCAGCTCGATCAACGTGAAGGCCCTCTGCCTACCGAGCTTCACGAGACGACGCGGTCCTGTGCGCGATCTGAATTCTGTCAAACGACTCAGCAAGCCCTTCACTGCTACCTCGGCGCGTAGCGTTCAATACATGTGCCGACGGAGGGCAAGTTGTCGCCAAGCACGCGGAGGCTGAGCGCTCACCTCGCGCAGAAGTCACCAGCGCGCGAGGTCGCAGTGTCCATCGCGACTGCGCGAGCCATGCACGGCTCGTCTTCGCTCCACGCGCGCCAATCCGCGGCGCGCCCCATCGTCGCTGCGTGCGTTCGCCACACGTCGTAGCCGTCGCCCGAGCCGTGCGCGCGAAACACCGTAGGCTGAACGCACATCATTCGAGCCTGCGCGCGAGCCTGCTCTTGCATCGCGTAGTCGAGAACGACCGTGGCCATCGCCGCGGTCGTGCTGTTCCAGCAGCAGGTCTTCGACTGGTTGTACTCGAGCTCGGCGAACACGTGGTCCTCGAGCGTTCGGTGCTGGCGGTCCACCGCTGCGCGGCTCGTCCCGAGCTCTTCGGACACGAGGTACAAATCCGCAAACGCGTCTTCTCGCCTCGTGCGCGCCGAGCAGCTCGCGGGATACATCCGCAGGTGGGACCGCGCTGCAGCGATGCGATCGAGCGCCGCGCGCTGGCGCTCTTCGGGCGTGAGCACCTGCCAGATCTCGCGAAACTGTTGTGGGCGTGCGCCGATCGACGCTTGATCGCTCTGCGCGATGTAGTCCATCTCGTCCGCGGCGAGCGTCGTGTTGGTCCAACGGCCGTTGCGGAGGATCGTCGTGCGCCATCGACGAATCCCTCCGCCGAGCGCCGAGTACGCGACCATGTCCGAGCTCTGCTCACTTCCGCCCGTGTACTGCGAGGTGAACGAGCTGATCGCGACCGAGGGCTCCTCCCACAGCGGCTGCCGGCGCGGCATCGAGCCGCTGGCGATGCTCGCAGCGATGCGTCCCTCTGCGGGACGATCGACGCGCATCACGGGCATCACGTGACCGATGCCCTGCCGCTGCCAGCGCTTGAGCAAGATGTCGCCGGGCGCCGTCGCCGCGGCGCGCACATGAAACGTGTTGCCTTCGTCCGCGAGGTTGACGCTGCCGAAGTACACGAGGATCAAGCGCATGAAGTAGCCGACGCGCTTGTTGAGAAAGAGCTCGTCGAAGTACGCGCCGGCGCCGGGGATCGTCCCGTCCGCGTTGGTGAGAAACAGCACGGCGTCGTCCGAGCCGAGGTGCATGCGACGGAGCGTTGAATCTGTGGGCCACGCCGCGCCCTCGCGCCAGCTCGACGTGTGATCGCGGTACGCGGTCTTGAAGAGCGGAAACGTCCGCGCGCGCTGCCCCGTGCGAAACACGAAGCCGAAGTGTCCGGCGAAGATGGGCTGACGATCCGCCGAGCTCCAGCCCTGAATGAAGAACGGAAGCCCGTACCAGCTCGCGAACGTCACGCGGAGGAACATCGCGACCTCCGCGCACTCGAGCGTCGGCGCGCCGAACTTGCGATCGCCGTACGGCGTGGTGATCTCGAAGGTCTCGCCGCCCGCGTAGCGCGAGACGCGACGCATCGAACCGACCCAGCGCTCGAACTTCTGCTCCCACGAGAGGCCGCTGTTCGCGCTCCACGCGACGCCCGCGCGACGCGCGTCCGCCGTGTCCGTGTCCGCCCATTGGTTGCGCACGGCCCACACCTCGGTCGCGGCGCCCGCAGGGACAGCGGGCCCCACGGTCGAGGTCCCGACCTCTTCTGCGTTCATCCCGAGGGTCTCGTCGAGGCCCGTTTCGGCAGCAGATTCAGTGAGCGCTTGATTACCTGGGTCGGCGCACGCCGCCGAGAGCAGCACGAGCGCGGAAGAGAGAGTGAGTCTTCGCATGGCAGTTGTTTCGCGGTGACGGACGGCGCGCGACAGAGCGTCGCCGCGTCGTTCGTCGACCTTGAAGCTTCAACTACTACACCAACTGCAGGAAAATTCGCGCTCTTCGCGCGAGATCGCAGCGACCGCTCACTCGCGCGGCGGCAGCGGGTCGAGCTTCTCGAAGGGATTTTCGAGGAGCTCTTTCACGGTCTTCGAGAGAACCGAAGCGTGAAAGCCGTCGATGAAGCGGTGATCGAAGCTCGCGCCGATCCGCATGATCTTCCCCGGAACGACTTGTCCGTTGTCCACGACGGGCTCTTCGACGATCGCGCCGGGCGCCACGAAGATCGGCGTGTTCGTGTACGGAACGAGCGGGACGTACGCCACATCGAGCCCGAGCGACCCGACGTTGGTCACCGTCGCTCCGCCGAACGCGTCCTTGGGCATTCCGAGAAACGACAGGTCGATGTTGAGCGTGTACATCAAGAACCCGAGCAGCTTGAGGAAGCCGTTCATGAACAGAAACGGGATCGCGCCGATGGTGCCCTTGCCCTTCTCGAGCGCGGCGTCCTTGCGCTGCCGAACCTTGTCCACCGTCGCCTGAAGCTCTTCAGCGATCTGCTTCAAGCTCTTGTCTTCGCACTGAGCGATCTTCGCCGCCGTGAGGTCGACCTTGCCGTCGCCCTGGTCCGTCTGAACGACCAGCACGGAGATCGTCACGCCTTTTCGCAGGTAGATCTTGTTGAAGCGCAAGACGGCGTTGGCGTCGGGGCAGCGCTTGAGCGCCTCGGCGACGGCCTTTGTCACGAGGTGCGTCACCGTGAGGTGGATCCCGTGCACCTCGCGAAAGCGCTTCATGTATTCGATCGCCTTCTCCATCCGAACCGACAGCGTGCCGTAGACAGTGGGGTCGTACGCGGTCTGCCAGGTTCCGATGGCGATCTTGCGAAACGAAGAGACGTTCTTCTTCAGCTCGAGGTCGAGGTGCGCCATGGCGCGAGCGTACCCCGCCCCACGAATCTCGTTACATACGATCGGGCGCAGAAATGCCGAGCAACGAGAGCCCTAGCTTCAGCGCGTCGGCGGTGGCGGCCACGAGCGCGACGCGCGTCGCGCGCGTGTCTCCCTCGGACTTGATCACCGGGCACTGATCCCAGAATTTGTTGAAGTGCACCGAGAGGTCGAAGAGGTACGCGCACAATTTGTGGGGCGCGAGCGTCGCGGCCACTTCGTCGAGCACCGACTCGAGCTTGCTCAGCTGAAGCACCAGGCGCTTCTCTGCTGGATGCTCGATCACCATCCGCGAGCCCGCCGCCGGAACGGTCACGCCCGCGTCCGCCTCGGCCTTGCGCAAGATCGAGCGGCTGCGCGCGTGCGCGTACAGCAGGTACACGCCGGTGTCGCCCGTCGGCTGCACCATGCGATCGAGGTCGAACACGTAGTCCTTCACGCGATCGCTCGAGAGGTCTGCGTACTTGATGGCCGCGTTGCCCACGGCCTTCGCGATCGCGCTCCGCTCGCCCTCGGGGATGTGCGCGGAGTTCTCGTTGACGACCTCGAGCGCGCGGTCGTACGAGGCGTCGATCAGGTCGACGAGGCGCACCGAGTCTCCCGAGCGCGTGCGAAACACCTTCTTGTCAGCGCCGAGCACCGAGCCGAACGCGACGTGCTCTGCGCGCGCGGGCGCCGCGAGCCAGCCCGCCATCTTCGCGACGGCGAACACCATCGCGAAGTGCTGCGCTTGCGGAGCGCCCACCACGTACAGCATCCGCGTGGCCTTCAGCGTCTGCGTGCGATAGCGAATCGCCGCGAGGTCCGTCGCCGCGTAGCCGAAGCCCTCGTCGCTCTTCTGCACGATGAGGGGCAGCGGCTTCTTCTCTTTGGAGACGAAGCCCGGAGGAAACACGCACACCGCGCCGTCGCTCAGCTCCGAGAGCTTCTTCTCTTCGAGCTCTTCGACGACGGATTGCAGCCACGGGTTGTAGAAGCTCTCGCCCGCGATGTGCTCGTGCTGCAACGAGACGTCGAGCTTCTTGTAGACGGTCGCGAAGTACGAGGCGGACTCGTCGACGAGGATCTTCCACAGGCGCAGCGTCTCTTTGTCGCCCGCTTGCAGCGCGACGACGCGCTTGCGCGCGCGGTCTTTGAACGCGTCGCTCTCGTTGAACTTCGCGCGAGCGGCTTGATAGAAGCCGTTGAGCTCGCCGACGCCGAGCTCTTCGACGGCGCGGGTCTCGCCGAGGTCGAGCAAGTGCTCGATGAGCATTCCGAACGGCGTCCCCCAGTCGCCGACGTGATTCTGGCGATGGACCGAGTGACCTTGCCACTCGAGCACGAGCGCGAGGGCGTCGCCGATCACGGTGCTGCGGAGGTGACCGACGTGCATCTCCTTGGCGACGTTGGGCGAGGAGTAATCGATGACGATCACCTCGGGGGCGCTCTTCTTCGCGATGCCCATGCGCGGGTCGCCGAGACGCGACGAGAGCTGCGACGCGAGCCACTCGGGCTTGATCGTGATGTTGATGAACCCTGGGCCCGCGATCTCGAACCGCTCGACGATGTCCGACGCGTCGAGCTTCGCGACGAGGCGCTCGGCGACCGAGCGCGGGTTCTTCTCGCCGATGCGCTTGGCGAGGCCCAACGCGCAGTTGGCCTGCAAATCCGCGCGGTCGGACCACTGAAGCAGCGGGTCGACGTCGCGGTGCTCGGCTCCGAATTCGGCCTCCAATGCTAAAGCAAACCGGGGAGCGAGCGCTCGGGTGGGATCGATAGAAGTCGTCATACGTAGCTCGTCTCCCCGCGATAACGCGCGCGCACGACGGTGTGAAGGGTCAATCACGAGTCGGCGCAGAACGTCGCGTCGCCGAACGGCGCGCGTGGCGCTCGGCGAGCGGGCCCCCCAACGAAACGATCGGCGGGCCTCGTCGGCGCAGGGGCGCTGGTCTTCGCGCACACCAATTCAAGTCACCTCGCGACCGTCGGGCGGCGAACGCACCGACACGCGCGCCCAAGTACCGACTTCGACCGCTGGGACAATTGTCCCCGCGCGTCGTTGGCACCCGTGTTGCTTTTTTCCCGAGTTACCGACGCCGTTGTCGGGGCTCCGTCCACGTCAGGCCCACTGAGGTTGTCTATGAAAACGCTTTCGAGCCGCGCCCGTCGCGGATTCACCCTGATCGAGCTCATGATCGTCGTCGCGATCCTCGGCATCTTGGCCGCGGTCGCGATCCCCGCGATGATCAAGTACCTGCGCCGCGCCAAGACGACGGAGGCCGTCGACAAGCTCGCGTTCTTGTATCGC
>JAEUKI010000035.1 GCA_016793325.1 Myxococcales bacterium | reverse complement strand
GCACCACGATTCAACGCGATCCACCAAGCGATCTGCTGGAAAGTTGCGACGCCTCGCCGCGATCGATCGCTGGGTGGCTCGAGTCTCGGGCGAGACGATCGCGAAGGCCAGGCGGACGCCCTGGCCGCTTCGCGACCCCGTTGCGCAAAGCCCGCGGGCTCGTCTCCCGGGCGTGTGCTGGATCGGAAATAGACTGGACTTTCTGCGGCGCCCGCCGACTTCGAGATGAGGTCAATCCTGAGGCGCTACAACGGGGGCTGGAGCGCATGCATGCGCTCGCTGCCCGCGCTCTTTGCCCGAACAGTCAGCGCTTTTTCTTCACGCCTCGCGAGATCAGCGCGATTCCCGGTGATGTCCCTTCGTTGAGCGCGCTGACGGGTGAGCGAATGAGCTCGGTGCGCGCGCGTTGTTCGGGGAGGTTTCCCGTGCGCGGGAGCGTCTTTGCTGGGATCGCCTTCGCGATCTCGCGCAAGAGCACGGGGAGCGCCGTCGCGCGCATCCCGACTTTCGCGGCGACCATGTTGGCAAGCGCGTCGCCCACGGCGTGCGGCCACGAGCCGAGCATCGCTGGTGCGATTCCCTCGCGAACGGAGGCGGGGTGGCCCGTGAGGAGCTCGCTCGCGAGCGCGCCGACGGCCCACAAATCCGAGGACGCGGTCATGGGCTTTCCTCGAAGGAGCTCTGGCGACACATACGGTTGAACGTCAGGAAAGTACTCGAGGTGCTCGAGCCATCGGGCGCGCGCGATGGTCCCGACGATGGCGGCGTCTGTGAGCACGACGCGCGAATCCGTGGTGATTTGCACGCTCTCGGGGTACACCGCGCCGTGCACGAAGCTCGCGTGCAGCTCGCGCAGCGCGTCGACGACGCCCGTGAGGATCCCGTGCACGTCGCTGGCGGGCAGCTCGATCGCCGCGTCGCGAAACGCGCCGAGCACGCGCCGAAGGGATCGTCCCTGCATCCAGGGGCTCACGACGTACGCGAATTTGCTGGTCGTCTCGGTGGTCCCGACGTCTGTCGGCAGCGCGATCCCGCGCATGGTGTGGACCGTGAGCTTCTCGAGCTCCGTCAGCGCCGCGTGCCGCTCTCGCTCCGTCGGAACGAGCGACTGATGCAGCACCTTCACCGCCACGGGACGCTCGTCGCGATCGATCGCTCGAAACGCGTACCCGAGCGGACCGGCGCCGTACAGCTCGACGATCGTGTAGCGCCCCGCGATCTTGTCCCCCGACGCGAGCGGCACCGGCGGCTCTGCGAGCGTCAGCGTCTCTGCGGGAGCTGTGCGCGGCGGCTTGTCGTTCATCGCCGAACGATATCGCGCCGTCGGGCGCTCGCGCCCCGCTCCGTCGCTCGATCGCCGCTCGGACTTGACCTGGGCGGTGCCTTGGTGTCCCTCTTTGCGCTCGTGAACGTGATGGCTCGCCCTCTTCGACTCACTGTGTCAGCGCTGGCGTTCGCTTCAGCGTTGGTGATTGCAACAGCCGCGCGCGCGCAGGCGCGAGACGCGGGCGCGAGCGCGGACGCTTCGGCAGAGTCTCCCGCCGAACGCGCGCGAAGGGCGACGGTGCTCGCGCGGGTCGGCGACGTGACCATCACCGTTGGCGAGTTCGAAGACACGCTCAACGAGGCGCCCGCGCCCGTGCGGCAGACGTACGCAGACCCCGCTCGGCAGCGCGAATACCTGCAGAACATGGTCGATACGATCCTGCTCGCCCGCGAAGCGCGCCGCCGCAACCTCGAGCGCAACCCCGAGGTGGCCGGGCAAATCCGTCGCATCTTGTCGACGCGCTTGCAGCAGGTCGAGGTCGTGCAAGCGGTGACGCCCGGCTCGGTGAGCGAAGAAGATGTGCGCACCTATTATCAAGCGCACGTCGGCGACTGGGTGCAAGAAGAGCAGCGACGAGCCACGGTGATCTACCTCGATGACCGCGCGGCGGCGGACGACGTCCTCCGTCAGGTGCGCGCGGCGCGAGGAAATCTCCGCACGATTCAAGAGCTCGCCCGCTCGCGCTCGGTCGACGAGCACTCGCGCGAGGCGCGCGGCGACGTGTTCTACTTTCGCGCGACGCACACGGCGCGACCCGCGCAAACACCGCAGCGCGGCGACGCGGGAGGGGCCCCTGCGGACGCGGGGACGAGCGCTCCTGCGGTGGACCCTGCCATGAGCGCCGCGGCGTTCGCGCTCGCGCGCGAGCTCGACGTGTCCGAGCCCGTGCGCCTCGCCAACGGCAAGTGGGCCATCGTCGTGTTGACGGGAATCCGCCCCGCGCTCTCGCGCACGATCGACGACGCGGGCGTGCGCAGCTCGATCCTCGCGGCGATCGTTCACCAACGACGGCGCGACCGTGAGCAGCAGCTCATGACGCAGCTGCGCGCGCGGCACGCCGTCGAAGAGCACCCCGAGCGCGTGGATCGCGTGCGGTTTCCGCAGACGGATCTCGGCGGAGTTCCGCCGTTCGAGCCCGCGCGAAGGGCCGAGGGCGACACGCCGGGGCGATCGCCGGTCCCGACGCAGCGCCCGAGAGAGCCCGTCGCGCGCTGAGAGGCTTTCGAGACGCAAGCTCCGCGACTTCTGCGGCAGAAGTCGCGGTTTCGCATGTGGAGAGCCTCTGAGCCCACGAAATCGAGTCAGCCCTCGATCAACCGCGTGATCGTCCCGAGCGCCATCGTGCGGCCGCTCTCGCGCAAAATGATCGCGCGGCGCTCGTCGAACACCATTGGCTTCATGAACGTCATCGCCACGCGCACCGTGTCGCCCGGCGCCGCGAACCCGGGGCTCTCTGGCAGCTCGATGCGCGCGGTGACGTCGAGCGTCCCGCAGAAGAGCTGCGTGCAGTGCCCGGACACGATCGGCGTTTTGCGGCCGTTTTGCTGCGGCGAAAGCAGCGTGATCGTCGCCTCGCAGCCGCTCGCGCGCGTCGCGCTCTCGGGCTCGCACACGACGTCGCCGCGGTGAATCTCGTACCGCGAGACGCCCCCGAGCAGCACGCCGATCGCGTCGTTCGCGTGCGCGCTCGAGAGCTTCTGTCGGTACGTCTCGACGTCGAGCGCTTTGACGGTGCGCGTCTCGGTCGGGGTGAGCATGTGCAGCGTCTCGCCCTTGGTGATCGTCCCGCGCTGGAGCACGCCGATCGCGACCGTTCCTTTGCCGTAGATCGAGTAGCGATTCCACAGCGGTAAGAGCGCGGGCGCCTCGTCGCGCGTCGGCACGTCGATGGAGGTCTCGTCGATCGCCTCGATGAGCGCGTCGAGCGCAGGAAGCCAACGAGGATCGCCCGTGAGCGCGCCGAGCGCAGACCCGCGGAGGACCGGCGCGTTGTCTCCGTCGAAGCCCGCGTCCACGAGCGACTCGCGGCACTCTTCTTCGACGAGGTCGAGCATGGTCTCGTCGTCGACGAGGTCGCGCTTGTTGATCCACACGATCGCGCGCGCGACGCCTTGGTGTTTGGCGAGGATCATGTGCTCGCGGCTCTGGCTCATCACGGAGTCCGTCGCGCTCACGACGAAGATCGCGGTGTTCATCTGAGACAAGCCCGTGAGGGCGTTCTTCACGTAGTCCGCGTGTCCGGGGCAATCGACGTGCGAGTAGTGGCGCTTCTCGGTGACGTATTCGACGTAGCCCGGTATGCAGCCAATCACGAGGTCGGGCCCTCGCCACTGGCCGCCGCGGCTGATGACGGTGATGGGCGTCGCGTCGGGGCGACCCTTGCGCGCGAGCCGCGCGGAGAGCGCCGCGGTGAGCGTGGTCTTGCCGTGTCGGATGTGCCCAACGGTGCCGACGTTGATGTGGGGCCTGTCGCGTTCGAACGGCTTGTGAGGGCGCAGCGCCACGCGACGCGAGCGTAGCGCAACGAGGCGTTCGCTACGCGGGCTCTTCGTCGCGCACGAAGAGCGCTTTGATCTTGCCGCCGAGCGTCTTCTTTTGGTTCGCCGCGCGAAAGAGCGTGACCCACGGAGCCATGTTCGCGACGACCGGGTTGTGGTGTAGCGGCTCGTCGGTGACTCCGTAGACGAGGCCCTCGCGGTAGGGCGTAAACGTCCCGAACAAGCGGTCGAACACCAAGAGGACCCCGCCGAAGTTCTTGTCGATCGCGTCTTCGTTGGACGCGTGATGGACGCGGTGAAAAATCGGGGCGTTGAACACGCGCCCTGGGCCGAGCGTGAAGTGCGTCCGCGCGTGCAGGCCGAAGAGCAGCATGGCGTGCGCGGTGCCCACCGCGGCGTAGGTCACGGCGTCGACGCCCGCGAGCGCCACGAGCGAGTGAAAGAGCATGGTCGAGATCGACGCGAAGATTCCCACGCGAAACGAGACCGACCAGTTGTAGTCCGCGGACTGGTGGTGCACCGAGTGGATCGCCCACAAGAGCGGGACTTTGTGCTCGAGCCGGTGCTGCATGTAGTACACGGCGTCGAGCAGCAGAAACGCGATCAAGAACGTGAGGGGGTGCGCGTGCGGCAATTTCCACGGGATGTGGACGCTGACGGCGGTGAACACCGTGATGATCACGCCGCGAAAGAAGAGCTGCGACAGCAAGAACAGCGCGCCCACCGAGGCGTTCGAGAGCGTCTGGCGGATGCTCCCGGTGCCGCGGAGCCAGCGGCGAAGCTCGGGCGAGAGCCACACGACCAAGACGAGGCCCGTGACGAGCACCGAGAGCGCGAGGGAGAGCGCGATGTGCGAGGGCGAATGCACAGCGAAATCCTACATGATTTGCTGCCATCGCGCACGCGGCGCGCTCATGACGACGCGCGCTGGCGCATCACCATCGGCAGGCCGCCGCGCGGTCGCAGCGTGATCACGGGCTCGGGCACGGGAACGGCGCCGACGGGGAGCGACGGCTCGAAGCGGCGCGCGAGCGTGGCGAGGATGAGCGTCGCTTCGACGAGCGCGAACGTGTCGCCGATGCACTTTCGCGGCCCTCCGCCGAAGGGAAAATACGCGAACGTCGGTCGTCCTTCGGAGCGCGCCTCGGTGAAGCGCTCGGGGTCGAACCCCTCTGGATCGGGCCAGTACCTGGGGTGTCTGTGCGTGACGTACGGCGAGACGAAGACCAGTGATTTTTCTGGCAGAACGAGGCCCTCTCCGAGGTCGATCGATTGTTCGACGCGACGCGAGATGAACCACGCAGGCGGGCACAAGCGCAGCGTCTCCGAGAGCACCATGCGCGTGTACGGGAGCTTGGGGTAGTCGTCGGCGGTGGCGGCTCGATCGCCGAGGACCTCGTCGAGCTCGCGCTGAAGCGCGCGGCGCGCGGCGGGAAAGCGCGCGAGCCACGACCACGCCCACGCGAGGAGGTTCGCGGTGGTCTCGTGGCCGGCGGCGAAGATCGTTCCGACTTCGTCGAGCAGCTGCTTGTCGTCCATCGCTTCGCCGGTCTCTTCGTCGCGGGCGTCGATGAGCATTCGAAGAAAGTCGCCGCCCTTGGAGTCCGGGTTCGCGCGCTTGTCTCGGATGGCCTTCGCGATGATCGCCTGCAAGTGGTCGCGCGCGGCGTTGAAGCGTTGATTTCGTGGGGTGGGCCACGAGAGGGGCGGTAAGAAGGGGCGGACGATCCGCTCGTTGAGCTCGTGCAGGAGAAACGTGATCGACCGGCCTACTTCTGCGGCGTCCTTGTCGATGTCGAGCGCCAGCATGGTGTCCGACACGATGCGGAGCGTCAGGTGCATCATCGAGTCGGCGACGTCGATGGTGCTGTTCGACTCGGCGGCGCGGCGCCACTCGTCGGCGGTGCGCTCGGTGAGCTCGACCATGCGCGCGCCGAGGGCATAGATTTTTGCCCGATGAAACGCAGGCTGCGCGATGCGTCGCTGACGGAGCCAGAACGCCCCGTCGCTCGTGACGAGCCCGTTGCCGAGCAAGAGCCGCAGCGCCGCGAAGCCCGGGGTGCTCTTCGAGATTCGCTTTGCGTTGTCGACCAGGATCGCGCGCACGTGATCCGGGTGAAAGAGCATGTGCCCCGCGTGCCCGGGAAACTCCACGTACGCGACGTCGCCGCACTCTCGCAGCCCGCGCGAGAGCGTGGCGAGCGGCTGCGTGCGCATCGCGTAGAGGTTCTTGAGGATCGGGACGGACCCAGGGAGCTGCGGCGCGTGCATCGAGAGCGGTTGTATAGCGCTCGCGATGACGCGATGTGTTGAGCGCGTGTGAAGCGAGCGCGCGTCAGCCGCGGCCGTGCATCCACTTCTTCAAGATCGGCGTGATCGCGAGCAACACGAGCGCTGGGCCGATCGAGCTGACGACGAGAAAGCCGTAGATCGGGACGTGCCGACGCTCGAGCACGTGCTCGAGGATTCCAGCGGCGTAGTTGGCGAAGAACGACGAGAGAAACCAGAGTCCCATCGCGAGCGACACGACGCGGTTCGGCGCGAGGCGCGTCACCATCGAGAGGCCGATGGGCGAGAGGCAGAGCTCGCCCACCGTGTGGATCGCGTAGACGGCGACGAGCCAGTTGGGCGAGACCTTTCCGCCGGTCGAGAACTGCTGACCGATGTACATCACGATGAAGCCGAGCCCGAGGACGATCATCCCGATCGCCATCTTCGTCGGCGCGCTCGTCTTGAAGCGACCCTCGTCGAGCACGGTCCACATCTTCGAGAAGAGCGGGCCGAGCGCGACGATCAACAGCGGGTTGATGGCCTGAAACTGCGACGCCGGGAGCTCGTAGTGACCGGTCTTCACGAGGGCGATCACGCCGGGGCCCGCGACCATGCCCGCGGCGATGACGAACAAGCCCGACACGCCGAGCCAGAACTTGCGCGCGTGCACTTGCTCGCGCGTCGAGTAGTAGATGTTGACCGCGGCCGCGAGGATCGAGCCGACGATCACGATCATCGCGAACCAACCGAGGCTCCGGTCGGTCTTGTCCGCGGCGAACAGCGTCATCGTCCCGCCGGCTTGCTCGAAGCCCATCCAGAAGAAGACGTTGAACACGCAGAGGATCACGACGACGATGAGGCGCTGGACCTCCTCGCTGTTCGACCCGCGAAAGAGCTTGAAGCCCACCGCGAACGCCGCGAGCAGACCGAGGATGATGCGCGGGATGGCGCCGACGGTGGCCCACATCGGACCAATGAATTTCCACGCGAACAGCAGCGCGACGACGACCGCGGTCCCGCCGGCGACCCAGATCGCGACGTCGATGTAGTCCCGTCGCTCGAGGAGCATGGGCGCTTCGAGCTGCGCTTCTCCTTCGCGATACGCGCCGGTGCCGACGTTCGCGGACTTGTCGGGCGCGCGGCCGGGAGGCAGCCCGACAGTGCCGAAGAGCTTCTGACCCATCGCGAACACGACGAGGCCGAGGAGCATTCCGACCGCGGCTGCAGAGAAGCCGAAGTGCCAGCCGACCTTCTCGCCCAAGAACCCGCACACGATCGGCGAGAAGAACGCGCCGAGGTTGATCCCCATGTAGAAGATCGTGAACCCTCCGTCGCGGCGATTGTCCCCTTCGGAGTAGAGCCCTCCGACGATGGTCGAGATGTTCGGCTTGAAGAACCCGTTGCCGACGATGAGCAGCCCGAGCGCGTGAAAGAGCAGCGGCTCGAAGGCCATCGCGAGGTGGCCGAGCGCCATGAGCACGCCGCCGATGAGGACGGCCTTTCGACGGCCGAGGAGCGAGTCTGCGAGCGCCCCGCCGATCAGCGGCGTGAGGTACACGAGCCCCGTGTAGAGCGCGTAGATCTCGAGGGCGTTGGCGCGCTCGTAGTGCAGGTGCTGCGTCATGTAGAGCACGAGCAGCGCGCGCATGCCGTAGTACGAGAAGCGCTCCCAGGCCTCGGCGCTGAAGAGCACGTACAGGCCGCGTGGCTGCTCCTTGTGCTCGTCGGCGCCCGCCGAGGCGCCTTCATTGGCGTTGGTGATCTGCATCACGGAGAACGGTACACTCGCGCGCGCTACTGCGATGTCGACAAAACTGAAGATCGAAGAGATCGCCCCAGGACAAGTCTACGAGGCGACGTTCTGGGCCAACCCCGTCGAGGGAAACGCCTTTCGCTTTCGCGCGACGCACCTCGACGGGCGCCGGGCGCCGAAGGTCGTCCTCTGCAACGACAGCAAGATTCGCCCAGGAATGCCCTGCCTCGTGCGCGTCGCAGAGATCACCAAGGCCGATCGACCGGACCGCGGGGCGATCGTGGTCGAGTTTATCCGGCCACAGGATTTCAAGCTCGAGGGCGTCTGGCTCGACCCGGTCATCTCGAAGAAGCTCCAGATCCTCCTCGAGAGCGGCCTCAACATCCTGCTCGACGGCCCGCAGGGCTGCGGAAAGACCACGCTCGCCCGCGCCATCGCCAAGACGCTCGGGATGGAGTTCGTCTTCTTCAACTGCGGAGCGGTCGTCGAGCCGACGGACTTTCTCGCGACGATTCAAGTGCGGGCGAGCGCGTCGGGCGCGCCCGTGACGGACTTCGTGAAGACCGAAGTGCTCGAGGCGCTCGAGCGCGCGAACGAAGATTCGGCCACGCGCTTCCTCGTGTTTCTCGACGAGTTCAACCGCTGTCACGAGAGCGCGCGCAACTCGCTCATGCCCGCGCTCGACGCGACGAGGCGCGTGTTTCACCCAGTGAAAAACGCCTTCATCGAGATCCCCGACAACGTGCAGTTCATCGCCGCCGTCAACCGAGGCGCGCAGTTCACCGCCACGTTCGGCATCGACGCGGCGCAGCTCGACCGCTTCGCGCCGCTGCAGATGGACTATCCGCCGCCCGAAGAAGAAGTGAAGATCCTTCTGCGAAAGCACAACGCGCTCGCCGAGCCGCTCGTCTCGAAGATCGTGAAGCTCGCGGACAAGATCCGAAAGGCGCCCGAGCTCTCTGCGAGCCTCAGCGTGCGTGCGACCGACGAAGCGTGCGTGTTTCTCGAGCACCCGCTGCTCGAAGGGGATCAGCAACGCATGCTCCCCGAGGTGTTGAAGAGCAGCTTCTGCGGGCGCTTCAACGGGCGTTGGGACGATCCGCACAGCGACGCAGGCGCCGTGTGGGGCGTGATCCAGAGCGCGATGAAAGAGGGCTGAGCCCCGCGCGGACACGATCTCGGACATCGATTGACGGGGAAAATCACAGGACACACCGGTGCCCCGTCATGCGACGGGCGGTCACGACGAAGCGGTTCACGGGCGACGCGCCGAGGCACCGAGCGCAGCGCTCGCGTGATCGCGCGGCGATCTCCGAGGGCGTCGACGACAGGGACGGTGATGGGTACGGGGTCGACGAGCTCCCGCCGTCGCGCTGGGTTCCCGGCGAGGGCGCGCGGTTCGGGCCACGACCTGGGGCGGACCCGGCGTTTCCGAGGATGATTTGTGGTGCGTGCGGGAGGCTTGTTCCCTCGACGGCCGAGGACAACTGGGCGCTGCGCAAACCGCGTCGACACGCGTGCGACCCGGAGCTGTTCGGCGCGGAGTGGAGGTATTGGTATTGGTACGACTGAAGTCGCTTCAGCCCGAGAGCGCGGCTGCGATGCGAGCGGCGATCTCGTACCCAGCGGCGCCGTTGTCTCGGTCGCCCGGCAGCGGCGCGAGGTCGCACTGCACGATGTGTGCGCCCTCGTCGAAATCGATGCGCGCGAAGGGGCCGAGCACGCCCGTCCCATGCGTCGCGGTGATCCCGCGGGCGCGAAGCTCGTTCGGCGCGACTTCGAGCGCTTCGCGCGGGACGAGCACGGGAGCGCTGAACGCGCCGGTGTACCGCCGCTGCCAGCCGACCACGATCAGCCGTGACGGCGTGAGCGCCACAGCGCGACCAAAGTCGAACCACGCGGTCCCCATCCCGTGCGTGGGCGTCTCGACGCCGTCTGCGACGGAGCCGAGGAGCTCCTTCGCGACGTTGGCGAACGAGCGATCCTTGGCGACGCGACGCACGGCGCCGATGGCGTATGCAAGCGTGACTTCACCGCGCAAATAGGGCGCAATCAACGCGATGGCGTCGGCGCGCCGCAGGCTCACCCCGCGCTCGTCCGAAGCGAGTCGATCGCGTGCACTTGCGCGTCGTCGCCGTCCATCAGCTCCTTGATCGCCGCGAGCACTTGCCTGTGGCAGTGCAGCATGGTGAGCCCGTCGAACGAGGGGCTCTTCACGATCACGGTGTAGTGGCGATCGCCGTTCATCTTCGCGTGCGGTTCACTGTCGGGGATCGCCGCGCGGATGCGGTTCTCGATCTCGCGGCTCATGTCGATCGTAGGCATAGCGCGCGCGAGTATACCGACTGTTTACAGCACCGCCCCAATCGAACGTCGTAGAAGTGGGACAAGGATTGGCGTGGTTTCAATCAAGTCGAACCGCCACGAATCCACCGAGAAAACTACGCCGATCGAATGAGTGGCGGTCTACACCACGCCCCAATTGAACGTCGTAGAAGCGGGACAAGGATTGGCGTGGTGTCGATCAAGTCAAACCGCCACGAATCTCGCGAGAAAAGTACGCCGATCGAATGAGTGGCGGTTTAGCGCCGGGTGATCTTCTCGAGACCGCGGCAGTACGGTCGGAGGGCTTCGGGGATCACGACGCTCCCGTCCTCTTGTTGGTACTGCTCGAGGATGGCGACGAGGGTGCGGCCGACCGCGAGCGCCGAGCCGTTGAGCGTGTGCAGCAACCGCGGCTTCGCCTTGCCCTTCGCGTCGTCCGCGGGGCGATAGCGAAGGTCCGCGCGGCGCGCTTGGTAGTCGCCGAAGTTCGAGCACGAAGAGATCTCGCGGAAGCAACCCTGGCCGGGGAGCCACACCTCGAGGTCGTAGGTCTTCTTCGCGCTGGCCCCCATGTCTCCCGCGCAGAGGAGCATGCGGCGATAGTGCAACCCGAGCTTCTCGAGGATCGTCTCTGCGTGGCGCGTGAGCGCTTCGTGGGCGGCGTCGCTCTCTTCGGGGCGGACGAGCTGAACGACCTCGACCTTGTCGAACTGGTGCTGGCGGATCATCCCGCGCGTGTCGCGGCCGGCGGCGCCGGCCTCCGCGCGAAAGCAGGGCGTGAACGCGACGTACTTCTTCGGCAGCTCGTCGTCGGCGAGGAGCTCTTTTCCGTGGAGGTTCGTCACGGGGACCTCCGCGGTTGGGATCAAGTACAGGTCGTACGTTCGCTCTTCGTTTCCAGCGATCTTGAATAGTTGGTCGCCAAACTTCGGGAGGTTGCCGGTGCCGTAGAGCGCCGAGTCCTTCACGAGGTACGGCGTGTACACCTCGGTGTACCCGTGCTCTTGCGTGTGGACGTCGAGCATGAACGTCGCGAGCGCGCGCTCGAGCATCGCGCCCTCGCGAAACAGCACAGAGAACCGCGGGCCCGAGAGCCTCGCCGAGCGCTCGAAATCCAGGATTCCGAGGGCTGTCCCGAGGTCGTGGTGCTCCTTCGGAGCGAAGTCCATCTTCGGGGGCGCGCCCCAGGTCTTCACGACGACGTTGCCCGTCTCGTCTCGGCCGTCGGGGACGTCCGCCGCGGGCTCGTTGGGGATGCCCAAGAGGAGGTCTTGAATGGCGAGCTCGGCCTCGGCTTGCTCACGCTCGAACGTCTTTCGCGCGTCGCCGAGGGCGCGGTTCTTCTCGCGCGCGAGGGCGAACGCGTCGGACTTCTTGTCGGCGATCTTGGCCATCGCCGCGGTCGCGTCGTTGAGTTCTTTGGCGATTCGCTCGCCGTTGATGATCGCTTCGCGGCGGGTCTGCGCGAGCGAGGCGATCTGGTCGAGCGATGCGCTGTACGCGTCCCCCCTTCGGCACAAGCGTGTTCTGACAGCCTCGAGGTTTTCGACGACGTACCGCAGGTCGAGCATGGATGGACCGCGGAGGGAAAACCACCGGCGACGCGAGTGTCAAGCGCGCACGCGCGATGCGTCTTTGGCGTATCTTCGCCGCCCTCGGAACGACGCGCACATGCAATCGTCACTCGCCACGCTCGCGCTGCTCGGCTTGTCGCTCGGGCTCTGCAAGCCGCAGACAAACGCCCTCGACAGCGGCGCGCGCCCGGCGCCGGTCAACGCCGCCACGGACGCTGCGACGGACGCCCGACGGCGCGCTTCGCGTGATCGAGACGGGGGAAGCGTCGTCGCCCACCTCGACGCCAGCGACGCCGCGGTGCCGAGCGAGCGGCCTGCGCTGTGGCCCTTCAACGAGCCGACGGCGCGCGCGGTGGACCGCGACGGAGACGGCGTTCTCGACTGGGTGGGCACGGTGTTTTCTCACGAGTACGTGGTGATCGAGGTCGTCGCGCACGGGGTCGCGGGGGCGCCTGCGGCGCTCGACGACGAGTACACGCGGATCGAGCTGCGCGCGGATTGCCCGACCAAGCCCGATCGATTGCTCGTGAGCAACGCGTACCCGAGCTCGAACGACGTCGATCGGGTCGCGCGGCGGTTGTTCTGCGCGCTCGCGTGGGGGACGAGCGAGCGCGACGCGATCGAGATGGTGCGCGTCGCGCGCGCGACGGGGATCCCGCCGAACGACGAGTCCGCGATGCTCCCCACGATTCCGACGGACGCTGGGTGGGAGGCGGCGGACGTTCCGTGGGACAAGCTCGAGGCGCTCGCGCGGCGGCTTCCTCCGTTGATTCTACTGCAGGATTCGCCGCGGATTCCGACCGGAGGGCGCCTCGAGCCGCGCGTCGCGACGGCGGCGGACGCCTCGATCGACGCGGGCGCTTCGGTCCCTGCGCCGACGTTGTCCCCAGCGCTCGTCGCGCGATGCGAGACGCTCGCGCGAGAGGCGCGCGCGTTGGTCGAGCTGTCCAACGAGGACGCGGGCCGCGACGAGGTGCACTCGCGCGAAGAGCTCGACCTGATGCTTCGTTCGCTTGGAAAGTGCGTCGCTGCCGCGGGCGGAGCGTGGGCGGTGCACGCGCTCGGACGAACGATCGTGCGCGAAGGAAACGAGCGTCACCCGGGGTTCGAGTACGAGATCGAGTTCTATGATGCGCAAGGAGAGCGCGTCGCGCGCGGACATCGCGGGACGCTGCGGGGGCCTTCGTGCGATCACGACGAGCTCGAGCTCTTCGGCAGCAGCGACTACGACCGCGATGGAAAGGGCGAGCTGCTCTTTCGAAAAGTGAGCTTTTGGTGCGGCGACGGCGACGGTGACAATCCATCAGCGATGGAGGTCCTCACGGTCCAAGGGACCAACCTTCGTCGCTACGGTCGCATGATGAGCGTTCGTCGCGTCGATCGCGCGCAGGACATCGACGGCGACGGCCTCTTGGACCTGCTCGACGACTCGTCGATGGGCGAGACCAACTGCGACCCCGCCGGAGTGGGAACGGACGAGCACCCTGTGTGGACCTTCGCCGTTCACGCGCGGCGCGACGGGACGTTCTCGTATCACGATCGCGTGACGCACCAGTTTCAACGGGACGCGTGCGCGCGGTTGCCGCTCGAGTACGTGCCGGACGCGATCCGCGACAACCCCGGCGCGATCGACGGAGAAGCGATCTTTCGCAGGGCGATGTGCGCGCGGCTCGCGGGCGTGTCGCTCGACGTCACGCAGCTCTCGATCATCTCCGAGCTGCGTCGTACGGCGCGCCGCGGGGCCGCGGTCAACTTCATCTGCAACGATCTTCGCTGGATCACCAACACGCTTCGCCGCCCGCTTCCCATGCCCACAGGCATCACGGGCACCATGCGCTGATCGCGCGAACCCGTCGGGAACAAAACGCGCTCGCCGGCGTCGACGCCACGATCCACGGCGCTCACTGCCTGCTTCAACCGAAGGTCCTCTCTCGAGTTCGAACACCGATGAAAGTCACACCCATTCGTAGGGCCGTATTGCTGGGGCCGACGTTGTTCGCCGCGCTCGGATGTCGCGCGACCACCACCGGCGGTTCGTCGTCGATCGCTCCGACGCCCGTTCGTAACGTCGGCGAGCGCGTCGCGGTCGCCGGGGAAGCACCGCGGGTCCGCGCGCGCGAGGCTCGGGCTGTTCCTCGCTGCACCGCGGGAGAAATCGTGTCGCTCGCGTCGACGAGCGTCGGGGTCGACCCACGCGCGGCGCTCGCGCGCACAGCGCAAGGCGGGATGGTCGCGTACATCGCTCGCGATCGCGCGGGCGCGCAGACGTTGAGCGTCCTCGCGCTCGGAGCGAACGGCGCGCCCTCGGGATCGCCGCGGGTCGTCGCGGGCGCGACGGCGCCGAGCGCGCCTGCGCTGACCGCGATTTCGGGCGGATTCTTGCTGGCGTTTCGCGATGTGCCCGCGGGCCCGGGCCCCGAGAGCGACCGAGAGCGCATCGTCGTGATGAAGCTCGGCGCCGACGGAGCCAACGCGCCGTGGCCCGGGACGCGCGCTGCGATCGCGAGCGGACCGCTTCAGGGCGCGGTGGAGCTCGCGAGCCTCGCGAACTCCCGGGGCTTCGGCGCTCCTGCGCTGAGTGTCGCAAACGGTCGAGCTGTCCTCGCGGTCCTTCGCGGAAGCGCGATCAACGCACAACGAGCGTTGCTCACGGTCGACGACGTCGCGGGCGCGTGGACCGAGCGAGCGCGCGCGATCGAAGGCCTTCCGTCGTTTTCGCGCGCACCAGCGCTGCTCGCGGGCAGCTCGACGCGCGTGGCGTTCGAGGCCGCGCGAGGTCCGGACGGGAGCGCTGTGATGTACGCCGCGGGAGACGCCGCGCCGAGCCCGGTCGCGACCGACGTGCTGTCGCCCTCGCTCGTCGATACGCCTCGGGCGACGTTGCTGGGGTATGCCGCGATGGATCCGTACTCGAGCACGATTCGCGTCAAGCCGCTCGGCGCAGAGGAGGGCGTGGCCCCGAGCTCGCTCGCGACGTTTGCGTCCTCGAGCGACACGGACGTCTCGCTCGTTCGATTGGGAGACGACCTCGTCGGCGCCGTGACGCTCTCGCACATGGCGGACGACGCGACGGGCTCGGTCAACGTGTCTCTCTCCGACGCGCAGGGCGCGTTCGTGGGGCGATTTGCAGCGCTTGCGTCGATTCGACTCCGCTCGTCGCGCACGGTCGCGGCGAGCGAGGGGAGCTCGATCTGGACGCTGCTCGACGGCCGCGCGGACGACGGAGCGCCGGTGCTCGGGATGGTCGCTGTGCAGTGCGACGCGACCCGCGAGGCGAGCGCGCAGTCGCTGCCCACCGCGACGATGCTGCAAGAGCCCGCGGTGCCGAGCGACCCGCTCGCGACCGCAGAGAATCCAGGGGCGACGCCTCGGTGCACCGCGACGGGGACCTCGGCGATCCTCTCGTCGCACGTTCCCGAGGGCGAGGACTCGACCGCGGGACAATCGTGGCGCTCGATCGTGTTGCCCGACGGACGCGTGGCGCTCTTCGCGCACCGTCGCATCGACGCGTCGCATCGCGAGTACGTCGCGGTCGCCGCGCGCCCCGACGGCACAGTGCAGCCGCTGGGAACGCTGGCGCAATCGAGCGACAGCTCGTCGCACATCGTCGACGTGGGCTTGTACCGAGGGCTGCCCGTGGCGCTCGACTCAGCGGATCGCGTGCTGTTCGCGGGAGTTGGGCCGAACATTCGCGCGCTGCGAATTGGAGACGGATACATCCGCAGCGGGCGTTTCGTGCGCGGGGGCGCGGGGTTGGCGTTCGTTCGGTATCTGCCGGGGACTGGCGAGACGCTCGAGTTCTTGCCGCTCGGATCGACGCGGAGCGTGACGCTCACCGAGCCGCTCTCTTCGCAGGGCGCGCGCGGTTCGATCGACGTGCTCGACGCCGTGTCCGTCGGAAGCACGGTGCACGTGCTGCTCGGACGAGGGAGCATCAATACGGCGCTCGTACGGACGGTGTTGACCTTCGACGCGAGCCCGCGCGCGCTCGCGGCGAGGCGCCCGACGGCTAGCGTTTTTGCAGACCCATTGTCGATCGGCGGAACAGGCGGCGCGCTCGCCGTGTCGGGCCGCGTGCTCACGTTGTTCTGGTTCGACCGCAACACCCTTCGCGCAGGTCGCGTCGACGGCAGCGCGCTTCGCGATCTGCGCTCGGTGTTCGGCTACATGGGCGGCGGCGGGCGCTTTCTCTCGATGACCTCGTCGAGCGCGGATTCGCTGACGTTTACCGCGACGCCGGGGTTTCCGTCGAACGTGGACGACATGCCGTGGCTGCCCTTTGCGGTGACGACGCACGGGGCGGACGGAGCGCTGCGATCGCTCGCGCTCTCGATCCCCAACGACACGAGCGCGATCACGACGCTCGGCGAAGGACACGCGGTCGGCAACGGCGTCGCGGTCGTGTTCGCCAAGGCGCTGCCGAACGGGCAGCTCCAGTGGCTCGTTCAGCGAGGGACGTGCGCGGCGAGCGCTGCGAGCACCACAAATCAAAATGGTTCGAGGCCGGCGGCGGGAGGTGCACGATGAGACGCGCGAGTGTGTTTGCCCTCGTGGGCGCGGTGGTCCTCTCGGTCGGCGACGCGCGCGCGCAAGCGCGAGAGCCATTGTGCCGCAACGTCGAGACGCGAAGGATCAGCGCCAACGCGTCGCCTGCACAAAACCTTGGCGAATCTGTGCTCGCGAGGCCTCTGCTCGGCGGCGCGCGAGGGGACGCGCGCTTCGTGCTCGTGTGGCGCGAGTGGCGCAGCGAGCGTGACGGCGGCTCGGTCGCGAGGATCGCGCGCGTCGGCGAAGACCTTCGGCGCGTGGGAGCCGTGGGCACGCTCGCCGTCAGCGGGCGGGCGGGCGAGGTCGTTCCGCTCGCGATCGCGGCGCTGCCCGACAAGACGCTGGTGTTTGCCGCGGTGGGAAGCGCCTTCTTCGCGCTCTCGTTCGACGCGGCGGGAGCGCAGTCCGCGGCGAGAGAGCTCGTCGCGTTGCCCGACGCGCCCGAAGGACAGCCGCGCAATCGCGTCGTGTGGGCCACGGCCACGGAGCGCGCGGACGGCGCGGTGCTCCTCGCGGGCGCGCTCGACGGGAGCGTCCGCGCGTATCGCTTCGATCGCCAGGGAGACAAGACCGCCGAGACGACATGGACACAACGCGTCGGCGGCGCGATGAGGCTGTTGCCCACGGGCGAGGGAGGCCCCGTCGCAGCGCTCTTGCACCGGCCGCTGCCGGGCGTCGGACCCAACGGTGAAGAGCCCGCGGTGCAGATGCTCGTCACGCTCGACGATCGATTGCTGCCTGTGAGCGCGCCCGAGCGCACGGGCTTCGCGCAGTACCCGTTCAGCGCGGTGGCGCGCGGCTCGAACGTCGAGCTCGCGCAGTGGGTCGGGACACGCGGCGTCGCGATCGGGAGCCTCCCCGTCAGCGCGCGCAGAGTCGCCCTCGGAAACCCGCGATTGTGGTTCGCGCAGCCGCCGTTTCTCGGCGGAGCGCGCTACGCAGCGGGCCTCGACGCGCGCGACGGCGTGTCGTACGCGCTCGTGATCGGCGATCGTTCGGGCAACTCGGTCGAGTCGCACCTCGCGTGGATTCCGCCGTCGGGTGAGCCGATGCTGCGACGCAACGTGGTCCCCGTGTTCGGAACGGTGCTCGGCGCGCCGGCGATGTTGCCCGCAGCCGACGGGTTCGTCGCGGTGGTCGCGCACAACGACGAGTCGGGCTTCGCGCTCGACGCGTACCACGTGCGCTGCGAGCTCGTGCGCCGCGAGTAGCGCGCGATCGCGACGCCCCGTTGGAAGGACTACACGCAGTGAGCGATCTCTTGGGAAATATCCTGGGATGTTTGCGTGGCGTGTAGCCAACAGAAGGCGGAGCCGCTCTAGGCGCTGCTGAAAGAGAAGGACACGACCGGCGCGGGAAGCGGCCACGAGTACGGGTTGGGAAAGCCGAGATCGATGCCAACGGGCCCGATCGGAGTGACGTACCGAATGCCGATTCCGGGCGAGCTTTGCAGGCGAAACACAGTGAAGACGTTTCGCAGGTCCTTCCAAATGTTGCCGACGTCGACGAACAGGTTGATGCCCACGCCCGAACTTCCAATCGCAAACCGCAGCTCTTGGCGGAGCAGCACGTACGCGTCGCCGCTGCGTTGCGATAGCAACACCGCGTTCATGCTGGGTGCTGCGGTCGGGATGTTCGAGCAGCCGCTCGTCGACGGAGGCGTCAGCACATCCGCGGGAATGACAGAGTCCTGCAGCCAGCCGCGCAACGACTCGGCTCCTCCGAGAAAATACTGACGATTCGGGTACGTGACGGTGTTGCAGGAGTCGAACGTGAAGTTCGCGCCGACGCGGACGTTCGTCGCGAGCGTGAGCCAAGACACTGGCGTGATGTATCCGGCGAAGGTCAGCGTCGTGCGAAGCGTGTTGCCCGGTGGTGGCGATCGCGTCGTCGTGTTCGGCGGGATGTAGCCGAGAATCCCGACAAACTCACCGAGCACCGAGATAAACGTTCCGCGCTGGGGGTTGAAGACCTGATCGCGTTGGTCGATCGCGAGCGACACACGAATCGAGCTGAGCAACGTTGTTCCGCGCGGCAACAGCAGCAAACGGCCCAGGCGAACCTGTTCGACTGGCGGCAGGGTGAGCAGGAGCTGTTCGATCGAGTCACCGTTGAACAGCTGCAGGTTGTTCACCTGAAAATCGAGAAGCGGAGTGATCGTGACGATCCTGTTGGGGCGAATCAGTGTTGATGCGGCGAGGTCGACGCCGTTGATCGCGAACTGAAGGTCCACCGAGCGCGACAGCGAGAAATCAACGCCCGGCCGAAAGTCGGTGCCCAGCGTTCGAAGTGGCGGAAACTGTAGCGACAGCGCGGCCCGCCCGCGGAGTCGCTCCCACCACTGAAGACCTGCGAGCGATGGAAACAGTGACGGATCTGCGAACGCCGCGATCGGCGCGACGACGCCCGCTTGCAGCGACGCCGTCATCGAGATGCTCGAGTTGAGCACGTTGCGGCGCGTCCACTGGACGCTCCCGCGAAGGAGCTCCCACGCGCTCACTCCGCCGCGGGCTTCGAGGCTTCCGCCCGCCTCCGCGACTTGCACGACCAGCGTCTTGACCGAGGACTCGACGTCGGGCTCGGAGAGCGAGACCGTCACGGCCGAGAAGTACCCGAGCTCTCCGAGCCTTCGCTGCGACTCGCGCGCGAGCGACGGGCGAAAGACCTCGCCTTCGCGCAGCGCGAGTCGGTCGTACACGAGCGCCCGTCCGATCGATCGCAGGCCGCGGATCTCGACGCGCGTCACGCGCACGAGCGGGCCCTCGGTGATCACGAAGCGAACGCGCGCGTTGGCCCCGTCCGGCGATCGATCGATCACCGAGCCCACGCGGACATAGTTGTAGCCGCTCTCGCGATAGTGCTCGGCGAGCCGATCGCGCGCGGCGGCGACCTCGGCCAACGAGAGCGCGCCGCCGACGCGGATCGCGCCGCGCGTCGCGAGCTCGGCCGACGGGAGCCGGTTGTTTCCGTCGAACTGCACCGCGGTGAGCGAGACGCGCGAGCGCTCGACCACGCGAAACGTCACGTCCCACACGGGGCGACCCGCTTCGTCGCGGTCGCGCTGCGGCTCTCCGTCGAGCTCGACCGTCGCGTCGAGGTAGCCGAGCTCGCGGTACCGCGAGGCCATTCGTCGCGCGGCTTCTTGGTACACCTCTGCGACGAACGTCCGCTCGGGGTGGAGCACGAGCGGCATCCTCGGTCCGCGCGCGACGCTGTTGCGCACGTCGTCGACGCTCCGCGCCTGCGCGTCGGTCGGCGCTGTGAAGATCGATCCGCCTGGCAATTCAGCGCGCAAATGCTCATCGAGGATCTCGCGCAAAGTCCCGTACTCGATCGCGCGCGCGCCCGAGAAGGACACCGTGCGCACGTAGACGGGCTCGCCCTCGTTGACGCGAAGGACGATGCGGCTCGCGTTCGCGGAGATGCGCTCGATGCGCGCTTGGACCTGCGCGTCCGAGAGCGCGCGGCGCGCGTACCAGTCGCGCACGCGCGTCTCGAGCGTGCCGAGCGTGGCCTCGTCGAGCGTTCGTTCGTCGTCGAGTCGAAGCGCCTCGCGCAGGTCGCTCGTCGAGCCGCGTCGGACGCCCTCGAACGCGATCGTGTACTGCGGCCCGAGCGTCGCTGTGAAGCGGAGCTCGACCCTCGGATCGCCGCTCCTCAGCTCGCGCATCGGAACGAGCGACGGCTCATCGAGCCTCGCCCCGTAGTACCCGAGCCGCCGGACCGCCGCGGTCATCTGCTCGCTGACTGCGCGCACCGTTCGGCCCTCGGCGATCTCGCCGCTGCCGACGATCGGACGACAGGCCGCCTCTCGCTCGGTGACCGCGGTCGGCCACAGCGTTAGCGAATCACAAAGTCGCGGGCCGAACTCTCGGTCGATCTCGGGCGCGAACAGCCGGACGCTCGCGAGGCGCGTCGGGCGCCCCTCGCTCACCGTCACGAGGACGCGCACGTAGTCCGGGTCTCTCGTCGGCTCGCGGAGGGCGCGCGCGGTCGCCGTTCGATAGCCCGCGAGCCTGTAGCCCTCGACGACGCGACCGCACGCTTCGTCGAGCTGCTGCTGCGTGACCCACGCCATCGACGCGATCGAGAAGTCCGCGCGCACCGCCTCGAGGGCGCGCTGGTCGATGCCCTCGATGCGCACCTCGGTCATGCGCGTCCGGCGTTCGCCGCGGAGCACGAGCTCGATTCCCTCGGGGACCGTGCGGACCGAGGCGCGGATGTCCGCAAACGTCCCCGAGGCGACCGCGCGATCGACCGCTGCGCGAAGGGCGTCGTCGTCGACCAGCACGCCGCGGGGCATCGCGACGCGCGCCCAGGGGTCCTCGCCGGTCAGCGCTGGCTCGATGTGCACGGACACGAGCCGCTCGCGTCGGGTCGGCTCGAGCATGGGCTGCGACGGCGTCGCGGTCGCGGCCTCTTGTGCGAGCGCGTCGGGGCTCTTCGCGATGGCGCCGAGCGCGAAGATCGCTGCGATGGTTCGTGGCGCGCGCATGAGAGACCGGTACGTGGGGGCGTAACCTACCGCGCGTCGGACGATTGCGCCGCGAAACAACGCTCGCTGTCTCCCGTCATCGCGCGATCGGGCTGGGACATCGAACGGCCGTGCGCGCGCGAAATGCCTCGGTGGTACGCTCGACGAGCTCATGCAACCCAACTGCATCTTCTGCAAGATCGTCGCGAAAGAGATCCCCGCGAAGATCGTCTTCGAGGACGAACACGTGCTCGCGTTTCACGACCTGCATCCGCAGAGCCCTGTGCACGTCCTGGTGATTCCCAAGGTTCACATCGCTTCGCTCGCGCACGCGACGGACGAGCAGAGCGCGCTGCTCGGGCATTGCCTCCGCGCGGTCGCGAAGATCGCCGTCGAGCTCGGCGTCGCCGACAACGGCTATCGAACGGTGATCAACACCGGCAACGACGGCGGTCAGACCGTCCATCACTTGCACGTGCACCTGCTCGCGGGCCGTCAGCACGGCTGGCCGCCAGGCTGAACGCTGCGAATCGTTGGCTACGGCGCTCCGCGGTCGCTCAGGCCTTGAAAGACGCGGCCCGTGGTTCCGTCGTAGGGGGCGGGCGGCTGCGAGAGGACGACGCCGAGGACCACCGCGGTCGTGACCGCTGCGACGCCCACGGCGACGCCGGTCCAGAGCCACGGTGATTGCAAGACGGTCCCCCCTCGGCGAGCCGGGCGAAGATCGACGTGCACCGAGCGCGCGTCGCCTGCGACGAGGGTCACCCATTGTGTGTGTTGCTCGTGTTCGGCGGCGCTCACGACCACGTTGTGCCGGCCTTCGACGAGCGAGAGCGCCGTTGCGAGCCGCGCGGGTTGCGCGTCGATCAAGAGCGTGGCGTTCGACGGCGTGGCGGTGACCGACAGCGACGCGCTCCCGATGCGACGCAGCGCCGCCGCGATCGTGAGTCGCTCGCCTTGCGACGGAGCGACTTCGGTCACGAACGACTCGTGCCGCGCCGCGCTCACGACGATGCGGTGCGCCCGGGGATCGAGGGCGATTCGTCGCGTCGCGCCGGCGCCTGGCGCTTCGAGTCCGTCGACGGTGATCACGGCGTCGGGCGGCGAGACGGTGACCGTCGCCGAGGCGATGGTCTGTCGTGTCGCGGCCATCTGTCGCTGCGCGTCCGCGTAGCGAGCGCCTTCTTGCTGGGGATCGGTCACCAGTCGAAAGTAGTCTTCGAACGACGCGACCGCGTCGATCGCGCGCCCGAGCCGCACGAGGCAGCTCGCCATGTTGAACGCCGCGCTCGGCCGCGCCGCCAACGCGCGCGAACGCCGAAACGCCTCGAGCGCCTCTGCCCAACGCTCGTCGCGCGCCAGGGCCACGCCTCGCTCGAAGGCCTCTCGCGCCTGGAGTTCGTCTGCGTTCGGCGCGATGTTCGCCGGTGAATTTGCACGCGCTTCGGATGGTGCTTGTTGCGCGTGCGCGACGCACGGCGCCAGCGCCGCCACGCAGAGCGCCGCGGTGCGCGCAATCGTCAAAGCGTCGATCGCTCTCGTCTGCATGGGTCGATCCGCGACGGAGCATGGCACACCGCCGCTGCTTCGAGAAAACGCGACAGCCTCACGATTACCACGTGGCCGAGACGCCGATCGTCTGCGTGGAGCTTTGCGGAGCGTCTGCGTGCGCTGCGTGCGCGCGACCTGCGTCGGCGCGGGGCGCTGTTCGATGCGCGGCGACGGTCTCTGCCGAGTGGCCCGCGCTTCGCAGTCCCGTTGCGACGCGGCTCGATCGCGCAGAGGAGGGCAGCGCTGCGTCGGGAAGGTTCTGCGTCGCCTCGCGCGTTGCGGTTCCTGCGTCGCTCGCGGCTGCCAGGGGAGCGACGATCAACGGGGCAGTGGACGGATCGCGGTTCGCGGCGTCTTCGGCGACGATCGACGCGGGCTGTCCGCGGGTCGTTGCTTGATTGGGGGGAGGCCGCGATGCTGCGAGCGCCACGGCGACGACGGACGAGAGCGCTACGACGCTCAGGACGAGCGCGCGCGGAGAGCGTCGAGCCGCGATCGACTGTGGATTTTCGCTGAGTCTTTCGGCAGAAAACGACTCGGACGTCGCGGCGATCGTCGCGGCGCTCTCGACCGCGCGGTGGTGGTCTGTGCGCTCGGGAGCGTCCGCGATGCGCGGCGCGACCGTGAGGTTCGGATCGACGTGGACGCCTGCGTCGCTCGCGGCCGCGATGAGGGCCGCGATGAACTCGTCCATGGTCGCGAAGCGCGCCGCGCGGTCTGGCGAGAGCGCTCGATCGATCGCTGCGGCGAACCCCGCGGGAACATCGGGCCGCACCGACACGAGGGGCCTCGGGGTCTCGGACAGAATCCTTCCGATGATCGCCGTGGGAACGGCGCCTTCGAACGGAGGCGCGCCCGTGAGGCACTCGAACCACACCGCGGCGAAGGACCACTGATCCGCGCGTCCGTCGATGTCCGAGAGGCCGCGCGCTTGTTCGGGGGACATGTACTGCGGCGTTCCGAAGATCACGCCCGTGGTGGTCGAGCGGACCGAGTCCGACGGGACCTTCGCGATGCCGAAATCGAGGAGCGTCGGGACGACGGCCGCGTCGTCGTTGCGCGCGAGAAAGAGATTGTCGGGCTTGATGTCCCGGTGAACGATCCCCCGTTGATGCGCGATCGCGATCGCGCGCATCACTGGAACGAGCGTGGTCAACGCCTCTTCGATCGTGAGGGTCTTTCGTCGATCGAGCAGGCTCGAGAGGGGCTCTCCGTCGAGAAACGCGAGGGCCATGTAAGCCCCGCCCTCGGGCAGCGGGCCCATGTCGAGCACTTCGACGACGTTGGGGTGTCTGAACGACGCCGCTGCGCGAGCCTCGCGGAGAAAGCGCAGGACGACCGCGTCGTTCTCTGCGTACTGGGGCTGCAGGACCTTGAGCGCGACGGGCCTCCGAGTCCACGCGTGAACGGCGCGAAAGACCGTGCCCATCCCGCCCTTTCCGAGCAACGATTCGACGCGGTACTTGCCGTCGATCGTGGTGCCGATTCTCTCTGAGTCCGTTGGAATTGGCATCGGAGCCGCGGGCTGTCTGGAGGAAGATAGCAGCGAACGACGCGCTCTGACTCTTCGACGACAACTGTCAGGCGATTGCGGTCTCGCGCGTTTCGGTGAACAGTCACGCCGTGTCGCTCTCTGGGACCAACGCGGGGCGCTCGAGGCGCACCCGGCTCCACCGTGGGGCGCTCGCGCTGCTGTGCGCATGCACAACGCTCGCCCCCTCGTGTCGCCGCGAGGCGACGTCGATCCTTGTCGTGATCGACACGGATCTGAGCATTCCCGCAGAGACGCAAGAGCTTCGCGTCGCGGTGAGTCCCGACATGGACGGCGCTGTACCGCAGGACGAGCCATTTGTGGTCGCGGGTCGCGCCGATCAGGGCTGCCGAGAAGAAGGGCGACGGCACTGTCTTCCCCTCTCGTTCGTGATCACCGAGCGCGCTGGGCGTCCCGCGGGCTCGCTCGTTCGTGTGCGGGTGAGCGCGCTCGCTCCCGGAACGAGCGACACCGTGGTGCTCGAGCGTCGCGCGCTGCTTGCGTTTCAGCCAGGCCGGTCGCTGGCGTTCAACATGTTCTTGCCGAAGGCGTGCGGCAACGGAGGCGTCGCGTACTGCGCGACGCGCGGCCTCGTGTGCACCGAGCGCGGATGCGAGCCCGAGCGCGTATCGAGCGACCGACTCGTTCCGTTCGTTCCGGGAACCGAGCGCATGGTGTCGAACGGTCCCGACGCGTCGCTGCACTTCGACGCGTCCGATGCGCCCGACGCGGTGACCACGGACATCGCGACGGACGCTGAACGAGACGTTCGCGATGCGAGCGACGTCAGCAGCGACGCGAGCGACGCGAACGACATTGTGGATGTCGCCAGCGACGGTGGCTCGGGGTGTCCCGGTGGGCGCTGCCCGACGCTCGATCTCGCGGTGGGCTACGATCACACGTGCGTTCGCAGACGATCGAACGGCGAAGTGCTCTGCTGGGGTGACAACCAATCGGGGCAGCTCGGCCGTGGTTTCGCAACGGCTCCGCGCGACGGCGGCGGAGGCACCGGCATCGCCGCGCCAGCGCCGATCGCGTCGCCGATGGCCGATGCAGGCGCGCCGCTCCGGTTCGCGGGGATCACCGTGGGGCGAGGCACCACCTGCGGGTTCACCGCAGGCGACGAGGTGTATTGCTGGGGTTACACGTCGGGGACGCTCAACACCGAGGAGCCAGGGCTGATCGTGACGCGGCCGAGCCGTGTGCGCGGGGTGACTGCTCCATCGAGCGCGCGCATCACCGCGTTGAGCACGGTCAACGGCGCGTACTTCATTCACTGGTCCAACGGCGAGGTTCACTCGTTCGGGACGCGCTTCGACGGCGCTGTCGCGGACGGAGCGGACATGCCCGCGGTGCGGTTTCCGAGCGAGGGCGCGATCGCGGCGCTCGCCAACGCGCGCGTGCAAGTGTCCTTTCGAAATGCAGGCTTCGCGGTGACGCCCTCGGGCGGCGTGCTCGTGTGGGGAGGCGTTCAGAGCGCGCGCTTCGGTCGGCTCATGGGCGATCCGCCAGACAGCGCGGTGCAGTTGATCCTCCGCCCAACGGCGCTCCCGACCGTGACCAACGCATCGAGCATCGCCGTCGAACACGCGAGCGTGTGCGCGCTGCTCGCCAACGGATCGATCTCCTGTTGGGGCAGCAACGAAGGCCACCTCGTGGACGCCGTCGCAGGGACCGACGTGAGCCTTCCGGACCCACAAATTCATCCCGCGTTCGGCAGCGGAAACACAGCGGTCGCCATGGTCGGGCCCACCGTGTTTTCGATCAGCGACACAGGCGCCATTCGTTGCGCGGGCGCTTCGTACACGCGCACGTGCATCTCCGCGGGGACCGACCGAGCGCGCTCGACCGTCTCGGGCTTCACCGGTCCGACGCCCTTCTTCGTGAGCATCGGCGGCGGCTTCGATCAGCTCTGCGCGCTCACAAACGACGACCGTGTGTTCTGTTGGGGCGGCAACCGTTGGTCTCAGTGCGGCGCGCCCGAGAGCGACCTCGTCGACCCGAGCGCGGTGCATCTCGTCGCGATCCCCTGAGCGCGGTGGCTATCGTTTGCGCTTCGCGAGGCGCTCGTTGCGGCGCTCTTGCGCGGCCTTCATCCGCGCGACGTCATCGTCGCTCTCGGGAACGAGCGGCGGCACCGACCTCGGCTTGGCGTGCTCGTCGATCGCGACGAACGTCATTCGTGCGTTCACGCAGAGCCATCGCGCGCGGGTCTGCAGCGATTCGCCCCAGACGCTGACCTCCACTTCGAGTGACGTTCGAAACGTCGCGTTCACGCGCGCCTCGACCACGGCGATGTCGCCGATCGCGAGGGACTGCTCGAACTGCAGGTCGTCGACGCTCGCGGTCACCGCGAGGCCTCCTGTGTGCCGCATCGCGCAGATCCCTCCGACGAGGTCGATCCACGCCATCACTTGCCCGCCGAACGCCTTTCCGAGCGCGTTTGCGTGCTCGGGAAACACGAGGTGCGTCTGCACCGTCTTCGAGATCGACGGCCCCTTGGCCGAGAGCGTCGGCGTCGAGCCCAGGGCGACGCGGTCGGTTGGCTTCGTTTCGCTCACGATTTTGCGCTCCAAAACGCCGCGCCTTCGGGCCCGAGCCACGCCGCGCCGAGCGCCTTGCTCGCGTCGGACGCGTGGGTCGCAGGGAGGATCTCGTACCCGTCGGGGGCCGGCTCCGCGAGGATCACCGTCGCGCTCTTGACCCACTCGCGTCGCGCGAAGAGCACCTCGACGCTCTCGCCTGGCTTGCGCGCGTCGAGCCGTCGTCGAAGCGAGCCGTCGTCCACGCGCCTTCCATCGATCGCGATCAGCTCGTCGCCGGGGCTGAGCCCTGCGCGCTCTGCCGCGGAGTCTCGAAGGACGCTCGCGAGCACGACCTTGCCCCCTTCGCTGCGCGTCCGAACGCCGAGCGCCGCGCCGCGCGCGCCCTTGGCGCGGAGGGTCAGGCCCACTTTGGCGAGGTGCTCGTCGTACGCGAGCGGCTGCGTGCTGCGCACCATCGCGTCGATCAGGTCGCTGCAGTCGATGTCCGTCGCCGCAGCGAATACACGCTCGACTTCGTCTTCGGGGATGCCCTTCGCGTGCGACCCGAACTCGCGCCACACGTACTGGATCACGTCGTCGAGCGACTTGCTCCCCTTGCTTCGCGCGCGGAGCTCGAGGTCGATGAGCGCGCAGACGATCTCGCCCTTCAAGTAGTACGAGACCGTGCTGTTCACCGAGTGTTCGTCGGGGCGATAGAGCTTCACCCACGCGTCGAAGCTCGCCTCTTCGACGGTCTGCGCGAAGCGGCCCGGCGTGTCTTCGAGCCGTGCGATTTCTCCGGCGAGGTGCTCGAGGTACTTCTTGGGGCTCACGAGCCCCGCGCGACGCAGCGTGAGCCAGTCGTAGTAGCTCGTGCCTCCCTCGAAGAGCCACAGCATCCGCGTGTAGTTCTCTCGGTCGTAGCGGTACGGACGCAGGCCCGAGGGGCGCGTGCGCTTGACCTGCCACAGGTGAAAAAACTCGTGCGCGAAGAGCGACAGCAGATCGTCGTACGCGGACTCGGTGTCGAACGCGTCGGGCGACGCGAGGAGCGCGGTGCTGTTTTCGTGCTCGAGTCCTCCGCGGCCGCCGGGCGCGAGGTGCAGCAAGAACAGGTAGTTGTCGTACGGGAGCCCGCCGAACATCGCCGACTCGGTCTGGACGATCTTGGTGACGTCGCGCACGAGCTTCTCGCGGTCGCATCGGTTGGGAGAGCCCCACAGCACGATCGCGTGCGGCTTGTTCTCGACGACGAACTCGTGCCTCTCGTGGACGCCGACGTCGACGGGGCAGTCGACGAGCTGATCGAAGTCCTTCGCGCGAAAGACGTTTTCTCCGCGGCCTTCGGCGCGGGGCAGCCCCGTCGCGATGGACCACGAGGGGTCGGGCTTGTGCAGCTCGAGCTCGATCGGCAGCGCGTCCCAGTCGAAGCCGCCTTGTTCGACGGGGCGCAGAAACGTCGCGGCGCCGTTGAAGTACCCGTGCGTGTCGCTCACGTGATTGGTGCGAACCGTGAGCTCGTGCGCGTAGACGCTGTACTCGACGACGAGCTCGCTCGCGCCGCCGTGGGCGACGATCCACGTGTCCTTCGCGGTCTTTCGCGCGGCGCAGTGCTTCTCGCGGACCGAGGCGCGCAGCCCCTCGACGTGTCGAGCGTACTCGCGAACGAGGTAGGACCCCGGCGTCCACGCGGGCATCTGCAGCGTCAGCGGCTCGGGAAGCGGTCCCGCGATCGTCGCGCGAACGCGGACGAGGTGACGAGTTGTGTCGAACGAGACTTCGTAGCGGATCGAACGGTCGCTCACAGCGCGCGGAGCGTACGAACCTTTGTGCTCGTTGTGGAGGGGAGCCGAGCGACGCGTACGACGAATCGTCTCGGCGCGTGAACACCACCGACGCGTCCGGAGACTACGACGCGCTGAACGAGACGGCAGGCGAGCACGCCTCGCGCTCTCGGCAGCGACGCCGCGGTCGATGCACGCACCGCGACGCCCATCACTCGATCTCCGAGGAGTGCTCCGATGCTTCGTTCTTCGGTTCGCACGGCGCGCGTGCGCCGCGCGCTCGCCACGCTTGCGTTTTGGCTCGTCGTCGCCGTGTCGTTGTCGTTCAGCGCGCGCGGTCGGTCCGCGGGCGACGCTGGATCCCGAGCGCGCCCGTCGGTCGCTGGCAACCCGCTTCGCTCGCTCGCGCGTCCCCTCGCGCCGCCCGAACACTTGCGCGGCGCGGTTCGCGAGCGCCTCGTCGCCGGGAGCTACGCGTATCTGCGCGTCGCGATGGGCCCTGGCCAGGAGCGCTGGCTCGCGACGATCGGCGCCGGTCGCGCGCTCGGCGAGTGCGTCGACGTGACCGCCTACGCGATGGCCCCGAGCTTCGAGTCGCCGCGCCTGAATCGCCGCTTCGAGTCGCTGCTCTTCGGGAGCGCGCGGCCCTGCCATTGAGCCACGAAGCGCGCGGCTCTGCGTTTCGAAAACACACCCCAATAAACAAATACACCGATGAAAAACAATATGAAATACGTATCGATCCCCCTCGTGGCCGCGGCCCTCGCGGCGTGCGGCGTCGCGCCGGCCAACGGCGACGCAGGCGACGCAGCGGGCGCTGGTGATGCGCGTTCGAACGACGCTGCGATCGTAGCCGACGCGTCGACCGAGGACCCCTCGTGCGAGACGGGCGGGCTCGAGCCGGACTTCGCGGGCGAGCCGCTGCAGGGCTCGGGCGTCGACGCGTCGGGGCGACTCGCGCCGGGCTCGTACGTGCTCAGCACGACGCGGATCCGCTCGCTCGCGACGCTCGCGGCGCGGCAACGATTTCAAGCGTTGATGGGCGGGATCATGCCGACGCTGGCGACCGCGCCGGGGCTCGTGGCGGTGTCGTTTGGAGGCTCGCAGCGCTGCGCGACGGGCAGGACGCTCACGGTCTGGCGCGACGAGGCGTCGATGTTCGCGTGGGTTCACACGGCGCCGCACCAAGAGGCGATCAACTCGGTGCGCGAAGTCTCCCGCGGCGGCAGCCGCGTCACGCACTGGAACGGCGACGCTACACAAGCCACCTGGCCCCGCGCGGCCGAGGTGCTCCGCGACAGCCGCGGCCCCGAGTACTGATCGACGCTCACGCGAGCTTCGACCAGAGCTCTCTTCCGGACTCGTTGAAGAACGTCGCGCGCATCGCGCCGCGCTGCGCGTCGGCGTCGAAGCGAACCCAGTTCGACTCGCTCGTCGCAAACTCGAATTGTGGTGGCTCGACGGTGCTCGCGATGGGGTTGGGGATCTGTCCTCCGGGGCCCATCAGCACTTCGATCGTCCGCGCGTGCGGGCCGCGAGGCTCGACGTAGCCGAAGCTCCCGAAGTGAAAATCACCAGACAAAAACCACAGTCCCCGCACGCCTTCGAGCGCTCGCAACAGCCGCGCTCGCTGCGCGGGATAGCCCTGCCATCGGTCGGACTCGGCCAGCGCGAAGAGCCCCCCGAAGCGCGTGATGGGCACGGAGTTGAGCACGCACTTGAAGCGGGCGGGCGAGCTCCGCACGCCCTCGATGAGCCACTGGAGCTGTTCGTTCGAGAGGTACTGCGCGTCGGGGCCTCGTCGCGTGCTCGGTCGGCGCTCTCCGCGCGCGTCGAGCATGAAGAGCTCCACGGTGCGTCCCCAGCGAAATCGCTCGTACAAGCGCCTCGGTCGCTGCCAACCTCCGCTCCACGCGTGGTGCTCGAAGAAGGCCCTTCGCGCCGCGCGCAACCGCTCTTGGTCGACGGTCTCGCCCTCCCAGTTGTTCTGCACTTCGTGGTCGTCCCAGCACACATAGAGGCTCGTGCTCTCGTGGAGCGAGCGCAGCCCCGTCCGCGCGAACGTGCGCTCGTACACCGCGCGATACTCGTCGAGCGTGTGGGCTTCGTCGGCGTACACGTGATCGCCCGCGTGCAAGAAGAAGTCGAGCTCGCCGCACAGCGCCGCGCGTCGCAGGGTGTCGAACTCGTGGCCGAATTGGGCGCTGGTGCAGGACGTTCCCCCGAAGGAGAGGGGCTCGGTCGAGTCGGGGTGAACCGCAGCGCGAAAGCGCCCCGCGGCGCCGCGCGCGACGGGGACCCCGCGCTCGGTGCGGACGAACGCGTAGCGATAGCGCTGGCCGGGCGCGAGCCGCTCGACCGTGTGCGCGACGAACCCCGCGTCGTCGACCGCCACCGGGCCCTCGAACGCGACGCGCGATGAATCACCGTTCATCTCGAGCACGACGAGCGCGAGCCCGTGCGTCGACGCGCGCGCGCGCGGGACGAACCGCGTCCAACACACCGCGCGATCGTGGGCCACGTCCCCCGCCATCGCGCCCATCGGAAACGAGTCCTTCTCGTACGGCAGCGACGTGATCTTCTCTCGCTCGAGCCGCGAGGGCTCGGGGCAGTGCCTCGGGAGGATCAGCGACGTCGGCGTGACGGTGTGACACCCAGCGAGCGCTCCGAGCGAGAGCGCCGCGCGCCGCGAACAGCGAGCCTCCGGTGCGGTCGATGGGTGTTGCGCCACGCGTGCCCCGTTCGTGAACCAGAGTTTCGTCTGCGCGTCAAAGCGGCGGTGTACGCTTCGGTCCGATGGAGATTCCACTGCTGACAGCGATCGACCGCGAAGTGAGCGCGCGGCTCGAAGCGTGGGACGAGCGCTCACCGAGCGGGACCGTCACGCGTCGCGCAGAGGTGCTCGTGTCCATCGGCGGCGACGCGGTGATCGACGAAGGCGCGGCGATCACCGAGGCCGAGCGCGCCGCGTACGAGCGTGTGTTTCGCGACGCTCCGGCGATGCGCGAGCGGATCCTCGACGCGCTCGCCAAGAGCGATCGGGCCGCGCGTGCGGGCGCCACGCGAGAGAACATCGCCTCGCGCGTGCGGCTGCAGACCGTGTCGATCCTGCGGGTCGAACGCGAGGGCGTGGCGTACGTGGGCTACGGGCTCTCGTGCGACTGGGACGACGAGCACGGCGCCGGCGTGATGACGCACAAAGAGCGGATCGTCGAAGCGGGCGGCGGGGACACCGCGATCCTCTCGTGGATCGCGAAGCGCGACGGGGGCACCGCGATCGCAGCGGGCAGCGAGAAGAAGGCGAAGAAGCGCGCAGCGAAGAAGGGCGCGGTGAAGAAGGCGCGAGGGGGAACTTGAAAACGGGTGTCGACGACTCGTGGGCGCCTACTCCATCCCCCTCAACCACTCGCCGAACCGCTCTCCCACCATGATGGTCGGCAGGTGAATATTCGCGCTCGGAATCGTTGGAAATAGACTCGCGTCCGCCACGTACAGCCCCTCGGTTCCGCGCACGCGGCCGCGGCCGTCGGTCGCTCCCTCCTCGCTGCGGTCGTCGCTCGACATCGGAACCGTCCCGCACGGGTGATACCCCGAGCCGCACGCTCCCTCGAGAAACGTCTCCAATCGCTCGCGCCTCGCAAATGCTCTCGGCCTCGGGTGCAAGTGCATCAGCGTCTGCTCCTTCATCGGCCCCGCGTTCGCGAGCAGGTACAAGAGCTCGAGCGCGTCGATGAGCGCTCCGCGGTCCCACGGGTCGTCCAAGAAGTTGCCGTACAACATCGGACGGTGGTGGACGTCCGCGGACGTAATCTCGATACGACCCGCGCGTCCCCTGGGTTTTTGCAGGGTAAACATCAACGAGACCAAGGGCACTTCGAACTTCGGCAGCCACAAGAAGCTCCCCGCTTGCACCTGCCCGTCGTCGTGAAACAGCCCCCCGCGCGTCGAGCAGCGCATCATGCACTGCATCAACGGAAAGCTCGCGTTGGCCTGCGTCTTGGCTGCGATGAAGATCACCGTTCCCGGGTGATCGAGAAGGCGCGCGCCCACCATGGGGTTGTCCGCGACGAGCGCGACGCCGAGCCGCTCGACGCGCTCCTTGGGCCCGACGCCCGAGCGTACGAGCAGCGTCGGCGTCATGATCGCGCCGCCCGAGAGCACCACGCGCTCGGCTTCGATGCGCTCGATCGCTCCGTGCGTCTCGACCTCGACGCCCACCGCGCGGCGCCCTTCGAAGAGCACCCTGCGCACCATGGTGTTCGCGCGGAGCTGCAAATTGGGCCGCCGACGCACTTCGGGCGTGAGGTACCCCCGCGCGACGCTCTGCCGCACGCCGTCCACCTTGTTGAGCGGAACCAACCCGTACCCCCGCGAGTGCGCTCCGTTGAAATCGTGTGTGCGCTCGAACCCGAGCTCCTCGCAGCTCCCGAGCAGCGCCCGCTGCCACGGCCCGAGCTCGCTCTCTGCGTGGCGCCGAATCGCGATGGGCCCGTCGCTCCCGTGCCACTCGTCGTGAACGTCCAGGTCCCGTTCGAGCCGCTTGAACGCGGGCAGACAGTCCTTCCACCCCCACTCGCGCAGGCCGAGCGACGCCCACTCGTCGTAGTCCGCGCGCTGGCCGCGAAGCGCGATGCACGTGTTCACCGCGCTCGATCCGCCAACGACCTTCCCGCGGGGAAACTCGAAGAGCACCTGCCCCGGAATCGGCTGCTCCTTGAGCCCCCAGTCGTGCGTGAACTTCGCGTTGCGACCGCCGTCCAAGAGCTCCTTGGGCGCGCGATCGTTGTCGGGGTAGTCGGGCCCAGCCTCGAGGAGCAGCACTTCGCGCGCGCTGTCCTCGGTCACGCGCGCCGCGATCGTCGCCCCCGCCGAACCCGCGCCCACGATCACCGTCTCGAACTTCTTCGCCGCCATCGGTGGGCGCGATGGTAGCTCCCTCCCGCTCACCCTTCGCGCACGATGTTCTTGAACCGCTTCAAGTACTCGATGAAGCGCGGTGAAATGTCCGTCGCGGCGAGCTCGCTCGCGCTCATCGGGCCGCGCTGCGGAGCCCAGTTGTCCGTGCGCGCGTCCATGGGCCAGTCGGGGTTCAGGATCGCAGAGCGCCCGAGCGCGACCATGTCCGATCCGCGCGCGAGCACCGAGCGCGCCTCGTCGGGGGTCCAGATCTTTCCCGCGGTGAGGATGCGGATGTCGCTCGGGAGCGCGCGTCGGAAGAGCGCGATCACGTCTTCGTCCGGGCGCTTCTGCCCTGGCTTCGTGTGATCCCACAACGAGAGGTGAACGAAGTCCGCCCCGTCCTCCGCGCACCATCGCGCGACGGTCACGCTCTCGTCGAGGTCCATCCCCGCGGCGAACCCGAAGTCCTCGGGTGACAAGCGCACACCCACGAGAAAATCGCCTCCGCACCGCGCTCGAATGCCTCGAACGACCTCGCGAACGATCCTCGCGCGCCCCTCGAGCGCGCCGCCCCAGCCGTCCTCGCGCGTGTTGTGTCTCGAGAGAAATTGACACAACAAATATCCGTGCGCGCCGTGCACCTCGACGCCCGCGAAGCCCGCGCGCTTCGATCGCTCCGCCGCGCGGACGAAGTCTTCGACCGCGCGTTCGATTTCGTGTGTCGTCCCCGCGCGCGCCGCGTCCGGGTGCGTCGCGGGGTCTTCTTGCGCCGCCACTGCGCTCCACGGCCGCGCGCCCGTGAGCGCGCTCGGGCAACGCGCCCCGCCGTGATACAGCTGGACGATCGGGACCGTCACTTCGATCTCGAGCGATCGCGCGAGCGTCGCGAGCCCTTCATCGTGCGCGTCCGTCGCGACGCCGAGCTGACCGACGAAGCCCTTGCCTTCGTGCGACACGAACGCCGCGCACGTCGACACGAGGCCGAAGCCCCCGCGCGCGCGACGGCAGAGCCAGAGGAGCTCGTCGCGCCCCAACGTCCCGTCGTCGTTCGACTGACCGTTGGTGAGCGGCGCGAGCGCGACGCGATTCTCTACGGTGACTCCGCAGCGAAAGGTCAACGGCGCGAACAGCGAGTCAACAGCGCGATCCATCGCTCGTGCGTACAATACCGAAGCGACGCGAGGGAAGCGCCCCGTTCACCGAAGCGCGCGTGTCGATCCCCCGAACTCGAAGCCCCCGAAGCGCCGTTGTGTCGTCGACTCGCGATGCTGTCACTTCGGCGGTGCCGCTCCGTACAGCGGAGCCTCGCGCGCCGCTTGCCCTGCGTCGCTCGTCGTCGCTTCGGCCGGGGGCGGCTCGTTGCCGCTCGTCGGATCGGCCGACGGCGGTCCTCCGTACGCAGCAGCCATGTTCGGGTCGTTGTTCGATCGACCGCACGCCGCGAGCGTGAGCGCTCCTGCGACGAGCAACGAGGCTCGCGAGAGCCCTCGAAACAAAGGGCTCTCGCCGCGCTCGTCGAGGTCGATCGCTGTCATCACCGCGCTGCAAAATGGGCAGACGGCGTCCTCGTGACGAACGTGGCGAGCGCAGCTCGCGCAGGGCCGCAGGGCGTGAGTCATGCGGCGAGCGTATCGAACTCCTGTGAATTCAGCGCGTTCGACACGGAGATCCACGCGCGCCCGCCGGTCGTGTGTCTGTTGGAGTAGCGACATAGGGGCCCGCGTACGACCCGAGAAAATCGAGGCGGACACGCCCAACGCGCGAGAGCCAGTCTGCGAACATCGACGCATGAGCAGCAATCGCGGAGCGAATCGACGGGACCGCGGCTCGCGCCGCTCGCTCGTCACAGCAGCGTCGCGTCGGGCGACGAGCACCGCGCGCCTCTGCGCGCGTATTTCGAGCGCGATCACCGCTCGATCGATCGCGTTGCTCGTCGTCGCGGTCACGCTCGTCGCGTGCGTCGCGCCTGCGACGGTGATCGAAGTCGAGGTCGAGACCGACGCTCCGCTGAGACAACGGAGCTTCGCGGTCGGCGTCGTCGTGAGCGGCCGCGTGCGCGCAGGAGCGCAGGCTGTTCGATGGGCGTGTGAGCCGACGGATCGTCGCGCGCGTCGATGCCGCGGAGGGTCGAGTCCGCACGCGTCGTGCCTCGAGTTCGGTCCCGACGGCGGACTGTTCTATCCCGACGGAGCGCCGGTCGCGGACGTGATGATCGATCGCGACAGCGGCGAATCGGCGGACGCGCTCGATGATGCGCGAGACGCGGGCGAGACCGACGCGGCCGACGCGCGCGCTGCGGACGGCGGCGATCGATTCGACGCCGCTGCGGGGGACGCGTCGAGCGTCGATGCGGCGGCGCCGGGCAGCGCGCCACCCGACAACCTCTGGTGGTATCTCGGCTCGTTCTCCGTCGTCCGGCCTCGCAACGACAGTCGCTCGGAGAACATCGCGTACTTCGTCGTGGACCTCGGGCCCGGCGTCGATGGCGAGCCCGCTGTGCGCTTCGTGCAGCCGTGCGCGTTGGTTCCGTTCGTGTCGGGCGAGACGCGATGCCAGGTTTGCAAGATCAACACGCGCTGCGCGAGGCCCGACACAGGGTGTACGGACCTGCCGCCAGGAACGACGTGCACGCGCGCGCAGCGTTGCTTCGAGCGAGGACAGTCGTGCGGCGCGGACGGAGAGTGTGTTCCGCTCGACGCGCCGAGGCCTCCGGCGTGCGGCAACGGTCGCTGCGAAGAGGGCGAGTCGTGCGCGTCGTGCCCCGGCGATTGCGGCCGCTGCGGCTGCGCTGCGGGCGAGACCGAGTGCGGCTCGCTCTGCGTGCAGACCGCGACCGACGAGCGCCACTGCGGCTCGTGCGGGACGTCGTGCCTGCCTGGACAAACGTGCACGAGCGGCGCGTGTCGCTGCCCGAGCGGCGGACAAATCTGCGGCGGCCGCTGCGTGGACCCGAGCTCGGACAGCGCCAACTGCGGCGCGTGCGGCGCGCGGTGTCCCTCGGGAAATCGCTGCGTCGGCGGGCGTTGCGAGTGCCCGACGCCCTGCGGAGGCGCGTGCCCCAACCTCTCGTCCGACGTGAACCACTGCGGCGCCTGCGGAAATCGCTGCGCCGGCGCGAGCCCGGCGTGCTGCGGCGGCGCGTGTAGGGATCTCTCGTCGGACACGAACAACTGCGGAGGCTGTGGCCGCGCGTGCGGGCCGATGGCGTCGTGCAGCGGCGGGCGTTGCGCGTGTCCGGCAGGGCAGACCTCGTGCTCGACCGGGTGCAAGTCGCTCTCGACGGACGTGGCCAACTGCGGAGCGTGCGGCAACGCGTGTCCCGCTGGCGCGGCGTGCGCGAGCGGCGCGTGCGTGTGCCCTGCAGGCGCCACGCGCTGCGGAAATCAGTGCGTCAATCTTCAGACGAACAACTCGAATTGTGGTGCGTGCGGCGCTTCGTGCGGCGCAGGTCGCGCGTGTTGCTCGGGCGTGTGCACGGCGACCAACACTCCCACCAACTGCGGCGCGTGCGGAAATCGCTGCGGCGGAACCATTCCCGAGTGTTGCTCGGGCGCGTGCAGAGACGTCTCGGGAGACGAGTCGAATTGTGGTGCGTGCGGCCGCGCGTGCTCGCCGGGACAGACGTGCCAGGGCGAGATGTGTCGCTGCCCCGTCGGGACGAGCTCGTGTCCGGCGGGCTGCTTCAACTTGCAAACGAGCAGCTCGAATTGTGGTGCCTGCGGACGCGCCTGCGGCGCAGGCCAGCAGTGCTGCGCAGGCGTGTGCACGGCGATCAACACGACGACCAACTGCGGCGCGTGCGGAAATCGCTGCGGCGGAATCATTCCCGAGTGTTGCTCGGGCGTCTGCAGAGATGTCTCTGGCGACGAGGCGAACTGCGGCGCGTGCGGCAGGCGGTGCGTGACTGGACAGACGTGCCAGGGCGAGATCTGCCGCTGTCCTGCTGGCACGAGCGTGTGCCCCGCGGGCTGCTTCAACCTGCAGACCGACGAGGCCAACTGCGGCTCGTGCGGCGTTCGCTGCGCCGCGGGACAGACCTGCTGCAGCGGAACGTGCACCGCCACCAACACGATCACCAACTGCGGCGGCTGCGGTGTCCGCTGCGGCGGATCGATCCCCACGTGCTGCGGCGGAACCTGCGCGGACCTCAACTCCAACGTCAACCACTGCGGCGCGTGCGGTCGCCGGTGCGTCGCGCCCACCAACCGCTGTGTCGGCGAGCGCTGCGTCGCACGCGGCCAAGCCTCCCCTCGCCGACCCCGCGGCGCGCTTCGAACGAGCGCGCCCGACGCGCGCGCATAAGCTCGATCGCCACCCAAGCTCGCGCCGCCCGCTGGTGTTCACTCCCGCACCTCCGGAGGATTCGCATGGCACCCGCGCTCCGCTCTCCTGCGTCCGTCGCCTCGTTCTGCTTGGTCTCGCTCGCGCTCGCGCCGCTCGCGCTCCGCGCGCAAACGCAGCCTCGCGAGCCGATCACCGCGGTGATCGTTCAGTCGCCGCCCGTCGTGATGCCGACGCAGACGGTGATCGTCGTTCAACCGGTGGTGGTCGCGCAGCAGCCCGCGCAGGACACCGTGCAAATTCGCTGGTCGACGTCGTGGTACCCCGCGGCGCGACTGCGCTCGGTGTGGGGGCCGTACGCGCTCTACCGCTTCGTTGGCTACGGCGCCGAGTGGGACTCGATCGTACACGAGCGGGACGTGCGCCCCGTCGGAGCCGCGACGCCCGCGTGGCAAGCGCCGACCCCGGGCGTCGAGATGCCCCCAGACCACAGGATTTTTCGCGGCGAATCGCTGATGGGCGAGTGGCACGGGAGCTGGTACCCGATCCGCGTGCTCGCGCTCCGCGCCAACGGCGGCGCGCGCATTCGCTACGACGGCTACGGCCGCGAGTGGGACGAAGACATGGTCCGCAGTCGACTTCGCCTTCGCGACAGCGACGTCGACGGACCCGCGCCGGCCGTTCCGAGCGCCGAGCATCTGCGTGCCGCCGATCCGCAGCAGCCCCCCTCCATCGGCGAGCGCGTCGTCGTGCGTCACGGACCGACGCCCAAAGTCGCGCGCATCACCGCCGTCGACGGCCCCGTGTTCTGGGTGCACTACCTCGGGCACAACCGCTCGTTCGACGAGCCCGTCTCGCTCGATCGCGTGCAGCGCATCGACCAGGACAACGCCCCCACGCGGTGACAATTTCGCGCGAGTGCGATAGTCCCACCGCGTGCTGTCCGGCTCGATGCTCCTCGGCGTCCTCGCGCAAACCGTCGCTCTGTTGGTCGCTCCACGCGATCAACCTCCTCCCAACACGAGCGCCCCGAGCGGACCGACAGCGCCCGCGACGAACACGAGCGAGCCGCCCGCGCCTGTCGCCGTCGATCAGCCGCCCGCGACGCCGATCGACCCCAACGCGCCCAACGTGGGCCCTGCGTTGCAAATGCGGTCGCTGTCCGAGCCGAGGCCGCCGCAGTGGCAGCCGCGTCGCTTCGGAGTGCACCTCGGAATCAACGCGACGTTCACGTTCGACGCGTCCATCGGACGACTGTTCTACGTGGGCGCCGCGACGCAGCTCACGGGGCTCGCGGCGCCGTTTGTTCCCGAGCGCAATTTCAACCTCACGCTGCTCGCGTTCGGCGGCGTCGCGCTGCCGATCCTCGAGCGCGAGAGCCTTCGGTTCACCGCGGACATCACGCCCGCGTTTGCGTATACGCGCGCGGCGCCTGTCAATTTGCTGAGCGTCGGCCTGCTCGCGGGCGTGCGACTCGTGGTTCGCTCGGGCTTTACGTTCGCGGTGAAGCTCCCGCTCGTCGGCTACGCGGGAGCGCCCGACGCGCAGCGCGGCGGGTTGCTCATGTACTACGTCAACGCGATCGTCGCGACGCCGGTGATCACGTTCGGGTACTCGTTCTAACCCGCGCTCGCTCAGCGCGGGGCGATGCGCGTTCGCACTTCTTGTCCGTAGTGATCGCTGAGCGGGCCCATGCGCCCGTCCGCGTACATCACTGGCGCGGTGAACGCGACGCGGCTCGACTCGACGTTGATGCGGCCCGTCGTGTCGCGGCCGAGCACGTAGTCGAGCCTCGCGGGAAACTCCGTCGCCGCGTACTGCGCGAAGTACATCGAGTTGCAATCCGTCGCAGTAAACGTCGTGTTCGGCGTGCTCGCGCAGTACGACGCGTCGCCGAAGGGCGTCGTCAACGACGTCGCAGGGTTGTTGGGAACCATGTCTCCCTGCGTGATGTCCGCGAGCGCGTCCATCGCAGAGCGGCCGCGGATTGCGAGGTCCGTCGTGCCCGTGTAGTGCATCATCACCGGGTACGAGAGCGTGTTGGCGAACCAGTCGGGCTCGCGGCCGTTGTTCGGCAGAGCCCACACGTCGGTCTTGTAGTAGGGCGCGGCGTTGAGGTCGCCCATCACGAACAAGAGCTCGGCCTCGGGAACGTTGCGTCGCGCGTGCAGCCCGAGCTCGCGCGCGTGCGACATTCGCAGCTTGTACGCCGAGGGAAACGCCGCCGTGTGCGTCACGTACACGTTGATGGGCCCGATCGTCGCGTGCTCGAAGCGCGCCGACAGAAACCCGCGGCTGTATCCGTTGGCCGGGTAGAACTCGTTCGACGAGATCTCGCTGAACGGCTCGTGCCGAACGATCGTGGGCGCCGCCGCGACCGACGTCTTCACGAGGATCGCGAGGCCATCGGTGTAGCCCGCGCGCGACGAGGTCACCATCCAGTAGCCCATGCGCGACGCGGCTTCGCGAAAGCGATCGACGTCGACGCGGCGCCAGAGCTCTTGCAGACCGATCACGTCGTAGCCCTGGCTCAGCACTTGTTGCGCCATGATCTGCGCGCGCACCTCGAGGTCCGGCGTGCGCGCGTACTGCACGAGGCCGAAGAGCTGCACGTCGAGGAGCCCCACGTTGTAGCTGAGAAAGCTCAGGGGAACCGCGTTCGCCGCCGGCGCGGGGTTCGCCGCTTGGATCCCCGAGAGCAGCGCCGTCGGCGTGGGCTTCGCCGAGAAGCTCAGCGTGTTGGTGAAGAGCTCACCGACCGTCGTCGCGCCCGAGAGCGCGCCCTGGTAGTGCGCGAACAACGGCGAGCTCGCGAGGGGAGCGCTGTCTTCCGCCGCTGCGCCGATGGGCGTCGGCGCCTTTCCGCAGCTCGACGCGAGGGAGGCGAGGGCGATCACAGAAAGCGAGCGAAGCACGGCGCGCATGGCTGCGCAGGGATGTATCACAATCGCTGCGCGCGGGCGCGGCCCGAGAGTCCCGCGCGCTCAGAAGCGCATCTCGTCGCAGTGCCCTTCGCCGTTGAAGTGGCCCACGGTCCCGACGAGCGCGGTCACGAAGTCGCGCAGGTTGTTGACGTTCGGCGCGGAGCCCGTCCGGTACTGCCCCATCGGGAGCGTCGTGAGGTCCACCATCGCGAGCTCGTCGAGCGAGATCATGCGGTCCATGTTGCGATCGGCGCCGGCGATCGCGTTGAAGCGCACCTTGGCGTCGGAGTTTTGCAGGCCGTCGTAGAAGAGGTGATCCGCGTGAATCGTGACCTGCGCGTTGGACGGCGTCGCGCCGCTCGTGACGACGATGCCCCGCGCGCCCATGTCGTCTTGGCAGTTGGTGAAGCGCGTCGACGTGGAGAATCCCCAGCGAAACGAGTACATCCCCTGCATCGGGTGCGTCGCGGTCCCCTCGACGTAGAGCGCGTAGCGGTTGGTCTTCATCATCGTGAGCTCGCTCTCGCTGATGTTGTGCGCGATCGAGTTGGCCGCCGTCGTGCTGAGCTCGAACTGCACGATGTCTTGCCTGCGCGCTTCGACGCCCGTCGCGACGCCGATCGTCAGCGGCATGGGCGCTTGCTTCAGGTCGAACACGCGCCCTGTCGCGAGCAGCGTGTTTCGCTGCGTCGATCCTGTCGCGCCGAACTGGATGTTCGAGATGTGCACGTAGAACTTCGAGAACTGGATGCGCCATCCGTCCTCGACGTCCGCCGCTGGGATCTCGTTCGCGACGTAGTCCTCGCCCCACACGTTGACGGCGATCGAGCCCGAGCCAGCGGGCGTCGTCGGCACGTCCACGCTCGCGTCGCTGTTGTTCGACGGAGCGCCGCACGCGGTCACGACGAGGAGCGAGAGCGCCAAGAGTTTGTTGGTCTTCATGGATGCTACCTTCATGATTTTCGTGCTACTGATTTGCGCAGCAATTCCGTTGGTCGAACGTGTGTTCGACCCTCGGTCGCTACTGTCCCATGTTCGGCACGCGCACCGCGAAGCGGTACGCCGCGCCGTTGCTCGCGCCACGGAATAGCGCGTTTCTCACCTGCGCCGTAGCGGGAACGTCGACCACTCCGTCGCTCCCCGCGCTGACGTTTGCGAGCGTGGAAAAATCTGCTCGATCGATCCACGCGCCGAGGTCGATCACGACGCGAAACTCCGTCGCTCCGTCGGCGGTGATTTCTCCATGCGCGGGCGATCCATCGATGTCGATCGCGTCGGGAAGCTCCGCGCGAAAGCGCACCGTGACGCCCTCTTTGCTCGCGGTCCCTTGCACGCGCAGCGTGTTGTTCGCGCCGAGCGCGGTGCCCGCCACGCGCGCGGCGTCCGCGGGACGCAGCTGCAACGACGCCGAGTTGCTCGTGCCCGTGACGGCTCCGATGATCCCGAGCTGCGTCGGAGCGCCGAGCAAGTCGAACACGCGGAGCGGTGCGGTGTCCGCGAGGGCCTCGCCGGGCGTGTAGTGACCCGGGTGCGCGTACGCTGTTCCGACTGAGAAATACCGCATCCAATCGCGAGCGCGACGCTGCTGCGTCCGCGCGCGCGCCTCGTACACCGGGTTGCCCGTGTGCCAGCGAATCGTGTCGACGCTGAGCAGCGCTTGCTCGTACGTGACGCTCCAGCCCGCGCTCGTCGCGGCCACGGGGAGCGCTCCTTCGAGGGTCGCTCGAATACTGGTGCGCGCTCCGCCCGTCGTGATCGGCGCGCACTGAAACGCGGTCACCATCGAAAACGCCGTCGCGACAAGCGCCCACGACGCCCAACGCTTCGAGCGCGGCGTACACTTCGTCACTGACTTCGTCGCGTCCATCGTCTCCCTCACAAGATCACCGCCAAGGTCGCGTCCGCGCTCAACGGCCGGCCCGCGGTAAAGTGCCTCACAGGGACGCGCGACCCAGCAGGCCCCGCGTCCCAATCGCTCGGATAGTTGAACTGCGCGTCTCGCCACCGCGCGTCGAACACGTTGCGAACCTTCACGCCGACCTCGACGAAGCCCACGCGCACCGACGCGCCTGCGTCGAGCAAGAACACAGCGTCCGATCGTTCGCTGAAGGGCAGCGCCCGGTAGCCGACGAGCGAGCTCCCTACGCCTACGGCGATGCGCACTGGGACGTTTCGCACGCGGGCGATTTCTCGCTCGAACGCCCCGTCCACCCGCAGCACCAGCGATGGAACATACGGGACCGACAGCCCCGTTCGATCGAACGTCGCCCGCGCGTACGTCCCGCTCGCGAGCAGCGCCAACCCTCGAATGGGCGCGAGCCTCGCTTGCGCGCTCGCCCCGAAGCGCGTCGTCGCCTCCGCGCCCACCACCGGAAGATTCTGCCCGAGCACCGGGTCGAACACGAGGTCGCGATCGACGTGCGTCACGAAGCCCGAGACCGTCGCGCTGCCGCGGAGACCCGTGTACCGAAGCGCGCCTTCGCCCGAGTGCACCGTCGCGAACGGAGCGTTTTCTCCCTGGCCGAGCGTCGTCGCTTGCGGCGAGCGAAAGCCCTTTCCGTACGCGAGCTCCGCGCTCCATCCTCGGCCCATGCGCGCGCGCACGCTCGCCTTGGGCCCGACGTGAATGCCCTGCGCGTCCCGTCGCCCGCGCGGCTCCATCGAGCCCGAGCGCGGCAGTCGATCATCGATCTGGTAGGCCAGCCCGTCCGCGCGAACGCCCGCGTGAATCTCGAGCCACGGGAGCGGCCTCGCCTCGAGCTCTCCCCACAGCGCGATGTCCGTCGCGTTGACGTCCGCGTCGATGTCTCGGCGGTACAAGAGGTCGTCCATGAACCGCATGCGATTCATCGACTGCGTCGTCACGTCGTGCCGCGCGTACGCGCCTCCGCGCGCGGTCAACCACGAGAGCAGCGGCTGCCGGACGTCCGCGTCGAGGCCGAACGACGTCGCTTCGTACCGCTGCTCGTAGCGATCTCCGCGCGCGTCGAGCAAGAAGCCCGTGTAGTTTTCGCGCACACGAAATTCACGACGGGTCACCCACGCGCGCAGGCTCCCTTCGAGGGCTCCGTGACGAAAGCGCACCTCGGTCACGCCGCCGTGCCGCGCAGAGAAGCCCCCCTGTCGCGGGTCGAGCGTGTCGAAGAAGCCCTGCGTTCCCGCGAGAAAATCAGGCTCTCGAACGAGCCCCGCGCTCTGCCACGAGCCCGCGTACGACTGCAGCGTGGCCCGCACGCTCACGCTGCCGTTGGGCGTCGAGAAGCTGCGCTGGTACTGCGCGATCGCCGCGGCGCGCTGCGACGCGCGCGAGGGGCCGAACCCGTTGGAGCGCCCGAGCTCGGCCGCGACGAAGGTCTCGTTGGACGCCCCGCGAGGAGCCCACACGGCCACCGCGCGCATCGCGTCGAAGCTGCCGTACTGGCCTCGGACGAGCAGCCCGCGCTCGCGAACGCCGAGGTCCAACCGAGCGCTCGCCGCGACCGCGAAATCACCTTGCTGCGGGTCGTACGGTCCCTCGATCACGTTGAGCCGATCGACGACCTCGGGGATCAAGAAGTTGAGGTCCGCGTAGCCCTGTCCGTGCCCGTTGGACACGTCGTTGACGGGCGCGCCCGCGACGGTGAACTCGACGTCCTGCCCGTGCTCCGCGTCGAAGCCGCGCAGAAACAACTGGTGCGCTTTTCCCTCGCCGCCGTGCTGCGACAGAAAGAACCCTGGCGCCAACGCCAGAAGATCCGCCGCCCCGCCGCGGGGAACGGCCCTCAGCTCCTGCACGTCGATCGAGCTCTCGATCGGGGCGCTCCTTCGCGCTCGCGCACGAATCGTCGTAGCCAACTCTGCGGGCTCCGGCGTAGTGCCCCGTGACGCCCTCGGTCGCGTCGGTGTCTGCCCTTCGGTCGCCCCCCGCGACTGCGCCGACACGACGCCCGGCCAGAGCGCGATCGCACCGACGAACAGCAGGTTCGCATGGTCGAAAGTCTGGCGTGTCACCGAAGGTTGAAGTCGTAGCACCGAATGACGGAGGCGTATACGCCCACCACCTCGAACTGGATTGCGACGAGTCGCTCGGTTGTGGTCTCGTTCGAGCACCTCGCGGCGCTCGCGCGTCGAGAGGGACCCACACAATCAGCCTTCGTGCCTCGAGCACACGCCCGACGTCGCGTCGGGCGGGACTTCGAAGTGCGACGTTCTGCGCAGGGTAGCCTGTTCTTGGCTGGCTTCGGGCGCCCGGGCCCGAATTCGACTAAGTCGCGGAACGTCGCTCTTTGAACCGAGCGAGACTTAGTCGAATTCGGGCCCGGGCGCCCGGCCAGCCTGTGAGGCTACCGATGCCCCTCGTGAGTCTGGTGGCTGTGTAGGTCCTTCTCGTCGCGCGAGCCGCGCGAATCACAGCATCGACGCGCGTCATCGAGCCGTGAAACGATGCGGTCATGCGAAACGCTTCGTGGCTGGTCTTCGCGGGGGTATTGATCGCGTGCGGCGGTCCTTCGGGCTCGAGCGACGGCTCGCTCGATGGCTCGTCCAACGCGGGCGACAGCGCGTCGGACGTGCGTTCGAGCGACGACGCTGCGCTGCCCCTCGACGCGCGCGACGACGCGACGACCCCCATCGACGCGACCAATCCGATCGACGCGTCGGACGCGAGCGCTCCTCAGGACACAGGGACGCCGAGCGACGCTGCGATGGGCGCGTGCGCTCCGACGGGCCGCTGGGGAATGGCCACAGAGACCTTCACGCTTCCGGGGCCCAACGCGCAGGGCGAGCTCTATGTGCCCGACGTTCAAGCGCGGTTCTCGACGGTCAACTGGGCGACGCTGCAGCGCCTGTACATCCCCGCGGGTCGCTACACGCTGATCAACCTCGGCAATCTCCCGCGTCGAACGCCGGACCGTCCGTTGGTGATCACCAACACGGGCGGCCAGGTCGTGATTCGTCCCAACCCAGGATCCACACAAGGCTATCTCTGGGCGGTCTCGGGCGGATCGAACTGGGTGATCACGGGTCGCTACGACCCGGTCTCGCGCACGGGCGACAGCGCGTTTCGCGGGCACGACTGCGACGACTACGCCAACAGCCGCGGCCGCTACGGAATCCTCAGCGACGACATCTTCCTCAACGGCGGGCACATGGGCATCGGCGTGAGCAACGCGACGAGCTTCGAGCTGGATTTTCTCGAGATTACTCGCTCGGGGTTCGCGGGCGTTCGCATCAACAACACGACCGCGGGCATGACGCCGATGCCCCTCGAAAACGTGCGGCTGCACGACCTCTACATCCACGACACCAAGAGCGAGGGCTTCTATTTCGGGTGGACGGGCGCGCCTCCGTCCGCGCTCGCCGAGCGCACGCAGGTCTACAACAACCGCGTGATTCGCACGGGAACAGAGACCACGCAGCTGCAGAACCTCGGGGACGGCTCCGAGGTTCACCACAACGTGTTCGCGTGGGGCGCGATCGATTGGCGCGCGGCGTTCGGCAATTTTCAGGACAACGGAACGCAGCTGCAATTTCGCCGCGGCTCGGTGTTCGTTCACCACAACGTCGTGATGGGCGGGGCAGGGACCCTCGGAAACTATTTCTTCAGCACAGAGCCCGGCGACACGGCGCGCGCGGTGCGCATCGAAGACAACTACTTCGCCGACACGCTCTCGCTCGGCCTCTACTTCGGCGGAACGACCACCGCCGAGGGCACCCTCGCGCTTCGCCGCAATTTCTTTCGCGGAATGGACTTCGGCTACGCGCAGCTCAACCCCACGGCCACCGACCCCGGCGTGGTCATTCGCTTCGCGGGCACGCTCGCGGGCGCGATCACCCTCGCGGACAACACCTGGGAGGGCTCGCGTCGCATCACCGACGGGATCACAGGCGGCGCAGGGACGCGCGGGAGCCTCACGGCGACGGGAAACACCAACGGCGCGGTGACCCCTGTGAGCTTCGTTCGCAGCGGATATCCTGCGGCTCCCACGCGACGGCTCGAAATGTGGACCGACCGCGCGACGCTCGCGCCGGGCATGCCCGCGATGATGTACGCCGTCGGCGCGTTGGTCATGCACAACGGCGAGATGTACGAGTGCACCGCGGCCAACACCAACGCGCGCCCGGACATGTCGCCCGCCGCGTGGCGACGGCTGCCGACGCCGATCGACGACGTTCGCCTCGCGCCGTCGTCCCCCTACGCCATGCGCGGAATCGGGCTCCAGCCTGTGCGATAACCGTCGCGTTCTGCCCCCATGACCGAGCGCCCGATCTACCTCGACTACAACGCGACGACGCCCGTGCTCGACGAGGTGATCGACGCGATGCTCCCGTACCTCCGCGAGCACTTCGGCAACCCGTCGAGCGGTCATGTGTACGGACAGCGCGCGAAATCCGCGGTGGATCTCGCGCGAGCGCAGGTCGCCTCCCTCGTCGACTGCGAGCCCGATGAAATCGTGTTCACCTCGGGCTGCACCGAGTCGAACAACCTCGCCATCGTGGGGACCGCCGAGCGAGCGCTCCGCGACCCCGCGCGCGCGACGCGCCGCCGGATCGTGACGACGACGATCGAGCACCCGGCGACGGACAAGACCTGCGCGGCGCTCGAATCGCGGGGATTTTCGCTGGTTCGCGTGGGCGTGAGCCCCGATGGCCGCGCGCGGCTCGACGAGGCCGCGGGCGTGATCGACGCGACGACCGCGCTCGTGACCGTGATGCACGCCAACAACGAGACGGGCGTGCTGCAGCCGGTCGCAGCGCTCGCGGCCCTCGCGCGCGCCGCGGGCGCCGTCGTCCACTGCGACGCCGCGCAGAGCGTCGGCAAGGTGCGCGTCTCGGTGCGGGATCTCTCCGTCGATTTGCTGTCGATCGCGGGGCACAAGCTCTATGCGCCAAAGGGCGTCGGAGCGCTCTACGTCCGTCGCTCGGTCCGCGGCTCGCTCGTCGGCCCGATCGCCTACGGCGCCTCGCACGAGCGCGGCCTGCGCCCGGGAACCGAGAACGTCCCCTACGTCGTCGCCCTCGGCGCCGCGTGCGCCGCGGCCCAGCGCGACCTCGAACGAGAGTCCGCTCGCGTCGCCTCCCTCCGTGACGAATTGTGGTCACACATTCGAGCGGCGTGCCCCGGCGCGGCGCTCAACGGGGACGGCGCTCCGCGGCTCCCCAACACGCTGAGCGTCCGGTTCATCGGCGCGTCCGCGACGGCGCTGCTCGCGGCGTGCCCCGAGATCGCGGCCTCGACAGGCTCGGCGTGCCACGACGGACACGAGAGGCCCTCGGGCGTCCTCGTCGCGATGGGGCTCGACGACGCCTCCGCCCTCGCGACGGTGCGCTTGACGCTCGGACGCGCGACGACCCGCGACGACGTGACCGCGGCTGCGACAGCGCTCGCGAGGGCGTTTCGCACGGTGACTCGATAACGGGTGACTGTATTCGAGTAGCCCTCGGCTCAAAACCGATCGCGGGCGGCGCGCACGACGGCGAGCACCGACGCGGGGTCCTCCGGCGCGACGTCGGCCTTCTTCGCTCGCGCGAACCGCTGAACCGTCGGGGTCTTCACGCGAAGAAACGGGTTGGTCTCTCGCTCTTCGCCGAGGGTGCTCGGGACAGCGGGCGCGTTCTTCTCGCGCAGCGACGCGACGCGCGCTTGGCGTGCGCGGATCGCGTCGGAGCCCGGCTCGACCTCGAGCGCGAAGCGCAGGTTCTTCTCGGCGTACTCGTGCCCCGGATACACGAGGACCGTGTCCGCCAGCGCGCCGAGCACGTCGTTGAGGGCGTGGTTCATCATCGCGGGCGTCCCCTCGAAGAGGCGCCCGCAGCCCGCAGAGAAGAGCGTGTCTCCCGTGAACACCGCGCGCTCGTCGAGGACGTACGAGAGCGCCCCCGACGTGTGCGCCGGAACATGCAGCGCGCGCACCGCCATCGAGCCGACGTAGAACCCGTCGTCGTGCCCGAGCGCGTGGGTCACGCCGTCGATCCGCGACTCGTCCTCGTGATGGGCGTACACGCGCAGCGAGGAAAATCGCTCGCGAAGCGCGTCGAGCCCGCCGACGTGATCCGGGTGGTGATGCGTGCAGAGCACCGCGTCGAGCCGCCCTCCCATCGCCTCGATCGCCGCGAGGACCGGCTCGGGTTCGCTCGGGTCGACGAGCAGCGTGGCGCCCGTCGCAGCGCAGCGAACGACGTAGCTGTAGTTGTCCGAGAGGCAGGGGACGATCGTGATCGGCGGCGCGTCGTGCACGGCGCGAGTCTACATCGGCGATCGCTACCGGGCGTCGTGGAGCACGAAGGTCGCCTCGTCGCTCTCGAAGACGCGCTCGACCGTGCTCAACACTTCGAGTTGGTAATTGACCGATCGAAAGCTCACCGGGACGCGCCCTCGACGAAAGATCATCGCGTGCGAGGCGAGCACCGTGTCCGTGCCTCCTTGCCGTTGAACCACGTCGAAGTTGCAGTGGCCCTCGGTCTCGACGTTGGTGAGCTTCACGCAGAGCTCGGGGAGGTCGAGGAAGCAGCGAGTCTCGTTCCATTTGGGAGAGACCGTTCGACCGATGGGAGCGCACGATGCGAGCGACGCTCCGACGAGCGCGAGCGTGGCGAAGCGGAGGGAGGTTGAATTCATGGGTGATGGCGAAGAATCGTAGCGAGCTTCGGAGCGCCTCGCGCGTGGCGTTCGCGCAACGTTGCAGCGGTGAAGCGCAAACGCGCGCCCCGCTCAGTGCGCTTCGTCGGGTCGCGCGGTCGACGGGGCCGCGCTGAAGGCTCGCGCCGCGTATTGGCCGCGCGCGATCGCGATCGCGTCCATCATCCGCGGCGAGAAGCGCCCGTCGTCCAAGCGCAGGTCGGGCTCGACTCGCAGCGCGTCGCGGAGCGCTTCGGCCGCGAGGTCGACGCGGTCGAGCGCGCAGTACGCCTCGGCGAGCTGCTTCTGGACGCGCGCGCGCTGGGTGTCCGAGACCTCGCCGCCGCCGAGCAGCCGCGCGCCGACGGCCAGCGCTTCGACGTATTGCCCGTGATCGAGCATCGAGCGCATCGCCGTGAGCCTCGCCTCGAGCTCTCGTTGCGCGCGGGCGGTCTGCGCGAGCGACGGGCCCCCTTCGCACACCGGCTCTTCGCGCAAGATGAGCTCGGGCATCGGCAGCAGCAGCACTTGCCCACGCTGCAGGCGCATCGACGCGAGCCGATTGAACTCGCTGACGAACCGCGCTTGCGCGCGATCGCCGTAGAACCTCCGGGCGATCTCGAACAGCTGCTCGCCGTCCTCGGGCACGACGTACCGCAAGAGATACGGAACGCGCACCACGGCCCCCGGCGATGGCTGCACCCGCGCGTCGGCCTGGTTCACCTCGGCGAGGTAGGCCCCGCGCTGCGCGCTCCCGAACTCGCGAAACGCGATGCGCTCCCACGTGTCGCGCTCGCGCACGCGGTAGTAGCTCACGCTGGGGATCACCACGCGCGTTCCCGGGAGGATCCCCGCGCTCGCTTGCACGTTGAGGGCGTTGGCCGCGACGACGATCACCTCGCGCGCCGCGTCGCCGTAGTACCGCTGCGACAGCGCCGCGATCGTGTCGCCCTGACGCACCGTGTGAACGATGTCCCCGTGCGCTGCGCGCATAGGCGCGAGCGCGATCGACGCGAAGAGCACCGCACACGAAATCGAGCGCGCGCTCATCGCGGTCCCTCCTCGAGGTCGACCTCGAGCCACACCGTGGCGTCTTTGGTGACGCGAACGACGCGGTCGACGTTGCCGAGCGTCGGGTGCGAGAAGCGCACGTAGTGCAGCCCCGGCAACAGTCGAAACGACTCGTTGGTGGGCGCCGTGTCCACGGTCACGCCGTCGATGGACACCGTGGCCCAGGGGCGCGCGACGACGCGGAGTCGGCCGATGTCCGGCGTTCCGGGGGCGCGGGGGCCCGTGGCGCCGCGGCCCGCGTCGCCGCTGCGCTCGCGGGTGAGCTCGCCCCAGCCGACGATGGACGCGATCCCGATCGCGGCCGCGATCTGTCCAGCCCACGCCACGCCGATCGCGCGGCTCGCGCGTCCGCCCGAGGGCCCTGCGCGCTTTTGCGCCGTGTTGTTCGCGCTCGGAGCCTCGCGCACCGATGGGCCGAGCGCCGCGCGAACCTCCGCTTGCGTGAGCTCTTTGATCGCGAGCAGGCGGTCCAGCACGAGCACGCGCGTCGGCTCAGCGCCCGCGCTCGTCAGGTGCTCGCCGAGGTCGCGCGCGACGGACTCGGCGGAGTCGTAGCGATTGGCGGGGTTTTTCTCGAGGCATCGCGCGAGCACGCGCTCGATCATGCCGCTGATGCCCGCGCGCACTGACGAGGGCGCGGGGTAGCGATCCAAGCGGATCTTCTGCATCACCGTGCGGCCCGCTTCTTCTTCGAAGGGACGACGGCCGGTGAGCATCTCGTAGAGAAGAATCCCGAGCGCGAACAAATCCGAGCGAAAATCCACGCGATCGCCGAGCACTTGCTCGGGGGACATGTACGCGGGGGTCCCGACGACGCCGAGGCCGTCGTGCGGCTCGCTCGTGTCGCGGGCGATGCCGAAGTCCGTGAGCTTCACGTCCCCGCGGCGCGACAAGAGGACGTTCGCGGGTTTCACGTCGCGGTGAACGACGCCGAGCGCGTGCACGTGCGCGAGCGCCGAGGCGAGCTCTCGCGCGATCGCGACCGCCGTGTCGACGGGCAACGGACCGCTCGCGTCCATCACTTTGCGCAGCGACGGGCCCTCGATGAGCTCCATCACGATGTAGGGGCGCCCCTCGCTCTCGCCCGCGTCGTACACGTGCGGAACGTTTTGATGCGAGATCCGCGAGAGCAGGTTGGCCTCGCGAAGAAAGCGCTTTCCGAGCTGCGATGCTGGCGTGATCGAGGGCTTGAGGACCTTGATGGCGACCGATCGCGTGAGCGCGCGCTGCGTGCCCTTGTAGAGCTCTGCGAGCGTTCCCTCAGCGAATTTGGGGCCGAGCCGCACGCCCGGAACGACCATCACGCCCGGCGCCGCGACCGGTCCCCCGCGGTCGTCGGCGCCCTCGGTCATTGCGAGCACGCCGAGCGAGGGAGCCTCCGCACTTCGTCGAGCCGCGTGCGCGCTGCCGCCGCGCGCGGCGAGCTCGCGTAGCGCTCGCCGATCAAGCGCAGCGAGCGCTGCGCCTCGGTGCACCAGCCGAGCCGCACGAAGCCCTCGGCCATCTCCGCGAGCGCGTCGGGGACCTTGTCTCCTTGCGGATAGTCCGCGACCAACCGTCGAAACTCTTGGATCGCCGTGGCCCAGCGCTGCTCGACCATGGATGCGCGTCCGAGGAGCATGCGCGCGTCGTCCGCGAGCGCGTCTTGCGGAGCGCGGCTGAGCAGCGCCGTCGCCAACGCACGAACGCGCACGAAGTCCCGCGCGTCGAGGGCCCTGCCGGCGTCCGCGATGAGCGCCGCGTTGTCCGCGGGGATCGACGCGGGATCCACCGCGGGCGCGAGGCCCGTTCGGCGCTCGAGCTGCAGCACGCGCTCTTCGATGCGCGCGAGCACCTGCGAGAGCTGCGTGCGGTTTTCTCCCACGTCGCCGAGGGTCTGGCGCATCTCGTCCACGAGCCCGCGGATCGCGCGAATGTCGCGGTCGAAGCCCTCCATCCGGTTGGCCATGTCCGCGACGGAGCCGAGCTGATTACGGACGCGCTCGAGGTTCTCGATGAGCGTGCCGACGCGGCGCTCTTGCTCTTCGAGCTGCGGCCTGCGCTGGCGCTCGTTGGCCTCGATCACGCCGACGCGGCGGTCGAGCGCCTCGTGCGCCGACGAAGACGCGAAGCAGCCCTGCGCGAGGGCGCCCGACACGAAGAGCGCACACAAAAACAACCGATCGAAGAATGCCCTGAAATCCGTGCGCATGTGCGATTAGTCCCTCGGCCTGAAGTCCACGCGACGGTCGCGCGCCCACGATTGTTCGTCTGTCCCCGCCGCGGCCTCCATGCCCTCGGACGACACCGCGAGGCGCGCTTCGGCGACGCCGAGCGCGGTCATGTAGCGCTGCACCGCGCGCGCGCGCCGCTCGCCGAGCGCGAGGTTGTACTCCGCGGTCCCGCGCGGGTCGCTGCGGCCGATGAGCACGTAGCGGGTCGTGCGCTCGCGCTCGAGGCACTGCGCGGCGCGCGTGAGCGACGCGCGGGCGGTCGGGTCGAGGTCCTCGCGGTCGAAGCCGAAGTAGATCGGCTCGAACTGGCAGAGTCGCCCGCGGTTGTCCTCGGGGTCCGGCGCTTCGGCTTCGACAACGCAGCGGCCCGAGACGCAGGCGCGCCCCGACGGGCACGCGCGGCTCGCGTCGCATTCGGTCCTGGGAACGCACCGACGATTCTCGCACCGCTGGTTCACGAGGCAGTCGTTGTCGCCCTCGCACGCGTTGAGGCCCGGGACGCACCGATTGCGCAAGCACGTGTTCTCCGCGGGGCAATCCGCGGTCGTGCGGCACTGTTGGCACCGGCCGTTGACGCAGAACTCTCGGCGTTGGCGGCAGTCCTGATCGCCGCGGCAATTGGGGTACTCGACGCCAGGGCAACCAGCGAGGAGCGCGGCGAACATCGCGAGGAGCGCGCCGACCGACAGCGCGCGGACGAAGCTCCGCCACCCGCGTTCGCCGGGTCGGTCATGAAAACGTGCCTGCCGTGAATTGCTCATTCGAGGTGTGTCCTGGTCGTTTGCTGGCCTACCGCACCCAGTCCCCTCGACGCAACGGGCGTGCAATCAAAGCGTTCGTTCGGCGGATGTTGCTCGTTGTCCGTCCCTCATCGGGGCCGTCTTGGGGTATGTCCCTGCGCCGTTGATCGAGATGCCCAACCGTTGGCTCGACCTCCAGCAATCCAGGCGGATCCTGACGCTCGCCGCGCCGGTGATCCTCGCGATGCTCACGCAGACCGGGGTGAACATCGTTGATACGTACTTTCTCAAGAAGCTCCCGTACCAGGACGCGTCCGACGCGCAGGCCGCGCTCACGCCGTCGCTGATGCTCCTGTGGGCGGTCGGCGGCTTTCTCTCAGCGATTTCTGTGGGAACGCTCGCCATGACCTCCCGCCGCTACGGCGAGGGCAACGTCGAGGCCGCGGGCGCGGTCGTGCCCAACGCCGTCGTGATCACCCTCGTCGGCGGCGTGGTGTTCTCTGCGCTCGGCTGGGTGTTCATGCCGCAGATGTTCGGCGCGATCGTGAGCAACCCGCACGTGGCCGAGCTCGGGACGATCTACTGCCGCTGGCGCTTCGTCGGCATCGCGTCGATGGCGATGACCGCGGCGTACAAGAGCTTCTTCGACGGCATCGGCAAGACCCACCTGCACCTGTGGGCGGCCATCGTGATGAACATCTTCAACGCCGTCCTCTGCTACATGCTCATCTTCGGCAACTGGGGCGCGCCTCGGCTGGGGATCGCGGGCGCAGGGATCGCCGCAGCCACCGCGAGCTGGGTCGGCCTGATCGTGATGGCGATCTTCTCGCGCGGCGAGCAGTACCGCGAGCGGTTCAAGTTCTACCGGCTCCAGAACCTGTCGATGACGACGGTGAAGGACCTGTTGAAGCTCAGCGTTCCGGGCGGGCTCGCGACGGTGGCCGTGATGACGGGCTTCTTGCTCTTCACGAAGATCGTCGGCCGGCTCGACGCGCAGAGCGCCACCGTCGTGATCCGCGGCGTGCGCGTCGCGGCCAACGGCGCTGCGACGACGATCATCATCGAGGTGCTCAGCGCGACGTTCTTCTCGTGCATGGCGTTCGGCACCGCGACCGCGACGCTCGTCGGCCAATCGCTGGGAAAGAAAGACCCCGAGCTCGCCGCGAGCTACGCGTGGACGAGCGTGAAGCTCGGCGCGCTGATCTTCGGCGTCATCGGCGCGTTGATCTTCGCGAAGGCCCCCCAAGTGATGGGCGTCTTCTCCGACGCGCAGGTCGTGATCGACGCGGGCACCGCGCCCTTGCGCCTCGTGTCGGCGCTCGGCCCCATCGTCGCGTTTGGAATGATCCTCACGCAAGCGCTCTTCGGCGCCGGCGACACGCGCTACGTGATGGCCGTCGAGGTCGCGCTGCACTTCTTGTGTCTCGTCCCGTGCGCCTGGCTCTTCGGGATCACGCTCAACGGCGGCCTCATGGGGATCTGGCTGAGCGCCGGCGTCTACGCGGTGCTCCTCACGGTGTTCATGTCCGTTCGCTTCGCGCGCGGCAAGTGGAAGACGCTCGTCGTCTGAGCGCACCCCGCCCCGCAGAGTGGCGCCGGATACCTCGCCGACGTCCGCCAGCCCATCGAGCGGTCAGACCCCGAAGATTTGAATCGCCTGGATCGAGAAGAACCCGGTTCCGCCGAAGCCCGAAAACGATAGCGTGTCCACCCGAACCCGAAATTCCACGCCCGTTTCGCACTCCCGAGTCACCGAAAACGAGATGGCCATTGTCGCGTTTGCGCCAAGCCACCCTGACGTCGAGAGGGCCTGACTCCCGAGCGTCCTGCCGCCCGCGTACACGTCGATCAGTCCCGTGGCGTTGGCCGCTCCTGGGGATAGCGATCTCGAGAGACGCACCTCCATTCGGTAGTTGCCTCGGGGCAGACCGATGTACGGCCCGTAGACCGCGTAGCATCCCGTCGTGGTCGGCGACGTCATCCGCCACTCTTGCGCAGGAATCCCGCTTCCTCCCGCCGCGCCGCACTGGTGCGAGAGTGCGCTGTTCGATCCGTAGTAGAAGATCGACGACGGCCGCGTGGGCACGGTCCCGCGACACTCTGTCGTGCTCGAGCCAGCGTTGCACGTGAGCGTCCCCGTGAACTGGCAGTACGTCTGTCCAGCGTACGCCGTGCATCCGCCGACTGGTTGGCAGCGCGACCCGCAAGCAGCCTGTCCACTCGGGCAGTTGCACGCGCCGCCGCTGCAGCTCTGTCCGCTCACGGGGCACGCGCTGTCGTCGCCCATCCCGTTGCAGTTCTCGTCGCGGCCGTTGCAGGGGATCTCTGTTGAAATCGTGGGCGTCGTCGCCGAGCACGACACCGTGCCGCTCGCTGGGCACACCCACGTCCCGGTGTTGGTGCACGCGCCGTTTGTTCGCGTACACGCGCCCGCGGTCTGACAACGCCCGCCGCAAAACTGCTGGCCCGATGGGCACGCGCACGCGCCGCCCGACCCGCAGGCCTGTCCTCCCGGACACGAGTCCGTGGTGATCGCGTTGCAGTCGTCGTCGATCATATTGCACGGGACTTCGGCGTTTCTCGGAGACCGTCGCAGTCCGGTCGCGAGCGAGTCGTCGCAGTCCGTGACGCTCGCGGTCGTCGGCGCTGTGGGAGTGAATCCCGCCGGGCACTCGAGCATGCCCGCCATGTTTCGAACGCCGCACTCTTGCGTTGGAGTCGCGCCCGAGGCCGCGAGTCCATCGCCGTCGACGTCGCGATAGCAGTCGAGCCGCAGCCCTTCGTCCACGGTCCCGTCGCAGTTGTCGTCGCGCCCGTCGCACAGCTCGGTCATCACGGGAGCGATCGAGCACATCGACCAGCGACCGTCGACGCAGTCTTGCGTTCCGCGGGCGCACTCGCCCATCGCGCCGGCACAACGCCGCGAGATGCTCGGGTCGGCTTCGGTGGGGCACTCGCACCCTTCGTTGACCGTGCCGTTGCAGTTTTCGTCGACGAGCCGCTCGTCGCAGCGCTCGGACACCGCAGGGCTTCGAGTGCGCGTCGTGTCGTCGCAGTCGCGTCCGCGCACTTCGGTGTCGCTCACCGTCAGTCGCTCGAACGACCCCGCGTCGTCCCCTGCGTCACCCACGACGAGCGGCGCGCACATCGGCCGCGCGCCCATCACCACGTTGAAGCACGTCCTGCTCGGAAAGCCGTCTTCGTCTCGATCGCCGTCACCGCCGACGCCGCCCGGTGAGACTTCACCCACCGTGCACGGGTTGCAGTCTTCGTCGGTGCCCATCGAGTCGCAGATCTCGCGAGCGCTGGGACTTCTGCGGGCGTTGTTGTCGTCGCAGTCGTCTCCTCCGCACGCCGCCGACGGGTGCCCGTCGTTGTCCATGTCGACGCACGTCCCGCCGTCGAACAGCGACGCGTCGCTCAGCGCAGCGTCGCGAACAGCGTCTGTTGTGGGGGCATCGGCCGGCGGGGTCGCTGGCGCAGTGCACGCCGAGAGAAGCGACAGGCCGACGAGCACGCGCCAGTGACTGCTTCGAAGCATCGTTTGAAGCTCTCCTCGAGGACACCGGACCACGCGCCGAAAATCCGCGCAATAGCCTGCAAATTACGCGAGAAACGACGGACGGATCCGTCCGTTCCCAGCGGGCAACTTTGCCCCCTCGCAGCGCCTCCGTGGCGAGCCGCGGAGCCGTCGATCCAACGCCCGCGATCGTCGGCTGCCCGCGCCGATGATGGGGATCGCTGAAGGGTGTGACATTGAATGTCCGCTCGTCGCGCGTCGCCTCGCGGGGGCTCGCCTTCCTTCGGTATGGTCTCAGCGCGATGTCAGTGACCGAGACCTCGAGGGACGAACTTCTCTGCGATTGTGGCTGCGGCCATCGCTGGCTCGTGACGCGAGGGAGCGTCCGCACGAGCGAGGGCGAGCGGCGCTTCATCGCGATCCCCACGGCGCACAAGGACACGCGCTTCTGGTGGATGGCGCTCGAAGTCGAGGCGGGACGCTGGGCGCTCACGCGCACATGGATTCAAGAAAAGAACGTCAACTCGCAGACCGTGGACCTCGCGATCAGCCCGCTGCGCGGGGTCGTTCCGTTCGCGAGCGACGCGAGCGCGGCGATGCTCCGGGCTGACGTCCTCGCGAAGCCCGCGCTCAAAGAAGCGCTCTTCGCCGCGCACGACCTCGTGATCCGCCATCACCCTTCGATCGGCGCGCACCTCGACCCCGAAATGGGCCGAGATTTCAGCTTCAAAGCGCCCGACTGCGTCTGGAGCCAGCCGCCCAAAGAGCGCTCGCCACGTAACCAGTTGAACTTCGCCGAGTGCGGCCACCGCCTCTTCGTTCGGGCGCTCTTCGCGATCCCCGTGAGCGACGGCGCGGAGCTTCGCGTGGGCCTCTGGGTGGAGGTCTCGACCGAAGACTTCTTCGAGCTCTTGAAAGTGTGGGACGACCCCGCGAAGTACGTCGCCTTTCGCGCGAACGGCGTCGTCGAGAATTCGCTGGCGCTCCGCGGCCGTGACGTCCGCGGCTCGCGCGCGACGCTCGCGCCGCGCAACGCCGATGAGTGCTTGTTCTTCGCTGCGGTCGACGAGCCCGCGCTCGACGAGCTCTTGAAAACAGGGGTATCGGTGCGCGACCTCGACGCCCTCGTCACCGAGGTCCGCAGCGTGATGACCCGACAAGCGACGCCCCCGAGCACCGCGGGCGCGTCGTAGCGCGATCAGTCCGTGAGGCCGACGACGGCGACGCTGAAGCGCGACGTGTTCGTGAAGCCCGTGCCGAGCTGCCCGTTGCTCGCGGCTCCCCAGCAGCGCACTGTGCCAGACAGCGTGCGCGCGCAGCTGTGCTCGGCGCTCATCGCGAGCGAGCGCGCCGTGATGTTCGCGGGGGTCGCGGGCTGCACGACGCGCCCGCTCGCGTCCGCGATGGGGTTGGGCGTGCCGTTTCCAGCTTGTGTTCCGTTGTTGTCGCCCCAGCACGCGACCTCGTTGTTGCTGAGCCGCGCGCAGGTCGTGTTGTTGCCCGAGGCCAGCTCGACAACGTTGGTCAACGTCGTCACCGCCGAAGGAACGAGGCTCGCCGTCGGCCTCATCCCGTTGCCGAGCTGTCCTTGGTCATTGGCGCCCCAGCAGAGCACCTGCCTCGTCAACGTTCGAACGCACGTGTGCCGCGCGCCCACGGCGACGCCGACCGCTGTGTCCACGCCGGTCACCAGCACGGGCGTCAGTCGGTCCACGGTCGTGCGATCGCCGAGCTGCCCGTCCGCGTTGCGTCCCCAGCAGTACACTTGTCCACGCGCGGTTCGCGCGCACGCGTGTCCCACGCCCACGCTCACTTCGGCGACGCCCGTGAGCCCGGCGACCGCCGTCGGAGCGCTACGATTCATCGTGGTTCCATCGCCCAATTGACCGGCGTTGTTGCCGCCCCAGCAGAGGACGTCTCCCGCCGAGCGCCGCGCGCACGTGTGGTCTCCAGCGCTCGAGAGCTGCGTGACGTTCGCGAGCCCCGCGATCATCGCAGGAGCGCCGCGGCTCGTCGTGGTCCCGTCGCCGAGCTGCCCGACCGTGTTGCTTCCCCAGCAGTGCACGGCGCCGCTCGCGTCGGTCGCGCACGTAAACGAGTCTCCCGCAGAGACCTCCACCGCGCGCAGGGCGCCCGCGGACAACACGGGCGTCGTTCGCTGCACCGTGGTGGCGTCTCCGAGCTGGCCGGCGTTGTTGGCGCCCCAACACAAAAGCTGTCCGTTGCCCCGTCGCGCGCACGTGTGCGTCGCGCCCGTCGCGACCGCGACCACCTCGTTGGTGCCGATCACCCCGAGCGGAACGAGAGAGTTCGCGCCCGCCCCCGCGCCGAGCGCGTTCGCGTTGCCCCAGCACGCGACGTGACCGGCTGCAGATCGAAGGCAGGCGTGGCTCGATCCGAGCGCGAGTTGCTGGGCGTTGACGACGCTCGGCGCGACGATGGCGCTCGCGCTGAACGCTCCGGTCGTCGTCACGCCGAGCTGCAGCGAGCTGTTGGCGCCCCAGCACGCGACGACCCCTCCTGCGCGGATCTCGCACATGAAATCAAGTCCCGCTGTGATCGACGGCGCGCTTCTGCCCGTGGACGTGGGCACGAGCCGGTCGGTCGTGCTCCCGTTGCCGTGCTGCCCGACCGAGCTGTTGCCCCAGCAGTAGATCGCGTCGCCTCCGACGCGGGCGCACGTGTGGTTCGCGCCCGCGGCGAGCGAGCGAACGGACCCGATCGAGCGCGCTTCGACCGGCGCTGCGCGGCTCGTCATGGTGTTGTCGCCGAGCTGCCCGGACCCGTTGTTGCCCCAGCAGACCGCGACGCCCGTCGCGCGGATCGCGCACGAGTGCAGCGCGCCGAGCTCGATGTCCGTCGCGTCCGAGAGCCCGCTGACCGCGGCGGGAACAGCGCGATCCATCATCGACCCGTCCCCGAGCTGCCCGTTCGCGTTGTTGCCCCAGCACACGACCGCGCCCGTGCTCCTGCGCGCGCACGTGTGATTGCGGCCCGCGTCGATCTCGACAGCGTCCGTGAGTCCGCTGACCGCGACGGGCGCCACGCTCGGGCCCGGAACCCCGTTGCCCAGTCGTCCGCTCGCGTTGCTGCCCCAGCACACGACCGCGCCCGTGCTCCTGCGCGCGCACGCGTGAATGCCGCCGACGGCGACCTCCACAGCGTCCGTGATCCCCGCGATCAAGGACGCCGTGGCGCTCGGCAGATTCGACATGTCCATCAGCCACGTGTCGTTGGGGCCCCAGCACGCGACGCGGCCGTTGCTCAGCACGGCGCAGGTCGTTTGCGTTCCTGGCCCCGAAGCGATCGAGACGACCTCGGGTCGATCGCAGAGCGCTCCCGCGCAGCTCGAGCCGAGGCGACACACCATGCCGCACTCGCCGCAGTGCGCGCCGCTCGTGCGTAGGTCCACCTCGCAGCCGTTGCTGGGGTTTCCGTCGCAGCTGCCGCGAAAATCCGCGCACGTCGCGACCTGACACACCGTCCCGCCCGCGCACGTCCCGTAGCCGGTCGGCGCGGACTGTCTGCCGAGCGCATCGACGGTCGAATCGACGCACACGTTTTCATCGGAGCTCCCGTCGCAGTCGTCGTCGATGGCGTTGCACATCTCCTGGCGCTCGCCGGGACGAACGGCCTGATCGCAGCGCAGCGCGCCGCTTGTGCAGCGAATCCTCGCCTCGGTGCGGCAGACCCCCGGATCGCTGCCCATGGACATGAGCGTGCACGAGGCGCCGCCCTCGGGGTTGTCCTCGTCGATCGTGTCGTCGCAATCGTCGTCGACGCCGTTGCAGCGCTCCATGGCGCCCGGGTAGCGGCTGTTTCCGCCCATGCCGTCGGCGCAGTCCGCGGCGCCCGCGGTCGGCGCGCGGTTGGTCGTGCCCGGAGGACACGCACCAAAATTCATGATGCGCCCCGGGTCCGAGCTCGGGCACGCGCGAGACTGCACGGACATCGCCGGCGCAAACCCGTCTCCGTCCGTGTCCGGAAAGCACTGGACCGACACCCCTTCGTCGGTCGCTCCATCACAGTTGTCGTCGAGCCCGTTGCACTGCTCGGTCGCCCCTGGAAACCGCCCCGCGCCCGTCATCGCGTTGTCCGAGCAATCGGTCCCTCGAACCTCCGTGTCGCTCACGCGCACCCGATCGACGCTAGCTCCGCCGTCGAACGACGCGGGCGCGCACACAGGGCGCGCTGCGCCGGGCGCGAGGCGATTGAAGCACGCGTCGCTCGCGAAGCCGTCTTCGTCGATGTCGCCGTCCCCGCCGCGACCCGAGGGCTGCACCTGCGCCACCGTGCAGGGGTTGCAGTCCTCGTCCGCGCCGAGGTTGTCGCAGACCTCGCGCGCGCTGGGATTTCTGCGGGGATTGTCGTCGTCGCAGTCGTCGCCTCCGCACGCGGCCGACGGGTGTCCGTCGTTGTCCATGTCCACGCACGTCCCGTTGTCGCCGAGCAGCACGTCCGTGAGCGGTCGATCGCCGATCGCGTCGAACGATCCGTCCGTGCTGTTGGCGTCCGCGCTGGGCGGCGGCGAACACGACGAGAGCGCCGCCGCGAGGGCGACCCACGCGACGCTCGCCAAACGTGTGATGCGCTGCACGCGAACCGCGCGCTCGTTTGGGGATCGATCACGCATGAGAGCTCGCTCCTGGCTGTCGCACGAGGAAGAGAGCGCCACAGTTTACGGGCCGTCGCAAATTGCACGGGATGACGGCGATCTCCCCCACGAGACTCGCTCGCTTACTCTTCGCGGTCGGGGTCGATCCCGAGCGCTCTCAGCCGCGCTGCGAGCTTCTCGGCGCGAGCCGTTTCGCTCTCGGCGCGGGCTCTCTCGCCCTCGGCGCGGGCTCTCTCGCTCTCGGCGCGGGCTCTCTCGCTCGCTGCTCGTTCGGCTCCTGTCGGGATCGTCGCGCCGCTGGCGTCGACCCAACGCAACCACAGGTCGTCGCGCTGCTCGTATTCGCCCTGCCACAGCACGAGGCCGAGGTTGAGCCGCTCGAACCAAGCGCGATCGAGCTGTTCGTAGTCGCCTTCGCGCAGGGCGAAGCACTGCAGCGCCTCGTCCGAGAGCTGACGAACGGGGTCGTACACGACGTAGTATCGAACGCCCATGCGAGCGTACTGGCGGAGCTTCGCGCTCAGCTCGAGCCCGTCCCGATCGGAGACAATCTCGAGCGCAAGGTCCGGCGGCTTGCCGAATTCCCAGAGAAAATAGCAGCGATTGTGCTTGTCCCACCACTCGCGCGCGGGCTGTACATCGACGCTGATCAACACGTCTGGAACGACCGGCGGCTTGTGGATCGACGCGTACACGCCGACGTTGGCTGCCGCGAGAAACGGCGTCGCGCCCGGCGCGGACCACGAGCTGTACAGGGATTCCGTGAGGAGCCGCTGTTGCTTCTCGGAGCAAAAGTTGTCCACGGGCGCGTCGTCCTCGGTGACGAGCCCGGAGACGTCCGGCGCAGGAGGCAACGCTTCGCTCCGCGCGTGCGAGTCGCTCGAACTCATGGAGCGAAAACTACCACGCGCCACGTCGAACTTCGACCGTCGCGCGTCCCCGCGGTTCGTCAGAACCGCACGGCGTACGTCGCGCCGAAGAGCGACGGATCGACGATGGGCGCGATGGCCCAAGGGCGCATCGGGCGCCCGCGCGCAGCGCGTTGCGCGACAGGGACGCGCGTGGCCGAGTCGGTTCCCGCGCCGAGGGTCAACCCGAGGCCCAGCGACAAGAACACGATCGACGCAGACGCCGTCGCGATGATCGGGATCGCTCCAACGCGCACCGTCAACATGATCGACGAGACCGAAGCGCCCGTCGCGCCGAGGATGTTGAAGACCGCGCCCGTGATGAACAACGGACGGTTGCGGTAGCGAAGCTGATAGCGCCACTCGCCCGGCTCGACCGCGGCGACGATCGCGCGTTGATCGCCGTCGGGGCGCGTGACGTTCCACACTTGCAGCCCCGAGAGCAAAGACGCTGTGCACGGCGTCGCGCACGGCGTTGGCCCCGCAGGCGTGTTGATCGCGACCTGCGCGGACGCTCCTGATGACTGGGCCTCTTCGATGTGCGCGGTCGCGGGCGCGCCGATCACCGTCGGAGCCGCGACGCCACCGCAGGCCCCAGTGAGCGCGACCGACACGAGCGCCGAGGCGCGCGAGATGCTTGAATTCATGGGCACGATTCCTCCCGCCGCGCGAAGGAGCGCGGCGCTGGAGGGGGCGATCGCAACGGTCGTGCCGACCGTGTTTTTGCTTGCGAAACTCGCGATCGCGTCGAGCGCTTCGAGTCGATGGACGGTTTTGACCGAGCATCCCCCCCAACGGCAGCCCGATCCGTCCAGCGGTCGCTCAGTTGAACCAGCTGTCGAGCTTCGTGATGCTGCCGCCGCCCCAAAGCTGACAAGCGAACGCATTGCTGTTGCTGCGCGCGCGAACAACGACCCACACGCGCGTGCAAGACGCAGGAACCGTGAAGTCGAGATTTTGCGTCTGCCAGTTCGGCGGATTCATCGGCGGCGTACTCGCGAAGCCCGTTCCGATGTTCGCGTTCGGATCGGACGAGACGATGACGGCTAGGTCCGCGCTGTCGAGCCTGTACGAGAAGTTGAGCCGGTACCTTCCTGCAGAGAAGAACGTTCCGAATCCGCGCCAAACAACCGGGCGTTCGCCGCAGCCCAGGCAAGGAAAGATGCCGCAGATTCGAGAGTTGTTACTGCCGTCGTTGCTCGAGCTGTAGAGCGACGTGAAGTTCACCCCGTTGTACCCGGCGCTCAGCGAACCCGAGAAGTTGCATTGCCCGTACGTGCACGAAGCGCCGCCGCACGTGCGCGTGCAGCCGACGTTGCGGGTCCCGCTGTTGAAGCACTCTGCCGTCGACCACGTTTGACCGAGGCGACAGCTGAAGCCGTCATCGACGACCCCGTTGCAGTTGTCATCAACACCGTTGCAGCTCTCGGGGCCTGGCGAGCCAGCGGTCACTCTGCATTCGAACGCTGTTCCCGCGGCGTTGCACACCTGCGAGCCGCTGCGCGAGCAGGGACCCGTGCCCACGGTGCAGGTGGGCGGGACCTGACACCTTCCGCCGCAAAACACCTGGCCGCCGGGGCACTCGCAACGGCGCAACGCGCTGTTGCAAATCTGCCCGCCTGGACAAGCAGCCTCGTCTGTCGCGCCATTGCAGTTGTCGTCGGCCGCGTTGCACGGGACTTCGGTTCGCCCGATCGGGCTCAGCCCCGTCACGCTGCAGCCCAGCGTTCCCGCGGCGGTGCAGATGTACACGCCTGTCTGCGCGCAGACACCGGCGCCAGCCGTGCAGCTCGGACCCGGAGGCGTACGGCACGTGGACCCGCACAGCAGCTGTCCGCTCGGGCAACGACAGCCGCCAGTCGCGCACGTTTGTCCTGCAATTGGACACATCGAGTCGCTCGTCGCGGGATTGCAGTCATCGTCGAGGCCGTTGCAGGGAGTCTCCATCGCCCTCGGAGAGCGCGCGCTGTTCATGTCGTCGCAGTCGCTCGTCGCGGTCGTCGTGGGCGCGGTCGCTGTAAACCCTGCGGGGCAGAGGAGCGACCCGTCCATCGCGCGAATGCCGCACTCTTGCGTCGCGATCGCTCCTGCGAGCGCGAAGCCGTCGCCGTCACCGTCGCGAAAGCACGCTGTGCGGAGCATGTTGTCGACGACCCCATCGCAGTCGTTGTCGATGTTGTCGCACACCTCCGTCGTCGGGCTGATCGAACACATGCCCCAGCGCCCGCCGATGCAGTCTTGCATGCCCGCGGCGCACGCTCCGAGCGCGCGCGATCCCATGGCGTCCGCGCACACGCGGCTGATTTCGGGGCGCTCGCGCGTGGGGCACTCGCAGCCCTCATTGTTCGATCCGTTGCAGTTTTCGTCGACGAGCATGCTGTCGCAGACCTCGTTGGCCGCGGGGTTTCGCAGCACGGTGCTGTCGTCGCAGTCGGTCCCGCGGACCTCCATGTCCGTCACCGTCACGCGCGGAACGGTCGTCGCGCCGCCGTCGCTGCCCGCGTCGGTGCTCGGGTTGATCTCGACTCCAGGGCACATCGGCGCGCTCGTCCCCGAGCGAACGTTGAAGCACGATCGACTCGGAAACCCGTCCTCGTCTCGATCGCTGTCCCCTCCGCGTCCGGTGGGGAGCACCTCGCCGAGCGTGCAGGGGTTGCAGTCTTCGTCGACGCCCGCGGTGTCGCAGATCTCGCGCGCACTTGGATTTCTCCTGGGATTGTTGTCGTCGCAGTCATCGCCTCCGCACGCGGCCGACGGGTGTCCATCGTTGTCCATGTCCGCGCAGACGCCCACGTCGTCGACCGCGACGTCCAGGACCGTCGACGCTTCTCGCGCGTCCGAGAGCCCCGAGTCGGCCGGCACGGGTTGAGGCGACGTGCACGCGACGGCCAATAGACCGAACGATCCGCTTACAAAAGACAGGTGTTTTGATTTCATGGGCTTCTCCACTCCACGCGAGACGAAGCGCGAACCGCACGCAAGGCGCGGGCCGCGATGGCCTCTCGTAGGAGCTGCGCTCTCGCTGGGCGATCGCGCGCGAGCCCTCGACGCCGACGGTCGCAACCGTCCGCGATGGAGGACGGAGGCGTCCTGCGAGCGTCCTCAAAACGCGTACGGGTCCGCTGGGGCGTGCAGAAACGTGACGCGGTAGATCGTGAGCGGGCTGTACGTGCCGCCCATCTGCAGATCGACCTGCGCGATGATCGTGCTGATGCTCGTTCCCATCCCGGCCAAGGCGAACGACGTGCTCACCGTTCGGCGCGCGCCGCTGGTGCTCGGCATCGCGACGGAGCCGAGGACCATCGCGCCGTTTCGCGCAGAGAACGTCGCGGTCGAGCCGGTGGGCGCGTTCATCGCGTACTCGAGCGTGACCGTGTACCGCGTGCCCAAGCTGAAATTCCGCGTCGCGGTGTCCGTCAGAAACGGCCGCGGATCGTTGTAGACCCCGGAGAACGTCGCCGAGCCGTCGCCGCCGAACGTCGTGCCCGGCGCGAGGAAGAAGAAGCCCACCGCGTCGACGATCCAGTCGAGCGGGCCAGCGACGAAGCACGCGCCGCTGTGCCCGCTGCACGCCGCGTTGCACGCGCGAGCGCACATTTGCGAGGTGCCCGCGAACACGACGTTCTCCATGCGCGCCGTGCCCGCGGCGCAGAAGAACGTCTCGTCCGCGCGCCCGTTGCAGTTGTTGTCGATCGCGTCGCAGCGCTCGGGCGCGCCGGTGTAGCTCGTCGGATCGCGGTCGCCGCCGACGCAGTCGGTCATGGTCTGGACCATCGGGCGCGTCCCTGCTGGGCCACATGAATACGTGGGCGTCGTGCACGAGGCGCTCGGCGTCGCGCTCGGGTCTCCGTGCGAGTCCCCGTCGCAGTCGGGATACCAACGCGGCGCCGTCAGCGGCGAGCCCGTGCACGTCACGGACTGAACGCCACCCGTCGTCGTGCACGCGGTTCTTCCCGCGGTATTGGCGCAGAATCCCGTTCCGATCGTGCACGCGACGCCGACGGCCTGACAGCGCCCAGCGCAGAGCACTTGCCCCGAGGGGCACTGGCATCCGCCCGCGGTGCAGCTCATCCCTCCAGCGCAGCTCGTGTCGCTCGTGCCTGCGTTGCAGTCGTCGTCGAGCCCGTTGCACGGAACCTCCGCGAGCCTCGGGCTCTGCAGCGCGTTGGTGTCGTTGCAGTCGATCTGACCCGCCGTGGGCGCGCGCGACGTGTATCCCCCCGGGCACGTGCGCGAGCCGTCGGGCTGCAAGACGCCGCACTCTTGGCTCACGAGCGTCCCCACGGGCGAGTAGCCGTCGCTGTCTGTGTCTCGGTAGCACGCGACGCGAAGCCCTTCGTCGGTCTCTCCGTCGCAGTCGTTGTCGCGCATGTCGCACGTCTCGTCGACGGCGGCGATCGAGCACATCGAGAGCTGCCCGTCGATGCAGTCCTGCATGCCTCGGGCGCACTCTCCGCGGGTTCCCGTGCACGCGACGGCTTGGCCCGTGACGCACGCGCACCGCTCGTTCGACGCGCCGTTGCAGTTTTCGTCGAGCATGGCCGCGTCGCACACCTCGCTCATCGCGGGGCTGCGGCTGCGTGATCCGTCGTCGCAGTCGGTCCCGCGCGTCTCGGTGCTCGAGACCGTGATGCGCGCGAACGTTCCTCCGTCGCTGCCTCCGTCGGCCGGTCGCACTTCGCCTGCGCACATCGGCGTCGCCCCCGGATCGAGTCGATTGAAGCAAGCCCTGCTCGGAAATCCGTCCTCGTCCCGATCGCCGTCGCCGCCCGTGTTGTTGGGCAGCACCTCTCCGACCGTGCAGGGGTTGCAGTCTTCGTCGGCGCCCACGGCGTCGCAGACCTCGCGCGCGCTTGGATTTCTCCTGGGATTGTTGTCGTCGCAGTCGTCGCCTCCGCACGCGGCCGACGGGTGTCCGTCGTTGTCCATGTCCACGCACGTCCCCTGGTCGGCCATCGCCACGTCGGGCGGCGGTTCGATCGCGTCCATTCCATCACGCAGATCGCGCGCGTCCGACGGTGGAACCGCGGGCGATGTACACGCCGCACACAACACAACGACCATCGCGCTCGCGCGCCGAACAGCCTCTCGATGCTTCATCGTTCGCTTCTCGCAGGAGCCCTCTCGACCCGAGTCGGGACGCGGCTCGCGCGTGCAACGCCCAGGCCCAGAGCGCCGGGTCGTCCGCGCATCGCAAGCTCGCGGAATCGATCGAACTTCTCTCGACGACGAGCGCGCAGTTGGTCACTCGGTGGACGGCTCCGTCCTACGCGTTCGGCGGTGGGTTCAGAAGCTCGTCGAGAAGAGCACTCCGCTGGGCGTCGGAGACAGTGCCCAACGGGGTCGCGTCACGGTTGTCCGAACGAGCTGGCCCCCGTCGAACTCGGGCCGCGGACGCTGTGTAAAGTGCCTCGCGCCGACAACGATCATCGGGATCGCCGCGCTCCAGAGCAGCAACGTCGGCAGTGTGTTCAGCGCGAAGTAGCCGCCGCAGCTGCTGCAACGGCCCAAGCCGATGCTGTCGCTGATCACTGGACCAAGGACGGGAACGAGCCCCACCGCGCCAGCCCCTCCCAAGGAAATGAAGCTGAGCGTCACGCCTGCGACGTACGCCACTCCGCCGAGCACGGTCCCCGCGATGAAGAGGCCGGGGCCCATGCGTCCGTCCCGCGTGCTGACGTCGAGGGCGCCTTCGTTGGCGTAGACGATTCGCATTCGTACGCCTTGCGAAGTCGTCGCGCTCGGAGCGGTCGCCGTCGAAGATGGTGCGGGCGCTTCCGTGCTCTGCGCGTGCGCGGCGCTCGCGCAGAGCGAGACTCCCGAGAAGGCGATGACAACCGCGCGGATCATGGGGCCGTTCCTGTCGCGGCTCCGAGGGCGGCGCGAATGCACACCGGCTGCGGAGCGCCTCCCGCTTCGGCGATGTCCGCGCAGCGAAACACCTCTTGGTTGAGCTCGCGTGTTCGAATGACCCAGATGCGCCGCTCGTCCGAGGCGACCATGCCCGAGAACGCAGAGGTGGGCGTGGCGCAGGCGTTCGAGCCAACTGCGACGACGCAGAGCATCGCGACGATACGAACATTCATTGTGGACTTCTCCTTCTCGATCGATCGGTGTTGGTCGTCTGCGGTGCTTGCGCAGGGACGACCGGGACAGGCGGTTCGGGTGGTGGTGCCGTCGTGGCTACGGCCTGCTGCGCGGCGGCAACGACGATCACCGCTCGGACGAAGCGATGAAGTTGCGTGCGGACTTCGTCGGGCACGTCGTCCGCGTGTTGCCATCGGATCACGAGCGCGCCGTCGCGCACGCTGAGTCGAACCAACGCGTCGTGCGGTTCGCTCGCGCGCACGGTCCAGTGGTCTTCTCCCCGGCTGTTCCAACGGGAGGGAACGGCGCTTCGGGATCGAATCGCGCCGATCGTCCCCGAGAACGCGACTCGCTCGACGCCGACGATCGTCGGCGAACGACGGATGTACGAAGCCGCTCCGGTCCGCTGCATCGCACACGCGAGCGAGAGCGCGCCGATCGTCACCAGCATCACGACGGAGAAGCGCTGCCTGCGCAAGTGGGCTTGCTGTGTTGCTTTCTTCATCGATCTCTCGTCGATCCGCGGGGTGCAGCATCGCGTCGTCGCGCGGCTCGTGGCGCGTGGGTTTCGAACGGCGATCACCGGACGTACGTGCACTGCGCGACGCTCCCGCTCCACGCCCCAGCGGTCGCGGCCTCGCGCGCGTCGATGATCGCGACGTCCGTTGGCGCGGGCTGCGGCGCGGTGCACGCGACAGCCACGATTCCCAAACAACCTGTGAGCAGTGAAGGTTGTTTTGATTTCATGTGTTCGTTGAGTCGACTCCCTCGCGAGGGCTGAGAGCAACGGATGGGCCACGCCCCGTGGTGTTCAGCGATCGTGTATTCGCCGGAGCTTTGCTGGTGCTCGCGCCAGCCCCGACCTGAGCGCGCTCGGATGAACTCGTCCGTTGCGAGGGACGGAAGCGACCGATCGCGAGGCTCACAGCGACCCGTGCGCGAACGGCGCGGCGTAGCAATTACGGCCGCGAGCGGCGCGGCGTAGCAATTACGGCCGCGGGCGGCGCGGCGTAGCAATTACGGCCGCGAGCGGCGCGGCGTCCCGGGGCTGCGACTGGGTCTCCGCGTGCGCGAGCGTCGTGCGCGCCACGCGACAGGCGTCGTGGACCTCGCTCGCGAACGATCGCATCGACGCGAACCGATCCGCGGGATTCTTCGCGAGAGCGCGCATGACCGCCCCTGCGAGCGCCGAGGGAACGCTCCCGTCCACCTGCGCGAGCGGCGTCGGCGTCCCGTGCAACACACCCGCGACGACCTCGGGCAAGCTCCCGCCTTCGAACGGGAGCCTCCCCGCGAGACACTCGTACAACACGACGGCGACCGACCACTGATCCGCGCGGTGGTCCAGCGCACGATCGCCCATGGTTTGCTCGGGAGACATGTACGAGGGCGTTCCCACGAGCGTGCCGGTGCGCGTGCGAACGAGCGCGGTGCTCGAGCCGACCTTCGAGATCCCGAAGTCGAGGAGCTTCGAGTGCATCGAGCCGTCGGCCTGCAGGGCCAAGTAGATGTTCTCGGGCTTGACGTCGCGGTGCACGACGCCGCGCTCGTGCGCCGCCGTGAGGCCGTGCATCACGGGGACGATCCACCGCTCGATTTGCAGCAAATCCAGGCGCTCGTGCTCGACGATCCACTCGTAGAGCGACCCGCCGTACAGCCGCTCGAAGACTGAGTAGACGCCGTAGCGACGGTCCGTTCCTCCGTCGATGATCTGGGCGATGTTGGGGTGATCGAGCTCGGCGACGATGCGGGCTTCTTGGATGAATCGCTGCACCGTGACGTCGTTGTTGGCCCACCGCGCGTGCAGGACCTTCACAGCCACGACGCGATTCGTGTGCGCCTGAACGGCCTCCCACACCGCGCCCATCCCGCCCTCTGCGATGAGCGAGCGAATCGCATATCGGCCGCCCACGACGGCGCCGGGCTCGAGTGCTGCGGGTGGAGTTGTCATCGTCTGAGACCGACTGTGCGCCCGCGTCGACACGGGACGCGTGAGGCTTCGCGCGGGTCGATTACACCAGCAAAGAACGGGCAAGAAGCACACCAAATGATCGATGATCGACGCGCGTCTCTGGCGCCGCCGCGACGTCGATCGACGCGCCGCTCGTGGACGCATGCGTCCACACGTACGCGCGAGAAAGATCACGCACCCGTCTGCTACAGTGCGCCTCGTGGACACACGAATTCGACGGGCGGTCGAGGCGCTCGTCGCGCTGCAGCTCGATGACGGCGAGTGGCCGACGACGATCGCCTCGCGGATGGACATGGGCGGAGTCACCGCGCCCGACACCAACTACTTCACGACGCCGCAGGTTCTCTGGTCGCTGCGCGCGCTGCGCTCCGAGTTCGGACAAGCGCTCGAGCGCGGAGCGCGCTTCGTCGAAGCAGGCGCGCGGCGCGGCGCGTGGCCGTTTTGGACCCCGAAGGTCCGCCGCCCCGTGGACCCCGACGTCGACACCACCGCGTGCGCTGCGGCGGCGCTGGTCGCGGTCGACCGTGACTTCGACGCCGCGCCTGCGATCGCCGCGTGCCTCGCGATGCGCGACGACGACCAGCGATTTCTCACGTGGATCCGAGACCGCTCCCGCGCGAACGACGTCGACGCTGTCGTCAACGCCAACGCGCTATGGCTCCTCGGCGATCACCCCGCGGCCGAGCCGGTGGTCGATTGGCTGCTCGCGTTGATCGCGGCGCGGGCGGAGGCCGCTGCGCTGCTCTACTACGATCGACCGCTCACGGTGCTGCACGCGACGAGTCGCGCGCTCGTCGCGGGGTGCGCCGCGCTCGAACGCGGCCGCGGCGTGATGCTCGAACGACTCGAGACACTCGCGACCGAGGAGACCGCGTTCGGCGACGCGCTCGACAACGCCTACGCGCTGGTCGTCGCGAACAACCTCGGTGAAGGGCGCTCGCGGCTCGCCGCACGCGCGCGCGACGCGCTATGGCGTCAGCAGCGCGCAGACGGCTTGTGGCCCGGCGTGTCCGCGTGGAACGGCCCCGAGCACCCAGCGCCCCGCATGCTGTGGTGGGGCGCTGAAGCGTGGACCACCGCCGTGGCAATCGAAGGTCTGTCGGCGGGGTGAAGGACTCAGTACAGCAAGCCAGTCGCGGGCACGTTGTACGGAGCCGATTGCCGATTCTCCGGCGCTGCCACGACATGCGAGAGCGACGTGAAGAGCTCGACGCGCTCGGGCGCGGTGAACTCTTCTACGAACGTCGGCTCGAGCTGCGCGAACATCTCGGTCAGCTTCTTCGCGGCTTCTTGCGGGTCCACGGGGTCGGCGTTGTTCTGCTTGGTGATCGCGTACGCGTTTCGATGAAGCGTCTGCATCCGCGAGCCGACCGTGGGGAATCCGTTGTTGTCGAGTTGCGACGGTTGCGTGAGGATCTTCACGTACACGCGGCGGAGGCATTCGAGCTGCGATTTCGACCAATTTGCCATGAGAGTGTCCTTTCGATCCGCAGGGATTCGAGCAGGGCGCGGGGCGACCTAGGGGCTCGATCGTCCGATCGAACGCAACAACGCATACCACCCGCACTGCTCGAAGATGTCATCGGTCGCCCCAACGAGCGGAGCGTGACATGGGACAGTCGCCGACGCACGAACGTGTTCGTGGTCGAAACTCGCGTAGTCGAAGAGCGCGTCGTGGGCCGCTGCGAGCGACGAGCGTTGCGCGTCGGTGAGCGCTCCGCTCGACGAGAGCCATGCAACAACGCGCGTCAGCGTCGTTCTTCGGCGCCCGTCGTTGCCCGAAACGCGCGACGCGTCCCAGGCATCGCGCAGATTGCGAGATGAATCGCTGTCGAGCGCGGACCGAACGCGACCGAGGACGTCGCTGAAGCATCGATGAAATTCGTCGAAGGCCGCGAGGTTCGCAGAAAACCAGCCCGCGCGTGGCGAAGGAGGCCACCCGTCAAGAGAGCGCGAGTTTTCTGGAAGACTCGTGAGCGCGTCGACCATGGCTCTTGCCACGACTTCGGTCGCGGCGCCTGGCTGACTGCACAAGGGCGCGAGCCAGCGCTGGTGTTCGTCTGCGGGTGGAGGCACATCGAAAGGGCTGGCGACGAGTCGTCGGCAAGCGTGATTGGCTGCAAGTTGCGCGACAAGATCGAGGCCACCTGCTCCGCAGCTCTGCACGAGTAGAATCGCGAGCCGATCAGCGCTCCCGGAGAGCGCTCTGCCGTAGGCGCTAGACGCAATCAGAACGCGCTTCGGGATCTCTAGCGCGTTCGCGGTCGCGTCGGCAGCGGAGTCCATCACGCTACGCGAAGCGTCGGGGCGACGAAGGGAAGAGCGGTCGCGTCGCCGCTGCGCAAACTGCGTCGGTGCCGTCACTACCTCGTCGCGCTCGAAGCTGCGATCCGACTCGCGAGTGATCCGGCGCTCTGTTCGACCGTGCGAAATCAGCCAGAGAATCGACCGTTGAGCGCGCGCCCGCGCCGATGCATCGTCGACGAACGCGCGGAGGTAGCGGGCGTCCGATAGATCGACTACGTGCAGTAACTCTCGCTCTGCCCCAGCAATCGAGCGGACAATCGAACACAAGTACGATTGGCGATCGCGGTCCGTGATCTCTTGTGAAGCGAACGACACTCCGCTCGCGGAGTGTTGCGCGAGGAATGCCGACACGCGCTCTAGAACACCGCTGTTCAGCGACGCGATCGATGTCCCGCCGCCATCCTCGCGCAGCCATGTCGAAACGCTGAGCGCGACGAGCCATGGCGCTGTGGATGTAAACTGGTCGTGGCGATCGTCTCGTCTAGGCCGTTGCACAATACAGCACTATACCGGCGTTTGCTCAGCTGCTCATCAGCGCCAGCCGAACAGAGCCGCGTGATCTACACACGATCCAAACCAACCTCGCCTCACAATACCTGACCGCTTTCGCGATCGGTGGCTCAACAAACGCTATCCGCGGATCGGGTCACTGCTGCCGACGCGGGGATCGATAGACGGAACCGCGTCCTTGCGTGACTTCGGAGATACTGAATCTCCCAACCAAGTTCTTGTACGACTCGCGCACAAACGACGAGACCGAGTCCCATCCCATTGGGGCGCGTGCTTCGGAACGCTTGAAACAGTTGCGCTTCGATCCGCTCATCGACGCCGGGCCCATCGTCCCAAACGTCGACGACAAGCGCATCGCCCACGGTCGGTGCAATTTGGCTGCTCACTCCGATCGCCGTATCGGGAGCGGCGGCTTCCGCAGCGTTGCGAAGCAGATTGACGAACACCTGGATGAGTCTGTCACGATCTGCCAACACATGGATGTGTCGATCCACGGTGATTTGGATCGGGATCTGCCGAGCGGGAAGCAGCCCTTCCACGATGCGATGGGCGACGCCAACCGCATCGGCAAGGCTCTGCCACGACAGTGCTAGTTCTGGTGGACGCATTCGTCGCGCCGCGATCACGAGTCGCTCGAGCCGAGCCGTTTCGTCTCGGGCGAGTTCAAGTAGATCAGAATGAAGCGAGTGCGGGCTGAATGCACCGGACATAAAGCTCTTGAGAAAGTGTAACGGAGCCTGCAGCTCGTGTAGCACCTCGCTTGCAAGCGTTCCAAGAGAGGTCGCCTTGTCGAGCTGATCTGCCGAACGTTCGGCGAGGCGCATTGCATCGCGTTCCGCGAGGACATCGAGGTGATGAAGGGCGAGCGCTCCAAGTGTCGCTGCGGTTACGGCTAACAGGATGTCGTCAGAAGACAACAGCCGATCTCGTCGAGGAATCAGGACGAGTATCGCGCGGAGATCTCCGCTCGCTACCATCGGAATCACGAGTCCCTGCGCCATGTCTTCGAGCTCCAGTTCGACAAACTCCCCTCGCCGGAGTGTGCGTTGCTGAGACTCGGTAAGGCTTTCCACTGCCTGGACGCGAACGCTCGCGTACACTTTCGATTCGAGGAGCGCTCCTTCGACGGCCAAGACGACAGATTGTCGCGAGTTTGCTGCGGTGATGCGCTGTGCCAGCGCGGCTACGAGTGGACGAAAGAGCGTCGCGCTAGCGAAAATCAGCGAGTCAAGGGCTGTGCGTAGCTTCGCGAACGCGGTCCATCCGATAGGAGCCGCCGCTACAACCAGAACAGCTGGAGACAGAGTGGTATGTCCTGAAGAAAACTCGATCACCGCGGCGGTTGCGAGGAAGGCAGCGAGCGAGAGGGCGACGAGTGGGGTGGTGAGTCTTGAAGTCGATACGATCGTCTTGGCGTCAAATACGTTGTGTTTGAGAAGGCCATGGGCGATCGCGAGCAGCATCATCATGCCCGAAACGGGAGCCATGAGATGTAGGATACGCACCGACGGAAGCCACGCGAAGAGTTGGGTGAACAAGAGCGCGCACGAGAGCGCAGCAATCCCAGCGATACTTGATCGCAACTGTGTTCGGCGTACGGAGTTTGCTCGAGCGAATGCTACGAGTAGCCGTAGCGTCAGGGTCGCCAAGGCCACAGCATTTGAAATGCTGATCCCCACAATCACCCAGTAGTTCATCCGCCCAAAGATCGCAAGCGTGAAGCCAGCACACCCCAGTCCGAGCACCAAGAACGAGGCGACAAGAAGTACGCCCTGGAGCGCGTCGCTGTCGGCGTGCTCCGGATAAACTCTCGCGAAATTGAACAACGCGCTCGAGGTCGCCGCGAAAAACAGAACGAACACAGGAGCCCCCCGACCGAGTAGATGGTAGTCGAGTAGAAGCGTCAAGAATACAGCGCCGGTGAAACCAACAACCGAGTACGCGCGCGCGCTCGCACTATTGCTTGCTGCGACGAGTACTAGCAGCGCAGACCCGAACAACGCAGCGGCGATAGCGGCGTGAAACAAATACAATGCCCCCACTGAGTAGCGATCGACGATGACAACCGGTACGCGTACGCTTACGCGTCGCGACTGGTGGTTGAACTCCATGCGAACAGTGGTCTGGCCCCTAGCTACCGCATCAGCGATCGTTGCGACTACGAACTGTCGTTCGTGCGTTCGCGGCGGAGTGGCTTGCTCAACAGAGTGTAGCTTGTCTGGAAACTGAACTGGCCCCGCCGGGGCGTCCCATCCTCGCAGCGAGACCGCAGAAACATAGCCGTATGGATCGAGACCAATGGAGGGCACAGAAGTCCCGAACGCCGCTCGAACAAAGCCGCCTCCAATGAACAGCAAGCAGACAAGAACTACAAGCGCTAGCCAGCCAAAGAAACTTCTTTGGGGGAGCGTTTGCATTCTCAGTTCTCGGCTAGTAGATCAGCCCTGTCGATGGCACATTGTACGGCGCTGACTGGCGATTTTTGCTGTTTCCGACGACGTTGCTCAACGCCGCAAAGAGTACGTCGCGCTCGGGTTCCTTGAAGACCGTCGGAAACGACGGATCGAGCAGAGTAAAGAGCGTTGTGAGGTTGTAGATCGCCTCTTTGCGCTCGTACAACGTTACTGGTTGAGTCGCGCTCGCGTTGTCTGCGAAGTAGATCGAGTACGCATTGGCGTGCAGAGTATGTAGCCGACTACCTTCTTTCGGATAGCCCTCGTCCGTCATCTGGGACGGCTGCCCGAGGATATCGAGGTAGATCTTCTTCAGGCACTCCAGCTGTACGTTGCTCCAGTTTGCCATGTTGAATTGCTCCGTTCTTGTCGAATGATGGTGTAACGAGAAGGTCAGACCGTTCGCCCGACCGCTCCGAGCAACTCGAGCCACTTGGTTCGATTGCAGAAGTCGTTCGGGGGTTGGTTGTGAGTAAGCGTTTGAAGAGACGCGCTCATGAGCCGCGAGCCCGGAGGCGTCTCGACCATGGTGCGAAAGAGCGCATCGTGGCTCTTCTGAAGATCCGTGGAGTCGAATTCGGCGTTCGTGAGCTGGGTCTTGACGAACTGAATCAGCTCGTTGACCGCGACGCGACTCGACTGGGCCGCGACCGCGTTTTTGGGGTCGACGATCCAATCTCGAAACCGTTTGGCGAAGTTGGTATCGGCTTTCATCTTGTCGTGCACGGCCTTTACCATCGCCGCGAACTCGGTCTCGAATTGCGGTACGTGTGAGAGTTCAGCGCTGTACACGATCGCGCGAGACACAGCCAGCCAACCGCTAACGTTCGAGGCGGTCGATGCTTTGTCGGCGAGCGCCTTTGCGATCAGGTCCGCGACGGTTGCTCGACTCGCAGTCAGTGATGTCGCTAGGTTGCCGATCCACGTTTCGTGTTCGGCGCTTGGTACAGGAAGATTCGTTGCGCTTGCGACGACGTGGGTCGCTGCGGCGTTCGACGCGAGCGCGTCGATCAAGTCGATGCCTCCAGCTTGGCAACTCTGAAGCAAGAAGACCGCGAGCTTCGGGTTGTTGTTTTTTAGCGCATCGCCGAACTCTCGCGAAGTCACTTGTACTTTGTCCGACCAGCTCAAGACAGAGGTCGAAGCTCTTGTGCGGCCGGACAGAATCTGTCCTGTACGCATCGGCGGGATCAGCGTCCGCGCCGGCTGATTCCCGAAGCGCTTCGGCTTGGGGTGGTCGGTCGGGCTCGTCACAATGACGTCTTCGAAGAACCGTTCCGGAATCTCCCAGTGTTCGCCTTCGGGAGTTTGGAATGTCTGAATGCTCGCAACCCCGTGCGAAATCATCCAAAGGATGATGTTGTCGGACTTTGTCGTGGCGTCGACCCACTTGACGAAGTCGTCGAGGTACTTGCCCTTGCCCACGATGACGTTCTTGTCCGTGCGCGTCGGCGCTGCGCCGTCGATCGAGTACTCGATTTCGCACTCGAACGTGGCTGGGTCGCGCTTGGTGATGTTCTGAAGCGCGAAGCAAAGATCGGGGTTGTTTAGCTGCTTGATCTTCGAGGTGACCTGCTTGATTACCTCGACATTTTTTTCGGCCAGAGTGCTGCCTCCGCCCGAGCTCGCTCCCCACGTTGTCACTGAAAGGGCAATTGCCCACTTAGGCGCCATTCACTACTCTCCCGTTCTCGAGCTGCTGCGTGATCGCCATTGCCCCGAGCGCAGCGATGAATCGCTTTCCATCGGGGACCGCTGCCATCGCCCGCTCTGCTGCGGTCGCGGCGTAGGTCGCTAGCGCCGTCGGTGGTGACACCGAGCCCAGCCGTTGAAGCACCAGCGCCGCGGTCGCGTGGAGGGTCGCTCCGTCGACCGCGAGGAGCTCGCTCGTACTCGCTCCCTTGAGCTCTCGGTCCTCATCGTTGTCCCGTGCGTCGTCGCAACACTGAAGCGCAATCATCACTCGCTCGAAGGCCTCTCGCACAAGCGCGATTCGTGCCAAGGGGACGCCGTTGTGCTCGAGCATGGCCGCGCTCGTGGTCCACAAGAAGGCGCACTTGCCTCGCACGACCGCGCTGTAGTCCTCCGCGCCAACGACGGTTTGCCGCGACCAGCTCCGCTCTTGTTCGACGGCGGTGCGCCAGAGCGATCGCTCATCGTTGATCCGTCGTTCGGCCTCGCGCTCGTCGGCGCATGCTTCTGCGAGCGCGGATTTCCACTGCTCGAACAGCCACGCGCGATCATCGCGAAGCGCGGCGTCCTCGAACACTTGCTGGTCTGCGACGCGATCCGCGACCAGCCCGAAGAAGCCCGCGCAATGGTGGGCGCGCGTCCATTTCGACGCGTCGAACGGCTGTGTGCCGAGCTCGTCCGCGAGCATCGCAGGCAGATCGAACATGATCGGCTCTCGCACGTAGTCCCCCCAGCCGCCGTCGGGCCTCGGCGTGATCCCGATGCGGTACGGGAGCACTCGGGTGAGCGCACGCCGCTCGATCGCGCGCTGTTCGAGCAGCGCGCGCCAAGTCTCGTCGGGGCTCGTGCGTTGCGCGCACGCCTCGCTCTCGCCGCTGGGCTCGCTGCCTCGCGCCTCGCTGCTCACCTGCGCGAAGTATCACTCTCCTCCTCCCTCCCTCCGCAAGCGCCCTCTTCGCAAATTCGATGGACGCATCCGTCCGCATCGCCAGGGGTAGCAGCGGACGTTCCCGTCCGTCACTTGTGCGTTCATCGCGATTCGCGTGCGGCACGCTTCTCGCTCTCGCTGCTTCGGTTACAACCGCATCTCAACGCTCCTTCGAGTCTCCGCTGCGCCGTGAAGATCCTCATCGTCGACGATCAGAAGACCTTTCGCCGAGTCCTTCGTGGAATCGTCGAGAAGCTCCCGAAGACCGAAATCTTCGAGGCCGCCTCGCTCGACGAGGCGCGCTCCGTGTTTCGCGACGAGCGACCCGACGTGCTGCTCGTGGACGTTCGGCTCAGCGACGACGCGCGCAATCGCGACGGGCTCACGCTCGTGTCCGAGCTCGCGGGGCTCCCGAGGGTCAAGCTCATCTGCGTCACGGCCTCGAGCGAGATGGCGTTGATTCGCCAAGCGATGCGCTCGGGCGCGTTCGACTACATCCTCAAGGACGACCTGTCGGACGACTTGATCTTGCCCATCCTTCGCGAGATCGACGTGCAGATCGGGCTCGAGGCCACGACGGGCCGCGCGAAGCCCGCCGACGAGTCGCCCGTCTCGGGGCTCGTCGGCGACTCCGCGGCGATGGTCGCGCTGCGCGAGAGGATCGTGCGTATCGCGGCGTCCGACCGGCCCGTGCTCATCACCGGCCCCACGGGGTCGGGCAAAGAAGAGGTCGCGCGCGCGCTGCACAAGGCGGGGACCAACCCGGCGGCGCCGTTCTATGACTTGAATTGTGGGGCGTTCTCTGAGACGCTCGCCGAGTCCGAGCTGTTCGGGCACGTGAAGGGCTCGTTCACCGGCGCGACGAGCGACCGCGACGGGTGCTTCAAAGCCGTCCGCAACGGAACGCTCTTTCTCGACGAGCTCGGCGAGCTCTCGAAGGACCTGCAGGCCAAGCTCTTGCGCGCGATCGAAGCGCGGCAGTTTCGGCCCATCGGGTGGGATCGATCGCCGCTGCCCTTCGTCGGTCGCATCGTCGCTGCGACGAACGAAGACCTGCGCGCGAGGGTCAAAGAGAAAACCTTCCGCGAGGATCTGTTGTATCGGCTCGCGGTGCTCGAGATCGTCGTTCCGCCGTTGGAAGAGAGGCTCGGGGACATCCCGCAGCTCGTCGCGTACTTGAGCGCGAAACAGTCGCGACCGCTGCGGTTTTCTCCCGAGGCCATCGACGCGCTCCGCGCCATGCGCTGGCCCGGAAACGTCCGGCAACTCCGCACCGTCGTCGACCGACTCGCGGTGTTCGCGCAGCGCGACCTCGTGAGCGCCGCGGACATCCGCGAGGTGTCGGACGAAGGCTTCGCGGACGGAAACGACCGGCTCCATCGCCTCGCCGACACGTTGCTCGACATGACTCCAGGCGGCGATCGGGTCGTGTCCGTCGAAGACGCGCTCTACGCTCGAGCCCTGGAGCGCGCCGAGGGAAACAACACCCACGCAGGTCGTCTGCTCGGCGTCAGTCGCAAGAGCGTCGAACGCTGGAGAAAGCGAACGTCGGTCTCGCGCTGGCGCATCTCGAACAACGAGCCCGACAACGATTCGGAGCAAGACTGACCTGCCAATGTTGTTTGTGTTCGTGCCAATATTCACAGCGCCCGCGGCCAAGACGATCTCTCCCTCGGTGCTCACTACGTTGCCCCTACGCCGATGACTCAACGACACTTCGCGCTCTCGCTCGCGACCGCCGTCGTCGCCCTCTCGCCGCGCTTCGCGCTCGCGCAGAGCAGCCCCTCGACGACGCCAACGACGCCCCCCACGACGCCCGTCGCCCCGCAGGGGACCGCGGGTACGGGCGCGACCGACGCGAGCGCCACGCCCGCAGCGACGCCGCCCAACCCCGAGCGCGCTGAGGCTCGCGCCGCGTTTCAGCGTGGAAATTCGCTGTACGACGCGAACAACTTCGAGTCCGCGCTCACCGAGTACCAGCGCGCGTACGAGCTCTACGGGACGCTCCCGACGCGGTACCGTTTGTTCTTCAACATTGCGCGCTGCTACGAGCGGCTGTTTCGATACAACTTCGCCGTCGAGTACTACCGACGCTTCCTCGAAGCCGCGGCTGCGGACGACCCCAATCGCGTGATGGCCACGGCGTCGATGGCGGCGCTCGAAGGGCTGCTCGGCACGCTGGATATTCGATCGAACGTCCCGCACGCAGAGGTGTGGGTCGATGATCGGCAGGTGTCCGACCGCGTGCAGAGCGTGCGGATCCCCGGCGGCGTTCACGTCGTCGAGCTGCGCGTGCGAGGGTATTCGCCGGCGCGACAGCAGGTCTCGCTCCCCGCGCGAACGACGGTGTCCCTCGAGTTCAGGCTCGAGCGGCTCAACGTTCGGCGCGGATTGCACCCGGCGTTCTTCGGGATCGTGACGGGCGTCGGCGTCGCGGTGGGCACCGCGGGGATCGTCCTCGGCGCGCGCGTGCTGTCGATTCGCGCAGAGGTCGATCGACTGCTCGCCTCGCCCAACCGCGAAGAGATGTTGATGGTCGGCCAGGATCACAAAGACGCGATCCGCGCGTTCGCCGTGGGCGCGGACATCACCTTCGCGTTCACCGGCGTCGCCGCGGTGGGAGCCACGCTGCTCGGCGTCGCGACCGAGTGGCGTCGTCCCGCAGAGAACCAAGACGGGACGCGCGCCTCGAGCCTCACTGTGCTGCCCGTCGCGTCGAGCACGTTTCGCGGGCTCTCGTTGGGAGGTTCGTTTTGAGCGCGTCTCGCCGCGCCCCGCGCGCAGGGTACTTGAATACGTGGGCTGTATCGTTTGCCGCCGCGCTCGCGTCGCTGAGCGGCTGTTCGCTCGCGGGGTTCGACAGCTTCGAGCTGCCGACGTGCCGCGCGGATGTGGACTGCGACTCGCTCAACCGACGCACGGGTACGCCGCTCGACGCGTGCAATCGCTTCGTGTGCTCGCCGTCCACGCGCAAGTGCGAGCGGCGCAGCCAAAAGGTCGAGGTGTGCGACGGCGTCGACAACGACTGCAACGGGCTCATCGACGAGAACGTGATCGGGATCACGCCAGCGACGGTCGTGACCTTGTCGGGCGGCGGTTTCGCGAGGGCTGGTTTCACGGCGACCAGCGTCGGGGTGGCGGCCCTCGCGATCCCGAGCGGCGGTGGGACGGCGCTGTTTTCGGCGGTCGGCGTCGACGGAATGCCCGAGCCCGCGCGATCGGTACGGCCCGTCACGGCCGTCTCGAGCGGGAGCAACCTCCCAGCCACCTGGCCGATGTGGACGCCGACGCTCGATCGATGCTCGAGCGAACGAAATACCCAGCCCATTATGTGCTCGATCATCGACGCAGCGATCGCGCCCGGACGCACTCCGAGCGAGTGGTTCATGCTCGCCGTGGACCCGCTGCAGTGCCGTTTCGGACGGCTCCGCGCGGGGATGCTCGACACCTCGTTGATGCCCGCGAACTTCGACGTGCGAGGTCCTTTCGTGGCCTCGAACATCGTCGACGGGATCGACATCGCCGACGGGCCCACGCAGGACAACTGCACGGGTCGCAATCGAACGGCCCGCGGCGCGGCGCGGCCTGTGCTCTCGCTCAATCGGCCGAACGGATACGTCGGGACGCTCGCCGCGGCTGCGCTGGGCGCGTGGCTCGGCGCTCCGCAGGACCGAAGCGTGTGTGGCGCGCCCGCGCCTGCAGAGCCCGTGAACGTCGAGGCCCTCGGGTTTTCGACAGCGTATCTTCAAGCTGTCCCTACGACGACCTCGAGGCCGATCGTGGCGACCAACGCGCCGATGGGCGTCGCGATCCCCGCCGTGCTCGGACAGACGCGCGGAGGCGGCGCGCCGGCGATCGTCGCGTTGCCATCCGGGGGATGGGTCGTTGGATTTGCCAACGCGATGGGCGACGTCACGCTTCGAACAGTGGCTCAGTTTACGCCGACAGGGGCCTTCTTCTCGAACGAGCCCGCAGGAACGCCGCGCTCGACCGAGCCGTTGGTGCTCGGGGCGCCGTTTACCTTGGGCCGTGCGGGCAGCGTGGGGCCCGCGGACTACGTGGCGATCGGCATTCGCTCGGTCTCCGAGCGGAGCGAGGTGCGGCTCGCGGTCGCGTGGGTCGAGGGGTGCGGGGCGCCCGCCAACGAGGTGTATCTCGCGGAGCTGGAGCTCAACAGCGGGACCTTCGTCGAGCGGCGGCGCACGGCGGTCGCGCGAGGGGCGATCGGCGCGATTACGCCCGCAGTGATCGGCCTCGATCGAGGTCTCATCGATCGAGGGCACCCGCAGGCGCAGAACGGAGACGTCGGCGGATGGCTCGTGACGTACGTCGAGAGCGGCTCGTTGCGAGGCGCGCGCGTGTTGGGCGTCGATCTGTCCCTCATCGATTCTCCGCCGGCGATCTTCGTGGAGACCGGCGCGCAAGGGCCGTTCTTGTATTCGACCGATCGCGCTGGGGCGGCTGTCGCGTGGCTCGACTCGCGCGCGATGGCCGCGCGATCTGGAGCCGTCTGCGGAACGACGCGCGCCCCGTCGATGTAGTGTGTGGCAGTACGAAAGATCGTTTTCGCGAGGAGTGAGCGATGACCGACGAAGGCTTTCGCGAAACAGAGATTCCCGACCCCTACGTGGGCACGGTTGTCCAGAACAAGTTTCGCTTCATCCGAAAGCTCGGCGAAGGCGGCATGGGCTCGGTGTACGAGGGGCTCAACACCTCGATCCAGCGCAAGGTCGCGATCAAGTGCTTGCACTCGCACCTCGCGCGCGACGCGAACGTCGTCTATCGATTTCGCAACGAGGCCGTCGCCGCTGCGAAGATCGGCAACGAGCACATCGTCGACGTGCTCGACATGGGGCAGCTCCCGGACGGCGCGTACTTTCTCGTGCTCGAGTTTCTGGACGGGACGGACCTCGCGGGCCTGCTCGATAAAGAAGGAATTCTCCCAGTAGGCCGCGTGGTTCGCATCGTTCGACAGGTGCTCTCGGCGCTCGGGGCCGCGCACCAGTCGAAGATCGTTCACCGCGACATCAAGCCCGAGAACGTGTTTCTCGTGCGGCGCTCGAGCGGCGACGACTTCGTCAAGCTCCTCGACTTCGGCATCGCGAAGGTCGACGGCGACACCACGAGCATGCGGACCGCGACCGGGACGCAGCTCGGGACGCCGTACTACATGCCGCCCGAGCAAGCGATGGGGCACAAGGACATCGACTCGCGCGCGGACCTCTACGCGACCGGCGTGATGATCTACCACTGTTTGACTGGGAGATTTCCCTTCGAGGGCGACTCGCTGCCGATGCTCATGTATCGGCTGTGCCACACGGACGCGACGCCCTTGTTGACCTATCGGCCCGACCTGCCCGCGGACCTGGCCGCGATCGTGATGCGGACGATCTCGAAGAACCGCGACGAGCGCCCCGCGACCGCCGAGGAGCTCAGCGCGTTGCTCGAGCCGTTCGCCAAGCTCGACACCCCGGCGCCCACGCGCACCGAGGTGAACTCGCGCAGCGCGAGCGACACGGGGGCCATTCCCGCCGCGTCGGGGGCCGAGTCAGCAGCGAGCGAGCCGAAGACGCACAAGACCACGCTCGGCGCGAGCGCGAGCATGGTCGACATCGATCAGCGCGTGCGCCGCGAGTCCGCGAGCCCGAAGCTGCCGATGGTCATCGGCGCCGCCGTCGTCGCTGCGATCGGCGTCGTCGGCGCGGTCACCGTCGCGGCGCGATCGGGCTCGAACACGGGCACACAAAATCAAACGGGCCCCGCGACACAGCCGACTCCTGACCCTCGGGGCGCCGACCCGAACGCGCGCAGCGCGGGCACTTCAGCGGTCGATCGCAGCGCGGACTCGGGCGTCGCGAGCGCTCCTGCGGCGCCCGAGCGGCGCGTGGCGGTTCAGATCAGCACGTTTCCCGAAGTCGCGGAGCTTCGCTTCGACGGCCGGCCGATCAACAACCCGTACGACGGCGACGTGGTCGTCAGCGACGACGTGCACAGGCTCGAGGTCGTCGCTCCGGGATTTCGCACGGAAGTGCGAATGATCACCGTGACCGAGCGTCAGCGGATCGTCGTGAGGCTCGAGCGAGGGACGGGTCGCGTCATCGTGCAGGCCAACGGGCAGCGCGTGCGGGACAACGGGAGCGCGCCGCTTCCTCCCACCACCGACCCCGCGCCGCGACCCAGCGGCACGAGCGCAAACCCAACGAGCCAGCCCTCTGCGGGCGGCGATCCACCGCAGAACCACGGCACGACGCAGGCGCACGGACCGGGCACCGGGGAGCCGAGCACTGCGCCCCACGCAGGCAACGCGGGCAGCGCTGGGAGCAGCGGCGCCGGGTCGAACAGCGGTTCGACGACCAACCCAGGCACCGCGAATCCACCGGCGGGTCGCCAAGTGAACCCCACCCCCGGAACGACGCCCACAGGGATGCTCGACCCCGAAGGCTGAGTGGTAGGCTCCGCGCGCCAGTGCGCAGCGTAGCGAATCTTGTTTCGGGGATGATGTTGGCCGCCGTCACGGTGGCCGCGTGCGGCCCGACGGGGCCTGGAGCGGTGAGCGTCTCTCCGTCGAGCGCGCGAGACGGGCGTGACGGGAGCGATGGGGCGTTCGGCGCGGCGCGCGTGACGATCCTGACGCAAGCGCGGGTCAACGAGCGCGTGACGATCGACGTGACGTTTCCCTCGGACGCATCGGGAAATCTCCGGCGCGACCGAGCGCCGTTTCCCACGGTCGTGTTCGCGTCCGGAGGGCTGGTCTCGAGCGCGCGATACCGCTGGATCGCCGATCACCTCGCGACGCGCGGATACGTCGTCGTCGCGCCGGACTACACGCTGGACCTCGCGATCGCCTCGCCGGACAACACCCACGCCGCGGTGCTCGCGCTGCGCAGAGCCGCCGAGACGACGGGGCACACGCTCGAGCGCGCCGTCCGCAGCGATGGAAAGGTCGTCGCGATGGGCCACTCGCTCGGCGCCGTGATCGCGACGTGGCAGTGGATCGATCACGCTTACGACGGCGTCGTGTTGCTCGCGGGCTTTCCCGCGGACGGGACGCAGCTCGAGCGCCGCGCTGGATCGCGGGTGCTCAGCGTCACGGGCAGCGAGGACGGAAGCGCCCCTGTGGCCGACGTGACCGCAGGATTCATGCGATTTTCGCGGCCTCGCCTGCTCGCCGTCGTCGACGGGATGAACCACTACGACTGGACCGACGGGGCCACGGCGGCGAACCTCGCGCGCGATCGGCCCTCCACGCGACCGCAGAGCGCCACGCGCCGTGACGCGCTCCGCGTGATCGACACGTTCGTCGACGCCGTGCTGAACAGCGATTCAGCGGCGCTGAACGCGCTCGACTCGGGGACCTTCGCAGGCGTGACGGTGACGCGATGAATTATGGTGTTTGTTTTCGAGTCGCGTTCGCGACGGCGCTGGCGAGCTCCGTCGCCCACGCAGACGCGGGCGTGCTCCGCGCGCCGGACCTCGGGACGAGCGTCGCGCTCTTCGAAGGGCTGCCCGAGTCCTCGCGCGCCCTGTGGATTCGGCCTTGGTTCGCGATCACGCAGCAGCAGAAGCTCCCGTTCGACTCGTTTGGCGTGGGCGTCGGCCTCCGCCGCACGCTCGCCGGTGGACCGCGGGGGTGGGCGCTCTCGGTGCAGCTCGGCGGAGGCGTGAGCGTCCCGACGCTGTATCCGGGCGTGGCGCTCGAGCTCTCTCCGAGCACCAACCTGCGCGTTCGCGGCGAGTGGGCGTACTTCTCGATGGGGCTCGCGGTGCCCGCAGCGGTGCGGCTCGACGCGAGCGCAGACCTGCGAATTCCCGTGGTGGGCGAGCTGTGGCTCGCGTTTCGAGCGGGCCCCATCTGGATCGGCGCGATGGCCGGCGTCGGGGCGACGTTTGTTCCCAACGCGTCGAGCGCGATGGCGCTCTCGGGCGGCGGGTACATTGCGATCCCTTACGGCGAGGGCCGCGAGGCGCGCTGAGCAGATACGATCGCGCGCAACTCGCGTGAAGCTCGCGTTCTTCGGCCTCGGTTCGCGTGGTGATGTGCAGCCCGTCCTGCGCCTCGCGGCGCGCTGTCGTCGCGCCGGGCACGACGCGTGGGTGTGCGCCTCGCCAGACTTCGCCGGGCTCGCGCAGGCGTACGACGTCCCGCTGCGCGTCACGGGAGGCTCGGTCGTCGAGATGTTGTCCGAGGCCTCGAGCAAGCTCACCGCGGGCTTCTTCGCGACGGTGCGGACCTTCAACGTGATCTTGGAGCAGCAAATCGCCGCGCAATTCGCAGACAGCGAAGAGGGCGTAGGCGACGCGGACGCCGTGTTCGGAGGCGGCCTCGTGTTGGCGGCGCAGTCGTACGCCGCGAAGCGCGCTGTGCCGTACCTCCCGGTGTTGTATTGCCCGCTCTTGTTGCGAAGCGCCGAGCAGCCGCCGGTGGTGTTTCCTTGGCTGTCTCTGCCGAGGCTCGCCAACCGCGCGCTGTGGGCGAGCGCGGGCGCTTTCTACTCGCGCATCCTCGTCGAGCCCGTGTCGAGAGCGCGCGCGAAGCTCGGGCTCGGGCCGATCGATGACGGGATGCGCTACGTGTTCGGCGACGCTGCGGTGTACGCGGCCGATCGCGAGGTGGCGCCCGTTCCGTCCGACGTCACGAGCGCGGTCGGAGCCGTGGGATTTCAGGGGCCGCTCGGGCTCGAGTCCGATGACGTTCTCGAGGACAGCCTCGAGCGATTTCTTCGCGCGGGCCCGCCGCCCGTGTACGTCGGGTTCGGGAGCATGACCGACGCGGACCCCGCGCGAACGACGGAGACCATCGTCGAAGCGGCGCGGCGCGCGGGACGACGGCTCGTGCTCTCGCGCGGCTGGGCCAAGCTCGGAGCCCACGGGCGCAGCGACAACGATGTTCACGTGATCGATGACGCGCCGCACGGAGCGCTGTTTCCAAGGGTCGCCGCGGTCGTGCACCACGCGGGCGCCGGAACGACGCACACCGCAGCGCGCGCGGGCGTTCCGCAAGTGGCGGTGCCGCACTTGTTGGACCAAGCGTACTGGTCGAGCCGCGTTCAGGCGTTGGGGCTCGGGCCTGCGCCGGTGCCTCGGTCGAAGCTCTCGGTCGAGCGCTTGAAGACCGCGCTCGTCGACGCGACGCGACCCGAGCGCACGGCGCGCGCGAGGGCCTTCGCTGCGAATCTCCCTCCGCCCGCGGACAGCGCGAGGGCGCTGCTCGATTTCGTCGGTGCGCTGCGGGCTCGCGTTTAGAAGTCTTTAGAGATCGAAACGTCGGTTCCGCTGCACCCTCGCGGTATGTGGACCCCTACTCGCACTCGTGATCGTTGGAGCTCGAACCGAGGGTCGACGCTCGCTTGGATCGTCGTCGCGCTCGTGGTCGCCATCGCCTCGAAGCCCGCCTCGGCGGCGCGCATCGCGTCTCACGCCACCATGACGTGCGCGATCCGCGCAGACCGCGCCGTCGTCTGTTGGGGAACGTTCGGCGCCGATCGTCGCGCCCCGCCGCTCGCTCCCGCGGTGCGCGCGCGCGACGCATCGTCCGTGATCGTGGGCCTGTCCCGCGCGTGTGCGCTCGGGACCGACGGCGCCGTGCGCTGCTGGGGTTCGAACGGCGAAGCTCGCGCGATCGACGGCCTCTCGGGCGTGCGAGAGCTCGCCGGCGGCGCAGGCCCTCTGTGCGCGCGCAAGGCCGACGGCTCGGTGTGGTGCGCGGACAGCACCAGCGAGTCGCTGTCGTTCACGCCAATTCCGGGGCTCTCCAACGTCGCGCAGCTCGCGGTCGGTCGATCCCACGCGTGCGCGCGGCTCGCAGACGGGAGCGTCCGGTGCTGGGGCAGTGGCACACAAAATCAACTCGGCGAAGGTCGCTACGACTCCCGCGCGACGCCGGTGGTCGCTCGGCTCCTCGGTCGCGTGACGGACATCGCCGCGGGCGACGACTTCACCTGCGGTCGCGCGAGCGACGGCCGCGTTCGCTGCGTGGGCTATCGCTTCGACGCGACCGGGAGCCCGCGGCTTCGCGGCGCGTGGACGCCCGCGCTCCTCCGCCAAGCGGACGCGCTCTTCGCGGGAGCGCAGATGGTGTGCTCGGTCGCGCGAGGCACCGCGGTCACCTGCGCGGGCTTCGACGACGTGATCGCGATGGGGCCTGGCGAGTACGCGATTCGCGTCGCGGATGGGCGGCTCGCGCTCGCGGACGTCGAAGAGGTCGCCGTGGGTTCGCGTTCGGTGTGCGCGCGTACGACGCAAGGGGCGGTGCGCTGCATCGGCGACGACGCGGGCCTCGCGCTCGGCGGAGCGACGGGGCCCTCGGTTCGTCCAGCGACCCGCGTGCAAGCGATCAGCGACGCCGCGCGCCTCGTCGCGACGGGCAACCACACGTGCGCGATGGTTGCAAACGGTGTGGTAAATTGCTGGGGATTCGACGATCCGCAGGACTTGTTCGCGACGTCCGGCGAGCGCACGGGCCCGCTCGGACGAAGGCCCGTTCCTGTCGCGCTCGCGGGCGTGACGGGCGCGACGGAGATCGCGACGACGGGGGCGACAACTCTGGCGCGCCTCGCGGACGGAACGTTGGTCTTGTTCGGCGCCGGGCCCTTCGATCCGATGGGACGCGCAGAGGGCGAGGGGAGCGACCGAGCCGTGCGCATCGCGCCCGCTCCGCAGCGCTCGGGCTACGCGCTCGGGATTCAACACCTGTGCGGCGTCACGCGCGAGGGCGCGGTCGAGTGCGCGGGCTCGGGCCGCTTCGGGCAGTGGGGCGCGGGTGAAGCGATCCCTTCGGTCGAGGGCGACGGGTGGTTTCGTCGCAGGTTTTCTGCGGTGAACGGGCTCGACGCGGCCTCGAGCCTCGCGAGCGCGTGGGACTCGTTGTGCGCGATTCGCCGCGACGGCGCGCTCGTGTGTTGGGGACAAAACGCGTCGCTCGTCGTGGGGCCGCAGGGACCGGGCTCTGCGGTGCAGACGCCTGTGCGTCGCGAGGCGGGACCGATCGAGCAAGTCGCGCTCGGGGGAATCCACGGTCGCGTTCACGGCTGCGCGCGGACGCGAGGAGGCGCCGTGCGCTGCTGGGGCGCAAACGAATACGCGCAATCGAGCGTGGCGGGACCCCGCGATCGCGCGGAGTCCGTCGCGGTCGCGGTCGGGCCGGCGGTGTCTATCGCAGCGGGGACGCACCACGCGTGCGCCGCGCTCCAAACCGGAGCCGTGTGGTGCTGGGGCGCAAACGAGCGCGGGCAATGCGGCAGCGGCGCGAGCGGAGGTCCGCGCGTGGTCGACGGCGTCTCGAACGCCGTCGAGGTGGCCGCGGGGCGAAGTCACTCGTGCGCCCGAACGCGAGACGGAGCAGTGTTTTGCTGGGGTTTTGGCGCGGACGGAGCGCTCGGCGACGGGCGCTCGAGCTACGCGAGCGCGTGGGCGGACGTGGCGCTCTGAGCGGTCAGCGTCGAGACGAGCCCGTGAGGATCTAGGTCTCTTTGAATTGTGGTGCTTCACGGAGGACGCGGACGTCGTCGTCGGTCAGCGCGTTGTCGCGGAGGTCGAGGACGCGAAGGCCGCCGAGCGCGAGGTTTCGCCGGAGCGATTGGACCTCGGGGGTGCGCACGAAGGCGCTTCGAATCGAGAGGGATCGGAGCCGCTGCGAGAGGGCTCGCTCGCGCTCGAGCGAGCTCGCGACGTGGATCGCGCCGTAGCCGACGAACGAGAGCTCCACGAGCTTCGGCGCTTCGCGGGCGACGGTCCAAAACGAGTCGCTCTGGATGATCTCGCTCTCTTCGCTGAGCGCGATGCGCTCGAGGGTCGCGAGCGCTTTCCAGCGCAAGAGCAGCGCGAAGGTGCGCCCGTAGTCGCCGCACTCGCGGAGCTCGAGCGATCGCAAGCGCGAGAGCCCGGGGCCCTCGGAGAACCACCGAAACGAGACGCTCGCGCGCACGAGCTTGTACGAGTCGATCGTGTCCGCGAGGGGCGAGGCGATCGTGAGGCGCGTGTTGCTTCCGGTGTCGAGCGCGGAGTCTTCGGGGTACCAGTCCTCGAGCGCTCGCGCGAGGCGCATGGTGTCGAGCACGCGCCGGTCACGCATGTGGATCACGTGCGAGGCGCGCGTCGCGCGATGCTCGGGTGACCATGAATTCAAGTGCCGTTCGACCTGCGCGAAGGTCGCCCGACGCTCGGCGTCGTCGGGCCACTGGTTGAGCGCGCTGACGATCCGCGCGAAGCACGCCGTGCGCGCCTCGGCGTCCGAGCGACCGTCGCAGTGAAGGGCGCGTTCGATCTCCTCTCGGTGGGGCGACGGACGACCGGGCGGAGCGTCGGAGCATCGCCGCACGACCGTGGCGGGAGCGGCCGAGAGCGACGTGAGGACGCCGACGAGCTGCGCCGCGCTGAAGGGAAACCGTCTCGAGTGCATGCGGCGATTCGAGCGCGGATCGGCGAGCGAGGCACGGACGTGATTCCGGACAACGGCGCGTCGAGCGCGCGTGGCGTGATCGATCAACGATCGGGGCGCGCGCGGTCAATGCCTGCGCCCGAGCCTGCGCCTACGAATGGGGGCGAGGAGAGCGAGAGCACTATGGCGAACCACGGCGACTGTCATTGTGAGCGGTGCGGATTTCGGGGCGAACCGGTGCGCGCGTCGATCGCGCCCAAGGTCGGGCTGGCGGTCTTGTACGTGGCGGCCGTGGTCATGATGATCGGCTCGGCGCTGACGGGATTTCTGACGGTGATCCTGGGGCCCGTGATCGTGGTGATTTGCTCGGCGATTCAGGCGCCGCTCGCAGAGGCTGCGGCGGAGCCGACGCGCTGTCCGAAGTGCCGATGCGTGATCGTCGAAGACGAGGCGAAGGCCGCGTCGATCGCGCACGGACACGCTGTCCCAGCGTAACTCTTTCACGGACCGAGCCTTGACTCTGGTCCGCGCTGGCCCTCGAATCAGAGGGTCGCAGCGCGCGGAGGAGCGCGCGCGGCGCATCCCCTCCGTGACCCGTGAACGCAGCGAAGGCTCTCGTGCGACGGTGACCGCAAACGCGGCGCACTTGTTGTTTCGCTATGCCGAGCACAAGGGGCACGACCCGACGAAGATCGCGGCGCGCTTCGGGCTGTCGTTCGAGGCGATGTCCGCGGCGGACGCGCGAATCACGGTGCAGGCCGCGCAAGCGATCTGGGCCGAGCTGCCCGCGATGATGGGAGACGACAACCTCGGGCTCCACCTCGCCGAGCACATGGCACCGACGGGGGGACTGTTGCCGGTGTTCGTGATGGCCAGCGCGTCGACGTTGGGCGAAGGGTTCGAGCGCGGGCTCGAGCTGCAGCGCACGCTCGCGGAGGGAAGCCTCTGGCGCAAGGTCGAGCCGCCCCCTGCGGGGTTGATGGTCGCGTACTACGAGTTCGACGATCCCATCGCTGCGGCGCCGAGGCACGTGCTCGAGTTCGGAATGGCGCTGATCATCCTCGCGGCGCGACGGGCGACGGGCGTCGATGTGAGCCCTGCGGAGCTGCGGTTTCGCTTCGAGCGCCCCGAGGGATACCGCGAAGCCGAGGCGCTCTTTCGCTGTCCGATTCGCTACGGCCAGCCGCGAGACGAGATGCACTTTCGCGAAGAGACCCTCGCGTTGCCCGTTCAGACCGCGAACCCCGCGCTGCTCGCGCACCTCGAGTCGCACGGAAAGCGCATCCTCGACGGCCTCGCGCCCGAGCCGACGTTCGCGGGGCGCGTTCGCAAGTTTCTTCGAGACAACCTCGCGTCCGCGCCGACGCTCGACGCGGTCTCTCGCGCGCTCGGGTGCGCGCCGCGGACGGTGCAGCGATGGCTCGAGCGCGAAGGGACGACGCTCGCGAAGCTCTACGATCGAGCGCGCTTCGAGCGCGCGTGCGAGCTCTTGCGGGACCCGACGGTGGGCGTTCGCGCGGTGGCGATCGAGCTCGGGTTCAGCGAACAAGCAGCGTTTCACCGCGCGTTCGTGCGTTGGAGCGGAGTGCCTCCCGGTCGATGGCGCGCGGAGAACAGCGGAGAGCGACGCTGAGCGGGCGGGGCTCGATCATCGGCGCGATGAGCGCGATCGTGCACAAGATGAGCAACACGATCGCGGGCGAGACCGCGTCGACGACCGCTCGAGCCACCGTCGCGCGGTCGTTGTACACGCGGCGCCACAGCGCTCGAGACGAGACGTAGCCGCACGAAACACAGGCGATTCCAAAGCGCGACGGTTCGCCGCACGCGGGGCATCGATCTGGCTCCCTCGCCGGGTGGAGTTGGTAGTCGTCCACACGCATCGACTCGCGAAGGATTGTACCGTTCGCGTACGCTGCACGCTCGGGACAGCGCTTCGTGCTGCGGTATAGTCCGATGCCGTCCGCGGCGCTTCGATCGAAGGAGTTCTCTCATGGCAAAGCGCCGAGCGCGCATCGGTTGGTTCGAGGGCATTCGCGCGGCGATCGCTGGGGCGATCTTCGGCGCGTTTCTCTTTGGGGCGTCGATCGCGCTGCTGTGGATCAACGAGGGGCGGGTCAACCTCGCGGGCCTCGCGCGGCGCTCGACGGTGACGGATCCGTCGCGCATCGAGGCCTCCAACGATCGCGCGTTGGTCTCGGTCACCGAGCGCGTGCGCGCAAACGCTCCGCTCGCAGACGATCGCTTCCTCGTCCCGGGGCCGTTCGTCGCGCTCGCGCGTCGCGCGGAGATGTTCGCGTGGGTCGAGCGCTGCGACAGTCGTGATCGTTGTCAGTACGCGCGACAATGGACGGACGCGCCGCAGACGAGCTCGCACTTTCGCGAGCCTCGCGGGCACACCAACCCCGCGATGCGCGTGCGCGCTGCGCGCTATGCCACGGACGCGACGATCGGCGTGTACGGTTTTCGCACTGCGGAGACGAGCGCCCCGTGCGACGAGCGCGTCGCGCTCTCTCGAGACTCCGTGCGAAGAGACGCGCCCTACGCGCCGGTCGTCGCGCACAACTACGTCTATCTCGGAGAGCGCACGCTCGACGATCCCTCCGTGGGCGACATGCGGCTCTCGTACTTCGCGCTTCGCGAAGGGACCCTCTCGACGCTCTTCGGTCAGCAAATGGGCTCGCGGATCGAGGTCTACCAGGGAGAAACAAGGTTCTTTCGCTTGCTGCGCGGCGACCGAGCGAGCGCGATCGGCCAGCTCGCGCGCGAGCACGTGATCATCGGGTGGCTCTTGCGCGTGCTCGGGTTCGTGTTCGTGTGGGTCTCGATGAACCTCTGGCTCGCGCCGTTCAGCGCGATGTTCGATGTGTTTCCGCCGGTGGCGAGGGCGACGCGGTCGGCGGTGGCGCTCGTGACGTTGCCCGTGGCGTTCGGGGTGTCTGCCACGGTGGTGATCGTGTCGATCGTGGCCCACAGCGTGGCGCTGCTCGTGCTCGTGCTGTCGCTGTTGTTTCTGCTCGCGCTCACGCAGCGAAACCGCGGTCGCTGAGCAGCGAGCGTCGATTCCGTCACCACTCGTCGCGGAGCGTCTGAAACGGCTGGCCTTCTCGATGCCAATCGGGCGGATCCGGCGCCTCGTCGATGCGACGAATGAACGTCCGAAACCCGCCGGCGAGCAGCGCTGTGGCGGCCAGCTCGACGTCGGGCACCCCAGTCGCGATCGCGCGCTGCGCGAACGGGGTCGCTCGCGAGAAGAGCAGCGTATGGATCGCGTGCATGTGCGGCGAGAGCGTGCTCCGCGTCCAGGTGTCGAAGGCGCGCCGATCGGTGCCTCGAAACGCCGGGATCGTCACCGAGTCGATCTCGTCGACGGTGATCCGGAGCAGCCCGAGCCACGCTTCACCCGAGGCGCGGTTGCCTCGCTCGAACGCCGCTTCGCCGAGGTGCGATCGCGTACGGACTGCGCCTCGCGCGCGGCGCGGGCGCGCGATCCCCTCGAACGGCGAGAGGAACGAGAATCCGCGCGCCGTGAGCCCCGCGAACCGCCTCGGTGGCGGCGGGCGAAGCGCGCGAAGACACTGATGAATCGCTCGTAGGTTGTTTTCGTGGGTGTTGAAACAACCGTCGATCGCCTCCTCGTCGACGCCCTCGCGCGGGGCTCGGTACGCATCGATGATCGCTGGCGCTCTCCACCGTTCGGGCGCCACGAGGCCGCGGGCAGCGGGGGACTCTTCGAGCACCGAGCCGTCGTCGTCGAGCTTGTACGCGTGCTCGACGCTCCACGCGTGAACGGCGAGCCTCCATGCGTCGTACGCGCGGTCGCGCTGCCCGAGCGCGCTCCACGCGTGCCCGAGGCTCGTGTGCAGCGCGGTGAGCACATCGGCGCTCGCGTGTCGCTTGGCGTCATCGAGCCATCGGTTGCACCAGCGCACGACGTCGCTGTGCGCTCGGTTTTCTCGATGGGCGCGAGCGATCGAGACGACCGCGGCAAAGAGCGCAGGCGTGCGGAGCTCGGGGTGCGCCCAGCGTTGTTCGATCGCTTGCTCGGCGCGGCTCGTCGCAGAAGCGCGCACGAACAGCGCCGTCGCGCGCTCGATGCTCTCCTCGCTCTGTACGCGAAGCGCGCTCTCACCCGCGAGACGCAAGCACTCGGTCGCCCGCTCGGGGCCCCCGAGCGCGCACTGAAACTCCGAGGGTTGCGCGGCGCTGGCCCCCGCAGCGAGCACCGCAGCGAGCCCGACGAACCCTGGCAAACGAGCGTGCTTCATCGCGGGCCTCGGCCACGATCGTAGCCTCTGTCGGCGTTCGACAGCGGCGTGATCGTTTGCAAAAAAGTGCAACGGCCGCGGTGAACGAGGGGGCTTCTGTCCGTACACTTGCGAACGAACGATGAGCGAGCACCAAGAGCCGGGCATTCGCGTCGGAGCGGTGCTCGCGGAGCGCTACGAGCTGCGCCGCGTCGTGGGTGAAGGCGGGATGGGGACCGTCTTCGAGGGCTTCGACCGCGTTCTCGAGCGGCGCGTCGCTGTGAAGTTTCTTCGCGCGTCGCTGACCGAGCACGCGGACCTCGTCGCGCGGTTCGAGCTCGAAGCGAAGATCGCGAGCGCGTTTCAGCACGCGAATGTCGCGACGACGTTCGACGTCGGCCGGCACGAGAGCGGCGCGCGCTACCTCGTGATGGAGTTTCTCGAGGGCGTATCGTTGGCTCACGCGCTCAGCCGCGCAGCGTTGCTCAGCGATCGCGCCGCGGTCGCGCTCGTCGAGCCCATCGCGCGCGCGCTCGCGAAGGCGCACCAAGCGGGCGTCGTTCACCGCGACGTCAAGCCCGAGAACATCTTCTTGGTGCACGGTGAACGGCCCGGAGAGTGCGTCCCGAAGCTCGTCGATTTCGGCATCGCGCGCCGCGAGCAAGACGCCTCCCACCGCCTCACCGCGAGCTCGACGATCCTCGGAACGCCCGCGTACATGCCGCCCGAACAAGCCCGCGGCTCGTCGGACCTCACGGGCGCCGTCGACCAGTACGCGCTCGCCGTGGTGCTCTACGAGCTCGTCTCCGGCGCAAACCCGCACCCCGCGACGTCGACCCCCGCGCTCCTCGCGCGAAAGCTCACCGAGCCGCCGATCGATCTACGGGCGATCGCTCCGCACGTCTCGCGAGAGCTCTCTGCGGTGGTCATGCGCGCGCTCGAAAAATCACCGGCCGATCGATTCTCGGACATGAACGAGTTTCGCGAGGCGCTCGTGCGATCGGTCGCCGCGCTCGACCCGCCGACGATCCCGCCGTCCGTCCGCGAACCCGCGCTGGCGAGCGCTCCGCAGGTCGACTCCGACGCCAACACGCTCGCGGCCGCGCCCGAGGACGCGCAGCGCCCGAAGCGCTCGACGCCTGCCACGCGAATGTCGACGCCCGTCTACGACGACGGGGCTCCGTTCGTGAGCCCTGCGCTGAGCGCTCCTCCCGACGAGCCTCGGCGCTCGCAGCCGTCTCGTCCTCGTGGAGCGCGCGCGGGCGTCGTGTTCGCCCTCGCCGCGGGGCTCGCGATCGCTGTGGTGTCCGTCGCGCGCGTCCGCGCGTCGAGTCGTCCCAGTCCAGCGATCGGGTCGACGCCCGCGCGGATCGACGTCGACGCCTCGGCGCGTCCCGTGCTCGAAGTGCGCGTCGAGCCGCCCGCCGCGTCGATCGTGGTCGACGGCGTCGAGCGCGGCCACGGAAACGTCCGCGTTGTGGTCGAGCCGGGCCGCGAGGTCGCGATCGTGATCAGCGCCGCGGGATTTGCGACAGTGACCGAGCGACGTCGCGTCGCGAACGACGATCGCATCGAGCGCGTGCTCGTGCCGATCGCGCCGCCGACGCCTGTGGTCGTGAACAACGCCGATGCTTCGATCCGCGCGCCGCACGCAGAGGGACCCCGACGCGCGACGCGGCGGCCGCTGCAGCTCGGCCGGACCGGCTTCGTGCTCGACACAGAAATTCAACAACGATGAACACTCGTCGGCTCGCATCGAAGGCGCTCGTGTTGGCTGCGGCTGTGGCGATGATCGATCGATCGGCGCTCGCGCAGCGTCGCAGGCGGACCGATCCGCGCCCTTCGCCGCCGCCAGCGCAGAGCGCGCTGCCTCCCGAGGCGGACCTGCACTTTCGCCGGGCGATTCAGCTCGCGACCGAGCACAGCGAGCTGCCCGCGCTCGTCGAGTTTCGCCGGGCGTACGAGCTCTCGCGCAACGCGCTCGTGCGCTTCAACATCGCGGCGGTCGAGATCGAGCTCGGTCGCTACGACGAGGGGCTCGCGTCGCTCGAGGCGTACGAGCGCGAGGCTCCCATCGAGGTCGTTGCGTCGCGGCGCGCGCAGCTGGCGCAGATGCGCGAGCGCATCTCGAGTCGAAGCGGGAGCGTGCGTGTTCCGCTGGCGATCGCGGGGCTGCGGTTGTCGCTCGAGGGCGTGGGCTCGGACGTGCGAATCGTGCGCGAGGCAGCGGCGGCGCAGTCGGGCGTACGGGTCCCCGTCGGGCGCTATCGGGCGGTCGTGAGCGCGCCGGGGCATCGCCCGCGCGAGAGCGAGTTCGACGTCGCGAGCGGCGCAGTGTTGTCCCTGGATCAGCCGCTCGAGGCCATCGAGACGACGGTGACGATTCGATCCAACGTCGAGGACGCTGACGTGATCATCGACGGCCGAAACGTGGGGCGCACGCCGCTCGGGCCGATCCCCGTCGCCGAAGGGACGCATCGAATCGAAGTGCAACGACGCGGCTACTCGCGCTTCGAGATCACCGCGCTCACGCAAGGAACGGTGAGCTCCGTCGCGGCGAACCTGCTCTGGCTCCGCGGGCTCCCCGCGGACGAAGGCGCGCGATTCGTGCTCGATCGCGAGTATCGCGAGGTCGAGTGCTCGCTCGACGGCGAGCGCGTCGCGTGCGACGGAACCGAGGTCGTCCCCGCCGGGCGACACTTGCTCCGCGTGACGGGTCGCGACTACGTGACGCTCGAGCAGCGCGTGGTGCTTCCGGTGGGGCGCGTCGAGCGCGTCGAGGTCAATCTCGTTCCGCGCCCCGAAGCGCAGCGCGAGTCGCTCGACGCGCGTTGGGCGTGGCGTCGCTCGGGCTTGATTATTGGTGGCGTCGGTCTCGGCGTCGGCGTGCTCGCGTTTCTTTGGTCTGCGAACACGATCCGAAATCTCCAGCAGCTCGACACCGCAGGAAAGCGCTTCTCGCAAGCGGTCGGCGCGTGCAGCGTCACCGTGGAGATGCCGACGGACATGCAGCTCGCGTGCGTGCGCTCGATGAACGTGGGCCTCGAGTACCCGCTCCAGACGGCCGTGCAGTTTCAACAAGTCCCCGAGCGCTTCGAGGCCGAACGCACAGCGAACATCTTCTTGGTCGGCGCGGGCGCGGCGCTCGTGGTCGTCGGGGGCATCGGCCTCGTGACCGGAACGATCTTGTTCTTCACCGCCCCCGCGGATCGCTTCGCCGAGCCACCGCGCCGCAGGCCTCCCCTTCGCGCGCAGCTCGTCCCGACGTTCAACGGGTTCGGCGTGCGATTTTGAGGTGCAACGTCGCGCGCTCGTCGCGGGTCATCGCCGCTCGAGCCAGCCGTCCACGATGCGCGCCGCGCCGAGCGCCCACTCGACCTCCGCGCGATACGCGAGGTCGGTCCACCACCCCGAGCCGAGAAATACGCGGCGGATCGTCGGTTGCGCGCGCAAGAACTCCGTCAATCGATGCAGGTCGTCGCCCTCGTCCAGCCAGCGCCATGCGTTCGCGCTGAGATCGAGCTCCAGGACGGGCGGAACGACCCTCGCCAGCGCCCTCCACGCGCGAGGACACGCCCCCAATCGAAGCGACTCGATCGACGGAAAGAGCCTCGCCCAATCCACCGACTCGAGGTCCGACGCTTCGTCGCAGTACACGCCCACGTGGCGCGCGTCGAACGCGCGCGAGAGCTTGGCCAGTCGCTCGCGATACGCAGGAAGCATCAACAACATCGACGAGCACACGCGCGCTTGTGGCCTACCGAGCGGCACTTCGAACACGTCGATCTCGTCGCGGCTGCGCTTCGTCGCTCGCTCGCAGCGCTCGAGGTAGCGCGCGCTGAACAGCTCGTCGTCCAAGTCGGTGACGAGCGAGAGCATCGCTCGCGAGGCGACAGGTCGCCCCGTCGTCAACACTTCGTCGAGCTGTCGCTCGAGCGCTTCTTGCGTGCGCGTGGGCGCGGTGGGGTCGGCGACCGCGTTGTTCAACACGTCGAGCGACGCGAACCGCTGCTCGATCTCTGCCACCGCCTCGGGGACGTGCCGATACGAAAGGTCCAGCTCTCGCAGCGAAGGCCACGCGCCTGCGCACAGCCGCGAGAGCGCGAGCGGACCCAGACCGCTCGCCCAGAGCCACAGGAGCTCGAGGTGCTCGACGCAAGGCGCGCGAGAGAGCGCTGTGATTCCCGCTTCGCTGATGCGCCCGAACATCACTCGCAGCGAACGCAGCTCGAGCGCAGGGTCCGCATCGGAGAGCGCGCGCAGCGCGAGATCGGACCCGCATCGACCGACGAGCGTGAGGTGCTCGATCGCGCGGTGCTCGGCGATGGTCTTCCACACGCGCTCGGGCAGCGGCGCGTCGAGGACGAGCTCGAGACTCGAGAGCGCTGGAAGGTGCCTCGCGTCGAGAAATCGCACGAGCGATCCCAGCTCATCCGCGTCTGCTTCGCCCGTGATCGCGAGCGATCGCAGCGACGTCACGGCGTCGTTCGCGTACCACTCAGCGAGCTCGGCGACCGTGAGCGTGAGCTCTGGGGCGGGGGGGAGGCGCGTCGACATTCGACACGGATCGCTATACCGCGGCTCGGCGTCACGTCGAAGCGGCCTCGGGCAGAGCGCCCGTTGCGCACACGCGCTGTGCGACGCATGGATCCTCGCCGCCGCGATGACCCACTCCATTGACGTCGCCTCGATCGACCGCGAACAGTTCGCCGTGGTCGAAGATCCGAACGGGCACGACGAGGTCCTCATCGTCGCTCGGCGGGGAAAGTACTCGTACGACGCGCGCGAGCGTCTCCTTCGCGCGCTGCTCGTCACGCGCTCGGGCGAGGTGCTCTCGACGGGGTATCCGAAGTTCGACAACTACGGCGAGAGCCCCGAGATCGACGCGGCGTTCGACCGCGCGTTCGCCCTCGGGCGCGCCACGTTTCGCGAGAAGATCGACGGGACGCTGATCATCGCCGACGTCATCCGCGGCGAAGTTCGCTTGCGCACGCGCGGCCGGCCCGGAGTCGAGTGGGAGCGCGACGCCTTCGAAGCCCTCCTCGCGCGCGAGCATCCCGACTTGCGCGAGCGCCTCGCGCGAGAGCCCCTGATCCGAGAGCACTCGGTCCTCATCGAGTGCACGCTCGTCGAGCGGCCGCTCGTGCTTCGCTACGATCGATCGAAGCTCACGTTCGTCGGGCTCGTTCACAAGCAGCGCATCGAGCCGGTGATCGACGTGGCTGTCGAAGAAGCCGTTGCCGCGCGGCTCGGGCTCGAGATCGCGCCGCTCGTCACCGTGCGTTCGCCTGAAGAATTGCAGGAAGTCCAGCGCGCGAAGGGTCGCGAAGGCCTCGTCGCGCGCTTTCGAGACGGCGATGGACCGGACGCGCGCACGCTCATGCTCAAGCTGAAGTCCTTGGACTTCTTTCGTCTGCACGGGCTCCGCGCGCGTCTCAACGAGTCGCGCGTGCGGCAGATCGCGATCATCTTGGACCTCCGCGAAGAGGACGACTTTCTTCGGATGACCGCGAAGTACGGGCTCGATTGGGAGGCGGCGCAGATGGCGCTGCCCTTTCTCGCGCCGCTCGTCGCCAAGAAGCGCGAAGCCCTCGCGCTCTTCGAAGCGCTGAAGGCCCTCGTCGAGCCCGCGCTCGGCGACCGCAAAGAGAGCGCGAAGCCCGCGTACGTTCGTCGGCTGCGCGAGGTGATGGCGAGCGACCCGCGCTTCGCGCACAAGATGTGGTTCTACGCGGGGATCGAGTGGTTCGTCCGGCCCGAGCGCGCGCGCATGGTCCTCGACTCGAACCTCTTTGATGAAACGATGGTACGAATTCAAGAGTGGTCGACGGACCCCGACCGCTACGTGCGCGCGCTCATCGAGGCGCCGAGCGAGCGCGTCGCGGACGAGGCCTGAGCGAGCATGACGCGCCGATCGAGCAGTCGAGAGGGCGCGTACCCGAAGAAGTCGCGACACGTACGCGAGAAGTGCGCGAGGTCCGCGAAGCCTGCTTCGTGCGCGAGCGTCGTGATGTCGGTCTCCGCGCTTCCCGCGACCCCGCGAAGGAGCAGCGTCCAGAGCCGGTAGCGACGCGGAGAGATCCCGACATCGGCCTTGAACAACGCGCGAAACTGCGCCGCCGAAATCCCCACGTGTCCGGCGATCTCTGCGACGGAGCGCACCCTTTGTGCGTCACTCCAGAGCGCGACCGCTTGGCCGATGCGACGCTCGAGCCTCCGCGGCGGCGCGACGAGCGCGCTCAGTTCGTCGAGCGCGGCGCGCAGCTGCGCGGGCTCTCCGTGCTTTGCTTGCGAGCTACCGTACGCGACCGCGGCCCCGAAGCGTCCATTCACAATTCTGCCGCGCCGATCGATCAGCGCGCCGGCGCTCGTTCGTTCGGGGTCGAACAAGAAGCTCAACGCGCGCCCCTGTGTGACCGCGGCGTGTCGCACGTCCGGCGCGACCACGACGACGCGGCTACGCAGCACTCGATCGTCGTCGAACGTGACGCTCACATCCGTGTCGATCCCCACGAGCACGGTGACCGCGTGTTGCGCGTGCATCGCCGCCGCCATGTTCGTGCTCCACCGCGCTGCGGATGAACTACCCACGATGATCAGCGAATCGTTCAAGCGCGCCCTCGCACGATCAGCATACGGTCCCGTGATGATCGAGCCAACCGTGATCCCCGAAGAGACGTCGTCGAGCGCGCTCGAACTCGCGTTCGAAGTCGAAGAGACCGCCCGAGCGATCGTGGACCTCGCGCGTCGCTCGAGTTGTTGCGGGCCGCGGTTGGCGAGCGAGGTTGGCGCTGCGCTTCCTGCACGCGCGCGGGCAAGCAAGCGCCGGAGGCATCGCGTGCGCCCGACATCGTGCCGCTTCGTGTTGCCCGAGGTCACCGTGGTCGAAGCGGACGTGAGCCGCACCGTCGGGGACCTGCTCGTCGCCGACGGGCGAATCGTCGATCTCGTCCCCGTCGGGACCGCGGTCTCGCCGGACTTCGAGCGCTTGCCGCAGTACCGCGGATGCTTCGTAACCGCGGCGCTCGTCGACATGCACGGACACTTTCCGCCTGACAATATCCTCGGTCTCACGAGTCGGTTCTTGTTGCTGCACCTCGCGCACGGCGTCACGACCGTGCGCGACGCGGGAGACGTCGACGGAACAGCGACGCCCGCGGTGCGGGACGGCCTCGCGGACGGTCGCTTCGTGGGACCGAGGGTGTTCTCGTCGGGCCCGTTCGTGACCCGCGCTCCTGCGCGATGGGGCAATTCGCTGTTCGTCGAGGGCCCGGCGGACGCAGAGCGCATCGCGCTCGAGCTCCGACGGCGCGGAATGCAGTGCATGAAGCTCTACGAGAACCTGCGCCGCGACGAGATCGTCGCCCTCGAGCGAGCGGCGCGAGAGCACGGCCTCGTGACCCTCGGACACGTCCCGACCGCGCTCGGGTTCGAAGACGCTCCGCTCGCAGACGCGCAGCACTTCTTCGGCGTGGCGCCGCCCGCGTCTTTGCCGCGCGATCACGTGCTCGATCGAAACGCCCACTGGGACGCTGTCGACGACGCGCGCGTCGATGTGATCGTTCGCGCCGCGGTCGAGGGCCAGCGCGCGAACACCCCGACGGTCGTCGCGCTCGCGCGACTCGCGAGCGCTGGCGCAGAGGGCGTGCTCGACGACGCGGCGACGCGGCTCCTTCCGCAGATGTTTCGCACCGTGGTGTGGCACCCGACTCGGGGCCTTCCCGCGTATCGTTCGCCGACGCCCTCGCGCGCGGATCGCTTGCAGCGAGCGCTCGCGGCCAAGCTCGCGCTGGTCGGTCGCCTGCATCGCGCTGGCGCGCCGCTTCGGCTCGGAACCGACGTTCAACAACCCTTCGTTGTCCCCGGCGCAGCGTTGCACGAAGAGCTGCGTCTGTTCGTGCGGGCGGGCGTCGCTCCGGCCGTCGCGCTGCGAATGGCCACGCGCGACGCGGCGCTCGCGCTCGGTCGATCCGACCTCGGAACCACCCGCAAATCCGCCTGCGCCGACCTCGTCGTGTGGGGCGCTGATCCATCGCAGGATCTATCTGCGCTCTCGACCATGCGCGCCGTCGTGCACGAGGGCTCGCTCTTCGACCACGGCGCGCTCGCGCGCGAGCTCGACGAAGACCTCGCGATGCGCGATCGCGCGTTCGAGCGAATCGCGTCGAGCGTGCTCAGCCGCCTCGCGCTTTGGCGCGTGAGCCGTCGCTTCGTCGCGTGACGGACGCTCACGCCCCCCGAGCAGCGCTCGCGTTGTTCGCTGCGCTCGGTCGTGATCGACACGATGGTTGGCGCCCCGAGAACGCCGCGGACGCCGCGCTCGCTTTGCCGCAGCTCGGCGTGGTGCTCGGGCTCTCGGTGAGCGCCGCTGTGAATCATCGATCTCGCGCTCGATCACCACAGCGCCGAGACGGCGGCCGTCGCAGCGCTCGATCGCTCTTCGGGCAGCAGCAGAAACGCTCCGTCGCCGGGCGTTCCTTCGAGCGGCTCGGCGAGCACGATCGTGTAGCTCTCGTTCGCGCTCGGGAGCGGTCGCGACGTCGCGACCGGCGCGTCCATCACCGTGGCTCTCGCGACGCTCGCGGGGGCTCCTTCGGGCAACACCGTCATCCAGTCGCTCATCGACGTGTCTGCGTTGGCGCCGAAATCACCAGGGCCCACAGCGCTCCAGGTGACGGTCGTGCCCGCGGCCATGTATTCGAACGTCGTCGGGCCTCCCGCGGCTCTCGCGAGCAACCAGCGCAGCCGCAACCGCCCGTCTCGGGGCGATGGCGTCACCGAAAACTGTCGCAGCACGGTTCCAGTGCTCGCGCGATACGCGACGAACCACTGCGGCACGTCCGCGCTGAGCTCGACGTTGAACGCCCGGAGCAGCGCCGCCGCGCGGTCGCAGCTGGACCCCGCGCGCGCCACGAAGAGCGTGTACGTGCCCGGCGGCCCGACAGCGAGGTCTCCCGTGCGAAACCCGTAGCGAACGCCGGACGCCACAACAACATCTCTGCTCGATGAAGGCCCTCTCGCGCAGAGGTCGAACGCGGTCCCGTCCGAGAGCGTGCTCGCCACGCGGATCTTCGCCTGCGGCGCAGCCCCCGCGTCGGCCTGCGAGCTGTCGATGGACGCGTCCGCCGTCGAGGTCATTGAATCCGTGAGCGCTGAATCAACGCTCGCGTCGCGGCTCCGGAGGTCTCCGCGGCACGCGCTCACTTCGCGCAGCATCGCTGGCGTTGGAACGTTGCTTCCGTTGTTGCGACACACCCGCTGCGACGTGTCCCACACGCACTGGTCTTGCGCGATGCAGTCGGCGCAGTAGAGCCCCCAACAGACGGGGTCGATCTCTTTGCTCTCCCAGCGAACGCACCCGCCAATGGCGACGATCGCGACGATCGCAATCGCGTGGATCCATCGCGGGTCGGACATGCGGCGCGCTCGAGGGGCGCGCGCGGACGCGAGATCAGCGCGTGTACGAGTCACAGTTTGGCCTCCCGTCGCTGACGCACTGCAAGCGCAAGAATTGATTGTGCTCTCTTCGGGCGCGCTCGCGATCCGCGGCGTCGCGCTCGTTTTGCTCTCGCGCGAGGATCTCGGGAAGCCGCTGGTACGTCGCTTCGAGCTCGCGCTCTTGATCGGGGCGCAAGCGTACTTCGAACAGCGAACCCAATTGCGGGATAAAGCTCGGCGGCATCGGCACTGCGAACGTGAGGCGAACGTCTCCGCCGAAGCCGAAGAAGTCGGACAAGTCGCGGTTGCCCGTGCCCACGAACATGCCGGGCGCGATCGAGAGTCCGATGGTCGCGGACCCTCGGTTGAGCTGTCCGAAGAAATAGTCCGCGGTGAGCGGAACGTACACGTGCGCGACGGTCATCGGCCGGCCTTCGAGCACGCCGTCCGCGGGGTTCACGACGAAGCGATGGCCGAACTGCATCGTGCCGCCGACGCCTGCGCGGAGCACCGCGCGGCGAACGGGCGCGCCGCCCTCGATGCTCAAGTGTACGGGACCAGTCGCGGCCCACTCGGTTGGTTGGCGCACGGGGACGGGGACCGATTGCGTTCCTGCGCCGGCGAGGGCGCGAATGTACGCTCCGTCGAAGGCGAACCCTACCGCCCCGCCAAACGAAGGAACAACCGACGAAGGGGTTTGCAGGCCGCTCTGAATGCCGCCGTGAACCGAGTACACGCCAGCGGACAGTTGTGCGTAGCAACCCGCGCTCGAAGCCGCGATCGCGATCACTGCGCTGCGCGTGAGCGCGCTGGCTCGTTTGCGCGCAGTTCTCGATCGAGCGTGTGACGTAGGGCTCATGGGTGTCGCCTCTGTGCCGCGCGTGCTCGCGCACGCGAACAAGCGACGCGCGCCTCGAACAACAACGTGGAAGTGTCTGCTGCGACAGTCGCGTTGACGAGATCGTTCCCGAAAAATGCAGCAGCGCACAGCGTCGGCCAATGGGCGCGATGTGTGGTCGCGGGGCGTCGAGCGCTGCGCGTAGAGCGGCAGGCGAGGTCACGCCGGAAACGCCATCGTCCCGACCGAGGCGAGCGTTTGGATCCGCGCGCGCAGTGACTCGAGCCCGTCTCCTACGCCTCGAGCATCGAGCCAACGCAGCGCGACGGCCGCGAGCTGCGTCACCCACGGATCGAGCGGCCCTTGCCAGCGCACCTGTCGCTCGCACCACCCGCGAAGCTCGCGCGTGAGCTCAGCGTCGATCGACGCATCGTCGCCGAGTCGGCCCTCCGTCGACCACCCTCGCTCTCGGCCCGCTGCGAGGCCGAAGAGCAACCACGGGACCGATCGCTTGCGCTCGGCGGTCGCGTCGATCGCGCGCCTCCACGCGAGGACGTCGTCGCAGAGGCAAGCGGCCCACAGTCCGTGGTCGTTCGCGAGCGGGCGCCGTGTGAGCTCCTGAAACGCCCGCGCATCGCCGGCGACGAGCCACAGCGTCGCGTACCCGTATCGAGCGCGCGCGAAGTCTCTTCGAGACCACCACCAGCGCGCGACCGCCGAACGCAACACACGCTCTGCTTCGACGCGCGCAGCGTCTGCTCTGCCCGCGCGAAAGAGCGCGCGAATTCGATCGCGGTGCTGCGCGTAGCTCCGCCCAGAGTCGGAGTCACGGAGCTGGACGATACCCCAGCAAATCAGGGTCAACACCGCGAAGAAGTGCGCGTCGCGCGGCGACATCGTCTGCGGATCCATCGCCCACAACACCACGTATACGAGGACGAACACCGGTGCGATCAGCAGCAGCTCGATCACGCTGCGAACGAGCATCCCTGCGAGCTCGGGTCTCTGCACGACGATCGGACCGCGCTTCGGAGCGAGCGCAGCGACGCGATACGGTCCCGCGCCGCAACCGGGAGCTGTCTTCGAGAGCGCCATTCGAAGCACCGTCAACGAGCGGCGCGCAGCGGTGAATTCCGGCGCTCGAGGGCGGATCCTCGCGGAGACGACCCTCTCTCAACGAGCTCGTCACGAAGAAGACGTCTGCGCCCGCACGAGCGTTGATCGCCATCGATCGACGGGGGGGATCGTCGAGGTCGCGGATCCGCGCTCGCGACTGCCACGAAGAACAGGTCTGCCTTCGTCGCCATTCCTGGCGGCGCGCATTTCGTCGCCAGTCGACTGGCGACCATGTTTTCTCTGTGCGCCAGAGGGTTTCTCGGCGCATCTCGAAAACGTGTGCGTCGAGCGCGCGGCGCAGGCTCGTGGTACGCTCTCTGCGACCATGAGCGGCGAGCCAGCATCGAAGAAGGGCGCTCCCGGGCCGTTTCGCGCGGATGGACTCGTTCCTGGCGGGTACTGGGAGATCTCGCGCGGACACCCTGTGCAGCTGTCACCTGCTGGTCCGCGGCACGGCAACGCGAGCGTGACGGGTGCGTTGCCGCTCGCGACGGATCCCGCGGTCGAAGAGGTCGGCGTGGACGTGGGGCACAAGCTGTCGACGGACACGGTGCGCGCGCCGGACGTGAGCGTGGGGGGCGTTCCTGCGGATCAATCGACGTGGGCGAAGGGCGCGCCACCGCTGCCGATCGAGTACGCCGACGAGGGAACGAACGAGACAGACCTCCGCGACAAGATCGAGGAGTACTTCGGCGCTGGCGCCAAGTGGGTGTGGGTCGTGCGGCTGAAGGGCGAGCGGTGCGTCGAGGTCTATTCTGCGCCGGGGGTGTTCACCACGCGCTCGGGGATGGACCCGATCGAAGC
>JAEUKI010000092.1 GCA_016793325.1 Myxococcales bacterium | reverse complement strand
AGCAAGCAGCCGCGCACTGTGCTTCGCAGACCCAGTCAGCGAGTCTTCTCGAGCTAGCTCCGCAGGCGTTCTCGCTCGCGCTCGAACTGAGGCACGTGAGTTGTCGCGCGAGCGAGCTTCGGGTCGCCTGCAAATGTGCAGGTAGAGTTCGATTGGCTCTTCACTCGAAGTTCGAGCGCGAGCGAGAACGCCTGCCGAGACAGATCGCGTGACGGTGCCGCGTGACGTCTTCGAGGCACGATGCGCGGCTGCTTGCTGCCGCGCCGAGTGTGGCTGCTTGCTGCCGCGCCGAGTGTGGCTGCTTGCTGCCGCGCCCCGCTTGCTGCCGTGCCCCGCTTGGCTGCCGCGCCCCGCCCGCTGCCAGCGCTCGGCTCGATCCGCACTCGTTGCATGCGCTCGCTGCCCGCTGCCTGCGCTCGCTGCCTCGCGCGCTCGCGTCACAAGTTCGATGGCGGGGGCTCGAACGCGCTCGCAGTGCACTGGATGCGCGTGACGGCGCCGGGCGTGACGTGGGCGTGCGCTGTGTACGCGCGATGGCGTTGGTCCGTGAGCTGGAGCTCGTGCGTTCCGACGTCGGTCACCCAGCTCATGACGCCGCCGCGCATCAACGTCATCGATCCGTAGTGGCACTCGGTCTCGGCGCGGAGCTCGATGGTGCCCGTGGTCTCGGGGAGCGACGATGCGTGCCCGACGACGAACACTGCGATCGACGCCGCGAACACCGCCGTCACCCCGCCGCTGAGCACGTAGAACGCTCTCGGCAACGGAGTCGCGATGGTCTTGATCGGGCCGCGCGCCTTCTCGATGCCCTTGGCGAGCGAGCGAAAGAGCTCGGCGTCTTCGGCGTTCGGGCTGTCGAAGAGGACCGTGCTGCTCCCGGCGACCGCGAGCTGTTCGCGGCCGTGTTCGCTGCGGTGCTCGAGAGCGCCGTTGGCGCCGAGGCTGACCTCGCGCTCGGGGCCGAGGGCGAACACCGTGCCCGCGGAGGTCCACGCGTTGCCGCTGTTCGGGTCGAAGCGCACACGAAATCGACGGCGGCTCAGCGTCACGCCGACCGCGGTCACGACCCCGAGCAGCGCGAGCGCGATCGATCCGCCCACGGAGAACTGCGCGCCAGCGATCCGTTGCCGCACGAAGAGCGCGCGCGAGTCGCGTCCCTCGAAGAACGCCTCTGCCGCCGACTGATACGCGCTCCATCCTCGCGTCCACTCGCCGCGTCGCACGGGGCTGTCGATCGTGTCGCGGTAGAAGCGCCCGTCGAACACGATCGGGTCGTACGAGCGGAGCTTCGCGCGGAGCGATCGCGCCATCTCGCTCGGCGTGTCCGCGGGGATCTCGAGCGATCGTTCGACGGTTCGCGCGGCGAAGTGCTCGCGCAACACGCAGCGCGCGCCAGTCTCTTGGCGGGTGCAGTACGCGTCGTGACCGACCGAGCTCTTGGCCGCGAGGCTGAGTCCTGCGAGCGCGAGAAACGCCGCGGCCACGAGGGCAGCGTGCTGCGTCGGACTCACGCGCTCGAAGGTGTGAACGGGGCGCTCGGTCGGACGGTCGCGGTAGTGCATCGACAGAGGCTTTCGAGAGGGCGGGAGGTTCGACGCGGAGCTCAGCGGTCGTTCGAAGCCTCTCGTTTGCGTCGAGCGAGCAACGCGACGAGCGACAACAGCACGGCGAACCCGCCGTGGCGAGCGGGCATTCCCGGCGTTCGGCAGCCGCATCCGCCCGGCTCACCGCCGCCGACGGACCCGTCTCGGCGCGCGTCGGCGCGTCCGCTGTCCGATGGAGCGGTGCCCGCGTCCGTGGGTTGGCCCGCGCCCGTGTCGAACTCCACGCCCGTATCCGTCGATGCGGTCGCGTCGGTGGGAGGCGTGGGGACGTCGGGCTGCGCGACGCCCGAGTCCATCATCGCGGCGCTCGTCGCGCGCACGCGCACTTGCAGTTGGTTGTCCGGCGGGCCGAGCTGTCCTGCGGCGCTGAACCACGTGACGCCTTCGCGCACGACGCCGAAGTACTCGCTGTATTCCATGCCGACCGCGGTGGGCGCGCGGAGCGAGAAGTTGAAGCGCCCCGTGGCCATCGGCGCGACGACGCGATCGACGGTCGCGGCGCGATTGGCTGCGGGCCAGTCGCTTCCGCGCGCGGGGGACATGCGGTCGCGCGGCTGGGTGGTTCCCAAGAACACTTCGCCAGGACGCCACGTCTCGGTGCCCGTGTTGCGAAGCTCGATGTAGCCGCGTTGCTCGGCGCCCGCTGGCAAGTCCAGCGTCGTCGCCGCGAGGGGAAAGCTCTGCGACACGAACTGCGCGCCCCACGTCATGGTGGGCGTCGGCGTCGAGTTGCACGCCGCGGGCGTCCTCGGCGACGTCTCGCTGATGTTCGCCATCGGAAACCCGCAGCTCGCGCAGATCTCGCTTCGTCGCGGGTAGCCGAGCTGTCGTCCCGTCCAGTGCGCGGCCGACGGCGCGTAGTGCGCGTAGCCCCACACGAGCTCTTGGTACGGGTAGTTTCCTCGCGTCCGCGCGGCGGCGCTCGAGTTGAACTCGGGTCGATCGGCGCGATACGCGGGGTTGTTTGGGTTGTTCTTGAACGCGAAGCCGTTGTAGCCCCACGTCGAGAAGTACCAGTGCTCGACGATCGTCGGGTCGTTGCTTCCGATGCACGCGGACGCGCGCCACTTGTCCGTCAGGATCGCGGCGCCGACGGAGACGTTGTACGCGGCTTCGCCTGCGACGCGGACAGGGTCGTACGCGCTCGTCTCGCCGCGGCGCATCCCCGAGGTGACCTGCGCGATCCCGTAGCCGCAGTCGAAGCTGATCACCGTGCGGCCGGTCGTGCAGAACTGCCGCCACGCCGACTCGGTGTAGTAGATCGACTTCAACAACAAGCAGGGAAACGTCACTGCGACGGTGGGGCACGGCGTCGCGGTGGACGAGTCGCAACACCCAGCGCCGGCGCCGATCGTGTCGCGTCCGGCGAAGTTCCACCCGAGGGTCCCGTAGGCGCGGGGGCCGGTGGCGATTCGGTCGAAGAGCGTCGCCATCGCGTCGGTGGTCGGGTTGGACCCGGTCTGCGAGGGGATTCGGCACATCTCGCAGGGAGGACACGCCCCGCCCGTGCACTGCGCTTCGGCCGCCGAGGGCGCGGCGACGAGCGCCATCGCAGCGAGCATCGCCGGCGCGAACGTCGAGAGAAAGGACGGTCCACTCGAATACGTGTGCTTGTGTGTCTTCACGGCGTCACCCCTCCCCAGAAGCCCACGATTTCAACGGGGTTGGCGTCGTCGCGAAACGTCGCGCGCCGCGAGCCGTCCCGCGCGCTCACGACGAACGTGTCGAGGTTGCTCTGTTGATCCAAGTGTCGCACCGCGATCCAACGGCCGTTGCTGTGCTCGGCGGCGACCCAGTCCGAGCCGCTGCCGAGCGGCGAGAGGACGCGGACGCTGTTCGACGCGCGATCGATGAGCCCGAGGCCCGGGTCTCCTGCGGGGGAGAACGCGATCGCTCCGTCGCTGAGCACCCTCGGCATCAAGTGATGGCTGGGCGCGTGGTGCCTCACGCGAAGCGAGCCTCCGCGGGCGGACATCGTCACGATCTCGTACTCGTCGCTGCCGACGGACGCGGCGCGCACGAAGGTGATCTCGTCGCGCTCGCGGTCGTACGAGAAGTCTCTCGCGAGCGCGGGGATCGGTCCGAGGATCGTCCGTTGTGCCCCGTTGGAGGCGTCGATCACGCGGAGAAACGCGCCCTCGGTGGTGACGTGATAGACGAGGGCTTCGTCGTCGCGAAGGGCGCAGCCGAGCCACGCGCTCTGGCCTTGCGCGCGAAAGACGCTTCGGGTCTGGCCGTTGTCGACGTCGACGGCGGTGATCTCGAGCGCATCGACGCGCTCGCGCATGCCTTCGCCGCGGTTCGATTCGTTGTGCACGGGCTCTGGGCCGTCGGTTCCGCGCTGGACGAGGACCGTTCCGCGCGCGGTGACGAGGGGCGCGGAGGCGACGCTCACGCCGTCGGTGAGCGGGCGCGTCGCGCCGTTTTCGACCGCGAAGAGCTGGCTCTCGTACGTGTGTCCCGACGGCGGTCGAATGTTGGCCGTCACGAGCACGATCGACCGTGAACCACGCTGCAAGAGCGCGCCGCGTCGCGCTGCGTGCTGCGCGTGGCGGATCGTCCCGAGCTCGCGGAGCGGCTGCGCGCTGTCGAAGCGACGCAGTCGAACGAAGGTCTCGGACGACTCGGGGTCGCCTTCGAGCGTCACGACAGCGGGGAGGGGCTCGACCGTCGTTCGCGCCACGGAGCCAGGCTCGGTTTGCGCGATGGCGGTCAGCCCTGCTGCGGCGAGCGCCGAAGCGCCGAGCAGTGCATAGACGACGCGTTGGTTCATGTTCGCTTGGATTTTCTCCGCGCTGATCGAAGTGTGCAATCGGGCGAAAATGCTCCCACTGACGGTGCCCGTGACGGGGCGCGCGCGCTGATTTCGCCGATCGTGAGGCGATGTGGGTTGCCCTCGCGCCGGAGGTTCGCGACGCTCCGGCGCTCCGAGAGACATCGATGAACAGCAAGAAAATCCGCACAGTTTTCATGATCTCAGCGCTCTCTCTGTCGGCGCTCGCCGCGGCGCGCTGCCAGCCGTCGAGCAACGCGAGCGGCGGCAACGGCTCGCAGGGCGCTTCGGGCGGCGCTGCGGAGGACAGCGGCGTCGCGTCGATCGAAGACGCGGCGGTCGCGTCGGCGGCGGACGCGGGCGCGAGCGCGAGCCCGTGGGCTTCGCTGTCGATGGACGACCTGCGTCGCATGGTTCGAGAGCACGCGGTGAGCAAGCTTCGCGAGCACGCGCCGACGCTCGACGTCGCGCAGCTCGCGGCGTACACGGCGAACCCGTCGAGCGCTCCCGAGCTGTCGGGAAAGGCCGTGGACGAAGTGATTCACCTCGCGCTCGTGGCGCTCACCGCGGGCAACGCGCGCGAAGCGGCGGATTGGGTCGCGCTCGCGCGGGCTCGGGCGCGCAATCGCAACAGCGCGTTCGTGGCGAACGTGATCTTCGCCGAGGCCAAGCGGCAGCTCGCGGGCGAGGACAACGCGGCGCAAGAGCGTGCGCTGACGGAGCTGTTCGTCGCGATGCCGCTCGTGCGCTTTCAAGCGGCGACGGTGGCGTATCAGCTCTACCAGCGACGCGAGCAGCTCGACGCGCGGCTCGGGACGATCCGTCGCGCGATGGTGAGCCCCGAGACGGCGGCCTCGGTGCTCTCGACCGATGGTGTGCTGGGTTCGATGCTGCGCGGACGCGATCGGTACATGGCTGCGATCGCCGCGGCGCGGACGCAGTTCGAGTCGCGCCCCGCGCGGGCGCCGTACGCGTTTTCGACGGTGAACCTCGCGCAAGATCGCCGCGCGCAACCCGTACACGTGGCGGTGTGGGACACCGGGACGAACCCCGAGCTCTTTCGCGCGCAGATGTTCGTGAACGCGCGCGAGCAAGCGAACGGGCGCGACGACGACAACAACAACCTCGTCGACGACATCAGCGGCGTGGCGTCGGATCCGGACGCGAGCAGCACGGGGCTTCTCTACAACCCGGGCGCGGACACGATCACTCGGTACGGAGGCTATCTCCGCGGCGTGATGGACCTTCGCGCGGGGATGGCGTCGACGCCCGCGGCGCAGCAGGTGCTCGCACTGGTGCGAACGATCGAGACCCCGGCGGCGCAAGAGGAGCTCGACACGAGGCTCGACGCGATCGGCGAGTGGGCGCACGGAACGCACGTCGCGGGGATCATGCTCGCGGGCGTTCCGCAGGCGCGATTGAGCGTGTTTCGCAGCGCGTGGGCGGGTGAAGCGCGCGTGTACCACCACCGCGGACCGACGGACGCCGAGCTCGACGCCGAGGACCGCAACGCGGCGGACATCGTTCGGTACATCAACGCGCACGGCGTGAAGGTGGTCAACGCGTCGCTCGGGTTCTCGATCGAGTACCTCGAGGACGAGCTGCGTCACGAGACCGATCGGTATCGCACGGACGCCGAGGTGCGCGCTCGCGCGCTCGCGGTGCAAGCGCGGCGCAAGGCGCTCTGGTCTCGGGTGTTTCGCGAGTGCCCGAACACGCTCTTCGTGTTGGCCGCGGGCAACAGCAACCAGGACGTGATCGAGTACGACGTGGTGGCGGCCTCGGTGACGGACGCGAACAATTTGCTCGTCGTGGGCGCGGTGGATCGCTACGGCGACTGGGCGCTGTTCACCAACTCGAACCCCGAGCGCGTTCGTGTGTTCGATCACGGGGTCGAGGTGGACTCGGTGATTCCGTCGGGCGAGCGCGTCCCGCTGAGCGGAACGTCGATGGCGAGCCCCAACGTCGCGAACCTCGCGGCCAAGATGCTCGCGGTGAACCCCAGGCTCACGCCGCAGCAGCTCATCACGTTCATTCACGACACGGGCGCGCCGATCGCGGCGCCCTTCAACGGGCGCATCGCGCACGAAGAGCGCGCCATCGCGCGCGCGCGCCGCGGGCGGTGAGCGAGGGAGCAGGGGAGGGATGAAATCGTGGGCGCACCGAGATGAATCTGTGGGGATGCACCGAGATTCATCTCGGTGCATGGACGCTGCTTCGCAGCGCGCGCAAAGCCGCGAGGGGGGTTGCGAGATGGCGCTCAGGCGCGGCGGGCGGTGCGGGCGCGCGCCGCGTGGCGGTGTGCGGGCAACGAGATTCATCTCGGTGCATCCCCACAGATTCATCTCGGTGCGCTCGGTGCCGCGCGGAGCAGCCACGCGCCGATCGCGAACTCGAAGAGCGTTCCGGGGACGAACACGACGACGAGCTTGTCGCGCATGGAAGGGGCGAGCATCGTCGCGAACGCCGCGAGCGCGATGAGCGCGTAGCACCCTGCGCCGAAGAGGACGAGCTTGCGCGGGGCGACGTTGGCTCGAAGAAAGCCAGGGACGAACGCGAGCGCTCCGAGCCCGAGCGCCACGAGCACGACGTCCATGGTGGCAGCGCGCCAGCGAACGAGCGTCGTCACGAGCGCCGCGATGGTGCCGTCGTCGAAGGGAACGTTCGAGCGAACGAGCACGCTGACGCAAATCGCGAGCGTGACGGTCACGAGGCCGAGCGTGGCTTCGACCGAGCGCGCGACGAGACCGAGCACGGCGACGCCCGGCGTGTGTGGACCCGCGATCCGAAACTGCGCGACGGCGAGCGCGAAGACGGCGCTGTACATGATCGTGTCGAGGACGATCGAAGCGCGCAGGGCGGTCGCGTGCGCGCGGAGCGTCTCGAGCGTCGCGATGGCCGTGGCGCCCTCGCGGATCAACGGGTCGATCGTCGCGAGCGAGAGCACCGGGAGCGCGATGATGAGCAGGTACAGCGCGCCCGTGAGTCGAACGAGCGGAGCGGGAGGAGCGATGGAGTTCACGATGCGCGCAACGGTGCGCAGCGAGCGCGACGAGCGCACCGCGAGAGCGCGCACGCGCGGTGTGCGATTGTGCACAGGGGGGCGGGCGGGGGGCGAGCGGGGCGCGGCAATGGGGCGCGGCAGTGGGGCGCGGCAGTGGGGCGCGGCAGCAAGCGGCCGCGCACTGTGCTTCGCAGACCCGGTCAGCGAGTCTTCTCGAGCTTGCTCCGCAGGCGTTCTCGCTCGCGCGCGGACTGAGGAGCGGGAGGTGGGGCGCGCGCGGGCTTCGGATCACCAGCAAACGTGCAGATAGAGTTCGAGAGACTCTTTGCTCGAAGTTCGAGCGCGAGCGAGAACGCCTGCCGAGACAGATCGCGTGACGGTGCGCCGTGTTGTCTTCGAGGCACGGTGCGCGGCTGCTTGCTCTCATCATTCGTCACATCTGTCAGATGGGCTGGGATTTCACTGGCGAAATATAGGCGATCGCCGCACCGGACGCGCGGGTCGACGCAACGCAGTCGGCCATCGCGTTCGAGCAACACAGTCGACGCACGCGTCGAGGCAACGCAGTCGACGCACGCGTCGAGGCAACGCAGTCGACGCACGCGTCGAGGCAACGCAGTCGACGCACGCGTCGAGGCAACACAGTCGACGCACGCGTCGAGGCAACACAGTCGACGCACGCGTCGAGGCAAGCCTCGACGCTGGCTGCTCGCCAAGGGCGAGCAGGGACGCCGCCGCCTTCGGCAGGGCTTTGGAGCGTGCGAGATGCGAGCAACGGCTACGCTCACCCCCTCGACTCCTTCGTCGCTCTTTTGGCGCCGCCGAAGGCGGTTGCGCTCTGCTCGCCTCTTGGCGAGCAGCCAGCGTCGAGGCTTGCCTCGACGCGTGCGTCGACCGTGTTGCCTCGAGGCGTCAGCCGACGGCGTTCCGCCA
>JAEUKI010000086.1 GCA_016793325.1 Myxococcales bacterium | reverse complement strand
CGAGAAGGCACAACGGACAGCAAAAATGCTGTACCCAGTGCGATGGCTTCTGATCGTGAAGTGCGCCGGTAGCGGCGCACGGATCGACTCTCGCTGCCCCCAACTTCAGTTGGGGGACAGCCGCTGAGCATGATGGAGTTTTACCTGCGATTTTCCCGTTCGTTCACCACAGGTGACGAGTGATGAGCGCTTGCTGCCGCGCCCGCCTGGCCGCTTGCTGCCGCGCTCCGGTTGCTGCTGCGCTCCGCTCGCTGCCGCATCTCGCTGCGATGCGGGTACGATCGCGGTCGATGGTTTCGCTCGTGGTGTTCTCGTCGCATCCGCTGGACTCGAAGCGCGTGGATCCGTCGTTCGAAGCGGAGTTCGCGGCGGCGCGCGAGGCGGGGTTGGCGGTGCGCTTGCTCGACGCGGCCGCCCTCGACGAGCGCGCGTTCGAGCGAGCGGTGCGTCGCGTCGCGCCTGTCGAGCCGGCGGTCGACGCGGTGTTTCGGGGGTGGATGCTCTCGGTCGAGGACTACGGAGCGCTCCGCGGAGCGCTCGCCGCGCGGGGCGTCGCGCTGCTCAACACCGAGGCGCAGTATCGACACACGCACCACTTGCCCGAGTGGTATCCGTCGCTCCGAGAACACACGCCGAAGAGCGTGTGGACGACGCGCGGCGCGCGGTTCGAGCCCGACGAGCTTCTCGCGATGCTCGAGCCCTTCGGCGACGCGCCGTTGATCGTGAAGGACTACGTCAAGTCGCAGAAGCACCACTGGGACGAGGCCTGCTTCATTCGATCCGCGCGCGACCGAGACGCGGTGCTGCGCGTGACCGAGCGCTTCATCGAGCTGCAGGGAGAGCGCCTCGTGGGAGGCCTGGTGTTTCGCGAGTTCGTGTCGCTCGAGCCGTTGGCGACGCACTCGAAGAGCAAGATGCCGCTCACGCGCGAGTTTCGTGTGTTCGTTCGCGACGGTCGGCCGTGGCTCTCGGCGCCGTATTGGGAAGAGGGCGACTACCGAGACGAATCGCTTCCGAGCGAGCTCTTCGCGCAAGAGTGCGCGCGAATCGAGAGCCGCTTGTTCACGATGGACGTCGCGCGCCGCACCGACGGCCGATGGATCATCATGGAGCTCGGCGACGCGCAGGTCGCGGGCCTCCCCGAAGCGCTCGCGCCCGAGCGGTTCTATCGCGCGCTCGCGAGCGAGCCGGGGGCGCGATGAGCCTCGATCCGCCCGAGCCCGAAGACGTCGAGCAGTGGCTTTCCGAACTCGAAGCGCGCGCGTGTGACGTGTGGCTGCGTCGCGCGGGCAGCACGACGATTGTGTGCTACCTCGTGAGTCGCGAGATGGTGCCGATTCCGAACCGGCTCTACGCGAGGGCTGTCGAGAGGCTCCGCGCCGCGGGCGTCATCGAGGGCGCGTGGAACGAGCCGCGAATCCTGCGAGCGCGACTCGCTCGAAAGCGCGAAGTGGGTGATTGAAAGAGCATGGCGATGCAAACGAAGAGCAAGCGGCAACTGCGATTCGAAAAGCGCGTGGAGCGCTTCGTTGCGATGTACCTGCCTCGCAAGGCGGAGCTCGTTCTCCGGCGCAGTCGCGACGGAATGATCCTCTACGACGCGGGAGAAAACTTGCTCGTGATGATGGGGGATGTTCACGATGCAGTGATGCAGCGATTGCTGGACGAGGGCGTTCCGGTTGTCGACGTGCCCGTTGCGCCGTCCGACCTCGCTGTCGTCACCGCTGGCCGTCGGCCCAGAGACGATTGATGGTGCGCCAAGTGTGAAGACAGACTCGCGCCAAGCGACAAGCTCCGGGCCGCAACCCGCAGCGCGTTGCTTTTGTGATCCAGACCAGCATACTCGTCCCGAGTCTCGACAATGACAGTGATTGCGCCAGACGATCTCGACTACAATCCTAGCTTTGGAAATTACCTCTACCGGGGTGAACCATTCACTGGAGTTGTATCAGCGACCACGGAGCGCGACGGAGGAATCTGGAAACACGAGTATCGTCACGGACTTCGTTGGGGACGGAGTACAGTTTGGGATGATGCTGGGGAGGTAAGCGAGGATTCTCAGTATTTCCGTGATGTCTGGCACGGACTCGCGCGCGAGTGGGACGATGAGGGGCGGCTGGTACGAGCCTCGCTATCGATTATTGGTGTCGAGCTCTTGCGCCGATGTTGGTCCGGCGAAGGGGAGCTTGTCGAAGACTCCGACCTGCGCATGAGTCCTGACGTTCTGGATGCCGAACGTCGATTGCGGGCCTACTACGACGATGCGCCCGCGGTGCCGCGCTCGTGGGACGACGTCGATCTCGTCACGTTCGTCGACTGGTGATTGCTACCCTGGCTGCAAATGCTCGTCCGCACGGCCGCTGTTCCCGCGCGCGCCCGCGGTTCACGATGCGGTTGTGCGCGCGCTACCAACTCCCTCCCAACTCGTTCCATGACTCCGATGACTCACTCCACTCCCTGGTTCTCGATTGGAACCGTCGACGCCCCCGCGCGCTGTCCTCGCTGCGCGTTTACGGTCGCGGCGTGGGCTCCCTCGCTCGATCACCACGTGCGTCCGTGTGGCGGTTGCGGGGGCGCGTCTCTCACGTGGGGCACGCCCGATCGATCGCTCTGGATCTCGGTCGAGTACGCGCCGAGGCCCGTCGCGTCGTTTCTTCGCTGGGCTCTCGAACAACTCGACGAGCTCGAGTTCGTCGAGCTGCTCGCGTCGATCGAGGAGCTCTTTCTCGGCGCTCGGTCACCATGACTCGCTTACGCTACGCGCCTGCGAACGCTCTCTTCTTCGGCCTGCGCCACCGCTTGCTCGGCGCGCGCGCGGCTCTCGAACTCTTCGGGAAACCTCGCCGCCAGCCACGACACGAGGGCCTCGCGATACGCGGGCCGCGTGCTCGCGTAGAGCTCTTCGCGCTGCGCGAGCGCTGGCCCGAGGTCGATCCCGACGGAGTGACGCTGCTTCGCTCCGACCCGATCAACGACGCTGCCGAGCTAGGGCTCGGACGCGATGCCCGCCGCGCTGTTGTCAGGCGTCCGTGGCAGGTCCATCGCGTGTCGTCGTCGATGGAGTTGTTCGTGCTGGACGGGGGAGCGCATCGAGCGCGTCTTTTGTTCGAGCGCGAGGATCAGCCGATCGGTCGGGACCGAGCTGCGCTCGAGTACAACGTTCAGCAGTTCGAAGAGATCGAGTCGAGCGTGTACCTCGGAACGTACCTCGCGCGCGTCGTCGCTCAGAGCGCAGATCTCGCCACGGTCGATGTCGAGATCGAGCCCGATGTCCCGCCAGACAAGAGGAAGATCGCTGGACTCGTCAGAGTGCCCCTCTACGGAAGCGTGCCGGGTGGCGTAATTGAGCTTCGGCTCGATGGCACATCTGAGTACTTCGGCGTCGTCGGCTTTCTCAACGGCGATCGAGCAAAACCCTTCATTGTCGGATGGCCTGGAGCGTCTGCCAGCAACAGCACGAAGCGATCGAAGAGAAATCGCATTCGTGGCGAAGAAATCCAGTTGGGCGAGGGCGGTACACGCAAGGTCGCTCGAAACAATGATCCCACAGGAAGCGGAACCATCGTGTTCTCGTCGCTTCCCGCCCCGGGCCCGCCGCCAGCAAGCCAATCGCTGCAAATCGTCTACACTCCGCCGGGAGGCGCTCCGCAGACGGTGACGCTCAGCATGCCGGGCGGCGTAAGCGGTGGAGGAACGCTGACGATTTCGGGAACAATCACCGACGGGTCACCGAGCGTGAAGACGGACTAACACAATACGGCGGTCGTCGGTTTCCCGATTCGCAGTATTCGTTTGGACTGGCTTTCAACAGCGCCGATCCGCCTGGGCAACTTCAAGGTCTGTCGCGGGCGTGGTGTAGTATCCACTGTGGTGTCGGTATCTACTGGCACCGTGCCACGAGCGCCCCGAGCGCGGCGTGTGCGTCGGACCACTATACGAGTTGCTCAGCGGCGGCGAGCACGGTGCTTCTGCCGCGAGGTGCGCGGCATCGGCTGCAGTCCTCCATTGCTCGGCTCGTGCTCGTGCGAGCGCTCGCTCTGCCGCTCGTCGTGCGGCCCCTTCTGGCGATGAGTTGGCCGCCGCCGGGCCGCGAGCTCTTCGGGTGCGTTCCGATTGTCGGCGGACTACCATACGGTCCCGACAGCTTTGAGCGCAGCAATCACAGAAACAACTGAGCCGGCGACGACAGTATGCGCTCCATCAGCGACACCCCGTGTCGATCGGACCGCACCCCGACGCGCAGCACACGCCACCGCCGCCCGGATAGCCACAACCCTCGCCGAAACCAGTGCAGTTGTTGACGCAGTCCCATCGCCCTGTCGCGACTTCAGCACACGCGGGGCGGCCGCTCAAGGCACCCTGACCACAAACGCGGCCACACATTCCGCAGTTTCGTGGATCGAGCGTGCATGGCGGAAGTCCAGTGTCTCCCACTCCGGTGTCTCGAGGAGCGACTCCCGTGTCGACTCCGGTGTCGTTCGGCAGTCTGGAGTCGATCCCGGTGTCCGTAGGCGACGGCTGATCGGTCGCGACGTCCATCGCGCCTTCGTCCGGCGCATTCTGCGCGTCGATCGCCCCGTCCGATACGCCCGTGTCCACGCCGCTGTCCGCCGCAGGCTGCGGGCCCGCGCAGTGCGTGGCCATGACTGCAAAACACAGCAAGAGAAGGGTGCTCGTTGAAGATCGCATGGGATGTCGAGCGACGATAGCCCAACAGCGCACGATCGTGTCGTGACGATCGTTGGTAGCTGTGCCAAGGGCGGCACCGTCCCTCCTGCGCCCGCGGAGCGAAGAGCAACACGCAGAAACGGCTGCTCCATCGCGTGTCGTCGATGGAGTTGTTCGTGCTGGACGGGGGGAGCGCATCGAGCGCGGCTGTTGTTCGAGCGCGAGGATCAGCCGATCGGTCGGGACCGAGCCGCGCTCGAGTACAACGTTCAGCAGTTCGAAGAGATCGAGTCGAGCGTGTACCTCGGAACGTACCTCGCCCGCGTCGCCGCTCAGAGCGCAGATCTCGCCACGGTCGATGTCGAGATCGAGCCCGATCTCCCGCCAGACAAGAGGAAGATCGCCGGCCTCGTCAGAGTGCCGTTGTTTGGTGGGGCGCCGGCTCATACCGTTGATATCGAGCCAGACCGGCAGTGCTTCTGTGCCGTATCGTTTCTGAATGGCGATCGCACAAAGCCATTCGTCTTGGCTTGGCAGAGTACTCTCCCGCTCGCGCAGCGAATTGACCTTCGTGCCGATGAGGTCCGCCTTGGGTGTACGGGAACTGGTCCGAGACGTGTCGCTCGAAACAACGACCCGACAGGGAACGGCGCAATTGCGTTTGCGTCGAACCCCGGCTCACCCACTCAGCTACAGATTGTCTACACTCCGCCGTCGGGAGCCCCGCAGACAGTCACTCTCACAATGCCAGGCCCCGTCAGTGGTGGTGGTTCGATTGCGATTTCCGGAACCATCACCGATGGCTCACCAACAGTAAGAACCGACTGACTGAGCCTTCATTCGATCACAGTGCGCATTGCGGCCGACGAGTTCCGATTGGAAAAATACTCGAAATCAACCTCAGATGCGCTGCCGTTTGCTAGAAGCACCCCACACCACCCGGCGCGCAAAATCCTGACGCGCAACATATCCGGCCGCCCATAGGGTGCCCGCACGATGTTCCGAACCCAGCACAGTTGTTGACGCAGTCCCATCGCCCTGTCGCCACTTCTGCGCACAGTGGTCTGCCGCTGAGGGCGCCCTCACCACAAATGCGGCCACACATTCCACAGTTTCGCGGCTCGAGCGTGCACGGCGGAAGTCCAGTGTCTCCGACTCCGGTGTCTCGAGGAGCGACTCCCGTGTCGACTCCGGTGTCGTTCGGCGGTCTGGAGTCGATCCCGGTGTCCGTAGGCGACGGTTGATCACTTGCGACGTCCATCGCTCCTTCGTCCGGCGCATTCTGCGCGTCGATCGCGCTGTCCGATACGCCCGTGTCCGCGCCGCTGTCCGCCGCTGGTTGCGGGCCCGCGCAGTGCGCGGTGGCGGCTGCAAAACACAGCAAGAGAAGGGTGCTCGTTGAAGATCGCATGGGATGTCGAGCGACGATACCCCAACGGCGCACGGTCGTGTAGTGACGATCACGCGCCGCTCGTGGGACGACGTTGATCTCGTCCAGTTCGTCGATCGCTGCCCTCGTTGCAGACGCTCGCCTGCGCGCCCGCGGTTCACGATTCACGATTCACGATACCGTTGTGCGCTCGCTCCCAACTCTCTCTCGACTCGCTCCGTGACTCCGATGGCTCACGCTACTCCCTGGTTCACGATCGAAACCGCCGACGCCCCCGCGCGCGGTCCTCGCTGTGCGTTCGCGGTCTCTGACGGGTCACCATGACTCACTTACGCCACGCGCCTGCGAACGCTCTCTTCTTCCGCCTGCGCCACCGCTTGCTCGGCGCGCGCGCGGCTCTCGAACTCTTCGGGAAACCTCGCCGCCAGCCACGACACGAGGGCCTCGCGATACGCGGGCCGCGTGCTCGCGTAGAGCTCTTCGCGCTGCGCGAGGTAGCGAACGATGGCCTCGCGCGCCCCGCGTGACGCGTGCGCTCGGTGGATCGCTCGATCGAGCGCCGCCCGCTCGCGCGCTGGAGCGTCGTTGGCCGCGCGCTCGGCGCTCGTGACGAAGGCGATCTCTCGCTCGCGGATCGTGAGCGCCCGCTCGAGCTTGTCGCGCAACGGATAGCTCCGAATGCGCCGAACGCGCCGCTCGAGGTCGCACAGCTCGTCGATCGTCTTGCAGAGCGCGATGCGCCGACGCCAGAGGTCTTCGAGAAACGGCCCGAGGGGATGGAGGTTTGCTCGGATGTCCGCGAGCTCGCGGAGCGACCGCGCGCGTTGAATCCGTGTGCGCACTTCTTCGATCGAGGTCATCGTCTTGCCCTCTCAGCGCAGCACTTCTGCGAGCGTCGGAGCGCGCGGGGCCAGCTCGTCGACCATCTCGATCACCTCGTGCGCGGTGAATCGATCGACGCTCTGCGCCTCGGGCTCGTGAGGGAGGCTCGTTCGAGGACAAGCATCGATGCGCCGCACGCGCGGCTGCCTCGCGCGAAGCTCGGCGATGCGCTGCGCGCGCTCGTCGCCCGTGAGCACGCGCGCCCTCGGGCGTCGCGCGGCGGGGGGAGCGTTGTCGTTGCTCGCCGTGGCCTCGCGCAGCGCGCGTTCGATCAGCGCTTCGCGCGACGGGAGCGGCTCGGTTGGTCCGTCGTCTTGCTCGGCGTGCAGATCGGGCCGCTCGATCGCGTGGCCCTCGTCCCGGAGCGCGGCGATCACGTGCGAGCGGCTCTTGTGTGTCAGTCGCGAGAGGCACTCGCTCTCGACCTGGCGGATGCGCTCGCGGCTCGTTCCGAAGATCTCGCCGATGTCCGCGAGCGTGGCGCCCGCGTCCGCGACGCGCAGCGCGCACGTGTGAGGCATCTGGTCGAGGTCGAGCTCTGCCACGGCCTCGACGAGCTCGGGTGATCCCGGAACGGGCGAGTGCCTCGCGACCTTCGCCCGCCCCCACGCGAGGTGATGCGCGCAGCTCACCCACGGACACGGTCCCGTCGCGTCGTGATCGCCCCAGCCCTCGCGGAGGCAATCGCCGTACGTCTCCGGTCGCGTCGCGTCGATCACTGAGAGACGCACACGCCCGTCGTCGAGGCGAAGCACGGCGCCGTGAGACCGCTCTCCGTGGCCCTCGTCGTCCGACCGCGCGTCGTCTTCGTTGAAGTGCGGCCCTTCGTCGGACCGCGTCGATTCGAGAAATGGAAACCGCTGCGAGCCAGGCTCGCTCGAGTCGTCGATCATGACCTCTTTTGTAGTAGTTACTACGAACGAAGTCAAACCAAATTCTTCGTGACCTCTCCGGCAGTAGGGGCGAGACCGTCGCTACAGATCGAGTCGGCCCCAGAAGAGGCAGCTGGCTGCGACGACGAAGGGCGGGAGGTGGTCGTGCGTGTTGGCGAGGCGAATGACAGCGGGGCCGGGGCCGCGGCGAGAGACCGTTCCCTGATAGGTGGCGCGATCGACGGCGAGGAGCGCGGCGAGGCGCTGAACGCTCGGGTGATCGTCGGCGGGATAGAGCAGCGCGTGCGCGGTCTCGTGCAGCGTGTCCCACTCGGCGCGGGGCGCGCTGCGCCTCGTGGGGATCGACGCCGCCCGCGTCGCCGGGTCCCACGAGCTCTCGTCCTGCGAGACCGTCGCGACGACCGCGACGCCCGCGAACATCGCGAGCCACCGCGGCTTGATCGGGTCGTCCCCCGCCACGCCGCGGCGATAGAGCGCGTGCAGCACCGTGGCCCGCGAGGCGAGCTCGACGAGCTCGTGCCGCCACTCGCCGTTGAGCAGCTCTTCGATCGCGCGCCGCTGCTGAAACTCAGACGGAAGCCAGCCTCGTGTTCGAAGCCACGCGAGAAACTCACTCGGTGATTCGTCCCAGGGTTCGAACACGGCAATGGCGCCCGCCACGACCGCTGAGCGTGCGGGGTTGCCGTCGCGCGATCAACGGTCGCGCTCACCCTAAGCCAACGCGCCCGCGCGTGACCGCATAATTCTTCGCGCACCCCCGTTCGCGCTGCAATCGACGCGCGAATCACGCACCGCAAATCAACCGGTCAACTTCTCGACCGCGCGCCCCGCGGGCCCATTCGCTGCGCTGCGCGCGTGACAAGCAATGTCCACACGCGACCCGTGAAGCGGACTATCGCCGTCGCTCGAGCTTCTGCTGTGGATCGCGCTGCTCGGCCGTCGCGACCTCGTCGTTGTGGGCGGCGATCTCGTCGCGCACCGACGCGAGCGCGAGGCGCGCCTTCTCTTCGAGGTCCACCGTGTCGTAGACGTACAGCGCCGTTCGCAGCACGAACTCGGGCGTCAGCGGAACGGGCGCGTGCGCGTTGCGGATCTCGCCCGCGCGATCCCACACCCACGCGGGCAGAAACGCGCCCTTCGCGCGCGCGTCGCTCACGGACAGAGACCAGCCCTCGATGAGCCTCAGCGGAGAGCCGACGTCGAGCACGGTCTCTCGCTCGGGATTTCCCCGGCCGTTGAGCAGCCAGTCGAGCGAGACGTCCCCTGCTTTGGCCAGCGCGACGAGCGAGTCCTTCTCGATCTGCGCGTTGGGGTTCTTGCGGAGCCGCGTGAGGATCGTGCCGATGTAGTTCGGCGACAGCCCTGCGCGCCGAGACAGCTCGCGCTGGCTCCCTTCGGCGCGGTGCTCGACGAGCCACACGATCCGCGATTCGAGCGTCGACACGCCCCGCACCATACCGCGAGTGACTACCGCTGTGATCGCTTGGGCGCAGACTTTGTTTGACCTTCATCGTAGTAGATACTACTATTGAAGTTATGGAGACATCGCCTTTCACGACTGGGCTCACGTCGACGACCGAGGGATCCGCAGCGCGCGCCGTCGCGCCCGTTTCGAAGCCGTTGACCAATCGAGCGCTCGCGATGCGGCTCTGTCAGCTCGTCGCGCACGCGGGGCTGTCCGAGCGCGAGTTTTCGCTGCGCTGCGGCCGAAGCGGCGCGCACATCGGGCTGCTCATCGATCGGCTGTCCGCGAGCGAACGCGCGGACGTTCAGCGCCGAACGCTCGTGTCCATCGCGGACGCGTGCGGCGTCACGCTCGATTGGCTGCTCACGGGTCGAGGCGCAGAGCCCTCGGCCGAGCACGTTCGTCGCTGCATCGGGCGCTGAGCGCGCGGGTGTTGAACGCGAAGTGCCCGCGCGATCCCCCGATCGCGAAGCGCCCGCGCGATCCCCCGATCGCGACGATCCCCTTCGATCACACAAACCAACGAAACGAGTGGAGCGGGTTACCGGATTCGAACCGGCGACAGCGAGCTTGGGAAGCTCGTACTCTACCAGCTGAGTTAAACCCGCAGCGGAGGATCGAGTGAATAGCCGCGGCGCGCTGGTTCGTCAAGCCGCTCGTCACGCGGTCTCGGTGTCCTCGGCGAGCAAGAGGTACGCGACGCGGACGATCGCTCCGTCGAGCTCGAGCACGAGCCCGTGCGTCCCGCCCTCGATGAGCATCGAGGTCCCCGCGCCCGAGTCTTGAACCAGCACCGCGCGCGCGCCCTCGGTGCTCTTGCCCTCGGGGTCGAGCGCGCCGCGAACGCGCCACAGGCCCTTGCGCCCGTGGTCGTCTTCGTAGCGCACAGCTTCGATGCTCCTCGGCGCGGGGCCCGCGAGCATGAAGCGCAACACGAGCCCGTCTTGCGCCGCTTCGCACGGCTCGACGAACACGTCGATGAACGTTGGGGTCTCTGTGCTCACCGCAGCGCTGCGCTCCAAAACCATGCATAACAGAACACCGCGGGCCGTTGCTACCGCTCGCGATCGATGACCACAGCGACACTACCGTTTGGCGCGCATCGGTCGTAACGTCTCGTGCCGATCAACGAGACAGCGAGCGAACAGAGATGGCTGACCCTCCAAAGAAGAAGGGCGATCCGTCGAGCGACGTCGCGGTCCAAGAGCGGACGAAGACCGAGCGCGCCCGACGGTACGCAGTGATTTTTCACAACGACGACTACACGACCCGCGAGTTCGTCGTGCACGTGCTGATGGAGTACTTCGACAAGACCGAGACCGAGGCCACGCACGTGATGCTCACGGTGCACTACAAGGGCCGCGGGATCGCTGGCGTGTACTCGAAGGATCAAGCCGAGACCAAGGTCGACCAGGTTCATCACGCGGCCGAGGCCGGCGGCTATCCGCTCAGGCTCACCGCCGAGCCGGTCGATTGACGTACGAGCGTAGGCACACCAGGAGTGCGGAAGAGAAGAGAACGATGCGCCTGTCCCCCGAGGTCGAAATCGCGCTGAATCTTGCGGCCAACGAGGCCGGACGTCGGCACCACGAGTTCGTGCTCATCGAGCACCTTTTGTATGCGCTGCTCTTCGACGACGAGAGCAAGCGGATCATTCGTCACTCTGGCGGCGACGCCGAGAAGGTCCGAAAGCGCGTCGAGAAGTTCCTCGACGACGAGGTCCCCGAGAAGTCTGGGCTCGTTCAGCCGTCGGCGTCGCTCGGGTTTCGCCGCGTCGTGCAGCGCGCGCTCAACCACGCGCAGTCCGCGGAGACCGACGAGGTCACGTGCGGAAACCTCCTCATCGCGATGTTCGCCGAGGACGAGTCCGTCGCCGTCGAAGCGCTGACGGGCGCCGGCCTCTCGCGCTTGAGCGTGCTGAAGTTCGTCACGCACAACATCTCGCAGGTGGGCGACCCGGACGACGACAAAGCGTCGAACGCCCGTAAAAACCGCGAAAAAGCGCCCGCGGGCGACGACGGCGAAGAGCTCCAAGACGCCGAGTCGAAGAGCCCCCTCGAGGCCTTTACGGTCAACCTCAACGAAGAGGTGAAGGCCGGGCGCATCGATCCGATCATCGGTCGAAAGAAAGAGATCGATCGGTGCATTCAAGTGCTCGCGCGGCGCAAGAAGAACAACCCGTTGCTCATCGGCGACGCGGGCGTCGGCAAGACGGCGATCGCCGAGGGGCTCGCGTACAAGATCGTTCACGGCGAGGTGCCCAAGGCCTTGTTGAACGCGACGGTGTACTCGCTCGACATGGGCGCCCTGCTCGCGGGAACGCGATTTCGCGGGGATTTCGAGCAGCGGATGAAGAACGTCATCAAGGCCCTCGAGCAAGAGAAGGACTCGATCCTCTTCATCGACGAGATCCACACGATCCTCGGCGCCGGACAAGTCCAAGGCGGGACGATGGACGCGAGCAACATGCTCAAGCCCTCGCTCGCCGCGGGGCGCCTGCGTTGTATGGGCTCGACGACGTTTCAAGAGTTTCGTCAGCACTTCGAGAAGGATCGCGCGCTCACGCGGCGCTTTCAGAAGGTGGACGTGGGCGAGCCCTCGCGCGACGAGTGCGTGGACATCCTCCGCGGGCTGAAGAAGCAGTACGAGGACTATCACAAGGTCACGTACGACGACGCGGCGCTCGAGGCCGCGGTGGACCTCGCGATTCGATACCTCCAAGATCGAAAGCTGCCGGACAAAGCGATCGACCTCGTCGACGAAGCGGGCGCGAAGAAGAAGCTCGCCGAGGGCGAAGGCGCGAAGATCGCGGTCGAGGACGTCGAGGCCGTCGTCGCGACGATGGCGCAGATTCCTCCGCGGCAGGTGTCGACCGACGACCGCACCGCGCTCAAGAACCTCGAGTCCGACCTCGGCAACGCGGTGTTCGGCCAAGAGAGCGCCGTGAAGATCGTGGCCAACGCGATCAAGCTCTCTCGCGCGGGGCTTCGCGCGACGGACAAGCCCATCGGCAGCTTCTTGTTCACCGGCCCCACCGGCGTCGGAAAGACAGAGCTCGCCAAACAGCTCGCCAAGACGCTGGGCATCGCGTTCATGCGCTTCGACATGAGCGAGTACATGGAGGGGCACACGGTCTCGCGCTTGATCGGCGCGCCCCCCGGGTACGTGGGCTTCGACCGCGGTGGATTGCTCACGGACGCGGTCACCAAGACGCCGCACGCGGTGCTCTTGCTCGACGAGATCGAGAAGGCGCACCCGGACATCTTCAACGTGCTGCTCCAGGTGATGGACCACGGGACGCTCACGGACAACAACGGAAAGAGCGCAGATTTTCGCCACGTGATCCTCATCATGACGAGCAACGTGGGCGTGCGGGACATGGCGCGGCGCCCCTTGGGCTTCGGCGAAAATCTCCAGAACCCCGACGTCGACCGAGAGTTCAAGCGCTTGTTCTCGCCGGAGTTTCGCAATCGCTTGGACGCGCGCGTGCAGTTCGCGCCGCTCGATCGGCGGATCATGGGCTCGATCGTTCGAAAGTTTCTTCGCGAGACCGAAGCGCTGCTCAGCGAGAAGAACGTCACGCTCCAAGCGACGGACGCCGCGATCGAGTGGCTCGGCCGCGAGGGCTACGACGAAGCGTTCGGCGCGCGACCGCTGGCCCGCGTCGTTCAACAGCACGTGCGTCAGCCGCTCAGCGAAGAGCTCTTGTTCGGCGAGCTCTCGCACGGCGGAGGGACGGTCACGCTCGACATCGACGACGGCAAGCTCGTCCTCCATTGCGCGCGCTCGAGCCCGCAGTCCGCTGAGTCGTCCCCGGTGTCCGCAGAGCAGGGGCAAGGTGAGCGCTCAGCGGACAAGAAGCTGAATTAGCTCGGTTTTGTCAGCCGAAACGCAGGAAGCTGCGGATTTGTGTATCGACAAAATTGAGCGGATCTTTCGATACTCGCCTTCATGCAAGCGAGCAACGAAGAGATCGTAGCCGGGGCGCTGTGGGAGACGCCGACGGTCTCCTTCGACACTCGCGCGTACCCGTTGGTGGTCGTGCGCTACCGCGGGAGCGTGACCGAGTGGGACTTCGAGCGGCACCTGCGCGTGTGCTCGTCGGCGATGCGCCTCGGTCCGAAGATCGCCCTCGTGTTGGACACGAGCGACGGGGCGACGCGCAGCCCGCGGTCGATCGGGCTGCTTCGCGAGTGGCTGCAACAAGAGCGCGCGACGATCGAAGCGCGACTGGCGGGGATCGCGTTCGTGATTCCTCACGCGGCCGTGCGCTTCTTGTTGTCGTCCCTGCTCGTGCTCGACGTGATGTACGAGCACGAGGTGTTCGATCACTACGCGCCCGCGCTCAAGTGGGCGCGCGACAAGCTGTCCGTGGCCGCGTGACCGAGCGCTACGGCGCGATCACGTCGAGCGCCGCGCGAAGGTCTTCGATGAGCGCCTCGGGCTCTTCGATGCCGACGGCGTAGCGAACGAGCGCGTCTTTGATCCCGACCGCTTCGCGTTGTTCGGTCGTGAGCTCGAAGAAGCTCATGAGCGCGGGCTGTTCGACCAAGCTCTCGACGCCGCCGAGCGACGGCGCGATCCGCGGGATCTTCAGCGCGTCGATGAAGCGCCCAGCGCCCGCGAGGTCCGTCGCAAGCTCGAACGTCACGACGCCGCCGAAGCCCGTCATGAGCCGCTTGGCGACGGCGTGCGACGGGTGGCTCTCGAGGCCGGGATACCAAACGCGGCGCACCTTGGGGTGCCCTTCGAGCGCCCGAGCGATCGCGAGCGCGCTGAAATTTTGCTGACGAACGCGCAGGCTCAGGGTCTTCAACCCGCGCAAGAGGAGATACGCGCAGTGCGGGTCCATGATCCCGCCCAACACGTCGCGCTGTTCTTTGACGAGCGAGAGGAGGTGTTCGGGGCCCGCGACGATTCCACCGAGGGCGTCGTTGTGTCCGCCGTAGTACTTGGTCGCGCTGTGCACGACGAGGTCGACGCCGTGCACCGCGGGGCGAAGGTTGATCGGCGTGGCAAACGTCGCGTCGATCATCGTCTTGACCCCGCGGTGCTTCTTGACCACAGAGACCATCGCGTCGAGGTCGACGACGTTGCCATAAGGGTTGGTGGGCGCCTCGGAGATCACGAGCTTGGTCTCGGGGCGAATCGCGCGCGCGAGCCCCTCGATGTCCCCCGGCTCGACGAGCGTGTGCGTCACGCCGAAGCGATCGAGCGTCGTCGTGACGAACTGCCGCGTGCGTCGGTAGCAGTCGCGAAAGAGAACGACGTGCGCGCCGGACTTCACGAGCGCGAGGATGGCCGTGGTGACCGCGGCCATTCCGCTGGCGAACGCCAAGGCGCCGTCGGTCGCCTCGAGCGCCGCGCACTTGGCTTCGAGCGCATGGACCGTGGGGTTTCCGTAGCGGCCGTACTCTTCGCGTTGGACCGAGCCCTCCATGAACGACACGAGCTCGGCCGTGTCGCCAAAGGTGTACGTCGCCGTCGCGGCGATCGGCGTCGTGATCGCGTCGTTGGGCTTGGGCCAACGCTCGCCGCCGTGCACTGCAAGTGTCGAATCTGCTCTCGCGTCTCTCGATCCCATCGCTGCCTGCGGACGGTGTACCGCAGGACGGCGACCGCGCGAACCGTTGACTTTGCGTGGCCTTCGTCGAGCGCCGCACGAGTGAATTGCGCGACAACGGTGGTACCGTCGTACGCTTCGAGCGCGCTCATGACGGACGATGGCTTCGACGCGCAGACCGAGCTCACGCGAAACGACCCGCGCCCAGTCGCGGTGAGCGCGCGAGTCCTTCGCGTTCGGTGGCGCGACGGGGACGGAGAGCGCGTCGCGGACGTCACGCGGCGATCCGTCGTTGGCTCGTCTGCGAGCGCGGACCTCGTCGTGATCGATCCGGCGGTGTCGAGATTGCACTGCGAGCTCGAGCCGCGGCCCGACGGCGTGTGGATTCGCGACCTCGGGAGCCGCAACGGGACGTTCGTCAACGGCGTGATGGTCACCGGCGCGAGGCTCCCTCGGAGCGCGCGGATCGTCCTCGGATCGACGGAGCTCGAGTGCGTCGAGTCGAACGAACCACGGCCCGTCGAGCTGTGGCCTGCGAGCCACTTCGGGCCGCTCGTGGGAGAGAGCGTCGCGATGCGCGCGCTGTTTCAGCAGCTCTCGCTCGTGGCGCCGTCGAACGCGGCGGTGCTCGTTCACGGCGAGACGGGGACGGGAAAAGAGCTCGTCGCGCGGGCCCTGCACGAGGCCTCGCCCCGCGCGCGGGGGCCGTACGTGATCGTCGACTGCGCTGCGCTGCCCGAGTCGCTGCTCGACGCCGAGCTCTTCGGCCACACGAAGGGCGCGTTTACCGGGGCCAACACGGCGCGCGCGGGCGCGATCGAGCTCGCCGACGGGGGAACGGTCTTTCTCGACGAAATCGGCGAGCTCCCGCTGCAAGTGCAGCCGAAGCTCCTTCGCGCGATCGAGTCGCACACCGTGCGGCGCCTCGGCGAGAGCGCCCATCGCAAGGTGGACGTGCGCTTCGTGTCGGCGACGCACAGGGACCTTCGCGAGATGGTCAACGCGGGGACGTTTCGCGAGGACCTTCTGTTTCGGCTGGCGGTGCTGCAGGTGGACGTCCCGCCGCTGCGCGCGCGGCCCGAGGACATCGTCGCGCTCGTGAGGCATTTCGTGGGCGCGACAGCGGCGATCGACCCGCTCGTGATCGACGAGCTTCGTCGGCGCCCGTGGTTCGGAAACGTGCGCGAGCTTCGCAATTTCGTCGAGCGCGCGAAGGTCCTCGGCGCCGGGGCGGCCCTCGCGTCGTTGCCCTCGGCGAGCGCGCCTGTGCGCCGCGGCGATCCGTTGCCGCCCGTGTCGCCGGACGCGCCCTTCAAAGACCTTCGCGAGCGCTGGCTCGATCACTTCGAGCGCGAGTACTTGAGCGCGCTCCTCGCGCGGCACAACCGCAACGTGACGGCAGTGGCCACCGCCGCGGGGCTCGATCGCACGTACGTCCATCGTCTCATGAAGAAGCACGAGCTGTGATCGGACCTGCGAAAATACTGGCGAGATCGCTGTGTCTCGCGCTCGTGTGCGCCGCGTCTGCCGCCGCGGGGCAGTCCGCTCCGGGCGACGCCGAGCGCGCGCAGCGGCTCCTGGCCGAAGGGATCGTCGCGTTCGAGCAGGGGCAAAACGACGTCGCGATCGAGCGCTTCGAGGCCTCGTATCGCGCGGGCCGCGCGCCGGTGGCGCTCGTGAACCTCGGGCAAGCGCTGCGCGCGTCGGGGCGCGTCGTCGAGGCGATCGACGCGTTCGAGCGGTACTTGCGCGAGGGGGGAGCGCGCGTTCCGCAAGAGCGCGCCGCGGCGGTGCGCGAGACGATCGAGACGCTCCGCGGGCAGATCGCGTCGCTGGTGATCACCAGCGAGCCCGCGGGAGCGCGCGTTCGCGTCGACGGCCGCGACGCGGGGACCACGCCGCTCGCGGGCCCCGTCATCGTGGCCGCGGGCGTTCACACGGTCGAGCTCGACCTCGCGGAGTACGTCGTCGTTCGCGAGCGCGTTCGCGTGGGCGGGCGCGAGCGAAGGGCCCTGTCGTTTCGGCTCGCCACGGTGCAGACCGCCGCTGAATTGAGTGTGTCGATTATCAACCGCGAGGCTCCCGCGAGCCGCGTGCTCGTCGACGGGATCGACCTCGGGCTCGCGCCGGTGTCCCGGCGATTGTCCGCGGGCGGCCACCAGCTCGTGATCGAGGCTTCGGGCTACGCGCGGCTCGAGCAAGAGCTCGTGCTCGTTCCGAGGCAGCGAAGGCAGCTGCGCGTCGAGCTTCGAAGGCCGTCGCCCTCGTGGCTTCCTTGGGTGCTCGCGGGCGCGGGGGTCGCGGCGATCGGCGCGACGGCGGCCACGATCGTCGCGGTCGATCGCGCGCAGTCGCGGGACATCCCGAACACGCCGGTGATCGTCGTGGGGCCCGCGCCGTTTTGAGCGACGAGCAGGCTACTCGTGAAACACGGCCGTGGACGAGAGTCCTCGGGCGCGCGTTCGTCGCCGCGCTCGCGTCCCGGTCGTGGTCGCGGGATGCGCGGCGGTCACCGTCGGCGCCGCGATCGCGGAGGCGTCGGGGCTGATCGAGGGCGCGACGACGATGGGCGCGCGCGCGAGCGGGGGCTCGATCGCCGCGCGTTGCGCGGGCGCGGCGGGCGTGGCGGCGGGCGCTTCGAGGCTCGCGGGGCTGCGCTCGAGCTGGTTCGATCGCGCGACGTTGACGCCCACGGCGACGAGGCCCGCGGCGGCGAGGGCCGCGAGCACGGCGAGCGGAGCGCGGGCCTTCGAAGCGCGGTTCGCGCGGCCAGCGTCGCGCGAGGCGGACTCGCTGCTCGAGCCGGCGGCGCCCTCGAGCAAGTGCGCGGCTTTGTCCGCGTTGATAATGTGTGCTGCGGTCGACGCGCCTTCGTTGGGCGCGGGCGCGGCGCGGTCGTCGTCGGTCGCTGCGTCGAGGCTCCCGGTCGCGACCGTGGCCGACTCGAAGCCGTCGTCGCGCTCGGGAACGAGGTCCGCGATCATCGCGGCCACGGCGGTGCGAGGCGACCAGCACCCGAGGTCTCGCGCGATGCTCTCGAGCCTGCGCGCGACGTGCTCCATCGAGGGGCGGTCTTCGGGCTTTCGAGCGAGCATCGCGAGCGCGAGGGCGTCGAGCGATGAGGGGACCCTCGGCGCGATCGAGCTCGGCTTGGGCGGTGTTTCTTGGAGGATCGCCATGGCCGAGGCGACGTCGCTGTCGCGCTTCCACAGGCGCTTTCCGACGAGAAGCTCCCAGAGCACGACGCCGAGCGCGTACACGTCGACGCGCCCGTCGATCGCGCGTTGGCCGCGGAGCTGCTCGGGGGACATGTAGCCGGGTTTTCCCTTGGTGACGCCGGTGCGGGTGCTCTCGATTTGCTCGGCGCTCTTGGCGATGCCGAAATCGATCACGCGAACGCTCCCGTCGCGCGTGACGAAGATGTTCTGCGGCGAGACGTCGCGGTGAATGATCCCGAGAGGCGCGCCGCTCTCGTCCTCGAGCGTGTGCGCGTAGTGGAGCCCCTTGGCGGCTTGCGACAGGATCGCGCACGCGAGCGCGGGCGACAGGTGCGTCGATCGACGGTTCGACTCGCGGATGATCGCGCGCAAGTCCGCGCCGAACAGCGCTTCGAGCACGAGGAAGGGCGAGCCTGCCTCGCTCCCTGCGTCGATGACCTGAACGATGTTCGGGTGCTTCAAGCGCTGCGCGAGGCGGATCTCTGTCGCGAAGAGCCGCACGAACTCGGGGTCCGCCGCGATGTGCGGGAGCACGCGCTTGATGACGACCGTGCGCTCGACGCCGTTTCCGAGCTTCTGGCGCGCGAGCAAGACCTCCGCCATCCCGCCCATTCCGAGGGGGCGGATGGGTTCGTACGGACCCAACGCCGCAGGCGGTGCGGTCTGTTGGGGCTTCGGATTCGGGAGCGATTCGCTCACGCTCCGGCCATGGTACCCGAGCGCGAGGGCGCAGACTATCTCGGGACGGGACCGGCGCTTGCTTCGGATGTCCCTTCCGCAGTGATACGTATCGAAGCGATGGGACGCGTCCGAACGCTCGTCGCCAACGCCTCCGTCGCGGTCTCGGCCGTGTTGGCGGGCGTTGGCTGCACGGCGCGCGGCGCGCAGCCGGGAGAAGTGTTTCTCACGATCGAGAGCGGCTACGCGCGCGACGGCGAGGACGGGGTCGATCGCTACGAGCTGCGTGTGTTTCGTCGAAGGCGCGACGGCGCGAGCGATCGACGGTGGGCGCTCGTGTCGCGGCAGCGCTACGTGTTGGGCGTCAACGAAGGCGCGTCCGCGCCCGACGGCGCCGTGGCGATCGGCGACCTCGTGGGGCGTCACGTCTTGCGCGCGCTCTCTGGAACGGAGTCGCAGCCGCTGCTCGTCGAAGCGTGGCCGGGCCGCGCGATGACGGGCGACGCGTTCGAGCCTGCGGCGCAGCCGAGCGTCGCGCAGTTCGTGTTTCCCGTGGGATTTGTCGGGAGATTGACGCTGCGCTTCGAGCCTGTGTGTCAGGCGTTCGACCCGTTGCGGGGGGACGTGCAGCGCGTTCCGTACCTCACGTGCGTGTCCGAGGTCGTGCGCGAGAACGGAACGGAGGCCAGCTGTCCGAAGCTCGAGCCCATTTGCGTGGCCTTCGAGAGCTCGAGCAACGCGGCGCTTCGCGGCGAAGCGAGGCGGAGGCCTTGCGACGAAGCGCGCTTCGAGCTCGGGGGCAACGCGGCGACGCGCTGCGCGCGCCCGATGGACAGCGCGAGCGGCGCGGACGCGGGCGACGGCGCGGACGCGAGCGCGGAGGCGGGCCTCGGCGACACCGTGGCCTCGGGAACGACCGTTCGACCCGCAGACAGTCTGTGTCGCGCGGGGTCGATCACCTGCGGCGTGAGCGGCGAGTGGAGCCGGTGCGTCGAGTCGATTCCCTGCGGACGCGCGCGCGCGGGCACGTTTGCGTGTTGCGCGACGCGGCCGCAGCCCGCGCAGTGTCGCGATCCCGAGCAGCAGATTCCCCGCGCGACGCAGTGTCCGCCTGGCGTGACGTGCAACGCGGCGACCGATCGTTGCGAGTGCGGACAGATCGGGCAGCGCTGCTGCGGCGCGATGTGCAGCGAGGCGAGCTCGATCTGCGACGCGTCGGGGACGTGTCGCCAGTGCGGCGGCTGCGAGACGTGCGGCGCTGGCGTGCAGCCGTGCTGCGAAGGCAACTCGTGCAACCCTGGGTACGTGTGCAGCGCTGGGCGCTGTCTCCGTTGCGGCGGCGCCAATCAACCGTGCTGCAACGGGGCTTCGTGCGGCGCGACGAGCCTCGTGTGTCGAGGAGGGAGCTGCTTGCCCTGCGGGGGGCGCAATCAACCGTGCTGCGCGGGGGATTTGTGCTTCGGGTTTCCGACGGGGTCCGCGGCGTTGTGCGTGGCGGCCTCGCCGTGGCCGCTGTGTCGCTGCGGAGCCGAGGGGCAGATTTGCTGCCCGAGCCGCGCGTGCGACAGCGGGCTTCGCTGCGTGGACACTGGGATTCTGCCAGCGTGTATGCGGTGATCGAGACTACTGCGTGACCAACGTCAGCGCGGTCGACACGCTCTCGCGCGCGATGGTGAGCGGCGAGCGAGCGCCCGGGCGAAGGACGCGAACGCGCACGACATCGCCCGACGCGACGGTGATCTCGGCGGCGGGTTCGGTGGCGCGCGGCGCGAGCAAGAGCGCGGCGGACGGGTCGCCGACGGTGACTCGGATGTCGGCGGTCGTCACGACGATGCGCGTGTTGGCTTGCCGCGCGAAGACGCTGAAGCTCCCGTCGTTGCTCGCGGGGACCTCGCCTTGGTTGAACCAGCGATCGCCGTTGCTCTGGTAGAGCGCGAGCTGCTCGACGGGCGCGACGTAGACGCGCAAGCGATCGACTTCACCCGTGGGCGCGACGGAGACGAGGTCGGTCTCGCCAGCGGCGACGGCGAGGAGGTCGACCTCTTCGGTGGATTCGAAGCGTTGATTCTGGCCCATGCACGCGCCGGGGCCCGCGTCGTTGTCGGAGGAGACCGATGTTCCTCCGTCGGCGAGCGTGGTGGTGGTGACGCACGACGAACGAAAGCGCGTGAAGACCGTGCGAACGACGCCCTGATCGGCGGCGGTCGTTCGCCACTCGGGTTGGTTCGAGCCCGTGACGACGAAGGCTCCGACGACGCCCGGCGCGAGGGCGCGATCTGCGCGTTGCGATGGCCCCGTGGCTCCGGCGCGGACGGAGTACGAGAGGCGCCCGGCGTTGCCTTTGACGCCGCCGCAGCTCGAGGGGCTCGCGCCCGAAGGAGCACACGCGAAGAAGAGCGCGACGCACGCGGTCGCCGCGGGAAAGCGATGGGACGAAAGTGAGTTCTTCATCGACAACAGCGCGAAGCACGAGGTGGGCCACCGAATGGCGAAGGGTTCGCCATCGAATGGCGAAGGGTTCGCCATCAGGTGGCGAAGGGTTCGCCATCGGGTGGCGAGGCGTGGCGGGACGATTGTCCACGGTGTGGACAACTGTCGACACGAGCGCCGAGATGAATCTCGGCGCATAGACGCCGCGGTGCGGCGCGCGCAAAGCCGCGAAGAGTCTCAGTTGCGAGCGCTTCCTCGCGACCGGCTCTGCGGGCGCGCGCTGCGCAGCAGCGTTCATGCGCCGAGATTCATCTCGGCGCCCACGGGGTTGATCCTCTGTGCCCATTCATCTTTGCGCCCACGGGGTTGATCCTCTGTGCCCATTCATCACGGCGCGCATTCATCACGGCGCACGGCGCATTGGCGCGCATGTTGCGATGGCGCACGCTCACGATGCGAACGATCAACGCGACGGCGTGTGTGGGTGTTCTTCTCGCTGCGGTGAGCTCGTCTGTGGGGTGTGCTCCCGTGGACGAGAACACGGGGCTGCTCGTGTCCGAGCTCCTTCCGTGCACGAGCGCGCAGGGCTACTCGGCCGGGGTCGCGAGGACCATCTGCGTCGCGACGGTCGATGGAAAGCCCGTCGAAGTGCACACCGCCGACGCGTACTTGCGCATGCAGGCGGCGGCGCGCGCGGCGGGCGTCTCGCTGCGCATCGTCAGCGGGTTTCGCACGATGGCGCAGCAGCAGTACCTCTACAACCAGTACCTCTGCTGTGGGGGAAACCTCGCGGCGCGGCCCGGGTACTCCAATCACCAGAGCGGGCTCGCGCTAGACTTGAATACAAGCACCGGCGGTGTGTACGGCTGGCTCGCGGCCAACGCGGGGCGGTTCGGGTTCATTCGCACGGTTCCGTCCGAGGACTGGCACTGGGAGTTTCGCGGGCCTGTGACGTGTACGCCGCGCTGCGAAGACGGCGACACGATCATCGGCAGCGATTGTCGTCGCGGAGAGTGCGGGGCCTTCGGGGCTCGTTGCGTCAACGACTCGCGCGGCGCGCGCTGCGTGTTCGGCGCGTGCCCCGCGGTCGGAACGGCGAGCGTCTGCTTGAACGAGCGCGTCCTCGCGAACTGCAACAACGGCGCGGTGACCACGGGCGACTGCGGGGCGTTCGCAGGGTTTTGCTCGACCGCAGGCCGCGATCGAAACAGCGCGCGGTGCGTGTCTGCGTTTTGCGTGGACAATCCCAGGGATGTTCCCGAGGCGCACGACGGGTGCTGGATCCAGGGCGGGCAGATGCTGCACTGCGATCGCAACGGCGCGGCGACGACGACGGCGTGCCCTGCTGGACAAGCGTGCTCGACGCTCTCGGGCCGCGCGAGATGCGAGCCTCGCGTGTGTCCCGCGACGGGGACCTCGAAGATCTGCGTCGCGGATCGCTACATCGCGCAGTGCACCAACGGCGCGGTGACGGACCCCGGCGACTGCGGCGCGTTCGGCGCGTACTGCTCGACCGCGGGGACGACCGCTCCGCGCTGCGTCTCGGTGTTCTGCGTGGCCAACGCGCGTGAGGTCCCGCGCGCCAAAGAGATCTGCTTGCCCGACGGGCGTCGTGCGGCGTGCAACGCAGCGGGCGTCGTGCGCGATGCCGTGCGCTGCCCTGCAGGGCAAACGTGCGTCGCGACCGGAGACACCGCGCGATGCGTCGCGGGAACACCCGACGCCGGTCCCGCGGACGCCGGTGTGGCGGAGGACGCGGAGGTTGTTCCGCCCGAAGACGACGACCCCACCGTGGCGAGCGACGTGGTGACGGTGGACGCCGTGACGCCGATCGACGAAGCGTCGCTCTTGCCCGAGCCCGTGGATAGCGGCGTGGTCGCGCGAAGCGACGGCGGCTCCGAGGCGTCGGTGCGGATGCCGGTGCTCGAGACCCCCGGGTGCACGTGCCGCGCAGGCGTGAGCAAATCGTCGTCGCGGATGAATACGTGGGTTGTGTTCGCGGGCGTCGCGATCGCGCTGCGAGCGGGGCGACGACGGGCGAAGCGCTGATCGAGCGACGCGACGTTTGCTGCTACGCTCGGTCGATGGCTTGGCGTGCGACGATTGGCGGGGCGTTGATCGCGGCTGCCCTCTGCAAGACGAGCGACGCGGAGGCGTGTATGGCGCTTCCGGGCAGCGACGGATGCGAGCGGCTCGCCAACGCGAACACAGGACAGCTGCTCGCGGTGTTCGGTGGAATCGCGGCGCTTCCGTCGCTAGCGACGCCGATCGCGATCGCGGTGTACGGAGCGCGGGGCAACGGAGTTCCCCTCGAGCTGAGCGTGACGTCGACGGTGTTGTGGTCGGGGCACACCGCGCTCGCGCTCGCGTCGATCGTGATTCCAGTCGCGAACGGGCCGTACCGTCCGGCGTGGGAACTCTCGATTCCGTACCTCGCGGTGAGCGGAGCCGTCTTGGGTCTGTCGATCTGGGCGATCACCAAGCCGCTCGTGATCGAGCGTCGGCGGATCGAGCTCGTGTTTCGCGCGGACCCCACGGGCGTCGGCGCGGTCGTCGGCGGAGCGTTTTGAGCAGCCTACAGAGGCGACGCCTTCCGTTGGCGACACGCCACGCAAAGAGCTCGGGATATTTCCCAGGAGATCGCTCGCTGCGTGTCTTCTTCCAACGGGGCGTCGCGATCGTTCGCTTGCCACGATCCGCGGTCGCGAGAGAGGCTCACGGTTCGTGAGACGTACGTCTTCTTCGTCGCTCTTGTTGTTCGGCGCGTCGCTCGCGAGCGCGTTGGTGATCTCTCGAACGTCCGTCGCGCAGACGTGCGCTCCCTCTGTGGCGGGCGGCGTTGTCGTGACCGAAGGGCGCGGCGGGATGAGCGCTCGACTCGCCGCGAGCTCGCAGGGAATCGTCGTCTCGTGGGTCGAGCAGCGCGCCTTCGCGAGCGCTGATTTTCGAGGTGGCTCTGGCGCGGCGAGCCACTTCTACGCGCGCGTCGTCGATCGAACCTCGGTGACCCCGCGCGGCGCGGCGCAGTCGTTGTTCGAGCAGAGCGCGCCGTACGAGCTCGGGATGGGCCCCGCGCTCGCGCAGACGAGCGACGGGCGCATCGCGGGTGTTGTGTGCACATGCGTCGGTGGCTCGGCCAACACGCTGTGCGCGGCGACGACGCTCGTGGGGACGCCGGCGCTCGCTGAGCTGCGGCCGCGGATGCGTCAATCGAGCGTGTGTCCGCAGGGCTCGCTCGCGGCGACTGGAGTCGGCGCGAACGTGCTCGTGGCCTCGCCGTTTCCCGACGCAGACGGGATTCGCATGTACGGGACGGCCGTGGGCGCGCTGCAGGACGTGGCGTTGAGCGGGGCGGTGGACGTTCCGACGATGGCGGCGGTGGGGAGCGATCAGGCGTTGTACGTGCGACGCGCGGGCGGCGCGATCGAGGGGCGGCTGTTCGACGTGCGGGGCAACGCCCGAGGGCGGCCGGTGGTCTTGTCGAGCCCACGAAATCAAGTGGGGACGCCGTTCGCCCTCTCGCTCGGAGACGCGGTGCTCGTGGCCTTCGCGCAGAAGCGCGGAAGGGACCCGTGGAAGATTCACTTCGCGACGTATCGACCGGGCGCCGCGGTGACGCACGCGGACATCACGACGGGGACGCAGCCTGCGATGGGGCCGTCGCTCGCTCCGTCGACCAACGGATGTGTGGTCCTCTCGTGGACCGAGGGGACGGGGCGCACGACCGTCGCGCGCGCGGGCCGCGTGTGCAACGGGGCGCTCGACGCGACGACGACCGCGCAGCTCTCGCAGCCCGGCGTCGAAGCGGGCGACAGCGAAGTCGTCACCGACGGAACGAACGTGTTCGCCGTATGGCAAGAGATCCCCGCGGCGCGCGGCGCGCGCGCAGAGCTTCGCGTCTCGAGGCTGGGGTGCCGTTGAGCGTGCGGCCCTCGTCCGCGAACACGCGTGATCTCCGGGGGATGTCGCGCTCGGAGCTCGACCGCATCTACATCGAGGCCCCCGAGCGCCCGTGCCCCAAGGGACTCTTTCGAGGAACGCTGCTCACGTGGCTCCCGCCCTCGTGTCTCCTGCGCAACGCGCCCTACGTCGCGCTCGAATTCGTGGGCTTTCAACTGTTGCCCTGGGGGATCGATTTTCATTCGGCCCGCTGGTGGGTGGGCGCGAAGTTCTTGCAGGGCGGGCTGTTCAGCGCGATCCCCGGGCCGTCGCGGTGGCGACCGACGGAGTGCTGGCAGCTTCACTACGACAAGGACTGCTTGCCGTTCTTTCGTGAGCACCTCTACGACGAGGTGAAGGCGCTCGACGACGACACGTGCCTCGGGATCGGCGGGATCAACGCGCCCGTCGGAGTTGGCGATCACTTCTACTATTTGTTGGAACGCTAGAAGCGCTGTTGAGCGCGGACCGCGGCGCCGCGGCGAGTAACAGTTCGCTACACAATGAAACGAGCGCTCAACGGACCGCTGCCGCACACACCGCTATGAGCTGATCGCGGACCTCGCGCGAAGAGCGGGGTCGCGAAGATTGGAGCGGTGTTCGGTCATGAACAAGCGTCGCGTCTCGTTTCTGTTTACAGCGTCGATCACGGTGGCCACGGCGACGATCGTCGCGACACAGGCGTGCGTGTCGCGGCCCGATGGCTGGTCCAACGCGTCGCACGCGAGCGACACGGCCGCGTACGACGTCGTGTTTGCGCCGGACACGGTCCACGAGATCACGCTCGAGATCGCGCCGTCGGACCTGCAGTCCGCGCGCGACGACCTGCGCTCGATCCTCGCGACGAGCCAGGGGCCCGGGACGTTTCCCATGGGGGATGGAGGGATGGGATTTCCGCCGTTTGGAGACGGAGGCTTCCCGATGCCGCCGTTTGGAGACGGGGGATTTCCGATGCCGCCCTTTGGGGACGGCGGGTTTCCGATGCCGCCCTTTGGCGATGGTGGAATGGCGGGGCCTCCCGGAGCGCCCGCGGGCGGGGCGACCTCGCTGCTCTCTCGCGATCCTGCGTACGTCCCTGTGACGGTGCGCTTTCAGAACCGCGCGTGGCCGTACGTCGGGATGCGCTTCAAGGGAAACTCGTCGCTCGCGACCCTCGGCGCGCAGGGCAATCGAAAGCTCCCCTTCAGGCTCGACTTCGATCGCTACGAAGACCAGCACCCCGAGACGCAGAACCAGCGCTTCTACGGCTTTCGAGAAATGACTTTTTCTGCGAATTTTGCTGATGATTCACAGGTGCGCGAGGCCTTCGTGCTCGACTCCCTCCGCGCGGCCGGCGTGCCCGCCCCGCGCTACGCGTTTGCGCGCGTGACGGTTCGCTCGGGGAGCAACGTTGAATACTGGGGTCTGTACACGATGATCGAAGACCCGAGCGACCGAGCGATGCGCGACCGCGTGTTGTCGTCGCACTCGGGCAACGTCTACAAGCCCTCGGGCACGACCGCGAATTGGACGAGCTTCGCCGCGGCGGATTTCGAGAAGAAGACCAACGAGACCGAGGCGGACTTCAGCGACGTTCAGGCGGCCATCGCGGCGCTCAACGATCGCACGACGGACCGAGCGGCGTGGCGACGCAACCTCGAGGCGCGCTTCGACGTCGACGGCTTTCTCGCGTGGCTCGCGGTCAACACGGTCGCGGCCAACTGGGACGCGTACGGGCAGATGCCGCACAACTATTTTCTCTACGGTGACCCCGCGCAGCAGGGGCGGCTTCGGTGGATTCCTTGGGACCACAACCTCTCGATGGGGACGAGCTTCGGCCCGAGGAGCGCCGCGACGACCAACGCGCAAGAGTTTTTGCACACGAGCGTCACCGCGCAGTGGCCGCTCATTCGAACGCTGCTCGATGACGCGACGTACGCGAGCGCGTATCGAGCGCACGTGACGCGCGCGCTCGACGGGCCGTTTGCGCCGGCGACCGCGGCCGCGCGGCTCGACGCGCTCCACGCGCTCGTCGCGCCGCACGTCGTCGGTGAGCGCGGAGAACAAGAGGGCTCGCGGACGATCTCGTCGCCCGCCGCCTTCGAGGCTTCGGTGCGCGGCTCGAGCGGGCTCGTCTCGTGGGTCGAACAGCGGGTCACCCGCGCGCGCGCGGCGCTCAGCGAATGAGCCACGAGGGCGCCGCGAACAGGGCTCCGACGATCCTCGTCATCGAGGACGACGCGCCGCTGCGCGAGCTCGTCGCGAGCTTCCTTCGCGCGCAGGGCTTCACGGTGATGGCCGAGGGAGACGGCGCGCGCGGGCTCGCGACGTTGCTCCGAGAGCGCCCCACGCTCGTCGTGCTCGACTGGATGCTCCCGTCGTTGATGGGCGTGGACGTGCTGCGGTCGGCGAGGGCGACGTACCGCGGGGCGGTGGTTGTTCTCACGGCGAACAAAGCGCAGATCGACGAGGTCGTCGGGCTCGAGCTCGGCGCGGACGACTACGTGACAAAGCCCGTCGAGCCGAGGATTCTGCTCGCGCGCATTCGATCGGTGCTGCGTCGGTACGCGCCGGACGAGCGTGTCGTCCGCGAAGAGGTGCGCGTGGGCTCGCTCGCGTTGTGGCGCTCGTCGATGCGGTGTTCGGTCGGCGACGCGCCGGTGGAGCTCACCGCGAGCGAATTTGCGCTGCTCGTGATCCTCGCGGAGCACGCGGGCGAGGTCGTCACGCGCGAGGACTTGTCGCGTCGGGTGCTCGGCGTCGCGTACGACGGGGTCGATCGAAGCATCGACGTTCACGTCTCGCGGATTCGAAAGAAGCTCGAGTCCGCAGGGCTCGACCGCGACGCGATTCGATCCATCCGCGCGGCGGGCTACCTGCTCGTGCGCGGGTGATTCTCAGAGGTAGCGTTCATGTTCAATCTCTTGCGAAAGATCGCCGCGAGCGTGCTTCTGGCGCTCGTCGTGGCGACCGCCGGTGTCGCGTTGGTCGCCCGCGAGTCGGGGCGCCGCGTCGAGCGGACGTTCGTGGTGCACGCGACGGGCATGGGGCTTCGCGCGATCGTCCGCGTCCTCGCCGAGACGCCCGCGGCCGAGCGCGAGGCGCGCGCGCGATCGATCGCGAGAGACGTCGTGGCGCCGTTGCGGATCGTGCGAGCGCGGGCGCCGCGCGACGGCGAGCCCGTGACGATCGAGCACCCTGTGGGGCCTCCGTCGCTGCTGTTTCGGCTCGATGACGAGAGCGCCGTGCGCGTCGATCCGCCGCCAGCGCCGCTCGGGCCGACGCCGCTGTTTCCTGCGCTGACGCTGGTGGGCTTCGTCGCGGTGGTGGTGTTGACCGCGAGCGCGCTCGTCGGGGTTCCGCTCGTGCGGCGGTTGAACACGATCGTGCGCGCGGTGGACGAGCTCGCGAAGGCGAACTTCGACGACGCGGTGGGCGCGATCGCGGGGCCGAGGGACGACGCGGTCGGGGCCGTCGCTGCTGCGATCGAGCGAAGCGCCAAGCGGCTTCGGCGCTTGTTCGGCGAGCGCGAAGAGCTCCTTCAAGCGGTCTCGCACGAGATCGGAACGCCCCTCGCGCGCATTCGGTTTCTGCTCGAGGCGCTCGGCTCCGAGGCCGATGGCGAAGCGCGGCAGCGCGCCCTGCGCGCGATCGAAGGTGAGGTGACGAACCTCGACGAGCTCTCGAGCGAGTTGATTTCATGGGTCGAGGCGGACGCGGCGAAGCTGGCCCGTACACACTTCGACCCTCGCGCCTCGCTCGCGCAGCTCGTCGAGGTCGCGTCGCTCTCGAGCGAGCGGGCGCTCGACGTCGCGCTCGAGGCTCCCGACGGGGCGAGCGTCGGGGCGTTCGTCGAGCCGAGGCAGTTCGTGCGCGCGATCGAGAACTTGCTCCGCAACGCCGTTCGATACGCAAATCATCGGGTGATCGTGCGGGTGAGCCTCGCTGGCGAAGCGCTCGACGTCTCGGTCGAAGACGACGGTCCGGGGATCTCGCCCGAGCACCGAGCGCGTGTGCTCGAGCCGTTCGTGCGGCTCGACCTCGAGCGCTCTCGCGAGCGTGGCGGCGCGGGGCTCGGGCTCGCGATCGTTCGTCGCATCGTCGAGCGTCACGATGGGACGATCGCGATCGGGACCTCTGCGCTCGGCGGCGCGTCGATCAGCACGCGTTGGCCCAGCGGACCCGCGGGAGCTCGGTAGGTTCTCAGCGACGGTCGCTGCGGCGACGCGCGGCGAGCACGCTGGCGACCGCGGCGATCGATAGCGCGAGCGAACCCCAACGAGCGCTGCCGAGCGTCGGGGAGACGGAGCAGCGGCTCGACGCCCTAGGCGCGCTCGGGGGCTGCGTCGCGGGCGCTGTTGATTGTGTGGGCGCGGGAGCGGCGACGCCCGAGTCGCTCGGCAGCGGGGGCTCTGCGGTGCTGGCGTCGTTGAGCTGCGCGTACGAATCGGGGTCGAGCACGCACATGCGATGGCGCTCGTGCGTTCGATCGTCGACGATCTCGCGGCAGTGCGCGGGCCGGCCGGGATACGCGTGGCACTCGCCCCCGACGGGAACAACGCTGCACTCGGGGATCGGTTCGCATCGCGTGTACCGTGTTCCAGGTCTGCGCCGATCCGTGCTGAAGGTGCAGCGGCCCGGCGCTCCGTTGCCCAAGATGCACGAGTCTCCGGCGTCGCGCGTGGCGCAGCCCGAATTGTCGGGGCCAGGGACGAGGTCGGCGCGCGCCGAAGGGGCTGCGGTGAAGAGCGCGAGCGAGAGCGCTCCGAACGCGAGGCGTGATCGATGGTTCATCTGAGTGGGAAACTCCGTGAAGGAGCGAGCGGCGCGAAGGCCGGAGGCGCTGCCGAGTGGCGGCAGAGCGCGCCGTACTCTACACGCCAACCTCGATGAATCTTGGTGCGTCGCGCCCGCGATCGACGCCGACCCATGAACGCGCGTCACTGCGCGGCTTTGGCGACGGCCTTGGCGCTGCGCGCGAGGCCGAGCGCGCTCGTGTCGACGGTGACGTCCGCGCGCGCGTAGAGGGGCTCGCGCACCGCGAGGATCTTGCGTAGATCGCTCAGCGCGTCGGGCAGCGTGCCCATGGGGCGGAGGTCGCCCTGCGCGCGGACGCGCGCGAGGTGGTCTTCGGGTTTGGCTTTGAGCCACACGGTGCGGGTCTCGCGTCGGAGGATCGCGAAGGTCTCTTCGTCCGTGACGATTCCGCCGCCGGTGGCGAGCACGGCCGCGCGCCGTTCGCTGAGAAAATCCACGAGCGCTTGCCGCTCGATCCGTCGGTAGTACGCGGCTCCGTGCAGCTCGAAGAGCCCCGCGAGGCTCACGCCTGCGGCCCGCTCGATGAGCGCGTCGAGCTCGACGAAGGGCACCCCCAACGTGTCCGCTGCGCGTCGACCGACGGCGCTCTTTCCTGCGCCGCGAAGGCCCAAGAGCGAGACCACCCTCGGGCGATCGGCCCCCGCGTCGCTCACGGCGTCGGCGCTCAGGAGTCCCGCGGCCGTGGTCCCGAGGGCGAGGGCGATGTCTTGCAGGCGCGTGACGCTCACGTTGCCGCGGCCGCTCTCGAGCTCGGCGAGAAATCGCTCGCTCACCGAGGCCCGTTCGCTGAGCGCTTTGCGCGTGAGCGAGAGCGCCTCGCGCCGCGCGCGGACCGAGCGTCCGAGGTCGCGCAGGAGCCCCTCGTGTTCGGTCTCGCGGTCGCGGGCGACGTCCATAGGCACATGCAATATACTGCATGTTCGAGAGGCTGTATAGGCAGTATACTGCTTGCGCTCGGGGGCGCTCGCTGGTAGCTCCTTGGGTCATGGCCGAGACTCACAGCGCGCAGCCGCCGGTTCGATTCGAGACCCACCCGAGCCAGTACAAGCACTGGAAGCTGACGTTCGACGGGCCGATCGCGCGCCTGGCGATGGACGTTCAAGAAGAAGGCGGGCTTCGTCCCGGCTATCCCCTCAAGCTCAACTCGTATGACCTCGGGGTGGACATCGAGCTCGCGGACGCGGTGCAGCGCATCCGCTTCGAGCACCCCGAGGTGACGTGCTGCGTGGTCTCGAGCGCGAAGGACCGCGTGTTCTGCTCGGGCGCCAACATCTACATGCTCGGGATGTCGTCGCACGCGTTCAAGGTGAACTTCTGCAAGTTCACGAACGAGACGCGGCTCGGGTTCGAAGAGCTCTCGCGCGAGTCGGGCGTGAAGTTTCTGTGCGCGATCAACGGGCCGTGCGCGGGCGGCGGGTACGAGCTCGCGCTCGCGTGCGACGAAGTGTTCTTGAGCGACGACGGGTCGAGCGCGGTGTCTTTGCCCGAGGTTCCTCTGTTGGCGGTGCTCCCTGGGACGGGAGGGCTCACGAGGCTCGTCGACAAGCGCAAGGTGCGCAGGGACATCGCGGATGTGTTCTGCACGCTCGCCGAAGGAATCCGCGGGCCGAGGGCGCAGCAGTACAACCTCGTCGACAAGGTTGTTCCCCGCTCGAAGTTCAAGGACGCCGTCGAGACGCGGGCCAAGGAGCTCGCCGCGAGCTCGCCGCGCAACACCAAGTGGCAAGGGCTCGCGTTCGCGCCGCTCGGCGCGAAGTATCGCGACGACGGGGCCGACTACGAGTACGTGACGCTCTCGGTGGACGCCAACGCGCGCGTCGCGAAGCTCACCGTGCGCGCTCCCAACACGGACACGCCCGACAACGCCAGCGCGATCCGCGAGCTCGGCAACGAGCTGTGGGCGCTCAAGTGCTTTCGCGAGCTCGACGACGCGCTGCTCAACCTGCGCTTCAACTTCGAGACCGTGGGGCTCGTCGTGCTCGAGACCGAGGGCGACGCTGAAAAAGTCCTCTCGTCCGATCGAGCGCTCGACAAGAACCGCCAGGACGGCTTCGTGCACGAGGTGCTCTTGTATCAGCGCCGCGTGCTCAAGCGCCTCGACCTCGGGGCGCGCTCGCTCTTCTCGCTCGTGCGCGAGGGCTCGTGCTTCGTCGGGACGCTCTTCGAGCTGTCGCTCGCGTCCGACCGCACGTACATGCGCGACGACCCGGACGCCGCCGTGCCGCCGCACGTGCAGCTCTCGGTGATGAACCGCGGGACGTTTCCCATGAGCAACGGGCTCTCGCGCTTGGAGACCAGGTTTCTCTCGGACCCCGAGAAGGCCAAGAAGCTCGGCGCGAGCGACGATCGCTTCGAGCCCTCGGACGCCGTGAAGGCGGGGCTCGTGACGGTGGCGCCCGACGCGATCGACTGGGACGACGAGGTTCGCCTCGCGATCGAAGAGCGCGCGTCGCTCTCGCCCGACGCGCTGACGGGCATGGAGGCTTCGCTTCGCTTCGCGGGCCCCGAGACGCTCGAGAGCAAGATCTTCGCGCGCTTGTCCGCGTGGCAAAACTGGATCTTCACGCGCCCCAACGCGACCGGCCCCCGCGGCGCGCTCACGATGTACGGCCGCCCCGAGCGCCCCGAGTTCGACTGGCGCCGAACGTGATCCGTTGAATATCAACCCATACAATTCGCTCGCCCGCGAAACCACGCGTGCAGATCGCGCATCGGAGCCTCTACGACCATGACGTCCATCGCCAACAACGAGAAGATCCCGAACAACGTCGACCTCGCGAGCGACAAGCGCCTGCAGCGCGCGCTCGAAGAGTGGCAGCCGCGCTTCATCGACTGGTGGAAGGAGATGGGGCCCGAGGGCTTTCAAGAAGACCAGATCTACCTCCGCACCGCGATCAGCGTGGACGCGGACGGATGGGCGCACTTCGACTACGTGAAGATGCCGGACTACCGCTGGGGCATCTTCCTCACGGACCCTGTCAAAGACCGCACGATCGGCTTCGGCGATCACTTCGGAAAGCCCGTCTGGCAGCAGATCCCCGGCGAGCACCGCAACGCGCTCCGTCGCTTGGTGGTGACGCAGGGCGACACCGAGCCCGCGTCGGTCGAGCAGCAGCGCTTGCTCGGACAGACGTGCCCGTCGCTCTACGACCTGCGCAACTTGTTTCAGGTCAACGTCGAAGAGGGCCGTCACCTCTGGGCGATGGTGTACTTGCTCCACACGTACTTCGGCCGCGACGGACGCGAGGAGGCAGACGCGCTCCTCGAGCGTCGTTCGGGCACCGAAGACAAGCCGCGGATCCTCGGCGCGTTCAACGAGCCGTGCGAGGACTGGCTGTCCTTCTTCATGTTTACGTACTTCACCGATCGCGACGGCAAGTACCAGCTCCTCGCGCTCAGCGAGAGCTCGTTCGATCCGCTCTCGCGCACGACGCGCTTCATGCTGACCGAAGAAGCGCACCACATGTTCGTCGGTGAGACGGGCGTGTTGCGCGTGCTCGATCGCGCGTGCGACCTGATGAAGGTCGACAAAAACGAGGACGCGCGCGCGCAGGGCGCGATCGACCTCCCCACGATCCAGAAGTACATCAACCGCTGGTACTCGGTCTCGCTGGACCTCTTCGGCGGCGAGGTGAGCTCCAACGCGGCGAGCTTCTTCGCGGGCGGGCTCAAGGGCCGCGCCAAAGAAGAGCGCTACGAAGACCACATCGCGCTCGACGCGACGATGACCATTCCGATGGTGAAGGACGGCCGGCTCGTCAACGAAGACGTCGCCCTTCGCAACGCGATGAACGAAGTGCTCCGCGGCGAGTACATCGAGGACAGCCAGCGCGGCCTCGACAAGTGGAACAGGCTCATCAAAGAGAAGGGCGTTGATTTCACGCTCACGCTCCCGTCGTCGCGCTTCAATCGCCAGGGCGGGATCTACGCGGGGATCCCCTTCGATCCGAGCGGAAAGCTCATCACCAAAGAAGAGTGGGAGGCGCGCAAGCACGAGTGGCTCCCCAACGACTCGGACAAGACGTACATCAAGAGCTTGATGACCACGCCGATCTACGAGCCGGGCAAGATGGCGAACTGGATCTCGGCTCCCAAGCAGGGCATCAAGGGCCGCCCGGTCGAGTTCGAGTACGTCAAGCGCCAGGCGTGAGGCGTCGTCGGGGAGGGAGTCGCCGTCGCCGCGTCGAAAAGCGGGGGCTCGCGCGCGGCGCCGAAACAATCGCTGAGCGACGTTGTCGAGCGGCGCATGAAGCGACAGTTGTTTGGCCTCGTGTTGGTTTTGTGTGCGTGCCGTACGACGAGCGCGCCGCGCGAGGCGTTGGTGAGGACAGCGTCGAGCGAAGTCCGCGCCGCGCCGCGTCCGCTGCGCGCAGGGCGGTGCCGCGAGGACGAGCCAGCGCGCGACCGCAGCAAGTACCTCGCGCGCGAACCGATCCGCGCCGTGATGCAACGCGCGCATCCGCAGGTGCGCGGCTGCTACGACGGGCTGGTGTCCCGCGGCCGCGCCGAAGGCGTGCGCGTGGTGGTCTCGCTGACGATCGAGCAGGACGGGAGCGTGTCGTGCTCGGACGTCACGAGCCAGCTCGGAGGAGACGACGCGTTCGGCGCGTGCGTCGCCGACGCGATGCTTCCGCTGCGATTCGCGAGCCACCCGCGCGGGAGAATTCGCGTGAGCTACCCGTTTGCTGTGCACGTCGAGGGGCCGTAGCATTTGCTCGGAGGTTCGATGGAGAGCGACGACGCGCGCGACGGGGCGCAAGACGGCAGAGACGTCGATCGCGAGGCGATCCTCGCGAGGCGACGGCTGCTCGTCGCGACCGCGGTCGCGGGGCTCGCGATGAACGCGTGCGACCGAGCGTCGACCCCTGTTCCTTGTCTCACGCCGGTGGCGATCGATCGCTCGGAGGACGCTGCTTCGCCGCAGCGCGAGTCGACGCCGACGCCGTGCCTCGCGTTTCCGCTCGAGGGCGCGGCCGACGCGAGCGGCGAGGACGCATCGAGCGCTGCGGACGCGAGCGTCGCGGACGTTGTCTCTGCGTCGACGCCGGACGCAGCGAGCGCGCGTGCGCCGCGCGTTCGACCGCCGCGAACGCGGCCCAGCACGGGGCGCGTCGCGCCGACGGCGTGCCTGCTGATGTACAAGCCGACGGTCGACGAAGCAGACGACTGAGCGAGCGCGTCGGGGCGGCGATTGGTTGCGTTTTGTTGGGCGATCGAGCGCGCAGCTCGATCGTTGCTACACAGCCTGTGCGCCGCGCGAGCGGGCTGAGTCGCCAGACTCGCGCGTCGCGTGGACGCAACAGGAGTAGCGCTTCGCATGACCAAACCCCTTCACGCTTCTGCCCGCATCGATCAACAACGAGCCATGGACCGCCGCGGGTTGCTCCGCGCGTTTGGCGCGGTGTTCGCCGCAGCGCCGCTCGCCAAGCTCATCGGCTGCGCGCCCAGCGGAATGACAAGCGACGCGGGCGGCGACGCAGCGCTCGACGCGATCGTCACTGGCGACTCCGCGGTGAGCGGCTGGATCACCGGCGGAACCGCGCGCATCACCGGGGCCTACGCCGATCCCTTCACCGCGCCAGGAGGCACGGCGTGCTCGCTCATCTGCCAGACGACCATCGGTCCGTGCCACACGACCTCGCCGATGCGCGAGGACGTGAGCAACGGGATCGACGGGCTGCCGGTGCTCTTGTCGCTGCGCGTGCTCGACGAGCGATGCCAGCCGATCGCGAACTCCATTGTTGAAATATGGCACACGAATTACAAGGGCATCTACTCGGGGATGATCAACACGATGTGCAACTCGGCCGCGGAGGACCGCGCAGCGGAGTACTTCCGCGGGTACGTGCGCACGGACGCCAACGGCGTAGCGAAGTTCAAGACGTGCTATCCGGGCTGGTATCGCGGCCGCGCGGTGCACATTCACGTCCGCGTGATGAGCGGCGAGTACATGGCCGCGGACAGCGCCGCGGCGTCGGTGATCACGCAGGTGCTCTTCACGGATGAGCTCGTGCGTCAGGTGTTCAACGACGTCGCGCTCTATCGCGCGTTCGGGCAGCCGGATACGCTGCTCACGACGGACAACGTCGTCGGAGCGATCGCCGACAAGACGCCCTACGTGCTCGATATTTCGCAGGCGAGCGACGGCGTGATGCTCGCGTCGAAGACGCTGATCGTCCGCGGCGCGGGCTCGACGTCGACCCTTTGCTCCGCGGGCTCGATGGGCATGATGGGCTGAGCGTCGCTGCGCGAGTTCAGTCGCTCGGCTCGGACTGCGCGAGGACGCGGCGGAGCTGCGTGCGGTGTACGCCGAGCGAGCGGGCCGCGGCAGAGATGTTTCCTCCGCAACGAGCGACGGCGGCGCGCGCGTCTTGCTCGGTGATGGACGAGGCGCGGCGCGGCGGCGGTCGCTGCGAAGGCGGGTCGCTCTCGGGCGGGAGATCCGAGCGAGGCCCGCGGCGATCGGTGTCGAGCGGGGCCAAGCGCAATCCGCGGGACGGATCGCGGGCCCACTGCGCGGCGCACTGCGACAGCTCGTGGGTGAGCTGGCGCACGTTGCCCGGCCACTCGCGGAGCAGGCACTGCTCGATGAGCTCTGCGTCGATGGCGCTCTCAGCGTTGCTCGCCGCGAGCGCGCGCCGCACGAGAAAGGGAACCTCTTCGCCTCGCTGGCGCAGCGGCGGGATCCACACGTTCGGCGCGGCGATCCGGTGGTACAAGTCCGCGCGAAAGCGCCCTTGCTCGACCGCTTGCTCGAGCGGCGCGAGCGTCGCGGCGACGATCCGAAGATCCACTGGTCGTGATTTTGTGTGCCCGAGCGCGGTGATCTCTCGCGTCTCGATCGCGCGAAGGAGCTTGGCTTGCGTGGCGCTGTCGAGCTCGGCGATCTCGTCGAGAAAGAGCGTTCCTCCGTCGGCGGCTTGAAAGTACCCGACCGTGTCCTCGTGCGCGCCCGAGTAGACCCCGCGCCGCGCCCCGAAGAAGAGCCGCTCGGCGAGCGCCGCGGGAACGGTCGCGCAGTTGACCGCGACGAAGGGCCCCGCGCGGCCAGGGCTCGCGTCGTGAAAGGTTCGGGCGGCGAGCTCTTTTCCTGCCCCGCTCTCGCCGCGGACGAAGACGGTCGGCGATCGCTCGGCGAGCGACTCGATCTCTGCGAGCGCGCCGCGGAGCCGCGGACCGATGACGAAGCCGCCGCGCTCTTCGACGGCCGAGCGGAGGTACGGGCGAACGTCGTCGACGCACACCCACAGGCTGCGTCCGCAGCGCAACACGCGGTCGAGCTCTCGCGGCCCGTCGCTCTCGCGAAGGTGCTCGCCGTCGACCCAGGTTCCGTTGCGGCTCCCGACGTCGCGCACGAAGACCGAGCCGCCGTCGCACCAGACGTGCGCGTGCGTGCGCGACATGCGCTCGTCGCGAAGGCCGACGCGCAACAGCTCGTCGCGCCCGAGTCGAACGCCCTCGGGCCCGAGCTTGACCGCGAGGAACGTGGGCGCTCGATCGCAAAACACGAGCAAAATTCCTGGAGATCTCGCGTCTCCGCGGCGCTCGTCACGAGCGTCGTCCTCCATCGTCTCGCCGAGCGTTCGCGACGCCACGCTGTGGGTCACCATGGGGCCTCCAGGGAGTCGGGCAAGAACACTCGCAGAAACGCCCGCGGATCGCGAGCGCCCTCCGCCGAGAAATACTCGAGGGCCTCGCGGTCTGCCCGCGCGCTTCCGAGCACGCGTCGCCGCGCGGTCGCCGCGCACAGCGCAAACGACCGCATTCCGAGCGCGTCGAGGGCGCCCTCTGCGGCCGAGAGCGCCGCGAGCGCCGCGCGCCTGCGCCCCGCGCGCGCCTCCGCGAGTCCGCGCAAGTACGCGGCGAGCGCGATCGCCCACGGGTCGCGCTCTTGCTCGAGCGCGAACAGCGTCGCCGCGAGCGCCGCGCGCGCTTCGAGCTTCGCGTGTCCCGCCGCGAGCGCCGCGAGCGCCGCGCGTGCGCGGAGCACGAGCGTGTCGACGCGCACGCCGTGGGGCATCGCGTAGTCTTTGACCGGCGAGCGGCCGAGGTTTCGAACGCACTCGTCGAAGGCCTTCACCGCGTCGCCGCGGTAGAGCGCGATCTCGACGCGCGCGACGGTCGCGTCACGGTAGACGAGCGCCTGACTTCGATCGATCGCGCACGAGCTCTCGATGCGCGCGAGCGCGCCCTCGAGCGCGGCCTCGGCGCGCGCTGCGTCGTCCGCGAGCAGCCACGCGCACACCGAGTGTTGCGTCCGAATGTCGAGCGAGGCGAAGCGATCTCCGCGCTCGTGCGCGCGCCACGAGCGCGAGGGCATCGCCGCGGCGAGCGCTGAAAAGTGCCCGAGATAATAGAGCGCCCATCGTCGAAAGTGCTGCGCCACCGAGCGGTCCCACGAGTACGCCGCGCGCTCGGGCCACGCCGCTTCGCTCTGATCGAGCAGCGCGACGCCCTCTGCGAAGCGCCCACGTTGAACGGCGTACGCGCCCCGCACGCCCGAGCAGGTCGCGACGAGGCGCGCTCGCTCGTCCTCGCTCGTCGCGTGCGCGAGCATCGCCGCCGCTCGCTGATCGATGCGATCGAGCGTCGCGCGCGCGGCTCGATCGCGGCTCGCGCCGATCGCCCCGTCGATGAGCACCTGCGCGAGATCGACGCGGAGCGCGAGCGCGTCGCTTCGCGTGAGCGTCGCGAGCGCCCTGTTCTCGACGTGCGTCGCGACCACGCGCTTGGGATCGACGAGCCCGAAGCCGGCCGCGTGCACGAGCCCCGCCTCGAGCCTCGCGTCGATCGCCGCGCGCGCGTCGCTCTCGGATCGGGTAGGCGAAAGCTGCGCAAAAATCGCGTCCATTCGCGCGCCGGCGACGGCGTCGAGCAGCGCCGCGCCCTCGTCGTAGCGCCCGCAGTGCATCCACTGCTCCGCCGCTCGAAGGGACAGCGCGCGCTTCTTCGACGGGTCGTTCGCAAACGACGACGCGCGCGCGAAGGCGTCGCCTGCCTCGGATCGACGCTCGCAGTGAACGCACAGGTCCGCGAAGAGCTCGCCGACCCTCGCGCGATCTTCGTCCGTCGTCGCGAGATCGAGCGCGCGTCGGGCGCAGCGCAGCGCTTCGTCCCAGCGGCGCTCGTCGTCGGCGCGCCGCGCTTGTTGCTCCCAGAGCCCCATGGCTTCGTCGCGTCGCCCGCGGGTCTCGAGGATCCGCGCGAGCGCTGGTCGGTCGTTGTTCGTCGTCTGGAGCGCTCGGACGAGCCGCGCTTCGTACCTCTGCAGCACGAGCGCTGACTGTTTCGGGAGCCCTGTGGTCCGCGAGAGCGAGAGCGATCCCTCGTCGCGCGACGAGGGCCCGGTGAACGACAGCGCTCCGTCGAGCACGAGGTCGCGAATCGCCTTGCGAAATCCCCCGCGTTGCGCGCACGCAGCGCAGAGCGACGCGACAGAGAGCGAGCCTCGCGCGACCTGCAATAGCCCCAGGATCTCTCGCTGTTGTGCGGTGCGCTCGAGCTCGATCGACGCCGCGCGGGGCCGCTGCGCGATGGCGAGCTCGTCGAAGGCGATCGAGGGCGCCGCAGCGAGGGCGCCCCGGAGTTGTTCGAGGGCGTCTTGCTCTTCGCGCGCGATGAAGATCCAGCGCGTCGTCGCACGAACGCGCAAGGCGATCGCGTTGATGAGCGAGAGGCTCTCGGCGTCGGCGTCCTGCGCCTCGTCGACGACGAACACGAGGGCGCTCCTCTTCGCGAGCGCGTCGATGAGCGTCGCGATCGTCGCGATCGAGCGCTGAACGGGCACCGCGCCGATCGCGCTCGAGACGAGCTCGTCCACCGCGCAGCACGCCTCGTGCGCGAGCGCTTGCTCGGCGCCGTACCGCGCGCAGGCGCGGAGCAGCTTGTCGACGAACGAGAAGCGAACGCGCGCAGCGGCGTCGCAGCGAACGCGGATCACGCGCGTGCTTGGCGACTCGAAGGCGCGGGTGATCGCGCGGCCGAAGGCCCGTCGGTCGTCGCGGTCCTCGCAGAGCGCGAGCGTGGCGCGCGTCGAGGGGCCGCCGAGCGTGCTGGTTCGACTGCGTCGATCGCGCTCAGCGAGCTCGAGCGCTTCGGCGCTGTACGCGTCGAGGGCTTCGCGTTGCGTGGTGGTGTTCGATGACTGCGGCGCGTCGAGCGGGCGGGCGGGCCGGTGCGCCGCGCCGCGCGCGAGCCGTTCGTTCGCGATCGGGCGGAGGACGCTGCGGATTTCGTCGAGCGTCGGCCGCGCGCACGGGTCGCGGTCGAGCAGCGCTTCGCTGAGCTCGCGAAGCGACTCGGGGATCTCGACGGTCGGCGCGAGCTCGCGGAGCGTCGGCGCGCGGCGGTCGCGCTTGCTCGCGAGGATCTGCGAAAACGCCCCGCCGAAGGGCCAGCGTCCCGCGAGCGCTTCGAACAGCATCACGCCGATCGCGTAGCGGTCCGCGGCGGTCGTCGGACGATCGTGCGCGAGGAGCTCGGGGCTGAGGTACGCGGGCGTTCCCGCGAGGGCGAACGAGCCGTCGTCGCTGCCGTGCGCGAGGCCGAGATCCACGATGACGACGCGCTCGGTGGCGGGCTCGAAGAGCACGTTGGCGGGCTTGAGATCGAGGTGGAGCATGCCCTCGGCGTGCAGCGCGTCGACGCCGTTGCAGAGCTCGATGAAGCGCGCGGCGAGCGCTGGGAGAGGCAGCGCGCTGTGCGCTGTCTCGGGGCTCGTTCCGTCGGCGCTCGCGGCGTCGTCGACCGTCGGCGCGTCGAGCGTCTGTGCCCCGATCGTCCGCCGTGATTGCGACGGAAGCGAAGCGCGCCGCGGGAGGAGCGGCGCTCCGTCGATCGCCTCCATCACGATGAACCAAGGGTCGCGCTGCGCGTCGAGCTCGTAGAGCGCGACGAGGTTTCGATGCGCGATCGACGCGACGGCGTCGAACTCCGCGCGAAAGCGCCGCAGGCTCTCGGCGCCCTGCTTGCGCAGGACCTTGATGGCGACTTCGTCGCCGGTGTGACGATCGAGCGCGCGAAACACGTCTCCGTTGCCGCCGCGGCCAAGGAGCGCGGTGGGCGTGTATCGCTCGGTCCTGCGATCGTCGAAGCGTCGCTGAAGCTCGCGGATGGCACTCACTGCAAGAGAGAGCAGAGCACGCTGCGAGCGAAACGATCGTGCGCGATTGCGGGTATGTTCGTGCCCGTATTGTATTGCTCGATTGTATAATCTTCATTCACACTTCGTTTGGCGCAGAATGATCAGGCGTCGCGCGAGAGGGGGGCGTACGCGACGCGTTGTCGCTGACGTCCGTTGTCGTAGGCTGGGTCGTGGTCGAGGTCCCCGACGTTCGAGACGCGCGCCGAATCGCGATCTTGTCGACCGCCAGCGGCTGCGGAAAGACCACGCTCGCCAAGCGCCTCGCGCCGCTGATCGACGCGCCGTTCATCGAGCTCGACGCGATGGTGCACGGCCCTCAGTGGCGAGAGACGCCGACGGACGAGCTGCTCGCGCGACTCGAGCCGATCCTCGCGGCCGAGCGCTGGGTGATCGACGGAAACTACCGCGGCAAGATCGGGGACGCCGTCGTCTCTCGCGCGGACGTGGTGCTGTGGCTCGACTTGTCGATCCGCGTGTGGCTCCCGCGCCTCGTGCGTCGCACCGCCCGCCGGGTCGTCACGCGAGAGCCCTTGTGGAACGGCAACCGCGAGACCCTCCGCGGCGTCTTGCTCGGCGCGGACTCGGTGCTCGTACACGCGCTGCGAACGCACCGCTCGCGTCGCGCGAAGTGGCCCGCAGAGCTCGCTCGCTTTCCGCTCGTGCGCCTGCGGACTCCGCGCGAAGTCGAGGCGCTCGTGGCGCGCATCGCCTCTCGTTGAGCGCGCTCACGGCTCGGCGGCGCTCGACGACTCGAGGGGCGTCGGGTTGCCGCTGCAATCTTGATCGGGAAATCGCTCGGCGCCGTCGGTCCCTGCGCGCCACGTGTCCGTCGCTGGGTCCCAGAGCGCGGTCTCGTCGCGGTCGCTGCAGTCGCGGAGACCGTAGCGATTCTCTGCGCACGTGAGCTCGGGTGTTTGGCAGGCCGTCGTTGTGTCCTCGACGAGGGCTGCGTCGCCTTCGCCTCGCTCGAAGCTGAACACGCGATCGAGGTTCGCGATGCAGTCTCGTCCGCGCGCGATCGCGTCGGGGTGGCCGTCGCCGTTGACGTCGCGCCACGTCACCGTGCGCGAGCGCGCGTCGTGTTGGTTGGACTGACCGCGCTTTCGGCGCTCGACCATGAGCGCGAGCCTCGGTCCTGGCGTCAGGTCGTAGACGATGAGGTACTCGAACGCGACGTAGCCCGTCACGCACGAGGCCATCAAACAGTAGCGGAGCACGATCACGAGCTCGGGCTCTCCGTCGGCGTCGACGTCGCGGACCTCGCGCGCGAGGATCGCTGGCGCGCAGCCAGATCCGCCGCTCTCGCCGACATAGAGGTTCGCTGTCGGGACCTGCGCGCTCCCTTCGAGCTGCGCGACGCCCGCGTTTTCGCTGAACACGTGCAGCTCGAACGCAGGCGATCGCCGAAAGCCTCGGTCGCTGCGCCGAGTGATCAGCGCGAAGCGACCGTCTCCGAGCGCGTTGAAGCCCCCCTCCGCTTGAAACCGCGCCGCGCTCGCGCGCTGCGCTCGAAGCGCTGTCACCGCCGCGCCGAGCGACGGCGCGCGGCCCGAGCGCGTCGACGCCGGCGTGGGCGCGGCAGGTTCTCGCATCGGCAGGTCGTATTGTCCCGACACGACGAAGGCGCTCGGGCGCAGTTCGAAGCGCACGTTTGGCGATTCGCTCTCGGCGTCGCCGTCCGCGCTCGCGTCGATGGCTGGCGAGGCTCGGTCCGCGCGCGCGTCGCGGGCGGGGGTCGCGTCGAGCGCTGCGTCGCGCAGCTCATGGGTGACTGTAGGGCGAGAGGCGTCTCGATTTCGTGTGCACGCGACGGCGACGAGCGCGACGGCGGCGCGCAGCCCGAGGTGCGAGAGGCGAGTTCGGAGCGGGCGCACGGGAGGTGAGTGTCGAACGCTCGATGTGCGAGACGCAATTCCCTCGGTGAACGTCCGCGCGAAAGATCGGCGCGAATTCGTGCTACCTACGGCGCGTGACGGCGAAGGCGCACGAGACGATCGACCGCGTTCGAGCGGCGCTCGAGTCGGTGATTCGGGGCAAGTCCGCGGTGATCGAGCGCGTGATGGTCGGGCTCGTGGGCGGCGGGCACGTGCTCATCGAAGACGTCCCCGGCGTGGGAAAAACCACGCTCGCCAAGGCGCTCGCGCGCTGCTGCGACATCCAGTGCGTGCGCGTGCAGCTCACGCCGGACCTCTTGCCTTCGGACATCGTCGGCTCGTCCGTGCTCGACCCGCGCGACGGGAGCTTCTCGTTTCGCAAGGGGCCCGTGTTCTCGCAGGTGCTGCTCGCGGACGAGCTCAACCGCGCGTCCCCGCGCACGCAATCCGCGCTGCTCGAGGCGATGAACGAGGGCCAGGTCACCGTCGACGGCCAGAGCTATCCGCTCCCGAAGCCCTTCATCGTGCTCGCCACGCAAAACCCTGGTGAACATCAGGGGACGTTTCCTCTGCCCGAGGCGCAGCTCGATCGGTTCTTGTTGCGCGTGGGCCTCGGCTATCCCAGCCCCGAGGACGAGCTCTCGCTCGTGTTGGCGAGGCAGCGCAAAGACCCGCTCGACACGCTCGCGCCGATCACGGACAGCGACGAGGTCCTCGAGATCCAGCGGCTCGTGCGCGACGTCCTCGTGAAGGAGCCCGTCGCGCGATACATGCTGCGAATCGTGACGGCGACGCGCGCGCACAAGGACCTCTCGCTCGGCGTGTCTCCGCGCGGGACCATCGCGCTCTTTCGCGCGTCACAGGCGCTCGCGTTCATCCGCGGCCGCGACTACGTGAGCCCCGACGACGTTCAGACGCTCGCGCTCTCGGTGATCGCGCACAGAGTTCAGCTCTCTCCGCAGGCGCGCTATGGCGGCGCGAGCGCCGAGGCGATCGTGACCGAGGTGCTCCGCTCGGTCGATGTTCCGATGTGAGGGGGGACCATGCGACGTCGGTTCGCCAGGCTCAATCACATCCTGATCCCGTCGACCGAGGCCGAGCGAGAGCGCTTTCGTCGCTCGCGCGTGGGTCGGTTCGCGCGACGATTCGCAGGGCTCTACTATCGATCGACCCGCGAGGGGCAGCTCGTCGCGGCGATCGCCCTCTTCGCGGGGCTCACGGGGCTCGATGTCTCGAGCACCGACGCGCACCTCTTGTTTTCGCTCGCGATCGGCCTGCTCGTCGCGTCGTGGATCGTCTCGCAGCGGCTCTCGATGCGCGCGGCGAAGCTCTCCGTCGCGTGCCCGCCGCGGGTGACGCTCGGCGAAGAGCTTCGCTTCTCGATCGCGATCGACAACGAGAGCGACGACGAGCTCGGTCGCGCGCAGGTCGTCGGCCCGTTTCTTCCGTGGGACGGCGAGTGGAGCGACCAGCGCCCGGCCCCGGTGAACGTCCCTGCCCGCAGCGCCGTTCGATGCGAAGCGAGGGCGCGCTTTCGTCAGCGCGGCGTGCATCACCTCGAGCCGTTTCGCGCGGCGCGCGCCGCGCCGTTCGGGCTGTCGCTCGGGCCCACGATCGAGTCGCGCGCGCCGCGCTTCGTGGTCGTCCCCAAGATCGCGACGGTGCTCTCGCTGCGCATGCCGCAGCCGCGCGTCGTGCGCACCGGAGGAACACCACTATTCAACCGCGCTGGCGAGTCGATGGACCTCATGGGCACGCGGCCGTATCGGCCCGGCGATCGCACGCGCGACCTGCACGCCAAGAGCTGGGCGCGGACGCGGACGCCGGTCGTTCGCGAGTACGCGCAAGAGGCCACCGCGGCCGTCGGCGTGCTGCTCGATCCGTCGGGAGAAGACGACGACGCCTTCGACGCCAGGCTCTCGCTCGTCGCAGGGATGCTCTCGTTTCTCCGCGCGTCCGGCGCGGTTCCCGAGCTCATCGTGGCCAGCGATACGGGCCGAGACCTCGTGATCGGACCGAGGTTCGCCGCGATCGAACAAGCCCTCGAGCTGCTCGGGTGCGTCGACCCTTGCCCTGCCCAGTCGCCGGAGGCGCTCGCCGCGCGCGTGGCCCGTCGCGAGACGCCGTGGACGCGCGCGCTCGTCGTGGCAGGAGAGCGCGGAGGCTGGCAGAGCGCCGTCGCGAGCGCGCTCGTTCGTGAGGGAATTCCCTGCGCCACGTTCATCGTGTCCGCGACCGAAGCCGAGTCGCAGACGGACAACTCGCGCGTCCTGTCGCACGAGCGCGTCCTGTCGGGCGAGGGGTTGCTGCTGTGAACCGAGCGCGGATCGTAGACGCCGTCGCGATCGTCGTCGCCGCAGGGCTCTTCGCGCTCGCGTCGAGACAGCCTGCGCTCGCGGCGATCCCCGTGGTGATCGCGCTCGCGGGCCTCGCGCTTCGCGAGGGGGCGCGGGCTGATGCGTTCGCGCAGATCGCGACGACCCTCGTGGCCGGAGCGCTGCCCGGATACATCGCGATCAACGTGATCGATCGCGACGTTCCGCTCGGCGTGCTCGACCCGCTGTCGGGCGCCGTCGCGCTCGGAGCGCTCACGGGCGCGAGCGTTCGCACTGTGTTTTCGCTGGCGCTTCCACAGGCGGGGACCGTCAATTCGTCGCTGCTCTTCGTCGCGCTCACGACCGCGGGCCAGGCTCGGCTCGGCGCTCCCTACGCGCTCTTGGCCTCCCTCGCGATGCTGCTCTCGCTCTCGGCGCGCGCGATCGAGCGGCGCCCCGCCAGCGATCCGTCGGCGCGATTTCGACCGAGGCTCGCTCCGGTCGCCGCGATCCTCGCGATCAGCGCCGCGATCACCGCGCTCTTCGGCGCTCTCTTGCCGATCGCCCACCGTTGGTCGGTTCGTCGCATGGTCAGCGCGTACTCGCGCGCGCAAAACATCTCTGGGCTCGGCGACCGCATGTCCCTCCAAGCGATGGACGGAATCCTCCAATCCGACGCCATCGTCCTGCGCGTTCGCGGAGGAACAACGGACTACCTCCGCGGCGTCGCCTTCGATCGCTATCGGCTCAACACCTGGACGTACAGCCGCAACGCCTCGCGCCGTCGCGTCGCCGTCACGCAGCGATCGGGCCCGATGCTCGCTGGCGAAATCGAGATCCTTCGCGTGAGCGGCCCCTCGCAGTGGGTCCTCGCGCCGCTCGAAGCGGGCGCCCTCGCGTCGCCCGACGCCGAGCTCGAAGCGCTGCCCTCCGGCGTGCTCCGTAGCTCTATGGATGCAAAGGTCCTTTGGTTTCGACGGTCGGGACCGCGCTCGATCGATGTCGATCCGCCGGGGCGCTACGACACCGAGTACCCGCGCGTGCTCGCGCCGATGCTGCTCAACATCGCGCGCGAATGGGGGTGCCTCGACGGCGAGCCCCTCGAGCGAGCGCGTTGCTTCGAGCGACGACTGCGCAGGGAGTATCGCTACTCGCTCAGCGTCCCCGAGACGCCGGACACCGAGCCCTTGGTCGCGTTTCTGCGCTCGCACAAGCGCGGGCACTGCGAGTACTTCGCGTCGGCGCTCGCGCTCTTGGCTCGTGCGGCAAACGTCCCCGCGCGAGTGATCGCTGGCTACCGCGTGCACGAGCGCTCGGAGTGGGGCGACTACTACGTCGTGCGCGAGCGGGACGCGCACTCGTGGGTCGAGGCCTACGACGCAACGCGCGGGTGGGTGCGCTTGGACGCGACGCCGCCGAGCGCGGATGAGCGCGGCTCGGGCGCCGCGGTCGCTCCGTGGAAGACCTTCATCGAGTCGCTTCGATGGCGTTGGGCGGACTTCACGAGCGCTGGGCGTTCGCGGGCTCCCCTCTCGATCGCCGCGGCGCTGCTCGCGCTCGGCGTCGGCGTGTCCGTGCTGCGTCGCAACGCGCGCGCGTGGTTCGGCCGCGATCGCGTCGAGGATCGCGACGGTCCGCCGCCGTCGCTCGTCGCGCTCGATCGAGCGCTCTCGTCGTGGTCGATCGCCCGCGAGCGCGGCGAGTCGCTCGAGCGCTTCGCGACGCGCGTCGCAGAGAGCGCGCTGCCGTCGGCGCTCGCGAGGGACGTCGCGACCGCGCTGCGCGCGTACGCACGGCAACGATACGGAGCCTCGGATGGCCCCGACGCGCTCGCGCCGCTCGAAGCGCGGTTGGTCGCGCTCGCACGCGCGCTCGACGACGCGCGCCGCGCGAGGAGCGCGTCGTGACGGCAGGCCTCGATCCCACCGGCGGCCTTCGCTATCACCTTCGCGCGAGGCGCTATCGAACGACGCTCTGGGCGCCCTTCGCGCGAGCGGTCTCGCGCTGGCTCGCGACGTGGAACCCTCCCGAGCGCGAGCTGTTGCTCGTGGGCCCGAGCGGCGGCTACTGCCTCGATCTCGTGTGGCTCTCGCGCTTCGAGCGCGTGACCGTGCTCGAGATCGACCCGCTCGCGCGCTGGATCTTCGCGCGCCGCGTGAAGCGCGCGTTCGAAGCCGCGAAGCTCGCGCCGCCGTCGCTCGCGTTCGATCGTCGCGATCACCTGTCGCCGCGCGCGGGGCGCTTCGTGATCGAGCCGCTCCGCGCGCTGCTCGAGGAGCACACACAATCATCGGTGCTCTTTTGCAACATCCTCGGTCAGCTCCCGCTGCTCGGCCCCGATCCGCCCGAGCAGCTGCCCGATCCGCCTCCCGAGGGCTCGTACGAGCGCTGGCTCGCTCAGCTCGTCGAGGCGCTCGAAGGACATTCGTGGGCGTCTTTTCATGATCGCTTGTCCGGGACGATCCGCCCGCGCGCCGAGCTCTCGCTGGATCTGTCGCCGTGGCGCTCGTCCGAGGCGCTCGTGGCGGACCTGTACGCGGAGACAACCGACGAGACCGCGGTGCTCGAGGACCACCGAACGAGCGCGCTCGCGCCGAAGGTCCCGCGCGCGCAGATGCTCTGGCAGCTCGATCGAGGCGTGTTTCACCTGATCGAAGCGCTCTCGATCACCCGCGATTGAGCCCCCACTCGCGCGCCCGTTCGCCCACCCGCTCACCCACTCGCCCGCTCACTCGCTCGCTTACCCAATTGGGGTCTTCGGCTGTCGGTGGATGCCAGCCTGCGAGCGCGCCCGCAGCGAGCGAGGACGTAAGCCGCAGGATGCGTCCACCCACGGCCGAAGACTATTTGTTCATGATGTGGACGGCTTCACCGATGGCGTGCTTCGCCGCTTCCATCACGGCTTCGCCGAGGGTCGGGTGCGGGTGCACGGTGAGTCCGACGTCTTCGACGTACGCGTCCATCTCGAGCGCGAGGGCTGCTTCGGAGATCAGGTCGCTCGCCTCGGGCCCGACGATGTGAACGCCGATGATCTTGTGATCCTTCTTGTCCTTGCCGACGCGCTCGGCGATGACCTTCACGAAGCCATCGGTCTCGCTGACGGCCATCGCGCGCCCGCTCGCGGCGAAGGGAAACTTGCCGATCGTGATGTCGAGGCCCTTGTCGCGCGCCTCTTTTTCGCTGAGGCCGACGTTGGCGATCTCTGGGTGCGTGAAGGTCGCCGCGGGCATCGCGCGCCAGTCGCGCGCGGCCTTGTGGCCGGCGATGACTTCAGCGGCGATTTCGCCCTCCTTCGAGGCCTTGTGCGCGAGGTACGGAACGCCCGAGACGTCGCCGATCGCGTACACGCCCTTCACGTTGGTGCGGCACTCTTCGTCGATGATGACGTGGCCCTTCTTGTCGAGCGCGACGCCGGACTTCTCGATGCCGACGACGTCGCTGTTGGGCTTCATTCCGACGGCGACGAGGCACACGTCGCAGGCGATCTCTTTGATGCCATCGGGCGCTTCGACGGTGACCTTGAGCGAGCCGTCCGGCTGCTTCACCGCGCTCTTGGCCTTGGTGCCCGTGAGGAATTTCACGCCCGCCTTGGTCATCGACTTGGTGACCGGCGCGACGAGGTCCGCGTCCATGCTCGCGAGCACGCTGGGCATGAACTCGACGACGGTGATCTCGACGCCGAGCTTCGAGTAGACCCCGCCGAGCTCCATTCCGATGATGCCGCCGCCGATGATCACCATGCGCTTGGGCAGCGGATTGAGGCTCACGGCCTCCTTCGCGGTGATCACTTGCTTGCCGTCGAACTCGAACCCTGGAATCGCGACCGGCCTCGAGCCCGTCGCCACAATGATCCCCTTGGTCGCTTGAACGCGCTCGACGCCTTCAGCGGTCTTCACTTCGAGGGTGTCTGCGCTGACGAACTTCGCCTCACCCATCATGATGTCCGCGCCGTTGCCCTTGCAGAGCGTGCGAACGCCGCCGGTGAGCTTCTTTACGATCCCGTCCTTCCACCCCATGAGCTTGCCGGCGTCGACGCTGACGCCCGTGATCGTGATGCCCATCACGTCGGCATGCTTCGCTTTTTCGACAAAGTTCGCCGCGGCGATGAGGGCTTTCGAGGGGATGCAGCCCCAGTTGAGGCACACGCCGCCCATCGATTCTTTCTCGATGACGAGCGTCTTTTGCTTGAGCTGCCCGAGGCGGATCGCCGCCACGTATCCACCAGGACCACCACCAATCACGATCGCGTCGTAAACCTTCGTGCTCATGAACTACTCCTTCGAGTGCGCTGCGGGAGTACCACAGTTCGTAGGGCGAGGACGCCATTCGTCGAGCGCGGCTGCGTAGCAGATTTCGCAGGGCCGCGACGCGGGCGCCTCGCTTGAAGGCTGCTTGTAATTGCAGTATCAACCCGCGCCCATGGAGTTTCAGGTTCCCATCAAGCGTCTGGTCAAGCGCGCACCAGAGGACGTCGCGTCGGTTCAAGTCAAGCAGCGCGGCGAAAACCGCCGCAGCAGCCCGCCGCCGCTCACCGCGGCGCTGAAGGTCGGCTGGCGCTTGCTGCAGAAGCCCGAATACATCCGCTGCTTCGTCGAGTTTCAGGGCGAAAAAGAGCTCTTCAACGTCTTGTATCGCAACGCTCGCAGCGGCCACGCGAACAAGATTCGTCAGCTCAGCTTCCGCATCACGGACGTGTGCAACCTCCGTTGCCACACGTGCTGCCAGTGGGGCGACAACGGCTATCTCCTCGATCGCAAGCTCTCGGACCTCTACAAGCAAGAGGTCCCCTACGAGCGCTACGTCGAGATGCTTCGCGACATCAAGAAGCACGGCCACACGCCGCTGCTCTACTTCTGGGGCGGCGAGCCCACGATGTACAAGCACTTGCCGGACGTGATCGAAGAGGGCGCGCGCCTCGGCATGGCGCCCACGATGGTCACCAACGGGCTCAACATCCCGAAGTGGGCCGATCGCCTCGTCGAGGCTCCTCTCGCGTTCATCCAGCTCTCGGTGGACGGACCGACGAAGGAGATCCAGAACTACGCGCGCCCCGGCGCCGACGTGAAGCACGACAACTTTCAAGACGTCGTCGACAGCTTCGAGGCCCTCTACGAAGCGCGCGAGCGCAAGGGCAAGAAGCTCCCGATCATCGGGACGATCACGACGGTGTCGCGCGCCAACTACGATCGCCTCGTCGACATCTACGAGCGCTTCAAGCACCGCGTCGACTTGTTCATCTTCAACCTCTCGTGGTGGATCGACCGCGATTCGTCGGTCGCGCACGAGGCGGACTTCGAGAAGCGCTTCGGCTTCCGCCCCGGCCTGCACCGCGGCTTCGAGGGCGAGTGGAACCAGTTCGACATCAACGTGCTCAGCCAGCAGGTCAAGGAGCTCGAGCGCCGCGCTTCGCTCCCTGGCGGCCGCGCCGTGTACATCCAGCCGCGCTTGCTCGAGCCGTCGCAGCTGCAGAAGTACTACACGGATCACAACGAGACGTTCGGCTACGACCAGTGCATCTCGATCTACCAGTGCCCCGAGCTCGACTCGAACGGCAACCTGTCGCCCTGCCGCGACTACCACGACTACATCGTCGGCAACGTCAAAGAGACGTCTCTCGTCGAGCTGTGGAACTCGCCGAAGTACGTCGAGTTCCGCCAGAGCGTGCGCAAGGACGGCCTCATGCCGGTCTGCACCCGCTGCTGCGGCTTGATGGGTTATTGATCGCGCGACGCTCAGGGGGAGCGTCGGCTTGAATTGTGGGGCGCAGCGATGGGGCGCGGCAGCGAGCAGCCAAGCGGGGCGCGGCAGCAAGCACCCATCATTCGTCACATCTGTCAGATGGGCTGGGATTTCACTGGCGAAATATAGCCGATCGCCGCACCGGACGCGCGGGTCGATGCAACGCAGTCGGCCATCGCGTTCGAGCGACACGGTCGACGCACGCGTCGAGGCAAGCCTCGACGCTGGCTGCTCGCCAAGGGCTCGCAGGGACGCCGCCGCCTTCGGCAGGGCTTTGGAGCGTACGAGATGCGAGCAACGGTCCCCCGTCGACTCCTTCGTCGCTCTTTTGGCGCCGCCGAAGGCGGTTGCGCTCTGCTCGCCTCTTGGCGAGCAGCCAGCGTCGAGGCTTGCCTCGACGCGTGCGTCGACCGTGTTGCCTCGAGGCGTCAGCCGACGGCGTTCCGCCA
>JAEUKI010000095.1 GCA_016793325.1 Myxococcales bacterium | reverse complement strand
CTCCGCAGAGCGCAAAGGCCGGGCGCTCGTCTCCCGGCCGTGCGCCAATCGCGTGCTTCCGCACTCGCACTCTTCCACGCTCGTCTCTCGGCGCTCGTCTCTCGGCGCTCGTCTCCCGGCCGTGCGCAAATCGCGTGCTTCCACACTCGCGCTCCCTTGGAATTCCGCTGCCGCTTCAACAGCTTCCCACCGGGCGTTACGCATCACGTGCGCGGCAGCGCGGGTGGGGGCTGCGCTTCGCAGCATTGCGCTGACTTGTTTCGCGCATTGCTTCCCGGAAAGCCTCTTCATTTGGGTGCCGCGATGGAGCCAAACGAGCATTCATTTCCCCTGCGTTTCACACGGACCTGCCGCTTCGCGGCCACGCCAACGTCCGCGTCGAGTGCCCGCGGTGACGTCGCTCGCCGAGGTTGGCGGCGTGTGTCCCAACCTTGGGACTCCCGCTTACGGGCCCGTAAGTCACTCGGTCACCGTCACGCTCTTCTCGATCGCGGCGCTCGCGCCTCGGTCGTCGCGCAGCACGATCCACACGCGCACGGAGCCCCTTGTTCGCGGCGGCGTCCACCGGGCTCGCAAGGGGCCCGTGGGCGCAGCCTCGGTGCTCACGGCGCGCGGACGGTCGAAGCTCCCGTCTGTCGCGAAGAAGCTCGCGGTCAGCGCTTCGCGCGCGTCGCCCACGCGCTCGGCGCTCGCGCTCGAGGGCTCGATCACGAGCTCGCTCGACGCGCACGGCTCGCTCGCGCAGCGGCGCACGGTCCACAGGGCTCCGTTGTCGCCGTCGAGGCTCGCGCGCTCGATCACGGGCGCGACGTTGGGCGCCGCTCCCGCGCGCGCCGCGCGCACCGTGTAGAACGCGAGCACTCCCTCGGTCTGCGCGTACGAGAGACCCGCCTCGTCGGGACACGCGATCGCGCCGCGCGCTCGGTCGAACGTCGCCGCGCGCCCGGGGCAAAACGCGACGAGGACCGTCCGCGCGTCGCTGGCGCCGAGCGCGCTTCGCTCGACGCGAAGCGACTCACCGTCGCCCGCGAGCGCGTGGAGCGCGGGGTCTCTCGCGCAGCGGGACGCGTCGTCGAGCACGGATCCGTCGCAATAAAACCAGCGAAGAGACGTCGCGCGCGACCGGTCCATCGCGCCGTCGACCGCGAGCACGCGGGCTACGGCGGCGGTGTCGCTCGCGGCGAGCTCGGGCGGGTCCGTGAAAACGCGCAGCACGCGCAGCCCGTTGACGCGAGACGGCGAGGGCAACGGCGACGAGCACGCGACGAGTGAAACAGCGATGTGCACAGCCGCGAGCGCGACGGTGAACGGCGTAGGTGCGCGTTTCGAGCGGGACAAAATTGTCGCACGCGGAGGTCTCGAGTGCGTTTGCCCTGTGTTCTCGCTCGCCATCGCGCGGTCGCGAGCGGTAGTCTGCCAGCAGAACGCGCGCGCGTCCCCCGCGACGCGCGGCACTGTTGGAGATTCGGTTCATGCCATTGCTTCGGACTTCTCTCGCGCCGTGGATCGCGGCGCTCGCCACGCTTGTCGCGTTGCTCTCGGTCGCGCGTCCCGCGCACGCCATCATCAATCAGGTCGATGGAACGGTCGTTCCCGTCGGGGCAAACCTCCAGAGCTGCCTCGACAAGTCCTCGGTGATGAGCGGCGCCAACCCCGCGCCCGGAGAGGGCGCAGGGATCATCGATGCGCGTCGCGACGCGGCGATTCGCCCGCAGACGTTCGTTCCGGACCCCGCGACCAACGTCGTGACGTTTACGGTGCTCGGCGAAGGCGCGGGCTATCGCAATCGCTTCGGCTGGTATCACGTCGGCGACAGCCCCTTCGATCCCAACGCGCGTCGCGAAGTGTTCGACCCGCGCGCCGGCGGGATCTGCGCGTGTCCCTGCAACGGCGGCCCGCGAACGAACACCGGACCGATCCCCAACGCTTGCTACACGTGGCCCGGACCCAACACCGTCCGCATCGATTTCGGCTGTCTTCGCGGCGGCGCGATCGCGGCGAACCAGCGTTGGCGCGGAGGCCCCGTCGCGTTCTACCTGCTCACGCCCGAGCGGCTCGACGGGTCGGGATCGGACAACCCTCCCGCGGTCGGGAGCACCACGAACCGCATCTACTCGACGGACAACACCGTCAACGACGACGGCGACTACGTTCACTTTCTCATCTACGAGTCGGTGACCTTTCGAAACAGCTACTACTTCGGCTTCGAAGACCTGTTTCGCGGAGGAGACAACGACTTCGAAGACATGCTCGTGCGCGCGAACGGGCTCGTTCCGACGTGCAACCCGCAGCCCGAGACGTGCAACAACCGCGACGACAACTGCGACGGGATCGTCGACGATTTCACCGAGCCCTGCTCCACCGCGTGCGGGACCGGGACGCGTCGCTGCACCGCGGGGACGTTCAGCGCGTGCACCGCGCCGACGCCCGCGACCGAGGTGTGCAACAACCTCGATGACAACTGCAACGGCGAGATCGACGAGGGAATCTCCGTTCCGTGCACGGCCGCGTGCGGACCGGGTCGAAGCTACTGCGTGCGCGGCATGATGACGGCGTGCGTCGCGACGCGCGTCCCGACGACGGAGATCTGCAACAACGTCGACGACAACTGCAACGGGATGGTGGACGAAGGGCTCACGCGCCCGTGTTCGTCGACGTGCGGAGCGGGCACCGAGACGTGCACGCGCGGCGTGTGGGGCGGATGCACCGCGCCTGCGCCGGGCACCGAAGTGTGCGACGGACGCGACAACGACTGCGACGGCCTGGTCGACGAGATGCTCCCCGACGGACCTGCGTGCGGACGCATGGTGGGCGCGTGCAGGCCCGGCGTTCAGCGCTGCGTCGCGGGCATGATGCGCTGCGTGGGCGAGACGGGACCTTCGCCCGAGACGTGCAACAACATCGACGACGACTGCGACGGAACTGTCGACAACGGCGTCGCGGCCGGTGGCCCGTGCGGTCGCGCGGTCGGGGCGTGTCGGCCCGGCAATTTCGTGTGTCGCGCTGGCCGCTACGTGTGCGAAGGCGCGACGACGGGCACGCCCGAGACGTGCAACAACATCGACGACGACTGCAACGGGATCGTCGACGACGGGATCGCCGCGGGAGGGAGCTGCAACATGGCCCCCGACGGCGCGCGCTTGTGCACCGCGGGGCAGCTCCGTTGTCGCGCCGGTCGCATGGTCTGCGAAGGCGGAACGCGCGCGGGCACCGAGGTCTGCGACTGCATGGACAACGACTGCGACGGGATGATCGACAACGTCCCGTCGGGCTCGCCTGGGCTGTGTCCGGGCGGCGGATCGTGCATCGCGTGCCAGTGCCGAACGCCCTGCGCCTCCGGTGAGTTTCCGTGCTCCGCGGGGCTCGAGTGCCGCGCTGGATTTTGTGTGCCGCCCACCTGCGGCGGCATGACGTGCCGCGACGGGCAGCGCTGCGTGAACGATCGCTGCGTGGACGCGTGCGAAGGCGTCACGTGCCAAGCAGGCCAGGTGTGCCGCAACGGAACGTGCCGCGAAAACAGCTGCTACACGCTCGGCTGCCCGGACCCCACACAGGTGTGCATCAACGGAGCGTGCGCCGCGGACGCGTGCCGCGGCGTGACGTGCCCCGATGGACAGTTCTGCCGCGAAGGGACGTGCGTTCGCTCGTGCCAGGGCGTTCGCTGCTTCGTCGGCAACGCGTGTGTGGATGGCGAGTGCGTTCCCAACGCGTGCGTCGGCGTGGACTGCGACAGCAACGCGCGCTGCGTCGTGCAAGACGGCATCGCCACGTGCATCCCCGACCCGTGCCGCGCGGTCTCGTGCGGACCGGGCCGCCGCTGCGACGACACCGGCGCGTGCGTCGACGACCCGTGCTCGCGCATCGTTTGCCCTGGGACCGCGGTGTGCCGCGCGGGGCAGTGCGAATCGCGCGTTCCGCAGACGGCGATCCGTCCCGATCGCGGGATCGCGGCGGGCGGCGGATGCTCGACGCGACCCGTCGGCGGCGCGGGCTCTCTCGGCGCGAGCGGACCGCTGGTCTTCTCGGTGTTGGGGCTCGTGGCTGCGATGGTGATCCGCCGTCGCCGCCGTGTTTCGCCAGCGAATTCAGTGCTCTTCGCGGGCATGGTCGCGTCGGGCGCTGTGCTCGAGGGCTGCCGCGCCGAGCCGTACTGCTTCAACTGCCAAGACGGCTCGGTGGACGAAGAGGGCGAAGGCGACTCGGGCGTCGGGCCTCGCGACGCGCAGGTGTCCGAGACGTGCGTCGCGCGCGGCGAAGAGACCTGCAACGGGATCGACGACGACTGCGACGGGACGATCGACAACGGGTTCGACCTGCAAAATGACCCGCGACACTGCGGTGCGTGCGACATGCGATGCGCGCTCGACCACGCCCTGCCGCGCTGCGCCGAGGGGCGGTGCGCGATCGATCGCTGCGACATCGGCTACTTCGACCTCGACCGCAACCCGGTCAACGGCTGCGAGTACATGTGCAATCGCACGCGCGACACCGAGGTGTGCAACGGCCTCGACGACAACTGCGACGGCCGCCGCGACGAGGGAATCGACCTGCAAACAGACGTCGCGAACTGCGGGCGCTGCGACAACGCGTGCAGCTTCGCCAACGGAACAGCGACGTGCGCGATGGGCGTGTGCGCGATCGGCGCGTGCAACCCGGGCTTCGTCAACGCCGACGGAAACCCCGCCAACGGCTGCGAGTACGCGTGCATGGCCACGGGCCCCGAGGTGTGCGACGGCCGCGACAACGACTGCGACGGGATGGTCGACGAGGGCTTCGACCTCACGCGCGACACGAACCACTGCGGTCGTTGCGGCAACGCGTGCCGCTTCGACAACGCCGCGGGGCAGTGCAACCCCGTCACGATGATGGGCTCGACCACGGGCGTGTGCGCGATGGGCGCGTGCAGCGCGGGCTTCGTCGACGTCGACGGAAACCCGGCCAACGGCTGCGAGTACATGTGCACGCGCACGGGCGCCGAGACGTGCGACGGGCGCGACAACGACTGCAACGGGATCGTCGACGACGCGATCGCGGGGCTCGGCGCTGCGTGCGGCGCCACGGACGTCGGCGCGTGCTCGCGCGGGCGCACGGTGTGCGAGCGCGGGGCGATTCGCTGCGTGGGCGAGGTCGCGTCGACCATGGAGATCTGCGACGGGATCGACAACGACTGCGACGGGAGCACCGACGAAGCGCCCCTCGCGGGCATCGGCGCGGGCACCACGTGCGGAACGGACGTCGGCGCGTGCGAGTACGGCCAGCTCCAGTGCGTCGGCGGCGCGGTCGTGTGCGGCGGCGGCGTGAGCGCGCGCGCGGAGACGTGCGACGGGATCGACAACGACTGCAACGGCGCGGTCGACGACGCGGTGACGCCTCCGGTGGGATTCACCTGCGCGCCGAGCGGAATGGGCACTGCCCTCGGCGTGTGCGCGAGCGCTCCGCGCGCGTGTCAGGGCGCGATGGGCTGGCGCTGCATCTATCCGAGCACGTATCGCAATCGCACGAACGAGGCGCTCTGCGACAGCTTGGACAACAACTGCGACGGGCGCACGGACGAGGGGTGCTTGCGGCTCTTTCCTGCGAGCGACGTGCGCGCGGACAATTCTGGCGCGGGCAGCAACACGATTCAGCCGGTGATCACGGGGACCTCTGGCGCGCTCGGCGTCGCGTACCTCGACAATCGCGCGGGCAACGCGGACATCTACTTCTCGCGCTCGACCAACGTGGGCTCGAGCTGGTCCGAGCAGCTCATCTCGCGCGCCGCGGACACATCGAATCAAGTGCAGCCGTGGATCACTGGCACGGGCGCGCGGTTCTACTCGGCGTGGAGCGATTTTCGTGTGGCGACGACGTCGCGCGACGTCTTCGCGAACGGGTCGACGAACGACGGCGCGACCTGGGGCGCGGCGGACGTTCGCACCGCCGTGAGCACCACCGATCGCTTCAACGTCCGCGTGGTGGCCAACGGGCTCAACGTCACTGCGATCTTCGAGGCGCTCTTCTCGAACCGCGAGCGGCACATCAACGCGGCGGTCTCGATCGACGGCGGCGCGACGTGGCCGACGTTCGTTCGCGTGGACGGCGCGGTCTCGTCGGGAACGCAGCCGACGCCCGTCGCTTCGACGCCCGCGGTCGCCGTGAGCGACGGCGTCAACGGCCCCGGCTCGGTCATCCACGTCGTGTGGCGCGACAACCGCAACGGAACCAACACGGACATCTACTACGACCGCTCGGTGGACTACGGCCGCACGTGGATGGCCACTGACGTTCGCATGGACACGGACACGGCCGGGGCTCGCGCGTCGAGCAACCCGTCGGTGGCCGCGGACGCAGCGGGCAACGTGCTCGTCGCGTGGCAAGACAACCAGACCGGCGCGGGCGCGCGGTTCGACATCTACTCGCGCTTCTCGAGCAACGCGGGCGCGAGCTTCAACGCGGCCAACGTGCGCGTGGATCAAGACTCGTTCGCGCGAGACTCCCGAGAGCCGATCGCCCTCGTGACCGGCGGCGTCGCGCGCAGCGTCGCGGTCGTGTGGCTCGATGAGCGAGACGGGCTCCCGCAGGTGTACGCGAATCGCTCGACCGACGGCGGAGCGACGTGGATGACCTCGGATGTACGCGTGCAGACGCACTTGCCGCGCGGGACGTTCGGCGCGAGCGACCTGTCTGCCGCCGCGTCGAACGGGACGGTCTTCGTCGCCTGGTCCGAGGCGCGCGACACGATGTTCACGTCGCCGCTCGATTTGCGGGCGAACTACTCGCTCGACGACGGGCAGATCTACCAGCCCGCGGACGTTCGGCTCGACACCGCGGGCTCGGACATCGACAGCGAGACCCCATTCGTCTACGCGAGCGGCGGCGTGGGCCACGTCGTGTGGGTGGACCGTCGTTCGGACCGGATCAACGGCGACGTGTACTACCGCTCGCTGCGTCCGTAGCGAAGAGGCGCGCGGGGGCGCGAAGCGCCGGTTGCCGATTGTGCGATGGCCCGCGCGGGGCGCGCGCACTACTCCGTCTCGAAGTGAACTCTGCGCGTCTTCGTCTCGGGTCATTTGTCTGTGCGCCAACCGTGGAGGTGCATCGATGAGCGCGAGCCTCGAACGCCGGCGCTTCGACGCAACGGTCATCGGCGCGGGCCTCTCGGGCCTGACCGCGGCGATCGCCCTGCAAAAAGAGGGCGTAAAGACCCTGCTCATCGAGCGACGCTCGACCGTCGGCGGCTTGTGCGGGACGTTCGAGCTCGACGGGCATCGCTTCGTGCTCGGCTGCAACGATTTTGGCGCTGGGCTCGAGCGCACGCTGCAGGCGCTCGGCGTAGACGTCGAGTTCATGCATCCGTCGGCGCGGTTCTATTTGGGCGACGAGCGCGTCGATCTTCCCCCGAGCGCGAAGACGGCGCTGGCGTTCGCGGTGCGGCCCTTGGCCGTCGGTCGGGCGTTGGCTGGCGCGAAGCGCTCGAGCGTCCGAACGCTGGGCGATCTGCTCGACGGCTCGGTGAGCGACCCGTTCTTGCGCGACTTCATCGCGATCCTCGCGTGGGCGGTGCTCCGCTCGCCAGACGACGTCGAGCTCGCGTCGCTCCGCGAGCTCTTCGACAAGCAATGGAACTACGGCTACGACCGCGCGACGACGCCGATCGGCGGCCCCCAGCACATGGTCGACCGCATGGCGTCGCGCTTCGTCGAGCTCGGCGGCGAGCTGCTCGTTGATTGTGTGTGTCACGGACACGAGCGGGCGGGCCCAGCGCACCTCATCGACACTTCGCTGGGAGAATTCGAGTCCGCCGCGCTCTTCTCGAGCCGCGGGCGCTGGCACGAGTACCCCTCGTCGTCACGCTCGGGCCTCGAGGCGGCCGCGGTGTTCTTCGCGCTCGACCCGTCGCTCGCGTTTCCCGAAGGCGTTCACACGCTCGGCTGTATGAAGCGCGGCGCGGCCGATCACCTCCGCGCGCTCGACCGAGGCGAGCGGCCGTCGGTGTGCAGTTTTCATGTGTTTCGTTCGGACCTGCGCGAGCCCGAAGGCGCTCCGTGGACGATCAGCGGGTTCGTCCCGCTCGCGCGCGGCACGAGGCAGCTCGACGCGCTCGAAGCGAGCTCGGTGCTGGCGGCGATTCGCGAGAGGCTGGATCGCGCGATCCCTGGATTTTCTCGGGCCGTTCGCTACGAGAAGCTCATGGATCCCGCGTCGTACGAGGCGCGCTTCGGCTTCGCTCCGCTCGCGAGCCCGCGCGTCCCGCCGAGGGACTTTCGACGGCTGCCGACGTACGACCCGGCGTCGGACGTGTACTGGCTCGGCAACTCCGCGGGGCCTCCGGGCGATCACGCGGGCGCGGCGGTGCTCTCGGGGTGGCTCGCCGCGCGTGATGCCGTGGCGCGACTTCGCTCGAAGCGCTCGGATGATTCCAGAATGGGTGAGGCGACGCACGCACACTAGTTGTTCGTGGACGCTTCTGGATTTCGGGACGCGGTCGCGCGCGTGCACAGCGCTGGCCGCGAACGTGGACACTATTTTCTCCGCGCCAGCGACGAGCGCTTCGTCGGTCGGTCGCTGACGATCAACGAGCGCGCGCTGCTGTCGTTCGGCAGCTGCTCGTACCTCGGGCTCGAGTTCGATCCGCGGCTCATTCGTGCGGGCGCCGAGGCGTTCGAGCGATTCGGCTCGCAGACGAGCTACAGCCGCGGCTACTTGTCCAACCCGCTCTACGAGCGGCTCGAACTGGACCTGTTGCCTCGGATCTTCGGCGTCGACGAAGTGCTCGTCGCGCCGAGCACAAGCGTGGCCCACCACATCGTGTTGCCCGCGCTCATCACCGAGAAGACCGCCGTCGTGACCGATCACCAAGTGCATCGATCGGTGGACGACGCGCTCACGCTGCAGTGCGCGCGCTCGGGCGCGAAGAAGCACGTGGTGCGTCACGGCAGGCTCGACGAAGCAGCAGAGCTCATCGAGCGCTTGTCGCGAACACACGAAGAAGTGTGGTTCTGCTGCGACGGCGTCTACTCGATGTACGGAGACTATCTGCCGTCGTCCTTCTTGCGATCGCTGCTCGACCTCGCGCCCAACGTGAGGCTCTACGTCGACGACGCGCACGGGATGAGCTGGGCCGGACGTCACGGCCGCGGGCATTTTCTCTCGCGATTCGCGCTCGACGAGCGCGTCGTCATGGTGACCTCCTTCGCGAAGGCGTTCGCGAGCGGCGGCTCTGCGGTCGTGGCGAAGGACCGCAAGGTGATCGACAACGCGCGGTTGGTCGGAGGCCCGTACGCGTTTTCGGGACCGCTTCGGCCCGGAGATCTCGGTGTCGCCATCGCGAGCGCTGAGCTTCACTTGTCCGACGAGCTTCCGGCGCTCCAGCGAACGCTCGCCGCGCGCGTGGCGCTCGCCAACGAGTGTTGTCGCGAGCTCGAGATCCCGACGGTGATCGAAAACGAGGCGCCCATTCGCTTCATCGCGCTCGGCCGCGCCGAGGCCGTGTACTCCGTGGCCGACGCGCTCGCGGACGATGGGTTTCACGTCAACGTGTCGGGGTTTCCCGCGGTGCCTGCGAACCTGGGAGGGCTTCGCATCGCGATCAACGCAAACCACACCGAGGCGCAGGTTCGCGCGTTGTTCGAGCGGATCGCAGCGCACTTGCCCGCGGTGCTCGATCGGGTCGGAGTGACCCGCGACGAGGTGCGCTCGCAGTTCGAGCAGGTGCTGCCGCCGTTTTTGCGGGCCGAATCCGCCCGTCGAGTGACCGAGCGAACGAGATCCCTGGCCGAAGACACGAAGGTGACCTTCGATGTTCGCACACACCAGTCGATCGCCAACGTCGACGCGTCTCGGTGGAACTCTGTCTTCGACCGCTCTGGCTACATCGACACAGCGTCGCTCGCCGCCGCGGAGCGCGCGTTCGGTCCCGACGCGATTCGTCCCGAAAATCGCTGGAAGTTCTTCTATACGACGGTGAGCGACGGGCAGGGGCTCGCCGCCGCGGCGCCGTTCTCTCTGTCGTTGTTGAAGGACGACGCGTTCATGAGCGAAGAGGTGAGCGACGCGCTCGAGCTCGCGCGTCGCGACGATCCTCTCTTGTTCACTGCGCCCGCCCTCGTGATGGGAACGCTCGCGTCCGAAGGCGAGCACCTCTACTTGCGACCGGGACCCGAGCGCAGCGCAGCGCTCGTCGCCCTGGTCGAAGAGGCGACGCGCATCGCGCGCGAGCAAGCGCTCTCGACGGTGGTGCTCAGAGATCTACGCGCGGACGCCGAGGTCGAGCGCGTGCTCATCGGGCAGGGATTCGTCCCGGCGCCGCTGTTGCCTGCGTTCGAGCTGAGCTTGCCCGAGGGGGCGATCGAGTCGTTTGTGGCTTCGGCGTCGAGCAAATCGAAGCGCCAGTTCTTGCGCGATCGTTTGCGAAATCAGGAGCGATTCGACGTTCGCTGCTTCGATGCCGAGCACGCTCCCGATGAGCCGACGCTCGCGCGGATGCACGCGATGTATCTCTCGGTCGCGGCGCGCAATCGGCGGATCAACTTGTTTCCGTTGCCGATCGAGCTCTTGCGCGAGCACGCACGAACACGCGGGTGGACGTTGCTCGCGCTGTACGATCGCGCGCGTCCTGGGCACCTCGCGGCGTGGGGGGCGCTGCGTTGCGTCGATCGCGACGTTCGTGCGCTGTATTGTGGCGTCGACTACCAGGGCTTCGAGCACGACGACGTCAGCCCCTACCGTCAGCTGTTGTTCTCGGTCGTGGCGCAAGCGCTCTCGGTGGGCGCCACCAAGGTCTCGCTCGGGATGGGCGCCGAGCAAGAGAAGCGCAGGCTCGGCGCGATCGAAGCTCCGACGTTCGCGTTCGTCCGCGCCGAGGACGAGTTTCGCGCGAGGCAATTGCAGGAGTTCGTCGAGACGATCGCGGCCAAGCACACACGAAAGCCTTCCGATGTCTCGGGGGCGCAGGCCCGGCCGTAATTTGCATGCGCGCGGGCTGCGTCACGCGCCCGACCGGTGATCGCGCAGCATTTGAAGCGACGCGTCGTGTCGTCGATCGATCGCCGAAATCCCACTCCAACGCCCTCTGAGTCTGCGATCCTCCGCGCCCGTAACGGATCGACCGCATGACCCACTCTCCCGACACTGTGCTCGTTGGCTCGGACCTCTCGCTCGATGATCTCGTCGCTGTCGCGCGTCGAGGCGCGCGCGTCGCGATCGACCCTGCTGCGAAGGACAAGGTCAACGCCGCGCGCCGCGCGATCGACCTCGTGGCAGACGGCGGAGACGCGGCGCCGAGGGTGTACGGCGTGAACACGGGCTTCGGGTTTCTCGCCGAGACGCGGATCTCCGCGGACAACGTGCGCGCGCTGCAGCGAAACCTCGTTCGCTCGCACGCGTGCGGCGTCGGGCCCGCGTTGCCGACAGAGGTCGTCCGAGGGATGACGCTCCTTCGCGCGCAGGTCGTCGCGCGCGGCCACTCGGGCGTGAGGCTCGTCGTGATCGAGCTCCTCTGCGAGATGTTGAATCGTGGTGTGCACCCGGTGATCCCGACGCAGGGCTCGGTCGGCGCCAGCGGTGACCTCGCGCCGCTCGCGCACCTCGCGTTGGTGCTCATCGGCGAGGGGCGCGCGGAGTACAAAGGCGAGGTGCTCTCGGGCGCCGAAGCGCTCTCGCGCGCTGGGCTTTCGCCTGTTGAATTGCAGGCCAAAGAGGGCCTCGCGCTCATCAACGGGACGCAGTTCATGCTGGCCATCGGCGCCCTCGCGCTCGACGACGCAGAGTCGCTCGCGAAGCACGCGGACCTCGCGGGCGCGATGTCGCTCGAAGCGCACAAGGGAAGCTCGCGCCCCTTCGAAGAGCGCGTCGTCAGCGTGCGCCCGCACCCGGGAGCCCTCTCGTGCGCGAAGAACCTCCGCGCCATGCTCGCCGAGAGCGAGATCGCCGAGAGCCACATCAACTGCGGAAAAGTCCAGGACGCGTACAGCTTTCGCTGCATGCCCCAGGTGCACGGGGCCTCGCGCGACGCGATGGCCTGGATCCGCCAGGTGCTCGCCCGCGAGATGAACGCCGCCACGGACAACCCGCTCGTGTTCGTCGGGAGCGACGGCGACGCGGACTTGATTTCAGGGGGTAATTTTCATGGACAGCCGCTCGCGCTGGCGCTGGACCTGTTGGCGATCGCGTGCGCCGAGCTCGCGAACATCTCCGAGCGCAGGCTCGAGCAGCTCGTGAACCCTGCGCTGTCTTCGGGGCTCCCGCCGTTTCTCGCGAAGGACACGGGCTTGGACTCGGGCTACATGATCGCGCAGGTGACGGCCGCGGCGCTCGTGAGCGAGAACAAAGTGCTCTGCCACCCGGCGAGCGTCGATTCGATTCCCTCGAGCGCGGGCAAAGAAGACCACGTGAGCATGGGATCGATTTCGGCCACGAAGGCCGCGCGCGTGGTCGAGCACTTGAGGCAGGTGCTCGCGATCGAGATCATGGTGGCGGCGCAGGGGCTCGATCTTCGCTTGCCGCTGAAGGCCGGGACCGGAGCGCGCGCCGCGCACGAGTGCGTCCGCGAGCGCGTTCGCACGCTCGACGGCGATCGCGAGCTGCACCACGACATGGCCACGGTGGCCGCGATGGTGAAAGAGCGCGTTCTATTGTCGCGCGTCGCGGCGGCGACCGGCGCGCTCGAGTAGAGATCGCGGTGGACCTGTCGGCCACGACGCTCGGTGCGCTCGCGATCGCGGCCTTCGTCGCGGGGACGATCGACGCCATCGCGGGCGGGGGCGGTCTCGTGACGTTTCCTGCGCTCATCGCCGCGGGGCTCCCTCCGCACATCGCGCTCGGAACGAACAAGGGCCAGAGCGTCTTCGGCTCGGGCGCCTCGCTCGCGAGCTTCGTGCGCGCCGGCAAGGTGCACGGCGGTCGCGCGCTCGGCGCGTTTCCTGCGGGATTTCTCGGGGCGCTCGCGGGCGCGAGGCTCGTGCTCGTCGTGCCCAAAGAAGTGCTGCGCCCCGTCGTGATGGTGCTGCTCGTGATGGTGGCCGCGTTTCTCGCGCTGCGGCGAGGGGGCAGCACGCCGACCGCGCGCGTCCCCGAGCGCTACCACGTGCTCGCGAGCACCATCATCGGCTTCGTCATCGGCGCGTACGACGGCTTCTTCGGCCCAGGAACCGGGACGTTTCTCATCATCGCCGGCGTTGGTTTGCTCGGCGAATCGCTCACTGAAGCCACCGCCAACGCCAAGGTCGTCAACTTCGCCTCCAACCTCGCCAGCATGATCCTCTTCGCCCTCAAGGGCGTGATCCTCTGGAAGGTCTCGCTCACGATGGCGGTCGGGCAGTTTCTCGGCGGGGCCCTCGGCGCGCGCCTCGCGGTGCGCGGCGGAGAGCGCGTGATTCGCGTCGTGGTGCTCGTCGTCGTGACCGCGCTCGTCGCGAAGCTCGGCTTCGACCTTCTCCAGTCGCGTTGATTACATGGGCGCACGCACCTGCGCCGCGCACACAAAAATACCGCCGCCCATGTTGTAGCCCGCGAGCTTGATCGCGCCTGTGTCCGGGCAGAGCACCGTCACGCCTGTGCACGGTCCGCCACAGTTTGCGCTGCCCTCTCCGAGAACGGCGCTCGCCGCGCCCATCATGCACGCCGTGTCGCTCTGGCCGGCGTCGCACACGCGAATCACCGGCGCGTTGGCGCACGATCGCGCGCCGTCTCCGCAGGTGGGGCTGCACGTCACGCGCATCATGCGCCCCTGCGGGCAGTTCGCGACGGCCCCTGCTTCATCGAGGATGCGCGCCACCGCGGGCATCATCGCCGCGTCGGCCGGCATCGGAGCCACCGGCGCGCAGCCTGCGATCACGAGCGCGATCGCGACGAGCGTCGATCGAAGTGCGAAGCGTACGGTCATGGCTCAGAACCGAATGATGTCGTCGGGCGTGTTCGGCTGTCGATCCGGGCCGAGCGAGCGCAGTCGAACGATCCCTTGGAGGCAATCGACCTCGAAGGGCCTCCCCCACGGATCGAGCGTCATCGTGTTGGGATCGAAGCCGCTCGAAGGCGCGGCGGCGAGGTCCCGAAGCGTCGGGCAGCGCGTGCGCCCGCCTTGCTCGAGGCGCCAGAAGCCGACGACCGCGCGCAGGGCCGTCATCGTGACCTTCGCGCGCTCGACCTCGGGCCCCTCGGCGCTGGTCGGCGGTGCGACTTCTCCGTCTGTGATTTCGCTGGCCGTCATCGCAGGGCGAGGGCGATGCTCGTACGGATCGGACTTGCGCTTGCACGCCACGAACGGCAGCGCGCACACCATCACGAGCAGAAGCGCGCCGCGCGACGAGGCGCTGAGCAGCGAGCGCAATCTTTCTTCACGAGGCCCCGCGCGGCGGGGTGCTACCAACGTTCGCACCATGGCAATCACGTTCTACTATGGCTCGGGCTCACCGTTCGCGTGGAAGGTGTGGTGCGTCCTCGAGCACAAGCAGCTCCCCTACGAGTGGAAGCGACTGCAGTTCAACGTCGCTGAGCTCAAATCCGAGGCGTTTCTCGCGGTCAATCCCCGCGGCAAGGTGCCGGCCATCGTCGACGAAGACGTCGTTGTGTACGAGAGCAACGCCATCGTCGAGTACCTCGAAGAGCGCTACCCCGAGCGCTCGATCCTCGGCAGCGGCAACGCCAATCGCGCGCGCAACCGCCGGATGGCCGCCGAAGCCGACCACTACCTCTACCCCTTGCAGCGCGAGCTGTTCGTCCAAACGCTCTTTCGCCCTGCGGACAAGGGCCGCGATCGCGCGGCGATCGACAAGGCGATCGAGGCGATCGTGCACGAGTTGGCGCACTGGGAGCGCTCGCTCGGAAGCGCGCAGTACTTCGGCGGCGACGAGCCATCGCTCGCGGACTGGGCTGCTTTTCCTGTGATGCGCGCGTTCGTCCGCGTCGAAGAGCGCGAGCCGGACAACGGGCTCGGCGACAAGACCCCCGCGTGGATGCGCGCGTACATCGCGCGGATGGAAGCGCTGCCGATCATTCAGAAGACCTGGCCGCCGCACTGGAAGGGGTGAGCGCGACGCGTGTGGCCGACCAAGGCCGGAGCCCGTCGCCGCGCGCGTAAGGAGCTGACAGGCCGCCCCCCGAGCGCGGGGCTCGCGACCGGTCGATTGTGGGCGATGCGTGTCGCACGCGACACGTTCCGTCGGCCGCCACGCATCTGTTATGGTCACAAAGAGTGATGGCGCAGAGAGAGCCGAATGCCGCGGGTCGGTGACGTCGTCGCGGGGCGCTACCGCCTCTGCGCGATCATCGGTCAGGGCGGGATGGGGACCGTGTTCGAGGCGGTGGACACGCGCGCCAAACGCTCCGTGGCGCTCAAGGTGTTGCGGCCGCGCGAGGCGAGCGAAGAGCGCGCGCTGCGTCGCTTCGTTCGCGAGGGAAGGCTCGCGAGCGGCCTCGAGCACCACAACGTCGTCCGCGTGCTCGACCTGGGACAAGGCGACGACGGGACCGTCTTCATCGTCCAAGAGCTCTTGCACGGCTGCACCCTCCGCGCGCTGCTCGCTGCGCCGATCCCCCTCGCTGCGTCGCTCGCCATCGCCGTCGCAGTGTGCGACGCGCTCGTGTACGCCCACGAGCGCGGGCTCGTTCACCGCGACGTCAAACCGGACAACATTTTTCTCGCGCGGCACGAGGCGTCGCAAGAGATCACGCCGAAGCTCATCGACTTCGGCATCGCGCGCGCGCTCGAGCCGTCTCGCGACGAGCCGAGCGTCACCGAGTCCGGCGTCGCGCTCGGCACCGCGCAGTACATGGCCCCCGAACAAGCGCGAAGCAGCAACGACGCGGACGCGCGGAGCGACCTGTGGTCCGTCGGCGCCGTGCTCTTCGAGCTGTGCGCGGGGCGTCCGCCATTTGTGGGGCCTAATTTCAACACGGTGGTCGCGCAGCTGCTGACGCAGCGACCGCCCCGCGTCGACGCGGTCGCTCCGTCGATCGACGAGGCGATCGCCGAGGCGATCGCGCGAGCGCTCGAACCCGAGCCCTCCGCGCGCGTGCAGTCGGCTGCGGCGCTGCGCGATGCGCTGATCGACTCGGCCAGGCAGGCGGGCGTTGCGTTGTCCCTCGAAGCGCTGGTCGATCGGGTTTCTTTCGAGACGTCGCGCGAGCGAATCGACGATCACGACGCGATCGACGGTCACGTCGACCATCGGATGACCGAGTCGTTCGACCCGTCACAAGAGGCTCTGCTGCAACAGACCCCGACGCGGATCACCGAAGAGATCGCGCCGGTATCGACCGTGCACAACGCAGCGCCGTCCAAGAGCGCGACCCGACGAGCGCGCGACGCGTCGCTCCTCGTCGCTGCGCTGCTCGCGGTCGTCGCAGGAGTGGCGGTCCCGCTCGTGCGTCGGACGCGCATCGCCGCGCCCGCAGCCTCGTCGCGCACCATCCCGCCCGCCGTCGCCACGGCGCGCGCGACGCCCGCGTCGAGCGTCGGGACAGCCTCGCCGCCCCGCACGGTCGTCGCGAATACGGCGACGCCGACGGCCCCTGCGCCCTCGGTCGCGACGCCGTCGCCGACCCGCGAACCGTCGAGAAGCGCCTCTCGCGCGCAGCGGCCGACCGGCCGTGTACCCACGAATTCGAGGGCTCCGGTCGCGTCGACGACGGTGAGCTCGTCGCCGCCGGCGCCGCGAGCCAACAATGGCGCTCCGCTTTTGCCTGCGGAGTAAGGGGGGCCTATCCATGCTCGTTCGACGACCACCGTCGCTTGTTGTGTCCTTCGTCGCAGCCGCGCTCGCGTCGCGCCTCGCCCACGGACAATCCGCGCCTGAGGCCCCGAGCGCCTCGCCCATCGTGGCGCCCGAAGAGCTCGTTCGTCGCGGCGTCGCAGAGCGATCAGCGGGCCGCGACGAAGCGGCGCTCGCGTTGTTTCAGCAAGCATGGGAGCAGGGACACAGCCCCGTCGCGCTCGCGCAAATCGCCGTCACCGAACAGTCTCTCGGGCGTTGGTTGCTCGCCGAGCGTCATCTTCGTGAGGCGCTAGCGAGCGCCGAGCACCCCTATATTCAACGCAACCGAGCGGCGCTCGAAGAGGCCTACGCGACGATTCGGCGCCGCGTCGGGACGCTCGTCGTCGTGAGCAACGTCCCGTCCGCGACGGTGTGGATCGACGGAGAGCCGGTCGCGAGTGCGAGCGCGTCGGAGCGCGCAGAACCGCTGCGTTTGCTGGTTGGATCGCATCGCCTCGAGGTGCGCGCCGAGGGCTACTTCACGGTCTCGCGCCCGATCGAGATCACGCCCGACGTCCCTGCGCGCGAGGAGGCGACGCTCCGCGCTGAAGAGCGCGGGCCGCGTTCGGACGCCGTTGTTCTGCCTGCCCGCTCGCCCGATCCGCAGCCTCGCGCGCAAGCGCTCGTCGCGCCGCGCGAAGCGCTCGCGCGCGGGCCTCGCCCCGCGTCCTGGGCGTTGTGGGGCGGGGCGCTCGCCGCGGTGGTCATCGGCGCGGCTGGCCACGGAGCGCGCGAGTCGCTCGCCGTTCGGTACAACAACGAGTGCTTCGGCCCCAACGACCCGAGCGGAGCGTGCTCGTCGCTGCGCGGCGACGGTGGCGTGATGCTAGGCGTCGCGATCGGCGGGTACCTCGTCGGCGCCGGCCTCGCGATCGCGGGGACGATCGACGCGCTCGTGCCTCGTCGCTCGACGACGGTGTCCGTTGGCGCGTCGGCGAGCGGGGGAGTAGTCGCGTTGGGAGGTAGGTTTTGAGGGCGCGGATTGATTGTATGTGTCTCGCAGTGACGCTCACTGCGTGCTCGGGGTTCGTCGGGCGTGCGCCGCTCGACGCGAGCGTAGACACCGATGTCGCCGACGCGGACGCTGCATCGGACGTCGCTTCGGACGTCGCTTCGGACGTGGCTTCAGACGTTGCTCCTGCGTGCGACGCAGGCGGGTTTCGCGGCGTGGTGGCTAGAAGCGCACAGCTTGGGGTCGCGTCGACCGACGGTGGTGCGCCGTGGGATTTTCACGTCAAGACCGCCACGCGCGACCACGCCGGCAGGGTCTTGCTCGCGGGAGGCATTCGCGGCTGCTCGCTCGCGGGGCGCTTCGACGCGGCGGTTGTCCGGCTTCGCAGCGATCTTCAGGTCGACCGTACGTTCGGAGTCGATGGCCGCGTGTGCGTTCGCGGCCCGCTCGCGAGCGCGCTGGATCTCGTCGCGTATGGAGTGGCGACAGACTCGCGCCGCCGCGTCGTGTTGGTGGGTGAAGCGTTCACTCGCGAGTCTCTCCGCCGAGGCTTGGTCGTGAGGCTCGACGAGTCGGGCTCGCTCGATGGCCGCTTCGCGACCGACGGGTACCTCGACTATCGGCCCGGAGTGAGTCCGTCCGATCCCCTCCACGCTGTCGTGTTGCACGCCGTTGTGATCGACGGCGACGACCGCGTCATCGTGGCGGGGAGCAACGAGCACCCGTTCTCGCGCAACAGTGCCGGCGTGCTCACTCGACTCGACGAAGATGGCTCTCCGGACTCGACGTTCAACCGCGCACTTCCCGTGGTGGACACTGCGACAAACGGGTACTACGCCGTCGCGAAGCACGGCGACGACTACCTCGCTGTAGGCTCGACGACCGGGACGGCGTTCGCGCGGGTCGTTCGGTACAACTCTCTCGGCGGCCTCGTCGAGTCGTTTGGAAACAACGGCGCGTCGGAGCATCGCGCCGGTCGCCATCTCAACGCTCGCGCGCTCGGCGTCGATGGGATTGGACGCATCTACGTGAGCGGAGGCGTGTCTGCGGAATACAACGACGCCGCGTCGCCGCCAATGATTGTGCGGTTTCGGCCCGACGGAGAACCGGACCTGTCTTACGGCAACGGTGGAGCATATGTCGTAGCTGGGGCGGTCTGGTCATTTGCGTACTTCTTCGATCGAGCGATGCTCGTGCGCTGCGATGGCTCTGCGCTTATCGGCGCGCGCGTCGGAGCAAACGCCGCTGTGACGATGTTGGACCCTTCGGGGGCCCTCGAGGAGCGGTTTGGCATCGATGGATTCGCGCGTATTCCCTCTCCGTCTGCTTCATTGTTCGGCGGCGTCTCGGGGATCTGGATCGACCACGAGACGGGCGCGCTGCGCGGGGTGGCTTCGTACAGCAACAACGCCGCGCAGACGGTGTTCGAGGTTCGACCGTAGCGACCGTGATACGCTCGCCGAGCATCTGTGGAGGCGAATCGTTGGTGCGCACTGAAGAGGTCCGCGGCGCGGGCCGCGATCGAATCGAGCTTCGTCACGCGCGAGTGCGCGTCGTATCGGGACCCAACGCTGGGGCGGCGTGCGACGCGGTCGACGGGCGCATCACGATCGGAACCGCCGAGGGCAATCTCCTCGTGCTCACGGACAGCACGGTCAGCAGGTTTCACTGCGAGCTCGAGCTCGGCGCCGACGGCGTGGTCGTCCGCGACCTCGGCAGCCGCAACGGAACGCTGTTGCACGGCGTTCATGTGCGCGACGCGCTCGTACGCAAATCCGTCGAGCTCGATCTGGGACGCACGAAGATCCGCCTCGAGCTCGGGGACGAAATGGTCTCGGTCGAGCTCTCGTCGTCGCGCTCGTTCGGCGCGCTCATCGGAAGCTCTCCCGCGATGCGGGCGGTGTACGCGTCGCTCTCTCGCGCGGCGCCGACGTCGGCCCCCGTCTTGATTACTGGGGAGAGCGGCACGGGCAAGGAGCTCGCAGCGCGCGCCGTTCACGACCACAGTCCGCGCGCGAAGGCTCCCTTCGAGATCGTCGACTGCGGAGGGCTCCCGCCGACGCTCGCCGAGAGCGAGCTCTTTGGTCACGACCGAGGGAGCTTCACCGGCGCGAGCGGCGATCGCGCTGGCGCCTTCGAGCGGGCCGACGGCGGAACGCTCTTTCTCGACGAGCTCGGCGAGCTCCCGCTCGAGCTTCAGCCGAAGTTTCTCCGCGCGCTCGGCGAAGGTGAAGTCCGTCGTGTGGGCAGCGGCAAAGTGCGCAAGGTCAACGTTCGCGTGATCGCGGCCACCAACCGCGACCTGCGTCGCGAGATCAACGACGGGCGATTTCGCGCGGATTTGTTCTATCGCCTCGCCGTCATTCAAGTGCGCATGCCGCCCTTGCGAGAGCGGCTCGACGATCTTCCGGTGCTCGCGTCGTCGCTGCTCGATCGCGTTGCGAAGGAGCGCGGCGTGGACACGTCGATGGCGCTCGACGAGGCGTTGTTCGCGACGTTCGCTCGCCACCGCTGGCCCGGCAACGTCCGCGAGCTGCGCAACTATCTCGAGCAGTGGGCTGTCCTCCGAACGCAACCCTCGCTCACGCAAACGGGAGCGCACAACGCGCGCGAGACCGTGGGCGCGCTATCCGGCGAGAGCGCTGGCTTCGATGGCCTCGAGAACATGCCGCTTCGCGCAGCGAAGACAGCGTTGCTCGAGCGCTTCGAACGCCACTACCTCACGCTGTTGCTCGAGCACACCCGGGGCAACGTCGCCGAGGCCGCGCGACGCGCGGGCGTCGATCGCGCGACGCTGTTTCGCGCCATTCGCCGCTACGACCTTCGCCGCGACGACGAGGCCGACGTCGGCGAGTGACGCACCGTCGCGACGGCGACGCACGGATGCGTCGGTCCTGCGTCGCACGCGCGCGTCGCACGAGCGAACCTCGCTGAAGCGCCGCACGCGATCGCGAGCAACTGTCCGCTCGTTCACCGCTGGGGACGGTGATCTAGGGGTGTTGGCATGCGTGGCGCATTGACCACGGGCGACGCTGCTCGTCGCGGCGATGCACACACCAACTACGCTCTCGAGGACTCAATCGATGAAGTCGCATTCCAACGGTCATTCGCTCGTCTGCTCACTCGGTCTCGTCGTGTTCATCGCGGGCTGTCCGCCGACTGCGACGCCGCCCGCGGACAGCGCCACGCCAGACGTCGCCCCAGCGGACGCGAGCAGTCCCGATGGAGGCACGTCGGGTCGCGGCGCCGCGACCTGCGCGCGACTACGTATGCTCAATTGCAGCAACGCGGCGATGTGCGAATCGAGCCTGAGCCCGTCGTCGCTGGGAATTCCGGCGCGATGTGCCCCGCTCTTCGACGCGTTCGTCGACTGCCTCGATCGATCGGCCGCGACGCTCACGTGCGATCAGTTCAGCATGTCGCCGACGGTGTGCACCGCGGAGTTCTCGGCGGTCGGCGCGTGCGCGATGAGCGACGCCGGCGCGCCGAGCGACTCGGGCGTCGTCGACGCGAGCGCGAGCCTCGAGGGAACGGTGCTCGTCACCGTGCTCAACCGCGTCAACGAGAGCAGCCGCGAGACCGTGATCGCAAGCGCGCGGCGCGGCGCCGAGCCGGAGCCGTGCATGCGGCTGCAAGACGACGGCGCGCGCTGTGTGTATTCGACGTGTTCGGAACTCGAAGACACGCGCCCCTATGTCTCTGCAGGGGACATCACGCTCGTGCAGAACTCGATTCGAGAGACGATGAGCCCCGACGCGATGATGCGATACCCCAACCTCACGGATCTCGACTTCGCTGCGGGCGCGACCGTCGGCGTCGTCATCGCGGGCGGTTCGGGCATTCCTTCGCGGACGATCAACCTCGAGATCGGAACGAGGTCGCCTCGCTTTTCACTGTCCGAACCGATGAACGACGCGATGGTCGATCGGTCGAGCGCCTTGCCGATTCGCTGGACCGCAGAGGACCTCGGGAGCATCGAGATTACGCTGCGCAATGGCGTCCACCGAATCGAGTGTCAGGGATCGCCGCGCTCGGGCTCGCTCGAGATTTCGTCCGCGTTGCTCATGCGGCTTCCGGCAGGGGCAACGACGTTGAGCGCGACACACCTGAACGACGTCGGGCTCATCGACGCAGGGTGGAAGTTCACCATCAGCGCGTTGCTCGCGAGCAACACACCCACGACGATCAACCTGCGTTGAGCGCGTCGGCACGGTGAGTGCGTCCGGTGATCGGTTCTCGCTCTTCAGCGAACAACACATCGGACCTTCACCGAGGACGGGCTCGACATGTCGAACTCCCAAAATCGCTGGTTGTTTTGCCCTTTCAGTGCTCTTGCGTACATCGCAGGATGCACAACGCCTCCGCCGCCGATGGACAGTGGCGCCACGAATGACGGCGCTACGTCGGATGCAACGAACGCGACGGACTCATCAGACGCGTCGGAATTCGACGCGACGTTTCCGATGCGTGGGGCAGCGACGTGCGCTCGCTTGCGCATGCTCAACTGCGAGTCCGCCGCGCAGTGCGGAATGCTCTTCGACGCAGACACCATCTTGCGGCGACGCGAGTGCTTTGCTCCTTTCGATGTGTACGGTGAGTGCCTCGATCGCGCCGCGCCGAGCGCGACGTGTGAGCAGTTTCCGGTCGGTAACTTGCCGACCATTTGCACGGCCGAATTGGCCGCCGTCAACGCATGCTTGGCGGGTGACGCAGGGGCGCCCACAGATGCTTCCGATGCGGGTGAGGCGCTGCTGGGGTCGATCACTGCGATCGTCATGGTCCGCACCGCCGAGACTCTGCCCGAGACCCTCTCTGTCGTCGCGAAACGAGGCGCGCCGCCGACTTGCGTCGAGATGGCGCGCGAAGGCGCTTGCGTGTATCGCCTCTGCGCCGGCGGAGAAGATCCGCGCCCGAACGTGTCGGCCGGCGCTGTGTCGTTTGGCAATGGAACGGACTCTGTCTCGCTCGAGCCCGACGGCATGCTGCGCTATTCCGATCGCTCCGCGAACTTCGCGCCTGGGGGAATGGTGGACGTTCGAGTCGCAGGCGCAGGAATGATTCCAGCGTTCGAAGCGCAACTTCCGCTTCCGATGCGGTCCGCGCGGCTCGAGTTCTCTGCGCCGAGGCTCGGCGGCGAGTACGAACGCTCGAGCCCGCTGTTGGTTCGTTGGACTGCCGAAGCGATTGGCTCGGTCGAAGTCACCGTGTCGCTCGCAGACTACAACCTCGCTTGCTCTGCGCCCGCGCGCGACGGACAGGTCACCATTCCGCCATCACTGCTCATGCTTCTGCCGTCGGCGCGCTTCTTGTTCGACGCTGAGCAGCGAACCTCCGCGACGACGACGACCGCTGGGTGGAGGCTCGACACGTCGGTTCGCATCGCGTACATCGGCACGACTCCGATCACGCTGCTGTGAGCCGCGCTGGATCGCGTCGCGACACGGCGCGCTGGCGCCCCTCCCTCCATCGTTCACGGGTCTCGAAGCCGCCCGCCAGCGTCGTGCAGTGAGGCTGTTATTTCGCTGACGTCTCGAATATTGGTGCGCCGACGCTCCCCCGCTGCCGAGCGTCGCTCAGTTGTTGTACGCGACCGTCACCTGGCCGCTCTCTCCGTTGAGCGATCCTCCGGAAGCGCGCGCCGTGATTTCGACCGCCAGCCGTCCGAGCGAATCAAAGAGCACGCGCGCTCCCGTAAACGAGAGGGACGTCGCGCGATCGCTCCCGGTCAGCATGCAGGTTTGGGTGAGGTTCATGTCGTTGCTGAACGTGTATGCGCCCGCGCTCGCATCGTAGAGGAGACCCACGCGGCAGTCGGTGGCCATACCGCCGTGAACGACCCCCGAAAACTGAAAGATCCGCGCGTTCGTCGGCGTCCCGACCGGACCGATGTCGAGTGATGCCCCGCCGCCTGGACCGCTGCTCGCGCCGGTGCTCCAGCCCGAGAGCTCGATTTGAGTATCCGTGCCCATCGGCCACGCCTCGGGCGCGGGCAACGGGCGGACGCCGCTGTCTGTCGGCGCGGTAGCGTCCCCAGAGCCGCCGTCGTTCGGCCCCATCGTGCAAGCCTCAAGGGCGGCAGACGGCGAGGCGCATACGCCCGTACTAGCGAGCAAGGACGTTTCGCAGGTGAAGCTCGCAGCGTTGGTGTCGAGGCACGCGACCAACGCGTTGAACTGCGTCGCGCATCGCGCGGCGTTGGGCCCCAGTGTCGTTGAGGGATCATTGAAGAACGCCATGCACATCTCGGCGCCCATGCAGTTGAGCATCCTCACTCTCGCGCAAATCGCTGTGCCCGGCCGAGAGAGAGCCGCGTCGCGTCCGGCGTCGGTGTTGTTCGTGGTCGGAGCGCAGTGCGAGAGCGTGAGCAACAAGAGTCCAGCGGTGGAGATCGAGACACGTTTCATGGGTGTGGTGTTCCTATGGAGGGTGGATCCGTGATGAAGCAGCGCTTCGACACGACGTCGTCGTGCTGCGTGTCGTCAGAGCAACGGCGATGCCAGGACGGCGCTCAGCGCGTGACCTCGCTGAACGTCCCTCCAACCGAGCTGCACGCAGTGCGCGCTTGTTCGACCGTGAGCGGTCGATAGAAGCGGTAGCGGTAGTAGTACGAGATCGCGTTTCCCTCGGAATCGCGCGTCTCTCGCGTCGGAAGTTGGCAGCGGCCGACATCGGTGTTGCCGTCGCACGCGGTCGAGGCCGCGTACGTTCCGCTCTGCATCGCGCAGTAGTCCTTGAGCACTGTTGTGCTGATCGCGGTGCTCGTCGCGACGAGCTCGATGCACGTGGGAAACTGGTTTCCGTCGCGGTCGGAGATGTTGAAATTGCAGCTGCCCTGCGCGCAATGGGTGAGCGATGTGGCCGCAAAGATCGAGAGAACGAGCGCCAGGTGACGACTGATCATGATTGTGTGGGCCTCCTCGTGGCCGCCTCGTCATCAATGCACTGGCGATGCCAAGCGCTTGCTTGCTCCCGGTCGGTCGTCGCGCCCTCGAGACCGTTGCATCAGCGCGTCGACCGTTGCATGCACGCGGCGGTGTGCGATGCGTGGCCGCCTCGGCTGCAGCGTGCCTGCGTGACGCAGTCGCGAGCTGTTTCTGGCACGCGCGGTGCTCGCGATCGTCGTCGCGATGGTCTCAACGCGCCGATTCAGCGTCGCCGTCAACGACTCCGACGACTCCGCCCTCGATCTGCCCTCGTACGACGAGGCGCTCACACACATGCCGCTCCGCGAAGCACGACGCATCGTGCTCGAACACTTCGAACGCACGTACATCCTCTCGGTCCTCGATCGCTGCGGTGGCAACGTCGCAGAGGCCGCGCGCCGCTCGGGGATCGATCGCGTCACGCTCTTTCGCGCGATCCGACGCTTCGGACTGCGCACGCTCGACGGCGGCGGTTGAGCTACGCTCCGCCTCCGTGATCGGAGACAGAACGCCCGCGCGAACTGCACGTTTGCGCCTAGCGCCTCACCGCTTCGCCCTCGTCGCGTCGCTCGCGCTCGTCGCGGGCGCCGCGTCGTGTCGGCGCCACAAGAGCGACGAAGAGCTGTTGCGCGAGAAGATCGATTGCACCGCGGTGCACCTCTACGTCGCGAGCAAAATTGCTCTCTTTCGCGCGCCTACGGACCCGTCGGTGCAAAACGCCCGAGCGCAGCTGATCGTCGCGGTGCGCTCCGCGACCAACCTCGCGCGCTCCATCCATGGCCAGCCCGCGCCGCAAACGAACACGGCGCCGCCCGCCCACCTGTCGCTCGCAGACGTCGGACGACTCTCGCTCGCGCTGTGGGAGCTTCGCGCCGAGGGCGCGCGCGTGGTGCGGAGCGGCGGCGACGAGGGCGTTCGTCCAGTGCTCCCTGCGCTGCTCGCGACGCAGTCCGCCGCGCCTGCGTGGGTCACGGGAATCGACGTCGACACCGAGCACGCGCTGTTCTTCACGGTGCTGCTCGCGCTCAAGTTCGACGAACGCGTCCCAGTCCCGATCCCGCCCGAGATCATCCTGTACGAAGCGTCGCGAACGAACCCCGATCGCGTGCAGTTTCGCGGCTTCGAGACGCTCTTGCACGGGGCGCGAGCGTACGTGTTTGCGACCCATGAGCTCTGCGACCTCGCCTCGCGCGAGGCGAGCGCGCTCGATCGACAGCGCTCGGACGCCGCCGCGCTGCAGCGCTCGCTCTCGGTGCTGTCTGGCGGACGGTCGATACGAGCCGGCAGCGACCAGTCGCTCGACGTGGCGTTTCGTTCGCTCGGCCACGGGGCGAGCGCGGCTTGCTACGCCAAGCGCGGCCAGGAAGCGCCGATGAAAGAGGAGCTCCGGCGCTTCGTCGACTCGCTGCACGCGCTCGGGGTTCCGCCCGAAGAGACCGGCGTGATCCGCGCGTTCTTGGCCCACGAAAACAAAGACGACGACGGCGCGCGCGCGGCGCTCGCCGACGCGCGACGCATGCGAGGGCTCGACGAAGACACGCGCGCGCGCATCGAGGCGATGGACCGAGCGCTCGCGAGTCATGATCGCGGCGCGGTGCGGCGCCAGTTCGACCGAGGCCAGCTCGCGGTGCTCACCGCGCGAGTCGTCTATCGCCAGCTCGAACGCTCGGGCGTGTTCGACGAGCTCGGTCAGACCGACGCGATCCGCGGCGTCCGCGGTTATCTCACGGCGACGTCGCGCACCGCGGACCACGCCACGCGAACGCTCGGCGCCACCGCCGGAGAGGCCGAGCGCCGCGCGCGTGGGTTCTTCGGGCGCTTTCGTCGCTGACGCGCGCTGCCCTGTTCTGTTCACTCTCCGAGCAAATCCCCGACGCAAGAACGCCGCAAACTCGCTGGGGGCCGAGCGACGGTGCTAACGGCGGTGCTACTGCCATGCAGATCGCATCACGACTGCGAGACACGACGCTCGGCGACTTGCTCGCCGAGCTCCATCGCGCCAACGCGACGGGCGTACTCGAGCTGATCGAGCCCAAGGGACGGCACGCGATCCATCTCCGTCGAGGCTTCGTTCAAGCGGTCGAGAGCGAGAGCGCCCTCGTTCGCCTCGGAGACGTCGCCGCGCGCCGTTGGGGAATCTCTCGCCCCGCCGTCGAGCGCGCCCGCATGTACGCCCACGCGAGGGGCCTGCGCATCGGTCATGCCCTCGTCGCGACGCGCGTGATCGCCGCCGCGCAGCTCGACGCCCTGCTCGCCGAGCAACAACGCGCCAGGCTCGAGCTCCTCTACGCCCTGCGCGACGCCGAGATTCGCTTCCGCGTCGCGAGGCCCCTGCCCGACGGAGCGGCCGAGCAGACGCCGCTCGAGGCGAGGGACACCTTCTACGGAAGACCCCGGAAGCAGGCGCGAGACACAGAGCACACACAATCAACAGAGCAGCCCCGCGCCAGGCACTCTCGCGTCACGCGCGCGATGCACCACCCGCTCGCCGCCGAGTACGCCGTGCTCGGCGTCGCGCCCGACAGCGACCAGCGCGCGGTGCGCGACGCGTTTCGAGCGCTCGTCCTCGCGCTGCACCCCGACCGCGCCCACGGCGTGAGCGACCTCGAACGCGAGAGCCGCGCGCGAAAGCTCGTCGACGTCGTCCGCGCGTACCGCACGGTCACCGCCGCGTGAACCGCCTTTCGTGAAGCGCCCGCGCCCGTTGTGCGCGCGTCCGTGATCGGGAGACAATCGCTCGATGACGTATCGCGAGGATCGGAGCGCGCTCGAGCATCGAATCGATCAGCTGCGGCACGAGCTCGCGAGGCTCGATCGCGAGAAGCTCGATGAGCTCGACGAGCACGCGCGACGCGTGGGGCTCGAGACCGAGCTCGCGGTGTGCGAAGGGGCCGCGAAGGGCGCGGCGCCGAACGTCCCGATCTTGAAGCGCTTGAAGGTCGTCAGCCCGTGCAGCGAGCCGTGGTCCGCGATGGTCGGCGGCGCGAGCGTTCGACGCTGCCTCGCGTGCGACAAAGACGTCTACCGACTCGAGGCGATGACCGCGCGCGAGATCGAAGTGATGGTGCGCAGCACGGGCGGCAAAGCGTGCTTCCAACTCAAGCGCCGCGCCGATGGAACGGTGATCACCGCCGAGTGCGTTCGCGCCGACAGCGAACGGCGCTTGCGCCCCGCGGGACGCCGCGCCCAGAAGGCCGCTGAAGCCGCGATCATCGTCGCCCTCCTCGCGGGAACGGCCGTCGTCGCGTGGCGCTCGTTCGGCACGAGCGTCTCGTCCAAAGTCGACGGCGCCTCGCACGAGATCACAGCCCTCTGAGCCGCTACGCGCGGCGCACGCGGGGCAGGCTGCGCTATCGCGTGGCGCAGGCGCGGCCCGGCTGCAGTCCGCCCGAGGGTCGCAGCCACGTCATGTCGACGCACACCGGCGCGACCGCGGGGCAATCCGTGGAGGCGACGCACGGCCTGAAGCACACGCTCGTCGCCCCGCCGAGGTTGATGCACACGCTCGAGGCGCACTGCGCGTTGGTCGTGCACGCCGCGCCGCCCGGCAAGAGGCCCGCGGTCGGAGCGCGACACACGAAATCGAGTCGATCCACGCCCTCGTTGGTGGCCGGCGAGCACACGTCGCCCGTGGCGCAGTCGCTCTCGCGTTGACAGCCCTTGCGACAGGCGCCGAACGAGAGGACCGACGTGCGCGCGGCGCCCGCGTCGCTCGCCATGACCGCGACCGACGAGGTCCCGCCGCCGCACACGCCGCCGGGAATGAGCGCCGCGCACGCGCTGTCGCCCGCCGCGCCGGGGTTGCAGAGCGTCGAGCACTTTCCGCCGAAGCAAAAGCCGCTGTCGCACTCGTCGGTGCTGGCGCACGCGTCGCCCACGCGCCGCGTCGCGCCCACGGGATTCGCGATGCACTGGATGCAACGACGCTCGCCGCACTGCAGGCCCACGCGGCACCGCGCGTTGCTCGCGGCGCAGGTCGTCGGGCCCACGCACTCGCCCGAGACCGGCGCGAACGCGCGGCACACGCCGGTCGTGTCGCCCGTCGCGATCTCGCAGGTCGAGCCGTAGGCGCACCAGCGTTCGCAGCAGCGTTGGCCAGGCATTCCACAGGCGGTTCGCGCGTCGGGGCTGTCCGCGCTCGGCGCGTCCGAGAGCCCCGTGTCGGTGCGCGCGCTGTCCATCGCGACGCCCGAGTCCGTCGTCGCGCTGTCCATGCTGCTCGCGTCCGTGCTCGTCGCGTCGAGCGCGCCGCTGTCGTTGCTCGTGCCCGTGTCCATCGTGGCGCCCGAGTCGCCGAGCGCGCCATCGGAGGCGCCATCGGGAGACCCGAGGCCCGTGTCCGTCGCGAGGCCCGTGTCCGATGGACTCGCGTCGTTGCCTGCGTCGCCGCCGACGCAACGCGCGCGTCCTCCCGTCGTGTCGCAGCGCTCGCCGCTCGCGCACGCGGGGTTGCAGGCGTTGACGCACGCGCCCGCCACGCAGGTGAACCCTTCGCGGCACGAGGGGTTGCACGCGGTGGGCTGGGCTGGGCTGCAGCCGACGGCGGTCGAGATCGACGCGACCGAGAGCGCCGCGAGCAAGAGCAGGCGATTCCAACGAGGCATACCTCGCACGATCACAGGTTATCGCGCGTTGTTCAACCCGGGACGCCGCGGATCGGTCTGCAAATCGAGCGGTGAAATTCTCGGTCGTCGCCGTCAGCGAGCGCCGCGCTCGTCAGTCGATCGCGACCGTGTAGACCGGCGGGAGCCTCGCGTCGACCATCGACCAGCGATCGCCGCCGTCTTCGCTGACCCAGAGTCCGCCGGTGCTGCTGCCGAACGCGAGCTGCGACCCTGTCGCGTCTACCGCGAGCGCGTGGCGCAACACGATGTCGTACGCGAACGCTTGCGGCAGCCCCTCGCGAAGCTGCTCGAAGCTCGCGGCGTTGTCCCTCGTCCGCGTGACGACCACCGCCGCGTCGACTGGCACGCGCTCTTCGTCCTTCTTCGCGGGAACGAACCACGCGGTGTCCGCGTCCCGCGGGTGCGCCGCGACCGCGAAGCCGAACACCGACGGTGGAACGTCGATCGATCTCCAGGTCTCTCCGCGATCGTCGCTGACGAACGCCCCGTTGTGGTGCTGGCACCAGAGGCGATCGGGCGCAGCGTCGCACTGCGCGAGCCGGTGCGGGTCTTGAATTGCTGTGTCGAACTTGCGCGCCTCGGGCATGAACGCCGCGAACATCCCCTTTCCGCCGAGGGTCCAGCTCGCGCCGCCGTCGCGGGTGCGCCACACGCCGCCGCACGAGACGCCCACGACGACGTCGTCCGGGTCCTCGGGGTGGACGCACACCGAGTGAATCGCGGGGACATCCGCGCCGCCGCCGAACCACTCGGCGCGCGACGGGTGCTCCCACAGGGCGCGACAAAACTCCCACGAAGCGCCGTGGTCGCGCGACCGAAAGAGCGCTCCGCCGACGGTCCCGCACCACAGTTCGCCGGGCCGCGACGCGTTGCTCGCGACGATGGTCCAGAGCTGCTCGACCCGCATGGGCCAAGGCTTTCCGTCCTTGGTCTGGTGCGACTCCGCCCCTTCGATCGCAGGAAAAGCAGGCGCCGCGAGCTCCTCCCACGTCGCTCCATCGTCCCGCGAGCGCTGCATCTTCACGCCCCAGTGCCCGAGCCCTTGCCCGGCATAAATCGCTCCGTCACGAGCGTCTCGGCACACCGCCGTGACCGTGTCTCCGACGAAGCTCGCCTGGCTCACGGCCCAACGACCTCCGCGCTTGTCGACGCAAAACAGTCCCTTCCTCGTAGCGACTCGGATCTTTCTCAACGCTGCTCCTCCGACCTTCGCGCTCGCGCGCGCCACACGACGACCTACTCGAGCCAAGCAAGAGATACTTTGATTGTATGTGCGCTATCCGCCCGACAGCGCCTGCATCACGCTGACGACGCTGCCCTCCGAGAGGGGCTCGGAGAGCGCTTGCTTTCGCGGGACCATCGCGCCGTCCACGAACACGACGACGTGGTGTCGCACCGCGCCTTGCTCGTCGAGGACGTACGCTTTCACCGCAGGAATCTCAGCGAAATACGCGTCGAGCGCCTCGGCCACCGTCGCCCCCGCGACGCGCTTCGAGGGGCACTCGACGTGACGCGCGAGGTTCTTCGTGAACTCGACGGTGACCATCGCGCGAAGAGGGTACGAAACCTTTTCGCCGCGCGATACCTTTCGCCCATCGATGGACGAAGTCGACCCGATCGCACGCGCCCGACGCGCCGCTCGCACCGCCGCAGTCGGCGCCCTCGTCGCGAGCTCGTACAGTTGGTTGCTCGCCCGCGAGAAGACCGTCGCCCCCGAGGCGCGACGCGCGATGCGACAGCGTCACTTTCGGCGCTTCCTCGGGCGGTGCCTCGAGGTGTTCTCGGTGACCGTGCTCCAAGAGGGCGAGGCGACGCAGAGCGAACAGGGGCGCATCGTCGTGAGCAACCACCGCTCGGGGCTCGACATCCCGCTGCTCGGCTCGCGCTTCGCGGGGGTGTTTCTCTCGCGCGCGGACTTGTCGCAGTGGCCCGTCGTAGGGGCGTGCGCGAAGCACCTGGGGACGCTCTTCGTCGATCGCTCGGACACCAACTCTCGCGCGGGCGCTGTCAAAGCCATGCGAAAAGCCCTCAAAGAACGGGAGACCGTGCTCGTGTTTCCCGAGGGCACGACGTATCCGGGCGACGATATTCGTCCGTTTCATCCTGGGGCGTTCGTCGCAGGCAAGGACCTGCCGGTGCTGGTTCAGCCCGTCGGCGTCGCGTACGAGCCAGCCGCGCAGTACATCGAGAAGTCGTTTGGCGCGCACTTGTCCAAAGTGGCCGCGCTCCGCTCGGTGCGGTGCGCGATGGTCATCGGCGAAGCGCGCGCGCTCGGCCCGTCCCGCGACGAGTCCGAACGCACCCGCCAAGAAGTGATCGCCCTCGTCAAGCGCGCGCGCGCGCTGCTCGATCGCTGAGAGGAGCGCTGCGATCGTGATCGCGTTGTTTCGCTGGATCCTCCGCGCGCTTCAGTCGCTGTTCGGCGGCAAGTCACCACGCAAGAAGCTCCCGTCTGGGCGCGACAAGCCTCCGTCCCGCAAGGAGCCGCGCGCCGCGCGATCGAAGCCGAAGCAAGAGCGCGCCCCCGCCCGCGACGAGCGCGACGAACGCGTTCGCGTCGAGTACGCGCCCTCGCTCGACGGCGAGGCGGATCCCGGCGAAATCGTATGGACCTGGGTCTCGTACGAAGACGACCCCTCGCAGGGAAAAGACCGCCCCGTCTTGCTCATCGGCCGCCGCGACGGATCGCTCGTCGGCGTCGCGCTCACGAGCAAGCGCCACGAGCGAGCAGCACAAATCGAGCTCGGCGCCGGCCCGTGGGACCGCGAAGGCCGCGTGAGCTACGTGAAGCTCGACCGGCTCATCGACGTCGACGCGTCGCGCGTTCGCCGCGAGGGCGCCGTGCTCCCGAAGGCCGTGTTCGATCGCGTCGTTCGCGCGCTGCGCGAGGTGCACGGCGCGGTGATCGCGGGGCGCTAGAGGAGCGCGGGGCGCGGGAGGGGGGGGAGCGGCAAGCATTCATCATGCGGCTGGCCCCCACCTTCAGCACACAGCCGGGAGACGAGCGCCCGGCCTTTGCGCTCCGCGGAGCGGGCTCGGCGTCCGCCGGACCTACCCAGGCACCACGATTCAACGCGATCCACCAAGCGATCTGCTGGAAACTTGCGACGCCTCGCCGCGATCGATCGCTGGGTGGCTCGAGTCTCGGGCGAGACGATCGCGAAGGCCAGGCGGACGCCCTGGCCGCTTCGCGACCCCGTCGCGCAAAGGCCGGGCGCTCGTCTCCCGGCTGTGTGCTCCATTGGAATTGGACTGGACTTTCTGCGGCGCCTGCCGAATTCGAGATGAGGTCAATCCTGAGAACTGAAGGTGGGGGCAGCGAGAGTCGGTCCGTGCGCCGCACTTCGCGATTGGGAGCATTTGCGCCACTTGTAAAGCGGTGTTCCTCTCTGTTGTGCCTTCTCGCCGTCTCGCTGTCTCGAATCTGTGTGCGCCGCTTGCGGCGTACAGCATTGGCCTCGCTGCCCCCAACTGAAGGTGGGGGACAGCCGCAGCTGACGAATGATGAGCGCTTGCTGCCGCGCACAAGTGACGGACTTGCCTGAGAAATCAAAGCCCGTTGGGCGCGGTGCTGCGAAGCGCAGCCCCCACCCGCGCTGCCGCGCGCCCCGCCACGACGTAGTGATGGCGGGGCTTTGCATCGTGAAAGCGCCGCAATTCAACTCGTAGGTTGATTGTATGGGCCATTGCTGTGCAAGGCTCGCTCGCCTCCGCTCCCTTCGTTCGAGCGCGCTTCGCTGCCCACGAAATCAACGGTGCACGCGCGGCGCGTCGCCCGCGAGGATGCGCTCTCCGACGCTCGGCCCTGCGCCGCCGTCGATGTGCACGGGCCACGATCGGTGCTCGCCTCGGAGCACCGCGGCCTCGATCGCGTCGAGCTCGCGCGTGACGGCGCGCTCCATGGACGTGGTGATCGTCGCTTCGTCCGCTTCGCGCTCGATCGCCGCGCCGATGCTCACCAAGACCTCCGGCTTCTCGTGACGCCCGAACTCGTACCGCACCCCGAGCGGAACGATCGCAGGCTCGACCTTCGCCGCGAGCGCCATCCTCGCCGCGCCCGGCTTGAACCCGAGCGGCCGCTCGAACACGGGCCGCTCTCGTCCCTGCGGATACACCGCGACGAACCTCCCGGGGCGATCGAGCAGCGACCCTGCGTACGCGACCGCTCGCTCGCCGTCTTGCTTGTCGCCGATCTCGACGCCGAACGCCCCGATCCACCCGAGCATCGGGAGCGCCCGGAGGTTCTTGGCGTCCATGAGCGCGTAGCCTTCGAGCTTCAGCGTGCGAAAACTCAGGTCGAACAACACCAGCGGGTCCCACCAGCTCGTGTGATTGCTCACGAGCAGGATCGGGCGCTTCTCGCGCTCGGCGCGGAGGTGCTCGAGCCCCGTCACGCGAACGGCCGAAAACCGCTTCGCGAACCGCCCGCGCACGTGCCACGCGAAGAACAGCTCGAACCATCGTCGTCGGTTGGTCGGAATCACGGGCTTGTGCTTGCTTCGATGCTCGCGCGCGTCGATCGCTGCTGTCGCGGTCACCGAGTCGTGCCAGAGTCGCGCGTCGCATGCACCTCCCGATCGCACAGGAGAAGCACGATTCGTCCGCCCTTCCGCTCGCGGGCGCGCTCGCGCCGCCCGAGCCAGGAGACGCGGTCCACGAGCGCCCGCGTCACCCTGTGAGCCCCGGGACCCTCGCGCGGGCCCGCGTGTTCGCAGAGGGGCTCTTCTCGACGGAGGACGGCGCGCCCGACCCGGCGCGGATCGAGTGGCTCGTGCGCGAGCTCGAGGACTTTCTCGGACGGGCGGGCGGCAACGCGCGGCTCGTGCTCGGGGCGTGCTTGTTCGCGTGCAACATCCTCGCACCACTATTCATCCGGCGCATGCCCACGCTGGCAGATCTCGACCCCGAATCCCGCGCTCTCGCGCTCGAGCGCGTCGAGCAGACCGCGTTTGGTCCCATCGCCCTCGGGCCCAAGGCGATCCTTTGCATGATCTGGTTCGAGCACCCCGACACGCAACGAGAGACCCACACCGAGGTCTCGTGCCTTCGTTCGCCAGGAGATTCGCAGTGAACGTGACCTCTGGGCGCAGGTACGCAAAGCCCCTCGAGCTCGAGTGCGACACCGTGGTCGTGGGCTCGGGTTCGGGCGGGGCTCCCGTGGCCGCGACGCTCGCGGAGGCGGGCGAGCGTGTGATCGTCCTCGAGGAGGGGCCGCATGTTCCGGGGCCGCGGCACGGCGCGATGCGGCAGAGCGAGTCGGTCCGCCACGTGTGGCGCGACGGCGCGATGACGCTCGCCGTGGGGATCGGCGACTCGCCCTCGATCAACGTGACCGCGGGGCGCATGGTGGGCGGCTCTTCGCCGCTCACGGGCGGCGTGTGTTTTCGCGCGCCCGAACACGTGCTCGAAGAGTGGTCCTCGGCGCTCTCGATCGATGACCTCGGCCCCTCGCAAATGCAGCGGTGGTTCGATCAGGTCGCCAAGGACATTCACATCGAGGACGTCCCTGCGTCGCTCCGCTCGAAGAGCACCGCGCTCTTCGTGAAGGGCGGCGAGGCGCTCGGGGTGAAATTCGATTCGATGCAGCGAAACACGCACAACTGCAACGGGTGCGGTCGCTGCAACTTCGGCTGTCCCCACGAGGCCAAGCTCGGCGTCGACCGCACGTATTTGCCTCGCGCCGCGAGAGCCGGGGCCACGATCGTGTCGGACGCGATCGTCGAGCGCGTCGAGCTCGAGGGAGGCCGCGCGGTGGGCGTGAGCGGCTCGCTGCTCGACGGAGAGTACGGCGCCGCGCGCTCGGCGCTGCGGGTGCGCGCGCGGCGGGTCGTGCTCGCGGCGGGCGCGATGTACACGCCGTTGATCTTGCGTCGCTCGGGGCTCGGTCGTCGCTCGGGCTCGCTCGGAAAGAACCTCACGCTCCACCCGAGCTTTCGCGTGATGGGCCGCTTCGACGAGCCCGTGCGCGGCTGGGAAGGCGCGCTCCAGAGCGCGTACAGCAAGCACTACGAGCACGACGGGACGGTGCTCAACAGCGTCTTCGTTCCCAACGGGATCCTCGCCGCGACGATGCCCGGCTTCGGAAAGCACCACGCCAAGCACCGCGCGTTGGTCGGTCATCTCGCGATGTTCGGCGTGATGATCCACGACGAAGGCGCGGGCGCCGTGTGGCGTGTTCCGTTTCGACGCGAGCCGCTGCTCACCTACAAGATGACCAAGCGTGATCGCGCGAGGGTCCCCGTCGTGCTCGAGCGCATGGCGAAGATCTTCTTCGCCGCGGGCGCGCGAGAAGTGTTCTTCCCTGTATTTGGCCTCGATTCGGTCACGCCCGACACGCTCGGGAAGGTCGATTGGAGCAAGATCAAGGGCCCCAAGCTCGAGTGCAGCTCGCAGCACCCGCTCGGGACCTGTCACATGGGCTCGTCCGACGCGCACAGCGTCGTCGATCCACACGGCCGCGTGTGGGACGTCCCCAACGTGTTCGTCGCCGACGGGAGCATCCTGCCGACGAGCCTCGGCGTGAACCCGCAGTGGACCATCATGGCGATGTCCCTGCGCGTCGCGCACTCGCTCGCCGGAGGCTGAGCGGACTCGCCCTCGTCGCCCTCCCGCGCGTTCACCGCGCTACGTCGTGAGCAGCGTCCAGAACGCCGGCGCGTCCGGGTGCGACACAGGACCGTGGATCCACATGCGCACGACCCCCTGCGCGTCGAGGACGTACGCCCACGGAAGGCGATTACCATTGGGAAGTCCCAACGCGCGCGCCAGGCTCCCGTCGCGCTCGAGCCACACGAACGGCCAGCGCCACTGGGGCGTGTGCGCCCGCGCTTGGCTCCGCACGATCCCGTCGAACGCGATGAACGAGAGGTCCAGCGCCACCAGCGTGTGAACGTTGCCCCGCGCTCGCCCCAAGCGCGCCTCGGCCTGATCGAGCCACGCGCGGCTGAGCTCGGAAGCGTCGGTGCTCGTGATCACGACCACGAAGCGCTTGCGGCCCGTAAACTCGCGGTTCGTATGCGCACCACCATTCAAGTCGTGCGCAGAAAACCCGGGAAACGCCGCTCCGAGCCGCGGCTCAGCCGACGCCACGCGCGGGGCGAGCGCCGCCGCGCCGACCGCCGCTGGCAACGCGAGCGCCGAGCGCCGAGTGATGATGCGTGAAGACGGTCTGGCTTCGGAGTCGTGTGCGTCCATGGCTTTGGCGTTACAGCGGAGCCGGGGTTGAAGGGTGACAGGCAAGATCAAGAACTCATGAGTTTACAAGGTGCAAATGTTCGCGCCTGTCACAAACCCGAAGCGGAGCTGCGATAGGTCGTGGGACGGGCTCTCGAGCTTCGGCATTCTACGAGATCGCAGCGACGCTCAATAGCCCGGCGGGGCCATGGGGCAGCCCGCACAGTCGTTTGGCACGAGCGTGCGCCCGTGCGCCTTGTCCTTGAGCCGGCCGAAGATCACCGTGAGGTAGTCCACGATGGTCTCGTTGCTCGAGAACGGCGCCTTCAAGTGGTACTGATAGAGCACCTCGGTGACGTCGGGCTGACCGTCGACCGCGCGGAGCATGAGCGAGCCTTCGATGAGCTCGATCTCGCTCGAACCCATGGTCTTTTGCCAGCGGGCGGCGGTGACGCGGGGGGCTTCGATCGTTCCGTCGACGACGCCGTGACGCCAGTCGACGTCCCACATGAGCGTGATCACCGCGTTGACTGTCACGTGCGTGCGGTACGTAAACGCGAAGGTCGGGTCCGTGTTGTACGCGCGCACGCCGAAGCCCTGGCTCGCCGTCGGGTCGCGCCCCGTCTGCGGGTCGCGCGCGGCGGCCCACACCGCGGCGATGGGGCGCTTGATGAAGGCCCGCGCGTGCACCGACGAAGTGCGCATCGTCGTCCCGGGGATGACCCAGCTCCGTCGCGCGAAGCTCAGCGCCTCGGGAAAAGGATCGCCCTCCATGCTCATCGGCGCTGGCGCGAGGTTCATCGGCTCCCACGGCTCGAGGCCCGCGGGACAGTCGTTCATGCTCACGCCGCCGCAGCCCACGGCCCCGGCTTCACCGCCGTCGCGCGGGGCGGCGTCCACGGGCGCAAACGGCGTGCTCGTGACTGTTCCGCAGCCGCTCGCAGCCAGCAAGACGAAGCTCGCAACGAGCGACGCTCGCTGCACACGTACCGAAGCAACCATCGAACGCTCCTTCACTCGCATCGAAGCTCTGCGCGCGGGACCGACACTTGATTCGGGGTGCAGTAATTTCGCCCCGCGGCGCAACACCAAACGCTATCAGACCCGACCCGCGATGCTTGATTGACGAGCGTCGGTGACGAGTGTCGTTGACGTTCGTTATCGCCTGGGAATTGTGTGGCGAATCGATGCGCTCGGAGACAATGACCCCCGTCAACGAGCGCGCGATCCGCGACGCGATGCCGTACATTCGCCAGTCGCATGAAGATCAAACGACGCGACCTCCTTCGCTTGTCCGCGACCGCTGGCGCGGGCGCGCTCGCCGCACGATGCAGCCCTCCCGCGGGCCCCGCGGACAGCGGCGTCGACTCGGGCACAGACAGCGGCGTCAACGGCATGGACGCGTCGATGGACGCCTCGATGGACGCGAGCAGCGAGGCGAGCGACGACGTTCGTTCGACCCCCGACGCGATGGTGCGCGACGGCGGAACAGTGATGACCCGCGTGCTCATCATCGGCAGCGGCTTCGGCGGCGCCGTGACCGCGCTCCGCCTCGCCGAGCGCGGGATCTCGTCGGTGATCTTGGAGCGCGGAAAGCGCTGGCCGCTCACCACGATGTACAACACGTTCGCGACGCTCCTCCTGCCCGACCGTCGCTCGACGTGGCTCAGCGAGAGCACCGTCCTGCCGTTCGGACCCGTGTTTCGCATCCCGAAGTACATCGGCGTGCTCGAGCGCGTCCGCGGCAACGGGATCAACATCTACGCGGGCGCCGCGGTGGGCGGCGGGAGCGTCGTGTACGGAGGCTTCGTCGTGACCCCGCGCGAGAGCGCGTTTCAGCGAGCGTTCGGCACACGAATTCAATACGCCGACATGATGCCGTACTACGAGCGCGCGCGGCAGAAGCTCCGCGCCTCGCGCATCCCCGCGGACATCCTCGCGCACCGATCGTTCGACGCCGAGCGCGTGTGGCGCACGCAAGCCGAGCGCGCGGGCGTAGGTTGGACCGAGGTCGACCTCTCGGTCGACTGGGACGTGATCCGCCGCGAAATCGCGGGAACCGTCCCCGAATCCGCGCTCACCGGCGAGGTCATCTACGGCAACAACAACGGCTGCAAGCTCTCGCTCGACCGCACCTACCTCGCGGACGCCGAGGCCACGGGGATGTGCCGCATCGAGACCCAGCACCTCGTGAAGGACGTCACCACGGGCCCCGGCGGCAACGGCTACGCGGTGCACGTCGACGTGATCGACACGTCGGGCAACCCCGTCGAGCGCAAGGTCTTCGTCTGCGAGTACTTGTTTCTCGCCGCGGGCACCTACGGCACCACCAACTTGCTCGTGAAGGCCAAGGCCAAGGGCCTGCTCCCGCGGCTCGACAACAACGTCGGCCAAGGCTTCGGCAACAACGGCAACGCCATGTTCATGCGGTGGAACGTCGGCACCACGACAGGCCCCAACCAAGCGAGCTTCGCCGGCCAAGCCATCGCGGACTTCAGCAACCCCATCAGCGCCGCCCTCGTCGAGCACGCGCAGTTTCCGTCGGGCGTCGAGTGCAACTGCCTCTTGCACCTCGGCATGACGCTCGACGTCGGTCGCGGGCATTTTACCTACGATTCGGCGACGGACGCGTCCGTCATCAACTGGCCCGCGGGCACCGGCGACATCTCTGTGCGCGCGATGCAAAACCTCGCCGATCGACTCAACATGGCCAACGGCGGCTCGCTCAACGGCTCGTCCGTCGGCGTCACCGTCAACGGGATCCTCAGCGACTTCACCTACCACCCCCTCGGCGGAATGGTCATCGGCGAGGCCACGGACGACTACGGCCGCGTCAACAACTACAACAAGCTCTACGTGATCGACGGCGCCATGATGCCGCGCTCCGCCGGCGGCGTGAACCCCGCGCTCACGATCACGGCCCTCGCCGAGCGCAACATCGAGCGGATCATCCGCGACGACTTCGCAGCGGCCGACGCATAGCGTACATTCGACCTCAGGGTGATCGAACGATGAACAAGCGGGCGGGGATCGTGTTCGCGGCGTTCGCGATGGTCGCTTGCTCCGACGGGGCGAGCAGCGCCCAGCGTCGGAGCGCGTTTCCGACGCGCACACAGATTCAACGGCTCCTCCGACGCGCCTCGCGCATGCGGCCGACAGCCCCCGTTCGAACGAGCTCGTCGCTCGATCGCTGGACGCTCGAGGGGCCGTTGCCCGATCGTGTCTCGGGCGCGAGCGTGCAGCCCACGGACCCGTGGTCGTCCTTCGTGCGCGAGCAGCTCGGCGAGCGAGCGCTGCCGTTTACGAGCGAGCTGCAGTGCGCGGCGAGAGAGATCGGGCGCTTCGTGGCGCAGCAGGGCGCGTCGCCTGCGGGAGACGTTCAGGGCTTCATCGTCGCGCGCTGCGGCGTGACGACGGCGAACATCGCTGTCGGGTCCCTCTCGGCGACGATGCAGGGCTCGTCCGAGTCGCAGCTCCTCGCGGAGCTTCGCCGTCGAGGCTCCTCGCTCATCGAGGCGCCGCCGGACGGCGCGACGCGCATGGGCGTGGCGTTTCACCGCCAGGGCGAGCGCGCGCAGCTCACGGTGCTCTACGCAAACTCGCTGCTCGAGCTCGCGCCCTACTCGATGATCCCGTCCTCGGGCCGCGTCGAGCTCCGTGGAAAGCTCGAGACCCCCGCGCGATCGCTCACCGCGCTCGTCACCGACGGCGCCAACGAGACCCGTCGTTGCGACGTCGATCGCACGGTCAGCCTCCCTGACTTCGCGCTCGCGTGCCCCGTCTCGTCCGCGGATCCGACCGCGGTGGTCGAGCTCGCCGCGCTCCCGCCGGGGCGAATCGTCGCTCGCTCCGTCGCTCGCGTGCTCGTTCGCCCCTCGGGCGTGTTGGCGGACGGCTACCAGCGCGCGGTCACCGGCAGCGCGCAGTCCGTCGCGCCTTCGGACTTCGGACGAGCGCTGCTCGATCAGCTCAACGCGCGGAGGCAATCGATCAACCTCGCGCCCCTCGCCGTCGACGGCGCGCAAGCGCTCACCAACTGCTCGCTCGCGCCGGTGCTCATGGCCGAGCAGCTCGGCTTCTCGATTCGCTCGCGCGACGTCGACCGCGCCGCGCTCGGGACCATCGCCGGCTGGGACGTCGACGCCCTCGTCGAGCGGGGCGCGTTCTCCTCTGCGCTCGGGCTCCCCACGCGCGATCCGTCTGCGTGGCTCGCGGCGACGCTGCTGTGGCCCTCCTCTCGCGCCACGCTGCTCGACGCGCAGGCCACGCGCGTCACCGTCTGCGCGTACGCGCGCGAATCGTCACCCACCGCGCAGGTCGAAGGCGTCACCTGGGCCACGTATCGAACGCTCGACCCGAGCACGATCGACCGCGAACGCGACGCCCTACGCGCGGTGATCGACGCCCGTCGCAGCGCGCGGGGGCTCGCGCCCGTGCGCATCCACCGCGGACTCGACGCGATCGCGCAGGCCTCCGCCGCGGACCTGACCGCTGGGCGAACGACCTTCGACGCAGCGCTCGACGGCGCTGTAGCTCGATTGCGCGAACGAAACCTCGGGGCCGCAGCCAGCGCCGCGAGCTACGACCGCGCCCCCGAGGCCGAATTGCCCGAAGCGCTCGTCTCGCAACCGAGCGTTCGAATGGGGCTCGGCGTGGCGTATTACCGCGCCGAAGGCGAGCCCTGGGCGCAGTGCGTGATGGTCGTCCTCATCAAGCGCTGAGCGTCGCCCGAGCCTCCGCGTCTCTGTCGAAATCACGCGCTGGAGTGTTACCGCGGCCGTAGCGCACTATAGCAGCCGAGCCTTCATGTGGATCGTCCGACTCGCGCTGCGTCGTCCGTACACCTTCGTGGTGGCCGCGATGCTCTTGTTGGTCGTGTCCTTCGGCGTGTTGCGCCGGGCGCCGACGGACATCTTTCCCACCGTGGATATCCCGGTGATCAACGTCGTGTGGACGTACGGGGGCCTGTCCGCGCGGCAGATGGAGCAGCAGATCACGCAGTTCAGCGAGTACTCGCTCGCGGGCAACGTCGAGGGCATTCGCAAGCTCGAGAGCCAGAGCTTCGACGGCGTCGCGCTCATTCGTTTGTACCTCCACACGGGGACCGACACGGCGACGGCGACCTCACAAGTCACTGCGATTTCGCAGACCATTCTCCGTCGTATGCCTCCCGGGACGCAGCCCCCGGTCATCGTTCGCTACAACGCCTCGAGCGTCCCGATCCTCCAGATCGCGTTCAGCAGCGACACGATGAGCGAGGCCGAGGTCTACGACTACGTGAACCTCCGCGTACGCTCGCAGCTCTCGGCGATCCGCGGCGCGCGGTTTCCCCTGCCCATGGGCGGCAGGCAACGGCAGACCGTCGTCGACCTCGACCCCGAGGCCCTGCGCGCGCGAGGCGTCGCGCCCTACGACGTGAGCTTCGCGATCGCCCAGCAAAATCTCACGCTCCCAACGGGCTCGGCGAAGATCGGCGAGACCGAGTTTCGCGTGAGCTTGAACAGCTCGCCCGAGTCCATCCGCGCGCTCAACGACGTCCCCATCCGCACGCGCGACGGCCGCACGGTGTTCGTCCGCGACGTGGCGTTCGTGCACGACGGGTACGCGGCGCAGACCGCCATCGCCCGCTACGACGGCCGACGCGCGGTCGTGCTCAGCGTCTTGAAAACAGGTGACGCGAGCACGACCGAGGTCGCCGCCCGCGTCCGCGCGATGTTCCCGTCGATCCGCGCCGCAGCGCCCCCGGCGATTCGCATGGAGCTCCTCGCGGACCAGAGCCTCTTCGTCACGCGCGCGATCGAGGGGCTGCTCACCGAGGGCCTCGTCGCCGCGCTGCTCACGGCGGCGATGATCCTGTTGTTTCTCGGGAGCTGGCGAAGCACCGTCGTCGTGTTCGTCTCGATCCCGCTCAGCGTGCTCTCCGCGCTGCTCGTGCTGCGCGCGATGGGGCACACGATCAACACCATGACGCTCGGCGGTCTCGCGCTCGCCGTCGGGATCCTCGTCGACGACGCCACGGTCGAGATCGAGAACATCCACCGCAACCTCGCGCAGGGAAAATCCCTCACCCGCGCCATCCTCGACGGCGCGCAACAAGTGGCCGTCCCCGCGTTCGTCGCGTCGCTCTCCATCGGCCTCGTGTTCTGCAGCGTCCTGCTCCTCGAAGGCCCCGCGCGGTACTTGTTTCTTCCGCTCGGGCTCAGCGTCGGGCTGTCTGTCATGGCGTCGTACATCCTGTCGCGGACGCTCGTCCCGACGATGGTGCGCTGGCTCTTGCCCGCAGAGATCGCAGCGCACGGTCAGCCGCCTGGGTTCTTCGGCCGCGCGCAGCAGCGATTCGAGCGAGGCTTCGAGGCGACGCGCGCCCTCTACGCCGCGGCGCTGCGCTGGGTGCTCGGGCATCGAGCCGTGTTTCTCCTGGCGTTCGTCGCGGTGATCTCGTCGGCCGCGCTGCTCGCGAGCCGCGTGGGGCGCGACTTCTTTCCCGTGATCGACGCGGGGCAAATTCGCCTGCACGTGACCGCGCCCCCGGGGACGAGGGTCGAGCAAACCGAGCGCTATTTCGCTGCGGTCGAGCGCGTGATCGCAGACACGGTCCCCGCGCGCGAACGCGAGCTCATGCTCGCGCAGCTCGGGATGCCCAGCGGATTCACGCTCGCCGTCACAGACTCGGCGAACATCAGCACCGCGGACGGAGAGCTCCTCTTGCGCCTCTCGTCCGCGCGCACGCGCAGCACCGAAGAGTACCGGGCCCTCTTGCGAACGCGACTCCGCGAGCGATTTCCCGAGCTCGGGTTCTACTACCAGCCCGCGGACATCGTGACGCAGATCCTCAATTTCGGGCTTCCTTCGCCCATCTCGATCAAGGTCACCGGGCAGAATCGCGAGGCCGCGTACGGCGCCGCGCGACGGATCGAACGCGAGCTCCGCGCGGTGCGAGGCGTGGTCGACGTCCGGCTCCATCAAGTGGTCGACGCGCCCAGGCTCCACATCGAAGTCGATCGAACGCGCGCCGCCGAGCTCGGACTCACGCAGCGGGACGTCGCGAACGACGTCCTCTTGGCGGTCTCGTCGAGCGGACAAGTCGCGCCCAACTACTGGACCGACCCCAACACGGGCAACAGCTACCCCGTGGTCGTCTCGATCCCCGAGCACAGGATTTCGTCGGTCGATTCGCTCGCGTCGCTGTCCATCGGCGCGGGGCGTGAGCCCGTCCCGCTCGGCGACCTCGCGCAGATCGATCGTCGATTGACGCCCGTGATCACCACGCGCACCGACGTTCAGCCGACGTTCGACGTGCGCGCAGACGTGGCGTGGTACGACCTCGGCCGCGTCGAGACGCCCATCCAAGAGATCGCGCAGCGCGCGCAGCGGACCCTTCCCCCCGGCGCGCAGGTGCTCGTCGAAGGGCAGATCGACAGCATGAAGAGCGCCTTCGGCGGGATCGGAATGGGCCTGCTCTTGGCCGTGCTCCTCGTGTACGCGCTGATGGTCGTCAACTTTCAGAGCTGGCTCGATCCGTTGATCATCCTGCTCGCGCTCCCTGGGGCCGGCGCGGGCATCGTCGTCTCGCTCTTTCTCACGGGGACGACCCTCAACGTCCCTTCGCTCATGGGCGCGGTCATGAGCGTCGGCGTCGGAACGGCGAACTCCACGCTCCTCGTGTCCTTCGCGAACACCCAGCGACGCGAGGGCGCGAGCGCGCTCGACAGCGCCCTTCGCGCAGGGCACACGCGGCTCCGCCCCGTGCTCATGACGGCGCTCGCCATGGTGATCGGAATGCTCCCCATGGCCCTCGGACACAGCGAAGGCGGCGAGCAAAACGCCGCGCTCGCGCGGAGCGCCATCGGCGGGCTCATCGGCGCGACGATCGCGACGCTGCTGTTTGTTCCCGTGGCGTACAGCGTGCTTCGCGAGCGGAGCGCCCCCATCGACGACAACGACCCGGACCTCGCGGAGGACGCGCCATGAGCGAGCACGAGCCGACGAGCGCGCTCGAAAATAAGCCCACGAAATCGAGTCGCACGGTCGCCGCTGTGGTCGCCGCGCTGTCTATCGCGGGCCTGCTCGTGGCCGCCAAGCAGCGCATCGACGCGCGCTCGACGCGGGACGCCCGCGCGCAGCCCGAGACCGGCGCGCCGCGCGTGCTCGTGGCGCGACCGAGGCCCGCCGAAGCGTCGATCGCGCTCTCGCTCCCGGGCACCGCGCGTCCGCAGCAATCGACGCCCCTCTACGCGCGGGCCTCTGGCTACGCGCGGACGCTGCGCGCGGACCTCGGCGACGTCGTTCGTCGCGGGCAGGTGTTGGCGATCATCGACGCGCCCGAGCTCGCGGATCAGCTTCGCAGCGCGAGCGCGCGCCTCCGCGAGGCGACGGACAACGTGGCGATCGTTCGGACGCAGCTCGCGAGGACGCAGCGGCTCGTCGCGGGGCGCTTCTCTGCGGCTGCGGAAGAAGACGACGTACGGCTGCGGCTCAGCGCCGCCGAGTCCGCGCGTCGCACGAGCCGCGCCGAGTTCGAGCGGCTCTCGACGCTCTCGAGCTACCTCCAAGTGCTCGCCCCCTTCGACGGGACGATCACGCGCCGCCACGTCCAGCAGGGCGCGCTCGTCACCGCCGGAACGACGCTCCTCTACGACATCGCGACGACGAGCGAGCTGCGCGTCGACGTCGACGTTCCTCAGTGGGCGTCGTCCGCGGTGCGCGTCGGGGTCGTCGCCGACGTCGCTCCGCGCGAAGGGGGAGGGGAGCCCGTGCGCGCCACGGTCACACGAACCGCAGGCGCGCTCGACCCCGTCGCGCGAACGCTGCGCGCCGAGCTTCAACTACCGCGCGGCGCGCCGGTGCTCTCGGGCGCGTACGTCTACGTTCGCTTCACGGTCGCGCGTCGCAACACCGCGGTCGTGATCCCCTCGGGCGCGATCACCGCGGGCGCCGACGGGACGGTCGTCTACACCGTGTCCGAGGACGGCGTCGCGCGCCGCGTGCGCGTCGAGCTCGGCCGCGACCTCGGCCGCGACGTCGAGGTGCTCGAGGGGCTTCGCGCGAGCGATCGGATCCTCGTGTTTCCTCCGGCGTCGTTGGCGGACGGAGAGCGCGTCGTCACCGTCGAGCGCGCGCCCGAGCCGCGCGGTCGAAGCTGAGCGGGCGTCACTTCGCCGTCGAAGCGCGACGCGTCGGCTTCGTTCGTCGCGTGCGTTCGAGCCACTTGGGCGCGTCCGTCGCCAACGTGTCCCACACCGCGTCCACCCGCGGAACGCCGCGCAGCGAGCTCGGCGCCACCACCCACAGCTCGAGCGCGGGAAGCGCCTCGCCCTCGTCGCCCAGCGGAAGCACGCGCAGCGTTGGATCCCACGAGCACACCGCGGACGCGAGCAGCGAGACGCCGAGCCCCGCCCGCACCGCTTCGACGCACGCGAGGTATCCGTTGCAGCGCATCACAGGGTCTCTCTTCGTGTGTCGCTGCACCCAGTCTGCTTCCGGTGAGCGACCCGGTCCGAGCTCGTACACGATCCAGTCGAGCTCGCGCAGCGAGCGCCCCTGCGTTCGATACGCGCGCGACGCGATCGGCGCGACGGACACGTTCGCGATCCGTTGCGCCCTGAGCTCACCGCGCGTCGGCCTGAAGAATCGCAGCGCGATGTCCGCTTCGCGCGCCCCGAGGTCCGCCTGCTCGTCGCTCGTCACGAGGTCGACGTAGAGCTTCGGGTGCTTCTTTCGCAGCGCCGGCAACACCCGCGGAACGATCACCTGCACGGCCATCGCCTCCGTCGTCGCGAGCCTCACGCGCCCTTCGACCGCCCGCTCGTGCCGCTCGCTCGTGTCGACGAGCGCGTGCACCTCGCGCTCGACCCGCTCTGCGTGCGCCCGCAGCCGCTCGCCGAGCGCGGTCGGCGACGGACCCGCGCGGTCGCGGTGAAACAAAGGACGCCCGAGGCGCGCTTCGAGCGCGGCGATCCTGCGGCTCACCGTCGATTGCTCGACCCCGAGCCTCGCCGCCGCGCGCGTGAAGCTCCCCTCGCGAAGGGCAGCCAACAACACGCGCAAGTCGTCCCAGAGCAGCTCGTCCATGGCATGCACCAATGCATCATATGAATGCAATTTGTGCCACTCCTCATGCGCTCGTGCATGACGCACTGTCCTGCTCCATGAGCCAACGCACCATCCTCGTGATCGACGGACACCCCTCGGAGCACTCGTTCGGCCACGCGCTCGCAGACGCGTACGCGCGCGGGGCATCGCAGCACGCCACGGTCGAGCGCCTCGCGCTCCGGGACCTCTCGTTCGACTTGAACCTGCGCTCGGGGCACAGCCGCGAGCAGCCCCTCGAGCCTTCGCTCGTCTCTGCGCGCGCGATGATCGAGCGGGCCTCGCACGTGGCGTGGTTGTTTCCCTATTGGTGGGGCGGCCCTCCGGCGCTCGTGAAGGGCTTCGTCGACCGCGTGTTTCTCCCGGGCTGGGCGTTCAAGTATCGCGCGGACCACGGGCTCCCCGATCGACTGCTCACCGGCCGCAGCGCGCGGCTCCTCGTGACGATGGACAGCCCGTGGTGGTGGTACGCCCTCGCGTACAAGCGCTCGATCCACGGCTCGTTCGCCAACGCGACGCTCGCGTTCGTGGGCTTCTCGCCCGTGAAAACACGGGTCATCTACAAGGTTCGCGAGCTCACCGAAGCGCAGCGCACGAAGGTCATCGCCTCGGTCGCGGACGACGCGACGAGCGACGCGCGACGAGCGCCGCTCGCGATCACGGCAGGCTCAACGCCTGCCCTCGCGCTGCCCGAGCGCGGGGCGTGACGCGAGAAAACCACGCGAGCGCCTCGGGAAAGGCGATCGTCTCGATAAGTGCTCGAATTCGATGGTGACGTTGGGACGCGTCCGCTCGACCCGCGAAGCGCTCGGAGCCGTCGATGACTTCGTGGACTACACTCACGAACGATCCGTCCCTACAACGGCGGAGTCGGAGGTCACTGAGCACACGATGCGACATTCGTACGCACCGCGCCCAAGGTCCATGCGCTCTCGCGGCGCCGCGCTTTGGATCGCCCTGGCCTCGAGCGCGATGGGCTGTGGGTTCAACGCAAACGACCCGATCGCAGAGGCGCCCGTCGCCTCGCTCGACGATCCTCCTCCGCCCGTCTCGGGGGGGACGCTCCTCGTCACACAAAATCAACGCTTCGCGATCGCGAGCGACCCCGATCGCTCGGCGGTCTTCGTCGTCGCGCTCGGGACCACGGGCGAAGCCTCGGTCGTGCGTCGCGTCGAGGCGCCCGCGCGCTCGGAGCCGGGTCGCGTGGTCGAAGACGACACGGGCGCGGTTCACGTCGTGCTCCGCGGCGCCGGAGCGCTGCTCACGATCGACCCCGAGCGCGCCTCGGTGATCGAGCAGCGAAACGTCTGCGCCGAGCCGCGCGGCGTGACCTTCGATCCCACGTCGTTCTCCCTGTGGGTCGCGTGCGCTCGGGGCGAGCTCGTCTCGCTCCCGACCCGCGGGACCAGCGCGATGGTCAGGCTGAAGATCGACCCCGACGCGCGCGACGTCGTCGTGGGGCCCGACCGCAACCTCTGGGTGTCGTTCTTTCGCTCGGCGGCGATCGAAGTGATGGCGCGCGACGGCCGGCGCTTGGGGACGCGCTTGATCGCCCGGACGACGCTCACGGATCGCAACGGAAACTCCCGCATGTACCAGCCCTCGACGCTCTGGCGCATGCGCGCGACGACGAGCGGCGTGGCGGTCTCCAACCAGTTCGCGTTCATCGGACCCGAGCGCGAGGAGGACTCGAGCGGCGACAGCTACAGCTACTCGCGCGAGCAGCAAGGGTGGCGAGACCCCTGCGACAACAGCGTCGCGCCTGCGTCGGTTCGACTGTTGACCGACAGCGCGTCGGCCGAGCGCTCGGCCTCGATGCTCGTGCGCGGCGTGCTCCCCGTGGACGTCGCGGTCTCGCGCGGAGGACAAGTGGCCGTGGCGTTCGCCGGCGAGCTCGGCGCGTTTCGCTCGCACGGGCCGCAGGTGTCGGTGAGCAGCGTGGCGACGGTTTCGACCCGGCGAGAGCGCTGCATTCCCGAGGATCGCGGGCGCCGCTTCGATGGGCAGGTCGTGGCTGTTGATTTCGTGGGCGAGACCCTGGTCGCGCAGACCCGCGAGCCCGCGCGGCTCTTCGTGGGCGATCGTCGGATCGACCTCGCGACCGACGCGCGACGAGACACCGGACACGACTATTTTCACGGTGATTTGGGCGGAGGAATCGCCTGCGCGTCCTGCCACGCCGAAGGCGGCGACGACGGCCACGTGTGGAACTTCCGCGCCACAGGCCCCCTCCGCACGCCCTCGCTCTACGCCCTTCGCTCGGACGGGCCCTACCACCGTCGCGGGGACGTCCGCTCGCTGCGCGCGCTGCTCGATCAAACCATGAGCGCGCGGATGTCGGGCCCGACCCTCGACGATACGCGCGTGGCCGCGATGCGTCGCTGGATCACACGAATTCGAGTCCCCACGGCGGTCGCGGTCGAGCCCGCGGTCGAGCGCGGACAGGCTGTCTTTCGCCGCGCCGACACGCAGTGCGCGACCTGCCACAGCGGCGAGTCCCTCACCGATGGCCGCGCGCACTCGCTCTCGACCACGGGCACGGGTGAGCGCTGGATGACGCCCTCGCTCCTCGGGCTCTCGATGCGCGCCCCGTACATGCACAACGGCTGCGCCACGACGCTCGGCGCGACGCTCACGGGCTGCGGCGGCAACAACCACGGCTCGATTCGAACGCTCACCGAAGACGAGCGCGAGGACCTCTTCGCGTACTTGCGCTCACTGTGAGCGCCCTCCGCTCGTTCGTCGCCCTCGCGGCGGCCCTCTGCGCGCTCGTGACGTCGCGCACTACGTGGGCGCAATGGCTGCCCTCTTCGTCGCGCGACGAAGCGCCCCCTCCGCCGGCGATGCTGGGCCCCGCTGCGACGACGATCACGCTTCCGTTCGTCGGCCCCGCGTCGCGGTTGATCGTCGTTCCTCCGTTCGCGACGATCGAGCTCGCGACGTGTCGATTGCCCGGCGCCTCGCACAACGGAGACACCGTCGTCACGATCGCACCCGAAGGGCCCACGGTCGGCGCGACGAACGACGACGCGAGCGGCTGCGGAACCGGCTCGTTCGCCGAGTGGACCGCCGGGGCGCGCGAGACCGAGGTCGAGCTCCGCGTCCGCTGCTACTCGGGCGGGACCAACTGCTCGGGCACGCTCGCGTGGCGCATTCGCCTCCCCGTGAGCGAAGAGCCTCACGCGCTCGACGCGGCGCACCCGATCTCTCTGTCGTTTTTTCTCGAGCACGCCCGCACCATTCGCGTCGAGAGCGCACAGCAGCGGGGCGCTGTTGAATTCGTGGTGTCGAATCAAGAAGGTCAGGTGTTGGAGCGCCGTCGCCTCGACAGCGCTGGCCACTTCGAGCTCTCGATGCCCTTCGAGCCTCGCGCGGAGTACACCCTCGCGGGGCGCTGCGCAGACGGCCCGTGCGCGGCCACGGTGCGCGCCTCGATTCGACCCAACGCGCGACACGAGGCCACCAAGTGGGAGCTCTTCGTCTCCGCGCGCGCGGCGATCGGCGGCTCGCTCGGCGGTCCCGCGGCCCTCGCGTTCGGCGGCGCTGGCGACGCCCACGTGTACGCGCGCTTCGCGCCGATCGCGCTCCGCGTCGAGGCGCCGACGACCGGCGCCGTGTGGTCTCCCAATGGAGGCGTGTTCTTCTCGGGCGTGCGCGGGCTCGTGGGGTACTCGCTCGTGGGGCTCGACATCGGCGCGGGCGCCGGCGCCATCACGCTCAATCGCCGCATCGGCGGGATCCGCGAGCGCGTGTGGCCCGAGGCGCTCGTGTGGCTTCGCTTCGGCAACGCAGCGGCGTCGCTCGACCTCGTGTTCGGCGGGACGTTCGGCGTCCGCGCGCAGCCGTGGCTCTCGCTCGCGCGAGCGCACCTCTGGGCGCGCGTCGGTCGCACCGTCGACCTCGGCGTCCTCGGCGAGTACTCGATCCACGGAGCGCTTCGCGTCGACGGTGCGCTTCGTCACTGGGTGCGCGGCCGTGGCGTCGATCCGGGCGCGTGGGCGATCTTCGGGACCCTCGGCTTCGGCGAGTTCTTCTATCAGCCACAGTGTCCGCTGGGCCCGTGCAGCGACGCGCTCGCGTACCGCGCATTCACGATTGGCCTGGGAATCACCTGGCGTCCGTGACGCTCTTCGCGCCGCGCCCGAGCGGCTCGCGCTCGATCACGACCTTGGCGGTCCCGTCGAAGAACGCCTCGTCCGCGCTCTCCCACGACGCGACCCGCGTCGGAACGCGCGACGGCCGCAACGTCCCCGCGGCGATCGCGTCGAGCACGCTCGGCAGCACCGCGCGCGACGCCACGCGCCCCGTGTGAAACGTGATCCCGTTGATAAACGCCCCGAGCAGCGGAAACGGCGTCCGCGCTTCGAAATAGATCCCGACGCTCGTGCACGTGCCTCCCGGCTCCGTCGACAGCACCGCCGCGGCGAGCCCCTCGTGATGGGCGCTCGCGTCCACGGTGATCGCGAAGCCTCGATCGCTCTTTTGATATCGTGTGCCGATGATCCTCGCGCCGAGCGCCGCTGCGCTGGCCCTCCGCGTCGAGTCTGGATCGATGTACGCGACGTCGCTCGAGCCCAACGCGACCGCCGCCAGCACCGCGTAGAGCCCCACGCTCGTGGCCTCTCCGCCGACGACGAGCACCGGGGCGCCGGGCCTCTCGCGCAGCGGCTGCGCGACCGTTCGAAACCCGTCCGCGACGTTGTCCCCGGCGCTCGCGAGCTCGATCGCCGCGACCCCTTCGGGCGCGCGCAACAACATCGCGTCCGCATATGGAACGCGCACCACGTCCCCGATCACGCCGCCCCACTGACCGCGCCCGAGCCCGTAGCTCGCCGTGTGCGCGACGCTCGAGCAGCTCGAGGTCACCCCGCGCTCGCATCGCTCGCAGGCCCCGCAGCTGATCTGAAAGGGAACCACCACCCGATCGCCCGCCGCGAACCGCCGAACGCCTTCTCCCACCGCGATCACTTCGGCGACGCACTCGTGGCCGAACGCAAAGGGCCCCGCGAACGGAGCGCCCTTGAAGATCCCCTTTTTTCCCACGGGCTCGGGCAAGTGATCCCGTAGCCAGTGCAGCGCGGCGGATCGAAACGGCGCTCGCCCCGTGAGGATCGCCGCGTCGAGGTCGCAGCGCGCCGCGGCGATGGGCCGCACCAGCGCCTGCGCGGGCCCCTCGATGGAAGGGGCCTCGATCGACCTCCACGAAAGACGCCCAGGACGCTCGAAAAACAGCTGGCGAGAGTGCTTCATCCCCGTTGAGAGTCCTCGACCCTTCGTTTTGTGACGGCGCCCCGTCACAATCGAATCTTCATCGGCCTCCAAGTTGGATCATGACCGACGCTCGACCTCCCCATGATCCCCTCGCGGACCTCGCGGCGCGCGCCCTCGACGGAGACCTTCGAGCCACCGACGAGCTGTGTCGCGCGCTCCAAACGCCGCTCTATCGCCTCGCGGTTCGACTCCTTCACGACACCGAAGACGCGCGGGACGCGACGCAAGAGGCGCTCTTGCAGGTCGTCATGCACCTGTCGACCTTTCGTCGCGACAGCGCGCTGATGACCTGGGCGTACTCGATCGCGCTGCGTCACTTCCTTCGGTCGCGTCGAAAGCGCGATCGAACACAGAGCCGCTTGCTGCTCGAGCTCAAGATCCGCGCGGGCTTGCTCATCACGAGCCCGAGCGCGCCGACGGACGCCGAGCGCGCGGTCGAGCGCCGCGAGACGTGCTTCGGCTGCACCCGCGCGATGCTCCAGTGCCTCACGCTCGACGAGCGGGCGACCATCGTCCTCGCGGAGATCCTCGGCGCCGACGACGCGCTCGGCGCGAAGCTCTGCGGCGTGACCGAGGCGACGTACCGAAAGCGCCTCTCGCGCGCGCGATCGAAGCTCCGCCCCATCGTCGAAGAGCTCTGCGGGCTCACCCACGAGAGCAACCCCTGCACGTGCGAGCGACAAACGAGGGCCAAACAGCTCGTCGGAATGAAGGCCCCCGTGCGCCTTCCCCTGGTCACCGACGGCGCCGTCGTCGAAGCAGCCGAGCGGCTCGGCGAGGTCCGTCGCTGGGGCGTCGCCCTCGCAGGCCCCGCGGCCATCGTGGCCCCCGAGGACCTGTGGGCGCGCGTCCGCGAGAAGCTCGGCGGCGTGCTCGACGAGCGGGGGTGAAGCACACGGCTTCGTGAATCACAGCGATGTTGAATGTATGTGCGCTCATCGTTCGTCACCGTCGCGACCGAACACCCGCGTCGAGCAGCACCGGCGCCTCGAACCACGCTCGCGTCTCGGGAGGACCGAGCGCGCTCCATCGCGCGCTGCCGAGCGCTGTTTGTCCGAGCTCCCTCGTCGCCCAGAGCGAGACGACTCCGACGTGCGCGTCGTCGTGCACCGTGATGCTCCGGATCATCCCGGGCGCGTCCATCGCAGGATTGCTCAGGGTTTCGAGCGTGGGTCCGCCCGCGCGCGGCCACAACAGCAGCGTCGCGTGCGCGCGGTACGCGAGCGAGCGCGCTCCAACATGGTCGCCCTCGGGGCGCGCCTCGCCTTCGGTCACCGACGCGACGTCGAAGAGCCGCAGGTCCGGGTCGCTCCCCCGCCTCGCGCGGATGTCCCGTCGCCACGTGTCCGAGTAGAACTCGGTCGCGTCGCGACGCGAGCTCCACAGGTAGATTCCGCCGAATCGCCCGTCTTCGGTGAGGATGAAGTACTTCGCGTCGAGCGCGGCGAGCGCTTCGTATTCGGGCACCGCGTCGCGAAACCTCGATCGAACGACGAAGTTCGGCGCGTACCACGGCGTCCGAACGCGCACGATCGCGAGCGTCTGGTGGCTCGGCGTCGCCCGCGCGGGGCCGCGCGACCACGGGCCGAACCGTTGTCCTGCGCACGCTTCGAGCGCGAACAGCCCCGCGATCAGCGCACGTGTCGATCGTCCCCGCGTGTGTCGAGTCGCCATCGGATCTCTGCTCCTTTGCCGAGTGAGAGACCGCGCCCTCGCGGTTTGTGACGAGCGCGCGGCGAACCGAGCGCGCGCGGATGGAGTACCCTCGATCGATCGAAGCCCTCCCTCGTTCGAATCGCGCCTCGATCGCCGCGGCGTCCGCGCTCGTCGCGCTCACGGCCGCCTCGCTCGTGTTGCCCGCGCCCGTCCCGTGCGGAGCGCTCGCGCGCAACTACAAGCCGCTGATCGCCTTCGAGCTCGCGCGCACGACGGACGACCTTCACGCGATCTTCGGCCCGTCCCCGTCGGCGTGCCGCGCGTCGCTCGTGGCCGCGCTCGACCGCGTCAACGTCGCCGATGTCGTCGCGTTCATCCCAGCGTACACGCTGTTTTTGTGCGCGTGGCTGCTCGCCCGTCGCGCGCACGCGCCGCGCGCCGCGGGGCTCGGCGTCGCGCTCTCGCTCGTGGCCGCGTGCGGGGACCTCTTCGAAAACGTGTGCATGTTTTCATTGACGACGCGGCTCGACGCGCCGTCGGTGTTCCTCTCGCTTCTGCCCTGGGCCACGGCGCTCAAGTGGCTCTCGCTCGCCGTCGTCGCGGGCCTCGTGGCGGTCGTCCTCGCGTCGACGCGCCCGCCCCGGTGGCTCGCCGCGCTGCTCCATCTCCCTGCGCTCGTGGTGACCTCGCTCGCGATCGCGCGCCCATCGAGCTGGGGGTTCGCGATCGTCCAGGGAATCACGCTGTCGTGGCTCACGATGCTCGTCGTCGCGATCGTGGACGAGCTGCGCGCGCGCCGTCGCGAGGCGTAGTGGAGCGCGTTCGACCTGTGCGAGCTCACGGCCGCGGCTGGACCGGGCGGATCGACACCCAGCCGTCGCCGCGCAGCGCCGCGCGGTTGCCGTCGAACGTGTGCGTCACCGGTCCGTCTTCGATCCCCGCGAGCCACAGCGCTGCGTCGTTCGCGCCCGTGACGGCGATCGCGCGCACCTCCGAGTGCCCCCGCGTCGCTGCGACCGTGACGCGCTCGGGCTCGCCGGGCTCGCGCGCATCCCACCGAACGACGAAGGGACGCCCTTGTCCTCCGACGCTCACGCCGACGGGGTTTTGCACCCAGTCTTCGGTTCCTCCGAGCCAGAGCGCGCCACGCGCGTCGAAGGCCGCGGTCTGAAACAGCGCGAGCTGCTGACCGTCGAACGTCCGCGAAACGAACGTCCCCCGATCCCCGTCGATCACCGCGGCGAACCCGTGGATCTCCGTGTTGTCTCGGCCCGGCTCGCGGCGGTGTCGCCCCGCGACCGCGACGCGCCCATCGGTCGCGCACGCGATCGCAAACGGCTCGTCGTCGACGTCGGCGGTCCCCACGATGAGCTGAAGCGACCGCGCGCCGTCGCGCTCGACGCGCGTGACGAGGATGTCCGAGGGCCGCTCGACGATCGTGAGGTCGCGGCGCACGAGCGAAAGGCGCGTTCCCCACGCGGCGTTGAGCACCTGCAGTCGACTGTGATCGACCCAGATCGCGACGTACGCTCGTCCGTCCGGCGCGACGCACGAGTGCGTGCTCCACGGGTTGGTCACCGCGTCGAACACGTCGTAGCTCGCGGTGTCGGGGATGAACACCGGCAGCGGATTCGCCGGCGCCAGCAGCGTGCGAGGCCCGCGCACGAACGCTCCATCGACGAAGCGCCAGCGGTACGCGAGCGCCGAGCCCCAGTACGTCGTGAGCGTGAGCAGCACGTCCTCGCCGCTCGCCGCGAGACGCACCGAGTCCTCCGCGCGCCCTGGCGCGATCGGCGTGTGCGTGGGAGGGCCCCCGCCTCCCTCGAGCCACGCGAGGCGATCGGCCGCGAACATCGGGTCGTCCGCCGCGACGCGCGCCACGATCGATCCGTCTGCGTTTCCTCGAACCAACGACACCGCGCCGCGCGCGTCTACGAGGGCCGCGGTCCACGCGCGGGACGGGTGCGAGACCGCCGACAGCAATCGCTCGTCGCCTGTCGCGCGAAACACGGTCACCGGCGTCGACCCAGGGCGCATTCGCACGAGGCTCCGCGGCCCGATCTCGCGATCGCCTGCGCGGTTCGGAAGCGCGACGAGCTCCTCTTCGATCCACCAAGGCTCGTCCGCGTCCGTCCTCAGCCACGCGACGACCGCGCGTCCCGAGACCCGATGATCGAGCGCGGGCGCGCGAGGATCGTGCGCGTCGGGATCGCGACGGTCTTCCATCGCGTCGCTCGCGTCGCCGGCGTCGCTCGTGAAGCTCCCGTCCTGCGGTGGCGCGGTCGCGGGTGGCGAGCACGCTGCGATCGAAGCGAGCAAAGAGACCAGCGTGATGGTTGGCGGGGCGAGGCGAGCGCGCGTGTTGTTGCGCGCGCAAAGGTCTTCTTGCGTTCGAGCCATGGGCAATGCGCAGGGAGTATTCACGGGCGACGCGCGTCGCAACGGGCGCAGTCGGCTCATGAAATCCCCGGAAATTCCGCGCAATCGTGCGTGCACTCTCCGACCGACCGACGCGTCACGCGACGCGCTCGAGGTCGAGGGCGCTTCAGCCGACGCGCGCCCTTCGCAGCGGGCTCGTGGGCGCGTCGCGAAGCCACTTCCACGCGTCTTCGAAGGCGACGCGCACGGGCCTCGGCGCGAAGCCGAGCTCGCGTCGCGCCTTGTCCGAGCTCACCCGATACGGAGCGCTCAGCGTGTGCACGGACGAGGGCGAGAAGATCGCGTCCTTTCCCGTGAGGCGCTCGTAGATCGGCGCGAGCCTCGCGAACGGCGCCGCGAGCTTCAGCGGAACGGCCGCGAACGGCGGCCTCACCCCCGCGCAGTTCGCCACGAAATCCCCGATCTGCCGCGTCGTGACGCGCTCTCCGTCGACGATGTAGGCCTCGCCCGTCGAGCCTCGTTCGCCCGCGAGGATGGCCCCCTCGGCGACGTCGCGGACGTCCACCCAGTGGAAGCCGCCCTCCATCGTGACGGGCATTTTTCCTTGCCCGAGCATCACGACCATCTTCGCTTGCGGCGACAGTCGATAGTCGTGCGGCCCGATCACGCCCGTCGGCAACACGAGCACCGCGTCCACGCGGCCCTCGCGCGCGTGCTTCTGAACGAGCGCCGACGCCGCGGCTTTGCTGCGACCGTACGCGCCGTACGCCCTGTGCTCGTCGAAGCCCGCGGCCTCGTCGAGCACGCCCTCGGAGGGCTCTGTGAGCGCGTGCACCGAGCTGACGTACACGAGCCTCCGAACGCCCGCGCGCTCGCACGCCTCGAGCACGTTGCGCGTGCCCTCGTAGTTGGTCTTTCGCAGCGCGGTCTCGTGCCGGTCCGAGATCGTGACCAGCGCGGCGCTGTGAAAGACCGTGTCGCACCCGCGAAACGCTTCGACCAGCGAATCGAGCGACGAAACATCCCCCTCGGCGCGCTCGTATCGCGCCCCGTCGAGCGCGCCGACGTCGCTCGTCTTTCGAACGACCGCGCGCGGATCGACGCCCCGTTGATTGAGGGCGCGGACGAGGACGTTGCCGACTTGTCCCGTCGCCCCGGTGACCGCGACGCGCCGTGCGGCCGCGGAAGATTGTTCGCTCACGAGCTCAGATCGTAGCGAAACCCGCGTCGGGGATCGAGATCGCAGAGTCGTCGCCGAGCGAGATCGACTCTGCCTTGCCCGGGACGAGCGCGAGGGCGCTGTGCGCGAAGAAGATCCCCGCGGCCTTCTTGCCTTCGTAGAACGCGCGCTCGTGGTGATCCGCTGGCAATTCCGCGAGCTTCTTGAGGGCGATGGACGACTGCTCGAGCAAGAGCCAGCCCACGGCCGTCTCGCTCATCATCTCCAAGAACCGGTTGGCCGACAGCGGAACCATCGGAACCTGCCCGCTCTGGAACCACCCGAGCAACCGCATGACCGTCGCGCCGATCGCCTCTTGCGCCTTGTCGAGGAGCGCGACGCTCGGCCCGAGCACGGGGTGCTCCCTGTGTCCTGCGATGAACGCCTGCACGTCGCCGAGGAACGCCTGCGTGTTCGCTCCGCCGTTTTGCCCGAGCTTTCGCCCGACGAGGTCCATCGCTTGAATGTGATTGGTGCCCTCGTAGATCGAGAAGATCTTCGAGTCGCGCGCGTACTGCTCGACGGGCCAGTCCTTGAGGAAGCCCGCGCCGCCGAACACCTGGATCGCGGTCTCGCTGATGCGAAACGCCTGATCGCTCCCGAACGCCTTCACCAGCGGAACGAGCAGGTCGATCTGCCCGAGGTGATAGGCCTTCTTCTCGTCGTCGGTCCCGCCGATGACCTGCGCGCGATCCTGGTGCATCGCGAGCTTCACGATGAGCGAGCGGATGCCTTCGACGCGCGCCTTCATGTCGAGCAGCATGCGGCGCACGTCCGCGTGCTCGATGATGTTCACGCGGGGCGCGGTCGGGTCCTTCCACGCGGTGATGTGCGAGCCCTGCTTGCGATCGCGGGCGTACTCGAGGGCGTTGAGGTACGCGCTCGAGGCGAGGGCGACGGACTGGATGCCGACGGCGATGCGCGCGCTGTTCATCAGCCGAAACATCTGGGCGATGCCCTGGTTTTCGACGGTGCCGACGAGCTCGCCCACACAATCATCGTTCTCGCCGAAGTTGAGCTGGCACGTCGCCGAGCCGTTGATGCCCATCTTGTGCTCGATGCCCGCGACGATGACGTCGTTGGACCCGAGGGTGTTTCCGTGCTCGTCGATCTTGTTCTTCGGAACGATGAAGAGCGACAGCCCCTTGGTCCCCGGCGGCGCCCCTTCGACGCGAGCCAACACCAGGTGAATCACGTTCTCGACGAAGTCGCTGTCTCCGCCCGAGATGTAGATCTTCGCGCCCTTGATGTTGTACTTGCCGTCGGGGCGGCGGTACGCGGTGGTCTTGGCGCTGCCGACGTCCGAGCCCGCGTGCGACTCGGTGAGGCACATGGTCCCGCCCCACTTTCCGTTGAGGATGTTGGGCGTCCAGAGGTGTTTTTCTTCCTCCGTTCCGAACGCGAGGATCACGTCCGCGGCGCCGATCGAGAGGCCGGGGTACATCGCGAACGCGGCGTTGGCGCCGCACATGAACTCTTCGCAGAGCGCCTGAATGACCTTCGGCGAGCCCTGCCCCCCGTGTTCGACGGGCAGCCCGATCGACCGCCAGCCGGACTCGTAGGTCTTCTTCCACGCTTCGCCGAAGCCGGTCGGCGTGATCACTTTGCCGTCGACGAGCTTGCACCCCTCGCGGTCGCCGCTGGCACACAGGGGGCCGAGGACGTTCTGCGCGAACTTCGCCGCCTCCGAGAGCGAGGTCAGAACGATCTCTTTGTCCCAGGCCTCGTACGGTCCCTTGCCGAGCACCTCATCGAGCTTGAAGTGCTCGAACAACACGAACTCGATCTCGCGCAGGTCGACCTTGTACCGATTGATGTTCTGGGACACGACGCTGGGCTCCTTTGTCCGCCCGCTCGCCACGGGCATTCAATGAATGGCGATTCAGTACCAGAGTGCTAGTGCGCGTCTATGCACTGCGTCAAGCGCGAAAACGCCGTAAATATTGCGGCAGAATGCCAGCGCGCCCACGACCGCGCGAAGCGCGCGCGAGCGCGAGCGCCACAGGCTTCACGAGCGTCACGACGACCGTTGGCCGCGCGTCGACGCACACGCAGCGCGCGGTCTCCCTCTCTGATGACCCACCCCGCCGCCCGTTGCTCCCCGGGGACGGTGCTCTGATCCTCGCATTTGCAATCTACCGCTTCCCCACCCTCGCCAATCGATTCGGACCAATTGGTACTTATTGCCAGCACGCGATCGCTTCTCGCGCAAGCGCGCCCGCACGATTTCTTGCTCCTGGCCTCGTCGCGCGCCGCGCCTTACCAGCCGCGTCGCTCGGCCGCGCACGTTCGCGATGCGCTCCGCGGACCGCGCGCTCGCTTCGCTCGATGCTCGAACCATCTCCGCTCGCCGCTGCGCACTCGATGGACACGCGATGGTTCGCCACCGACGACGTGGGCGCTGTCGCCATGCTTCGCTCGGGCGAGACAGGCGCGGTTCCGACCGATCTGCGCCCTTCGGACGATCCCAACCCCGCGCTCGACGACGCGGTCTTCGACTTCGTCGAGACGCCCGGAGCGCGGCCCTTCGTGGTCGAGTCGGATCCCGACAACCAACTCGAGCGCTTCCCCAACGAGTTCGTCGCGCGCCTCGGCGTGTACGACTACTCGCACGAGCCGTGGAACCAAAACGTCGCCCAGCTCTACACGCGCCAGTTTCGACCGCTCGTTCCGTTGACGGCACGCGAGCTTCCCGAGTCCGTGCGCGCGCGCTGTGCGGCTCGAGGGAGTCCGGTTCGAGTTCGCTCCGTTGCTGCAGCCGCTCGATTTTGTCGAGGGGCGCGCGTGGGACGCGATCCCGTTTCTCTCGCTGCGTGATTGGGCGCTGCGCGACTGGCAAGACGGTCAGCTCGTCGGCCACGCCCTCGAAGACTCCGACGTCGCGATCCGGGAAATCCCCGGCTGCCTCCTCCGCTGGAACCTCGGCGACGCCCTCCGCAGCCTCGACGCCTTCGACCCGCTGTACAGCAACGGCGTGGACTATCGCGCGTATGCGCGGCAGATCCTTCGCCACCGAGGCGAGCGGTCGATCCCCGCCTACGACGAGACCGCGTCGCTCGGCGAGCGAATGCGCGCCCCGTTTTCGTCGCTCGCGGGCCCGCCGCTCGCCCTGCGTTCGCGCGAGGCGCTCGAATCATTGTGTGCAAATTCGAGACTGCCGCTCTCTTGGCTGACGGACGACGGCGCGCGACGGCGCTTCTTGTGCCACGCGCGAGACTGGCTCGACAACGCGCAGTTCGAGGACACTCGCGACGCATACGGCGCGATGAGCCTCGCGCACCTGCCTGCTGCGCTCCTCGCGCGCTTGGCGAGCGACCCGAGCGCCGCGGTGACCGCGGAGCGCCTCGCCCGCGACGAACGACGCTCGGACATCGTGTACTGGCGCGTCGCCACGCGCGACGAGATCGCGCTCGCGCAGTCCACACGACAAGGAGCCGCGAGCGCGCGAGAGCGGGCGATCTTCGACCTCGGGTTCGCGCTCGACCCCGTCGTGACCGACGTCGCGCCGCTCTGGTCCACCGTCCCGCAACCGAGCTCTTTGTAGGTCTAGGGGACGGTGCTCTGATCCTCGCATTTGCAATCGGCCGCACTCTCTAAGAGGCCAATCGATTCGGACAAAATAGTACTTATTGCCGGAGTGTTTTGTGATTTGCATTTCGACCTGCGGCGTGCTGGCAATAAGTACTCATTTGTCCTTTTTGATCTGCGTGGCTCCGAATGCAGTAGATCTCGAATGCGAGGATCAGAGCACCGTCCCCTAGACCTACAAAGCCCTCGTCCCTTCTGTCCCCGCTGTCTCCCCCGCTGTCATGACCTCGCACGTCATGGTCCCGCTTCGCCATCGTCCCTCAGTCTCGCTCCATGAAGACTGATCTCCGCTCTGCTCCAGTTCGCTTCGTCGACGTCGGTCACGCGCGCGTCGCGCATCGCGTGGTGGGCTCGGGGCCCGATGTCCTCTTCGTTCACGGCTGGCCCCTTCATGGACTCACGTGGCGAGACGTCGTCGCTCCGCTCGCTGCGCACTATCGCTGCCACGTGATCGATCTGCCCGGCGCGGGGCTCACGAAAACAACCCCCTCGACGCGCTACGGGCTCGAGTCGCACGCAGCGACGCTCGTCTCGGTGATCGACGCGCTCTCGCTCGATCGCGTGGCGCTCGTGGGTCACGACAGCGGCGGCGCCGTCGCGCGATTCGCAGCCGCATCGCTCGCAACTCGCGTCACGGCTACGGTCATCGCTGACTCGGAGATTCCCGGCCACAAACCCCTCTTGCTCCAGCTCTTGCTCGCGAGCGCGAGCCTGCCGGGAGGAGCCTCGATGCTCCGAGGCATGCTCGGCTCTCGCTCGATCGGACGTTCGATCCTCGCGTGGGGCGCGTGCTTCCACGACGTCGATCGCGCCGAGGGAGAGTTTCGCGAGCTCTTCGTCGAGCCGCTCGTGCGCGACGACGCGGCGTTCGCCGGACAGATGCAGCTCACCAAGACCTGGGACTGGTCTGTCCTCGATCGACTGCGCGACGCGCACGCGAAGATCGTCGCCCCGTCGCTGCTCGTGTGGGGAGAGCGCGATCCGTATTTTCCCGCGGAGAAAGCTCGGGCGATGGCGCCGCAGTTCGGCGGTGAGACCCGATTCGTGTGCCTCCAACACGCGCGACTGTTCGCGCACGAGGAGCACCCCGAGCGGTTCGCCGATGAAGTATCGCGGTTTCTCGATGCAACCGTCGCACGACAGCGCCCGACGCAAACGTCAGCGTGAGCTCGCGCGATCCCCCTCCGTCAAAGCGCGTCGAGGCCCACGAGCTCGTCGACGCGCCCGATCGGCCGCCGCAGGTGTCTCCCAGGCGGGTGAGGGTGCCGCACGCGCACGATGCGTCCCGCGTCCGTCACGTGTTCGGTGTCCGGTGAATGCTCCCGCTCGCCGCTCGCCACGCCCGAGTCCGCCTCGTGCACAGGGCTGATGGCGCTCGTGATCGCCGCGTCGCTCGTGGCGGTCTGCGTCGACGCCGCCACGCTCGCGTCCGCCTCTCGCGGAGCGCTCTGTCGCTCGTTTGCTGCGACCACCGTCGGCGCATCAGGCGCTCGCTTCTCGCACCCAGGAGCCGTCGCGAGCGTCGCCGCTACCGCCGCCGCGCTCACGATCGGAAGTCGTCGTCGCGGCGCGGGCTCTTCGCGAAGAACGATCCGACGGTCGCTGTCGACGAGCGCGCGAACGCACTGCTTGCCGCGATTCGGACGGTCTGCGATCCACTGCACGTACTCGCGATACGTAAACGACGAGAGATCGAGCACCTCTTCGTCGCATTGCGCGCAGTGAAAATAGCGCTCGTCGCGATCGCCCCACTTCTGCGAGCAGCGTCGCTCGATCGAGATCCCGTCCGGCGGCAGTCCTTCGCGCATCTTGGCCTCGGTCACGATCATACTGCGCCTAGCGCCGCGCGCGACCGCGCCGCCCGCTCTCGTGCTACGTTCTTCGTTCGATGCGTTGGACGCGGCTCGTGTTGATTGTGTGTGCGCTCGCTTCGATGGGCGCCTCCGGCGATCGTCGAGCGCCCTCGCAGCCGCCACCTCCCTCGCAATCGCAGTGCGCATCGTGGCGCGACGACACCACCGCGCGATGGAGCGGTCGATGGACGGACGCTCAGGGCTGGGTCTACACGTTCGACCTCTCGCTGCGCAGGCACGGAGCGATCGTGTCGGGTCAGTACCTCTGGCGGCTCGTCACGAGCGCGGATGCCACCATGAGCAACCGCGTCGGGGACCGCGCGATCGAGCGCGTTCGCGGGACGATCGACTGCGCTGCGAACACGATGGAGTACGCGGGCTACGAGATCACCGACGACACGCTCATCGCCGCGGACGCCTATCGCGTGGCGCTCGGCGCGGGCCTCTCGCTCACGGGGCGCACGCGCGGCAACGAGGGAGCGTGGGACGGCTCGTTCACCGCGCGCCGTCGCTGACGCTCACAGGCCCATGATCTTGGCGATGTAGTACTTCATCGTCTCGGTCGTTCCGCCGCCGATGCGAAACAGCCGTTGATCGCGCCACGCGCGCGCGATGCGGTACTCCTCGATGTAGCCCGCGCCGCCGTGGAGCTGGAGCATCTGGTCCGCCACCTCCGAGATCACGTCGCCGACGAACACCTTGGCCATCGAGATGAGCTTGGTCGTCTCGAACGAGACGCTCTCGCCCTTGACGTACTTCTCTTCGTTGTAGCCCTCGCACGCGCGGTACGTGAGCGCCTGCGCGGCCTCGATCTTCGTCGCGAGCTCGACGACCTTGTGCTGCCAGTACTCGCGCTTGATCACGGGTTTGCCGAAGGCGACGCGGTCTTTCGCGTAGGCGATTCCCTCTTCGAGCGTGCGGCGCGAGCCCGAGACGCTCGTCGCACATCCAATCAAGCGCTCGCTCTGAAAGTTTTGCATGAGGTATTGAAAGCCCATGCCCTCTTCGCCGAGGCGATTGCGCACGGGGACCTTCACGTCTTCGAGAAAGAGCTCGGCCGTGTCGCTCGACCAGTTGCCGACCTTCTTCAGCTTCTTGGACACCTGAAAGCCCTTGGTGTCCGTCGGAACGAGGATCACCGAGATCCCCGCGTGCTGCGCCTCGGGGTTGGTCTTCGCGAACAGCGTGATGAAGTCCGCGCGCGTCCCGTTGGTGATGTACGTCTTCTGCCCGTTGATCACGTAGTCGTCGCCGACGCGCTTGGCCGTCGTACGGATGCCCGCGACGTCCGAGCCCGCGCCCGGCTCGCTCACGCCGAGCGCCGCGATCTTCTCGCCGCGCAGGGCCGGCTTGAGAAACTCCTCGATGTGATACTTGTCGCCGATGTCCGCGATGACGGGCGTCGCCATGTCGCTCTGCACGAGCAGCGCCATCGGAACGCCCGCGCAACCCATCCGCGGCAGCTCTTCGGCCTTGGCCATCGAGTACCAGTAGTCCCCGCCGCCGCCGCCGTGCTCCTCTTTGTAGTGCGCGCCCAAGATCCCCAGCGCGCCCGCGCGCTCGAAGACCCACTTGGGAAAAAGCTCGTCTTCTTCCCACTTCTCGACGTGCGGGGCGCACTCCTTCTCGACGAACTGCCGGACCGTTCGACGAAATGCCTCGTGCTCTTCGGTGAAATGCGACGCCATCGTGAACCTCGTGCGTTGAATCTTCGATCGGGACGCGCGCCGCTCGACTCGCTCGCGCGGCGCTCCGCGAATGAATGGCCATTCATCGATCACTGAATGGCGATTCAGTTTGTACCACACACGCGCGCGCCCATGCGCAACCAGGGCGCGTCGTCGGCCGTCCCCCCTGTGGCCCTCGCGCGCAATCGTTGTAGTCTCACCGAGTCGTGGAGGTCCGTCGTCTCGTCCGTGGTGTCGAAGCCGCCGTCGCTCGTTCGGGGCTGATCGCGCTCGTTTCGCTCGCGGCCGCGGGCTGCGCCGCCACGGTCGAGCCCGACGCCGCGCGTGACGACGGCGCTTCGGTCGACCGTCCGTCACGCGACGAGGGCGCCGAAGATGCGCCCGACAGCAGCGCCGAAGACGTGAGCGCTTCGGACGGGGCGCTCGGAGACATGGACGCGGACGCTCCCGATGTCGCGCTGTTCGACGCGCGCTCGGACGGGCGAAGCGACGCACGAACCGACGCGCGAACGGACGCACGCAGCGACGCACGAACGGACGCGACGGGGACCGACGCGCGGGCGGACGTATCGAGCGACGCGCCCCCGCGCGACGGCGGAGCGTGTCCGCCCGAAATGGTCTTGGTGGCGGGGCGCGTGTGCGTCGATCGTTGGGAGGGGGCGCTCGTTCAAGTGTTTCCCGATGGCGCGACGGCGGACTGGTCGCCGTACGAAAACCCAGGGTCGCGTCGCGTGCGCGCGGTGTCTCGCGCGAACGTCGCTCCGCAGGCGTACATCACCGGGCAAGAGTCCGAGCGCGCGTGCGTCGAAGCGGGCAAGCGCCTGTGTCGCCGCGACGAGTGGCTCGCCGCGTGCCAGGGCCCTGCGCGTCGCACGTATCCGTACGGCAACACGTTCATGCGCGGGCTCTGCAACGTGGGACGCTCGCCGCATCCGCTCATCAGCTTCTATGGCCGAAGCGACTCGAGCATCTACACGTTCACCAACATGAACAATCCCGGCATCAATCAGCAGCCGAACTCGCTCGCGCGAACGGGCCAGTACGATCGCTGCGTGAGTCAGGACGGGCTGTTCGACATGTACGGAAACCTCCACGAGTGGATCGCCGAGGCCGACGGGACGTTCAAGGGCGGCTTCTACGCGGACACCGACACCAACGGGCCAGGGTGCCTCTACACGACGACAGCCCACGGGTTTACGTACCGCGACTACTCGACGGGCTTTCGATGCTGCGCGGACCCGCGTTGATCGGCGCGATCGTCCGATGAGCGACGCGCAGCGCGAAAAGCCCCCGGTCGAGGCTTTGCCCTCGCGGCGACGCGTGCTCGTCGGAGCGTCGATCACCGCGGCGATCGCGGCCTCGATCGCGGTCGGGTACGCCTCGCGCCGCGGGCGCACCTTGCGCCTCGCGACGGGCGTCGCGGACGGAACGTTCTACGCGCTCGGCCGCGCGCTGCAGCGCTCGGTGAGCGGGAGCGACGTGTCCCTGTCGCTCTTGAATACTGGTGGCTCCGAAGAGAACCTCGCGCTCTTGCAGTCGGGGCGGGCCGAGCTCGCGTTCGCGTCGAGCGCTGTCCCTGCGGTCGAGGGCGTCTCGCTGCTGTGCCCCTTGGGCGACGAGCTCGCGCACATCGTGGTTCGGACCGCGGCGGGCGTTCGATCGCCGACGGACCTCGTCGGCAAGCGGATCTCCGTCGGGCCGCTCCGCTCGGGGACGCGCCTCGCGGCGCTCGCGGTCCTCTCGCACTTCGGCCTGACGGAGCGCTCGTTTCACGCGGTCGCGCTGTCGCCGACGGCGGCGAAAGAAGCGTTCGTTCGCGGCGAGCTCGACGCGGTGTTTCTCTTGTCGCCGCTGCGGGATCCGTTCGTCGACGCGATGCTCGCGCGAGGCGACTGCGAGCTGTTGTCCCTCGGCGCGCCGGACGAAGTCGGCTCCGCGCTCGACGGAATCTGCGCGAGCGCACCGAGCTTCCAGCGCGCGGTGATCCCTCTTTTGTCCTACGGAACAACGCCCACCCGCGCCGTCGGAACCGTCCGCGGAACGACCTATCTCCTCGCCCGCAACTCCCTGTCCGACAGCGCCGTCGCGAGGGTGACCGAGATGATCTTTCGCGACAAAGTGCGGCTCTCGCGGGTCGATCCGTCGCTCGCCCGCATGAGCGAGCAGTTCGACCGCGGCGTAGTGACGTACCCGATTCACGTCGGCGCCGATCAGTACCTGCGCCGCGCGGAGCCGAGCTTCATCGAGCGCTATTCGGACCCGATCTCCCTCGCGATGTCGCTCGTCGCCGTCGCGTGGTCGGGGATGAACGCGCTGCGAACGGCCCGCCAGCGCGCGCGGCTGCATCGGCTCGACGACGTCCATCGCGAGTGCGCCGAGCTCGAGCTCCGATCGCGCGACGCGCGCACGCACGAAGAGCGTCGACGCGTGTACGAGGGCGCCGACGAGCTCCGAATGCGCGTGTTCGATCAGCTCGTCGCGGGAAAGTTCGTCGCGGACGACGCGTTTCGCGTGTTGGTGCTGCGCCTCGACGCGCTCATCGCGCGCAACGACGGCGTTCCTGGAATGGCCCTCGCGCCCGTACCCCTCCCGACGCGAGACGCCGCCGGGAGCGATTCGTCAAAAGATTCTTCGCACGAGTGTTGACGGCCGCGTGCGTGGGGGTTAATCAACCGCCCGTCTCTGACTACGCGCGCCATTCGACACCCCACAACGGGGCTGTAGCTCAGTTGGGAGAGCGCATGAATGGCATTCATGAGGTCGTCGGTTCGACCCCGATCAGCTCCACCGGCGCGCGAAGGTTCAGAGGCTCGAGCAAGCGGCGCTGAGGGCGAAAGTCCTCGGCGCCGACTGCGTTTCTCCCGCTCGAATCGGCGCGCGACGACGACCCACGCTCGCGCGCACCGCGCGGTTGCGGCCAAGGGGTAGAAGTCGCATCCAGTCGCCATGGATCTCCCGCCCTTTGTTCGCGAGCACGTCAGCCTCGCGCCGCTGACAACGCTCGAGCTCGGGGGCAAGGCTCGGTTCTTCGTCGACGACCCGAACGAAGCGACGGTCCTCGCCGCGCTCGAGTGGGCCCGAGCGCAGAAGATCCGCTTCGACGTGATCGCTGGCGGGAGCAACACCGTCGTTCGCGACGACGGTCACCCCGGGCTCGTCGTACACCTGCGGACGCGCGGCGAGAAGGTCGAGCCGCTCGGCGACCAGCGCGTGCGCGTTTCGGTCGCAGCAGGGGAGCCGTGGGATGAATTCGTGGGTCGCTGTGTTCGGCGCAGGTTCGGCGGCGTCGAGTGCCTGAGCGGCATCCCCGGGTCCGTCGGCGCGACGCCGATTCAAAACGTCGGCGCCTACGGGCAAGAGGTCGCCGAGACGATCGAGTCCGTTCGCCTGTGGGACGCGCGAACGAACGCCGTGCGCGAGCTCACCGCGGAGCAGTGCCGCTTCGGCTACCGCGACAGCGCGTTCAAGCAGCGCGACTCGCGGTGGTCGTCGAGCGTGGTGCTCGAAGTGCGCTTCGTGTTTCGCGTCGGAGCGCCGGTCCGCGTGCGCTACTCGGACCTGCAGATCGCCCTCGCGGAGGCGGGCGTCGGCGAGGCCACGCTCGAGGACATGCGCAACGCGGTGATCTCGGTTCGCCGCACGAAATCCATGGTCCTTAGCGCTGACGATCCCAACCGCCGCAGCGTCGGGAGCTTCTTCAAGAACCCGATCGTCACGCGCGCCGAGCTCTCGCGGCTGCGCGAGACGATGGCCGAGCGCGGCACGTTCATCGTCCTGTGGGAGGACGCGAACGGCGGCGCGAAGCTGTCCGCTGCGTCGCTCATCGAGCAGTCTGGCTTCACAAAGGGAACCACCCGCGGCAACGTCGGGATCTCGACGAAGCACGCGCTCGCGCTCGTGAACAACGGCGGCGGGACGAGCGCCGAGCTCCTCGCGTTCGCCGACGAGATCGAGCGAAAGGTGCGCGAGACGTGGGGTGTTCAGCTCAACAAAGAGCCCGTGGTGATTTGAAGGGCTCGCGCGCTCGCGATACCGTGGCGCGTATCTTCGAAGCGGGGACGTGATGAATCGAATGTCGGTCTGGGGTTCGGAGCGGGGTCGTGCTCGACTGCGCGGGGTCGCGTTAACGACGGCGGGCGCTGTGTATTTCTCGGGGTGCGCGACGAGCGTGCGATCGAGCGCCGCGGTGACAGAGGCGACGGCCAGCGTCGCGCGCGACGAAGCGCGGCCGTCCGTTCGTGCGGCTCCTGTCGCGGACAACGTCGTCGACGACCGACCGTTGTCAGAAGGCGAGGTCGTCGCGAGCGGGGTGCGCGTGAGCGTTCCGCGCGGTTGGCGGATCGAGCGTCGCGATCACGGCGTGTTCATGGCGCAGAGCCCGGCGGGGGGCGTCTTCGCGATCGGCGCGGATCGTGTGGCAGACGCAGCGGCGTATCAAACGGTGAGGCTCTCGCTGCTCTTCAACGGGCTCGCGCAGGGCGTTCGTTTCTCGAACGAGCGGAGCGCCCCAGAGTGGGGGCCGTCTGCGCGACGGGTCCGGGGGATCTTTCCCGCGGAAGTGCGCGAGACGGAGTACTTCGTGTGGATCGGGCAGACACGCAGTCGCCGCGAGCTCGGCGTGACGTGCTCAGGGGGGTACGGAGACACGCGCGGCGCGTTTTGCACAGCGGCGTTCGCGCGGCTCTCGACGCGCGCGCCTGCGAACGTCGAGGCCAACGAGACCGTGCTGAGCAACGGAGCGCTCTTCGCCGTCGTGCCGGGCGAGTGGCGCCGCGCGACCGAGCAAGCGCTGCCGTTCGTCTGGGACTCGGGCGAGGGGCCCGACGAGCGAGTGATGATATTGACCGACGCGCCTGCGGCGCAGGGGGCTTCGCCGGACGTCGAGCGGTTTCGCCAGCAAATGGCCGATCGCGGCGAGGTGGTTCGCGACGTGCGTCTCGCGCGCGTCGCGGGCGTTCAGGGCGTGCTGGCGCGCGTGGTCCGCGAGATCACGACGAGACGCGCGGTGGTCCAGGAGCTCGCGACGATTCACCACGAAGGACGCGCGATCGTGATGACCTGCTCGGTCGCGCAAGACGAAGAGGGCGAGCTCGACGCGTGCGAGCGCATGACGCGCGGCGCTCGGCTCGTGTCTCGTGAGTTCGAGCGACGCGCGCCGGACCCGTTTCGTCGCGTCGAAGAGGGAGGTGTGCGATGAGCAGGATTCGACGAGCGATCGCGATCGCGACGGTGATGGCGCTGTCGATCGAAGCGTGCTCCGAGCGGCGCGTGTCGCGCGAAGAGACGACGCCCTCGGTGGCCGCGCGCACGAGCGGGGCCTCGGGACCGACGGCCGCGGGGCCGACGGCCGCGGCGCGCACGCTCCTCTGGCGCATCGAGCATCGAGGGCGCGTCTCGCACTTGCTCGGGACGCTTCACGTCGGCGTTGGAATGCGCGACGCCCTCGGCTCCGTCGGAACGACTGCGCTCGACCAATCGACGACCGTGTTCATCGAGACCGGGCTCGACCCCGCGGCGATGCGCGAGTCGCTCGTGTCGGCGTTGGTTCGCGCGCAGCTCCCCGAGGGAGAGAGCTTGCGTGCGCTCGTCGGCGAGCAGGACTTCGTGAAGGTCACCGCGCTGCTGCGGGAGTTTCCTGCGTCCGCGCTCGATCGACTCGAGCCGTCGCTCGTGGCGATCTTCGCGCTCGGGGCGTCGATGGATCGAACCAGCGCGTCGATCGCATCGGACGCTGGCGTCGTCGCGCCCGATGCGACTGCGACGGCTGCGTCTTCCGCGCCTTCGGTGAGCGCTGAGCCGATGGACTATCAGATCGCGCAGTACGCGCAGCGACGAGGCGTCCGCGTGAACGAACTCGAAGCGGTGAGCGATCAGTTGGCGGCGTTTGCGGGGCTCGGGCGCGCAGGGGCGATCGAGATGCTCCGCGCGTTGGTCCGCAACCCCGAGGCGAACGCGCGCGTGACGACGGCGATGGTCGAGGCGTACCGAAGCGCGAGCGCCGAGCAGGACGTCGCCGCGCTCGTCCGCTCGATGAACGCGCTCTCGCCGCAGTTTGCGCGGATGCTGATCGACGATCGCAACGACCGATGGATGCCGACGATCGAGCGCGCGGTGCAAGCGGGCGGGGCTTTCTTCGCGGTGGGGGCGGCGCACACCGTGGGACCGAAGGGGATCGTGGCCGCGCTGCGAGCGCGCGGCTACACGGTCGAGCGCGTTCGAACGACCGCGAATTGAGCGGCGCACGGGCGAAGGCCGCGTGAGCGACGGCTCTCGACGCGCGCGACGCTCGTCGCCGTGCGCGGTCGAGGTTCGTGCGGACATGCGCGCGACGGCGACGGCGGTTGTTTGCGGCGCGCATGCCGAGGAGCTCTGCAAAAATCGAGACGAAATCACTCGCTGGGCGGCGCGGCCTCCGGGCGCCTCGACAGGTAGATGCGCTCGAGCAGCTTGCGATTGTGGACGAGGGGCTTGTCGTACTTTCCGAGGCGCATCCCTTCGAAGCTCCACGGCGTGCGCGCCACCGTCGGAACGAATCGCGCGTCATCCCACAGCTCCTTGTACGTGAGCCCGACGACGAGCGGGGCGAGCGCGCGGGTCAGCTTCGAGCGCAGCGGGTGGGTGTCTCGCGCGCTCACGAAGACTCGAAAGTGTGTGCGTGTTTTTCCCTCGGGGACCATGAAGATCACCGCGCGCAACACGAGCGAGGACGGGCTCCCTCCGGGCAAGACGTGGGTGATCGTGTAGTCCGTTCGCACGGGGTCGAAGCGCGTGACCCACTTGTTGACGAAGAGCGCTCCGGGGCCGAGGCCGAACAAGCGCATCGCGAGGCCGGGGCGCTGCGGCGCGCGGTACTCGACCTCGGTTCGATCCTCGAAATTGTGCGCGGCGTACTCGATCTTCGGCGCGTCGCTGGCGAGCCAGCCGAGCCGGGTGTGAACCCAAGGCGTGTGCTCGTCTTCGCTGAAGTTGTCGAGGGCCACGTGCAGCGGGCACTCGAAGCGCATCGAGTACGCGCCCATGTATTCAAACGGACTCGAAAACGTGGCCTCTGGAAGCGTCTCTTCGCGCGCGTCTGCGTCGGCGATCCAGAGGTAGCCCGCGCGCTCGGCGACCTTCATCGCGCGCGCGTCGCAGCGGGTGAGCGAGGGCTGCGACGGAGAGCGTCCGTGGCCGTGGGAGTCGAAGTTCCACCCGTGATAGGGGCAGGTGAGGCGGCCGGCGTCGACGAAGCCTGCCGAGAGCGGCGCGAAGCGATGCGGGCAGCGATCGAGGAGGGCGGCCGGTGTTCCTCGCTCGTCGCGAAAGAGCGCGAAGTCTTTGTCCCCCACAGTGACGCGAACGGGCTTCTTCCCGAGCGCACGCGCAGCCAACACCGGGTGCCAAAATCGTGTGACGCCCTCGTACGCAGGGAGCTCGTTCATCAATGGGCAGTGAATGTACCCCGCGTTCCGCGAGCGCACCGCCGCTGCGCCACCGTGCGCCACGGGGACGGTGCTCTGATCCTCACGTTTGCAATCCACCAATCCGTTTGCAGACGATTCGCATATTGGATCTGGAGGGTGTCTGTCATAAGCGTGGCTCACTCGCTGCCAGTCCGTCGCCAGCGTCCGCTGTCGGACCCTGATGCGCTCGGCGCGCTCCACCTTCGTCGCGCCCACCGTCTGCGTCGCAGATCGTCACCTCGCTGGTCGCGCGGAGCTCGTCTCCTAGCCTGAGCGCCTCGTGGTGCAGCGGTCGCTCGTCGCGCAGCATCGAGCTCGCGGTGTTCGACGCGATTCCGAGGGCAGCAGCGATCTCGTTGACGTTGCGTCGAAGGGCCCTCGTCGCGGTCACGACCGCGACGCGCCGCGCCGCCACGATGTTGCGCGCCTTGCTTCGCGAGCGCATCTCGAGCGCGCTCACGCCGCGTGCTCGAGAGACGAGCTCGACGAGCTCTTCGAGTGGACCTGGCCAACGCGGAAGCGCCGAGAACTCGCCGATGTGAACGAGCGGCGCTTGATCGGAGGCGGGCTCGACAGCGAGCGTCGGCGTCGCGAGCTCGACAGGGAGCGCGATCGTCGCGCGCACACGACGCCGAATCGTCGTGAGCGTTCGAGCGCTGAGGCGGTCGTCGCGAGGATCGTCGCTGCGCTCGCGCACGAAGGCGTCGAACGAATCGCGTCCCTCCGCAGTCGCATCGAAGCCAGCGAGCTCGAGCCCACGGCGGACATCGAGCCACGGCGGCGCTGGAATCTCGCCGACGAACGCGCGATGACTCGTCCACCCGCTGCGCGACGCGGCGCGCGCGACGCCCGCGCGGACGGGGTTGTTGTGGATGTACGCGAGCAGGTGCGCCACGCGTTCCGGCGGAATGGAGACCATCCTCGCCCGCTCCGAAAACACTGGGCCGCGGCGCTCGTGGCGAGCATTGAGCCAGTGCGCGATGGCTGTGTGCGCGGGGCGCATGAGGCGCGAGAGCGGGGTCGTTCCGCTGACGAACGCGAGGTGCAGGTGGTTGCTCATGACCGCGTACGCGACGAGCTGCCAGTCGCATCGCGGGAGGCCCCTCGCGATCCGGTCGAGCACTTGGTGGCGATCGTTCGCGGTCTCGATGAGAAACTCGCCGTTGATGAAGCGCGAGACGCAGTGAACAACTGATCCTGCCTCGTGAAATCGTGGGTGTCTTGGCATGGGCGGCGTGTTCCGCGCGGATGGCGGCGGGTTGCGTCGGGCGCGGGTGCTGAGCGCGAAAACGAAGGAACGCGCCGCGGGCCCCGGTGGGCGACGGCGCGAGAGGCGCGGCGCGAGGTGCGAGACGGGGATCGGGGCAGCGGGCGCGCAGGCGGGGGCGGCGTGGGGGAGGGCGGGGCGTGGGAGGCCTCGTTTGGCAATTTCACAATCAGAGCACCGTCCCCTCATTGAAAATTCCCCTTGAAATCACTGGGGAAAATTCGCTCGATTGGCAATTTCACAATCAGAGCACCGTCCCCGTTGCGCTCTGCCCACTACTCTCTGCCCCCGATGCCGCCGCGTGTGCTCCGTGTGGTCCGTGTCGTCGCGATCGTCGCGGTGCTCGCGTTGCTCGTGACTGCCCACAAGCTCGGGTTGCTCGCGCAGTTCGCGGAGCCCGCGAAGGCCAAGGCCACGTTGCTCGGGCTCGGCTCGTGGGGCTACTTCGCGTTCGTCCTCGCGTACGCGGCGCTGCAGCCGTTCGGCGTTCCTGGAACGGTCTTCATCCTCGTCGCGCCCCTCATCTGGCCCTGGCCCGTCGCCTTCGCGCTCTCGATGGTCGGAACCATGGCCGCCTCGGTCATCGGCTTCTCCTTCGCGCGCTTCGTCGCGCGCGACTGGATCAGCGAGCGAATTCCCAAGCGATTCGTGCGATTCAACGACGCGCTCGAGAAGCGCGCGTTCGCCACCGTCCTCGGCCTGCGCTTCGTCTTCTGGATGCCTCCGTGGTTGCACGCATTCTTCGGCGTCTCGAAGGTCCCCTTCTGGACGCACTTCTGGGGCTCGCTCCTCGGGTACGCGCTGCCGCTCCTCGCGACGGCGTATTTCGGCGAGCGTTTTTTCCAATGGATGCGCGACGCGCCTCCGTCCGTGTGGGCTGCGGTCGCAGCGATCACCGTCGCGTTGATCGCGATCGTGTGGTGGGTGAGACGCAGACGAGCGCTGACCCGCGTCGAGGCCTCGGACGCGCCGTAGCGGGCGAGAGCGCTCGACAGCCGCTCGCGAAATCTGCGATCGTTCGCTGGCGAACGCGCGGTGCAGCGCACGAGCATAGCCTTCAGCGCGCGGTGTTACGCCGCGCCCGACTCCCGACACGCATTCGAGAAAGTGCCGCGCGCAAGCGGGGCCAGCGGCCTCTTCCGCTGTCTTCGCCAGCGGCGCTTGCGCGCATCACCGCTGAGCAAGTAGCTCCCTGCTCCGCGCGTTCGCCTCTGTGTTCGTGCGCGTCTCGTCATCGCGAACACGGTCGCGCGTAGCGTTTGCCGCGACCCTGTGCGCAACTTCGACGGTCCTCGATGCCCTCTCACTCGTCCGAGCCGCGCCCTGCGCACATCGAAGCGCTCTACGCGGCGTTCGCGGATCGTCGCATCCCTGATCGCCTCACCTACTGCACGTACTGCGACGACGACGAGTACGAGCGCGCGCTGCACGGCCCGCTCCGCGCGTTGCCACGCGATCTCGTTGGAAAATACCTCGCGGATGCGATTCATCACACCGGCGACGAGAAGGACTTCTTGTACTTCCTCCCGCGCGTGATCGAGCTCGAAGGGGAGTCGTCGCTGACGTACTTCTTCGTCCTCCCCGATCGACTCGCGAGCGCTTCGTTTGCGACTTGGAGCGAAGCACAACGCAACGCCGTGCTCCGCGCGCTCGAGCACATCGCCGCGAGCGAGCGCCGCGACGACGGCTGGTACGAGACGCTCGCCGCCATCGACGGCGTCGACTGGAACGCCATCTTCGACCGACGCGCCGCGACGCTCGCCGCAGTAGACCCCGCTGATTTCGATCGCGAGCGCTTCGTCCTCGCGCTCGAGTTCGGCGGCCTCTTCGACGCGGCGTCGCCGTTGGCCGAGGCGAAATTCGCCGCGTTTGCAGCGAGCGAACGAGGTCGCGCGCGGCTCGCCGAGCTCACCGTCGCACCCTGAACGCCTTCGTCGCGCTACTTCGCCGCTGCGTATCCCGCGCGGAGCTTCGCGCGCACGGCGCTCTCGCTGGCCTTCTTCGCGGCCGCGTCGTCTTTGTAGAGCGTGCGCTCGAATTTTCCCCGCGAGCCCTCTTTGCCGTACCAGAGGCCGACCGCGCGATCGACGCGGATGAGCCTCCAGCGCTTGTCGCCCGACACCAACGCGAAGCGCTCGACCTCTCGCGCTTTGGCGCCGAAGCACGCGACGGACAGAGCAGGCTCGGCTTCGACGATCGCCTCTGAAAACACCGACAAGAGCCCCGTTGCCAGCATCCACGCGAGGCTCTCTTCCCACCACAGGCCTTCGCCCATGTTCGTGAACTGCCTCGGCCCCCCGCCGGTCGCCGCGCCGTCGAACACCGTGCAGACCGACTCGGCGGACTTATTGGCACACACAATCAACGGCAGCGACGCGCGCAAGCGGCTCTCCGCGGCGCCCTTTCGGTCGAGCTCCGCGAGAAACGCTCCCTGACGCGCGAGCGCCTCGCGCGGCGACAAGAGCGCTCCTCGGCGATCGCCCACGCGAAACGACGCCGATCCCACCTCGCGCCACAGCGCTTCGAGCACCGGTGGAACCTCCGCGACCTCCGCGAGCGCGCCCACGTCGCCCTCGGTGGCGCCCGCGCCGAGCGTCACCTCGACGTCGGGCCCGAGCCCCACGACCGCGACCGCGCGCCGCGCGTCGTCGAGCGCGCGCAGGTGCCAGAGCGCGTCCTTGCTGTCGTCCCGCACGCGCATCTCGAGCCACTCGCCCACCGATCGATCGCGAAGGCGCTGGAGGCGACCGTCGCATTCGATGGACTTGAGCGTTCCACCGTTGTGCATCATGCGCGCCTCGTCGCGCTCGACCTCGAGCCTGCGCGCGGCCTCGTCCGCGCCGTCGTCCGCGCCGACGACGCTCCACGAGTCGTACTCGAAATCGCTGCTTTCTGCCTTGCGAAAGTAGTACTCGCGCGCGACGCCGCCGACGCCCTCGACGTACCAGGGATCGTCGGCGAGCGCGAAGTCCTTCGGCGGGTTCGCGCGCAGCACGCCGAGCGCGCGAGCACACGCGTCGGCAGCGGCGAAGCGCAGGACGTATCGGTTCGGCCAGCCGTTGTTGCGCCCCACGGCGACGAAGAGCGACGCTCCGTACCGCTGCGCCTCGATGAAGGACGCCGCGCCTTTGCTCCAGAGAATCGCCCGCTCGTCGAGCGCCGTCGCCTTCGGATCGAGCGCGGGACCCGGGACGTCCGTCACGCTCGCGAGGAGCACCGTCTCGCAGAGCGCCCCCGCGCGGCCGATCGCGTGAAGCCGCGCGTCCTCTGCGACGAACCACACTTCGTCGTCCGTCGCGATCACGCGCTCGCGCACCGCCGAGCCCGCCACCGCCGCGAGCTTGTCGTCCGTGAGCCGCCCTTCGATCGTCGCGCTCTTGGCGGCCGAGAGCTTTCGCGCCATGCGTCCGTCGAGCGCCTCGGCCCAGCGACCGAGGAGCTTGTCTCCCTCTTCGCCGACGAAGGGATGAGCGTACGCGCTCGCGCGCAGCTCGTGAAAGCGCGAGCGGACCTTCGGGAGCCACCGCGCGGCCGCCTTCGACATAGTCTTCGAGGGGGTTTTCGAAAACGTGGGCTCTTTTTCGAGAGCGAGGCCCGCCGTGAGGTCGCTCACCGCCGCGGGGTCGTACCGCCGCAGCGCCGCGGCGATCGCCTCGAGGATCACCTGCGCGCGGTACGGCTCCCACGCGGTCTTCGGCGCGACCTCGATCGCCGCCCGACCGAGCTCGACGAGCAAGCGATCCTTCTGCGCGGCGAGGGGCCCCTTCTCGATGAAGTCGCTCACCATCGCGTAGAGCACCGACAGCGATCGGGCGTGGTCTTCGCGCGCCTTCGCCGCGGTGACGTACGACTCGAAGCGCGCTTCGGTGAGCGTCTCGCCGAGCACCGAGCAGCACTCCCACACCCCGCCGTCATCCGCGTCGAAGGCGAGCGTCTTGACGTAGTCGAGCGAGCTGTCCGTCGCGATGTGGCCGAGCGCCCAGACGAGCAACCAATAGAGCTCGTCGTCGTCCTTGTTGCTCTTCGGCGCGCGAACGATGCGCTCGAGCTCTTCGCGGATGCGCGGCTCGCAGCCCTTGTGCGAGACGTAGAAGAGCGCGTGGTGCGCCGGCGAGACGCCCGCTTTTTTCGCGCGAATCATGCCGTCGATCACGACCGCGGCCTGCGCGTCGTCGACGTAGCTCCACGCGCCCTCGCTCTTGCTGCGAAACCACTTGGACGACAGGACGCCCGCGAGGTGCGCGGGCTCTTCGAACGCGCGCGCCACCGCGGCGAACACCGACGGCGATCCCGCGTGAACGCGAAGCGCCGCGAGCGCGAGCTCGACCGCGTACTCGGGCGCTCCTTCGACGAGCAGCGACTCGAGCCGCGATCGGGCCGAAGGGACCTCGGCGAGCTTCGCCAATTGCGCGTCGATTCCCTCGGTGTAGCGCAGCGATGAGAGCCCCGAGCGGAGCGCCGTCGGGTGCACTTCGCGCCCCGCGTCCGCGCGCAAGAGCCGCTCGATCGACCGCCACGTGCGCGCGTTGTCGTGCCGAACGCTCGCGCACAAGAGCTGGTCGAACGCGAAGAGCGCGTCGCCCTCGAGCCGCTCGACTTCGTTGCTCGCGCGCTGCTTCTCTGCGCCGGGCGCCTCGTCGTCCGAGAGCGTTCGAACGAGCGGACCCACGGTCGCGATGTGCGCATCGAGGAGCGCGAGCACGCCTGGGTCTTCGCCGCGCGACCGCTTTCGCGCGACGAGCTTCGGGAGCAGCCCGTCCGTCGTCAGGTCCGCGGTCTCGAAGAAGTTCAGCGCGCGATCGAGCCGCGCGGATCCCGCGGCTTCGGCGAGCGCGAGCACCTCGAGGCTGAGCTCGATGTAGAGCCACGACCCTGCGCTTCGCATCGCGTCGAGCGCGGCGTTGGCGAGGCGCGCTCGTGTTCGCGCGTTGATCGCGTCGTCGTGGAGCGCCGCGAGTCCGCGCACCACCGTGATGGGATCGGTGTCCTTCTTCTTGGCCTTGATGGACGCCGCGAGCGTGGCGGATCGCGCTGCGTCCGAGAGCGCTCGCGATCGAACGATGAGCGGCGTCGCCGCGTTGAGGTCCGTCTTGTTGAGCGCCTTCGCGAGCTCGCGGGCGAGCTCTTCATCGAAGCCCGAAGCGTCCGCGGTCGCAGCGGTGGGTGTGCTCGTCGCTCGCTTCGCCGATGCGCGCGGCGTCACTTTGCGTGCGACGGTGCGCTTGGCGGCCTTCTTGCTCGTTGCCACAGTGGGCGCGGAGTCTACTCCAAGCCGCGCTCAGCTCCGTCGCGGCTGCGGCGGACTCGCGGTCGTCGGATCTTCTGGAAAGGGATGTCGCGGGTACTTTCGTCGCAGCTCCTTCGCGATCGCCGGATAGTGCCTGCTCCAGAACCCCGCGAGGTCCGTCGTCACTTGCACCGCACGCTGGTTGGGCGCGAGCAGGTGAAGCACGAGCGCGACGCGGCCGCGCGCGATCTTGGGGCCGTCGGCCATGCCGAAGAAGTCTTGCAGCCGCGACTCGATGAAGGGCGGAGCGTCGCGCGGGTACTCGACTTTCGTGCGCCTTCCGCCGGGGAGTTCGACGCGCTCGGGCGCTGCGTCGTCGAGCAATCGTCGCTGCGTCGAGTCGAGCGTCCCGAGCAAGAGCGAAGGTAGATCCGCGCGTCGAAGCTCGTCGAACGAGCGCATCCCCACGCACGCCTCGCGGAGCAGAGCCGCGACGCTCGCCTCGTCGGTCGCGGGCATCGATTCGGGTCCGAAATGTTCGCGTACGAAGTGCATCCGAGATAGCACGCGATCGAGCGAATCGCCTTCGACGAAGTGACGGACGCCTCGCGCCACCGCGGCGTCAGCGAGGCACGCTGCGACGAGCGCGGGGTCCGGCTCGCGCACGAGCGACTCTTCGAGGACGAGCGCGCCGAACAGCAGCCGACGCTTCACCGTGACCTGCTCGCGCTCCTTGTCGAACAGCGCTTCGACGCGGTCTTCGCACTGGTCCGTGTAGAGCTCGAGGAGCCAGTCGGGCTCGATTCCGCTCGCGGTTCGCACGGTGACAGCCGAGCTTCGACCGTCCGTTCGCTCTTCGGCGTCGAGCGCGACGACGAACGCTTGTCCGTGCGCGGCGCTCTCGGGTCGGAGCTTCGCCGTTCCTCCGAAGGCGAACACGAGCTCGCCGCCGTCCCCCGCGCGGCCTGTGTTGTTTGCGGGATAGCGAACCTTGGCGACGCGATCGACGAAGCCCGTGAGGGCGCAGACGCGCAGCGCGTGGTCGTAGCTCGTCGCGTCCGGCGGGGCGCCCGCGCGATCTCGAGCCATGCGCGACAGTTGCTTGAACGCTCGCTCGACGGACGCGACGCCCGCGGGCTCGAGCCCCACGTCTCGCGATCGATCGAAGCGCGCGCGCGGCCCGTCGCTGATCGCGTAGTCGAAGCGCTCGAGCAGGGCGGTCAGGTCGGACTCGCCGCGCTCGACGTGGCGCTTCTCGTCGCCGCCGCGCGAGCGAAGATCCCGTTCGCTGAGCAGCGCCGCCATCGCCGCGGCGTCGCGCGACACGCCGCGGGACTCGCCTTCGACGAGCATCCTCGCGAGCCGCGGATGCAGTGGAAACCGCAGCATCGCGCGCCCTTCTCGCGTGAGGTCTCCGCGCGCGTCGACCGCGCCGAGCCTTCGCAAGAGCGTCTCGGCTGCGTCGATGGCCGCCGCGGGGGGCGCCTCGAACCATCGCCACGCGCTGAGCGAACGAACGCCCGCCGCCCGCAGCGCGAGCGCGGTCTGCGCGAGGTCGAGCCGCGCGATCTCGGGCGCTTCGAACTCGGCTCGCGTGTCGAAGTCGTGCTGCGTGTAGAGACGCACGCATCGACCCGGCCGCGTTCGACCCGCGCGGCCTGCGCGCTGCGTCGCGGACGCCTTGGACACGCGCCCGGTGCGAAGCAGCGGGAGCCCCGACCACGGCGCGTGCGACGCGATGCGCGCGAGGCCCGAGTCGATCACCGCGACGACGCCGTCGATCGTGACGCTCGTCTCGGCGACGTTGGTCGACAGGACGACTTTGCGTCGATCCTGCGGGCGCACGGCGCGGTCTTGCTCTTCGGGCGACAGCTCTCCGTGCAGCGGGAGCACGAGTAGATTTTGTGTGCGTGCAATCGAGGCGAGCGCCTCGGCGCACTTTCGAATCTCGAACGCGCCCGGAAGAAACACGAGCGCATCGCCGTCGAGCCCCTCGTCGCACAGCCGTTTGACCGCGGAGTTCACCTGGTCCCAGAGCGGGCGCTCGTCGGCGCGCGGGGCGTGCTCGACCTTCACGTCGAAGCGGCGGCCGGGGCTCTTCAGCTCGGGGCAGCCGCCCAGAAACGTGGCGACCGGCGCGGCGTCGAGCGTCGCGGACATCACGACGATCCTGAGCTGCGGCCGTCGCGCTTGAAGGTCTCGTAGCCACGCGAGGGCGAGGTCCCCGTCGATGTGCCGCTCGTGAAACTCGTCGAGGATCACGCAGGAGACGTCGTCGAGGGCCGCGGTCGAGCTGGTGAGCTTTCGCGTGAGAATTCCCTCGGTGACGAAGCGGATCTTGGTGCGCGCGCTGCTCTGGTCTTCGTAGCGCACTTGATAGCCAACCGTCTCGCCGGGCTCTTCGCCGAGCTCTTCGGCCACGCGTCGCGCGGCCATGCGCGCGGCGAGCCTCCTCGGTTGGAGCACGACGATCTCGCCGTCCTTCGCGAAGCCCGCGTCGAGCAGCGCCCGTGGAACGCGCGTCGTCTTTCCCGCGCCGGGGGGCGCCTCGAGCACGAGCGAAGGAGCCTCGCGCAGCTTCGCGACGAGCTCGGGCAACACAGAGTCGATCGGCAGCGAAATCATCGTCGTCATCTCGAGCGGGCGCGTGGATTCAAGTGATGAGACCGCAGCGTTGTACGTCGGAGCGCGGGTGCGTACGACCGCGGGGCGTTTGATAGCCTCTCTTCGTGATCGAGAGAATCGAACGAAGCCCCAGCGGTCGCGCCAAGTGCAAGCGGTGCCGCAAGACCATCGAAAAGGGCGAAATTCGCGTGCAATACATGTGGCGCCTCCTCGGGGGCGTCGACAGCCCCGGGTATCTCCACCTCGCGTGCGCCGTCGACGAGGACGTCGCGGCCGTCGAGAAGGCGCTGCGGACGTTCGGCGAGGCGTTCGACGGGAGGGCGGCGATCGAGGCGACCGTCGAGGCGCGCATCAAGGCGATCGCCGAGCGAAAGAAGCCCGTCTCCGAGCGCGATCCTGCGCTGCTTGCGGTCGAGCCCGTGCGCGACGCGTCTGGTCGGCCGACGGTGCGTGTGTTTCTCGCGGGCAGCGCGTTTTCGCTGGGAAACGGCCCGACGTTCGACCTCGATCGCGTCGCCAAGACGAAGGTGTGGTCGTCGCCGAAGCGCGAGTACCGCTTCGTGCTGCAGTACTCGGGTGACGCAGATCCGACCGAAGATCCCGCGCAGCCGACGATCGGCGCCATCTTCGCTCCGTACGCGGACAGCAAGGTGATGCCCAACCAGAAGCAGAAGATCATCGCGTGGCACAAACAGGGACTGCCCACCCCTGTGCTCTGGCTCTTCGCGCGCGGAACGGCGCTCGTGCCCACGGACGCACAGGTGCAACAGTGGCGGTCGCTGCTCGATTCGGTGGGGTATTCTGGGGACGAAGCGCACGTCGTGTACGCGCGCAGCGTGGACGAGGCGGCGCTCGACGCGCTCGTTCAAGCGCTCGACGAGGCGCTCTCCGGGGGCGTGGTGCCGACCGAAGACGGGAGACCCGAGGACGTCGCGATGGCCGCGCGCATCGAAGAGCACCTCGAGCACGAGCGCTTCGACGCGGCAAACGACCTGCTCGCGAACGGCGCGCTCGCGCTTCGAAAGGCGTCGAAGGACGGGGTCGTCCCCGCGTTCGAGCAGCGGATGTGTCACCTCTCGCGCGTGAGTTCCGAGGGGCGCGCGGCCTTCGGGCGCGCTGCGGTGCGCGCGCTCGCGTTCGACGCGTGCATCCAACAAGCCCTGTGGGTCCTCGAGCAAACGCCGGGCGCCGATGCGACGAGCGCGATCGTCGGCGCGATCGCGCGGTTCGTCGGTGATCCCAAGCGACGGCTCACCAAGGCGTTCGACGCGCTCGCGACCTTCGCGCACAAGCGCGCGGTCGCAGGCCGCGGGGCGCCCGTGCTCGACGCGCTCGCGAAGGCGCCGACGGAGTCTCGCGCGATCGCGCTCGGAGAAGCGCTCGCGACGTTGAAGGACGACGAGGCCGATCGCGCCTTCGTCGCGTGGGTCGAGTCGCTGCACGATCGGGATCACCGACGGCAGTGGCTCGATGAAGCGCGGGCGAAGGCCGCGCGGCGCGTCCGTGATCGTGCGAAAAGGTGACCGCCCACAGCCGCGACGCCTCCCGTTGGCGACACGCCACGCAGAGCTCCCTGGAAGTGACTCAGGAGATAGCTCGATGCGTGTCTTCCTCCCAACGGGGCGTCGCGAACGTCACCCTGCAAATCGACGGACGATTTTCGTCTTAGCCGTTGCTCGCGGCGTCCGACGGCGCGCTGCTGTCAGCGGGCGCGCTGCTGTCCGAGGGAGCGCTGCTGTCGAGCACGATGCCGGTGTCGGCGGGCACAGCGCTGTCTTCCATCGAGCTGTCGCTGGGCGAGCTGCTGTCCGAGGGAGAGCTGCTGTCACCAGCGACGTCGGGAGACGCGTCGCCCGAGGGCTGGGCGGGAGAACACGCCGACGCGAGCGCGGCGATCGAGAGGAGTGCGGCAAACGAACGAATTGCAATGCGTGAGTACTTCATGAGCAAAAACCTGACGCGCGGCGGCAACCCTTGCAATGTGACAAATGAGTCGCAGTGGTGGCGGCGCGAGCTGCCGGGCGCGAGGTAGAGTCTCTTCGGTGCGCTGATCGATGTTTCAGAAGGACGCGTTTGGCGGGACAAAATGCACGGGTTGCGGGCGTGACATCAAGCGCGGGAGCGCGCACTTCGTGAGCACACAGCTCTCGCGCACGGGCGGGACGAACTGGGCCGACTATCACCTCGAGTGCGCTGTGAAGGGCGCGCTCGACGAGGTGCTCGTGGCGCTTCGCAAGTCGAGCATGGTGTTCGAAGGGCGCGCGCAGCTCGAGGCCGAGGCGCACGAAGCCGCGGAGCGCGCGAGGTATGTCCCCAAGTCGTTCGAGCAGGACGTCGCGCGGGGCGGAGAGGCATCGGCCGGGCAAATCGCTGAGCAATCGCGCAGCGCTCGGCGGCCCGTCGACACGATCGCGCTGCTCGTTCACGAGCAGTGGGCGGCCGGGCGGCTGCTCGACAAATCGCGCGAGGTCCTCGGCGGTCTCTACTTGCGCTCGCCCAATCGAGGCTACGGCTTCGTGACGTTCGGCGACGACCTCCCTGATCGATCCGTGCAAGAGCTGCAGCGCACCGTGCGCGCGTTCGTGCTCCAAGTGAGCACCAACGGGTCGAGCGTCCCTCCGATGAACCGCGTGCTTCGCGGCGTGAGAACCAGCGGAATCCCCATCGCCGCGCTCTGGCTCGTCGGCGACGCGCCTTGGCCCTCGCCTGTCCGCGACCGCCGCGAGCGCGAGGCCCGAGAGATGCTCGACTCGATCGGGCTCGACGCGGACTCTCCGCCGGTGATCCACTCGACGCGCGTCGATCGCCCCGCGTTCGATCGGCTCGGAATGGCGCTCGACGAGGTCTTCTCCGAGGGCGTCTCCGAGGTCGAACACCCTGCCGAAATGGCGGTGAAGTCCTTTCATTGGTTCGCCAACGAGGGGCGCTGGACCGAGGCGCTGCGCTCGCTCGACGTCGCGCTCGAGCACAGCAGCCGCGACGGATTTCGTCCTTCGCTCGTCGACGCTGCGGTGCGCGCGCTCGGCGCCGACGAGGTGCCCATGACGGCGCTCTCGATCCTCGCGCGCGCCAAGGACCCGAAGACCGCCGACGCGCTCTACGACTTTTTGCTGGCGATCTACGCGCCCAAAGCCCCTCCCGGCCCGACGGTCGTCCTCTTGTGCGACGTCCTCAGCGAGCTCGGCGATCGACGCTTCGAGCCCATCGCGTGGGAGGCGTACGCCCACGCGATCGGGGGCCTCCGCGAAGACCTCGAGGCGCTGTTGTTGAGGCACGCGGGCCCGAACCTGGCGAGCGAGGTCGAGGCTCGGATCGCGCAGCTCCCCGCGCGAGACCCGCAGCGTTCTGCGCTGCGAAAGCTCGTTCAACGCGTGCAGAAGCGCGGTCGAGGGTGACGCACGTTGACCTTCGTGGCCGAAGCGTGAGACCGCTTCGACAGACATGGCCGCGACGACTGCGATGGCGACACCGAAGCGACTGTGGATCGTCGGCGCGAGCGGCGCCCTCGGCGGCGCGCTGCGCGAGCAGCTCTCTCGCGAAGGACATGAATTCGTGTGGACCTACAACACGCGAAAGCCCACGACCGAGGACCCGCGCGCGATGTTCCTCGACGTGCGTGACGTGAGCTCGATCGAGGCGGCCGCGGCGCGCGCGAACGAGGTCCTCGGCTCGATCGACGCGCTCGTGTATCTCGCCGCGATCGCGACGGACACGGGGCGCTTTCTCGCGATGGACGACGTCACCCAAGAGAGCTGGGACCAGCTGTCCGCGGTCAACCTCCGCGGCGCGTTCTTCACGACCCGCGCGTTCGCTCGCCGCTGCGATCGCGGGGGAAACGTCGTGTTCGCCGGCTCGATCGACGGCCACAAGCCGGTCCCCGGGAGCATCCCGTACGCGGCCACCAAGGGCGCGCTCGAGGCCCTCGTTCGCTCGCTCGCCAAAGAGCTCGGACCGAAGAACATTCGCGTCAACGCGGTCGTTCCCGGGATCTTGGAGCGCGGGTTGAGCGACCTGTTGCCCGCGCACCTCGTGAGCGACTACCTCGCGCACGACGCGCTCTCGCGCAAAGGGACGCTCGCCGAAGCCGCGTCGATCTTCTCGTTCTTCGCGACGGACAACAGCTACGTCACGGGCCGCGCCATCGCCGTCGACGGCGGTCTCTAGAGCGGCTCCGCCATCCGTTGGCGACACGCGGGCTGAGATCCTCGGGATATTTCCCGGGAGAGAGCTCGTTGCGTGTCTTCTTCCAACGGGGCGTCGACTGATGTCGCGACGCCTTCCGTTGGCGACACGCGGGCTGAGATCCTCGAGATGTTTCCCAGGAGAGAGCTCGTTGCGTGTCTTCTTCCAACGGGGCGTCGACTGATGTCGCGACGCCATCCGTTGGCGACACGCGGGCTGAGATCCTCGGGATATTTCCCAGGAGCTTGCTCGTTGCGTGTCTTCTTCCAACGGGGCGTCGCGGTCGCTCTCGTCAGCCTTCGTCCGGTCCGCGCTTGCTCCCGCGCGCGCCGAGGTGCGCGCTCTTGGCGCCCTGCGCTCGCCATCGAAGCGACGCGAGCAGCCCCTCGTCGCTCTGAACGATCACGCCATCGTCGAAGATCTTCGCGGCGATCGTCCCGTGCGCGAGCGCGAGGTGCGTGTCGTCGACGACCTCGGGGTGCGCGTTTGCGTACGCGTGATCGAAGAGGTACCGCGCGACGAGCAGCGCGCCCTCCCATCGAACGCACTGCGCGAGCGACGGCTCGATCACGAGCGCGAGTCGACTCGAATTCGTGTGCGCTTCGAGCCACGCGAGCGGCCCCGCGCGCTCGTCGACGCGCGCGCCTGGGTCGGCCCAAGGCCAGTCGAACCGCGGTCGCTCGCCTTCCGCGACGCGCGCGAGGTGAAACGCGAGCTCTCCCGCCCCGAGGACCACCCGCGACGGGGCGACGTAGCGATCCGGGGCGAACGCGAAGGTGACGAGCGTCGACGGCACAGAGGCGCGACCGTACAACAGCTCGGGCAGCGCGGCCGTTCGCCGACATCGGGGCAAGAAACGGGTGGGTGTCGACCCGCGACCCGGCCATAGTGAGCGGCGCAAGGAGACAGCGCATGGCGAGGTCGGACTACGCGAGGGTCGCCGAGGCGATCGAGTTCATCGTGGACAACCAACGCGAGCAGCCCTCGCTCGACGACGTCGCCTCGCGGATGGGGCTCAGCGCGGCCCGCGCGCAGAAGCTCTTTTCGCGGTGGGCGGGCGTGAGCCCCAAGCGGTTTCTGCAGGCGCTCACCGCCGAGCGCGCGAAGGACGCGCTCGCGCGGTCGAGCTCGGTCCTCGAGGCGAGCCTCGACGCGGGGCTCTCGGGTCCGGGGCGCCTCCACGATCTCCTCGTGTCGACCGACGGGCTCTCGCCCGGGCAGATCGGCGCGCGCGCCGCGGGCGTCGTGATCGAGCACGGGACGATCGAGACGAGGTTCGGCCGCGCCGTTGTCGCAAAGACCCCGCAGGGGCTCTGCGCGCTGCGGTTTCTCGAGGGCGATACGCGCACACACGAAATCGAGACGATCGGCGAAATCCAGCGCGAATGGCCGGACGCCACCTTCGTGACCGCGAAGGACGGGCTCGCTTCGGTCGCGCGCGCGATCGAGTCCGCCTCGGGGATCCCGTTGCACTTGCGCGGGACCAACCTGCAGCTCCACGTGTGGCGCGCGCTGCTCGCGATCCCCGAGGGCTCGCTCGTGAGCTACCAGCGGCTCGCGGCCACCGTCGGGCGCCCCGACGCGGTGCGCGCGGTCGCGAGCGCGGTGGCGAAGAATCCAGTGGGAATGATCGTTCCGTGTCACAGGGTGCTGCGCGCGACCGGGGCGCTCGGGGGCTACCGGTGGGGGCTCTCGCGCAAGCGCGCGATGATCGCGGCAGAGCTCGCCGCGAGCGATTCAGCGCACGGACGCTGAGCGAGACAGCCGCTGCGCCGCGCGATCGAGCCACGCGACGTTGACCTCGCCGGGGCCGAAGCGCGAGTAAGACTCGTTGCCCCGGATCCCGTTGGGGTGCGGTCGCGTGTGCACGAGGGACAAGTGCGCGCACCCGTCGCGAGCGCACGAGGCCCCCGACGCGTCGTACACGAAGAGCTCTCCCGCCGTTGCGAAGCGCCGCGCGCCTGCGATCATCGCGGGCATGCTGAACCCGCGCAGGCCGCGACCGCGGTCTTCGGCCGCGACGAAGATCGCGTGATCGATCCCCGCGAGCGTCCGCGGGCCGAACGTCCGCTCGGGGTCGCTCGGGATCTCGGCGTCGCCGTCGAGGTCGACGTACACGACGCGATCGGCCAGCGAATTTACAGAGGAACCAGCGAAGGCTCGATCGAACAAGACCCGCGCGACGTGCGCTCCGCTCGAGTGCGCGATCACCATCGCCCATCGCGCGCGCCGCCGCGCGAGGTCCTCGCGCAATGCGTCGATCGCGAGCTCTTTTCCTCGATAATCGACGTGCTCGGGGCCCTCGATTGCGTACATCGTTCGCGTGTCCATCGCCGCCAGCCGAGCGCGGTCGAGCTCTTCTGCCCAGCGCTGCGTCGACGCTGTCGTGATTCGCCAGCCCGCCGCCAGGACCACGACGCCTTCACCACGATCGCATCGGCGCACGGTCACACCTCGGCCGACCGACTCCCACGCCGCGCACGACCTCGCCGTCGCGACGTCCGGTGAGCGCTCGGCGATGGCGTCGCGGGGCCGAGCGCGGGCGTCCGTCTCGAACGATCGACGCGCGTCCGGCGCTGTGTTCGCAGGTGGGGGCTGTCTGCATCGCGCGGCGGCGATCGCGAGCGCGACGGTAGCGACGATCCTCGACGGTCTCGCGGCGCGAGCGCGAGAGAGGTTTTCGTGGCGCGAGCGAGGGTGCACCATACGTCGCGCCATCGGGTTCATTCCGTACCCTAACTTTCGAACAGTGCAACGATGAGTGTCGAACGCAAACAAGCGCTGGTGGCCGCGATCCGCGCCGAGCTCGCGCGAGAGCTCGCCGCGATCGAGCGCGCCGCAAAGGACGCGTGGGAGGGCGCGACGCATGAAGAAAACCGCCCCGAACACAACAAGGACATGCGCTCGACCGAGGCCTCGTACGTGGCCATCGGACAGAGCGCTCGCGCCCGCGAGCTCGCGGAGGACATCGCCAAGCTCGACGCGATGAAGCTCGTCGCGTGGCGCGAAGGAGCGCCGATCGACGTCGGCGCGCTCGTGTCGATCGAGGGCCAAGACGAGCGGGGAAACCCGCACTCGCTCGAGGTGTTCATCGTCAACGCGGGCGGAGGCGCGACCGTGGGCGAGGGCGCTGCGCGCGTGCGCGCCGTGAGCCCGAAGGCGCCGCTCGGCGAGGTGCTCATGGGGGCATCCGAGGGCGAAGAGGTCACGCTCGGGCCGCGGCGGTACGAGGTCGTTCGCGTCGCGTGAGCGTGGCTCTGCGCGAGCGATTTTGAAAACGTGTGCTCAGCGCCGGGTCATGAACGTCGTGAAGGCCTCGAGGGTCTCCGGCGACGAGAGCCGCGCGATGAAGAGCTCTCCTTCGCGCGAGAGCGCCTCGCGGACGGCGTTTCGCTGCGGCGCGCGGAGCAGCTGCTTGGACAGCCGCAGCGCCTCGGCGGGCTTCTTCGCGAGCCCCTCGGCGATCTTCTGCGCGGACGCGGCGAACTCTTCCGGCGAGAACACGTGCGAGACGAGCCCCGCGCGCAGGGCGCTCTCCGCGTCGAAGGGCTCTCCCGTGAGGAGCCAATAGTTGGCCGTGGCGCGCCCCGCGATTTGCGGGAGCAAGAGCGAGCTTGCGCCCTCGGGCACCAGGCCGAGGTTGACGAACGGCATCGAGAACTTCGCGCGCGACGAGGCGACGACGATGTCGCAGTGGAGCAAGAGCGTTGTTCCTACGCCGACCGCGGGGCCGTCGACCGCTGCGATCACGGGCTTCTCGAAATCCACGAGCTTCAGCAAGAACCGAAACACCGCGGAGTCCTCTCCGGTGGGCGGGTTTTGCATGAAGTCCCCGATGTCGTTGCCCGCGGTGAACACGCCGGGGTGCCCTTCGATCACGACGACGCGGCACGCCTCGCTCGACTGCGCGCCGGCGAGCGCTTCGGTCATCGCGTCGTACATCGCGAGGGTGAGCGCGTTTTTCTTCTCGGGTCGGTCGATGCGCACGAAGCGCACGGCGCCCTCGTCTCGGACTGAAATCGCCATGGCGCGCGTTGTACCCGAGCGCGGCGGGGTTGGTCCTGCGTCGCGCGCAGTCGATGAAAAATCGTGCGCCGATCGTTCGGCGCTCTCGGTCTGGTGCGCTAACGTACCGAGCGTCGATTTCGAGCGAATGTCGGAGGTTTAGAGCATGTACGGAGGCGGCGGATTTCCCCCTGGTGGCGGCGGACCCCCTGGATATCCCCCGGGATCACCACCCGGATACCCACCTGGATACCAACCCGGCGCGATGCCCGGACAGAATCCCTACGGAGCGCCGCAAGCGCCGCCCATGTACGCGCCGGGCGTGGCGCCGACGCCCTTCGGCGCGCCTGCAGTGCAGTCGTTTGGAATGGTTCCGCACGCGCCGTACGGGATCGACCCGATGACGGGGCTGCCCTTCTCGGACAAAGAGAAGAACACCGCGGCGCTGCTCAATCTCCTGCTCGTCGGCGCAGGGCGCATCTACCTCGGGCACACCGGCGTCGGCGTCGCGCAGATCCTCGTGACGATCTTCACCTGCGGAATCGGCGTCGTTTGGCCGATCATCGACACGGTGATGATCATGCAAGGACAAGTGCGCGACGCTATGGGCCGCCCGCTGCGCTGAGGCCCAGCGCGCGTCCCTGCTGCCAACGCACTCCGTACACGATCGCGCGCACCACCCAATCCACGGTGCTGCCCATCCACACGCCGAGCAGGCCGAGGCCGAGGACACGCACGAACACGTACGTCGCCGCGATGCGAACGATCAACGCAGACGCGAGGGACACTGCGAAGGCCTCGCGCGTCGCGCCCGCGGCGCGCGTGCTCTGCGCGAGCACCACGCCGATCGCCATCGGGATCTGCGCGAGGGCCGCGAATCGAAGCACGGGCGTCGCGAGCGTCACGATGGACGCATCCTCGACGAACAGCCTCACCAGCGCCGCGGGAAAGCTCGCGAACACCACCCCGCACGCGCCGAGCGCGAACGCGCACTGCGCGGTCGCGAGCCACCCGGCGCGCCTCGCTTCGAGCGGGGCGTCTGCGCCGAGCCGCTGCGCGACGAGGGCTCCTGCCGCGACGCCGAAGCCGTCCGCCGTGAGAAAGCAGATGCTCTCGATCGCGACGAGCGACTGATTGGCGGCCATCGCGTGCGCTCCGAGCCCCGTGACGAAGCGAACGAACAGCAAATAGCCAATGTGATAGACGACGCGCTCGCCGAACGAGCCGTACGTCACGCCGAGCAGCGCAGAGAAGGCGCGGCGATCGACGCGGGCCTTCTCGCGGTCGTTGTCGTCGGGAGCTCGAAGCGAGACCTTCGCGTGCGCGCGAGAGAGGGCGGCGAGCGCGAGCGTGGCCTCGAGCGTCGCGGCGATCACGCTGCCGATCGCGGATCCCTTGGCGCCCATCGGATCGAAGCCGAAGTGCCCGAACACCAACACCCAGTTGGCCACGAGGTTCACGACGTTGGTCGCGACGCCGATCGCGAGCGGAGTGCGCGTGTCGCCCGCGGCCTGAAGGGACGAGATCGCCGCGAATCCCAGGAAAAAAGCAGGCATCGCGGGCAACAGAACCCGCAGGTAGCCCACGGACACGTCGCGCACCTCGCGCCCCGCGGCGTCGCCGAACGCGTCGACCATCGCGCCCGCGAAGAGCCACCCGAGCGCGCCCACGACGAGCCCGATCGCGAGCGCGAGCAGCACCGACGCGCGCGCGGCTCGCACGGCGCCCGCGCGATCGTTGGCGCCGACGGCGCGCCCCACGGTGGCGATCGTCCCGACCGCGAACGAGCCGAACACCGAGAAGAGCGTCCAGCTGAGGGGCCCCGCGGTCTGCATCGCGGCGATGGCCGTGTCATCGAAGTGCCCGAGCACCGCGCGATCGACGACGAACACCATGGTCTGCAAGAGCGAGTTCGCGACCGCTGGCGCCGCCAGGAGCAGCACTGCCTTCGCGCTCACGGCGCCGTCGGACTTCACAGAACGCCGATAGCTACCACGGCGCAATCGCGCGTCGCCATCGCGCGCTTCGCGGAGTATCATCGCGCCCGTCGTGAGCGGCTCGGACGAGATCACGCACGTATTTCGGTGGGACCTCGACAAGACCTACCTGCACACGAATTTCGACACGATCGTCGATCTTCTTCGCACCGCCGTAGAGCGCCCCGAGCGAAAGCGCACGGTCCCCGGAGCCGCCGCGCTCATGCGCGAGATCCGCGCGTCCGGGCGCGTTCGCGTGACGATCGTCTCGGGATCGCCCGAGCAGATGCGCCGCTCGCTCGAGGCCAAGCTCCGTCTCGACGGCGTTCAGTGGGACGAGCTCGTGCTCAAGCCCAACCTCCGCAACATCCTCAAGGGCCGCTTTCGCGCCGTGCGAGAGCAGGTGGGATACAAGCTCCCCGCGCTGCTCGACGCGCGGACGCGCGCCCCAGCGGGCGCGAGCGAGACGCTCTTCGGCGACGACGCCGAGGCCGACGCGCTCGTGTACTCGCTCTACGCGGACGTGCTCGGCGGGCGCATCGGCGAAGACACCCTGCAAGCGGTGCTCGACAAGGCGGGCGCGTATCCCGACGCGGTCGCGCTCGTGCGAAAGCTCGCCGCGTCGCTGTCGAAATCCGACCCGGTTCGTCGCATCTTCATCCACCTCGATCGCAAGAGCGACCCGACTTTTTTTCGTCGCTACGGCCCGCGCGTCGTGCCGATCAACAACTATTTTCAAGCGGCGCTCGTGCTCGTTTCGGACAAGACGATCACCGCTGAGGCGGGCCTTCGTCACGCAGCGTCGCTGGTGATCGAGCACGACTTCGATGTTCCTGACCTGCTCGCGGTCGCGCGCGATGTCGTGGGGCGAGGGCACGTCACGGCCGAAGCGCTGCGCGCGATGATCGAGTGCGCGCGCGGGGTTCACGAGCCATTTCCCTTGGTCGCGCACCGGCGCGAGCAGCTCGCGAAGGGGCTCGAGGCGTGCATTCCGTACGTCACGCCGCCGCCCGAAGACGTCGCGGTGGATTACCTCGCGGCGTTCGCGGACGACCGCGCGCGGTGGGAGGCGGCCAAGCTCCGCGCTCGGCGCGACGCGCAGCGATAGCGTTCGGGCCGCGGGGTGAGCGCTCGGCGCGGAGTCCTGCTATACAAACACCACCGTGCGGTTGTTCTCGCGGCGTCCCTCGATCTTGCTGCTCACGGCGTTGTCTCTCGCGGCGTCGCACTGCGGCGCGAAGACGGGCCTCGACACGCCCGAAGACGCGATGGACGCGAGCTCCGTCGACGCGTCGATGCTCGCGGATGTGCCCGAAGATGTGCGGCCGCTCTGCATCGATCCCTCGCAGGGCGACGCGGACATCGAGCCGCTGCGCGTCGATCTGTCGATCCAAGCGAGGCTCGGCGCCGCGGACGTCTTGTTCGTCGTCGATCGCACCGGCAGCATGGCCGAAGAGATCGAGAACATCCGCGCGAGCCTTCGCTCGGTGATCGTGCCGGGGCTCATTCGAACGATCCCGGACCTCAACCTCGGCCTCGTGACCTACGCGGACTTTCCCGTGGCGGGCTACGGCGCTGTGGATGATCGACCGTTTTCGCTCGAGCGCCCGATGGGACGAGAGTTCACCGCGCTCCAGGGCGCCCTCGGCTCGGTGCGCGCGCAGGGCGGCGGAGACAGCGCCGAGGCGATGACCGAGGCGCTCTTTCAAGTGGCCACTGGCGCCGGATTGCGCCGCAACGAGCGCGAGTTCTGGATCCCTCCCGCTGGAGGCTGCCGGGTTCCGGGCAACGGCTACGCGTGCGTGAGGCCGCGCGCGACGCCCATCATCGTGCTCGTCGCCGACGCGCCATCGCACAACGGTCCCGGTAGCTCGAACAGCTACGAGATGGGGGAGTTCTCGCCGTCTGTTGAATTTCCGCACACGTATTCGCAGGCGGTCACGGCGCTCAACCGATCGCTCGGCGCGAAGATCATCGGCATTCACTCGGGCGCGGGGCCGCAGTCGGGTCGCGGGGACCTCGAGGCGTTCGCGCGCGACACCCGCTCGCTCGGAAGCGACGGTCGCCCCCTCGTCTTCGACATCAACCCCGACGGAACAGGGCTCTCCGAGCAAGTCGTCTCCGCGGTCACTCGCCTCGTCAACGAAGTGCGGCTCGACGTGTCCGCGCGCGCCGTCGACGCTGATGGATCGGGCGGGGCGAGCTTCGTGCGCGCGGTGCGGCCGCGCGAGGCCATGCCGATGAGCAACGTCGCGCGCATCGAAGGCGGCGTCTTCTTCGGCGTCATTCCAGGGACGACGCTGCGATTCGACCTCGAGATCGACCGAACGCGCATCGTGCGCCGACGCATGGCGCAGCGCTTCACGATGCGAATCGAGTTTCTCGAAGGCGGGCGCCCCACGCTCGGGTCGCGCGACCTCGTGATCTTCGTGCCAGGCATCGAAGACCCGCTCTGCAATCCGTGAGCGGGGGCGAGAGGCTCTGACATTTCAGTCGGACCCTGGCGTCGATGTCGCGGAGCGCGACGCCGGGTGCGCATATCGTCCCTGAAATCAAAGGACATTCTGCGTTGGCCTGCGTAGTGCTACCTTCGCTCGCATCCTTCGATGCGCGGTCGCCTTTCTTTCTTCGCTCTTTCGCTCGCGGCGCTCGTCGCGGGCGCAACGACCTTCGCTCCCTTGGTCGCGTCGGCGTGTGGTGGCTGTTTCGCGCCGCCCGCGCCGACGCCCGAGCGCGCGCAAATCGTGACGGACCACCGAATGGTCCTCGCGCTCTCGCAGCGGCAGACGACGCTGTGGGATCAGATTCGGTACACGGGAGCGCCCGAAGATTTCGTGTGGGTGCTCCCCGTCGCAAACGCCGCGACGCTGCAGATCGGCCTCGCGGACAACGCCTTCGTCGACGCGCTCGACACGTACACGGCGCCGTTCATCACGGCGGAGTTGCCCGAGTGTTGGCGGCGCTTTCGATTCACGTCGCGCGTCCCGGACTCGGGCGCGTTCATCGGCTGCGGCGCGGACGGACCGTCAGGAGGCTTCGGCGCGATGCCGGGCGTCGAGAGCACGCGCGTCGGACGCGACGGTGAAGCCGTGGTGGGGCCCTACGCGGTCACGGTCCTCTCGACTGACTCTCCCTCGGGGGGAATGCGCCTCGACGCGTGGCTCCAACAGCAGGGCTATCAGATCCCCGCGAGCACGCGCAGCGCGATCGATCACTACGTCGATCTGCAGTTCGACTTCATCATTCTCAGGCTTCGTCCTGGGGTGGGCGTCAAGCAGATGCAGCCGGTGCGGATCACCACGCGCGGGTACATGCCCATGCTGCCGCTGCGCATGATCGTCGCGGGAATCGGCGACAAAGTCGGCCTCGCGCTCACGGTGATCTCCGCCGGTCGCGTCGAAGCGCAGAGCTTCGCCAACGAGACCGTCGACGAGCGTCGCTTGTCGTTCGACTTTCGGACCAACACGTCCACCTGGCGAACGGAGTTTCAGCGGCTCCTCTCGCGTCGGCCCGGACGCACGTGGGTGATCGAGAGCGTGCAGAACATCTTGGCCTCGCAGCTCACGTATGGCGGCTCGATGGCTCCGCAGATGGCTCCGCCGCCGGTGTTCACTGTCGATGGTTCGACGGACGGAGCGCTCGACGCGACGCGCGACGACAGCGCGCTCGCGCTCGACGCGAATGACAGCGACGGCCCCGGCCCCGACGGACTCGCGTGGGACGGATCGAGCGCGCTCGACGGGTTCGGCGCGGATGCGCTGGTCGTGACGGACGGCGCGAGCGAGCGCGACGGCGCTCCGTCGGTGCTCGAAGGCGGCGCGATGATGCCCGCGTGGGAGCCGTACATCGACCGCCGCTACGCGTTCGCGGGCCTCGACGGCCGCGGGGTCGTCACGCGGATGCGCACGGAGCTTCGGTTCTCCGAGCTCGACGGCGACCTCGTGCTCGACGGCGCTTCGGGCCCGCTCGTCCCGGTGGAGTACATCGCGCCAAACTTGTCCAACGCCCCGCCGTGCCCGCGGACCTCGACGTGCGCCGTGATCGGCGGCGCGGCGCCGCTCGCGCTCGAAGCGCTGGGGATCACGTCGCTCGTGCTGATGCTCCGTCGTCGCCGCCGCGCGAAGGCGAGCGCGGACGCGAAGCACACGTAATCAACGAGACGCGTGTCGCTTCACCGCGTCGTTATCTCACAAGTGAATGCCGCCCGCGACTTCGATGCGCTGGCCGTTGATCCAGCGGCTCTCGGGCATGAGCAACGACGCGAGGGCCTCGCCGATGTCCTCGGGCTTTCCCACGCGGCCGAGCGCGGTTTGTCCCGCGATCATCGCGTTGAGCTGGGCGTTGTCGCGCACCGCGCCGCCGCCGAAGTCCGTCTCGATCGCGCCGGGCGCCAGCGTGTTGACCGAGATTCCGCGCGGGCCGAGCTCGACCGCCATGTACCGCGTGAGCACTTCGATCGCGCCCTTCATGGACGCGTACGGCGCGTAGCCGGGCATCGAGAAGCGCGCGAGTCCCGACGAGACGTTGACGATGCGGCCGCCGTCGGCCATCAACGGCAGGAGCTTCTGCGTGAGAAAAAACGGCGCCTTCATGTGCTCGTTGAACATCGCGTCGAGCTGCGCTTCCGTCGCGCTGGCGATCGGCGCGTAGACGCCGCTGCCCGCGTTGTTGACGAGCGCGTCGATCGTGTCGCGGCGCCACACGCGCTGCAGCTCCGAGCGGACGCTCTCTGCAAACGCGCCGAACTGACGGCTGTCTCCGACGTCGAGCTGAAGCGCGACCGCCTTTCGGCCTAGCGCTTCGACTTGGGCGACGACCGCGCGCGCGTCGTCAGCGCGGCTCTTGTACGTGAAGATCGAGTCGATCCCGCGCTTGGCGAGCGAGAGGACCATGCTCTTTCCGAGGCCGCGGCTGCCTCCGGTGACGAGCGCAACTTCGACGGATCGGGCTTGGGGCGTGGGGACGTTTGTCATGGCCTATCGTGTAGGCCTACGAAGCAGCGATCAGAAGCCTTGCAAGGTGAACGCACTGTCTGACTAGATCAGACAATGAGCCTCGACCTCGAAGCGCTGCGGTCGTTCATTCGCGTCGCAGAAATCGCGAGCTTCACGCGCGCGGCAGCGCAGCTCGGCGTGCCCAAAGCGCGCGTCTCGCACCAGATTGGCCGCTTAGAAGAGCGCCTCGGTTGCAGGCTGTTTCAGCGCACGACGCGCACTGTACGGCTCACGCCGGACGGCGAGCAGCTCTTGCAGCGGGCGCGCGCGATCGTCGCGGACGTGGACGAGCTCGAGTCGCAGTTCTCTCGCGACAGCGGCGCTCGTGGGAGGGTCCGCGTCGATCTGCCCATCGGCCTCGCGCGCGAACTCTTGATCCCGAAGCTGCCGACGTTGCTCGCGGCCAATCCCCGACTCGAGCTGCAGCTCTCGACGACCGACCGACTCGTGGACGTCGTGCGCGAGGGCTTCGACTGCGTGCTCCGCGTCGGCGCGCTGACGGACTCCGAGCTCGCGGCGATCCCGCTCGGCGCGCTCGCGATGGGCAACTACGCGAGCCCCACGTACCTGCGCTCCCGTGGAACTCCCCGCTCGATCGACGAGCTCGATCGGCACGACCTGGTCTTCTACTCAGCGTCGCTCGGCAACGACGAGCCCACGTTCGAGTGGGTCGATGGTGGGCGTGTCCAATCGAAGCGCATGCGCGCGAGCGTCAGCGTGAACAACACCGACGCGTTTCGCGGCGCGTGCCTCGCTGGGTTGGGAGTCGCGCAGCTCGCGCGCATCGGCGCGGACGCCGCCGTCGAGCGCGGCGAGCTCGAGGAGGTGCTCCCCGAGGCGAGGGCTCCGGCGCTCCCGCTGACGATCTTGCATCCGCACGGAGCTCGGGTTCCGCGTCGCGTGAGGGTGGTGATCGACTGGCTTTCGGCGCAGCTCAGCGCGCAGCCGAGCTTGAGCCGACAGCGGCGATCTGCGAGGTAATCGACTCGTAATCGCGCGATCGATCAGCTCGACGACGACTCAGAGCCACGCGAGAAACTCGCGCGCGCTCGTCTGCGACGGGTCCGGAGCGACCCCGTCCCACGCAAACGCCTCGAAGAACTCTCGCACCGTGAGCGACGCGAGGGGCTCGGAGCTCGCCCGTTCGACGGCGGCGTCGTGCGCTTCGTCTGCCCACTGATCGATCGCGTCGGTCATGGCGTCCTCGGCGCAGGCTTTCGCAGCGCAGCCCGAAGCGCGCCGACGGTGCGCGCGGTGTTCGCGAGCGCGCGATCGATGGCCGGAGCGCGATCGGCGCCGATCAGGACGATCTCGCACTGCGGCGCGCCGTGCACGACGCAGCACACCTCGCGGCCGATGAGCTTTCGGCCCGCCATGTGCGAGAGCGCGCCCGCGAGAAATCCCGCGATCAACGCGCACGCGCCGTCCTTGGTGCTCGATCGCCCGAAGGTCGCGCGCGGCGAGCTCTCGGCGAGCACCGAGCGCTCGAGGCTGACGGCGACGAGCCCTTCGCGCACGGGGCTGAAATCGAAGTTCACGCGGCCCCAGCCGCGGCGCTCGATGTAGTCGCCGAGCGCCCTCGCCGCGGAGCCCATCGCTTGTTCGTCGAGCGAGCGTTGGTCGCGCTCGAGCGAGTCGGCCTCGAGGTCGATCGCCGCTCGCCTGCCCCATTGGACGCCCCACTCGTGCGCGAAGAGGGTGCTCGACTGCGGTGCGAGCTTGGCGAACGTCGTTCGAAGCGCGGCGAACATCGCGACCGGGGCGTCGACGAAGCGCCGCTCGAGCTCGTCGCGCTGCACGCCGAGGACGGGCTCGTCTGGCGCGAGGGCCCGTTGACTCGCTGCGATTTCGCCGACGATGTCGCGCGGGGCGCCGACGCTCTTTCGGTTGACGAAGAGGTAGAAGCGCTCGTGCTCGCCCGCGTCGTGCAGCTCGATCGCGACGACCTGGGCGCCGAACGCGAAGTCGAACACGAACTCGAACCGACGGTCCGCGGGCGCTCGGCTCCCCGCGACGAAGCGTTGAAAGCGCCCTTCGAACGCGTCTCCACGCGTGCAGCGCGCGACCTCGTTGAAGAAGTTGCGGCCGAGCACTTGATTGCGGTCGAGCCGCGCGAGGCGCGATTCGTAGAGGTTGTAGCGGAGGATCGTCCCCTCGGCGTCGAGGCAGATGATCCCGAACGGCGCGCGGTCGAGCTCGTTGTCGTCGAGCAGGTCGACGGACGCGCCCGAGATGGACGGGGTTTGCTCTGCAGGGCGCTCTTCGAACATGGTTTCGGCGTCGGTCACGAGCGAGAGAGCCTTTCGAAGAGGATGTTGTCGAGCGAGTCTGCGCCGGGCTCCGTCGAGCGCGCTGCGTCGGGCGCCGTCGGGGCGCTCGATTTGGTGTGCTCATTTTCGAGTCGCGCGGCGTCTCGGCGCGCTTCTTCGGGCGTGCGGATGGTGGGGCGGCTCTCGCGCGCTCGAATCGTGGTGGCGCGGCGGTCGAGCGCCTCGGCGAGCGCGAGGGCCGAGGGCGTCCGTTGCTTCAGGTCGACGCGGAGGCAATCGGTGATCGTTCGCCAGAGCGCTCCGTCGAGCCCGCGCACCGCGCGAGGAAAGGGGATGTGTCCCGTGAGCGCCGCGGTGAGCGTCGCGGTGACGTCTGCTCCGTTGAAGGGCGGATCACCCGCGACGAGCTCGTAGAGCGTGACGCCGAGCGCCCAGAGGTCGACGGCGCGATCCGCGGGCTCGCCGCGGATTTGCTCGGGGGCCATGTATGCAGGGGTTCCGCTCACGTTGCCGTCGTGCTTCTTGCCGCTGGCGCGGTGCGAGATCCCGAAGTCGATGAGCTTGACCGACGGCGGCCCTCCCGCGCGATCGGCGAGGTACAAGATGTTCTCGGGCTTGATGTCTCGGTGGACGACGCCGCGCTCGTGCACTGTGTGGACGCCTCGGGCGAGCGCGCCGATCACCGCGACGGCCTCGTCGATCGTGAGCGTCCCGCGCTCGTCGAGCACCCCGCGCAGCGTCGGCGCGTCGATGTACTCCATCACGAGGTACGGAACGGCCCCTTCGAGCAGCCCGCAGTCGTACACCTCGACGATCGACGGGTGTCGAACGGCCGCCAGGATGCGCGCCTCTTCGATGAGCAGTCGTCGCGACTCGTCGCTGTCGACGCGGACGAACTTGAGCGCGACCGAGCGCTCCAACAGCGTGTGACGCGCGCGCCAGATCTCGCTCATGCCCCCGCGGGCAACGAGACGTTCGAGCCGATAGCGGCCGTCCAAAACAACGCCCGCGACGAGAACGTTCATGAGTGGCTGACGTTGTGATGCCCTCAGTCCCCCGTCCGTTGCGTCGCGCTATCTTGCGCCCTGGCAGACTCGCGCCGTCGGACACGAGCTGCAGATCCCGTCGCGCAGCGACCAGGTCTCGTGGCAGATCTTCAAGTCGCCGTTGATCCGGCGCAGTCGCAGGAGGTAGACCCCGCGCAGCTCGGGGCAACCGATGTCGGGGTGGCGGTCCACGCGAAGCTCTCGCGCCTGTGCGCGCACGTCGAAGATCTTTCCCGTGGCGCCTGGAGCGTTGATGCACGCGGCCGGGACGCCCTCGCTGAGCTCGGGGTTGCGCTCGCGATAGCGCGAGCGGGCCCAGTCGAACTCGAGCTCGCCGCCGCCCCCGAAGACCGCGCGCCAGTGCATCCGAATGGCCGCGGGCGAGGCGAGCCCGTTGGAGCCGTGAAACTGCACGGCTTCTGCATAGAACGGCTCGATTTGCGCGCGAATGCGCTGCGTGACGAGCGTGTTCTCCCAGCGCGAGAGCACTTGGGCGAGCTCGGTGTTGTTCTGGACCGCGATGGTTCCATCGGGGCCCGAGCGCGGCTCGAGCGAGCCCCCGTCGCGGCTGTTTCGCGGCGTTGTGAGCCCGTTTCGGTTGCGCGGGGTCGATGGCGCGTCGCGCAGCACGTAGGCGCCGACGCCGACGCCCGCGATCGCGAGCGCGCCGATGGCGGCGACGAGCGCGCCCCGCGGCTTGGAGGGCGTCGCGGGTCGCGGGCTGTCTCCTCGCGAAGAGGTCGCCGCGCGGCTCTGTTGCGACGCGGCCATCGAGGTCTCTGCGCTCGAGACGGAGTCCTGCGACGAGGGGGGCTCTTCTTCGGGATCAATCGGCGGTGGAAGGGGCCGCACCGATCGCACCCCCTCGAGCAGCGGAACGATCTCGTCTCGAAGCGCATTCGCGCTCGCGGGGCGCTGCGTCGCATCCTTCGAGAGGCAACGATCGACGAGGGCCGCGAGGGGCTTGGGCAGGTCCGCGGCGATGTCCTGGAGCTTTGCGTGAGGACCGGGGCCGGCGATCTGCGCGAGCAGCGCGAAGGTCTCGCCGCGAAACGGGCGAAATCCAACGAGGCACTCGTGAAGGATCACCCCGACGCTCCAGAGGTCCGAGCGCGCCGTCGCGCCGCGCGCGTTGCGCATCTGCTCGGGGGCCATGTACGCAGGCGTCCCGATCACGTAGCCCGAACGCGTGCGGCTGTCCTCGCCGACGGCCTTGGCGATGCCGAAGTCGAGCAGCTTCACGGTCGGTCGATCGCCGACGAGAAAGATGTTCGCCGGCTTGAGATCCCGGTGAATGAACCCGGCGGCGTGCATGGCCGCGAGGCAGTCGAGGAGCTGATCCATGATCGTCGCGAGCCGCTGCGGCTGCACGACTTGCTCGCGCTTGATCACGTCGCCGAGGGTTTCTCCCTCGAGCAGCTCCATGACCATCCACGGCGTCCCGTTCGGCTCGACGCCGACGTCGAACACGTCGACGATGTTCGGGTGGCCGATCTTCGAGGGCGCGCTCGCCTCGCGGTCGAAGCGCTCGATCGCTTCGGGCGGCAAGCTGTCGCGCTTGTCGAGCACCTTGATCGCGTAGCGCTTGCCGACTTTGACGTGCTCGCACTCGTAAACGGCACCCATCCCGCCTTCGCCGAGCTTGCGGCGGATGCGAAAACGTTCAGCGACGACGGCGCCCGGTTCGATCATGCGAGATCAGGAAAATCCGAGATTGAGGGAGGGAGGTCAGTACCACCCTTGCACCCCTGCTTGGTAGGGGGGAGTGCGAGTCGCGTGAGCGTGCGTTGCTCTGACAGCTTATGACCGAAATCGCTTTGAATAGTGGTGCGTTGCATCGCCTTCGACGTCGTGCACAGCGGTCAGCTCGCGGTGGGGGGGGGGGCAGCGGGTGCGTTGGTGGATGCCTACGAAGCGTGGCCGTCGCTGACGACGGTTAGCGCGCGCGTTCGGTCTTCCGTGACACTCGAGACTACGCGATCCGCTGAGATCTTTGGAAAAGTCCGCTTCCTGAGCGCTTTCGGGCGGTGATAGCCTCGTCCGAGAAGTTCGCTTCGCGTCGATTCGCGGCGGCACGTGTGGTGCGCGCGCGGAGCGACATCCGAGGCGGACGCGACGGAGGCTCCTACGATGGTCCGGTCGCGAGCGAGACAAACGACTCCGAGTGTGATCGAGCGAGCGCGACGCTTGCTCGTGCGCAACGCGCCCATCGCCGCGATCCTCGCGGCAGGCTGCGGCGCGCCAGGCGGGATTCCCGCAAACCCCGAGCAGCGCCCTGGTGATCCAGGGGGCGCGGTCGCTCCGGCGCCGACGCCCGCGCAGGGAGCGACGTGCGCGCCGCAGACGGCAGACGCCACGCGCTATCTTCGACAGCTCTCGCTCGACCTTCGCGGGAGACCTCCGACGGTCGAAGAGATCGCGCGCGTCGAAGCGGCGGGCCGCGTCCCGGACGACCTGATCGACGCGATGCTGCGAAGCCCAGAGTTTTCGCAGCGCGTGAAGGACTGGCACGCCGAGCTGCTCTGGCCGACGCTCGATGGCTTTCGCATCTCGACGACGGACCTGACCGCGTTCGATCCCAACATGACGACGGGCGCCGCGGGAGGGGCCTTCTCGCCAGACCCCGAGCTCATCGACGACGACGGGCGCGCGAGGCACCCGAACGGCGTCGTCGCGATTCGCTACAACGGCACCGGCGATCGCGTCCTTCGCGGCGGCAACGGGTCGACGTTCTGCGACGGTCGCCTCGGCGCGCCGTACGAGTACCCCGAGCCCGCGGCGCGCGGCGCAGCGCAGCCCACGTATTCAATTACGACGAGCGACGGTCGCTCGACCACGCGCCCGTACTACGACGACGACGGCGCGCCGCTCCCCATCTACGACGGCGAGCACTGCCCCAACTACTGCACGACGATCGACCCGAGCACGCCTGCTGGCAGCGCTCGACTTCGCGTGATTCGCCCCGCAGCCGCGGGCCGCGGACCGCTCTGTCAGGTCGTCGGCACCGGCGCGATCGGCGTGAGCTCGAGCGACTTTGCCAACCAAGTCCTCGTCGGAGCCACGGTCACCGCGCCCGGCTCGTGGACCGCGACCGCGCCGGCGATCTCCGCGGGCGGCTGCGTCAATCCCGGCGACGTGTGCGAGTGCCCGAGCAACCCGGGCGGCGCCGCGACCGCGGGCGCGATGCCCAACCAGTTTCGAATCGACGCGCCGCCGACGGGCTGGACCATCGCCGCGCTCGATCGTCCTCCGACGGGCTCGGGCGCCTCGCAGCGCGTGAACACGTGTCCTCCGTGGGCGCCGTATCGCGTGGTCAACACCTGCGACAACACGCCGTTCTCGGGGCCCGACGAGACCTTCAGGATCCGTCGCGAAGGCACGCGCGTCGTGCGTGATTGGTACTGGAGCGGCGGTCGCAGCCTCCGCGTGTGCGCCTACGACGCGAGCGCTCGCACCAACAGCACCCGCAACGGACAGTCGTGCGAGACCGTCTACAGCGGTCGTCGAGACACCTCGTGCGGCTGCGGTCCGCGCGGGATCTACTGCATGCCCTCGATCGGCGTGTCGCAGAACACGGACCTCGCGTCGAGGACGCAGTCGCGCGTGCGCGACGCGCTCAACGCCGAGCCGCTCGAGATCGTCGCGAGCGTCGTCGAGCGCGACGAGGACTACAACAACATCTTCACGACGCGACGCTCGTTCGTAAACGGGCCGCTCCGTCACCTCTACGAGCACCAGCTCACGTCGGTGCAGGGCATCGAGCTGCAAGCGCCTGCGCCGATGACGGCGATGCCCACCGTCGCGTTCAGCGACAACGCGATGCGCGAGTTCGTGCGCGGCCCCGAGCACTCGGGCGTCCTGACGACGGCCGCGTATCTCGGGCGTTTTCCAACGTGGCGCGCGCGCGTGGCGCAGTTTCGCATCGCGTTCATGTGCAAGGCGTTCACGCCGGGAAGCGACCGCGTCCCGTCGCCGACCGACCCGTGCACGCGCGAGCCGAACCTCGCGTCGCGCTGCGGTTGCCAAAACTGCCACGCGGCGATCGAGCCGATGACGGCGTACTTCGCGCGTTGGGCCGAGCGCTCGACGCGGTTCTTGAACCCGCTCGACTTTCCTGCGTTCGACGCCAACTGCGCGCAGTGCGCGCTCCGCGGCGTCGGCTGCACCCCGCGTTGTCGCACGCAGTACGTCACCGACACGGTGGACGCAGACGGCGCGCGCTTCGCGGGAACGCTCCGCGGATTTCTCTACCGCCGCTCGGACGAGATGTCGCGCGTCGACGAAGGCCCCGCGGGGCTCGTCGCGAGCGCGACCGCCTCGGGTGAGCTTCAGTCCTGCACGGTGCGCAACGCGTGGCGACAGCTCGTAAACCGCCCGATGACCGAGAGCGAAATGCGCACGCTCCTGCCGAGCTTCACGGCGAGCTTCGAGCAGTCGCGCCACAGTTATCGCTCGCTCGTTCGCGCGATCGTGACCTCGGCCACCTACCGGAGGATCGACTGATGATGTCGCTTCGAAGGCTCACAGCTCCCCTTGCGATTTGCGCGGTGGTCTCAGCCTGCGGCGCTGATCGCGCCATCGTCGAGCGTCGCAATACGACGCCTCCCGCGGAGACCACGGGCACGACCACGGTCGTCGATCCGTCGTCGCTCCCTGCGGGACACCCGACGGTTCCGATCGCGGATCCCGCGGACAACGCCAATCGCGTCGGACGCTCGCCGCGCAGGCTCTCGGTCGAGCAGCTGCGCGCGTCGCTCTTGTCCGCGACGGGCTACACGTGGGTCGCGCAGCGAAGCGTCCCCGATCCCGACTCGCCCTCGGGGACGAGCCTCGTGCGCAACGCGGACATGCTCGAAGCGCTCGCAGGGACCCTCGGCCGCGCGGATTTTCTCACGACGACCGCGCACGCCCTCGACCCTGCGGTGACGTTCTCGAAGCTCGCCAACGACGCAGCGCGCGTCGCGTGCGCGCAGTCGGTCGCGGACGACGCAGATCAGCCGGACCCTGCGCGACGACGCATCCTGCGCGAAGTGGGGCCGACCGTGACGGCCGCGGCTGACGCGATGGCCGTGCGGCGCAACATCGCGTACCTCGCGCGTCGCTTCTGGGGCCGCGCGCTCGCGGCGGACAGCGCTGAAGCCTCGGCGCTGCTCCGCGTGTTCACGGTCGCTTCGACGACCGCCGAAGTGCGCGAAGGATCGCGCGTCACTCGCCCTGCGGGAACGCCGCTCGACGGCTGGCGCGCGACGTGTATCGCCCTCGCGACCGACCCGCAGTTTCTCGCGTACTGACCTTGGCTGCCGAACCTCTAGGGAGTCTCAGACGATGACCAAGACCAAAGGACTCGAGGCTACGCGCCGACAAGTTCTCGCGGCGACAGCGACGGCGGCGATGGCCGCGACCGTCGCTCGCTTCGGCATCCAAAACGTCGCGCACGCGCAGATGCGCGGAACGGTGCAAACCAAGCGACGCTTCGTGTTTTGCTACTTCCCCGGCGGCTGGGATCAGCTGCTCTTCCTCGATCCGCGCGACCCGGCGACGTACACCGAAGAGCAGCGCGGGATGACGCTCACCGACGTTCGGTACGAGCAGCTCGCGAACAGTGATTTTCGCTCGCAAGTGATCCGTCCCACGGTGGGCGGTCGGCCGGGCGAGCTCACGTTCGGACCCGCGTCGCTCAAGTACAACGGCGACGGCTCGGTGCGCGGCCCGGACATCACGCGGTGGGCCGAGAAGATCGCCATCGTGCGCGGGATGAACATGGGGACCGTCGCGCACGAAGTGGGCTATCGGTTCTTCAACACCGGGACGTTTCCTGCGGGAAACGCCGCGCGCGGCTCGAGCGTCGCGACGCAAATCGCCGCGATGCTCAACCGCGGACAGCCCGCGCCGTCGACGGCGCTCCCGACGCTCTCGCTTCGCGTCGAGGCCTACAACGAGAGCATGCCCGGCCAGTACTCTGCCGTCCGCGTGAACTCGATCGGCGACCTCTTGCAGGTGCTCAACCGCGAGAGCGCGATGCTCGAGCACACGACGGTCGAAGCCGCGCTCGACGAGTTTGCAGCGAGCGAGCGGCCCTGCGAGGTCAACGTGTACGACCGCCGCGGCGTGTTCTCGCGGATGCGTCAGGCGCAGACCACGGCGCAGCAGATCTTGCGACAGCAGCTCGCGGCGAAGTTCGATTTCCTCACGGATTCGATGGACGCGACGGTGCAGGCCGAGCGCGTGGCCGTCCGTCGTCGGTACGGCGAGTATCTCCGCGCCGCCGGCCTCAACGCAGGCGACGCCAACACGCCCGGCGCGCGCGCGGCGCTCGCGGGGCTCGCGATCAAGTCCGGCGTCGCGCAGTGCGTCTCGGTGATGATCGGCGACGGAACCGACACGCACTTCACGAACAACCTCGATCACGCGAACCGGATTTATCCCGGGATCGCGTCGCTCGCGGCGCTCATCGATGACCTCGCGACGTCCACGATCGGCCCCGGCCACGGCTTGCCCGAGGGCGACAAGTGGCTCGATCACACGACGATCGTCGCGTTCAGCGAGTTCGCGCGCACGCCGCTCATGAATCAGTTCGGCGGTCGCGACCACCACCTCGCCAGCTCGTGCCTCCTCGCCGGCGCGGGAATCCAGGGAAACAAGGTCATCGGCGCCTCGGGCCAAGTCGCGATGGGCATCGGTCTCTGGGACTTCATCAACAACCGCACGACCGACAGCCCCGAGCAGGGCCGCGCGATCATGCCGCCCGACATCGCCGCGACGTTGCTCGCATCGACGGGCTTCGACCCGACCGATCACGGCCTCGACGCTTCGATCGCTCGCGCGACCGCGCTCTCGCCGCTCGTGCGCGCGTCGTAGCGCGCTTCGCGAGGCGCGATACGCGACGCGTCGGGGGAGGCTCAGCGCGAAGAATCCCGCGAATTTGAGCGCGAAAACGAGTACAGTCGCCGCATGCGTCTCGAGCGACTCCCCTCGATTACGCGCTCGTCGCGCGCGTGCGGCTTGCTCCTCTCCGCCGCGGCGCTCTGCGCGTGCTCGCCCTCGTCGAACAACAACCCCGACGCGTTCGAGCTCGACGTGTCCCTCGAGGACCGCGTGTTCTCGTGCAACCCGCTTCGCATCGAGCCGTCGATGCCTCGCGTCGCCACCGATCGCGCGATCAGCCTCCGCGTCGAAGGCGGCTCGGGCATCGCGCCGCTGCGGGTCGAGGGCGAGACGCTCGGGGCCTACGTCGAGCCGGGCGGAGGTTTTCGCGCGGGCTCGCGCGCGGGCCGCGTGACCGTCGTCGCGATGGACTCGAACTGTGGTCTGCAAGCGCGGACCACTGTTGAAATCGTGGGCCCGTTTTCAGTGACGCCCGAGCGCGCCACGGTGGCGCGCGGCGCGATGGCGACGTTCACCGCGCAAAACGTCGTGGGGCCGCTGCGCTACGAGATCTTCGCGCGCCCCGCGGGCGCGGGCGCGATGGGCTCGATCACGAGCGCTGGCGTGTTCACCGCGGGCATGGTGGACGGCGAGTACCAGATCGTCGCCACGGATGACGGCGCGCAAAAGAGCGCTCGGCTCGTGGTCGAAGTGGGCGCGGGCACGCCGCTGCGCCCGCGCGCCGCCGTGCTCGCCGTGGCGAGCGGCGAGCGCGTCGAGCTCGATTGGATCGGCGGGTCGGGAAACTACCGCTACACGCTCAGCGACATGTCGCGCGGCCGCGTCGTGCAAGAAGGCTCGCGGTCGTACTTCGAAGCGACGGGGAGCGTCGGCTTCGTCGACGTGACGGTCAACGACATGGCCTCGAGCGAGACCTCGCGCGTTCGCGTGCTCGTCGGTGAAGAGGTCTCGCCTGCTCCGCAGCGCCGAGGGCTTCAGACGCAAGCGGGAGACCTCGCGGTGGGCGACGTGAACGGCGACCGCGTCCCGGACTTGATCGTCGGGCACGCCGAGCGATCGATCGCGGATTTGATGCGCCGGAGGTTCACCGGTCGCAACGCGGGCGGCGTGCTCGTGTACCACGGCGCGGCCGCGGGGGGCTTCGCGGCGACGCCGACGACGATCGTCGAAGGAGAGAACACCGAGGACCGCTTCGGGAGCGTCTTGCTCGTGCGCGACGTCAACGCGGACGGGTTCGACGACGTGCTCGTGGGCGTTCCGGACTCGGACCTCGGCGAGAGCGACCGCGGCGCCTTCGCGCTCTACCTCGGAACGAGCGAGGGCTTGAGCACCACCTTCGAGCGCGTGCTCAACGGCGAGGACATCAACGATCGCTTCGGCTCTGCCATCACGGTCGCGGACCTCAACGGCGACATGGCCCCCGAGTTGATCGTGGGCGCGCCGAACGCCGTGCGTCCGATGGACCGTCCGCGCGCGGCGGCGCTGCGATGCAACGGCGGACGTGTGTACATCTACCGCGGAATCGCCCGCACGCCCGGCGCTCCACCAGTGCGCGGCGTGTTCGAAAACGTCCCCTGGCAAGTGATCGACGTGCAGGCGCCGCGAAGCGACACGGACGCTCCGCCTGCGTGCTCGCCGTTCTTGATCGGCGCCGGGCGCGCGCTCGCGCTCATCGACGTCGACAACGACAACAAGCTCGACCTCGCCGTGGGCGCCCCCAACGAGTCGCACGTCGCGATGGGCACCGCGAGCGCAGGGCACGGCGTCGTCCTCGTGTATCGCGGGGTCAACGACGCGCAGTTCGAGCGCTTTCCCGCGTGGAGCATTCAGTTGCCGGTCGAGCAGCGCTCGAACAACCAGCTCTTCGGGCAAGCGCTCGACGTCGTGCGCGACGGGATGACGTCGGCGCTCGTCGTGCGGTCGTTCAACTTCAACGCGCCGGGCGCGACGATGGGCTCGACCGTCGCGAGCGCGGGCGGGCTGTGGGTGTTCACGCGGGCGCAGTTTCCTGCGGCGAACATGCCGGACGCGATGGGCGTGCGGCCCGTGCGCATCGTGAGCGCGTCGAGCGCGCAGACCTTTGCGTACGGCGAGATCGCGCAGCGCGGGCTCGGACGACACGCGTCGGTGGGCGACGTCGACGGCGACGGCGCAGCGGACTACATCGTCTCGGCCACGACGCAGACCGCCGCCGCAGCGCCCGCCGTGAGCGGCGCTGTCTACGCCTTCCCCGTGCGCTCGCTCGTCACGGGAACGGGACAAGTGATGCTCCCGACGCGCATCGTCGACGGCGCGATGCCGATGCCCAACACCGTTCCGACGGAGCTCACGGGCATGCGCGTCGCGGCGATCGCGCCGGCGATGGGCATGGGCGCAGGCCTCGCGGTGTGGCACGGGTTTCGGGACACGATGATCACCGAGGGCAGCGCGATGGTTCTTCAGCCATTTGCGGGCTCGATTGAATATGTGGGTCCAGGTGCAGGGCCGCTCGCCGCGCGCTGGGCGATGGCGCCCTCGCGTCGAACGATCGTCTTGCCGATGCAGGCCTCGGGCGATCGCGCGGGCACCGTCGTGGCGCTCGGGTCGCTCAGCTCCGCGACCGCGGTCGAGTCGGTCGTGGGCGCGCCGTTCTCGCACTCGCCCGCGACGATGACCGCGCGCGCTTCGCAGACCGCGAGCGTGGGCGCGACGGAGCTCTACCCGAGCGCCTCGCGGATGCCGCTCGCGCGCTACGCCAAGACGTTCGCGACGGGCGCAGCCTCGCCCACGATCGCGCTCGATTTCGACGGCGATGGAACGCAAGAGCTCGCCGTCGCCGAGCGCGCCGAGGGCGTGGACTCGCGCCTCGCTGACGTCCCCGCGCAGTGCAAGCTGCTCGGACAGACCGCGGGCACGGGCGACGCGGGCGCCATGCGCACGCCGCAGACCGCGAACGGCCGCGGGATCATCCACGTGTACAAGCTCATGGGCGGTCAGCTCGTCGAGCGATGGCGCGTGATCACACGGCAAGAGATCCTCACGCTCTCCGGCGGATCGCTGCAGAACATCCGGCTCAACGGCTTCGGCTTCTCGATCGCGTCCGCGGACGTCGACGGGGATGGGCGCGACGACCTCGTCGTGGGGCGCCCTGGCGGGACCGATTCGAACGGCGCCGAAGTCGTCCTCGGCCGCGAAAATACCGGGACGAACCCGCTGTACGTGTGCAACGCGGGCGACGCGTTCACCGTCGGCCCCAACGCGCCGACGGACACGACGTTCTACGGGACCTCGGTCGACGGCGTGGGTGACCTCAACGGCGACGGCTGCGACGAAGTGACGATCTCGCTCCAGCGCAACGCCGCAGGGACCAACCCGAGCGCCGCGGCGCGCGCGGGCTTCTTGTTGGTCTTCGGCGCCAACGCAGACGCGGGTCGAACGACGCCGCCGGCCTGCGCGTTTCGAAGGCCCGTCGCGATGCACATCGTCGCGGACGAGCGCAATTTCGCAGACAACGTCGCAGGTGACGTGGACTCGCGCGCCAACGACGTCGTCGATTTGCCGGGCGTCCCGAGCACGATGGGCCGCGTGTTCGCGCTCGGCGCAGGAGACCTCGACGGCGACCGCGTCGCGGACGTCGTGTATCGCTCGGCGGACCTCGCGTTCGGCCCGTTTCGCGGGCCCGCGGTGGAGGTCCTCTCGGGCCGCACGCTCGCGCTCTGCGCGACGACGGGCTGCCCTGCGGGCGCGGTGCGCGATGCGTTCGTTCGCGACGGAGACTACATGGCGCTCGGCGTTCGAACGCTGGCCGCGCCGCACCGGCTCGTCGCGCCCGTGCAGAGCGCGATCGTGACCCGATGGGGTGCGTCGATCGCGATCGCGGACGTCACGCGCGACAACGTCGCCGAGCTCTTCGTCGGTTCGCCCGACGACTCGATCGGCGGCGATTTCGCCGGCGCGGTCTACGGCTTCCGCGGCGGAACGGCGTTCACCCAAGCCGCGCTCACGCAAGACCCGTGGCTGATCGCTGTCGGCGCGACGCGCGAGCGCGGTGACTTCGGCGCCGCGACGGCCGCGATGGCGACCATGAGCGCGGGCGCGTACTTGCTCGTGGGTTCGCCGCTCGCGTCGCGCAACGGCGCGGGCGGTGAGCTCGGCGCTGGCTACCGATGGCGCGTGGAGGTTCCGTGATGGTGTTCGCTTCGAAGAAGCTTCGAGCGCTTCCGTTGTTGCTCGCGCTCGCGTCGTGCGCGCCTGCGCCGCCCCCGACCAACCCGGACACGTTGCCGGTGCCGATCGCGATGGCGCGGATGCCCTTCGTCGCGCGGCGCGTGGCGCTGCCTGCGGGAGCGCAGGCGTTTCGCGCGTGGATGGGCGACGAGGGGCAAGCGGTGGTCGTCACGCGCGACGGTCGCTTCTTCTCGATCGACGCGCGCGGGGCGGCGGTCGCGATCGATCGTGTCCCAGGCGAGTCGCCGGTCGCAGACGACGTTCGCGTGTCCAACGTCGTCGCGCGCTCGGCCAACGAGCTCTTCGCGCTCACGCCGGGCGCGGGGCTCCTCGTGCAGAACTCGCTCGTTCGCGCTGCGCAGCTCCCGATGTTCTTGCGCGGGGCGCGGACGTTTACGCGGCTCGGCGACGAGGCGCTGTGGGCGACGCCGACGGGGCTCTACCTCGGCGCTGCGTCGCGTTGGGTGCGCGTCGATGACGCGCGTGGCGCGGTGACGGACGCTGAAGAGCTCGCGTCCGTGCGCTCGACGCTCGGCCGCGAAGCGTGGCTCCGCGTGGGAGCGGGCGTTCGCCGCGTGCGCGTGCGCGAAGGCGCGGCCCCGACGTTCATCGAGATGCCGACGAACATCACGCTCGGCGCGGTGCACGGGCTCGCGTCGATGGGCGACGATCGCGCGGTGGTCGCGTCTTCGCGCGGCGTTCTGTTCTTGAAGGGAAACGAGGCTTCGGGCTTCGGCATCGGCGGCGGTCGCGCAGAGCCCGACGCGGTCGCCGGCGGAGGTGGCTTCGCGTGGGTCGTGTGGGGGACGGACATTCTCCGCACCGACGGCGTTCGATGGGAGGCGCTCGCGCGCGACCCGAAGCTCGGTCAGCTCTCGAGGATCTACGCGGACGCCAGCGGAAACAGCGCGATCGCGATCGACGACGACGGCGGGCTCATCCGCGTCGACGTCGAAGAGCGCTTGCGTATCTCTGGCCTACGCGACGGCGAAGTGGTGGTGTCTCCGACCGCGTCGCTCGAGGTCACTCCGTGGCGCGACGCCAACCCGACCGCGGTCGAGTACTACGTCGACGGCGAGGCGATGCCGAGCGCGCGGAGGACCGAGGCTCCGTGGGGCTGGGGCTACACGACGGAGACCGGCGCGATGGGGATGCCCATCGTAACCCACACCGGCGCGCGTTCGCGCGAGCTCGCGACGCAGCTTCCGCGCAGGCCCGACGGACCGTACGGGCCGCACGCGGTGCGCGTCGTCGTTCGCTACGCGGACGCGATGATCGAGCGGACGATCGGGTTCGGCTATCAGTCCCCGTTCGGTCGCGTTCCGACGTACGCGATGGACATCGACGCGCTCTATCGAGCGCGCTGCGCGCGGTGCCACACGAACTCGGTCGCCGAAGAGCTCGGGACCTATCGCTTGCTCTCGCAGCGGCGCGTCTCGTTGCGCCTCGCGCTGCGCGAGCGACGCATGCCGCCGGACCTCCCGCTCGACCCTGTTTCCGAAGCGCTGTTCGTCGCCTGGGTCGACGGAAATACCCCCGAATAGTCAGCGAAAATACAGCTAGAATATCGCTGACATACTCTGTCCGTGCTCGCGTGCGCGCGTGTGAAACTGCGCGTACGGTGGCTCCATTGTTTCGACAGACGAGCCTGGTCTCGTCCGTGAACAGCGCCTCGGGGTCGAAGCCCTCGGCGCGAGAAGCCATGGAGAGCACGCGATGACCACTGTGAGCGAACCGACGCGACGAAAGAATTTGTACAAGGGCTCGATGACCGGCGCCGAGGCCCGCGAGAAGCTCTCGCGCACGGCCAAGCGCATCGGGCTCGGCAAGCTCGAGGTGAGCAAGGGCGAGGGGGAGGGGGCCAAGGTGGCGTTTACGTTCAAGGGCGCGCGGGTCGAGCGTTCGTGCGACACGCAGCCCACGTACGACGCCAACCTCGCGTGCCTCGCGCTCTGGCTCGAGGACCGCGCGCGCAACATCGAGCGCGCGATCGAGACCTTCGCCGAGGCGTTCGCCGACAGCATGGCGCTCGCGATCGTCGGCGCTGGCGCCGAGAGCGAGGCCGCTTCGTCGAAGAAGGGGCTCTACACGGGCGAGCGCACGATCGAAGAGAGCATCGAGGTGTTTCGTTCGAGCCTCGAGCGGCTCGGGATCGCCGAGGGTGACGTGAAGCTCAACTGGGACGGCGCGGCGAACAACGCGCGGCTGCGCATGCGATTGCCCTCGGGCTCGATCGTCGAGAAGGTCTCCAAGCGACAAGTGAGCGTCGAGGCCAACGTCGCCGCGCTCGCGCTCTGGCTGCAATCGCGCACGAAGAACTGGGAGCGCGGGATCGAGAGCATGGACCTCGACCGCGTGTTCGCGGGCAACTTGCTTCCCGCGCGCGTCGCGTGAGCGCGCGCTGAGACCGCCCAGCCGTCGACCGGAGCGAATCTGCCATGGGACTGCGAACGATCTCGTTTCGAGTGAAGCCTTCGCCGGCGCTCTCCGCGCTGTTCACGTTGGACGCCTCGCCGACAGTGGGCGAGACCTTTCGCGCCGCGCTCGACGACGAGCTCGAGCGCGTGCGCGAGCCGCTCTCGCTGCTCGCCGAGTGCGTCTGGTGGCTCGCGGATCAGAAGCTGTTTCGCAGGACCCGCGAGGGCGCGAAGGACACTGGCTCGTGGAAGCCGGGCAAGCCCGTGCGCACGACGGGGCTGTTCGACGGCGAGCTCGCGGTGGACGTCGCCGAGCTCTCGGCCGAGGTCGAGTCCGGCGACGACTCGGCGCGGGTGACCTCTGTGGCGGTGCGAAACGTCGCAGAGGCCCTTCGCGAAGGAGCGCTCGTGGTCGCCGACGACGCGCGCGCAGGGCGCGTTCGCTCGCCGATCGCGGGGCTCGCCAAAGAGATCCGCGCGCACCTCGAGCGCGCCGAGCGCGCGGCGCAGCGCGTGGCCGAGCGGCTCGCGAAGGAGCAAGAGCGCGAGCGAGCGCGCGAAGAGCAAGCGCGCGAAGAGCGCGAGCGCGAGAGGCAAGCGCGCCTGCGCGAGCGCGAAGAGCGACGAGCCCGCGAAGAGCGAGAGCGCCTCGCGCGCGAACAGCGAAAGACCGCGCCGAAGGCAGGCAAGCGCAAGTCCAAGCCCACGAGCTTCGGCGGGCTCCCGGACGACGCCGAGCCCGAGGATCGCACGCAAGAAAAAGAGCTGCTGTCGCCGCGAGGATTGCCGCTCGACGCGGAGTTCTTCTTGGACGAAGCGAAGCTCCCGTGGCCCTGTGAAGCGCGCGCGATCGACAGCGCTCGCAAGGTGCTGCTCGCGCGGTTTCACCCGGATCGCGCAGGCGAGGGCGCGACGGTGCAGTTTCAGCGCGCGATGCGCGGCTATCAAGCGCTGGTGAAGGCGATCGAGAAGGGCACGGGCGCCGCGCGCACCGCCGAGCGCTCGGCGAGCGTCGCTGCAGCACACGTAATCAAAAGCGAGCCCGCGGCCGCGCCGGTGGCCGCTGAGCCCGCCGCGCCGAAATCACGCAAGCGCGCGCCCAAGGTCGAGCGCACGGAGACGCCCGCTGCTGCACCCGCGCCTGCCGCGAGCGTGATGCGCGGGGCGGACTCGGCGGCTCGCGGCGGGGCTGCGGGCGAGTGGCCTCCGCGTGCGCCCCGCGCCGGCGCGAAGTAGCCGCTGTATCTCGCGGCGAATCGACGGTCGACGGTCGACGGTGAGTGGGGGCTGTCTACAGGTCCGTTCCGAACCCGACGATGCCGTCGAGGATCGCGAACTTGAAATTCAGCCCACCAAATTTCGCGCCGGTGAAGTCCGCGCCGGTGAGGTCGCAGCGCTCGAAGTCGCACTGCTGCAGATTCGCGCTGCGAAAGTCCGCGCCGCGCAGGTTGGATCGCGTGAAGTTCACGCGGGTGAGGTTTGCGTTGCGAAAGCAGGCTCGCTCGAAGCTCGCGTCCGTCGCTGTCGCGCCGATCATCACGGCGTCGGTGGCGTCGACGCCCTCCGCGGCGACGGCGGTGAGATCTGCCTCCGAGAGGTCGAGGCCGACGAGGCTCTTCGGCAGCGGTCGACGCGAGAGGTCCGCTGGGGCTCCGACGTCCTCGGGCACATCGCGCTCCCCAGCCTCGTAGTACGCGATCGGAACGCCACGCCGACGGCGCACCTCGTAGGTCACGCCTCGCCCGCCTGCTTCGAGAAACGCCCTGTGCCTCGCGAGGACGCGGGAGAACTCCTCGTCGCTCAGCGCTGGCAACCGCGCGGCGGCGATCGCGTCGCGGTTCATCTTCGATGGCGCTGCGATGATGCGGACCGCCTTGGGTCCCTTGGGGCGGCGCTTGGACGTGCCGATCGGCGCGACGAGGATGTGGCACGGACCGTTGCGGCTCCATGGTTCGAGCTTCGAGACGAGGAAGCGCCCGCGCGGATCCCAGTGGACGGCCTTCGTAAGAAACTCATTCGACCTGCGTTTGTCCTGACGAACAACGGATCCGTCCGACACGCGAAGCACGATCGCTGGGTCGTAGTCGGTCGCGTACGCGACGAAGCGCCCGTCTGGCGACAGCGCCACGGATGTGGGCGATCGATGGACGGGCCAGCGAGCGAGCTCTTCGCCGGTGTCGGCGTTCCACAGCGCGATCACGGATTCATCCCCTGGACGAGGAACGCCCGCGATCACCTTTCCGTCCGCGCTGATCGCGGTCGGGTAGGTCCACCCTGATTTCGCAAACGCGCGATCGACGACGCGGTCGGCCCCGTACTCGCGCAGCTGGGGGCCGCTCACGACCACGCGCGCGCCGTCGATGCTCGCTTCGAAGGGGAGCCTGCCGTCTCGGTCGAGCAGCAGTCCGCGAGGTGATTTGCAGCTCTTTCCACCGCGCGCCACGTCGATGAGCGGCGCTTTGTCCGCGCTCGCGTACGCGTTGCGACACAACAGCGACGGGTGTCCTGCGACGAACCCGAGCTTGCTCCAGCCCACGCGCTCGGTGCTGCGAAACACCTCGGTGAAGCCGCGGGTCTCGTACACGACGGCGTGCCCCGAGCTGTTGTTCGCCGCGAGGAACGCTCCGTCGTTCGAGAGCGCCGTGTACCTCACCGCGCCGCGAGGCCCGAAGGGAAAGAGCTCTTTCGTCCGCAAAAAGTCAGGGAGAAACGCTGCTTCGTCTGCGCGCATCTCGTCGCTCGCCGTGGCGTAGGCCGTCGTGCCCCAGCTCATCCCGCGCTCGAGGTGCGCGAGGTACTCGGGACGCGTGACGCGCACGTCGAAGTCCGCTTGCGTCAAGCGTGACTCCTGCTCCCAACAGCCCTTTCGCTCGTAGTGAAACACCGTGATCCCCTCTTCGGGTGGATCTGTGAGCGGCTCGTTGCGCGTCGCGACGACCTCGAAGCTCTCGATGTAGCGCCACACGTTCGCGTCGACCCACGCTTCGTCGAAGCGACGATCCTCGGGAATCGCCGCGGCGATCGGCGATCGCAGCGTCCGGTACTTCCACTCGGGGACCCCGACGTCTGCGAGCACGCGAAGGAAAAACGTTCGGTCGAACGGCAACGGCGTGTGATCGAAGGCGTCGGGCCGCGTTTCGTACACCACGAACACCCGAAGCCTCGCGCGCCGCTCGCCGGGGTTCACTGCGAGCACGCGCACGCCGTACAGGTCCGTCGACACGAGGACGATGATGCATCGCGCGTCGCCCGCGCCTGTGCTGAAAAACGTCCCACGACGCACCTCGGGTGCCACCCACGGTTCGCACCGTGAGCGCGCAATTTCGTCGCGATCGGTCCGAGTCGCTCGGTGAATTCGTGATTTTCTCGCGGCGACAGTTGGCGATTCGCCTGCAAAATCCCATACACTGCGCGCCCAGTTCATGAACCGCGATTTCGGGATCAACCAGGCCGTCGTCGAAGAGCTCTATCTCCGCTACATCGACAATCCCCAGTCTGTTCCGGAGCACTGGCGAAAGTACTTCGTTCAGCTCGACCACGAAGAGGGCGCAGCGCCGATCGAGGGTCGCACTTCGGTCAGCAACGGCAACGGCAACGGTTCGCACGCGGCGCCTACGCCCGCGATCACGCAAGCCGCCCAGCGCGCGGCAGCGGCGACCGAAGCGTCCGCGACGACCGCGAAGGTCTCTGCGCTCGTGAACGCGTTTCGCTCGCGAGGACACTTCTTCGCGAAGCTCGATCCGCTCGGCCTCGAAGCGACGCCGCCGGTCGAGCTCACGACGGACGCCTTCGGTCTCACCGCGAGCGAGCTCGACGCCACCGTGAGCACGGATTTCGGCTCGGGCGGCGTGCTCACTGTGCGCGAGCTCGTCGGGCGTTGCGAAGAGACGTATTGCCGGACCATCGGCGTCGAGTTCATGCACATCGAGTCCTCCGAAGAGCGCGAGTGGCTGCGCTCGAGGATGGAAGCGACGCTCAACCGAACGATGCTCGCTCCGGCGGTGCAGCGGCGCGTGCTCGCGAAGCTCACCGAGGCGGAGGTCTTCGAGCAGTTTCTTCACACGAAGTACGTCGGCGCCAAGCGCTTCTCGTGCGAGGGCAGCGAGAGCGTGATTCCGCTCGTCGATCTGCTCATCGAGCGCGGCGCGGACCTCGGCGCGACCGAGGTCGTCATCGGAATGGCCCACCGCGGCCGCCTCAACGTCCTCGCCAACATCTGCGGAAAGCCCGTCCGAGACATCCTCGCGGGCTTCGAAGACAAGGACCCCGAGAAGCACCTCGGCCGCGGGGACGTGAAGTACCACATGGGCTACTCGAACGACGTTCAGACGTCCTCGGGCAAGACCGTGCACTTGTCGCTCGCGTTCAACCCGAGCCACCTCGAATTCGTGGGTCCCGTCGTCAACGGCCGCGTCCGCGCCAAGCAAGACCGGCTCGGCGCCGATCGCAAAGCCGTCGTCCCGCTCGTGATCCACGGGGACGCCGCGGTGATCGGGCAGGGCATCGTCGCCGAGACCCTCAACCTCATGAACCTCGAGGGCTACACCACGGGCGGCACCGTCCACGTGGTGATCAATAATCAAGTCGGCTTCACGACGTCGCCCTGGGACTCGCGCTCGACCCGGTACTGCACGGACATCACGCGCCTGCTCAAGATGCCCGTGTTTCACGTCAACGGCGAGGACCCCGAGGCCGTCGCGTGGGTCACGACGATCTCGATCGAGTACCGCCAGCGCTTCGGCAAGGACGTGTGCATCGACCTCTACGGCTATCGAAAGTATGGCCACAACGAGGGCGACGAGCCGCGCTTCACGCAGCCGCTCATGTACGCGGTGATCGACAAGAAGCCCTCGGTGCGCAACGCGTACGTCGAGCAGCTCGTGTCGCTCGGGTCGATCTCTCGCGACGAGGCTGACAAGATCGCGGCGGACAAGCGCGCGGCGCTCGACGCGGCGCTCGAGGCGACGCGAAAGGACCCGTCTGCGCCGCAGATTTCGGCGTTCGCGGGGCTCTGGCAGAAGTACCGCTCGGGCCTCGACGCCGAGACGCCCGACACGAACACGGCCGTTCCCGTCGAGACGCTCGTGAAGCTCGCGGAAGGGCTGCTCGCGTGGCCCGAGAGCTTCAGCGCGAACCCGAAGGTGGCGCAGCTCTGGAAGAAGCGCCTCGAGACCGTCAAAGACGGAAAGGCGATCGAGTGGGCCACTGGCGAAGCGCTCGCGTTCGCGACGCTGCTCTCCGAGGGCGTGCTCATTCGACTCTCGGGCCAGGACGCGCGTCGCGGGACGTTCTCGCATCGGCACTCGGCGCTGACCGACAGCAAGACCGCGAAGAAGTGGTCTCCGTACGAGCTCGTCGCGAAGTCCAAGGCGCGGCTCGACGTGTTCGACTCGCCGCTCAGCGAAGCGGGCGTGATGGGCTTCGACTACGGCTTCTCGCTCGACTACCCCGACGCGCTCGTGATCTGGGAGGCGCAGTTCGGCGACTTCGCCAACGGAGCGCAGGTCATCATCGACCAGTTTTTGTCCGCGGCTGAAGACAAGTGGCAGCGCTTGTCCGGGCTCGTGCTCTTGTTGCCCCACGGCTTCGAGGGCGCCGGACCCGAGCACTCGTCTGCGCGACTCGAGCGCTTCTTGCAGCTCTCGGCGGAGGACAACATGTACGTCGTCAACATGACGACGGCCGCGCAGCTCTTTCACGTGCTGCGCCGTCAGGTGCACCGACCGCTGCGAAAGCCGTTGGTGGTGATGACGCCCAAGTCGATGCTGCGCACGGCGTTTTCGCCGATCGAAGACTTCGCGAAGGGCAGCTTCCAGCGCGTGATCGCGGACACGGGCGTGGTCGGCGACAAGAAGATCGACCCGAAGAAGGTCACGCGCGTGCTGGCGTGCTCGGGCAAGCTCTACTACGAGCTCGAAGAGGCTCGCGTGAAGCGCGGACGCACGGACGTCGCGATCGTCAGGATCGAGCAGCTCTACCCGCTCTCGCAGAAGGAGCTCGACGCGGCGTTGGCTCCGTACGACGCCAAGACCCCCGTCGTGTGGGTGCAAGAAGAGCCGTGGAACATGGGCGCCTGGTACCACCTCGCCGCCCGTCTCCCGAAGATGCTCGCGAAGCACCCGCTCGAGTGCGTGGCCCGCGACGAGAGCGCGTCGCCTGCGACCGGCTCGCCCGCGAGCCACAAGATCGAGCAAGCGCGGCTCATCGAGCAAGCGTTCGGCGGGAAGTAGCCTCGCGACGGCGGGCGGGGGCCTGAGGGGGTGACGCGCGGGGCGCAGCGGCGTGAGCGCTCGCGCGATGCGCTATGGATTCACTGACGACTTGATTGTGTGGTCAGTGATCGACCCGCGCTGACAGCGCTCGCGCAAACGCACCGCCGCCCCCGAGCGCGTCGCGCTCGAGAGCGGTGGTGTCCCCCCTTTGGTGTGTGCGCTCAGGCCCTCATCCCCTGCGAGGGCCCGTCATCTTCACGGCGCTTCGAAGCGCATGTTGAAGATGTGCTGGCTGCTCGTGCTGAGCGTGTCGTTGAACACCACGCCGACGCCGCGCGGCGTCGAGAGCCCCGAGAGGCGCGAGCCGCGGTGCAGGGTGTCGAGGAAGCCCACCGTGGAGCCCGCCGCGATCGGGATGATTCCGCGGCAGTCCGGCATGCCCGCGGCGCCCGTGCTGCCGTCGTCGTTGCAGTTGACCTGCGCGCCGGTCTGCGCGCTGCGAACGTACATGACCGGATCGTAGGTCGTCGTCGACGTGTTGATCGGGCGGCGCGTGAAGAGCGCGCCCGGATCGCTGCGGCAGACGCTGAAGAGCTGGCGCGTCGCCGTGGCGCCGCAGGTGAGGAACCAGCGAGCCTGCTCGGAGCCCGTCACGCCGCCGCACGTGCCAGCAGCGATGCTGCCAGCCGCGCCGAGCGTCACATTGCCCGTGTTGCCCGTGCCCGTGATGCGGTTGTTGGTGAACACGCGCGCGACGTTGTTCGGGACGTACTGCAGGTGGAGCTGGAACGCGCCGGTTCCGCAGCCCGAGACCGAGATGAAGTACGTCCCGGCGGCGAAGAAGCCCGCCGAGCGCGACTGCAGCCCGCTCGTGAATCCGCCGCCCGTTCCGCAGCCCGCGTCGTCGTTGCAGAGACCCGGGTTGGCGAAGCCGTTCGCGGTCTGCGCCGGGACGAGAGCGCCCGCCGAGTCCGTGATGAAGAGCGAGGTGTCGTAGCTCGATCCCGAGGTGTCCGCGTACACGACGCCCGGCGTCGGGACGGTGAAGCGGTACCAAACGTTGCCCGCCGACGTGCAGCCGCAGGCCGTGGTCGGACCGTCGCGAAGCGCGTTCGCGGTCGTTCCGTTGATGACGACTTCGCGCGCCGAGTTGAGCGCGACCGAGATCGCGCTGGCGCGCACGTCGTTGATCGGGCGGCAGGTGCCCGCCTGGCAGCTGTTACCCGCGGTGCAGCGGTTGCCGCACGCGCCGCAGTTGTTGTTGTCCGTCTGGAACGCCGTCAACGCGATGCACATCCCGTTGCACTGCGTGGTGCCCGGGCCGCAGAGCGAGTTGCACACGCCCGCGTTGCAGGTCGCCGGCGCGGTGCACGCGCGTCCGCACATCCCGCAGTTGGCGGTGTCCGTCTGCGTGTTGACGCAGTTGGTTCCGCACGCCGTCTGGCCCATCGGGCAGACGCAGCGGCTCGCGGTGCAGGTCTGGGCCGCGCCGCAGCGCGTTCCGCAGGCGCCGCAGTTGGCTTCGTCCGTGGTCGTGTCGACGCACGTTCCGCCGCAGGACATACGGCCCGCGGGGCAACGGCAGGTGCCGGCCTGGCAGGTCTGGCCGCCCATACACACGGTGCCGCAGGCGCCGCAGTTGTTGTTGTCCGTCTGGACGTCGATGCAGGTCTGCGTCCCGCCGATGTCGCACAGGCGGCTCGGCGCCATGCACGTCGAGCGGCACATTCCCGCCATACACGCTTGTCCCGCAGGGCACACGGTGCCGCAGGCGCCGCAGTTGGCGTTGTCCGTCTGCGCGTCCACGCAGGTCGAGACGCCCATGACCGTGCAGCGCGTCTGGCCCGAGGGGCACATCGGGGGCTGGCAGACGCCCATGTTGCACGTCTCACCCGCGGGGCATGCGTTGCCGCACGAGCCGCAGTTCATCGCGCTGGTCTGCGTGTTCACGCAGGTCATCGTCGCCGCCATCGGCGTACAGTCCGTCTCGCCAGCGGGGCACATACGAGCGGCCATGCAGGTGCCCGTGACGCAGCGCTGGCCCGCCATACAGGCGTTGCCGCAGGTGCCACAGTTGTTGACGTCCGTCTGCGTGTTCACGCAGCCGCCGCCGCACGCGACCTCGGGGGCCGTGCACATCATCGAGGCGCGGCACATGCCGGCGTTACAGACTTCGCCGGCCGCGCACATGCGATCGCACATTCCACAGTGCAGCGGGTTGGTCTGCGTATCGACGCAGGCACCGCCACAGACGCTCTCGCCAGCCGCGCACATCGGGCCCGTGCCCGTGTCCGCAGGATTGACGCCGGTGTCTGCGGGGTTGACGCCGGTGTCCGGGTCCGTCACGCCGCTGTCGACGCCGGTGTCCGTCGGCGTGTTGCCGTCGGTGCGAACGTCTTGGCGAATTCCTGTGTCCGCGGGAGTGGGTGTGGGAGTGCCGCACGCCACGAGCCCTACGGCCGCGACGAGCGCGCACAAAGATCGAGTTCGATTCATTGCACGTTCCTTCTCAATGGTAGTTGCAGCAGTTGCATGGTTACTCGAGTGAGTAACAAGCCGCGGCGGAGCGAGTTCGCATCGCGCGCCCCGCTCCGTTCGAGGCGATGGGCAACTGTCGCAGAACGGCGCGCGATCGCAACCCTCCTCTGCTCGAAATCGTTCGAGAAAATCCTTGTAAATCTCGAATTGCACAGGATGCGAAACTTGCGTTGCACCACATGCGCAACGCAGCGCGTGCACCGCGCTCGCGCTCTTCAGACTCCGCCGTCCGCGACGAGCGTCGACCCAGTCATGTACGCCGCGCGATCGCTCGCGATAAACGCGCACAGCTCTGCGACTTCGTCGAACGTCCCCACGCGCCCGAGCGCCGTGTGCTCGAGGTAGTCCTTCAAGCGATGGTCCGGGAGGTTTCTCCCGAGGCCCTCTTCGAGCAGCCCCGGCGCGAGCAAAAGAACGCGGATCCCGTAGCGGCCCACTTCTTTCGTGAGCCCTTCTGTCAACCCGCGCAGCGCGGCCTTGCTCGCGCAGTAGTGCAGCGGGGCCTCGATCATGCGCTCGCCCGCGAGGCTGCCGATGTTGATCACGACGCCTTTCTTCCTGCGAATCATCCCGCGAAGGACGCTTCGGCTCGTGAGAAACGCGCCTTTCACGTTGGTGTCCATCACGAGGTCCCAGTCCTCTTCTTCGATGAGGGCCAGGGGCAGGTTCTGCGTGATGCCCGCGTTGTTCACGAGGACGTCGATCGCGCCGTGGGCCTTCTCGAGCTCGCGCACGAGCAGCTCCGTCGCGCGCGCGTCGATCACGCTGCACTTGTGCGCGGTCACGACGCCGGGGGCGATCGCTTCGGCGAGCGCGAGGGTCTCGTCCGCGCCCTTCTGATCGCGCACGTACGTGAACGCGACGGCCTTGGCCCCCCGCCGCGCGAGCGCGAGCACGATCGCTCGCCCGAGCGAACGCGACGCGCCAGTGACGAGCGCGACCTGTCCTTCGAGCCACCGATTGATTGTGTGTGTCACTCAGCGTCCCCGGCGTTCGTCGAGCCCTTGCGGACGAGCGAGCTCGCGGCGACGACCGCTTGCGGCGCTTCGGTCGCGCCTTCGCGCTGCTCGACGAGCTGCTTGCCCCAGATCGTGCTCTCGCCTTGCGGGCCCTCGAAGCGCGGGTCCTTGTCGCGATAGAACATGTTGTACGCGCAGCCGGGCATCAGCCGCCCGTCGGGCAGCGCGTAGTGGGTGCAGCACTTCTTGATGCGGTCCACTTCGAAGGTCCACTCGTCCATGAACGCGTGGATGAAGATGGTCTTCACGACGGACTCGCCGAGGCGCATGCGCTCTTCGAGGGCGAGCGCTTGATCGGGCGGGTACATGAGCTTCAAGGCGCGCTTGAGGCCCGAGAGGATCTTGTCCTTGTCGGGGACTTGTTCGGCCGAGGTCCACAGGTCGTTGATCGCGTGGCGGATGGACTGCTCGAACTTCTCGTCGGTGCGGATGGTCCCGCGGTTGGAGAGCACGTCCATGTAGCTCGCCATGTCGACGAAGCGCGGAAACGGCGTGTAAGTGTCCTCGTTCTTCAAGAGGTACGTCAGGCCGAAGCACGAGGGGTGCGAGCACGGGAGCGGCAGAAAGTCTGCTTCGGTGAGCCAGCCGGGGGTTTGCTTTCCGATCGCCGCGACGACGTCGGGGATCGTCATCACGTCCATCGGGTTGTGCGGCGCGAAGTGCGCTCCGCCGTAGCCCGTAAACGCCGCGGGCTGAAACATCAGCGACAGGATGAAATCGTTTTCGTAGAGGAGCTTGATGCAGTCGCCGATCTTGTCGTCGTTGATGCCCTTGGCGACGGTCGAGACGATGGTCGTGCGGACCCCGGCTTGTTCGAGGTTTCGCAGGGTCTTTCGCTTGAGCTCTTCTTGATTTCCCCCGCCGCGGAGGGTGCGCAGGGCGGGGTTGCTGAGCGCGTCGAGCTGCAGGCTCACGTACACGTTGCGCTTGGCGAGCTCGCGGCAAAACTCGAGGTCCTGCGCGCACCGGATGCCGTTGGTGCTCACGGACACGCGCGAGATCTCGGGGCGCTTCGCGATGTCGAGAAACTCGAGAAACTGCGGGTGCATCGTGGGCTCGCCGCCCGAGATGTTGATCGTCTCGAGCGTGCCCTCCTTCTCGATGAGCCCGTCGATGATCTTCGCGAACTCCTCGCGCGTCATGTTGTAGTTGTGCCGGTTTTGCACGATGCAAATCGGGCACTCGAGGTTGCAGTGATTGGTGATCTCGATGATGGGCATGCACGAGTGCTGCTCGTGCGCCGCGCACAGGCCGCAGTCCTCGGGGCACCCCTTTTCAACGGGCGTCGAGAACTTGAGCGGGACGCTCCCCTCTTTGATGTACGTGAGGGACTTCAAGAACCAATCCGCGTTGCCCGAGATGAGCCCCTCGCTCTTGCCGCAGTCGGGGCACACGCGCCGGAGGTACACCTTGTTGTCGCGGATGAAGCGCGCGCCGTCGACGAGGCGACGGCACTTGGGGCACATCGTGCGCGAAAACGAGTGAAAGACCTCGCCGGTGCGCGCCGAGGGCGTCTCGATGAAGGTCGGGTTGGTGAGCGGCAGCACGAGCTTGCCGTTGCTGTCAGTGGTCATGCGTGTGTCGCTCCGTTCACTTCGTGACGAGGGGCAGCCTGCGGCGCTTGTCGGCCATCGCTTCGACCTGCGCTGGCGTCGCGAATCGATGGTCTTTTTCGCGGTAGAGAATGTTGTACGAGCACGTCGGGATGTTGCTCCCGTCCGCCTCGGGGACGCCGACACAACATTTCATGATGCGCGAGACGTCGAAGTTCTCTTCGTCCATGTGCGAGTGGATGTAGACGGCTTTGGTCACGCGCTCGGCGCGCTTTCGGCGCTCGTCGAGCGAGAGGCTCCCCTCTGTGGGAAACACGTCTCGCAGCACGCGCTTCATCGTGGCGAGCACGCGCTCGGACTCGGGCAGCGCCTCGGGCTCGGCCCACAGGCGGTCGATCACCGAGCGAAACGCCTCTTCGACCTTGGGCGTCGGCTCCATATAGAGGCTGTCGGACAGAAGGTCGAAGAGCGTCGCGCGGGACATGAGCCTGGCGAACGGGACGAAGTCCGGGACGTTCGGGTCGCGCGTTCCCGGCCCGTCGAGCACGAGGACGTACGCGATGGAGTAGCAGTGCGGGTGGGCGAGGGGGCTCGGGACGAAGTCTTTGCCCGTGAGCTTTCCGTCGGTGTGCTTCGCGAGGATCGCGTGGAGGTCGGGCGTGGTGATCTTGGCCGCGCGGTCGTAGGCCGAGCCATTTTCGCCGGTAAACGTCAGCGTGTGCAGCTCGAGCGAGCAGATGTTCTTGCGCGAGAGCACCGTGTCGAAGAGGGCGGGCACGTCGCGATCGTTGAAGCCCGCGGCGACGGCCGGCAGGATCGTGCAGGTCACGTCGTGCGCCTCGCAGAGGTCCAAGACGCGCTTCTTCGCGGCGATCGTGTTGGCCCCGAGCATCGCTTTGTCGACGGCGGGATCGAAGGTGTCGAGCGACAGGATCACCCGCGCGTCCACGGCGGCCAGGGCGCGGACGTAGCCTTCGTCGAGGAGCTTCAAGCCGTTGGTGCTCACCGTGAGCCGACGGATCCCCGCGTCGCGAGCCATCTCGAGCAGCTCGATCATGTGCGGGTGCATCGTGGGCTCGCCGCCGGTGAAATTGATGATGTCGAGGTCGTCGTGCTCGCGGCGGAGGTGCGCGAGGATCTCCGCGAAGCGCTCTTTCGGCAGGTGAAACGGGTCCTCGTTCTTGTTGATCGTGTAGCAGATCGGGCAGTCGAGGTTGCACGCGCTCGTGATGGGGACGACGGGCAGGTAGACCTTCTGCGCGTGCGAGTCGCACGGGCCACAATCGTGGGGGCAGCCGTTTTTCACGGGCCGATGCACGGTCTTGGGCGGCGTGTTAGGCGCCATGAACGACAGCGCGTCGAGGTACCACTCGGCCGAGTTGCTCACGAGCGTGCGCTGCGCGCCGTGCTCGCGGCAGAACTTCTCCATCCAGACCTGGCCGTCCTGGAGGTGAATCTTCGCGTCGACCTGCTGTTTGCAGACCGAGCAGAGGGACTTGGTGGCCCCGAAATACACGTACGGCGTCGCGTTTCTCGTCGGGGCGCAAGGGGCGCAAAACGTCATCGGGGGCTCCTCGTCGCGTCGTGTGTGCCCTCTGCACACCGAATCTCGCGGCGGGAGAGTGTACGCGAGAGTTGACGAGCGGCCTTGAACTCCGTTGCGAACCTGCTAATGTCAGGGCGCTCGGTAGAAGCTCTGGTACTCGACTCACGGCACACGCATGGGCCTCTGAGACCGCGGAACGGTTCTTCGACCTTCACGATGATGCGAGCGGAATCGCTCGGTTCATCGAGCAGCGGGCTAGTGCCGCTGCCGCCATTCGCACGACGCTCGCGGTCATCGAGCGTGATGGTGAGTCACTCGCCCAGACGTTCCGAGCCGTCCGGGTAGCACAGTACCGCGAGGATTCTGAGAGCTGTTCCGTGAGCAATACGCGTTTGTATGTGGGCAACCTGGCGTTTCACACGACCGAGGACACCCTTCTGGCGAGCTTTTCGAAGTACGGCGAAGTGTCGGACGTCAAGCTCGTGATCGATCGTGAGACGGGCCGTTCGCGCGGCTTCGCCTTCGTGACGATGGGCACCCCCGAAGCGGCCGTGAAGGCGATCGAAGAGATGAACGGCCAGACCTTGGACGGCCGTCCGCTCCGCGTCAACGAAGCTGAAGCCCGTCCGCCCCGCGCTGGTGGCGGTGGTGGCGGCGGCGGCGGCGGTGGCCGTGGTGGCTACGGCGGCGGCGGTGGTGGCGGCGGCCGTGGCGGCGGTGGCGGCGGCTACGGCGGCGGCGGCGGTGGTCGCAGCGGCGGTGGCGGCGGCGGTGGCCGTGGCGGCCGCGGCGGCGGCGGTGGCGACCGCGGCGGTCGTTGGTAGTCGCGACGCGCTGGCTTCGGTCAGCGCACGCAACGGGGTGACAGCGTGATCGGGGGATCGCGCTGAGGGGACACTGAGAGAGCGCGCGTGAGTCGGAGACGATTCGCGAGCGATCCGACACGCGCGTTGAAAACGTGTGCAATGTATCGAGCGTGCGTGCTGATCGCGCGAGCGTGCGAGCACGCGTGCGCGCGGATCGCGCTGCCAAGCGTGTTGAAATCGTGTGCCGCGAGCGCAAGCGCAGCGAGTTCGGCCTCCTCTTCTTCTTCGAGTCGGTCGAAGAAGAAGAGGAGGCGAGCGGGTGCATTGCGTCCCTCGCGTGGAGGAGATGATGATGGATGCGTGGCGTTCCGGCGAAGCTGCCTTTGGCAGCGCAGCCGGTTGCGGAGGGAGCGCCGAGGAGCGCGGCGTTGCGCTGTGCCGCAGGCATTGCGCAACGTCGTGCGACTCGCCGCACCCGAAGCAAAGTCCACGCATCGAGTCAGTCCAGTCCCGCACTGTGACGGTGTTTCGGGCGCACGAGCGCGACCGCCGCGCCGTGCGCGGCCGAGCGCGGGCGTTTCGGGTAAGCGTGTCTCGAGGACAAAGGGCCTGTGTCTTCACTGGGCCCCGCGCGCGAAGCGCTCTCGCGTGATGGCGTCGGGCAGACGTGTCTCGGGGACAATGGGCGTGTGTCTTCACTGGGCCCCGCGCGCTTTGCCCACAACGCACTCCGCCCGAAACGCGCTGTGCTCTGGGACTTAACGGACTCGATGCGTGGACTTTGCTTCGCGTCCGGCGCGTCGCGTCGCGTTGCGCAATGCCTACGGCACAGCGCAACGCGACGCTTCGCGGCGGTCGCTCCGCAACCGGCTCCGTCTACGACTCCGCCGGAACGCCACGCATCCATCATCATCTCCTCCGCTCGCGCTTCGCGATTTTCTCGCGCGCCTCCTCTTCTTCTTCGCCCGAAGCGAAGAAGAAGAGGAGGACCTACCCGTAAGCGCCCTCCCTCGATCGGCTGCGATTCAGTCGGCGCGATTGCGTGGGCGCGATCGCGATCACTGGACAACGAGCGCGTTGCGGCACACTCGTGCGCGATGCTCTCTCCGAGCGCGCTCGCGGCGGCGCACAGCATGGACACGATGTGGTTCGCCGTGGACGACGATGGCTTCGTGGCGTTTTGTGAGTCACAGGAAGACGGCACGGTTCCCGCCGAAGTTACCGTGCAGGACACGGAGGAGCTCTGGGCGATCGACGAGATCGATAGCGCGCCTGGCGTGCTCGAGTGCGACGGCGTTTCTTGGGATGTCGAGCTCGTCGAGCACTACCAGCGAGGCCGGCCCTGTTTCGCGTTCAAGATCGTCGAGTGGGACCTCGCTGCGTCTTCGGTGTACTACCGCACGTGGAGGCCGTTCGATCCGCTGCGCTTCGAGGACCTCTCTCCAGCAGCGCAATCGCAGTGCGTTCGGTTGCCCGGTCTGCGATTCACAGAGGGCGTCCTCTTCGAGCCGCTCGACTTCGTCCGCGGAAGGACGTGGTCCGACCTTCCCTATCGCTCGCTGATCGAGTGGCGCTATCTGCCCGCCGAGCGCTCGCCCACGCGCGAACCAGCTCGGCCGTTCGTGTCGACCGCGGCACCGAAGGTGTTCGCGTCGCCCGAACTACGCTCCGAGAGCGACCCCACCGCCATCGCGACGCTCGGTCATTGGCGCACTGCTGTCGAAGCGCTCGTCGCCAAGGGCTCGCTCCCGCCCAGTTGGCTCGCGGAGCCGTCGCGCCGCTACCTCGTGACTGCCCCGCAATGGTCCCTCGTCGGAACGCCCGAGGACGCCCGCTACGATCGCAGCCCCACGAGCTCCGCGTACGCGCCTCCGTTGCTGCTCCAATCGCTCGCGTCCGACCTCGAGAACGCGCTCGCCGTCGAGTCGCTCGCGCGTCAGGCGTGCGTCGAACGAGCGCATCCCGCGCGCGATTCGCGCGTGGTCTATTGGCGGCTCGCGAGCGACGAAGAGCTCGACGCGCTTCGCGATCGCGCTGTCACAGAGCCAGAGCTCGTCGCGCAGTCGCTCGGGTACATGATCGATCCGTGCGTGCGGCGCGTTCCTGTCGTGCTCGTCCCGTGGGCGGGCGCCGCGTCGCGAAGAGCCCCGTAGCGACGCGCTCAGCCGTTGAACGCCGTCGGCCGCGCGTGCGGTCGCGCGTCCTCGATCAAGAACTCGAGCAGCGTCCGCGCCGCGCGCGACAGCGTGACCCCTTTGGGAAACACCGCTGAAAATGGCCGAGACTCTCCGCGAAACGCTGTCATCACCTCGACGAGGTCCCCGCGAGAGACCTCGCGCTCGACCACGAAATCATAGATCTGCACGAGCCCCGCGCCGCCCACCGCGGCCGCGACGCACCCGAGCACGTCGCCCTCGATGCGCAGCGAACGCGAGGGGGTCCACTCGACGGGCTCGCGCTTGGGGCCCGCGAAGAGCGTCCACGGAAGCGTGCGCCCCGTCGCGGGCATCACGAACGTGATCGCGTCGTGCGCGTCGAGCTCTTCGATCGACTGCGGCGCTGATTTTCTCACGAGATATCCTGGGCTCGCGAACACGCCCACCGCGAAGTCCCCGAGCGTCCGTCGCACGAGCGACCCGTCCTTGATCGCGCCGAGGCGAATCGCGAAGTCCACGTCGTCTCGCACGAAGTTCACGTTGTGGCTCGACACCTCGACCACCGCGTCGATCCCGGGAAACCTCGCGCGAAACCTCCCCATCGCCGGCAGCGCCCGGTGCAGCGCGTACGCGGGCGGAGCGCTGATTCGAACGCGCCCCGTCGGCTTGTTGCGCTCGAGCGAGAGCTCGCGCTCGGCTTCGGTGAGCATCTCGAGCGCGCGCCGCGCCTTCTCGTAGTAGCGATCTCCGTGCGCCGTCGGCTCGAGGCTCCGCGTCGTGCGCCGAAACAGCGTGATCCCCAGCGTCGCCTCCAAGCGCGCGATCGCGCGGCTCGCCGCCTGCGGCGTCATCCCGAGCTGCACCGCCGCGCGCGTGAACGAGCGACACTCGTACGCGCGACAAAACACTTCGACGTTGGGCAACGACTGATCGACGCGTCGGGTCATCGTGAAGCGCTATTTGTACACTCGACGCCCATCCGTCGGAGACCGAGCGCAATCATCGCGGAAAAATCGTCGATCTGTACGCTCGATGTACAAATGATGGAGCCCCGCGGCGCCTACCGAACGACGCTGGGCGGAGGCACAGATGGGTCACCACGAAGGAGCCACGAACCCCGATGACCAAGACGAACAAGCGTGTCCTCATTGCAGTCACGAGCCACGACCAGCTCGGCGCGACCGGCAAGAAGACCGGCGCGTACCTCCCCGAGATCGCCCACCCGTACGAAGTGCTGCGCGCGCAGGGAGTGGTCGTGGACTTCGTGTCGCCCAAGGGAGGCGAGGTTCCGCTCGACGGGGTCGATCGCAAGGATCCCAGCAACGCCGCGTTTCTCGACGACAAAGACGCGATGGCCAAGCTGCACGCGAGCAAGCGCCCCTCGGAGGTTCGCGCCGAGGACTACGACGCGATCTTCTACGCAGGAGGTCACGGGACGATGTGGGATTTCGCTGACAACGCCGAGCTCGCCGCGATCGCTGGCGAGATCTACGACCGCGGCGGGAGCGTCGCTGCGGTGTGCCACGGCCCCGCGGCCCTCGTGAACGTTCGCCTCGCCAACGGACAGCACCTCGTCGACGGAAAGACCGTCGCGGCCTTCACGAACGACGAAGAGCGCGCGGTGGGCCTCGCCGAAGTCGTCCCGTTCTTGCTCTCGGACAAGCTCCGCGAGCGCGGCGCGAAGCTCCAGCACGCGGCGCTGTGGCAGAACAACGTCGCGGTGAGCGAGCGCTTGGTGACCGGGCAAAACCCGGCGTCCGCGCGATCGGTGGGCGAGGCGCTCGCGGCGCTCTTGCGTTGAGCCGAGGCGCAGCGCGCGCTCGCAGAACCGCGTGTTGTGCTGTGCGATACTCCGGCGCGTGAAGGGACCGCTCTCGCTCTTCGTTCTTCTCGCGCTGACGCTCGTGGGCCTCGTCGCGCCGACGCCCGCGTTCGCGCAAGGGGGAGTCAGCCGCGCGATGCTCCCGCAAGTCGCTGGGCGCTCGAGCGTGCCGCTGTTTCGCGGCGACGACGCCATCGAAGCTCGGATGAACGCGGTGCGCGCGGGCTTGCGGCGCGCGATCGTCGAGGCCGCGCCCGAGGGCGAAGCCGTCCTCGATTCGCTCGAGTCCGCGACGCTCCGCGGAGACCCCGAGGCTGGATTGCTCGCGGCGCGCGCGCTCGTGCGGTCCGCGCCCAACTCGTGGGCCGCTGCGCAGCAAGAGTGCGTGTTTCTCGCGCAGCTTCGCCGGGACGAAGACGCGATCGGCGCCTGCCAACGCGCGACGCGGCTCTCCGAGCGGCCCGAGACCCTCGCGTCGCTCGCGCTCGTGTTGCACACGACCGATCGGTACGACGCGCAACGCGAGTCGCGGATCCTCTTTCAAAACGCCACGAGTCGCTTCACCGACGCGCACGACGTGCTCGTGATGCGCTGCCACGCGGCGCTCATCTCGATCGTTCAGGCGCAGGAGGGCTACGCCGAGCTCGAAGATTGCTCCACGCTCGTTGACCAGCGCTTGCCCGAGAGCACGAGCGCGCGGCTCTTCTCGTTCTTCGCGGCGGTGTCGCGAAGCCAGTGGGGACGCGCAGAACAAGAGCTGCGCGCGTTCGAGGCGCGCGCGGCGAACGCTGAGTATTCGAGCGCGCTGCGTCAGGTCCTCCGCAACAGCAAGCCCTGGTGGGCCACGGTCATCGAGTCCGCGCCTCCGTGGATCGTCGGGCTGATCGCGCTCTGGCTGCTCGTGTTTCTCTTTGCGCGTGCGTACGGGAGAGGGCTCCTGCGCTCGCTCGACGATCCCGAGAGCACCCGAGCGCCGAGCGCGCCACCGCTCGCGCGGCGCGTGTACGGCGCGCTCATTCGAGTGTACGCGGCGACGGTCCGAGCCGCGGTCATCGTGCTGTGCGTCTCCATCGCGGCGATCGTCGCGCGAGGGGCGCTGTGGCTGCTCTACGCGGTCGGGCGCTGGTACATCGGCTACCTCGTGACGGGAGGGCTCCTTCTGCTCTTCTTGGCGTGGACGATGTTCAACGCGTCGACGATGTCGCTTCGCTTCGAGCACATCGGCACGGACTTGCCGCTGTCCGAGCACCCGGCGCTCGACGCGCTCGTGCGGCGCGCGGCCGAGCGCGCGGGCGTCGACGCGCCCAAGGAGCTCTACGTGACGCCCGAGTGCAACTGCGAGGTGTACGTCGTCGCGAGCCCGTGGCAGCTCGGCGTCCGTCCGCAGCCGCTGTTCGTTCGACTCGGCGCAGGCCTGCTCGGGGCCCTCTCGGCGGACGAGCTCGAAGCGCTTCTCGTCAATGAATTTGCACGCGCCCAACGCAACGAAAACCCCGGCGGCGCGGTCTCCCTCGCGCTGTCCGAGCTGTTCGCGAGGCTCGCATCGAAGGACCCTGGCGGGTGGGTCGGCGCGCTCGGATCGATGATCCGGTCGCTCGCGCTCGGGGCGAGTCGCGCACAAGAATTCATCGCCGACCGAATCGCGGCGCAGGCGTTCGACGTCGATCACTTCGAGCGCGCGACGCGCAAGCGCATCGAGGCCGCGATCCGATTCGACCTCCGCTGCGACGCGGCGCTCGCGAAGCGCGTCGACCAGGGGCTCGCGCTGAGCGACCTCTACGCGGCCGTCGAAGAGGAGCCCGTCGACGAAGAAGCGGTCGCCGAAGAGCTCGATGCCGCATGGAAGCGCCCGCCGGGCACGCTCGGAACACAGGTCTCGCTCGCCGATCGCTTCGCGCGGCTCCGCGCGTACAAGCTCGATGCTTCGAACCGCGCGGCGGACGAGCGCAGCGCGTGGTGCTTGATCGTCGTCCCCGAGGCGCTTCGGCAACGGATGACCGAGGCGGTCCGCGCGGAGGTCTTCGCACGAACAGGCGTCACGATCCCCCGCGTCGAAGCGCCCTCGGAGACCCCGGCGGCAGCCGACGAGCCCCACAACGAGCCGAGCCCCGAGGCGCCCGCCGACGCTCCGTGACGGAGGCTTACGTCGTTCGCATCCGCGCCGTCATCTCGAAGAGCGCGCTCGCGCTCGCGCCGTTGCCCAAGATCTGCGCGAACCCACGACACGCGGTCCAGCACTGCTGGCACGCGGCGCGCTCGCTCTGCCGCGCGGCGAGGACGCTCACGAGGTCCTTCACGGACGCCGTCTTCACGGACCCGACGGGCTCGTCGATGCGCTCGATGCACGCGCTCACCGCGCCGACGTGGTCGATGTTGAAGCTCTGCACGCCCGCGGTGCACGTCGGCATCGCGCGCTCGGAGAGCCACTCGCCCGCCTTGGACAAGTACTCGCGAAACACGCGGACGTGCTTGTACTTCTTGTGCCACTCGACGAGCGCGCGCGCGGCCTCGGGCGGCGGCAAGCGATCGGGCCCAGAATCTCCGCGGCGATAGCCGTTGACGCTGAGCAGGGTGAGCTGGTGGCCCACGCCTCGCGCGGCGCTCTGCTCGAAGAGCGCGGGCAGGTCGCGCCAGTTGTCCTCCATGATCACGGTCATCACGTGGACTTGCTTTCCGCCGCGGGGGGCGGTGTCGCGAAAGTGATCCACCGCGGTCCACGCGCGGTCGAACGCGCCTTCGAGCCCGCGCTTGTCGTCGTGTCGCTTCGCGTCGGGGTAGTCGATCGAGACGTTCGCGTGCACGAGCCCCGCGGAGTACAAGCTCGTCGCGAGCTCGCGCGTCAGCAGCCACCCGTTGGTGAACAGCGCCGTGATGTGGTGCTCGGACAGGGCCTCGACGATCCTCACGAGATCGGGGCGCACCGTCGGCTCGCCGCCTTCGACGGAGATCAAGAACGTCCCGATCTCCGCGAGCTCGCGGGACAAGCGCCGGTAGTCCTCGACGGTGAGCTCTTCGCTGCGCGGCGCGACGTTGGGCCAGAAGTCGCAGAACGAGCAGCGCATGTTGCACTTGTTCGTGAGCTGAACCAGCGCTTGAAACGGCTTTTTTCCCAGGATTCCCGCGGTGAACGAGAGGTCCTTCTTCCACGCGCGCGCGGCGGTCATCGAAATGCGCCTCCTCGGGTCAGCTGTTCGCCCACGCGAAGCCCCGCGTCGCGCAGGACGCGGACGGGGTCGGGGTACTCGTCTAGAATGGCGCCCACAGAATCAACGAGCTCGCGGACGTGCGAGCGATCGATCGTGAGGGGCGGGGTGAGCTTCAACACGTTCCACCGTTGGGTGGCGGGCTGCGCGACGACGCCTGCTTCGAGGAGCTTCACGCAGAGCCACTGCCCGAGCACCTTCTCGGCGACGTTGTCGACGATCGGGGCCATCATGCGCTGCCAGAGGCCCTCGCGGGGGCTCCCCAGCTCGACCGCGACCATGAGCCCCGCCCCGCGCACCGAGCGCACCATGGGGTGCTGGCCCACGCGCGAGGAGAGCCCGTCGACGAGCGCGCGGCCTTGTGCGCACACGTTTTCGAGAAGCGAGGGATTCGCGCAAGATTCTAGCATCGCGCACGCGACGGCCGAGCCGAGCGCGTAGCCCGCGTACGTGCTCCCGTGCACGTCGAAGCGGTCCATCGACCCGAAGGCTCGCTCGTAGAGGGCCCTCGTCGTGAGCGCTGCGCTGACGGGAACCACCCCGCCGCCGAGCGCCTTTCCGACGACGAGCACGTCGGGCGTCACGCCTTCGCGCTCGAACGCGAACAGCGTGCCGGTGCGCCCCATGCCCGTCTGCACTTCATCGAACACGAGCAGCGTCCCGTGCCGATCGCAGAGCTGCCTCGCGCGCTCGAGGTAGCCCTTCGGAGGGAGCACCGCGCCTCCTTCGCCCATCACCGGCTCGAGGATCAGCGCCGCGGGTTCGTGCTTCGCGAGCGCTCGCTCGAGCGCCGCGTCGTCGCCGAAGGGCACGCGCGCGCAGTGCTCCAAGAGCGGCTCGAACGGCCCGCGAATGCGCTTGTTGCCCATCACGCTGAGCACGCCGAGGTCGAGCCCGTGGTAGCCGCCCTCGCACGAGACGAACCCTCGCCGGCCCGTCGCCGCGCGGGCGAGCTTCATCGCGGTGTCCACGGCCTCGGCGCCCGAGAGCGCCAGGAGGCTCACCTCGAGCTTCGATCCCGTGGCGCGCGCGAGCGCCTCGCCGAGACGCGCGGCGCTCTGCGACGGACCTGCGTGGAGAATTCCAGGCTCTTTCGCGTCGAGCTGCGCGCGGATGGCCTCGAAGAGCGCCGGCGGATGGTGCCCGAGGTTGGCCGAGCCGAACCCCGCGAGCGCGTCGAGATAGCGCCGCCCGCGGCTGTCGTAGAGGTGCACGCCCTCGGCGCGAACGAACACGCGCCCGAACCCGAGAACACCCAACAGCCGGACGAACGTCGGAGAAACATGGCGCGCGTATCGATCGATGATCGCGCGTTCGTCGGCCTCGCTCACGGCGCGCATGATCGTACAACCCTACGGCGCTGTCGCCGGTTGTGTGGCGCGCTGCGATCGCGCGCGGTGCCAGCGAAGCAGCCGCTCGAAGGCGAAGTACAGTGCTCCCACGTAGACGAACGTGAACAGCCAGTACCGCGAATAGTCCGAAAACCACCGGCGAAACGGCGCATAGATCCCGTACGAGACGTTGATGTTGACGCTCCAGTGCGTGAGCCACCGGGTGCACTGTTGCAAGAGCGCGCCGCCCAAGAGCGCCCGCCAGAACGCTCCCTCGACCAAGCCGTCGCGGACGAGCGCGCGCACTCCGAGAGCGAGCACGACGATGTGCACGAGCAGGGACGAGCAGAGCCGCTCGCCGCCGAACACGAGGTCCATGAGCCACAACGGCGTGCCCGCCGCGAGCCAGAACGTCCCCGTCGAGACCAGCGATCGCTCGCGCGCGACGAGCCCGACCGCGATCAAGAGGGCCCCGACGTTGCAGCCCCACACGAGGTCCGCCGCGCTGCCGCGTTGCACATGAACGGCCGCGTGAATCCCCCAGCAAACGAGGGCGATCCAGCCGTCGCGGGCGGCGGCGGCGCTTCGTTCGCGGTCGGACATCGCTGCGGCGTCCACGATTCGATGTATACCTGTCGCCCCCGCTCGGCGTCTTCCGAGCGGAGCGTTTGCAGGAGCATCGATCCGTGGCCACATCGAAGCGTTCGGGTTCTAAGAGCAGCTCATCTCGCGGAGGCAGCGACTCGCCGTCGAAAACGGAGGCGCAGCCCAGGGCCGAGTCCGACGAGCGCGAGTCCAACGACGAAGGAGACGACGGCGACGACAACGTCCTCGTCGGCGAGGTCGCGGACGGTGACAGCCTCGCTGCGGACGAGGGCTCCGAGTCGAGCCTCGCGAAGATCGCCCGCGAAGACAGCGAGAAGGGGCTTCGCAAGTTCGACCCGTTCGCGACGTACTTTCGCGAGATCGCGCGGCACAAGCTGCTGACGCCCGAGGAAGAGAACTCGCTCGCCGTCCGCTACGTGCAGACCGGCGACGTGAAGGCCGCCTCGCGGCTGGTGACGTCCAACCTTCGGCTCGTCGTGAAGATCGCGTACGAGTACCGCCGCGCGTACCGCAACATGATGGACCTCGTTCAAGAGGGAAACATCGGCCTCATGCAGGCGGTCAAGCGCTACGACCCCTACCGCGGGGTGAAGCTCAGCTCGTACGCGGCGTGGTGGATTCGCGCGTACATCCTGCGGTTCATCTTGAACAACTGGCGCCTCGTGAAGCTCGGCACGACGCAGGCGCAGCGAAAGCTCTTCTTCAACCTCAACAAAGAGAAGCAGCGCTTGCTCGCGCAGGGCATCAACCCGGACGCCTCTGAAATCGCACGCAGGCTCGACGTGACCGAGAACGAGGTCAACGAGATGGACCGTCGTCTGTCTTCGGGAGACGCCTCGCTCGACGCGCCCATCGGAGACGCGGACGGAAAGCCCCTCACGCGGCTCGACCTGCTCCCGTCGGGCATGGAGCCCCAGGACGAGACCGTCGGATCCGCAGAGCTCTCGGGCATGCTCAAAGAGAAGCTCGATCGCTTTCGCGCGACGCTCCAGGGCAAGGAGCTCACGATCTACGACGAGCGCTTGGTGGCAGAGGACCCCAAGACGCTCCAAGAGATCGGCGATCACTACGGGATCTCGCGCGAGCGCGTGCGCCAGCTCGAGGCGCGCTTGCAGGGCAAGCTGAAGAAGTTTCTGCAAGAAGAGATGGGCGCGGCGATTCAGTTTCGGTGATGGACGATCGCCCGCGACATCGCCCGCAGGTCGGCACGCTCTCGCTCGTCGCCACGCCGATCGGAAACCTCGAGGACATCACGCTGAGGGCGCTCCGCGTGCTGCGCGAGTGCGACGTGATCCTCGCGGAGGACACGCGCCGCACGTGGCAGCTGTTGCGGGCCCACGAAATCAACACGGACCGCGACGGCGAGGCTCGGCGCGAGGTCGAGCGGCTCGACGATCACGTCGCGAGGCACAAGGCCGAGCGATTGGTCTCGCGGATGCGCGACGAGCGCGCGTGGATGGCGCTCGTGACCGACGCGGGGACGCCCATGGTGTCCGACCCGGGGGCCCTCTTGGTGCGGGCGGCGATCGAAGCGGGGGTCGTGGTCGAGTGCGTTCCGGGCCCGAGCGCGGCGCTCTCGGCGCTGCTCGTGTCGGGGCTGGCCGCGGACGGGTTTCGTTTCGTGGGGTTTTTGCCTCGCGAAGGAAGCGATCGAACGAGCGCCCTCGCGACGCTCGCCCGCGACCCGTTGCCGACCGTGCTCTACGAGTCGCCGAGCCGAACGCACGACACGCTCGAAGATCTCGCCCGCGCGTGCGGCGGTGATCGTCGCGCGGCCGTCGCGCGCGAGCTCACCAAGCTCCACGAAGAGGTCCTCCGCGGGACGCTCGCCGAGCTCGCCGAGCGCACACGCGAGGGCCTACTCGGCGAGGTCACGATCGTGGTCGACGGCGGGACGGCGAGCGCGCAGGACAACAGCGAAGACTCCGTCGATCGCGCGCTCGACACAGCGATGGCCGCGGGAATGAAGCCCTCGGCCGCGGCGCGCGAAGTGGCCAAGGCGCTCGGGCTCGATCGCGCGGCGGTGTACGCGCGGGCGATCGAGCGCAGTCGCCAGGGCTGATCGCGCTCGCGGGGGCGCGCTCGAAGCGATCACCTCGAGCGTCAACCTACAGTTGACGCTCTGTTGCGCCTGTCAGAGGGGCTTGGCACAGCAGATCCACCCACTACACTCGACCGCCTATGCGCAAACCTCCGCTCGCGCTCGCGCTCTGTCTCGCGGCGGCGCCGCTCGCTCAGGCGACGCCGTCCTTCGCCCAAACCAACGCGAGCGCTCCGTCCACGGTGAGCTTGCTCCGCCAAGCCGACGCCGCGTACGACGTCAGCGACTACGGAACGGCGCTGAGCCTCTACCAAGCTGCGTATCGCCAGGCGCAAGAGCCGACGATCCTCAACAACGTGGCGCGGGTTCAAGCGCGGCTCGGCCGCTGGCAGGACGCGGTGGACACGTGGCAGCGATTTCTCGAGCGGATGCCGTCGGCGCCAAACCGCGTTCAGGTCGAAGCGTCGATCCGCGACGCGCAGCTCCACGCTGAGCAAGAGCGGCAGAACGCCGAGCGCCAGCGGCAGGTCAACGCGAGCGTCACGTCCAACGCGACGCAGGGCAACTCTGGCGTCGTGCCTCGCGCGGAGGTCGCGCCGCGGGACGCTGCGAGACCGCCGATCCCCGTGCCCATCGGAGCGTGGGTGACCGTGGGCGTGGGCGGCGCGGCGATGATCGGCGGAGGCGTCTTGCTCGGGCTTCACGCGAGCGCGGTCGCCGAGCTCCAGCGCGCTGAAAACTGCGCGCCGAACGGCGCTGGTGGGTTCAACTGCGAGCCCTCTGCGCGCGACATTCACAGCCGCGCGCAGACGATGGGCACCGCGGGGGCGATCGTCCTCTCGGTGGGCGGCGCGGCGGCGATCGGCGGCGTCGTGTGGGCGATCGTCGGGCGTCGCTCCGAGTCGCCTTCGTCGGTGCGCGCGTGGATCACTCCGAACAGCGTCGTGGTGGGAGGTCGATTCTAATGCGAACGAGGCTCGCGAAGGTGTTGGCCGTGCTCGGCAGCGTCGCGCTCGCGGCGGGGTGCTCGCTGCCGGGATATCGATTCGAGGGGAGATTTCCAGACGTTTCGGAGAGCGGGACCGGCTCGGACACGGTCGTGCAGGACGCCGTCGCAGACAGCGCGAGCGACGCCGACGGCGCTGTTGCGTTCGACGCGACGAGCGACGTGGCGATGGACGGACCCGATGACGCAGACGGCGCGGGCGGCGCGGACGCGAGTGATGTCGCGACGGATGTTCCGCTCGACGTGTTGTTCGACGTGCCGGTCGTCGACGTGATGACGACGTGCAACCCCGCGGTGATGCCGTCGATGCCCGCGCTCTTCGTCGACCCCTCCGCGGCGGCCGGCGGCGATGGAACGGCCGCGAGCCCCTTCAGGACCATCTCGCAGGCGATCACCGCGGCCAACGCGATGTCGGGCTCGATGCCGACGATCTACCTCGCGCCCGCGATCTACGCGGGCTCGCTGCGGATCACCGACACGACGCGCGCCCTGCGAATCACTGGAGGGTTCTCGCCGATGGGCGCCGCGTGGATGCGCAACTGCACGCTGCCCACGAGCGCGTGGCTCCTCGGCGGAAACGTCGAAGAGGCCGTGCGCTTCTCGAACAACGCGCAGCTCGTCGAGCTCGAGCGCGTCGCGATTCAAACGCGCAGCTCGGCTCCGCTCGGCGCGAGTCAGTACGGCGTGTTCGTGACGGCGACGGGCAACGCGGAGCTTCAGTCCGTCTCCGTGCTCGCGGGCCTCGGCGGCGCAGGGCAGCCCGGAGCGGCGGGCGCGGACGGCGCAGGCGCGGTCGCGTGTGATCGCGTCGCGTGCGAGCGCACGATGAGCGGCGCAGGGGGCGTCGCAGGGATGGCAGGCGCGTCGCGCACGACGCCCGGCACCTTCACGAACAGTGGATTTTCACCGGGAAACGGCGCAGCAGGAACCGATGGGCAGCCTGGCTTCGCGGGCTCTGCGGGCGGCGCGGGGACGCTCCTGATGCCCTCGTGCGCGAGCTGCGACGGCGACGTCTGCGACACGACGTGCGGCGGGGTTCCTGCGCCCTCGTGCAGCGGCCGACCGCAACGCGCGTGCACGACCAGCGCGCGCACGCTGCGCGGGAGCGACGGGCAGTGCGGCTGCGGCGGAGCGCAAGGCCGACTCGGGCAAGCGGGCGGCGGTGGAGGCGCGTCGGTGGCCGTGTTCGTCGCGGGCGGCGGGCGCCTCGCGATTCGCGATTCGTCGCTGCAATCGAGCGACGGTGGCGCGGGCGGCAGCGGCGGCAACGGCGGCAACGGCGCGACGGGCGAGGCAGGGACCGCGGGGGTCTCGCAGTCGTGCAACACGCGCTGCACCAGCGGGTGGAGCGTGTGCAACTGCACGACCGAGGCGATGGTCACGGCAAACGGCGGAACGACCGGCGGCAACGGCGGCCGTGGCGGCAACGGTGGTCGCGGCGGCAACGGCGCAGGGGGCTCGTCGTTCGCGCTCGTCACGTCGATGTCCGCGGTCGTCTCGCTCGATCGCGTGGTGCTCGTCTCGGGCGCGGGCGGCGCAGGAGGGACGGGCGGCGCGACCGCTGGCGCGACGGGCGCGAGCGGCATGCGACTGATGTACTGACCTCAGGTCAGTCTGTAAAATCGCTCACGGATTCGCGACGGTCACCGGGCCGCCCCGCGACTGCTCGATGAGCTGCAGCGCGCGAAAGCGATAGAGCGTGAGGTCCGTTCGTTGAAAGCCCGGCGGGGGAACGTCGTGCTCTCGCACGAGCTGCGCGAGCGCCTCGGCAGAGCGCCTCGTGCTCGCGCCGGTGGGCGGCGGAAGGTTGTACTCCCAGCGACCCAGGCGCTCGTAGCCGACCGCGAAGCTGTGCTCGTCGACGGCGCGATCGATCCACGCGGGCTCGCGGGTTTCGAGCGTGCCTTTGTCGTAGAAGATCGCGACTGTGAGCAAGAGGTTCGGCGGCGAGCGACCGGGCTCGGGCTCGCCGCGGATCGCGCTCGACAGCGGGCCGTAGGGGTTTTGTTGGCGCGTTCCCCAGCGGTCGATGATGGCGTACGTCGCGTCGACGAGGGCGCGGGCGACGGACCCGCCGCGAACGGCGCGCCACAGGATGGGCGCGGTTCCATCGCGGACGACGACCATGACCTCCGCGGGCCTCGCGCCGCGAAGCGCCTCGGGAAAGAGCCGCTCGGGCGGCGCCGCCGCGCCCTGCATCATGAGCCGCACGGTCTCGATGAGCTTGGGCGCGTCTTGTTCGCTGACCACGGGTTGCTCGCGCACTTCGTAGAGCGCGGCGTCGCGGTCCATCCACGTCGCGGTCACGTTGGGGACCGGTCGGTACATGCTCAACGCGCGAAGCACGGACCCCGCGGGCCCTTGCGGCGTGTCTGTTCGCACGACGAGCCCGTCGATCCGCGACTCGCGCATCGCCGCAGCGAGCGCGTTGGAGTCGCGACCATCGAGCGCGGCCGCGAGCGGACCGAACTGATGGTAGTCGACGATTTGCACGTCGCCCTTTCGCAGCCCGAACGGAACGCGCCCCGCGATCGCCATCGTCCCGCGATCTCGAAGCTGCGCCTCGAGGCCCGGGTGCGTGTCGATCCCAGGGAGCGCGATGATCCCTCGGTGCGCGAGGCGCGCGGTTGTGAGCGCGACCACGATCACTGTCGCGGCCGACCACCGGAGCACTGTCGCAACCTTCACGGCGTTGTCCTGCCTGTCACTCGCATGGGGAGTAGCACGAGCGTCCGATCGGGCGCCGCTACGATGCACTCGATCCGCACTTCTGCGGGCGGGGCAGGGTCGTCGTAGTCTCGCAGGATCGAGAGGGCAGGGGCCACGCGGACGGTGACCCTCGGGGTCGCTTCAGCGGCAGGCTCGGTCTCGTCGCCGTCGTAGCTGCTGATGAGGCGCAGCGGTCGCACGGGGGGACCGAACGGCCGCAGCGCGAACGGCGGCGCGAACGGCGCCACCGCAGGGCCCGAGAACATCTCGATCACGATGGGTTCGTCCGCGTCGTGATCTTCGTAGGGTTCGGCGTCGTGCGTCGCGCCGTTGCGTCGCGTGGCGACGCGCATGGGCTCGAGCACGAGCGACGGGCTCGCGGGAGGCGTCGCGCGCGGCGGGGCGGCGCGGTTGGGGCGGCTCGCCGTCGTCGGGCGCGTCGTCGCGGAGTTGCCGCTGGTCGATGCCGGCGCGCTTGAATTCGTGGGTCGATCACGCGACTGAGCGCCAGCGCTCGACGCTGCGCTCACGATGCCGAACGTCGCGGCGATGATCGACGATCGTGAGGGGCGTAGGTTCATCGGTCCCGTGTGGGAGTATACCCCGACGGCCGCGCTGGGTCTGCTCACTGGGTCGTGATGCGAACTTGCACGCTCTCGGCCCAGCGCTCGGCGCGCCCGGGCCATCGCAAGGGAAGCGCCGCGGCTCGAACGGCGGCGGCGCTGCACGCGACCCAGTGCTGCGCGCGTCCAGCGGCGGGCGCGGCGAGCGCGGGGTCGACGTCGGGCGCGGTCACCGCGAGTCGCGCGGCGGTGAGCGTGTCGTACTCGTCGATGCTCCGGGTGTAGGTCACGCGGAGGGTGCCCTCGTCGGTGGTGGTCCTGTGCTCTTCGAACCACCGCAGAAAACACCGGGTGATCTCGCGTCGAACCTCTTCGCCTTCGACCATGGTCTTGAAGGCCCCGCGAGAGCCGGTGTCCGCGGCGCCCGAAAACGCGACGGTGATGGTCATCCCGCGCATGCCCGGAGAGCGATCTTGCGCGGTCATCAAGCGGGCGCTCTCGTCGCGGTCGAGCGCGCCGACCTCGAGGCCGCGGTCGACGAGGGACGCGAGCTGCGCGAGGACGCCTTCGGCCGCGGGCGTTCCGGGTTGGGCGGCGTTGAGGCAACGCGCTGCGCTGCGCGCGGCGGTCTCGCGAAGGTCTTGTCCGGGGCTCCCTCGGTCGAGCTGCGCGGTGTACGAGCTCGCGAGCCCGCACCAAACGCTGGAGGGAACGGGCACCGAGCGCTCGCGATACGCCGCTTCGGCTTGTTGGTACGCCGCGGCGGCCTCGTCGAAGCGGCCGAGCGCGAGCGCGCGGGCTCCCCGTTCGACGAGCACTTCGCCGCGCAACGAGCGGGTCGCGAGCATGCAGTGGTGATCGATGCACCGAGCGCTCGCGGGGCAGTCGTCGGTGCTCGAGCAGCTCTCTCCCTCGACGAACGCGCGGTCGGCCCGCGGTGACGCGCCGCGCGCGGGGGTGTCGGTGCCGGGCGGCGAGGTCGTCCCCGTCGGGCGGGGTTGGCAGCTGAAGACGAGCGCGAGCGCGAACGCGCACACGGGTGCGACGCGACGGTTAGACGCCACGAGACTTCTCCTGGGAGATCCCTTGCGAACCTCTGCGTGCGCGTCGCCGACGGAGGGCGTCGCCGCGGTCGTTGGTGAGTCCGGTCATCGCCGCGAAGATACCGCCTCGCACGCGAGCGCTGTGGCACGAAAGCGACCGTCGCGTCGCGACGCAGCAAAGTCCGCAAACGAAACGCGCGCGCGTTCGGCGCGGTGTCGCGATGACGCCCTGCGTCGACCCCGAAGCGACGAAACATCGGTGAAATTCGCGCTCGTTCGTGCGCCAAACCCCCTGCACAACGAGGGGCGGCTCGTGCATCCTCCGCGCGCATCTCGGTCCCGTCGCCGTCGAGCTACGAACCGAGTTCGAAGCGTCGGATACACACGTTCACAAGGAGCAGCGCCGTGATCATCGGAGTGCCGAAAGAGATCAAGACCCGCGAGTACCGCGTTGGAATGACGCCCGCAGGAGTTCGCCAACTCACGCAGCGCGGGCACACCGTGCTCGTTCAGGCTTCGGCCGGCGAGGGCTCGGGGATCCGCGACGAGCAGTACGTCGCCGCGGGCGCCAAGATCGTCGCGACCGCCGCGGACGCGTGGGGCGCTGACATGATCGTGAAGGTGAAGGAGCCGTTGCCCGCGGAGTTCCCGTTCTTTCGCGCAGGGCAGATCATCTACACGTATTTGCACCTCGCGCCCGAGCCCGAGCTCACGCGCAAGCTCATGGAGAAGAAGGTCCGCGCGGTCGCGTACGAGACCATCCAGCTCGCGGACGGATCGCTCCCGCTGCTTCGTCCGATGAGCGAAGTCGCTGGAAAGATGTCCGTCCAAGTCGGCGCGACGTCCCTCGAAAAGTGGCGCGGCGGCAAGGGCGTCCTGCTCGGCGGCGTCCCTGGAACGCGCCGCGGCCGCGTCGTGATCCTCGGCGGCGGCGTCGTCGGTCGCAACGCCGCGAAGATCGCCATCGGCATGGGCGCGCACGTCACGATCCTCGACGTCAACCCTCACACGATGGACTACCTCGAGGACATCTTCGGCGCGTCCGTCGAGACCCTGTACTCCAACCCGCAGAACATCGAAGAGGCCGTCTCTCGCGCGGACCTCGTCGTCGGCGCGGTCCTCGTCACGGGCGCCAAGGCCCCGACGCTCGTCTCGCGCGACCTCGTGTCCCGCATGGAGAAGGGCTCGGTCATCGTCGACGTCGCCATCGATCAGGGCGGCTGCGTCGAGACCGCGCGCGTCACCTCGCACGATCAACCGACGTACGAAGAGCACGGCGTGATCCACTACGGCGTCGCCAACATGCCCGGCGCCGTCTCGCACACGAGCACCTTCGCGCTCACCAACGTCACGATCCGCTACGCGATCGACCTCGCGGACAAGGGCGTCGAAGCCGCGGTGAAGGCCGATCGCTCGCTCGCCCTCGGCGTCAACTGCTGGGACGGCGCGTGCGTCTACAAGGCCGTCGCCGACGCGCACGGCCTCGAGTACACGCCGCTCGAGCGCGCCCTCGGCTGAGAGGGACGCTGCGCGCGAAGGGGGACAGCGCTCGAGGGCAAGGGGGCCGCGTCTGCACGGCAACACGCAGCACGAAACCCCGCCCCCACCCGCGCTGCCGCGCGCCCCGCCCCCACCCGCGCTGCCGCGCGCCCCGCCCCCACGGAGTGAGGGCGGGGCTTCGCATTATGCGTGTGCTGCAATTGGACTGGTATGTTGATTGTATGGGCTACTTCAACGCAGGGGTCGCTTGTCGCTCGATTGAGGCGTGTGTTCGACGGCGAGCATGACATCAAATATCGGCACCAATAATCAACTTGCGAGTCTATTGGCTGCGTTTTCACAATGCTAAGCCCCGCCTCGCATGTCGTTGCGGCGGGGCTTAGCATTTGAATTCGTTGCAATTCGACTTGCATGCTGCCCGGTCGCGCTCGCCGTCGAACGCCACTAAGTCGAGCGACGAGCGGTCGTTTATGAGCAACGGCCCATACAATCAACCTATGAGTCCAATCGCAGCACGTTCACAATGCAAAGCCCCGCCCTCACTCCGTGGGGGCGGGGCGCGCGGCAGCGCGGGTGGGGGCGGGGCGCGCGGCAGCTCGCTCAGCGCAAGCGCGACATCGCGATGGTCTGTCGCGAGAGCCACGCGCCCGCGGGGGACAGGTACGCGCTCGCGTCCGCGCCGCGCACGCCGGCTTCGCTCGCGGCCACGAGCAGCACTTGCGACACTTCGCGAACGGCCGCGTCCGTCGTGCTGCCCGCGGGGCAGAAGAAGCACGCCGTCGTGCACGAGGCGCGCGTGTCGAGAAACTGCATGTGCCCTGTTTGAGCCAGCGTCACCTCGAGCGACGGCGACGCGCTCATCGTGAAGAACGTCTGGTAGTTGGACGCCGTCGGCGCGCAGGGCATCCCGAACATGCTCATGTTGCCGAGCGCGGCGCCGAGGATCACGGTTCGTCCGCGGTACATCGCGAGCGCCGCCGCGCCGCTCGGGTAGTCGGGCCCCGGCGCGGTCCCCGGCGGGAGCGCGTCCACCGGATCGAAGCCCACGTACGCGCGCGCGTTGCTGTTGCCGCTCACGGCGAGCGCAGAGATCTTGCCGCCGCGCGAGTGGCCCGCGAACACGACGCGCGTCGTGTCCATCATCGCAGCGGGCGCCATCGGCGCCATCGCGACGCGCTCGGGAAGCGCGCGGAGCATCGCCCCCAGCGTCCGGTGCGCGAGGCCGCGCGGGATGATCCCTCCCATTTCGCTTGGAATATCCCAGCGCAAAACGACATAGCCCCAGCGAGCGAGCCGCTGCGCATACGACGCGTACTGCGACGCAGGGACCTGAAACCCGTTCGACACGACGGCCACGGGAAACGGCGCCGCGCGTCCCGGGGCGCTCCCCGTCGGAACCGTGATCGTCACGTTCACGCGGCAGTCTTGCCCCGAGCAGCCTGTGCTCGTCGGCAGATCGAGCGACAGCGGCCCCACGACCGACGTCGCGAGCGGCCCCATCGCCGCGAAGTCGGTCCCCGGCGTGGCGCTGTCGGGCGGCGTGACGATCACGTCCGCTGGAGCGACGCCCGTGTCCGTCGAGACCGCGACGTCCTCCACGGCGCTGTCCTCGGTGCTGGCGTCGACGGGCAGCCCGCTGTCGAGCTCGCTCGCGTCTGTGGGCGCGGCGTCGTTCGACGCGACGTCGCTCGGCGTGACGCCACTATCGGCTGGTGGCTGCATCGAACCCCCGCACGCCGCGAGCGCCAACGCAGAGAAGACGAAGAATCGCGAGGACGAGGCTCGGAAGCTCGGCTTGGGGTCGTTCATGAATCGTTTCGTACGCGAAATATTCTGTGAGCGAAAGGTCTCGGAGCGAAATAAATGCCCACCCGTCCTCGGGCGACCGACGACACCGACAGCGACACACCACACCGTGACGGAGCGCGCGTGGTTGGGTGGTCTTCAGCGCGGCGCGGGCCATCGCGCGTGAGCGCTGCGGTACACTCCTCGGTGATGGTCGCGGCTGTCGTTGGTTCGGTCGCGTCCGTTCGATTCTTTTGCAGGAGCATCATCGATGAAATTCCTTCGAGCCCGCGCTGTACCGCTGCTGGGTGCGCTGACGATGGCTGGCTGTTCGCTGCTCGTGCAGCCCAATGAAGCGAGGCTGAGAGACGGCGGAGGATCGAACGGCGACGGAAGCAATCGGCCCGACGCGGTCGACGTGATGGTCGTCGACGGCGAGCAGCCCGACGTCGTCGTGGTCGACACGCCGACGCCGGACGTCCCCAACGATGTGCCAAACGACACGCCGTCCGCGTGTCCGCTCGGGTGCAACGACGGCGTGGACTGTACCGACGATCGCTGCAACGAAGCGCTGGGCCGCTGCGAGTTCACGCCCAACCCCACGGCGTGCGCGACGGGGCTCGTGTGCAACCCGATGATGGGCGGGTGCGTCGCGATCTCGTGCACGAGCAACGCGATGTGCGACGACAGCAACGCGTGCAACGGCGCGGAGACGTGCGACATGCGCACCGGTCGTTGCCAGGGCGGAACGCCGCTCGTGTGCGACGACGGCGACGCGTGCAACGGAGCGGAGACGTGCGACGCGCGCATGGGGTGCCAGCGCGCGACGCCGCTTCGCTGCGACGACGGGATGTTCTGCAACGGGACAGAGACCTGCGATCGCGCGCGCGGATGCGTTCCGGGGGCGCCGCCGGCCTGCGACGACCGCGTGACGTGCACGGTCGACAGCTGCAACGAGACGCGACGCGCGTGCGACAACGTCCCCAACGGGATGCTCTGCGGCGCCGGGCAAGTGTGCAACCCGATGATGGGCTGCGTCACGATGGGCTGCACGCGCAACGAGCAGTGCGACGACGGCAACGTGTGCAACGGCTCGGAGACGTGCTCTTCGGGCGTGTGCAACGCGGGCACGCCGCTTCGCTGCGACGACGGCAATCGCTGCAACGGGACCGAGACGTGCGACACGCGCATGGGGTGCCGGCCGGGCACCGCGCTCGTGTGCGACGACGGTCAGCTCTGCAACGGCACGGAGACGTGCAACAACGCGACGGGGTGCGTTCCGGGAACGGCGCCAAACTGCCGCGACGGAAACGTGTGCACCAATGACGCGTGCGATCCCGCGGGAAACGCAGGGCGAGGCGCGTGCGTGAACACGCCGATCGACGCCGATGGCGACGGCTTTCCCGCGATGACGGTCGGCGGAATGACCTGCACGGGTCGCGACTGCAACGACGGAGATCGCACGGCGAACCCCGGCGCGATGGAGGTCTGCAACACGCGCGACGACAACTGCAACGGGATGATCGACGAGGGGCTCACGTGCACCATGCCCCCGGCGAACGATCAGTGCGCAGCGGCGCAAGCGATCACGCTCACGACCGCGACGCCGACGGCCACGGTGATGGGCACCACGCTCAACGCCACGAGCCAAGTGGGCTCGCGCTGCGGCGGTGATGGACAGCCCGACGTGTACTACCGATTGACCGTTCCCTCGCTCGCCGACGTTCGCATCGAAGCGACGCCCGCCGGTGGAACGATGGTCGACCCGATCCTCCAGCTCGTCGGCGCGGCGTGCCCCACGGGCGGCGGCGGCGTGCTCGCGTGCAACGACGACTCGCGCTCGAGCACGCGCGCGTCGCGCTTGTGGGTGCGCGCGCTCCCGCTCGGATCGGGCACGACGCGCACCATCATCGTGGCGGTCGACTCGTTCAACGCGATGTCGTCCGGCGCGTTCACGCTCACCGCGACGCTCACGACGCCGGTCGCCGCGGGCGGCTGCGGGACCGGTCGCTTCGACCTGAGCCAGGGCGGGACCGTCTATCACATCGTCCCCGCGCAGACGGGAACGCTCTCGGCGACCTGCTCGCCCGGCGGGTACCTGGCGCTCGGCGAGCAGGGCTACATCTATCAGGGCGCGATGGCGGGCGCGCGGATCACCGGCGCGGCGACGGGCTTCCGTCCGCTCATGACTGTGCGCGACCTGACCAACTGCGGCAACGAGCGCCAGTGCTCGTACAACGGGATGAACGCCGTTCAGTTCACGACGACGCAGACCTCTGGGACGCTCGTGATCGACGGAATTCCTCAGCCGCCCACGCCGCCGGCGATGCCGCCGACCTACCAGTACGCGGTCGAGTTCGTGCCTCAGTGATCGATTGAGGTACAACCGCGGCCCGCGATGAAGACCGAGCAAATTGGGCCGCTTCGAGTTCGACTGTGCGGGGGGACCGACGGGGATGGTGGAGGCGACGGGCCGCTCGTCGTGCTCCTTCACGGCTTCGGCGCGCCGGGCGACGACCTCGTGCCTCTGTGGCGCGTGTTGTCCGCGCCCAAGCGCGCGCGGTTCGCGTTTCCCGCGGCGCCGATCGCGCTCACGGACCCTGGGTTCATGGGCGACGCTCGCGCGTGGTGGGAGATCGACGTGATGCGCTTGCAGATCGAGCTCATGCGCGGCTCGATCGATCGCCTCGTGCGCGAGGTCCCCGAGGGACTCACGGAGGCCCGCGCGGCGCTCCTCGAGACCGTGAGCGCGCTCGAGACCAAGCTCGGCGCGTCGCCCGAGCGCACGTACCTCGGCGGATTTTCGCAAGGCGCGATGCTGAGCTGCGACACGGTCCTGCGCACCGAGCGCCCGTTCGCCGGGCTCATTTTGCTCTCGGGCGCGCTCGTCGCCGAGCCCGAGTGGCGTCCGCTCATGCCCGCGCGCAAAGGCCTGAAGGTCTTTCAGAGCCACGGAACGCACGACCCCATCCTGCCCTACGCCGGCGCCGAGCTCCTCCGCGACGCGCTCTCGAGCGCAGGTCTGTCCGTCTCGTTTCACGGCTTTCGCGGCCAACACGAGATCCCCGCGAGCGCGCTCGACGCGTTGGCGTCCTGGTGGTGAGCTGTGCGTGCGCGAGCGTTCGCGACGCGAAAGACGTCGTCGCCAACGCCGTGCGGTGTTGATATCACCAGCGACGCATGGGATTGCTCCGCTCACTTTCGGCCGCGTCGCTCGCGTCGCTCGCCTTCGTGACCTCGATCGCGACCGCGCGCGCGCAAGGCGTTCCTCGCGCGTGCACCGGGACGAGCCCTGCGACGGTGGCGACGGGCGGAGCGATCACCGGGCTCTCTGCGGTCGCGGGCTCGGCCGACGCGCTCTACGTCGCGTACGACGCCGCCGCAGGGACGCGCCGCGTGGTCGGGCTGCTCTTGATTACTGGTGCCAGCGGCGGCCAGATGGCGGTCAACACCGCCACCGTGGGCGAAGGCTCGATCGGCCGCAGCGGGCTGGTCCTCGTGGGCTCGACGCTCATCGGGGCCTACAAGCGCACGAACGGGACCGTCGTCGCGTTCACTCGTTCGGTCTCGGGCGGGGCGGTCACCGAGCTCGCGGCGGACAGCGCGCTCGCTGCGTCGAGCGCCCCCAGCGTGGCGGTCAACGGTCGCAACATCTTGATTTCGTGGGCGGGATCCAACGGCAGCTCGTACCTCTGGACCGTTAGCGCGACGGGGCAGCCGGTGGGCGCCGCGCGGACGGTGGCGACGAATTTCGTGGGCCTTCAATCAACGGGCGCCCTCGGGGGCGCGGTCATCGGGGCGGGGTCGACCGCGCAGGTGTCGCTCAGCACGGGCCGCGCGCCGCGGGCGATCGCTGCGATCCCTGCGGGCGCGACGGCGTACGCGGTGACCAACGCGGGGCGCACTGCGATCATCGCGAGCGTCGCCTCGGGAACCGCGCACGTGACGTCCGTCCGAACCGCGACCGATCGCGGACGCACCGTGAGCCTCGGGCCCGCGGTGGGCGCCTCGCACGTCGCCGTGGCGCCGACGCCGTGGGGTGGGTTCGCGCTGTGGCCGAGCGCTTCGACGCTGAACCTCCAGGCGCTGCGGCCCGACGGACGCAAGCTCGGACCGAGCTTCGCGATGGGGACCTTTCGCGCGACGCAGAGCGAAGCGTTCAGCGCGACCGCCGTGGGCAGCGTCGTCTACGCGTTTTGGGCCGAGGGCGGAAACGTCCAGATGCTCCGCATCCACTGCTACTCGTGAGCGCCCCTCGCGATCTCCGCTCTCTCTTCACTCCTCCGAGACCTTCGTCATGACCGCCAAGAGCGCGCCCCGTCGCGCACGCACCGGAACAGCGCGCGAGCGCGCCGCGGACATCCTCTTGCGCGTCGAGAGCGAGAACGCATTCGCTGCTCCCGCGCTCGCCGCGGCGCTCGATCGAGCCCCAGCGCTCGCTCCGCAAGACCGCGCGCTCTGCACCGAGCTCGTGTACGGCGTGCTGCGCACGGCGCCCGCGCTCGACGCGAGGCTCGCTGCGTACGCGGCGAAGCCCGGCTCGATCGCGACGATGGACCCGTACGCGCGCTGCGTGCTGCGCGTGGCCGTGTACCAGTTGCTCTTGCTCGAGCGCATTCCCCCGAGCGCCGCGGTCAACGCCGCCGTCGACACGATCAACAAGGATCGCTCGAAGGGGCTCTCGGGCTTCGTCAACGCGCTCTTGCGCAAGGTGGCCGCAGAGCGCGTCGAGCGCGAGTGCGCCGCGAGGCGGATCGCGTTTTCGATCGAGAGCGTCGACGCCTCGGTGCGCGCCGAGCTCGCCGCGGGCCTCGGGTCACAGAGCGACGCCGAGTCCGTGCTTCGCGCGATGTTCTCGACGCGCCCGTCGACGGACCTCCGCGTCGAAGCGACGCGAACGACCCGCGCCGAGCTCGCGGCGCTGCTGCGACAAGAGCGCCCCGACGCCGAGGTCAAAGACGGATCGCTCAGCCCCTTTGCGCTCTCGGTGAGCGGCGCAGGAGACCTCCGCGCGAGCGCGCTCTATCGCGAGCGAGGGCTCTTCTCGGTGCAAGAAGAAGGCGCCCAAGCGATCGCGCTCGCCACGGGGGCTCGGCCCGGGATGCGTGTGTTCGACGCCTGCGCAGGCCGCGGCGGAAAGAGCGCCGCGCTCGCCTCGATGATGAACGGCGAGGGCCTCTTGCACGCCGCCGACGCGTACCCCGAGAAGAGCGCCCGCGGGCAAGAGGAGCTCGCGCGCCTGGGGCTCTTGCGCCCGTCGCTCGAGTACACGGCGGTGGGGGCAGACCTTCTGCGCGGGATCGGCGCGTTGAAAACGTGTGTTCCCGACGGAGGGTACGACTTGGTGCTGGTGGACGCGCCGTGCTCGGGGCTCGGGACGCTCGCGCGACGGCCGGACATCTTGTTTCGACGCGCGCTCGCGAAGGGGCCCGCGGCGGCCGCGCCCGTGGACGACAGCGACGATGCGCCGACGACCGAGCGCGCCGACGCGGGGCCGCGCGCGCCGATCGACGAGCTCCAGCGGGGGATCCTGCGCACGTGCGCGCCCCTCGTTCGCCCAGGGGGAACGCTGCTCTACGCGGTCTGTACGCTCACCGCGCGCGAGGGCGTCGAGATGCGCGACTGGTTTCTTCGCGAGACGAGCGGGACCTTCGAGCCGATGGCGCTCGAGGGCGAGGGGGCCGCGAGCGTGCCCGAGCGGCTGCGGCCCGCGCTGGTGACCCTGCGGCCCGACCGCGACGGGACCGACGGGTTCGTGTTCTGGCGCGTTCGACGGAATCCGTGAATCGGGCTTGACTGCCCATGGCGGGTGGGTATTGTCCGCCACCCCAACGGGGCGTAGCGCAGCCTGGTAGCGCACACGGTTCGGGACCGTGGAGTCGGAGGTTCAAATCCTCTCGCCCCGACCAAATTCCCGATTACTTTCAACAAGATACCGAGGTACCCTTCATCCGGTAGCAAAACGGGTAGCAAAACGCAAAGCGCACCACGAGGTGTAGGTTGCGGTTGCGCCTGAGGTTCGGTTCGCGCAAAAAGGCCATCGTTCCGTGTGAACGTTGGCCTTTTTGCGTTGGGCACGACTGAGCCGTTCTCGGCGACAGGCCTGTGACAGACACCATTCTCGCCCGCTAGATGCTTCCGAGTCGTGAAGCAGCGCTGGCTGACCCGCGGACGCAGCCTCTGCTCGTCGTCCACCCACGGGCTTCCCCGACAACTAAGCGGAACTGCGCGTCCGCGTGCTGTGCCACCTTGAGCGCGATGGGCTCGTCGGTGTCCTCGACGTGGCGGACAATATCGTCAACGAGTTGGAACGTTGTCCCGGGCTCGCTGGCGGCTGGATGTTCCTCCTCAAGTGCATCAGCTGCCGATGCGCGAGCGTGCGCGGTGAGCTCCGGACACTCTCTGGCGGCCGACGGATGGAGCCATCGATGTGCATGGGCGTCGATCGGTGTCGCGGCCAGGGGCCCGCTCGCCGCAGGAGCAGAGCAGATGCGGCCAGCGCCGCTGTCGATTACTTGCGCCGTGCGCGCAGCCGTGCGCACGCTCGTGCATTGGTCTGACTGCGCGCACGCTGATCAAGGCCTGACACCGCGAGCGCGCAGTCCTGAATGCGGGGTCGGGGATACGAGGGCCGGTCATGAGTTCAGAATCACTGCTCTTCTTGCACGATAATCTGCGAGAGGACTCGCTGCGGGCGACGCGAGCCTTCAGCGAGGACCTGCAACAAGCATCCGCGCTCCTCCTCAAGCCGTTCGCCTTCGATTCCGAGATGGCGGAGGCCTTGCGGCTCTGGTGCACCAAGCGGCAGTCCTGCCAGTTCGGCCGTGTCGCCGCGAGCCGGGGGCAGGTCTACTTCTGCGTCCTGCGCGAGCGAGACCTCGCCGACGGTGATCGCGCCATCGCAGCGAAGATCGCTGCGGCCCGACAGCACTGGAAGCAGCGGGCGGTGTCCGACACGCGGTCGCCGCCGTACAGTTTCGTGCTGGTGTGCGCGACGCACCGGTTGATGCTCGCCGCGCCCGACGCGAACCTCCGCCGGTTCGCCGATCGCCTGCTCGCGCTCGCGGGGTGGGCCCCGCCGCGGCGCGCAAAGCGCGGGGAGAACCCGATCTCGAGCGACTTCCTGTACCTGGTGAAGCCGACGACCGACGCGTACCTCGGCTTCCAGTTCAACATCGACTTCTTCGCCGCAGCGGCCGACGGGCGCTGGTGGCACGACCACCGCTTCCCCGGCGGCATCGCGTTTACGGCGAACAGCACGGGGCATATGAAGGCGTTCCTCGAGTGGTACGGCGAGCCCGGCAGCGACTATGGGGACTGGGCGCTGAAGCAGGCCATGTTCACGATCGCCCAGGCACACGCCGTCGGCGGGGACGGTAGCGCCAGCGGCCCGGCGCACGAGGGAAAGCTCACGTGGCTGCGGGACCTCGACGCCGCGGGTCGACCGCTCCTGCGGAACGTCGCGTGCCCGATGAAGAGCCCGCCCAAGCAACTCGTGGGCAAGGACTGGACGCGGTATGAGGGCCTCGTCCACACGGACCATGCTGTCCGTGAAGAGTTCTTCGCAGACCGCGAGGGACCGATCACGGCGACGGCTCCCTACCTCGCGGACTTCACGTATCTGTACGACCGCAATCAGCCCGACTACGTCGCGTTCATCGACGGGAAGCCGTTCACGGAGGACGAGGTCTTCGCAGACCTTGGTGACCCGGCGAACTGGACGCGACGCTCCGCCCTCCGCGACGCAGAGGGCGAGCGCTCTGCAGCCGAGGCCGCGGAGGTCGAGGCGCTCCTGAATGAATGTCGGCGGTGGGAGCCGAGCAGCGCCTACCTGGAGCACGAGCCGCCCGCCTGATAGGGTCGTTTCATATGGCTTTTCACGGACTCTTTGTCGGGATTGATCGCTTCCAGTCTTCGCGGATCAACTGGTTGACCTGCGCTCGACGGGACGCCGTTGCGCTCCATGCGCTCTTCGCCGACACGCTCGGCTCCGGGGGCGTGCTCTTGACGGACGAGCAGGCGACGCGCGCCGAACTCGAACGCCAGTTCGAGGCGCTGGCGCGCTCCGCCCCGGACGATGTCGTGGTCATCACGTTCTCCGGCCACGGCACCACGACCCACGAGCTGCTCACATACGACGCCGATCCCGCGTCCTTTCCGACGACGGCCATCCCCCTGGAGACGCTCGCGGAGTGGGTGTCGCGCATCCCAGCGCAGCGCGTTCTCTGCGTGCTGGACTGCTGCTTCTCGGGCGGCATGGGCGCGAAGGTCTTCGTCTCGGACGCCACGCCACGATCATCCGACTCGGCGGACGTCGTGCTCGAACGGATCTCGGGCAAGGGCCGGTTGGTCCTGACCGCAGCGACCGCCAATCAAGAAGCGTGGGAGGTCTTGCGCCACCGCCACGGCCTGCTGACCTACCACCTGCTCGAGGCCCTCCAGGGGAACGAGGAGGTCGTCGATAGCGGCAAGATCTCGGTCTTTCGCCTCCTTGAGTACGTCACGCGGCGGGTCATCGACGGCGCTGCGGTGATCCGCAAGGTCCAGCACCCCACACTGCGCGGCCAGGTCGATGGCGAGTTCTCGTGGCCCGTGTTCACGCCGGGCGCCGCGTACCGCGCAGCGTTTCCGGGTCGATGCACGCAGCCCGTGACCGCCGACCTCGCGAGCCTCGAGGCCCACGGCTTTCCTCCGGGACTGCTCCAAGCCTGGGCCCAGTCGATCCCATCACTCAACCAGCTTCAGCTCGATGCGATCAACGAGTTCGGCGTGCTCCGTGGCAAGCACCTCGTCGTCTCGGCGCCGACCTCGTCGGGTAAGACGATGGTCGGCGAACTCGCCGCGCTACGCGGCGTCCTGGAGCGGCGGCGCGCGTGCTTCCTGTTGCCGCTCAAGGCGCTCGTCAACGACAAGCACCGGCAGTTCACGCGGACATACGGTGCCTTCGGCATCCGCGTCATCCGCGCGACGGGAGAGATTTCGGACGACATCCCGGCGTTGATGCGCGGGCAGTACGACATCTGCCTGCTGACCTACGAGAAGTTCACCTCGCTCGCGCTCCTCGCGCCGCGGCTGCTTGAGCAGCTCGGCACGGTCGTCGTCGACGAGGTCCAGATGATCGCGGACGAATCGCGGGGCGCCAACCTCGAGTTCCTGCTGACCCTGCTGCGCATGCGCCGGCAGGCCGGGGTCGAGCCGCAGGTCGTCGCGCTGTCCGCCGTCATCGGCGACACGAACGGCTTGGAGCGCTGGCTCGACGCGCGGCTGCTTCGTCGAACGGAGCGGCCGATCCCCTTGGACGAAGGCATCCTGCTCGCCAACGGTCGTTTCCGCTACGTCGACGTGAGCGGAACGGTCCACGAAGTCGGCCCCGTCATCACGCGCGAGTACCGCAAGGACTCGAGCCAGGACTGGGTCATCCCTTTGGTGCGCAAGCTGGTGGGCGAAGGCAAGCAGGTCATCGTGTTCCGGGAGACCAAGGGCGAGGCGCGCGGCTGCGCGAGCTACCTGGCGGAGACACTTCGACTGCCTCCTGCACAGGCCGCGCTCGACGCGCTCCCACGCACCGACCCTTCACGTGCATCCACCGCCCTTCGCGACGCGCTCCAACATGGGGTCGCGTTTCACACCGCGGACCTCGACCGGGACGAGCGACTCGTCGTCGAAGAGCAGTTCCGTGCAGCAGGGAGCGCGTTGCGCGTGATCGCCGCGACGACGACCCTCGCGATGGGCGTCAACACCCCCACCGAGGCCGTGATCGTCGCGGGCCTCATGCACCCGGGCGACCGCCCCTACTCGGTGGCCGAGTACAAGAACATCGTCGGACGCGCGGGGCGCCTGGGGCTTGCTGCTCGCGGCACCTCGTACCTGCTCGCGCTCGACGATCTCTCGGCGCACGACCACTGGCACAAGTACGTCATGGGCGTTCCCGAGGACGTCCACTCGCGCTTCGTCGCGGACGACACCGACCCACGGACGCTCGTGCTACGGGTTTTGGCGGCCGCGAAGAACGTCAAGACGAAGGGCATCCCTGCCGCAGACGTCGTCGACTTTCTCGAAGGCAGCTTCGGGGCGTTCCAGAAGCGCCAAGCGGCGGAGAATTGGACCTGGGATCGCGACCAGTTCGCGGCCGCGCTGGCGGACCTCGAACGGCACCGGCTGGTCGAGCCGGGCGTCGACGGTCACTACCACCTTACCGAGCTCGGACGCTTCGCCGGATCGGCGGGCGTGCAGGTCGAATCGGTCATCCGTCTCGTGGAAGCGCTGACGCCCCTGAGCGCAGCGGACCTCAACGCCCCGGCCTTGATCGTCGCGGCGCAGCTGACGGTTGAATTGGACGAGCTGACGTTCCCGCTCAACCGTAAGAGC
>JAEUKI010000094.1 GCA_016793325.1 Myxococcales bacterium | reverse complement strand
AACTGAGGCAAGAGCCTCTCGAACTCTACCTGCACATTTGCAGGTGATCCGAAGCACGTCCGCGTCGCAGCTCACGTTCCTAAGTTCGAGCGCGAGCGAGAACGCCTGCGAAGCACAATGCGCGGCTGCTTGCTGCCGCGTCCCGCTCGCTGCCACACCCGCCCGTTTGCCGCAGTCGGCGCCCGTGTCACGTCCGTTCATTGCGCGGGACCGCGGGTGTCGGCTACCTCCCTGTCTATGAATCGCGCGTGGCTTTTGTGCTTGCTCTCTGCGGGCGTCTCGTTCGGGATCTCTGGTTGTCCGGGCGGCTCCGCCAACATTCCCGATACGGGAACCGTCGCGGACGTTCCGTCGGTGACCGATAGCGCCGTCGCGGACACGGGGGCTGATGCGCGACCTCCTCCCTTCGACGCGGGGCCTGCGCCCATGTGCACGATCACCGCGGAGGCACGGCACATCGTCGATCGTCCAGGGGGCGATCGCCTCGCGGATCCCGCGCAGCTGCTCGCGGTCCAGGGCGGATTTCTCGTCTCAGCGAGGTACGTCGAAGAGCGCGCTGCGGGCGCTGGTGACGGCGGTGTCGGCGACGCGAGCGACAGCGGAACGATCGCTCCCCCCGTGGTGGTCGCCGATCGCTCGATCGTGCTGCCCCTCGGCGCCGACGGCGCTCCGCGCCCCGCGGTCACGCTCTACGACGGAACGCCCATGATGACCTCGACCACCGCGCCGCGGCTGCACCGCACGCCCACCGGCGCGCTCGCGATCCTCCAAGAGGTCCGAGGCAACGCGAGTTCGCCGGACTTTTTGCTGCGCTTGCACGCAGCGGAGATCGCCAACGACGGCACCGCGTCCATGGCCCGCGTGATCCGTGATCGCGTCGCGCTCCCGGACACGACCGTGATGGGCGCTGGCATCTTCGGGACGTCCGCGCGCGTCGAGAGCATCGGCGACGCGGGCCTCGTGGCAGCGTCGCCCATCTCGATCCTTCTTGATTCGATGGGTCGAGACGCGCGCCCCGCGGACGTGTTGCTGACCAACATCTGGCCCATCGAAGTGCTCGAGCAGCGGATGCGCACGCGCGCGGACAACGGCGCGGTGCTCGTGTACCGGCGCGGGACGCAGATGGCGTTCATTCCCTTCGACGCGCGCGGAGTGCCCGAGCCGACGGGGACGTTCGACGTCGTGGGCGCGACGGTTCCTTCGCTCGAAGACGCGGCGGCGGTGGGCGATGGCGTCATCGGCGTGTGGTCTCGCAACATCGCAGGGACCACGGAGGTGCACGTTGTCGTCGCGGGCAACGACCATCGATTGCGGCTCGATCAAGAGCTCGAGCGCTTCTCGGGCGAAGGGCCCACGGTGGTGTCCGTCGTTCCTGCGTACGGCGGCGCGGCGCTCGTGTGGCGTCGTGGTGTCGACGCGCGCGCGCGCGTTCGCGTCGCTGTGGTCGCGCCGGACGGAACCATTCGCGTCGCCCCCACCGACCTCGTCTCCGCTGCCAACATCGAAGGCCGCATCGCCGTCGTGTCCGACGGCCGTCAGCTCACCTTCGTCGCCCGCGACGGAATCCGCGCGGATCGTTGGGGCTACACCTTCGGCCGCGCGTGCTTGCCCGCGATGTGACCCTCGTACTCCTCGCGCCAGGGGCCCTTGGCCCAGCGCCAGCCGAAGATCGAAGCAGCGAGCGCGGTCTCGAGCACGAAGCCCCACCAGCCGCCCACGGCGCCGTAGCCGAGCTGTTTTCCGAGGAGCCACGCGGCGCCAGGGATACAGACCCAGGCGATGGTCGTTCCGCACAGGGCGACGAAGCGCACGTCCTTGGCGCCGCGCAACAGTCCTCGAAGCACCATGTTCGCCGCGTCGAGCGTCTGAAACAGCGCCGCCACCGCGAGCAATCGCGCAGCCACGGGCACCACGCGGGGATCGTCGCTGAAGAACCTCGCGATCGCCGCGCCGCCGAAGAAGAACGCGAGCCCGCACACCGTCATGAACGCGAGCGCCACGCGCAGGGCCTCCTTCGCGACGCGCTCGGCCTCCGCGAGATCGCGTCGTCCGAGGGCGCGCCCGACGAGCACGCACGCCGCTTCGCTCATCGCGAACCCGGGCAAGAAGCTCGCTCGAATCGCGTTGAGCGCGAGCTGATGAGCCGCCATCTCCGCGGGGCCGAGCGACCCGAGCACGAGCGTAAACGTCGTAAACGCCAGGTTCTCCGCGAAGAAGTGCGCGCCCGTCGGAACGCCCAACGAGCCCACTTCGCGCAGCGCCTTTGCGAGCCCGATCGAAGGCACGAGCCCTTCGCGCCGCGTCACGCGCGCGGTGTACCAGACGAGACCCACGGCCTCGAGCCACTCGGTGAGCGCCGTCGCGTAGCCAGCGCCCGCGACGCCGAGCGCGGGGAGCCCGAAGCGCCCGTAGATCAACGCGTACGCGAGCGTCGCGTTGAACACGTTCGCCAAGAGCCCCGCGATCATCGTCGCGCGCGCGTCGCCGACCGCTTGCCGGTACTGCACCATCGCGCTCACGACGAACATCGCGGGCGCGCCGAGGGCCTTCGCCGCGGCGAACTCCGCGGCCGTGTGGGCAGTCGCAGGCGCCACGCCGAGCGCGCGAAAGAGCCCTTCGGGAGCCCGCGTGAGCGCCACGACCACCGCGCCGAACACGAGACCCGCGAGCACTCCCGCTTGCGCGTAGCGAACGCCGTCGCCCGCGCGACCTTCACCGATCGCGTAGGCCGCGCGCACCTTCACGCCGCGCATGAGTCCCAGCGCCAACGCGTAGCCCAAGAAGAGCACGACGGTGGCGGTTCCGACGCCCGCGAGCGCTTCGGCGCCGAGGCCGCCGACGAGCTTGGTGTCGACGAGCCCGAGCGCGCTCTCGCCGAGCATCGCTGCTGCGATCGGGGCGGCGAGCTTCGCGAGCTCCATGCGCGTCTCGCGCGTCTTCAAGGTTTGTAATTCACCTTCACCTTCGCGCGCTCTTCTGGCGCGCGCGGCTCTGCGCGCAGCTCTGCGCGCGAGCCGTTTACTGGCCGCGGACAACACGACGACACCTCTTGTTTGACCGACCGCAGAACGCTCTGTCCGCGGTCGATGCACGAGTGTCTGATGCGATGCGGGCTCGAAGCGCCGGGCTCGCTCTGCACCAGGCCGCGCACGATTTGCACGCGGAGTCGATTCGTCAACCCCGTCGAGCGCAAAGCGGGCGCCACCCGGCGCTGCGTGAGCGGCCCTCACCCGGCGCTGCGTGAGTGAGCGGCCCCCACCCGGCGCTTCCGCGCGCCCCGCCCCCGCCTGAACGGCAGGGGCGGAGCTTCGCATTGTGTCAGCGAATTTTCAGATCAAAAGCGTCGCAGCGCGAGACACCATCAGCGGCGCTGTTTTGATAACACGCCCACACAATGCAAAGCTCCGCCCCTGCCGTTCAGGCGGGGGCGGGGCGCGCGGCAGCGCCGGGTGGGGGCCGCTCCGGCGCTTGATTCTATGTGCTCACGGTCGGAGCATCGCGAACGCGTGCGCCCAGTCGTTGCGCAGAAAGCCGTACGCGCACCACAGTTGGCAGAGCGCTTCGACGGCGTGGCCGAGGCGGGCGGGGCCTGCGTCTTCGACGTTCCACCCGAGCTCTTTGGCGAGCGCGGCGGCGGTGGCCTTCGCGGCTGCGTCGTCGCCGCAGATGAACATCGACGGCGGCCCGCCTTGGACGTTGGGCTTCACCATGAGCCCGGCGCCCACGGAGTTGAACCACTTGACCACCTTCGCGTCGGGGGCCGCTTTCTGGAGCCGCTCGATGAGCGACTCGTTCGCCGCGGTGAAGTACGGGAGCATTCCCCCTTCGGGCGCGCCCGAGATCGGGTTGCACGTGTCGAGCAGCGCTTTGCCTGCGAGGGCTGGCGCGAGCTCCTTCACGAGCGCCTCTGCGACGTCGCCCTTCACCGCGAGAACGACCACTTCGGCGAACGCCGCGACGTCGCCGAAGCGCCCTTCGCGAATCCCAGTCTGCTCAGAAAACGCCGCGAGCTTCGTCCCTTCGCGGCTCGCGATACGAACCTCGTGACCGAGCCCCTGCAGCCCCTTGGCGAGCGTCTGTCCGACCATCCCCGATCCCAAAACACCGATCTTCATCTGCTGTGCCTCCTGCGATTGCGACGCGGGAGCGTACTCCAATGCGCAGGCCGCGATGCGCGCAACGAGCGCGAAGACGGCAACGATCGCAACGAGTGCGACGACGGCAATCACGATAGGATCGCGACCACCATGTCGGCGGAGTCGAACGCGGGCACGCTCGAGCTCGGCGAGCGACGAGTGTGTTACCAGCCACAGGGCGCGGTGCGCGTTCTCGCGCGCTCGTCGATCGCGGCGTGGGTGCTCACGTTCGTGACTGCGTTCGTGCTGTCCGCGATCTTTCGATCCGGAACTCCGCCCAGATGGGTCCCGATGGTGTTCGGGGGCTTCGCGCTCGTCAGCGTCTTCCTGTTCTCGCTGGCGACGATCGGTCAGCTGTGGTCGTGGCTCGCGCCGTTTCTGTCGCGAACCACCACGGTCACCCCCGACGCGATCACGACGAAGAACATGCTGTGGACTCGAACGGTGACCCGCGATTCGATCGACGGCGGGTGGGTTCAGCACAGCGCGCGAGGCACGCTCGTCGTGCTCCGCACGAGGCTCGGCGACAAGCTCTCGGTCGACGTCGACTCGCGATCGACGGCAGAGCAAGTGCTCGACACGCTCGGCGTTCACCCGGACAACCGCGCGCTCGAGATGCCTCTCGGAACAGCGCTGCGCAGCATCCTGGGCGCGGTCGTGTCGTTTCTCCCTGCGAGCTGCGCGGCGTCGTTCATCGCGATCAACCTCGAGCGAATCTTGAAGCTGCCGAGCCCGTCGGCGGGATTCCTCCTCTTCGCGCTCTTGTCTCTGTTCATGATCGCGATCGCGAAGGTGCGCGCGGCGCCCGTCGTCGAAGTCGGCGCCGATGGCGTGGCCGTGCGAACGACGTTCTCGAAGTACTTCTTGCCGTTTTCGAAGCTCAAGGGCGCATCGGTCGGGACGCACACGATCGACCTCGCGCTCGCGGACGGCACCAATCGTCCGATCAGCGCGATGACGGACCCCGCGTTGCTGCAGACCGTCGCCGATCGCATCAACGAAGGCGTCGCGCGCGCGCAGGCTCCGCGGGATCTCTCTGCGCGCCTCGGGCTTCTCGACCGCGCGGGTCGCGAGTTTTCAGTGTGGCTCGAGCAGCTCCGCGCGTTGGCCGTCGGCCGCGAGGACTATCGCGGCATCGCGCTCTCGCGCGAAGAGCTCGCGCAGGTGCTCGACGATTCACTCGCGCCTGCCGAGCGACGCATCGGCGCGGCGTACGTCCTCGCGCAGATGGACAAAGGAGCCGTCGCTGAGCGCGTTCGCGTGGTTGTCGAGAAGAGCGCCAACGACGCCGTGAGCCGCGCGCTCGAGCGGGCCGCCGACGGGACGCTCGACGAAGAGGTCTACATCGAGGCCACGCGAGAGGGCGTGCGGGTTGGGTGAGTCGGGATCGCGCCAGCCCGAATGGCCAACGAACAAGGGTGTCGGGCATGGTGTGCGTGTGTCGGCGCGAGCATGTTTCGAAAAGCCCAATGAAAGTCATCCGTTAGGGCAAAGATTTTGCCCTCGTAGGGAGGGTCAGGGTCCCTTCGGGGCAAAGATTTTGCCCTGCGGGGAGGGTGGAGGGGGGTCAGCGGGCAATTGTTTTGCTCGCAGGAGGGGTGGAGGGGCCCATTCGGGGCAAAGATTTTGCCCGCGCGAGGAGGTAGGGGGACCCCTTCGGAGCAAACGGTTTGCCCGAGCGAGAGACGCACGGTGGGGGAGTGGGGCAGGCGGTCGTTCCGTACTCGCAGCTTCGCGATCGGAACACGAGTCGACTTGGTCTCCAACCAACACACCGCGGTGAGCGAACGAGCGGGAGAATTCGCCTTGCCCGCGGCTCGGTGTGCGCGATAGCGTTGTTGAAAGGTGATCGGGGTGGGTGATCGCGCTTCGAGGTGGCAGCGATCGAATTCGCGTGATCGAGCGGGAAGATTGGGCATGTGGCGGCAATTCGAGACAGAGACCACGAGCAGCGGAACAGCGGCGTTTCGTGTGTCGAACGAGCGGCGCACGGGAGTGCGCGCGGAGCGTGGCGAACGGCACCACGGTACGTGCACGCGAGTCCGGAAAGAGCGAACGCTGCGGGGGCTCGGTCGGTCGCTGCGACTGTCGAAGGGGTACGAAAGGCTGTCCACGTCGAGTCATGCAATCCTACGGCTCGAATCCATCCAACTCATGCTGCGTAGGGCTGCATGATTCCCAGCGGTTGCACTCCAACACCCTCTGAGATGGCTCGGCGGGTCCTGCCGTTGATCCAGCAGACAGAGTCTCACCCATGAAGGAGGGCTACTCATCCCGTTGTGTCTGGGCATGCGCGACCGTCTGGCTTGTCGTGACATCTTGCGCTGGAACAAGGCGTTCGAACGACACCTCGATGGTTCAGTCACGTAGCGTGTCGTCGCTCCCAGACCCAGCTCCAGTGCGCCCGGTTTCCCTGGACGAGCTGCGCAGACGTGCGCCTCGGTACGGCGCAGTAGCGGAGGGAAGTGGCGTCGATTTTCGACTCCCGAATCTCAGTATGCCGGCTTCAGTACGCGTGTGCAGAGATCGCAGTCTGGCGAGACTGTGTCGTGACTTCGAGATGCTCAGGCCAGCGCGCGTTTCTCTCGAACCAGGGGCTTGGTGGTGGACCGTGATCGGCAGCACATTGGCGCCTCAGTTGCTTTGCGTTGCTGCTGGCGATGCTCCGCTGTCTCGCGTGCTGACCGACTCGGGGCGCTGCGAGTCGTTAGCCGTTGCGCTGTCGTGGAACCTCGAGTTTCGCGTCGACGTGTTCGATCCTGTACGAATGCAGACACGGCGCTGGCGACTCGTAGAATCGCCAGGAGTCGATCCCGGCATTTGGGCGACGCCGCCAGCGTTTTACTTCCCGTGGATCGACGGTGGATTCGAGATGCTATTTCAGATGGATTCCGAGGCGCCAATGCGATCGATTTCATCGCGATCGGGCGAGGACCGAATCAAACTTGGATCGAGCAGCGCCGGTTCGATGCCGCTCGTGAGCGTCGATGTTGGCGATATCGTGTCCGGACAGGGGGAGGATGCGCTGGTGTTGTCGGAGACACCTACGAGGACGGGGTTCGTCGTGCGTTCGATGGATCGAGGAACGCCAATGGAGCATCGAGTCGACCCCGATCCGTCGAGCTCCATGCAGTACGGCGGCCCAGTCGCGTACTTTTCTAGTCCCTTTGCAGGCGCGGTGCACGGCTATGTCGTGGGAGCGACCAGGAGCCCCGCACCGCGGATCGCTGTTGCGCGACTCGGCACCGACCTTCGAATCGATCTAGACGATACCTTGATCGTGGTTCCCGAAGCGGGCGAGGATCTTGGCGTATCCATTGCGCCAGTATGCGACCTCGATGGCGACGCCCTCAGCGAGTTTGTAGTGTTCTCTCACAATTCGACGATGAACTATCCCCAGCTGTCTCTGTTTCGATGGTCCGAGGGGCGTCCCACGTTCTTGCGCAACATCGTTGTGCCCGGAAATCACACGCTGCCGGAGCTGCTCCCCGCGATTCAGCACGAGGATTCGTGCTCGCTTTTCGTGCATTCGGATCGCGGCGCGCCGACTTCAGATCCTGCGATTCTACCTGCTGTGCCCTGGCTTGCTATGCCACAGTTTCCGGAGCCATACGAACTCGTTGCGACCACTGTTCGTTGTTGGATTTCCATAGACTCGGATCGGTGCGAAGTCGTGCGGCAACGACGGCACGGTCGATCGATCGAGTACCGAGCCTGGATGTCGATCGCTGGCTCTGTGAACGCACCGAATCTCGTGCTTTCAGAGAGCGCCGACGGAGCGGGTACATCGCAGGTCAGCATCGCTTCGATCGGGCGACTGACCATGGGCGCATGGCGCGTACTAAGCTTGCCCGAGTGAAATGGTATTGCCATTTAGCCCAACGAGTGGGTCAATTCCGAATCCTCTAGGACAGTTCCTCACGATCCAAACATGGGCACGAATCGTACGGGCCTCTTGCCCCTAATCCTGAGCCTCGCTCACTCGGCATGTCACCGCGCGCATCGGCCGTCGCTCGAGCAAAATCGCGCCCGTTGTGCGACGGTTCCGACGACCGTTGTCAGCCGACTTTCGTTGGGACTGCCCGGTCCGAGTCGTCTTGCGTCCCACACTGTTCGATCACTCGAGCCCGACCCCGCCGATGAATCGTACGTTCCGTGGCCTCGCGATCCGAACTCGCATCCAATCAACCGAGGAGTCGCCTTTTTTCGCGCGGCGGTTGGTCCTGACGTTCGGTTTTCGCGGTGCGTGCAGGCGATTCGATCGACACGGGGACGGCGACCCGGTACTACATTCTTCGTCCACTTGATCGAAGCCGGCACTCCAATGGCGCTGCCATTGATCTTCGATTGGACTGAGCACTCTTCGTACTCGTCGCCGAATATCGACGGAATCTGGACCATTCGCCCGGAGAATCGCTTTCAGTTGTTCGCTGCCCCTCGACCGACCTACGATCCGAACCTACCAGAGTCGCCTGTCCCTCGCGGGCCGCTGGCATACCTGTCCGAGCAGTTCCCCAATGGCATCGCGTTCTGCCCGAGGGTGTTCGTTCAGTTCGGAGAGTGGCGGATCGACACGAGTCGTTGGTACTGGGACGAGCAGACGTGTCTCCGCGACGCGCGAAACGCGAGGTGAGCGCCATCTCGTTGCACCCGAGCCCCTCCGTGAACGTCGCGCGGCGCCCAGTGCTACGCTCGCGACCTGTGGGGCTCCCTGGCTTCCTCGTTCGTACGCTCGGCACACTGAGCGCCGTTGGCACGAGCGCCGTTGCGATCAGCTGCAGCCACAACCCCCCGTCTCGCGAGTTGCTGCGGCCCGACCCGCGCCCGGTCGTGTGCTCGATTCCGCAGCCGGCGTCGAGCTCGGCGCCCTCGAGTCCCACGATCCCGGGCCAACTCGACCCGAGTGACTTCGCCGAGCCCGCGCGCGTGGTGCACGTTCCCTCGGCGATGGACGCTGTGTGGTTCGTCGCGAGGCAGTCGAGTCCGCGCGGCGTTGAAACGCTGTGCGTCTCGGCGACGATCGAGCGATCGCGTCGCCCGCCTATCTATCTTCGGTTTCGCTCGTTCGGTCCCGTCGACGCCACACCGCTCGAAACGCTGGAGATCGACGTACAGGGCGGCGAGGTCATGGTGCGTGGCGCGGGGCCGGACTTCGTTCGACACTTGTCCTTTCGAGTCCTCGGTTGGATCCGAGCGCCCGAGAGCGACCTCGCGATGACGTCACCGCTGGCCTCGTGGCGTCGCCAGTCGATGGACGCGCGCGACTGCGGGCGGCCGTCGTTCTGGGTCGCGCAGTCGAACGAGACGTTTTCCTTCGATCCCCCCGTTCAGCTCGTTGGCCCGAGCTGGAGCGTTCGGCTCGACACGTGGTTCGCGCGGCGAGCGACGTGCCTCGCGCGAAGTCGCGCGCTCCCGTAGGAGCGGTCGCAGCTCCCTGCCGCGACCCCACAATTCAAAATCTCGGCGGCGGCTGCCCGCTCGCGAGCGCGACGAGCATCGCGAAGGACGGCACGTTCCAGCATGGGGTGATTGCGGTTCGTGCGTTGTGAGGAAGTCACCGAGGAGCGTCCGCGCTCGACGAGCGTGTCCTTTAAATTCACTGACGAAACTCGCGTTGTGCGGGCCCCCTTGGCTCCCGGTCGCCGCTTCGCTCGCTTGCCGGTCCCTTTGCTTCCGGTCACCAGCAACGCTGGTTCTGTTCGTCATTTTTCGGGAGAATCACAGCGAGGCTCCCGACGCTGCGCTGGGCCTCTTCTGCGCGCGAGGCGCAATCACACCCGAGTCCAGCGGACGCAATCCGGCGTTGGATCCCACTGTTGTACGGTGTTGCTGCTGCAAATGGTCATCGCTCAGCTTCGAGACCTCTCTGATGCCGTCGCGGCCCTCTCCTCGAGAGAGATTCGACTGCTGTTCGAGGCGTGGTGGACGCGTTGGTCCTCCGTTTTTTCGATAGTGCTTTCCAACACCAGTCAGCTGTCCGCGAGCCTCGGCGCGCTCCCGTTATTGAACCCTCCGTGGGAGCCCTTGGATGTCGATTGCGAGACGTCGGTCAAGATCGCTGTCCGTGAGCTCGCGAGGTTTGGGCGCACCAATGTCGACAACCCACCGCCAGATTGGACGCTTGTATCGGAGATCGCGCTCATCTCGGCCGAACTGGTTCAAACGCTCTTGTCGGCGCGACGTAGTTGCAACTACAGGCACGCGATGGACGCGGTCGTCTCGATGCTGTCGCGTACGGTGTCTGCCGTCGTCGGGGCGACGAGTGACGCCGTTCTGCTGATCGACGTTGATCCTTCGCTGACGACCCCGTTGTTTTGTGAGCGCGCGGAGATCGCGTGGTTCGAGCGCTCGATTCGCGCAGTGCTGCGAAGAGAGGAGCTCGACGTACTTGCGTCGGAGCGTGTCGTGTTGGAGCCAGCGGTGATCGCGTTGTTGGCGGTCGACGCCGACGCGTTTTCGCGGTGAAGCGCCGCGTTGCGCTGCGGCGACCCCACAATTCAAAACCTCGGCGGCGGCTGCCCGCTCGCGAGCGCGACGAGCGTCGCGAAGAAGCGCTTCACGTTTTGCTCGTTGCGGCCCCAGTCGAACACTTGCGTCGGCATCGCGCACTCCGAGCGCACTTGAATGCGGTCGGGCGCCACGCGAAACACGGTGATGTTCTCGCCCCACGAGCCGAACGACATCGACGACGACACACGAAATTGCGAGCCGTCCGGCGTCCCCGAGCCGGTCCAGCCCATCGTCTGCAGCGCCTGCCAGATCACGCCGGGGTGCAGCGTCGGCGGGATCATGAACTCTTCTTGGTGATTCGCAGGAAATCCAACGGCCATCGCAGGCGCGAGCTTACCTCGATTCGGCCCTCGTTCGCAGCTCCGCGGCGAGCGCGAGCGCTTCTTCGCTCTTCCACAGCGCTTCGAGCGCGGCGTTGTCCGTGATCGGCGCTGGCGGAGCGCTCTCGCGCATCTTGCGCAGCCGCTCACCTGCTCCGCGCAGTCGCTCTGCGAACGTGGCGTCGGTCCTCGCGCGCGACGCCAGCGCGATCCGCGCGGCCTCGTGCGAGTCCATGTCCGTGCACACGAGCAGCGCGTCGCAGCCCGCTTCGATCGAACGCACCGCGCTCTCGGGAACGCCGAAGCGATCGGCGACGGCCTTCATGTGCAGATCGTCGCTGAAGCACACGCCCTCGAAGCCCAGCTCTCGTCGCAGAAGGTCCGTCACGATCTTCTTCGAGAGCGTCGCGGGCAGATCGTTTTCGACGCCCTCGAACACGACGTGCGCGGTCATCACGCTCGCGACGCCCGCGGCGATCGCCGCGCGAAACGGAACGAGCTCGACCCCATCGATCCTCGCGCGATCGTGGCGCAACACAGGCAGCGCGAGGTGGCTGTCGAGCTCCGTGTCTCCGTGCCCCGGAAAGTGCTTCGCGCACGCGAGCACGCCGCTCGCGCGAAGGCCCTCGATCGCCGCGACGACGTGCCGCGCGCAGCGCTCGGGATCGCGCGAAAACGACCGATCGCCGATGACAGGGTTGGCAGGGTTGGAGTCGACGTCTGCCACGGGCGCGAAGTCCGTCGTGCATCCGAGGGCGGCGAGCTGCGTCGCGAGCAGCGCGAGCGCGCGTCGCGTGAGGGCCGTGTCGTCGTACTCGCCGAAGCGTCGCATCGGCGGGAGCTCGATGAGCGGCGCGCGGAGCCTCGCGACGCGACCTCCCTCTTGATCGATGGACACGAGCGGCGGCGGTCGAGACGCCACGCGCGCAGCGATCGCCATCGCGTCCACCATGCGCGCGAGCTGCGAGGGAGACTCGATGTTGCGCTTGAAGATCGTGACGCCCGCGAGGCGTCCATCCGCGATGCGCGAGAGAAGCTCGGGCGGCGCGACGAGACCGTCGAATCCGCCCACGATGACCGCGCCTGCGAGGCGATCGTAGTCGTCGAGTGCCATGGCCATGATCGTGTCGGGGCTTATACCGCTGCGTTCGTCGCTCGTCGCGAATCGTGCGATGATCTCGAGCATGTCTTCGGTTGCCCGGATCGAACGCTCTCCCGACGCGCTGCGGCGCTTCTGTCCTGTGTTTGCGCTCGTGGCTGCGTGCGGCGGCCCGATGACCATGCCCACGGACGACGGCGGACCCGTCCGGCCCACCAACTGCACCAACCCGTGCGTGTGCGCGGATCGCGGCCCTCCCGACTATCGCTACGCAACCTCGGGAACACCCGCCGCGTCCGCGACGCCCGAGCAACGCGCGGCCCTCGTTCGCACCAATCGTTGGCGCACCGCCGCGGGCCTCGCGCCGATCGATGGAAACGCGCAGGTCGACGAGGCCGCGACGCAGCACGCGCAGTTCATGGCGACCAACCAGCAGTCCTGTTGGCCGGGCGCGCACAACCAGACGAACGCCGCGGGATGCAACGGGTTCACGGGGCGCGATCCTGGCGCGAGGATCACCGCCGCGGGCTACCAGTGGAGCACGTACGGCGAGGTGATCGACTGGGCGGATACGCCCGAGAGCGCCGTGGACGAGTGGATTTGGACCGTCTATCACCGCAAGCCGTTCATGCGCTTCGAGTACGTGCACATTGGCTACGGCCGCGTGCGCGGACCGTTCGGATCCCGCGAGGCGTTTCACAACGTGATGGACTTCGCGACGCCTCGAAGCGGGGCGATGCCGACGAGGCCCGCGGGGTTCGTGGTGTTTCCTGTGCCGGGTCAGACCGATGTGCCGACGGGCTTTCGCGGCGACCTCGAGGGCCCAACGCCTCCCGCCCCCGGAACGCTCGGAACGTGGCCCCGAGGAATGTCCTCGGGCACGGTGGTCTCCGCGCACTTCAACGACGGCAATTTCGAAGTGACATCCCACGAGCTGTTTCGCTCGTCGCCGAGCAGCAACCAGTGCGACCCGGTCGAGCACACGTTCATCTCGCGCGCCAACGACGCGAACCTCCGCAACGCCCCGGACGTGTTTCTCTACGCCAACCAGCAGCTGCCCGCGCAGACGGAGTTCGTCGTGCGCCTCCGCGGCGCGGTCAACGGCTCGAACTTCGAGCGCACATGGGCGTTCACCACCCGCTGAACGCTTGTAGGCGCCCGCGGACAACCCTCGGGCTCCATTTGCGTCCCGCCGAGCCAACGGATAGGCTGTCTTCGTGAATCGCCGGATCGCGTCCATCGCCCCCATGCTCTTCGTCGGCGCCTGCGTCGGCGGGCCGCAAATGGGCGAACTCGCTAGCGATCCCGCGCTCGATACGCCGCGCACGTCCGCGCTGCTCGTCGTCGAACGCCGCGCCACGATCCCTTCGACCAGCTCTGCGCTCTCGGTCCAAGTCGGCGCGCGGTTCGTTCAGTTCACGGGTGTGGCGCGCGGGGCGTTGCCCGAGCTGCTCGGGACGCCAGCGATTCCAGAGGCCGTTGGCTGTAGTCAGCAAGAGCCTCGAGAGTCCGACCAGAGCTCCAGAGCCGAGGTTCGACTGCTCGACGTCGGCGCGCTCGAAGTCCGCTCTGGCGCGCACACGCTCGCGCTCGAGCCGCGGCGTTTGCCAGACTTGTTCAGGGTCGTCTCGGGTGTCGTGTACGCGGCCGAGGGCGAGATCGAGGGATCGCGCTGGCAGTTTCACGCGGCGGGCAACACCTCTGCGCGCATCCCTGCGTTCGACGTCGAAGCGCGCGCGCCCGAAGCACTCTCGGGCTTCTCTGTGGGCGATCAGGTCATCGGGGCGAACAGCGGCGCCGTTCGCTTGCCGCGCGGCGCGTTCTCGCTTCGCTGGACCCGCGGAGACGCCTCGGACTTCATCGTCGCCCACTTCGAAGGAAGCGCGAGCGAACACGCGGTGCCCGTCGTCTGTTCGGCGCGCGACGACGCGGGCTCGCTCGAGATCGACGCCGCGTGGGCCGAGCGCATCGCGCGCACCGCGTCCGTCGGCCGCTTGGTGGTTCATCGCGTCGGAGTGCGCCCGTTCGCGCTCGCCAACGTCGACAACGCCGCGGTGATCTTCGACTCCGCCGTCACGCTGCGCCTCGGCGAGTAAGGGGCGATCGCAGGCGTGAGCCGCGTGGGGCGAACGCGAGCGAAGCGAGCATGGGGAGCGCGTGGGAAACACGCGTGGCGCGATCGCGTGGGGAACACGGGGCACGCGACCGCGAGTGAAACGCGCGTCACGCGATCGTGTGCGAAACGCGTGTGGCACGATCGCGAGTGAAACGCGTGTGGCACGATCGCGAGTGAAACGCGTGTGGCGCGATCGTGTGCGAAACGCGCGTGGCACGATCGCGAGTGAAACGCGTGTGGCGCGATCCCGATGAGACACGATCGACGCGGTCCCCGTTGGCGTAGCCAACGGGCTAGGCCGCCTCGAAGACGAGGCGGAGATGTCCGGCGAAGCCGGACCAGCGTACGAGCGGCGGAGCGATCGAGACGACGAGCGCTCGTGCGCAACGTCGGGCACACCGGCATCACGATCTACGCGGGTGAACACGTTTGCGTCGTCGATCTCGTCGCCAACGCGCGACTCTCCGGTGGCGCTTTGCGCCACATCTCCGCCTCGTCTTCGAGGCGGCCTAGCCCGTTGGCTACGCCAACGGGGACCGCGTTGATCGTGTTTCATCGGGATCGCGCCACACGTGTTTCCCACGCGATCGCGTGACGCGTGTTTCCCACGCGACTACGTGAATCGCGTTTTCCACGCGAGCGAACCACGCCCATTTCGCTCGCCAACGCGCCGCCCTCGTTCCTCCCGCGCTCACCTCAGGCTCGTTTCGCTCGGTCGCGCTTCGCACGCTTCGATCACTTTACGCGCGATCGCGTACCGCGGGATTCACGCATTCTCTCTCGTCCCACACGCTACGGTCGCATCTCCGCTCCGCTCGCGGCTCAGCGCTTGAACAGCTTCGAGAACAGCCCGCCTGCGGTCGTGGGCTTCTCGCTGCCGCCCTTCGCGGGTTCGTCCTTCTTCGCTGCGTCTCCGCCGCCGCGTGCGCGGATGTCCGCGAGGCGAACCTCTCGCGCAGCGTCGATGTTCTTCGGGTTGGCCTCGAGCGCGAGCTTGAAGTGAACGAGCGCTTTCGCTGCGTCGCCCTTGCGCTTGTACGCCTGCGCGAGGAGCGTCTGCGCGCGATCGTTTTTCTCCGAGAGCGTGACCGCTTCGGTGATCGTCGCGATCGCTTCGTCGACGAGCTCGGGCGCGCCCCGCTCGAGCAGCACGGCGCCGAGCACCGTGAGCACCGAGGGGTCTTCGCGGTGCAGCGCGACCGCTTCGCGCGCGAGCTTCTCGGCCTCGACGAAGTCGCGGCGCTTGAGGTGAATGTCTGCTTTTTGCGCGAGCGTCGCGGCCTCGAGCATCGCGTTGACCTTGCGCTGAGCCGCGGGCGTCCCGCCACCATCGGACGCGATGCGGTTGTAGCGCGTGCGCATCGTGTCGTCCGAGAGCGTCTGGTGCGCCTCGTTGATCATGCTGAACACGCGCTGAAACGCTTCTTTGGCGACGGGCGTCGGCGCGCGATCCGGGTGCCACTTCGCGGCGAGCTTCACGAACGACGCGCGAATGTCGTCGCTCGACGCGGTCTTCGCGAGCCCGAGCATCTCGTAGTAGGTCTGCTCGTCCATCTGTCGAAAGAGGACGTCTGCTTCGAGCGCCTTGGGATCGACCATCCCCACCGCGGGCGGCGGAGGCGCGGGTCGCGCTGCGGGCGTTGGTTGCGCGGCGTGCGCCGTCGGCAGCGGCGGCGGAAGCGACGGCGACGCGCCGCCCGTTGATTGTGTGGGCGTCGGTGAGGGCGTCGAGCTGCGCGCGGGCGGAGGCGGCGTGACCGAGCCTCGCCCTGTGAGGTCCGCCTCGGCTTGCTTCGACGTGAGCAGCACGTACGCGAGGACCCGCGCGTGCTCGGGGTCCTTCGAAAACGACTGAAGATCCCGCACCGTCGCGGGGCCGAGCCGCAGCACGTCGAGCAGCGGTTGTACGTCGTCGCCGAACGAAAACGCGTCGAGCTGCGCGTTGGGCTTGAGCGAAATGGGAGAGTCCCCGACGCGCGTGAGCACTTGATCGATCGACGCGTGCGGCGGCGACGCGCTCACGCCGCGCCAGACGATCGAGAGAACGTCGATCGAGTAGCGCTCGCGGCCGAAGCTCTGGAGCAGGTCGATGTCTTGATAGAAGCGGTACGTCGCGTTGCCGAGCGAGAAGATGTGCAGGGCGCGGCGGTGGTTCTGCTCGACGAGCGCCTCGATGATCGCGCGCTCGTCGCAAAGGCCCATTTCGACGAAGACCTCGCCGGCGAGCTGCTGCGTCGATTGCAGAAGCACGTCTGCGTCTTTTCGCGCTGCGGCGGGCATGTGCTTGCTTTCGACGAGCACGTCGCCGAGCTTGTCGAGCCCGGTCGCGAGCCACGATTGCGCGAGCGCGCCTTGCTCGAAGACGAAGAAGTGCTCGCCCGCGAGCGGTCCGCCGGCGGGGCCATCGACCGAGAGCGTTCCGCTCAGCGCTCGCTCGCGGATGTACAAGAGCACGTGCGCGAAGGGCGTTTTGCCGAAGCGACCCTCGGCGGTCGGGTGGGGACGACTTGGGCTAGTCACGGGAGCGGCGCTGCTACGTTACACGATGCGCCAGACAGATCCTCCTGCCTCGTCGCGCACTTCGATCCCGCGCTCGGACAAGGTCGCTCGGATCGCGTCGGACCGGGCGAAGTCTTTGTTTTTTCGAGCGGTGGTGCGCTCTTGGACGAGGCCGTCGATCTCGGCCACGTCGATGTTGCGCTGCTTGGCTCGGCGGTCTCGGACGCGCCGCGCGAAGGTCGCTGGGTCGCCGTTGGCGATCCCGAGCACGGACGCCGTGTGTTCGAGCGCCTCGAGCAGCGCGCGCGTCTCGACGGGGTCCTTGCGGTTCTGGTCGCACAGCTCGTTGGCGCGCTTGTAGAGCTCGGCCACCTGCGCGAGCGCGACAGGCGTGTTGAGGTCGTCGTCGAGCGCGGCGTCGAACGCGCGCACGATGGCTCGAATGGGGTGCGCGTCGCTGGGCTCTTTCGCGCCTTGCGCGCGCTGCGCTCGCGCGTTCATCCGAGCGCGGGTGTCGTAGAAGTACTCGACGCGACGCTCGCTCTCGTCGAGCAAGGGAAACTTCGTCGGTCGAAGCCCGTCCGCCCCGGGCTGCGCGTCCATGTCGACGGCGACTTCGAAGTTCACGTCTGCGCGGTAGTGCGTCCCGAGCAGCCACAAGCGCACGGCCTCTGCGTCGACGAGGGCGAGGAGGTTTCGCAGGATCATGGCGTGACGAATCTCGGGCGGATAGTTGGCCGCTTCGCTCTTGGCCATCTTCTTTCCGTTCACGAGGATCATCGCGTTGTGCATCCACGACGACGCGAAGGGAACGCCGTTGCTCGCCTCGCTCTGCGCGATCTCGTTCTCGTGGTGTGGAAACGTCAGGTCCAGCCCGCCGCCGTGCAGATCGAAGGACTCGCCGAGCCACTTCTTCGCCATCGCCGAACACTCGATGTGCCATCCGGGGCGCCCTTCGCCCCACGGTGAGGGCCACCGCGCGTCGGGCTGCTCGTGAGATTTCGCGGATTTCCACAGGGCAAAATCGAGCTTCGACTCTTTGACCTCCGCGTCGTTCTTGCGCGAGACGTCGCCGCGCTCGAGGCCTTCGACGGTCTGCTTCGAGAGCTTTCCGTAGTCCGCGAAGCTCTTGACGCGAAAGTACACATCACCTTTGGAATCGCCCTCGGACACGTACGCGTGCCCCTTCGCGATCAGCGTCTCGATCATCGCGATGATCTCGGGCAAGTGCTCGCTCACGCGCGGCTGGTGATCGGGAAGGACGCAGCCGAGCGCCGTGACGTCCTCGCGATACGCCTGCACGAAGCGCTCTGCGAGCGCCCGCGGCGACTCGCCCGTCTGCGTCGCGGCCTGAATGATCTTGTCGTCGATGTCCGTGAAGTTTCGGACGTACGTGACCTTCGTCCCCGACGCGCGCAGGTGTCGAACGAGCGTGTCGAAGACCACCGCGGGCCGCGCGTTGCCGAGGTGAATGAAGTTGTAGACCGTCGGTCCGCACGCGTAGAGCGAACACTCGCCGGCCACGCGCTGCGGCAGCGGAATAAGCGAGTTCGAGAGCGTGTCGTGGACGTGAAAGCTTGCAGCGCGCGGGGCGCGCGACGGTGTGTCGGTCATGGGCGGCGGTAGTCATACGCCCGCTCCCCGCCAAAGGTGAACGCGCGACTGTGTATAGTCCGCGCCTCGATGCGAATCTTCGAAGCGCGCGACCGCGCGTACGACCAGACACTGTTGGCGCTCTCGGACCGAGGCGACAGCGACCTCGCGCGGGTCGAGCCCGCGGTCGCCGCGATCCTCGACGAGGTCAAGCGCGGCGGAGACAAGGCCCTCGTCGCGATCACCGAGCGGATCGACCACCGCGCCCCAGAGCCCCTCGCGTACGACAGAGCCGCGATGGAAGCGGCGCTCGCCGCGATGCCCTCGACCGAGCGAGCCGCGCTCGAGCTCGCCGCGCGTCGCGTGCGCGCCCTGCACGAACACCAACGCGACGCGTCCTATCGATTCACGGACGGTGACGGCGTCGAGCTCGGCTGGCGCGTGCGTCCCATCGAGCGCGTGGGCGTGTACGCGCCCGGCGGAAAGGCGCGCTACCCGTCGAGCGTGCTCATGGCGGCGATCCCAGCGCGCGTCGCGGGCGTGCGAGAGCTGTACGTCACGTCGCCGAGGCCGACGGGAGAAGTGCTCGCGGCGGCGTATCTCGCGGGCGTCGACCGCGTGTTCGACCTCGGCGGCGCGGTCGCGGTCGGGGCGTTGGCGTTCGGGACCGAGAGCGTTCCGCGCGTCGACAAGATCGTCGGACCGGGCAACTTGTACGTCACGGCCGCGAAGAAGCTCGTGTTCGGAAGGGTCGCGGTCGACGGCCTCGCGGGCCCGAGCGAGATCCTCGTCGTGTGCGACGATCACGCGGACCCGCGCGTGGTGGCCGCGGATTTGTTGTCGCAAGCCGAGCACGACGAGGCCGCGTATCCGCTGCTCGTGACGCTCTCGCGCGCGATGGCCGAGCGCGTGGCGAGCGAGGTCGCGCGCCAGCTCGAGGTGCTCCCGCGAAAGCACGTCGCCGAAGTGAGCGTGCGCGAGCACGGGTATGCGTTCGTCGCGGGCTCTCTCGACGAGGCCGCGCGCGTCGCGACCGTGCTCGCCGCAGAGCACCTCGCGTTGCTCGTGCGCGACCCCGAGGCGCTCTTCGCGAAGATCGACGCCGCGGGCGCGGCGTTTCTCGGGGACTTCACGCCCGAGGCCGCGGGTGACTATCTCGCGGGCCCCTCGCACGTGCTGCCGACGGGAGGCGCGGTGCGGTTCTCGTCGCCGTTGGGCGTGTACGACTTCGTCACGCGCACGTCGGTGATTCGCTATTCGCGTGAGGCGCTCGCGCGTCACGCGGACGCGATCGTCTCGTTGGCGCGGCTCGAAGGGCTCGAGGCCCACGCCCGCGCCGTGCTCGCGCGCACTGACGGTTAACAGCGAAGGCGTGTCGGGGCGGCCACGGAGCGCATACTGAGTATTTGATCAGTGTGCGAGGTGTGTGTCCGATGGGGTTTTGTCGACCGCTCGCCCGTCAGGAAACTAACAGCGCCGGGAATAACCGTGTGATTGCCTTCACGGAGCATTGAGTTTTCTGGGGTCTGGGGGTATGGCACCGGCCCTGCAGGAGACTGCTTGTCACGGCGTAGGGTCCACGTCGTGGTGTGTAGTTGAACGATTCGAACAGCTGTCCTTCCTCCAGGAGCACTGAGGCTCCCGGGAAGGAGCCAGCACGAGGAGGAATAGATGGGTTCTCGATGGAGTCAGCGGATGCGCTTCGCATTCGGTCTCTCGACGATCCTCGCGGGAGCGGGGATGTCGGCGGGCTGCGCGCAAGAGCGTCCCGCGATCAACCGGGTCCAGCCTGATTTTCTGGACAAGACGCAGCTCATCCCGGTGCAGTACGACCTGCTCTCGCGTGCTGGACGCACGCCGCAGCAGCTCACGTCCGCGGATCTGCGTCGCGAGCCGATCTGGGCGCACCAGATCACGATCGTCGACAAGCCTGCGACCACGGGTCTGCAGGGATTGTCCTGGTACACCCAGGTCGAGAAGATCAACTGGGAAGTCACCGAGGGCTTTCTCGTCGCGCGTCTCGCGTACGACCGACTCAACCGCGCCGAGGGCGTGGTCGGCTCGGCCAATCCGCGCGCGAGCGACAACGAGCGCAACATCTCGGGCAACCCGCGCGCAGGCGAAATCCTCGCGATCTATCGCATCCAGTCGCACTTCGACATTCGTCGCTCGTACAACCCGCAGACGGGTGAAGAGCTCAACGTCGTCGAGGAGAACGGCGCGGATCGTCCCTGGTACCAGCGCCGTTACATGCGCATCGACTGGTCGCAGAACCTCGTCGGTGGCTACTCGGCGATGTCGTTTGCCGAGTGGACTGGCAAGGTCCGCGCGGCGCCGACGCCGGTCTACATCAACGACCCGACGGACCCCAACGCCCCCGTCTTCAACTACGAGACGTTCAACGCCCAGCCCAACACGCTGACCTACTTCGACGTCACCAACCGGATGACGCTGCACCCCGAAGAGGTCAACCTCGCGCAGTGGGGCTACCCGAACCTGCCGGCCTGCTTGCTCACCGATCGCTCGGTCGAGTCGTGCAACCCGGCGGACGTTCACCTGCGTATCTCGTTCATGCGGCTCGATCCGAACCGCGACTACGAGGCGCAGGCCATCGACGGTCTCCGGATGGATCGCTTCGGCTTCTTCGAGGCCGGCCGTCTCGGATACAACCGCGATCGCGGCGACATCCTCAACACGGACCGCCGTCACTTCGCGCACCGCCACAACCTGTGGATGCAGCACCACATGCGGCGCACCGGGACGACCGGCCTCGCGGGTGGAGAACTCCCAGCTTCGGCGACGTGCACGAACATCACGGGCCCGGACGTCATTTCGACGGAGTGCCAGGCGGTCTCGCGCACGGCTGAGTGCTTGCAGGCGCCGTCGGGCAGCGGCGGCGTGTGCGTCGATCGCTTCGCGCTCTGCCGACAGGACTCGGACTGCGGCGAAGCCAACGTGAACCGCGGCGCTCGCTGCGACACGGGCGCGTCGTACTTCCGCGGCGACGGCAACGGCGTGTGCTTGTTGCCCTTCCGCGATCGCCAGGTGCGTCCGATCCCGTACCACCTCTCGCAGGCGTACCCCGAGCGCATCATGCCCGCGACCGAGCAGATCGTTCGCGATTGGAACCGAGTGTTCTCCGAGACGGTCGCCGAAGCGCGCCGCCGCGAGTGCATCTTGGATCCTGGCGTGTCCGACAAGAGCACGTGCGATCGCTACCGCGCGTTCGACCCGCTCAAGCGCGACGAGATGCGCTACGCGAACGCCCTCTTCGACGGTGGCACCACGCAGGGACAGACGATTAACGGTGCTTCGGGCTCGGTCACCACGCAGGACGCGCAGTTCGTGTTCGTCGGCTGCCACAACCCTGTGTGGGGCACCGACCAGAGCCGACCCGGCGCGCACACGCAGGCCGAAGTCGACGCCGCGCATGCCGCTGGCTGGGACCTCGAGGCGTGCGGTCCGCAAGGAACGTCCGCGCGTCTCGGCGACCTTCGCTACTCGATGATCGCGAACATCAACGAGTACGATCGTCAGGGCTCGTGGGGTCTCGCGAACATCACGGGTGATCCGGAGACTGGCGAGGTCTTCTCGGCGCGTGGCGCGCAGTGGATCACGGTGAGCGACCTGTCGACGAACAACACGATCGACATCCTCCGCGTGCTCAACGGTGAGATTGCTCCGGACGCGATCGCCAACGGCGAGAGCCTCCGCGAGCAGTACCCGGGACTCGGCGAAAACGCGGGCCGCGAGGCTCGTGGTGGCGCTGGTGACGTTCCGGGCTCGGCGGGCTCGAACCTGCCTGCGATGCGCACGTTGGTGCAGGGCCCGCGCAGCCAGCACGAGCTCGACGCGATCGTCGCGGCTTCGCGCATGGATCACCTCGCGCAGGACACGCAGAGCCAGCAGGGCGCTTCGGGCGCTGAAGTCGGCATTCGTGCTGGCGCTGGCGCGCTCAACATCAACGACCTCGCGCGCGATCCGCGCACGGGTTCGCTGTCGGAAGCGGCGTTCCGTTACAACGGAATCCACCAGTGGAACCGACGCGGTGACTCGCCGATCCTCGTGAACGGCCAGCGCGACCTCGCCTCGCAGATGCAGCGCATCGCGGGCACCGAGATCGAAGACCGCATGATGAACAACGCGCAGCTCGCGCTCGGCGGACAGGACCCGCGCCTGTCTGGCGTGCTCCCGGCCGCGCGCGACGCAGCGTCGCCTGCTCGCCGGTGGAACCTCCGCACGCGCCAGATCCAGCGCGCGATCGAGGCCCACATGTCCGAGCACCAGTGCGGCATGGACCACGATCAAGCCGCGCGCTTCGACGACGACGAGCTCAAGTTCTACCTCACGCAGTTCAAGGAGAACCGCGTTCCGTACGGCGTCGACTTCGGTCGCGAGTGGAACTTCCGCGCGGCGGACGGCTCGATCGACTGGGCCCAGGCGCGCCTCTGGATGGTCAACTACATCCACTACCCGGTGACGCTCCACGAGCTCGGTCACTCGATCGGACAGCGCCACAACTTCGCTTCGTCTGCGGACGCGATCAACTACAACGATCGCTACTGGGCGATCCGCGCAGCGCGCCACAACAACAACTCGAACATGATCCGTCCTCGCTGGGAGTACGAAGCGGCTGGTGAGCCGGCGATCTCGCAGCAGGAGCAGGACCTCGGCGAAGAGGGCGTCGCGTACTCGTCGGTCATGGACTACAAGACCGTCGAAGGCCGCGGCCTCGGACGCTACGACTACGCGTTCGTGATGCACGGGTACGTGAACATGGTCGAAGCGTTCGACCAGGTCGCGAACCGCGATCGCGCGCTCAACCTGTTCAACACCTACTCGGGTGCCGGACAGCAGCCGCTCTCGTTCGGTCTTCTCGGAACGGGCACGGCCGCGAGCTTGCGCCTCACGAGCTTCCACTACACCGAGATCCCCTCGGTGGTCGGAACGGAGAGCCGCGCTCAGGAAGTGCACCCGGGCGTGACCCTCACGGGTCAGTACCCGCGCCTCACGCAGGCGAACCGCTTCCCGGTGTTCCTCCACGAGACCCGCAAGGTCGCGTACAACGGCTTCAACTGGGATCCTGACCACACCAACGAGGCCACGCGTGGCCGCGATGGCTCGGCGGGCGCCTTCCTCCTCGTCCCGTACCGCTTCGAGACGGACGACTACGCGGGTGTGTACTGGTACAACAGCCGCTACGACGCGGGCGCCGACTTCTACGAAGTCATGCGCTACTTCAGCACGCGCTACCTCGATTACTACCCCTTCTCGAGCTTCGGCCGCGAGCGCGCTTCGTTCACCATCAACGGCTACGTCGGCCGCATGATGGGTCGATACCTCGACAACATGTACTACATCATGCGTGTCGCGGGCATCTACGAGAACTTCTACCGCAGCATCTTCTCTGCGGTGACGAACTACAACGAGTGGAAGTCGCAGCCCGCTGGCGTCGCTCAGGCGCTCGGCACGGCGACGATGTTCAACACGCTCACGAGCGCACTGCTCATGCCCGAGTGGAGCCGCTTCGGCGCCGTGTACGCGCTGCGTACGCGTCCCGAGGACGGACAGCGCTTCTTCGACGAAGCTGCGTTCGGTCAGAACGGCGCCTTCGAAATGCCGATCGGCGAGGGCCGTCAGTTCCAGTCGACCTGGGACTACGCCTCGGGTCGCTTCTGGCGCGAGCGCCTCGTCAACGCGGGCTCGTACTACGACAAGATCATGGCGCTGAACTACATGACGGACACGTTCGTGTACGCCGTGAACCGCGACCTCGATCAGGACCTCCGCAGCTACCAGGTCAACGTCTACACGGTGTACCCGGGCCAGACGCTGCGCCTGTTCGGCTCGATCCTCTCGGAGGACAACGCCGACATCGGACCGCTCGCGGTCAACCCTGGCCGCAACGTGACGATGCAGCGCCTCAACATGGCGTTGCTCAACCTCCCGCAAGGCACGGGCCCTGGCCAGAACGGCCGCAACCCGGCGCTCACGCCGGTCAACCCGAACCTCGGGTTCACCACCACGCTCTGGTCGGCGGTCTACGCCATGGCGGGCCTCTCGGGCTCGTACGACCAGCGCTTCACGCAGAGCGCCCGTCTGTGGGCGGACGGCGATCCCTTCGCCGCCACGCTGCCCGCGGGCGCGACGGTTACGTTCACCGATCCGGTCACGGGTCTGACGTACCGCGCGATCAAGCAGGCGACGCAGACGCCGGGCGCGACCAACCTCGATCCGGGTGTCTCTGTTCGTGAAGCCGCGCGTCCGATGGCCGCCGACGGAACGAACTACCCGGGCGAGCGCGGTGTCGCTGCGCGTATGATCCTGCGCGCCAACGACCTGCTCCGCTTCGCCAACTCGCAGGCGGCCAACACGCCCGCTCGCAACACGGCGTTCCAGCGCTTGCAGCAGTACGTCGACTTGCTCAACATCATGCGCGTGCTCAACGCGCGCTTCGGCACCGGCGGCCAAGTTGGCGGCCGTGGCTCGCTGAGCGAGGACGAGTGATCTCGTAGGGCGAAGAGGGACGATTACTCCTCCTCGACGCTCCCTCGACGCCCACGAGAGCCCCCGCGGCGCTCGAAGAACAGACAGACCCCCGATCCACCGTCGGACCAAATGATGGCGGATCGGGGGTTCGTCATTTCTCCCTTTCCCCCCTCGTTACAGCGGCTCAGCCCTCTGTTGGCCGCGCTCGCGTTCGAGCGCGTCGCTCAGTAGCGGGGGAGCGCGGGGTCGACGTCGACGGACCAGGCGTCGGTGCCGCCCGCGAGGGAGCACACGTTTTCGAGTCCGCTGCGCGCGAGGAAGATCGCCGCGTGCATGCTGCGCACGCCGTGATGGCACACCGTGACGATCATCGCGCCGCTCGGCGCTTCGATCTCGCCCACGCGCTGCGCGAGCTCGTTGAGCGGGATGAGCTTCGAGCCCGCGATGGCGCCGAACTCGAACTCCCACGGTTGCCGCACGTCCACGAGCACCGTGGGCTCGCCTCGCTCGAGTCGCAGCGAGAGCTCTTTGGCTGTGATCTCTTGGATCATGGCGGGGGCGCTTTGATTACATGGGCTCGAAGCGCAGACGCGAGTCGCGCGCGTCGACCACTTCGCGCTCGGTGCGCGGGACGGCGAAGTACTGGTTTCGACGCCAGAGCTCCATCAGGTTGCGGTGGAAGCGCGATCCGCGGCTGAACGCCTGCCCGCCCGGCAGCGAGTTGAACCCGCGCGGGCCCGTCGGCGTGAGTTCGACGACGAAGCGCTGCGACGGTCCCGAGCCGTAGCGGAAGTCGAAGTCGCTGATGCCAGGGTGCGAGGCGTCCACGACTTCGACGCCGCCGCCGCGGGGAAATCCGCTGGGAAACATCGTGTCGCTCGACGGCGGGATCGACAGCGAAGCGCCCGGTCCGGGCACGATGCTGTTGAGCGTGAGCGTGTGGAGGCTGCCCCAGCGCCACATCGTGACGTCGCTCGTGCGCGTGGTCATCGCGAGCTGCGTGAGCGCCTCGTCGAACGCGCGCAAGAGAACGTAGTCGCGCGTCTCGGTGACGGAGCTCGTCGCGATGTCGTCCCACAGGACGTTGCCCGTGCGGGGGCGCTGCGCGGGGGACATCGCGTTCTCGTTTTCGAGCAAGAACACAACGGCGCGGCCTTGCTCGCTCGACCACGAGCGACGGCCGTACCCGAGGGCGACCATTTCGTCTCCGAGCGCGAGGTCCGTGAGCTTCACGATCCATCCGTGGAAGATCGTCGTCGCGATCGAGTCCGTGCGCTCGGCCTCGGTGACGGACTCGGTCATCGCGTGCGGGACGCCCGAAGCTCCGTCGAGCGACCAGGCCATCATGCGCATCGCAGCGTCGCGCAGGGCGGCTTGGCGCGGCCGCAGCGTCGTGGCGAGCGTGGCTAGCTCGGGGTGCGTCCCTGGCGTGGCCCACTCGGCCTCGAGGCGCGTCATCGCGGCCTGCAAGAACGGTCGGAGCTTGCGTCCGTACAAGATGACCTTGTCGCCCTGGAGGCGCTGCATGTCTTCGACGGTGACGCGCGTGCCCATGCGCAGGCGCTCGGCGATGCGGGTCTGGCGAATTCCGTCAGCGAAATCGCAGCCGACGTAGTGCCTGTCATTGTGCGGGTTGTTGTCGAACGTGACGCCCGCTTGATCTTGATTGGCCGTGGCGAAGAAGGGGCGCGTGGCGGAGCCGGTGCCTTGCGGGATCTGATCGAGGGGGACGTTGCCGTTCCAGTCTGCGGTGCCGTCGCCGGGCAGGACGAAGCACGGTGAATTACCGGTGCCTGCATTCATGGCGGTCGGGTCGCTCACGAACGTGAGCGCGCCCGCGCCGCGCACGGGGATGATGGCGCTCGATTGGTACGCGGTGTTTCCTTCGACGTCGGCGACGACGAAGTTCTGCGCGCCGACGCCGAAGCGACGGATGGCCGCGCGCGCCTCGGTGACGTTGCGCGCGTACGAGAGGTCCAAGAACGCTTCGAGCTCGGTCGTCGGCTGGTTGCCGGTCCACGCGATGCTGATCGCGGTCGTTCCCGTCCGCGGAACGAGCGCGCGATCGCGGATCGTCGGCATGATGAGCCCGTGGTGCGGGACCACTTCGAAGCGCGCTTCGTAGAACGTTCCGGGCCCTGTCGGGACGCGCTCGGTGAGCGTCTCGATCCGCACCTGTCCGCCGTTGTGAACGACGCAGTCGCCGCCGCCCATCGTGCACGGGACGATCGTCTCCGCGAACGCATCGGTCACGTCGTAGCCCGCGGTCGTCACGCCCCACGCGACGCGTCGGTTGTATCCGATCACGACCCAAGGAATGCCCGGGAACGCGGTGCCCGCGACGTCGACCGCGTCCGCGCCCGTCGCGATCGTGAGGTGAACGCCCCACCAAACCGCCGGTGACGTCAGCGACAAGTGCGGGTCGTTCGCCAGGATCGGCGCGCCGCTCATCGTCGCGGACCCGTGCACCACCCAGTTGTTGCTCCCGCGCGTCTGGTCGCCCAAGAACTCTGCCGCGCGCTTGGCGTTCTCGAGAAAGCCTCGCGCGTTGTCGAACACGCGCTGCGAGAGCCTCGGCGCGCGCACGTCGGGCCGGTACTGCTGCATCATGCCCGAGGTGCTGTAGAAGTCCGGCACCGTCGCTTCGGCGGACACCGGCGCGAAGCGCAAGAAGTCGAGCACGAAGCCTCGTCGCGCGGCGAGCGCGGGGTCGGTCATCGCGTTGGCCATGTCGAAGCGCGTCTCGGCTCGCGTGCGCAGCTCGCTGCGCGAGATGTCGCTGTCCGCGTCGTAGCTGAGCGAGTAGCTCTGGTAGCGCGCGATCGTGAGCGAGTCGACGGGGGTCCAGTCTTGGGTGCTCTCGTTGACGACGAGCTCTGTTCCCTGCGGGCTCGCGCGGGAGCCGTCGCGGATGCCCGCGAGCCAACGATTGACGCCGCGCGAGTACGCCTCGAGGATCGTGCGGCTGCGGGTGTTCATGGGCGTCGCGTCCCACATGCGCTGCGCGGCGCGGCGGAGGCCGACGACGCGGATCGCGAGGTCTTGCTCGATGAGCGTCGGCGAGAGCGAGCCGAAGGCTTCGGCGAGCGTCCCGGATGCGAGACGACGGAGCATCTCCATCTGCGGCATGCGGTCGCGCGCGCAGAGAAATCCCTGCACGAACGCGACGTCGCGGACCGAGCTCGCGTAGATGTGCGGCCAGCCGTTGCGGTCGATCACGACGTCGACGGGACCGTCGAGGCCCATCACGCGCTCGGTCGTTCCGATGGGGATCTCGGCGATCGTCGTGGGGTTGGCGACGTCCGATGGAACGTCCGTGGCGCTCTCGTTGCCCGCGTCCGACGGCGAGGCGCTGTCGGCCGCGTCCATCGTCGAGCTGTCGTTGTTGTTCGCGTCCGGCGGCGGGGTCGGCGGTGGCGAACAGGCGACGAGCGAAGTGGCGATCGCGAAGAGGAGTCCTGGTTTCAGTCGCATGGCGCGACGGAGTGTACGGGGCTCACGACGCGATTGCAGCGCCGTCGCGCGCGAGCGCTCTGTCGCAGCGTGTCAGCGTCGGCCCGCGGGGCGTCGCGGAGGCGTCGCGGGCGGGGCGAACTGCAACGGATACTGCAACACGAGCGGCGCCGTCGCGGGGCGAGGGAAGGTCATCGCGGACAGCGCCGTCGTCAGGCACGTCACGATCGCAGGGTTGGCCGGGACAGCGTTGACCTGCGGTGGACGCAGGCGCCCATCGCGCTCGATCGTCAACCGTAGGTTGACGCGCACCGCGCCCAAGCGTCGATCTGCGGTGCGCGCGCGGTCGTAGCAGGGCTGCAGCTGCGACATCTTCGAGCGCACGACGCGGGCTGCGTCGGCTTCGGTGATGGGCCCGGTGATGGCCTCGGGGTGATCGTCGGTCGTCCCGCGGAGCTCGCCCGAAGGGCCGCGAGACTCTGTGGGCGACGAGCCGCTTCCGACGTTGGCGGCTTGGAGTCGCGCGTCGGCCGCGCCGGCGTCGCTGTTGAACGAGGGCGTGCTCGAGCCTCCTCCGCGAAGTTGATCGAGCCGCGATTGAGCGCTCGTCGCGAAGGCTGCGAAGAGCGCGGCTCCTGCGACGGGGACGACGAAGGGCCAGGGGTTCTTGTGGTGGTTCACGCGGTTCGTCCGGAGAGGGGGAGGGAGTGAAGCGGCGAGGCGAGGCCGCGCGGGATGGACGTACGAAGGGTGCTCGATGATTCAACGATTGGGCGACGCGCGCAGTGAATTTCTCGCTTCGGCGAGCGCGTCTTTGAGCGATCGCTCGACGCGAGCCATGAGCGCGTCGCGCGCTTCGGTGGAGTACTCGCGCGCCGTGGGTGCGATGGGAGCGGCGAAGTGCGCGTGCACGCGCACGCCCTTGCGCACATCGACGGTGCCGGGAACCAACACGTCGTGCGTGCCCGCGAGGCCGACGGGGAGGATCTCGAGCTGGTGTTCGAGCGCGAGGACGAAGCCGCCCTTCTTGAACGAGCCCATCTCGCCGTCGCGCGAGCGCGTGCCTTCGGGCGCGATCCACAGGGAGATTCCCTGGGCGAAGAGCGCGGTGCCCGCGTCGAGGGCGGCGATGGCCTTCTTGCGGTCCTTGCGGTCGAGCTCGGGAAATCCCGCGGCGCGCATCGCGCTTCCGAACAGCGGGATCGCGAAGAGCTCTTTCTTCGCGACCATGCGCACGGGGCGCTTGTACGCCTGAAAGATCACCGGCACGTCGAAGTGCGACGCGTGGTTGGACATGAGCAAGTACGACTTCGAGGGGTCGTAGTTCTCTCGGCCCGAGACGGTCAGTTGAATCTCTGCGACGGAGAGCAATCGTCGCGACCAGAGCTCGAGCCGCTCGTCTGCGCGATCCATGGTCATCGTGTGCCTGGCCGCGTCGACGACGGTGGGGCCACAGATGAGCACGGTCTCGTACGCAGAGCGCAGTGCTCGAAAGAAGCCTTCTGCTTCGGAGCGCACGAACGAAACAGAGCACAGCCACCCCGCGCACCGCAAGCGCGACCGAGGCGCGGGGCGCGTTCGCTCAGCGCGTGCGCTTCTCGAGCACGACCGCGCTGGTGATCCCTCCGACGCCGAGCGAGACCTTCACCGCGTGCTCGTGCGCGAGCGCGCGTTCGCGGGTGACGAGCGCTCCGTGGGCGCGGGCGGCGATCGCGGGGTGCAGCTTTTCGTCTGGGATTCCCGTGTCGAACGCGCGGCCCTCGTCGAGCGCGAGGGCCGCGAGGGTGAGCTCCCAGCCGCCCGCGACGCCCATTCCGTGGCCGAGTTGGCCCTTGCGCGCGGTGAACGCTGTGTGCTCGCCGGCGAAGTGTCGCGCGTGCGTGAGCTCGCGGGCGTCGCCGGGCGTTCCGCTCGCGTGCAGGTCCCAGAGCGCGATGGTGCTCGCGTCGATGTTCGCTTGCGCGAGCGCGGCGGCGATGGCGCGCCGCGGGCCGTCTTCGCTAGGCGTGATCATGTGCTCGGCGTCCGACGAGACCGCGCAGCCGAGGACCGTGGGGCCGATGGGCGCGAGCCCGCGCGCGCGAAGGACGCTCTCTCTCGCGATGATCCACAAGCACGCCCCGCCCGCGACGTGCGTTCCGCGCAGCTCTGTGAACGGGTCGTTGCGCGTGCCGCACGCGGGCGTGAGCCTCGCCCTGTGAAACGCCGCGACGACCTCGGGCAGCGGCCTCGGGTCGCACGCGCCGACGATGGCCGCGTCGCACTCTCCGTGGCGAATCGCTTCGCACGCGAGCGAGAGCGAGAGGCCGAACGCCGCGCACGCGCCCGCGGGCGCGAACGCAGGGCCGTGCAGCCCGAGCAGCATCGTGAGCTCCGCCGCGGGCGCGTTGGGGATGCTCCAGAGCAGCTGTGGGTCGACGGACTCCCACGGTGGTGGCGGCGCGCCGACGCTCTCGACGAGCGCGCGCAACGCGCGTTGTCTCGCGGCGATCGCGCGCAGGGGCCCGCGGTCGATGTCGAGCCCGACGGGGCTCCGTTCGATCTCGCGGAGGCGCGCGTCGAACTGGGCGCGCGCGTCGCTGCGGGCGCACCAGAAGGCGTTCCACGCGAGCATGGCGTCGTAGCGCTCGATCGAGTCGATCGCGAGGCTCTTGTAGTCCGTGGGGACCTCTGCGCCGTCGGGCGCTTTGCCTTCTGCGACCCACGCGCGAAGCGCGGCGTTGCGCTCGGGCTGCGCCCAGAACGCGTCCCACGTACGTCGCGCCTTCGCGAGGTCTTCTCGCGCGCGAAACGCTTCGCCGAGGTCCGTGAGCCCGGTCCCGATGATGATCCTCACGCGACCGTCGAGCGCGCGGAGCGCGTCTTCGAGTCCCGGCTGCGACTCGAGCGCCTCGGCGCAGCTCGCGACGGTGAAGCGCACGCAGTCGCCCGCGCGAGCGAGCCACTGCGCGGCGCGCGCGTCGTTCGATCGAGCGGCGAGCCAGCGACGCAAGCGGGCTTCGTCGACGACGGGGTTTCCCACGACGAACAAGCTGTCGCCCATCGGCCCGAGGGGGCTCGTGGACAGGGCGCTTCGGCCTTCTTCTGCGAGCGCGCGCAGCGACGGAACGTCGGGGGCGCCCGGTGCGACCGAACCCCACCCGAACACAGCGATGCGATCGTCTCGATTCACGCGAGGCGTGGGTGTAGTTCGATCGACGACCGCAGGTAAATCGCGCACTGCGTCGCGGAGAGCTTCGCGCGCGATGGAGGGGTGCCGGAGACCGGACTTGAACCGGTACGTGGGGTTACCACGGCGGATTTTGAATCCGCTGCGTCTGCCATTTCGCCACTCCGGCTACGAGTGGTGCGCGCGATCGTTGGCTCGTAGCGAGCTCGATCGAGCGCGGAGGCGCCGTGAACAACGGTGGTGCTCGACCCTCCGACGTCGCGGAGGGAGCGGCACCATGTGTTCAGAACTTGGTCGCGTCCAGGCCCAACTTCTTCGCGAACGCGACGAAGCCGAGCTTGTCGAGCGTGCGAAGCTCGCGCGTGGTCACGCGAATGGACACGTGGCGCTTGAGCTCGGGAACGTAGATCTTGCGCTCTTGCAGATTGGGGTTCTGCCAGCGCTTGGTCTTGATGTTCGAGTGGGAGACCTTGTGCCCCTTGAGCTTGCCGGTCCCAGTGAGATCGCTCTTTGCCATGGTATTTCTCTATCCGCTCACTGCTTCTTGGGGTTGGGCATCTTCCCCTCAACATGCTTCACGTGCTTGTTGCACCAGGGGCAGAACTTGTTGAACTCGAGCTTGTTCGTCGTCGTGCGCTTGTTCTTGTTCGTGTAGTAGTTGTTTCGCTGGCATTCACTACACGAAAGACGGATCTGATCACGCATGGAGCTAACCTTCTGAAGCGGGGCTCTTGCCCGGCGGGGTGCGGGATTGAGACAGAAATTCCGAAAACGTCAAGACCCCCGTCGACAGAACGCAAAAACACCCGGTTGGGGGGCGGGCAGCGGCTGGCGACCCGATCGGACTCGTTGTCCGGCTCGTGTCGGCCCGCGCGGGCTGCGCTAGCCTCCGCGGAGTCGATGTTGTTGGACCATTTGAAGGCAGACGCCGCCAAGGTGAACGGCGTCCGCGACGAGCAACCATCCGTGGGGCTGCCGGTCGAGCGCCGGGTGTACACGAACCGATCGCTGCGGCTCGACCAAATCGAGTGGGTGGGGTTCGACATGGATTACACCCTCGCGATCTACAAGCAGGCCGAGATCGATCGGCTGAGCATCGAGGCGACGGTCAAGAAGCTCGTCGATCGCGGCTATCCGCCGGAGCTCATCGAGGCGAAGTACGACGAGAGCTTTCCGCTCCGCGGGATCCTCATCGACAAGCAGGAGGGAAACCTCCTGAAGATGGACCGCTTCAAGTACGTCGCGAAAGCGTTTCACGGCTCGCGCGAGCTGCCGCGGGACAAGCGTCGCGAGCTCTATCACCAGCGTCGCATCCGGGTGGACTCGGACCGCTACCACTGGGTCGACACGCTCTACGCGCTGCCCGAGGCCGCTGTGTACGCCGGGGCCGTGGACTTCTTCGATTCGCGCGGCGATCAGCTCGACTACGCACAGCTATTCAAAGACATCCGCGAGAGCATCGACGAGGCGCACCGAGACGGCGCGATCGTCGACGTGATCGAGCAGAACCTCCCGCGCTTCGTCGCGCCCGACCCCGAGCTCGCCACGACGCTCCACAAGCTGCGCAGCGCGGGAAAGAAGCTCTTTTTGCTCACCAACTCGCGCGCGGGCTACACCGAGTCGATGATGACGTACCTGCTCGGCGGGGCCATGGCCGAGTACCCGACGTGGCGTCACTACTTCGACGTGGTCGTCGTGGCCGCGAGCAAGCCGAAGTTCTTCACCGAGCGTCGGCCCATCATGGAGTATCGCGGCAAGGGTGAAGAGAGCACGCGCGCCTCGCGCTTCGAGCGCCTGAAGATCTACGAAGGCGGCAACCTCGGCGAGTTCGAGCGGCTCATCGGCGCGAGCGGCGACGAGGTGCTCTACGTGGGCGATCACATCTACGGCGACGTTCTTCGCGCGAAGAAAGAGAGCGCGTGGCGCACGGTGATGATCATCCAAGAGATGGCCGACGAGCTGCGCGCCGCCGCCGAGAGCCGCGACGAGTACGCAGAGATCGACCAGATCGAGCTCCGGCGGGCCAAGCTCATGGACGAGCTGCGCGCGCGACAGGTGCGCTTGAAGAGCATCGAGCGCGATCGCGAGGACGGCGTCGAGCGCGACGAGAGCTCACAGGACGCGTATCGCGCCGAGAAGCGCGCGATCGAAGCGGTGCGCCAGATGCTCCGCGAGGACGAAGAGCGCGCGCGCAACATCGAGCGAACCGTGGACGAGCGCTTTCACCGAGGGTGGGGCTCGCTCTTCAAAGAGGGCGTCGAGGTCTCGAGCTTCGGCGACCAGGTCGAAGAGTACGCGTGCCTCTACACGATGAAGGTCTCGAACCTCGGGAGCTACTCGCCCACGCACTATTTCAGGTCGCCGCGGGACTACATGCCCCACGAGCGCGGCTAGCGATGACATTTGTGCACATGATTTCAAGATCGCTCGTCGCGGGCGCGCTGGTCCTCGCGTCGGTCCGCGGGGCGCACGCGCAGCAAGCGCCGGGCGCGCAGCCGTCGGTGAGGACGCTGTGGATCCGTCCGACGGACGTCTCGGACCCCGTCGCGATCGGCGGCGTGGCGGAGGGGACGGTCGCAGGCGAGCGGCTCGGAGCGGGCTGTCGTGGCGCGTACCCTGCGTTTCCGCAGCAGCAGGTGTGGGTCGCGGCGCCGACGGCGATCCTCGACGTGCTCGTTCGCGCGGCGGGGCCGACGTCGCTCGCGCTTCGAACGCCGCAGGGCGCGGTGTTCTGCACGCAAGGCGCGCCCGGGAGCGAGTCGCGCTTCACGCTTCGCAACGTGCAGCCGGGGACCTACGTGTTCGCCGTGGGGACCGTGGAGGGCAACGCGCTCCCGTACAACCTCGCGGTGAGCCAACGCGCGGTGATCGCTGCGGCGTCGATCGCGCTGCCGACGACGCCCGCCGCGGTGGGTACCCCCGTCGCGAACAGCGGGACTGCCGCGACGACAACGCCGACGACGCTCGCGAACGCGCAGCCAGCGGGCGCGGCAAATGCGACGCAGGGCGCGACGACGAGCGTTCCGACGGGGTGGGTCTCGGTGAGCGCTACGGGGGCGAACAACGCAGCGAGCGCGACGAATACGGCCAACGGAGTGAGTGCTTCGGGCGCGACGAACACAACGAGCGTGGCGCAGCCGGCGACGAGCGGTCCCTCGGGCGCGATCGACGTGAGCCCGAGCGGCGCTCCCACGCAGCGCGCGAGCGCGACGGTCGTCGGCCGCGCTTCGCTTCGCTTCGTGGGGCGCACGTGCCTCGGGTTCGGAGAGCGGACGCCGAGCGCGCGGTTCACGGTGCGCGCGGGCGTCTCGTTCGTGCGCGTGTTCGCGCGGGCCAACGCGGACAGCACGATCGCCGTTCGCGCGCCGAACGGGACCGTGTACTGCGCGGACGACACGTTCGGAGCGCACCCGGGCGTCGACGTGACCGACCCTCCCGCGGGAGAGTGGCGCGTGTTCGTCGGGACGTACGCGCCGCGGATTCGCATGCCGTTCGAGCTCACGGTGACCACGCAGCGCGACGCGCGGCCCGAGTAGTCGATCGGTCGGAGAGTCAGTGCACGCGGGGCTCGAGCGGGAGGCGCTCGACGATCTCGGCCTCGCGCTCGGCGAGCTGCGCGATGCGCTTTCGCGCGAGCTCTTGGCCGACGGCGTCCTCGGCGAGCGACGCGAAGAGCCGAAAGTGCCTCGCTTCGCTGGCGAAGAGCTCTCCGTACCACTCGCGGAGCGCCTCGGTGGGCGCGTGCTTCTCGAGGAGCTTGAAGCGCTCGCACGAGCGAGCCTCGATGAGCGCGCCGATCGCGAGGCGGTCGAGCAGCGCTCCGTGCTCGGCGCGCGGCGTGTCGCCTTGGGTGGCGCGTCGAAGCGCCAACGCGTACGGGTCTTCGCCGGGCGGATGCGCGCGAACGCCTCGGCGCTCGAGCTCGTCGAACACCTGCTGCACGTGCAAGAGCTCTTCGCGCGCCAAGTCGCTCAGCGATCGAACAAGCGTGGGAAACATGGGGTATCTCGCGACGAGCGCCGTCGCGTTGGACGCGGCCTTGAGCTCGCAGTGCAAGTGGTCGAGCAGGACCGCGTCGAGGTTGGAGAGCGCCGCGTCGATCCAACCGTCGGGCGTGGGGGTGAGCAAGCCGAGCATCGCGATGGTGCCCTGCGTGTAGCACGGCTGGGGCTGCGCGGAAGAGCTCCGTCGAAATGCACGCGCGCAGAGCGTGCGGGGAGAAAAGCACGACGGGCGTCGTAGGGTTGGTTTACGTTCGACGCCGTTGCTGTCCTGGTTTGCCGATGCTGCGAAGCGGTCGCAGGCGACGCGTCGCGCGGCGCTCTTCGCGACGATCGTGGCGGCTGCGTGCGACAACGGCGGCACGCGGCGCGCGCCCGCGCGGGATCGGTCCGCGAGCGAGCCCGAGGTCGCACAGGACGGGGCTGCCTCGCCGACGCAGAGCGCGCTCGCCGAGAGCAACCCCGCGATCGAAGTGGGCGAGGCCGAAGATTTCATGGGCACGCAGTGCCCGGGGGTTCGGCTGTATCGCGCGCCGAGGCGATGGCGCGCGGACGCGGGCGAGGGCCCGCTCGCGCCGCGGTACTTCGGGCGCGACGACCGCGGGCGAATCGTGTCGCTCTCGAGCGTGGTGCTCTGCGAGCTCGAGCAGATGCACTGGGTCACGACGCCGCACATGGAGGGGTCGCTGATTCTCTTGTGGCGCGGACCCTGGCTTTTTTCAGGCGATGATGAATGTGTGTGGCGTCAACCGTTTCGCACTGCGGAGACGGCCGCGGGACGAGCGATCGTGGCGCACGAGCGATGCACGCGGAGGGCCCGCGCGGGGCTCCCTCGCGAGCGCACCGTGACGATCGAGGTCGACCGAGAGTACCGATCGCTGCGCGGGCCGTGAGACAGTCTGCGGGTGAGCGAGTCATCCGCATCGCCGAAGGCGTCGTCGTTCGATCGCGTGTGGAAGACGCTCGGCTACGAGGCCTCGAGCTCGATCGCGCTCGGCGAGACGATCCGACCCGAGGCGCGCGAAGCGCCGCCCCCGGTGATGTCAGCGCCCGACGCGCCCCAGGTGTTGTCAGCGCCCGACGCGCCCCAGGTGTTGTCAGCGCCCGACGCGCCCGCTGGCAACGCAGCGCTCCCTGCGATCGTGATCGCGAGCGGCCCTGGTGCGCCGGGGGAGCTCTTGGTGAAGTCGCGGCTCGGCGCGGGAGGGATGGGCGCGGTGGATCTCGCGGAGCAGCGCTCGCTCGGGCGCGAGGTGGCGATCAAGCGACTGCACGAAGAGACGCACGAGGCGCTGCACGTCGCGGCGCTCTTGCAAGAGGCGAGGACGCTCGGGCGGCTCGAGCACCCGGGGATCGTTCCTGTGTATGCGCTCGGGCTCGATCGCGACGCGCGGCCCGTGGTGGTGATGAAGCGCGTGAGCGGCGTGAGCTTCAGCGCGCTCATCGACGATCGCGCGCACCCGTTTTGGGCGACGCTGCTCGAGGACGGCCGAGACAGGATCGAGGTGATCGTCGACGTGATGATGCAGGCGTGCAACGCGCTCTCGTACGCGCACGCGCAGGGCGTCGTGCATCGCGACATCAAGCCCGACAACATCATGATCGGCGCGTTCGGCGTCGTGTACGTCCTCGATTGGGGCGTGGCGCTCGACCGTCGCGCGCTCGCCACCCAACCGAGCTCCGAGCGCCAAATCGTGGGAACCCCAGTATTCATGGCCCCCGAGCTCTTCGACGGCGCGGTCTCCTCGCACGACGAGCGCACGGACGTGTACCTCTTCGGCGCGACGCTGCACTACGCGCTGACGGGGCGCGCGAAGCACGAGGGCGCGACGCTCTACGAAGCGCTCGCCAACGCGTACGTGTCCGCGCCCTTCGCGTACGGTGAGGATGTTCCCGCGGAGCTCGGCGCGCTGTGCAACGAGTGTACGAGCCGCGAGCCCTCGGCGCGGCCAGCGTCCTTCGAGAAGGTTCGCCGTCGGCTCGTCGAGTATCTTCATCACCGGGGCTCGACCGCGATCGCGCGGCGCGCGACGCAGGCGCTCGAGCGCGCGAGGGCCGCGCGCGACGAGATCGAGCAGCGTCGGTTGCTCACGGAGGCTCGCCTCGGCTTCGTGCAAGCGCTCGCGGATTGGCCCGAGAATTCACTGGCGAAGCGCGGGTATCGCGCGACGCTCGACGCCATCGTCGACCGCGAACTCGAGAGTCGCAACGCGACCGCGGCGCGCGCTGCGGTGACGGAGCTCGGCGACGCGGGCGGCGCGATCGTCGCGAGGATCGAGCTCTTGGAGCGCGAGCTCGAGCGCGAGCGAGCCGAAGCCGAAGCTGGGCGACGCCACGAGCGAGAGATGGACGTCTCGGTCGGGGCCAACGTTCGCGCGGCGATGGGCGTGCTCGGGTTTCTCGTGTTGCTGGGGTTTTCGGCGCTGTTCGTGGTTGTTCAGCCGAGCGGGGCGCGGGCTGCGTTGGGGCTCGTGCTCGCGCAAGACGTCGCCGCGATCGCGTTCTTCGTGCTGATCGCCACGGTGCTTCGACGACGGCTCTTCGGCAACACCGTGAGCTCTCGGCTCGCGTGGGCGTTCTTGGCGCTCTTGTTGTGCGGCGCGGCGGTCGACGGCGTCGCGTGGCTGGCGCGCGCGGACATCTACGCGATGGCGAGCTTCAAATTCGTCGCGATCGGGTTCGTGTTGCTCACGACGGCGATCACGGTCGAGCGGCTGCTCGGACTCGCGGCGGCGGTCGCGATCGTCGCCGCGTTCGTGATGGCGAAGTGGCCATCGACCGTCGAGAACCTCGGGAGCGTCGCGTCCGTCGCGCTGCTCGTGATCTTCGTGTGGGTCGCGCGAAGGTCTGCGAGGCGCGCGGGACCCCCGACCCTCGCGTGATAATTCCGCATAGAATACGGCAATCGTGAGACCAACAGGGCTGTTGGTCGAAAAGTCCGCACGATTTCCGCGTCGAACGGCAGTGAGGGTCGGTGGGTGCGCTGGACGGCTGTAAATTCAGCGACGATTTCGACTCGCAGCGGGCCTCTGGGCTACGGTCTCGTCCCATGGAGCGCTTGCTCTGGATCAGCCTCGCGGGCGCGCTCGGGACAGCCACGCGCTACCTCGTGAACCTCTGGGCCACGCAGCGCTGGGGAACGTCGTTTCCGTACGCCACGATGATCGTGAACGTCACGGGCTGCTTCGCGATCGCCGTCGTCATGCACGTGGCCGCGACGCGCGCGTCGTTCTCACCCACGTTGCGCCTCGCGTTGACGACGGGGTTCATGGGCGGCCTCACGACGTACTCGAGCTTCAGCTTCGAGACCGTGCGCCTCGCGCAAGAGGGCGCGCGCCGCGCGGCGGTGCTGAACTTCGCCATCACGACCGTGGCGTGTTTCGCCGCTGTATTGCTGGGGTTGTTCGTCGCGAGGGCCCTGGTCGGGCGCTGACGCGCGGGGCCTGCGAGCGAGGGGGGATCGAGCGCGGTTGGCCGCGCAACGAGCGGGGCTGGCGTGATATGCACAACGCGCCATGAGCAACGCTGCCGCGCCTGCCGCTGCGCCGACTCTGTCACCCCTATCTCCATCTCCTGTTCGCATCGACGCGATGACGCTCTCGGTCGAGGCCGCGGACCTCGACGGGACGCGGTACCAGATCTTGCCCGAGGGCCGCGTGACGGCTTCGCACGAGCCGGTGCTCGTCGCGTTTGCCGCGCACGCAGGGCGCTCGAAGCTCGTCCTTCGCGCGCGCGGCGCGTGCAGCGGGCCCTTCTCTGCGCAGCTCGAGCTCGCGGGAAAGCGCGTCGGAACGATCGCGCAAGGCGTCGTCACGCCGACCGGCGATTTCGACCTCGAGCTGTCCGTGGACGCAGAGCAGATCCCGCCGTTGCAGGGCGAGGCGCTGCACAAAGTGGCGATCGCGCTCTCGTCGGGCCGCACGCTCGCGTTGACGCGGGCGAAGATCATCGCGGTCCCAGGGGCCGCGCCGGGGCTGCGGGCGTTCGACATTCACGACGTGACGGACTCGCTCCTGTACGACGCGGTCGCGCGCAAGGGCGTCGATCTGTCCAACCCCGAAGAGGGCTTCTGGATCGGGACTGGCAAGTTTCATCTGCGCGCGCGTGCCGAGTGGACCCGCACGAGTGGCGGCGACGGCCCGCTCGTGTGGAAGCTCGCGGCGCTTCCGATGAGCGCCTCGCACGATCAACGCGTGCAGGGAGACAGCCGCGACGCGCTCTTCGAAGATCCCTCGCTGCGCAAAGGCGAGGGGACGACGACAGAGCTCGGGATGGTCTTCGACACGAGTCACCCTGATCACCGCGGTCGCGTGTCCGCTGCGGGGACGGACACGGTCGTTCGACTCGCGGTCGAGCACGGGCTCGAGTGCGCGGGGCATCGGTTTCGACTCGTGTGGCGCAAGGACTTCTCGCTGCGCCTCCGCGATCCGTCGATGATGTTGCCGACGTTCAAGCGCTTGAGCGCGGTCGGCGTGGACTTCGGGACGAGCGCCACGGTGGCGGCGTTTACGAGCAAGGGATACCGCTCGCTCATGCGCTTGGGGGCTCCGAAGGGCGATGGAAATCCCGCGGAAAATCCCACGTATTTGCTCATCGAAGACCACGAGGCGCTCTTTCGCGTGCTCGGCTCGGTGAGCGAGAGCGCCGCCGAGGGCGCGCGAAGGTGCCCGGACGTCGTGGGGCTCGTTCAAGCGTCGCACCTCGCGCGAGAGGCGCTTCGCACCGCGCCCAACGCCGTCGTTGGCGAGATCAAGAGCTTGCCCGAGCGCGTGATGCAGCTCGATCAATCGCCGCTCTTGCGCGACCGCACGAAGCACGCGGATTTTCTCCTCGATGAGGCGCGGGTGCGAGCGCTCGTCCGCGCCTACGCGTACATCCTCGGCCGCGCGATCAATCGCCCAGGGCAAGAGGTGTTTCTTCGGTACTGGCTCACGTGGCCGGCGGAGTTCGACGAGCGCGCGAAGGCGCTGCTCGAGCAAGAGATTCGCGCGGGGATCCTCGCGAGCATCCCCGAGGGAATCTCCGCGAGCGATGTGACGGTGCAGATGTCCTCGAGCGAGCCCGAGGCGTACGCGGCCGAGGTGTGCCCAGAGCTCGCGAATCACCCGGCGCTCGAGCCCGTGCTCGCGCAGCACGGCGAGCTGCGCTTCGCGGTGTTCGACTTCGGCGGCGGGACGCTCGACATCGCGTGCGGTCGATACCGTCCCGCGACCGAGCAGGAGCAAGCGCAGTCGGGCGCGAGCGCCGTGATCGAAGTGCTGCAGGTCGCAGGGGACGATCACGTGGGAGGCGACTATCTCACCAGCGAATTTGCTTGGCTCGCGCACTCGCACCAGTCGGTGTTCGCGGAGGTCGAGGCCCATGATGTTCCGATGCAGCGCCCCGCGACGGTGCCCGAGAACAAGCTCGCGCGAGGGGCGCACTTGTACAAGCGCTCGCTCGCGGGACGGCAGAACCAGATTCGCTTCGTGCGCGAGCTCGAGCTCGAGCAGCTGAAGTTCAAGCGCGCGAACACGATCCCCAAGCGCGAGAAGGTGAAGGCCGTTCGCATCGACGGCGCCGAGGTGGACCTCGTGTCGTTCGCGAAGGACAACGGGCCGGTGCGCGACGCGCTCGTCTCGCACCTCGAGTCGCGGCTCGAAGAGGGCGCGCGGCTCTTGCTCTCGATGCTGCAGAACATCGCGTGGGGCGGTGAGGGCGATTGGCGCGCGCAGGGCGTGCAGATTCTCCTGGCGGGCAACTCGTCGCGCGGCGAGTACGTGGCCAAGGCGCTCGGTCGCGTGCTCGGCTACCCAGAGTTGAAGGTCTGGCGGCCCGCGGACGACTGGACGCCCGAGGGCGTAATCCTCTACGAGGTTCCCCCGAGGATGGAGCGAGGCGTCGAGGTCATCGGCGTGACGCCGAAGACCGCGGTCGCGCTGGGCGCGTTGAAGATCGCCAACCGCGAGGTCCACCTCGTGCGCGCGCAGCAGGGCTTCAGCTATTTCGTCGGCGATATGCGCGGGTTTCCGCCGAAGTTCGTCGCGCTGCTCCCGATGGGGACGCTTCCGTCCAACCCCGACGAGTGGGGCGCGCACTACATCGACTTCGGAACCTGGGACGCGCAGAAGCCTCTGCGCGTCGCCAAGGAGTACGCCGCGGGCAAGATGTCTTCGAGCGACCCGCGCTTGCTCACGATTCCGACGGGGCTCCCTGCGGGCTCGACGGGTCGCTTGTACGTGTGCGTCGTGACGCCCTCGAAGATCGCGCTGCACCTCGCGCTCGCGGACGGACAGAACCACGTGCGCGCCGAAGTGAACCTCGCGCCGTACCTCTCGTAATCGACCCGCGCGTCGCTCAGCGGTTGTCGCGCAGTTGAACGCTGCTCGTCGCGTTGGTCGCGCCTGCGTCGCGCGGCTGGCGCGGCGCGGTGTTGCCCGACGGGTTGGAGCTCGGTCGACGAACGGCCGCGGTCACCGGCTCGAGCACGTCGTCGGTGTTCGCGGCGCTCGCGTCGTCGCTCGTAGGGACCGCTGCGTTCGCTGCGGCTTCGGGCGCGGCGATTTGCACGTCGGGCTGCTCGATCGCGAGGGTGTTGGCCCTGTCGCGCGTCGGCTGCGGCGCGAGCGTGGGCGTTCGGCTGCTCGATCGCCAGAGCGCGACGACGAACGCGACGACGACCAACGCGAGCAGCACCATGAGCAGCCGCGTCGTAGAAGAGGGCTCGTCGTCTTGTTCTGCGTCTGCGGACGCCGAGCGTGACGCTTCGCTCGCGTGGGTCCCCGTTGTCACGCGCGCGGTCGATACGGCGTCGACCGCTGTCGCGTCCGTCGAAGCCGCGGCTGGGGACGTCGATGGGGCGCGCTCGTCCGCGGGATCCACGGGCGGGGGCACGCTCGCTGCGGTCTCGACGAGGAGCTTCTCGGCGCCTGCGGTCGCGGGCGGAACGTCGCCGTTGTCCGACGGCTCTTGCGACAATCGCAGCGCTGCGTGGCGCTGCGTCGCTTCGGGCGACTGGCCGTCGAGGTAGCGACGGATGTCTTCTTCGATCTCCGCGGCGGACGGATAGCGTTGATCGGGCTCTCTCCGCAGGCAGCGCATCACGATCTTCGCGAAGTTCGCGTCGACCTCAGGAAACACGTCTTCGATCGGGGTCGCGCGTCCGTTGGAGATCTGAATGAACATCTCGCGCACGGTCCGCGCGGGAAAGGGCAGAAACCCCGTCGTGCATTCGTACAGCACGACGCCGATCGCCCAGACGTCGCCGCGCACGTCGCCGTCGCTCTCCATCCGAACGCGCTCGGGCGAGAGATACGCAGGCGTCCCGACGACGACGCCGGTGCCCGTGATGCGATCGCTCTCGCGGGGCGTGCCGAAGCGGATCGACGATTTCGAGAGGCCGAAATCGAGGATCTTGGGCGTCACCGCGCCGTCTTCACCGCGCACGAGGAACACGTTTTCGGGTTTGAAATCTCGGTGCGCGATGCCCTTGGAGTGCGCGACCGCGAGCGCCGAGAGCACGGGCAAGAGCAGGTCGATCGTGCGGTGGATGCTGAGCGTCCCTTCGCGCGCGAGCACTGCAGAGAGCGCCTCGCCCACGAGCAGCTCTTGCACCATCCACGGGCCCTGTTCGCTGTCACCGACGTCGAGCACGTCGACGACGTTCGGGTGGCGGACGAGGTTCGCGGTCTTCGCCTCGCGAAAGAACCGCTTCTTCGCGATCTCGTCGCCCACGAGCTCGGGCTTGAGGACTTTGATCGCGACCTCGCGCCCGAGGAGGGTGTTGATCGCGCGATATACACGCCCGTGTCCGCCTTCGCCGATCTTCTTCAGCAGCCGGTACTTTCCTCCGACGAGTCCGCCGAGCTGCAGGCTTTGTGGGCGGTCGGTCACGGGTGGCGGTGTCCTCACTGCGCTCTGCGACGGTCAGAGCGGTCCGATTCAGGAATCTACTCGACAATTACCCGCCTCGGAAGGGAATCCTACCCGATCGCAACGGGCGGATCGCGCGCGTCGCCGATGGTCGCCGATGGTCGCCGGAGCGCTCGTCGGTTGTTGTTCAGCGCTCGGGGCGCGCGATCGCGATTTGTGTGTCGAGCACAAAGGGGCTGAGATCGCCGAACCAACCAAACGCGCGCGGTGAGCCAGTGGCGGGGTCTTCGGCGATGAGGATCGTCCCGCGGCCGAAGCCGGTGCGCGTGGTGCCTTCGCGGCTGTCGTTTTGGTGGCGATACCGCGACGAGTCCGCGATCGGAACGAGCCACGCGTTGGCGTAGCGCGCCGAGCGCCGCGGGGCTCCGGTGACGAACACGACGTGGCCTGTGTTGTTCGAACGAACGATCCGCGGGCGAATCCACGCGAGAATGTCACCCGCGCGCGCGTCCTCGACGCGGCTCACGCGCGTCCACGGACCTCGTTGTTGCGTCGGCGCGACTCGCAAGAAGCTGCGCGCGTAGTCCGCCGCGAGCGGTCGTCCTCCGCTCGCTTGCTCGACGGTGACTCGATGCGCGGCGGGCGCCGAGCGCGCGAGGACCCACGCGATGAGCCCGGAGCAATCGAACTCGTAGCGGCCCTCGCGCACGTTGACCCGAGTGTCGTGCCGGTAGCTCACGATCCGCATGTTGCTCTCGATCGCGTCGAGCTCGCGCATCGTGCGCGCTGCGGTCGGCGAGGGCGGCTCATCGGACGCGACGGGGGTGCTCGGCGCGATCGCGTCGAGCGTGCGTGCGACGATGGAGGGGAGTGTGCGCGGCGCGGCGCGCGCTCGTTGCTGCGCGCGGGCTTCGGGGACGCATGCGACCGCGAGAGACGCGATCATCGAGGCGAAGCGGACGGTGCGTTTGTGCATGCTGGGCTCCGGCGGCTCTTCAGGCGTAGCGCGAGACGGCAGCGCGCGCTGCCGAGTGGAGCAAAGACGCCCGAGCGCGCCAAAAGTTCTCGCGGTCGCGACGGGTCAGCTCACCACGTCCCAAATGTCGCCCCAGAGCGAGGCGCCGCCGTCGATGTAGAGCGTCGTTCCTGTGATGTAGTCCGCGGCGTCCGAGGCGAGAAACGCGACGGTGTGCGAGACCTCTTCGGGAACTCCGAGGCGTCGCGCGGGCGTCTGTTGTTTTGCCTTCACGACGAGCTCGGGCGGGTAGCGATCGGTGCCGGTCGAGAGGATCGTCCCCGGCGCGACGGCGGTGACCTGAATGTTGAAGGGCGCCCACTCGACGGCGAGCGATTTGGTGAGGTTTTCGACGCCCGCGCGCGCCGCGCCCGTGTGGGCCATCCCCGGAAATCCCCGCAGCACGTTGGCGATGATGTTGACGATTCGCCCTGATTTCTGCGGGATCATCCACTGGTTCGCGACGGCGTGGGTCACGTTGAACGTGCCGACGAGGTTGTTGCGCACGACGGCGTCGAAGCCCTTTGGCTTCATGACCGCGGCGGGTGAAGGAAACTGTCCGCCCGCGTTGTTCACGAGCACGTCGATGCGACCGAAGTGCGCGAGCACGGCGGCCACGTAGTTCGAGACGGCGTCGGCGTCGCGGATGTCGCACGTGGCCGCGAACACGGCGATTCCCTTCGCGCGGAGCGCCGCTGCGCACTCGTCGAGCGGCTCTTGTCGCCGGCCGCAGATGGCGATCTTCGCGCCGAGTCCGCCGAGCTCTTCGGCGATGGCGCGGCCGATTCCAGTGCCGCCGCCGGTGACGAGCGCGACGCGTCCGTCGAACAGGCCAGGGCGAAAGGGGGTCTTCAACACGGATTCCGATGGCTGGTCGCTCATTCGATTGCGCGCGACGGTACAACGGTTGGGCGCCAGCGCGCGCGGCGCTGTCACAAGACCGTCACGCGCCGAGCGTGGCGAGTTGTTTTCGCGCGGGCCAAGGTCGTCGCACACTCGCGCGACGCGCATTGAGCGACACGAACGACGAGACAACACCGCCCAAGATCACCCTCGAGGGGGTGTCCTGCGCGTATCGCGGGCGCCCTGCGCTGTGCGAGGTGGGGCTGACGATCGCAGCGCAGTCGGTGACGGCGCTCGTGGGGCCTTCGGGCTGCGGAAAGAGCACGCTCCTGCGCGTCCTCAACCGCATGAACGACGGGATCGAAGGCGCGCGCGTCACGGGCCGCGTGCTCCTCGACGGGGTCGATGTGTACCGCGACGGAACGGACGTCGTGTCCCTCCGACGCCGCGTGGGCCTTGTGTTTCAGCGGCCGGCGGTCTTCGTGATGAGCGTCTTCGACAACGTCGCGTACGGGCCCCGCGCCGCGGGCCGACGAGAGCCGCGGTCGGTCACGCGCGCGGTCGAGACGGCGCTCCGGCGCGCGGCGCTGTGGGACGAAGTGAAGGACAGGCTCGACGCGGACGCGAGCGAGCTCTCGCTCGGGCAACAGCAAAGGCTCTGCATCGCGAGGGCTCTGGCGGTCGAGCCCGAGGTGCTCTTGCTCGACGAGCCGACGAGCGCGCTCGACCCTGCGGCGACGGCGCGGGTCGAGGATCTTCTGTCCGAGCTTCGCAAGACGCTGGCGATCGTCGTCGTGACGCACGCGATGGCGCAGGCGGCGCGCGTGTCGCAGTCGCTCGCGTTCATCGACGGAGGAGCGCTCGTCGAAGCGGGCGAGACGCGGGCGATGTTCACGCGGCCGAAGGACAAGCGGACGCAGGATTTTCTCTCGGGGAGGTATCGATGAGCGGGCCGCGGAGCGATTTCGAGCTCGAGTTGCGCGAGCTTCGCGGGCACCTGCTCGCGATGGGGGCGCGCTGCGAGCGCGCGGTCAACGAGTCGGTGACGGCGTTCGCGCGGCGCGATCGAGCGATGGCCGAGCGCGTGTTCGAGCTCGATCGGCGCATCGATCGAGACGAGATGGAGATCGACGAGCTGACGATCGGGATGATCGCGGTGCGGCAACCGGTCGCAGAGGACCTGCGATTTCTCGCGGCGACGTTGAAATTCGTGACCGACCTCGAGCGCATCGGCGACGAAGCCGTGAACATCGCCGAGCGCGCGAGGGACACCGCGTCGGACGACAAGCGCCCCCAGGTTGGCGAGATCGAGCGCATGGGCGCGATCGCGCAGGCGATGCTCCGCGCGTCGCTCGACGCGTTCGTCGATGGTGACGCGGCGAGCGCGCGGAGGGTGCTAGCCAAAGACGACGAAGTGGACGCGCTCTACGGGCAGACGCTGCGCGCGCTGTTCGCGTGGATGGCAGAGCACCCCGAGTCGATCGCGAGCGCGCAGGCGGTGGTGAGCGTGGCGCGCTACCTCGAGCGCGTGGCGGACCACGCGACGAACCTCGCGGAGCAAGTGGTGTTCATGATCGAGGGCCGCGACGTACGGCACGGCGGCGCGCGAGGGGCGTGACGGCGCGGAGCGCGGGGCGATCGCTGTGGGCTCAGCGACGACCGCGGCCGCGGGGGCGCGCTCCGCCGGCGACGGGCGTGGGGTCGGCGTTGCCCGTGGCTCGCGCGGGCAGGGTCGTGAACGAGTTGGTCCAGAGATTTGCCTGACGACGCGGCTGACCGAACTGAAACGACGCGCGGATCGCGGCGGGGTCGATGTACTCGTCTGCGGGGCTGTTGGCGGGCAAGCGCACTTCGATGAGCGAGAGTCCGCCGAGCTGTCGGTACGCTTGCGCGCCGGTTTGCTCTGCGTGCGCTGCGACGCGACCGTCGGCGCCGACGGTGAACATGAACGTGCGCAGCACTGTTCCGTCCATGCGCAGGTCGCAGGACCACGCGCCGGCGTGATCGGCCATGAATCGGGTGTTCTCGGTGTTGTACCCCGCGCGGCTCGCGGGAAAGGGAACGCGGCGGCCCCACCAAAGCTGCTGCATCTCGAAGTACGTGCGGTTCCACTGCACCATGCGGGTGTCCTGCATGTTGGGGCGCTCGGACACTTCGGTGAGGCTGTTGACGCCGCCGATGCGGGCTTCGATGTCGGCGGGGAGGCGCGTTCCGTTGACGGTGCAGCGGAGGCTGTAGACCGAGCCGCGGAAGCGCGCAGGATCGCCGGCGAACGCCGTGTAGATGCGGACCGACTGTGATTCGTGGGCTTCGGTCTGCGTGGTTCCTGGGTTGGTGTGCCAGAACCAGGCAGTTCCGATCGCGTCGTGGGCGAGGATCTGGTAGCGGCCGCCCCACTCGGTGACGCGACGGCCGTCGCCGCGGATCCAGTCGGGGTACTTGCGCGCTTGAACGACGAACGTACGGAGCGGCTCGGTGCGGTCGTTTTCGTCATCGATGTACGACAGCTCGATCGTGAGCTCGCCCGTCGCGGTGAGGAGGTTGCTGTCTGGGGTCGCGCACGAGAGGCGCGCTGCGGTTCCGTCGCGGCTGCCGAAGGCGCAGCGCTGCGTCACGAGCGTGCGGCCGTTTTGCTTGACGACCATCTGCGTCGCGTCAGCGCGACCGGTGACGCCGTAGGCGATGGTCTCGAGGCGCACGACGTAGCCACCGGAGGGCGACGGCGTCCACAGCCGCAGGTAGGTCTCGGTCTCATCGAGCACACGGACCGTAGGGCGCGCTTGGGGTTGTGCTTGCTGCGCGTACGCGCTGGTTGTGGCCATCGAGATGGCGAGAGAAAGCGCTGCACGAACGACGGTGCTCTTGTTCACGGGACACTCCTGACTGGGGTTGTGGCCCGTGCGATGCGCGGAAAAATCGCTGCTCTGACAGCCACGTGTAATCAGGAGAAATGTCGAGTGAGGGAGTCGGGGGGGGAAGGGGTGGGGACGGTGCTCTGATTCTCACATTCGAGATAAATCAATGGAATCAATGGCAATATTGTTCAGGTACCCAAATGGATATCTGACAATATTGCAACTTCGAGTTGCCAAGTTGGTCCCCAAGTGTGAACGTCGTTCGCCAGTCAATTCGCTGGGAGAAACGCGATTTTCAGAATCAGAGCACCGTCCCCGGTTGGGCTCGATTGGCGCTCAGTCGGCGCACTGAACGCGCACTTGGCGCGATGAAACGCGGCTCGTTCGACCGGTGTCGCCGAGCGCGACGGTGAGCTCGACGCGCATCCACTGCCCGCACAGCTCGTGGTTGGCCCGCGGTGACGCGCTGTCGGGGCGCTTGTGAAACGGAATCTGCCTCGTGCCGCCCGCGGCGATGCGCCCGTCGAAGGCCTCGCTCACGGCCTCGAAGTCGATGGCGTATCCGCTCGACAGCGCGACCCGCGCGTCGCGCACGCGCACATCCGCGAGGTCTTGCGCGCCGAAGTGCTGGATCTCGAGGTCGAACTGCACGTCGAGCGCGTCGTTCGGAACGTCCGTCCCACGAGGGAGCGCTCCGCCGATGCGCACGTTTGCGAGGTGCACGCTCATGCCGCTGCGCGGCCGTTCGCGCGCGCCTGCGTCCGCGTCCGTCGCTCCTTCGCCTCCTGTGTTCGCCGCCGTCGTGCTCGTCGTCGCCGTCGTGGTCGCGGCGGTCGACCCGCCGCCAGAGCAACCGCCGAACGCCGCCGTCGCCAACGCGATCGACGCGATCGACGCGATCGACGCGATCGACGCGAGCGGGGCGCTTCGAAAACAAGTGCGTGTATTCGAGTCGCTCATAGGCTCTCTTTACGCCGATCCGATCGAGGGGTGCGCGGTCTCGGTCTCGTGCGCGTCGGGCCCGTCGTTGGGCGCAGGATGCACGGAGGTCTTGTTCTCTTCGTGCTCGAAGTCCGCGAGCTCTTTGGCGATGGCGCGGAGCATTCCTCGTCGCTCGTGGTACGGCAGAAACGCCGCCTTGAACCCGTTGAGGACGATCTGCTTCAGGTCCTGCAGGCTGAGCCCCATCTTCGTGTGCGCGAGCCAGAGCTCTTTGGACACGGTCGTGTCCGTGATGAGCCTGTTGTCCGTGTTGACCGTCACGCGCAACCCGAGGTCGTGATAGAGCTTGAGCGGGTGCGTCGAGAGGTCTTTGACCGCGCCCGTCTGCACGTTGGAGCTCGGGCAGCACTCGAGCGCGATGCGGTGATCGTTGACGTAGTGGAGCAGGTCGCCGTCTTCACGGAGTCGAACGCCGTGGCCGATGCGGTGCGCTCCGCACACGTGAATCGCCTGCTCGATCGACTCGGGGCCGTACGCTTCGCCCGCGTGAATCGTGATGTTGATGTTGTTCTTGCGGATGAGGGCGAAGGCCTCGCGGTGCTTCTTCGCGGGGTGGTCGTACTCGGCGCCCGCGAGGTCGAAGCCCGTCACGCCGCGGTTCTTGTAGGCCACGGCGAGCTCGGCCATCTCGAGCGAGGACTCGGGCGAGATGTTTCGAATTCCGCACACGATGACGTTAGAGGTGATCCCGTGATCGATCTGCGCGGCGCGAAGGCCGTCGAGCACCGCTTCGACCACGCGCGAGTGCGAGAGGCCCTTGCGCGTGTGCAGCAAGGGCGCGTAGCGAACCTCCATGTAGCGCACGTTTTCGGCGGCCGCGTCTTGGGCGAGCTCGTACGCCGCGCGATAGAGCGCGTCTTGCGTCTGCAGCACCCGGAGCGTGACGTCGAACGCCTCGAGGTACTTCACGAGCGAGCCCGTGTTTTCGCCGCAGTGCATCGCGCGGGCGAGCCCCTCGGGGTCGTCCGCGGGCAGCTCGACGTTGTCCTTGCGCGCGAGGTCGAGGATCGTCGAGATGCGCAGCGACCCGTCGAGGTGAACGTGCAAGTCAGTCTTGGGCAGGCGTTGGATAGCTTCGAACGATAGGCGTCCCATAGCGGGATGTTACTGTACCCACCGAGGAGTTGCGATGAGCGAGAAGCTGCAACCTGGAGATCGCGTGGCGTTGTTGACCTCGGGCGGCGACGCGCCTGGGATGAATGCGGCGCTTCGCGCGGCGGCGAAGGTCGGCGTGTCGATGGGTCTCGAGGTCGTCGGCGTCGAGGACGGGTACGTCGGGCTGATGGCGGGACGGATCGTCGCGCTCGATCTGCGCGCGCTCGACGACGCTTCGAGGCGAGGCGGGACGATCCTCGGGAGCGCTCGCTCGAAGGTGTTTCCAACGGCCGAGGGGCAGGCGAAGGCGCGCGAGGTGATCGCGCGTGAGCGTCTCGCGGGCCTCGTCGTGATCGGCGGAAACGGCTCGCTCACCGGCGCTCGAACGCTTCGCGACGCCGAGGGCGCGCGGGGAAAGCTCCGCGTCGGAGGCTTGCCTGCGTCGATCGACAACGACCTGGCGTGCACCACCATGGCCATCGGCGTGGACACCGCGATGAACACCATCGTCGAGGCGTGCGATCGCATCGCGGACACGGCGAGCGCGCACCGCCGGACGTTCGTCGTCGAGGTGATGGGACGAGACTGTGGCTATCTCGCGATGACCGCGGGGGTGGCGGCGGGGGCGGACGCGGTGCTCGTTCCTGAAATTGGCAAGAGCGAGGACTCGATCGTCGAGCAAGCGGTCTCGATGATGGTCGACGCCTACACGAAGAACACCGGGAAGCGTCGCGTCCTGATCATCAAGGCCGAGGGCGTGAAGATCGACAGCGCGAGCCTCCGCGAGCGCATCGAGCTGCAAGTGAAAGAGCAGCTCAACGACGTCGACACGCGCGTCACCGTGCTCGGGCACGTCGTGCGCGGGGGGACGCCTTCGGCCTTCGATCGCCTGCTCGGCGCGCGGCTCGCGCACGCGGCGATGCGCGCGGTGTTCGACGGAGACACGGATTTCATGGCCGGGTGGATCGGCCCCGGCGCGATGCCGAGCGAAGCGACCGGAACGCGGCTCTGCGCGTACGACCCGTACGTCGTGCTCACAGGCCTCGAGGCCGTGCTCCGCGAGACCGACAAGCTCATGAAGGGCGAGAGCGCCGTCGCGCAGTGGCGACGGAGGATCTTCGCGGAGATCGAGCCCATCCTCGCGCGATGATCACGAATTCAAACGGCGCTGGTAGCGTTCGCGCGATTTGAAATTGTGTGCGATCAGCCCGGGTTGACCGTGCAGCGCCAGCTCAGCCCGAGGTTGCGCAGGACCGGCGTCGCGACCGGCATGCGCGAGGGCGAGAACGTCACCGTGAGGCGCGCGTATTTCGCGGGGGTCACGCCAGCGGCCATGAGCAACGGGGTGATGGCGATGGGGGACGTGGCGGGCGGGGTCGTTCCCAGGTTGACGACGCGCGCGGTCGAGAGCCCCGCTTCGGTGTCGGCGACGCGCAAGGCGAACTGCAGCGAGGTGCCCATCGGCGTGTTCGCGTCGAACGTGAGCTCGGCGTACTGAGGCATGTCGCACTCGGCCGTGAAATTCTCGGTGTACGTGCCCGTCCCGATCACGAGGCGGCGGACCGCGCCGGTGAAGTCCGTGTACGTGTACACGCGGTTGGGGCCCGCGTGCGTCGTGAAGCGGTTGGCCATCGTCTCGTAGAGCCAGAGCGGCCCTGCGCCGTACGTCGCGATCCAGATGTCCCCCGCGCGGTCGGCGCCGAGCGCGCTCGCAGAGGCGATGTTCGGCGCGATCGGCCGCTGCGTAATCGCCGCCATGGGAACCATTCCGCCCGCGACGAACGCGCCTGCGTCCCAGTTGACCAAGTTGTTGCCGACCGTCGCCCACACGCGGTTCATCGGGTCGACCGTGATCCCGCGGCTGTTCGCTTGAATGGGCAGCGTCGTGAACTGCCCCGTGCGCGTGTCGTAGCCCTGGCGCGACTGCGAGAACCAGAGGCGACCGTCTGCGTCGACGGTGATGCCGTAGCCGCCGCCGTTGACCGTCGTGCCCATGCGACCCGTGGCGGGATCCATCGGCGTGAAGCGCTGGGCGAGGGCGCCGCCGTTCCACCAGAGACGACCGTCGGGCGCGAGGACCGCGCCGTACGCCCCGTGGGGAATCATCACGTTTTGGATCACCATGCCGTTGCGAGGGTTGAGCTTGAATCCAGGGCTCGCGCCGCCCCCCGCGCCGCCGCCGACCCACACGTAGCCTTCGGGAAAATTCTCGTCGCCGCGGTCGATCGCGATCGCGCGGAGCACGGCGTTTGGTGCTCCCACGTTGACGTTGAGCACGACGCACTCGTCCTGGCCGTAGGGCTTGACGTCCGTGGGACCGGTGCTCGTGTCGATCGTTCCGTTGCCGTTGCGGTCGACGCAGTCGATGGACTCGGCGGCGATCTTGGTGACCGTGCCTTGCATCGAGAACCCGCGGTTCGCGACCCACGCGTTGCCGAAGCCGTCGACGACGGTGCGCGAGGTCATGTTGCAGCCCGCTTCCCAGCAGCAGCGGTTGACGCACTCGCCTGTCGGGAGGCCAACGCGATAGCGCGCGATCTCGCGGCGCGTCGTCGCGTCCCACTTCGAGACCGTGCTCTCGCCGGTGTTGGGGACCCAGAGGTAGTCCGCGCGACGCGCGTTGGCGCGGACGATCAGGCCGCCGGACGGAGCGTCGTAGTCCGTGCCGTTCTGGCCCATCATGTTCCATCCGCCGTTGGTGCCCATCCCGCCGCCCGACGAGCGGCGCGTGCACGCGGGGTCGCACTCGCATCGCGTGACGTCGCTGAGATTTCTGCAGCGGCGCGAGCTCGTGTCGCACGTGTCGATCGTGCACGCGTTGCCGTCGTTGCACATCTCGTTGTTGTTGCACGTCATGGGCGGGACGAACCCGCCGTCGCCCGGAGGGTTGGTGCTCCCGTCGGGCCGCGGATTCGTGCTCCCGTCGCGGTTGCCGCCGTCACCGCCGCCGGACGGATCGGTCCCCTCCGAACACGAGAACATCGCGAGCGCAGCGACGACCGACGCGCAGACGCGAAGCGAAATCGAGCGGGATTGCAGCATAGAGAACCTCCAGAAGACTCCCTAAGTGTATACCCCGATCGCGTCGTCCTGCGAGCGGCTCTCGCGTGTTCGTGTCGCGCGGGCGCTCGATCAACTGGGGAAAATGCAGGTGCTCTGCTCAGCCGTGGATCACTCGAGCACGAGCGCTCCCGCGGCGACGTGGCCGAGCGGGACGGTCGCGGACGTGACCTCGGGCGTGTACACGACGGGGTACGCCGTGGTGATTCCCGTGGCGGGAATCACGCCGATCGACGTGACGGGGCGAACGAGGGGCTCGAGCACGTGCGTTCCTGCGGGCAGGTCGACGAGCGTCGAGAGGTACGCGCCCTGCGAGTTTTGCCCGTTGCTCGAGCTCACGCTGATTTGGGTGAGCGTCTGTGGGCTGAACGGCGCAGCTGCGTTTCGACGCGTGAGCGTGATGTCCGCGACGGCGCCGTCGCTCGTGACGCGGATCGAGCCGATGCGCACGAAGAAATACACGCGACGGGGCGCGGCGAGCGTCACCGTGATGGGCGTCAACATCGGGATCGGGTTGGCCACGGGCGCGTTGGTCGAGACCCACGAAGCGTTGCCGACCGCGCGCTGCGCGAACATGCGAACGCCCGTTCGAAACGCTGCTGCGCCGAGCTCAGTGGGCGTGAGCGGCGTGCGAAAGCTCAGGCTCCCGTTGAACGTCGTCACGAGCGCGCCGCGGATGACGACGGTGTTGTCCGAGGGGCCAAAGTTGTTTCGGTAGCTGAAGCGCGAGAGCAGCGCGGTGATGTTCGCCATGGCGGCGATGGGAAACGGCTGCGCGGTGAGCAGCGGATGCGCCATCTCGGCGTCGTCGTAGAACGCCGCGCCGCGCGCGAGCGTCGTCGAGTCCGACAGGATGTCCCACTGCACGGGGCCGCTCGCGGGCGAGCCGTTGAGCGAGTAGAGCATCGCGGCTCCGCCAGGGAGCGACGGGCGCGTCGCGGGCACGAGCGGGATCGTGCGCGAGCCGCCCGCGGGCACGGCGGGCTCGGAGTCCGTGGGCATCCATCGACCGAACGACGCGGCGTCGAAGGTCGAGAGCGAGTCGAGCAAGACGCCGTCGAACTCGAGTTGCCGCGGTCCGAGGCTGGCGGTCGTGATGCCTTGCGTGGGGCGAGTTCCGAACTGGATTTCGACGGGGCCGCGCGTCGCGTCGACGTCGAAGTGACGAAACGTCGGGCGAATCAAGTGGGGCCCCGGCGGGAGCGTGACCATCGTCACGCTGCTCGCGTGCATCGCGCGCGTGTTGCCGTTAGCGCGTCGCACGATCGAGCGGCCGACGACGTTGCCAGTCATCGTGTCGACGAACGCGACTTCGAACGCGCCGAGGGTCGTCGTCGACTGAAAATCGAGCCACGGAATGTGCGTCGACAAGAGCACCGTCACGGGGTCTGGCTGGTTGATGCGCCACTCGGGCATCTCTGTGAGGTGCCGTTGCGGCGGCATCGCAGCGCCGGGGATGGCGATCGCGCGCACGGCGTCCGCGGTGAGCACCTCGCGGTGGCTGAGCGCGCAGCGGATCTCGACGCCGTTGACGACGGGCTCGTTGAGCGGCTCGGGCGTGGGCAAACGAACGGAGCACGTCTGCGTGGTGCTTCCGCCGGTGACCGTGATCGTGTGGCGCGTCGCGGGCGCGGGAGTGTTCACGTCGAACGCGATCGGCGCAGCGTCTGTGAGCGCGTTGAACGTCTGCGCGACGCCGTTGAACGTCACGGTGACCGAGCCCGACGCGAGAAAGCGCACGCGTCCCGTGATGCGCACCGGGAGCGTGCGAACGTCTGCGCCCGTGTCTGCGCCCGTATCGACGCCAGCGTCGACGCCGGTGTCCGCGCCCGAGTCCGTGGGCGCGTCGAACGGCGTGGGAACATCCGCAGGCGCCGCGTCGTCGGCCGAGTCGGGCGCGACGTCCTCCACGAGCGCGTCCATCGGGCTCGCGTCGTCTGCGTCCGGCAGGCTCGCGCTGTCTTCGCTCATCATCGGAGCGTCCGTGGGCGGCTGCGAATCCATGGGCTCTCGGTCGGGCAGGGCGCTGTCGACGGCTCCGTCCGGTGAAGAATCTGTCGTGTTTTGAGGCCCCGAACAGGCCGCGAGGGTCGCGAGGGCGAACACGATCGACGAACGACGCATGAGTGCAGTCCTTTCTCGATCCGACGCTCGCGCGACGAGCGACGAGCGCGGATCCTGCCCTCGACGGTGAGCGTCGCAGCCGGCGAGCGCTCTCAAACTAGTTTGAGTCGCGCGGCTTTTTTCGCGGAGTTCGCGTGACTCGCTATTTCACGTCGCGGCGAAGCCGGGACGAGATCGCGTCGAGGGCCATCACCATCGCGACGATCGCGGCGACGACGACGGTGACCTTCGCGTACTCCGCGCCGCGCATGTACGACATGAGGAGAAATCCAATGCCGCCAGCGCCGACGAGGCCGAGCACGGTCGAGACGCGCACGTTGAGCTCGAAGCGAAACAGCACGATCGAGACGAAGTGCGCGGCGAACTGCGGCCACACGCCCCAGCGGAGCACTTGGGTGGGCGTCATTCCGACGGCGCGCATCGCCTCGGGCGGGCCCGGGTCGAGGGTCTCGAGCGTCTCGTAGAACTGCTTGGCGAGCGCGCCGACCGAGTGAATCGCGAGCGCGAGCACGCCCGGCAGCGGGCCGAGGCCGACGGCGCTGACGAGCACGAGCGCGAGGATGAGCGTGTCGACCGAGCGATCGAGGTTGAGCGCGAAGCGCACGATCGTGCGGACGGGCCGCGACGGCATGGTGTTCTCGGCGGCGAGAAACGCGAGGACGACGGCGAGGGGGACGGCGAGGAGCGTTCCGATGAGGGCCAGCTGCGCGGTGACGATGGCGCTCTCGATCACCGATGGGACGACGGCGCGATCGGGCGGGAGCATTCCTCGGACGAACGCGAACATGTTGGCGCGGCCCGCGAAGAGCTTGGCGAGCGAGAGCTGCGCGCCGATGGCGCTCCACAGCGCCGCGGCCGAGAGCGCGGTCCACGCGAGGATCGCGCGCGCGCGTGCGCGACGCTTGTTGCGAGACCACAGCGGCAGCGCGAGCGCCGCGGCGAGCGCACACAAAATCGAGAACACAGCTACGTCCCAGGGCCGCTCGAACCCGCGCGACCGCTGCGCCGCGCGGTTCTGCGCGTACGCGCGTCGCACGAGGGCGTACTGGTCGCTCGTCGCCTCGATGAACCCGTCCGTGCTGTTCAGCCTTCGCAAGATCGCGCGGCCCTCTTCGCTCTGTCCCATCGAGACGAGGGCGTTTTTCACCGACCGCACGAGGGCCCCGTGGGCCCTGAGAAAATTCGGGTGAACGCCCACCGCGTCCGACGGGATGGGCGGCGAGTACAAGATCGGGCGCAGTCGAGGCGGCGGTCGATTGCGTAGAAATCGCGTCCACGCCCCGCCGCCGTCGCTCGGGGGCTCGGCCCACACCGCGGCGACGTCGACCTGGCCGTTGTACACAGCGAGCACGGCCGAGTCGTGTCCGCCGGCGAACACTTGCTGACGAAACGTTCGCTCGGGTTCGAGCCCTCGCGCCGCGAGCAGATACCGCGGAATGACGAAGCCCGACGTGCTGTTGGGCTCGATCCAGGCGATCGATCGGCCGCGGAGGTCCTCGGGCGTTCGAATCGGAGAGTCGTCGCGCACGACGAGGGCCGAGAAGTAGCTCGGGCTCCCGCGGCGGACCTGCGTGAGCACGACGCGGCAATCGAAGAACTGCTCTGCGAGGATCAGCGGGGCGGGCGTGAGCCAGCCGAAGTGCACTTGCCCCGAGCGCATCGCCTCGACGAGCGCCGTCGAGTCCAGCGTGACAAACGCTCGCACGGGGAGCTGGATCCGCGCAGAGAGAGCGCGCGCGAGGGCGTCGGCGCTCTGCTGGAGGGCTTGGGCGTTCTCCGCGGGATGAAAACCGAGCACGATTTCATCGGGGATCGCTTCGAGCTGCGTGCGTTGTTGTGCGTCAGCGGGGCGCGGCGCGAAGAGCGCGACGAAGAGCGCGAGGGCGAGGGCGAAGGCGGTTCGCACGACGACGCGATGGGTAGCACGGGACGATTTCAGCGTCGCTGCGCGTCGGCCTCGGTGAGCCCGACGGCGATCGCCTCGAGCTCGCGGGCGATCGCGCGATCGTCGCACGCGGCGATGGCGACCCGGATCCGCTCGGGCGCCGAGGCGTCGTGCGCGGAGAGCGCAGCCGCGGCGGCGACGCGTCGTTCGTTGGGCGTGTCGTCGTGCTCGAGCAGGAGCCTCAGGTCGTCGATCGTGATGGGCGCCTCGCGAAAGGAGTTTTGCGTGACGAGCGCGCGGACGTCCGCGAGCCACCGGTCGCGGTCGCGCCCGTTGCGGTCGAGCGGCGTGAAGCGAGGGCTCGCCGGGTCGAAGCCGTCCTTCGGCGGCTGAAATCGCAGGATGTTCTCGAGTAGCAACGTTGGATCGAGCGGCGAGTCCTTCGCGATATGCACGCGTTGCTCGCCCGCGCGCCGGACCGTGATCACGATCGTCCGCTTGTCGTCGCCGAGCGCGACAGAGCGCACCGCGCGCCACGGGATGCACTGCCAACCGTACGCGCGTTGCACGAAGATCCCTGATGGGTCGACGGCGAGGTGCTTCGGTCCGAACAGCGCGCCGAGCACGCAGCACAGCGCGAACACGACGACCACCGTGGGGGGGAAATTGCTGTCGCCTTCGAATCCTACCCAATTGAAGAAGACCGCGACGGGGCAGACGGACAGGAGCATCGCTGTGTACGCCACGCCGATGGGGTTGGAGCCAGCGCGCACGCGCTCGACGAGCTGCTGCGTCGGCCACCGCGGCCGCCAGGACTCGCTGTAATAGAGGCCTGCGACGAGCGGCACTACGAGCGTCACCAGCGTTGCGATGCCGATGACGAACGACGCTCCCAACGCGAGGTAGAGCAGCGTGGAGACAGCGTAGACCGCGAGCAAGGTCGCCGCGGTGATCGTCGCGGGCGTTCGCGCGATTCGGTGGTGTACGTTTCGAGCCGTGCCCTGCATGACGATCGATGGTCTCGTCGAACGTTGTGTCGCGACGCGCGATGGTATCAGCGCTTCTGTTGCACTGAGTCGCGCGCTGCGTCGGCGATCGCTACGAGCGCTTCTCGCACCGATCGATCGTCGCTCGCGCTGATGGCGACGCGGATCTTCTCGGGCGCGGACGGATCGGTCGCTGCGAGCGCGGCCGCGGCGGCGATGCGGCGATCGTCGGGCGTCTCGTCGTGCGCGAGGAGCAAGCCGAGCTCGTCGAGCGTGACGGACGCGGCGCGAAACGGGCTCTCGGTGACGAGCGCGCGGACGTCCGAGAGCCACCGTTCGCGATCGCGCCCGTTGCGGTCGAGCGCCGCGAAGCGCGCGTCCGATGGGTCGAAGTTGCCCGAGCGAGGCCGAAGCGCGGCGAGCTTGTCGAGCAGCGTCGATGGGTTGCCGATGCTGTTGGACGCGAGCCTCATGGGGAGGACCTCGGCATCCTTCGTTCGCACGAAGAGCCAGCCTTTTTTTTTGCTGAGCGTGATCGTGTCGACGCTCTTCCACGGGACGAAGAGCCATCCGTACATGCGTTGCAGATAGATCCCCGTGTCGTCCGCAGCGAGGTGCTCGGGACCAAACGCAGCGCACGCGAGGCACACAACGATGAACACCGACGCGACGAGCGCCTTTCCGAAGTCCGCCCCCGAAAGACCGAGCCCCGTGAAGATGGCCGCGATGACCGGCGCGCCCAACACTCCCACGAAGTAGATGATCGAGAGGGTCTGGTTTCCGTCGCGGACGCGCTCGACCAGCCGTTGTCCGCGCCATCTCGGGCGCCACTCGGGCGGATAGCGACGCCACGCTCCGAAGAGCACCGCGAGCGTCACCACGGCGACCAGCGGCACGAGCGAAGCGCCCGCGATCCAGTGGCTCGCCAGCCACCCCGCACAGAACGTGACTGCGATGGCGATCGCTGCGAGCGCTGGTGGGGTGCGCGCGAAGCGAATCTCGGTCGAGCTTGTGTCGCGGCTCATATCAGTGGACTATTGGGGGCATTGAGCGAATCGAGCAGTGATTGCGCTGGGTTTTCGTCACTGCGTCGCGGCGTGCGAATTTGAGCGCCCCGCGGTGGCGAGTGTGGCACAGACGAGGGTCCGTGGCGCGCTTCGTTCATACGGCGGATTGGCAGATGGGGATGCGCGCGGCGCACGCGGGCGCGGCGGCAGAGCAGGTGCGCGCGGCGAGGATCGACGCCGCCGAGCGCGTGGCGGCGGTGGTGCGCGAGCGAGCGGTGGACTTCGCGGTGCTCTGCGGAGACACGTTCGAAGACAATCAAGTCGACCGCGCGCTCGTGGCGCGGGTGGTCGAGATCCTGGCGAGCTGTCGGTGCCCTGTGTACTTGATTCCCGGCAACCACGACGCGCTCGTGCCGGGAAGCGTGTGGAGCGACGCGAGCTTCTCGCGCGCGCCGACGGTGCGGGTGCTCCGCGACGAATCGCCGATCGAAGCCCCGGGAGGCGCGACGCTGTGGCCGTGCGTCGCGAAGGCGCGGCACGACGAGCGCGACCCGACGCTGTGGGTCCGCGCGCCGAGCGACGGGCGCGTGCACGTGCTTCTCGCGCACGGGACGGTCGAGAGCGTTCACTACGAAGAGCCCTGGTATCCGATCGCCCGTGACTGCGCGGAGCGCGCGCGGGTCGACTACGTGGCGCTCGGGCATTTTCACCAGCATCTCGAATATGTGGGCGCTGATGGCGTCGCGCGCATGGCGTACTCGGGCACCCACGAGCCGACGCGCTTCGGCGAGCGAGACCCGGGGCAAGCGCTGGTGGTGACGGTGCCGAAGGCGGGGGATGTCCCCGCGATCGAGCCGGTGGTGACGGGCGCGCTTCGGTGGCTCGTGGTCGACGCGACGCTCCGCGAGGCGGGCGACGTCGAGCGCGCGAAAGAAGCAGTGCGCGCGCTCGGAGACGGAGCGCAGACGCTCTTGCGACTGAAGCTCGACGGCTACCTCCGCGTGGACGAGCAAGACGCGCTCGTCGCGCTCGCGGAGATGGTGCGCGATCGCTTCGTGTTCGGTCGGGTCGAGAGCACGCTGCGTCCCGCGCCCACGGACACGGCGTGGACGAAGGACCTCCCCGTGGGGCCCGTGCTCGACGCGGCGAAGCTGCTCGCGCAGTGGGCAGAGCCCTCGTTCGACGGGCGGCCCGACGGCGTGAGCGCGGACGTCGCTGCGCGGGCGCTGCTCGAGCTCTACGCGATGGCCGCGACGGGGGAGTGATCGATGATCGTCGAGCGCGTCGTCGTCGAGGGCTTTCGATGCTTCGTGAAGAGCACGACCGTCACGGGCTTCTCGTCGGGCCTCAACGTCGTGTCCGCGCCGAATGGAACGGGCAAATCCACGCTCTTCGAGGCGCTCCGTCGCGCGCTCATCGACCACCACTCGGTCAGCGGCGTCGAGGCCGAGAAGATGCGCCCGTGGGGGCGCTCGATCGCGCCCGCGGTGGCCGTCGAGTTCGCGCACGGGGGCGTTCGATACCGAGTTCACAAGCGCTTTCTCGATGATCCGAGCTGCGAGCTCGCGCGATGGGAGGGCGATGATTTCGTGGTCGTCGATCGCGGCGAGCGCGCGGACGAGCGCGTTCGATCGCTGTTGTCTCGGCCGACGGCGCCCAAGGGCCTCGCGCGCGAGGCGCACTGGGGGCTCGCGCAAGTGTTGTGGGCTCCGCAAGGGATGATCGAGCTCGGGCCGCTCGGCCCCGAGCTCGCGACGCGCGTGCGCGAGACGCTCGCGGCGCAGGTCGTGGGCGTGCGAGGCGCGGAGATCGAGCGGCTCGTCGAAGAGCGATTTCGCGCGTTTTATACGCCGCAAACCGCGAAGCTGAAGACGGGCAAGCGGGCGCCCGAGCTCGTCCGACGCGAAGAGGCCCTCGCCCTCGCTCGCGCCTCCGTCGATCGCGCGCGAGAGCGGCACGAGCGCGCGGCGCTCACCCAGGAGCGCGTCGGAGCCCTGCGCGCCGAGCTCGCGAAGGCCGAGCGCGAGCGCGCAGAGGGCGCGGCGGAGTTGGCCAAGGGCGAGGCGGCGCTGCGGGCGTTCGACGCGAAGGTGCTCGCGCGATCCGAGGCCGAGCAGCGAGCGAGCGCTGCCGAGGCCGTGGCGAAGAGCGCGAAGGCCGAGCTCGACGCGTGGCGCGCGGCGCGCGCGCAGCTCGAGGAGCGAGAGCGAACGGCGGCCGCTGCGGTCGTGGCCCTGGCGCTCGCGAAGGCGCGGCGCGACGAAGCGAAGCTCGCGGCGGACGAAGCGATCGCGCTCGAGGCGCGCGCCGAAGAGGCCCACCGGACGGCGACCGAGCTCGAGGCCCGCGCCCGCGCTGCCAAAGCGGTCGCGGCCGCGCGCGAAGTGATCGCGGAGTGCGCTGAGCGGATCGACGCGATCGACGAGGAAATTCGCAGCGTCGACGAGGCCCGGGCGTCGCTGATCGAGGGCGCTCCGACCGTCGCCGACGTCGCGAAGGCCCGCGCGCTCGAGGGCGCTCGCGCGAGCGCGAAGGCGCAGCTCGACGCCCTCTCGTTGTCCGTCACGCTCGACGCGAAGCGAGCGGTGACCGTCGCGCACGCTGGCGAATCGGCGATGATCGGCGAGGACGAGCGACGGACGCTGCGCGCGTTCGGGTCGCTCGAGCTCGAGCTCGTCGGCGTCGCGTCGATCTCGGTCGAAGGGCCGCTCTCGGAGGCGTCCGTGCGCGAGGCGGAGGCGCGGTTGCGCGAGTCGGACGCGGCGCTCGGCGCGTTGTTTCAGCGCTTTGCGGCGACGAACGCGGACGAGCTCGAAGCGCGTCGGTCGCTCGCGGCGACGGCGGCGCTCGAGCTCCGCGCGCGAGAGAGCAGGCTCGCGGCGCTCGGAGGAGCGAAGACACGCGAGGCGCTCGTCGCGCGCCGGCGCGAAGCGGACGCGGTGCTCGCGGGCTCGACGGGAGACGAGGGAGTCGAAGACGCGCTCGCCAACGAGGCCACGAGCGCGCGTGCGTACGCAGATTCGCTTGGAAACATCGGCAGAATCGCGCGCCAGCGACGCGACGCCGAGCGTGCGCTCGCCGAGGCCGAGCTCGCGGTGGCCGTGGCCGACGAGCGCTCGATGGCGTCCGAGCGATGGGCGACCGACGCGCGATCGGCGCTGGCAGAGCTCTCGCGAAAGAGCGCGAGCGAGGCCGAGTGCGAAGAGGCGTTCGAGCGCGCGGCGCTGTCGCTCGACGTGGCGCGCGTGGCGTTGAAGAAGAGCGCGCTCGAGCTCGACGCGCGGGCAGCGATCGAGCGCGCTGTGCGCGACGCGCGGGCGGTGTGCGCGAGGGCCGAGGCGGACGCGCTGGCGCTGCGCGACGCGGCGAGGACCGAAGAGGGCAGGCTCGACGAGCTCGTCTCGGGGGCCACGTTTACGGTGCTCGCGCGGGCCGAAGAAGAGGCTTCACGGCTCGAGGCCGAGGTCTCGAGGCTGACGCTCGAGGCGCAAGCGATCAAGCTCTTGCGCGAGGTCCTCGTGCGGTGCCGCGACGAGGCGATCGCGAAGGTCTCGGGCGAGGTCGAGCGCGCGGCTGGGCGAATCGTGCAGCGAATCGCCGGCGAAAAGAGCATCGAGGTCGAGCTCGGCGAGACCTTCGCGCCGACGCGCGCGTGGGTCGGAGCGCGCGAGGGCGAGGGCGTCGCGCTCGAGCGGCTCTCGGGCGGAGAGCGCGAGCAGGTTCACTTCGCCGTGCGGCTCGCGCTCGCGGAGGTGCTCGCGAGCGAAGAGCGGCCGATGGTCGTGCTCGACGACGTGCTCGTGGCGACCGACAGCGCGCGGCTCGCGCGGGTCATCGAGGTGCTCGAAGACGCGTCCAAGCGCATGCAGGTGATCGTGTTGACGTGCCACCCCGAGCGCTACGCGGGCGCGCGCGAGGCCTCGTGGATCGAGCTCGTTCGCGCGCGCTGAGCGTGCGTGTGATTCGCTCGCGTGATTCGCGCGCTGCGCGAGTGTGTGTATCGTTCGCGTGATGAACGACAGTCGCGCCGCGGTCGGATCGGTGGTCGAGCTCGAGGGCGTTTTGCGCGCGGACGGGGACGCTCGGGGCGGGGCGATCGTCCGATTCGAGCACTTGTGCGCGTTCGACGAGGGGCACATCGAGCATCGAAAGACGCAGTGGCTGCGACGCGGCGCCGTGCTCGAGCTCTCGGACGGAACGCGGGTCGCCCTCGAGCTCGACGACCTCTCGTGGCGCGGCGTCGTTCCTTCGCGCCGACTGCGCGCGCGTTGGTCCGCGGTCGCGCGCGAGTGCTCGCTGCTCCCCGCGGACATGTTCGCGGACGGCGACGCGCTCGTCGAGCTCCGCGTCGGCTCGATCGACGAGGGGGCGCGCGTTCGCGTGCGGGGCGTCGTGCGCGATGTGCGTTCGAGTGCTGAAAAATCACAGGGATTTCGTGAGATCGCTGCTCCGAGCGTCTCGCGGCTGAGGGTCTCTCACGTCGCGTCCGGACCCGATCCGAAGCGCGCGCTCGAGCTCGCGCTCGAAGGCGTCTCGCCAGACGCGCGGTCGTCGCTGTACGACGGCGCTCGGCGCCCCTGGGTCGCGCTCGCGTTGGCGGGAGCGTCCCTGCTCGTCGCGCTGCTCGTGCGGGGGCGTTCGGTGTGGTTCGCGCAGTCGATCATGATGGCGGCTTCGTTCGTGGCGATCGCGGGAGCGTTTTTCGCGGAGACGGGGCGGCTGCTCTGGCTTCAGTGGCTCAACGCGCCGAAGAGCCACGAGCGCGACGTCAGTCGGGGGACCGGGCTCGCGGTGGTCATCGCCGGGCTCGCCGCGCTCGGCGCGGCGGTGTACTGGGGCTTGTCGTTGTCTGCGCGGAGATCGACGGGGACCGACAGCCTCGCTGGGCTCTTGATATTGTGGTCACTAGGCGTCGGCGTCGCCTCGACCCTGTATGCGCTCGTCATGCTCCGCGCCCTGGCGCCTCACGCAGAGAAGCTGCTGCGGGGGACGCGCGCGTCGACCGAGGCGAGCGGCGTTCTCGCGGGGCGCATCGTCGATCCGACGCCCGTGGACAGCGCGATCGGGCCCGCGGCGATCGTCGCGATCACTGAAGAAGAGGTCGTTCGCGGCTCGGACCCGAACATCACGACGCATCGATTGCTCGTCGACGACGGCTTCTCGCTGCGATCGCAGGACATCGAAGTGATCATCGACCCTCGCGCGACGCAGTGGGCGACGACGGTGCACTTCTCGGAGACGTCGGGGCCACGCAGCGATCGCGCGCTGATCGTGCACTCAGCGATCGTCCCGCTCGGCGCTCCGGCGCTCGCCTGGGGACGGATCCGCGAGACGACGCGCGGCCCCTTGCTGAGCGACGCCGAGGGCTCCGCGCCGCTTCTGTTGGTGTGTCACGGCTCCGAGGACCCTCGAAGAGAGCTCCGCGTCGTGCTCCAGCGAACCCAGATCGGTCTCGCGCTGTCGGTCGTCGCCTCGCTCGCGGTCGTGCTGACGATGGTGGTCGCGTAGCCCGAGCCGCCAATCGAGCGGCCTTCGAGGCTGCGCGCTCGGCGCTGCGAACGACGCTTCGCGCGGTCGTTGACCGAGAGGGGGCGACAGTGGTGTTTTCGGGGCTGTCGATGAACGAGATGACTTATTCGAAGCGCTGGACGGCGCTCGTGTGCGCGGGGGTTGGTGTGTTGATGGTCGGCTGCGAGCCCACGATGGGGCCCGCGAGCGAAGAGCCCGACTCGTTCGACATCAGCGAGCTGCGCTGGGGGTCGAACAGCGACAGCAACAAGTGGATCTACAACGGCATGATGCCCGCGCTCGTCGAGCCCTCGATCGTCGTGTCGATCGCGGGGCACACCGCGCGGGTCTCGGGCTATTTGCCCACGGGGTTCTCGGGTCGAGTGCCCTTCTACGCGACCGTCGCGGACGACCGCGGGCGTCAGCGCGTGACGATCGTGTACCCGATCGCGACGGGCGCGACGACCAACGCGCCGGGGATGTACCCGGACATTCGCGGGTTGCCGTACGTGCCGTACGCGCCCAACTCGCGCGGCGAGTACGTTCCGTGGGGCGGGTTTCCGTTTCTCGAGTACAACCATCGCCGAGGGATCGCGTTTCACGGGCCCATCACCCACGGAACGACCGCGACGGGCGTCGAGTGGCTCTTGAAGCGCGGCCCGGTGTCGCACGGATGCAACCGCATGCAGGGCGAGCACGTCGTCGAGCTCGCGCACATGCTCGGGCTGCGCATGGACACGACGCACGTCCCCGGCGAAGCGCGCTCGATTCGCGTCGATGTCAACGTGATCGAGGGCTACGACTCGTTCGGCGGACAGCTCGTCGACGTGAGCTACCCGCGCACGGCCGGGGCGGTCGCGCCGCAAGGCAATGTGCGGGTATTCAAGACGTGGTCTTCCAATGACTTTCCTCGGTGGGTGTGCGCGTTCAAGACGGGGCGCGCGCTCGACGCAAACCACTGCGCGTACGAGCCTGCCAATCGACTCGACCCGCTCACCGGCGAAGAGCCCGCCAACGCGCCGACGGTGATGATCGACAACGCGACGACGGGCGTGCTCGCCACCTCCGGCGGCCCGTGGGAGATCAGCAGCGCGCGGCCCGGATACATCGGGATCAACTACGTCGCGCTCGCCGCGGGGCGCGTGGGCGAGGCGCTGTTCACGGTTCCTTCGCGCGTGAGCGGGCGGTATCGCGTGCTCGCGCGGTACATCGCGCACACCAACCGCAACACCGCTGTTCGCTACGAGGTCTCGCGTCGCGCAGGGGACAGCGCCCCGGTCGTCGTCGTGTTCGATCAGCGCACGGGCGACGGGTGGGCGGACCTCGGCGTGCACGAGCTGGGCGCCGGAGCGACCGTGAAGATCCCTGTTGCCGCGGGCAGCAACGGCTACACGATCGTGGACGCGCTGCGCTTCGATCGCGCGCAGTAGTCAGTCACCCTTGGCGGCGCGGGTCTTCTTGAGCTCTTCGAACTCGCGGTCGACGCGCTGCTGAGCGACTTGCTTGGGGTCCGCGGATTGACTCGTCGCCACGGGCGTCTGCGTGTCCACGCGCACGCCCGTCACGGGTTGCGCCGCGGTCGTCGGCGCGACGTGCACGGGCGCGGCGTCGTGAAAGACGTACTTCACGACGCCTTCGTTGCTGATCTCGACGTGCGCGCGCGCGCCTTCTTTGGCGATGGCCGTGAGGAGCGCGTCCGCTTCGGCGACGTGCACTTCGAGCACGGCCGCGGCTTCGGCTGCGGTGATCGCCCCGCCTCGCGCTTTGGCCGCAGCGGCGACGGCTTGTTCGCGCGCGTCGTGCTGCGCTCGCTCGCCCTGTTGCTGGAGCTTCTTGCCTCCGCGCATCAGCAAGAACGCGGCGACCGAGCCGAACGTCGCGAGCAAGACCGCGAGCGCTCCGAGGATGGTGCTCGAGTACGCGACGGCGGCGATGGTCACGAACGTGACGAGCAGGAGCGTGACGGCGAGCCCTGCGGTGCCGAGCACGCGCGTGGCGATCCCGCCGAACTGCGAGGGCTTGCCCACCATGTTGATGGGCATCGCGATCCCGTTGCCCGAGAGCGCGCCGCGCTCGAAGCCGCACGCGGTGCAAAACACACGAAAGTCTTTGACGCGGGTGGGAGCGTTTTGCCCGCAGCGGGGGCACTTGGTCCCGTACTGGAGCCGATGGCAATGCGGGCACTCGACGCCCTCACCATCGGGAACGGGATAGAAGCTGCAGACGTAACAAGCGTGAGCCATCAACGCTCCACTGACGATTCGTAGTTATTCGCCGAGCAGCTTCGCCATCGACGCGTCGTCTGCGGGCGTGAAGGGATACTGATCGAACTCGGCGCTGGCGACCCAGCGATACGCGTGGACGTTGACCGCGCGGAGCTCCTCGCTGAGCAAGCGGCACTCGTAGAGCTGCAGCTCGACCGTGTAGTGCTCGTACGGGTGCGAGACGTTGGAGATCAGGGCGCCGACCTCGACGTCGACGCCGAGGCGGTGGCGCATCTCGCGGCGCAGCGCTTCGGCGTCGGTCTCACCCGTCTCTGCACGGCCCCCGGGAAACTCCCACAGCAGCGGCAGCACTGCGGTCGGTCTTCGTTGGGTGATGAGATATCGACCCGAACGCTCGACCATCGCGGCCACGACGCGGATCGTCCTTCGTTCGCCGTCGGACATGAGCGCGGAATGTACGGGGTTCGTTCGCCTCTGGCAACGCAGAGCACTGCGCTGTTGCAGCGCTCGTACGCGGAGAACTACCGTACGCACATCCTCCCTTGTCCGAGCGCGCGCCGCCCGACCCCGCTGAATCGTTCGCTCGTTTGCGCCCCACGGTCGAGCGAGGTCGCGCCACGCTGTTGATCGGAGCGACCGCGTCGCAGCGCGCTGCGTGGGTCGAACACGCGCTCGAAACACGAGAGAACGACGCTCCGACGAGCCCTCCGTTGGTCGTTCGCGTTCGTCCGCGGGGCGGGGCGTTCGCGCTCGCCGACGAGATCACCGCGCGCGCCGAAGAGGTCCTCGAGTCCCTTCGCGCGCCAGGAGCGCTCTACGACGAGTCTTCGTGCGCCGCGTTGCCCGCGCTCGGAGGGTGGCTGTTTCGCGCGCGTTCTGTGCGGCGAACGGGCGTTTTGTTTGTCATCGAAGAGGTGGACGACTACCTCGATTTGCGCGGCGACCGAGACCGCGCAGAGGACGCGCTCGAAGCGCTCGGACAGCTGCTCGAAGAGCGCGAGCGTCGCCCCATCTCGCTGCTCTGCACGGTGCGCGCAGCGGACGCTGCGGGGGCCCCTGCGCTCCCCGCGGCGCTCGCGGCGCTCTTCGACGAACGACTTTCGCTCGGCGTCGCGCAGTCCGTCGTGCGCGATCCGTCGGCGCTGCTCGCGACGCTCGCGGGGCGCTCGTTTACGCGCTCGTCCCTCGCGCGCGCGGTCGCTGCGTGGACGGAGGTCTCTGACGACGAGAGCGTGATCGTGTTCACGACGCCGCTGGCGCCCACGATGGTTCCCTCGGCGGCGCCAGAAGAGCCCGAGCTCCGCTGGCCCTCGGCCGAGCCTTCGTCCAACGCGCCTTCTGCCAATGTTTCTCCAGGCGAAAACACCACCATCCGCGATCGCTCGCCGCGCGCTTCGGACCCGGTGATCGACGGAGACCGCGCGCGCTGGATGGCCACGTTTCGCGCGGCGCTCGAGCTTCGCTCTGCGCTCGACACGCTCGGAGACCCCGCTGCGCGTCGGAGCACGAGGCAGCTCGAGCGCGTGTTTTCTCGGTCGATCGCGAGGATTCCGCTCGCGCTCGACGCGCTCGAGACCGGAGCTCCCGCCGTCGGAGCCCGCGCGACGCACCTCGAGCGCCGCGCCCGGGGCGCGATAGCCTCGTTCGAGCGATCGTTTTCAGAAGCCTATTCGTCGGCGTTTGGCGCGTGGGCCGCGGGCGCTGCGCGGCCCACGATGCTCACGGACCTCGTCGAGCGGCTGCACGCGCTGGCCGCAGAGCGCTCGGCCCGAACCGCCGCGTTGCTCTTGTGCACGGGGCTCCGCGCGGACGAGTGGCCGCGCTTGTCCGCCGCGCTGTCGTCGCGGGCCTCCGGCCTCTCTGTGCTCGAACAAGGACTGCACTGGGCGGCCCGGCCCCTCACGGTGGCCGCGCAGCGCGCGCTGCTCGCGCGGGGACCGTCGGCGCTCGGGGCGCCGGTGGCCGAGCGGGACGAGCCGCCCGCCCCGAGGTCGCTCGAAGAGGCCTCGATCGCGCGTCGAGAGGTCACGGCGCACGGTGAATTCCACCGAATCAGCGCGTACCGACACGCGCTCGCCGCGTCCGGTGACGCGTCGCTCACAGCCCGGCTCGATCGCGCGCGACCCAAAGTTTCGGCGTCGATCGCCTCCTTTGTGACCGCGCTGCCGGTAGGTTCGGTCGTGCTCATCGCCTCCGATGTGGGCGCGATCGTGACCGATTCAGCGGCGCCCGAGTCGGACGACCCGCGTCGTTCGGAGGCCTCGGCGTTCGAAGTGCTCGTCCCCCACGCTTTCGTCCTGTGGGGCGAGGGACGGCTGTAGTAACAAGAGAACAGAGACGTGTAAGTCGCGATGACGTCGCAGGGCTTTCCTATTGTCTATCTCGGTCTGCCGCTCGGCGCGCTCGCGCTCTTGCGTGACGGTCACGACGTTCGCGTCGCGTGCATCTCTCGCCCTGATTTGCCAGGGATGCGGCGGCTCCGTCGCGTGATGCTCGAGCGCGGGGGCCTCGTGCTCGCGCGCCCCGACCTCGCGCACACAGACACCGTCGAGCTGCTTCGATCGGCCAAGCCCTCGTTGCTCGTCTCGTGGTTCTGGACGCGAAAGATCCCGCTCGACGTGCTTCGGCTCGCGCGCAGAGGCTTCGGCGTCCACCCGTCGCTCTTGCCGAAGTACCGCGGCGCGGACCCATATTTCTGGGCGATCGCCGCAGGCGAACGCGAGACCGGCGTCACCGCGCACGTGCTCACGCCTCGCTACGACGACGGAGCCATCCTCGCGCAGCGACGCATGGCCATCCCCAAGCTCTGCAACGCGTGGGAGCTCGCCAAGGCCCTCGATCGACCGTCGCTCGCGCTCATGCGCGACGTCGCGGCTCGCTACGCGCGAGGCGAGACGATCCCCGAGATCCCGCAGGACGAAGAGCGCGCGACCGAGGCCCCCGCGGCGACCGACGAAGACTGCGAGCTCGTGTGGGATTGGCCCGTGGACGACGTGATCGCGCGCGTTCGCGCGGCGGCGCCGGACCCCGGAGCGTTCACGGGCTACGACGACAAGACGGTGGTGATCCTCAAGGTCAAGCCCGCCGAAGAGTGCCCGCTCGCGCTCGAGCCGGGAGACATCGTCGAGACCGCCGAGGGCGTCCTCGTGCGCGCGGCAGACGGCGGGATCTTGGTGGTCGAAGCGCGCGCAGAGGACAGCGACACGATCGTGCGAGGCGCCGCGGTGGCGCAGTTGTTTCCGGGGATTCCGAAGCTGTGAGCTTGGTCGTGTCGGTCCGCGAGCGTGCGCTGCGGGTCGGCGCGCTGCTCGACGAGTGGATCGAACACGTCGCGTCGACGCCCGCGACAGCAGCACTCCTTCGCTGCGAGCCGCACAAGACGACGCTCGAGTACGAGTGGCACTTCGACGAGCGACGCGTGAGCTCGAACGAGTACGTCGCGTGCGTCGACGACTTCTGCGAGATGGCCGTCGCGCGGGATCTCTGCGCGCCCGATTGGTTCGACGATCCCACGCGCATCTACGTGCGCGACGGCTGCGCCCAGTGCAAAGGAACGGGTCGTTGGAGCGCCGAGTCCGACGAGTGCTGCGCGTGCCCCAATCGCAGACCGTGGCGCATCGAGAGCGTGCTTCGGATGCTCTCGCTGCCCGCGAGCATGATCGTCGCGCAAGAGAGCATCACGCGAGGACGACTGCCCAGCGCCGTGGGACTGCTGTACGTCGAGCGCTTCGACGAGGGCGAGCGCGCGGTGTTCGTGCCCGAGTCGTCGAAGGCGCTCACGCCGGGAGTGTGGGTCCGTCGCCCGCTGCCTGCGCTGATCGGAGTGCGCTGGCCTCGGGTGAAGACGGCGTGAGGACGCGGCGCTCGTACGCGCGCGTGTCCCATTTCGTGCGGGCGGATTTGCTCGTCATGCAGCGCACGGTCCCGAACACGGCGCGCTCGGGGTACGGGTGATCGTGCAAGCCGAAGCACCACGCGATGTTCGTGTACGTGTTGGGGTCGCGACCGTCGAGCGCCCACTTGTCGTTGAGCGCGACGAGCCACTCGAACGCGACCTCCGGTGATGGCGCGAGCGTGAGCGCGACCTTGCCCCAGAGCATGCGCGCGTACGGGTGGATGACCCCGTCGCGCAAGAGCTCGCGCTGGGCGGCGTTCCACAGGGGGTCGGTCGTGCGGGCGGACTCCCAGTCTTTGAATGTGTGTGTCGATCGTGCGTCCGCCGCGTGCGCCCCGAGCGTCTTTCGAGCCCACTCGGGGACGGCCCCCGCGTAGCGATGGTGCGCGCCGTCTCCCTCGCACGGCGTGGTCATCACGTGGTTGAACGCGAGCGCGCGCCGCACGATGAGCTCTTCGACGAAGGACTCGCGCGCTTCGATCGGGGCAGCGGCGGCCCGCGCGGCGCGAGCGACCGATCGCCCCGAGAGCACGCCGAAGTGCAGATACGCGCTCAGCTCGGAGCTTCCGACGCCGCCCATGTCGTTGCGCGCGCTGTCGTACGAGCGCAGTCGCGCTGCGACGAACCGCTCGAGCCTCGAGCGGGCTTCTTTGCGCGTTCCGCGCGTGGCGGTGACGGGCGCGACGCTGTGGTCGATCGCGCAGGACGCGACGAGCTTCGCGATCGAATCCGCGGTGGGATCGACGGGCTCGAACGGCCAATCGAACGAGCGAATCCGCTGGGATATTACCGTGGGTTCGTCGCTCGCGACGAGGCTCGCGTCGAGCACTTTGTGGACCTTGGGCCGGATCGTGCGCGCGCCGATCTCGTGCTTGTCCGCAAAGAGGCTCATGGGAACGCCCACCGTGTCGTCGACGCACTCGACCCGCACGTTTGCGTCCGCGCCGATCTTCGCAGCCGTCCTGCGAAAAAAGGCTCCGAGCGGCCCCGCGGGCGGCTGCCAATCGGTCACGACCAGCGCCGCGCGCGCCGCGAGCTTCGAGACAACACGGCCCTCGCGGGCCTCGTCCGCGGTGCGAGGGAGGTGCAGCGCGTACGCAGCTCCGCGCGATTCGACGGCGGCTCTGCGGCCGATCGCGGACTCGAGCACGAACGTGTGCATCCGCGCGCTCGCGTACGGGTAGCGAACGTCGAGCGACTCGTACACGACGAGCGGGAGCCCGAGGGCGTTGGCTCGCGTCACGGCGTGGTCGAAGGCGAGGTTGTCCTCCGCGCGACGCAGGCCGCGGAGCCAATAGAGCACGTATTGGCCACGGCGCGCGGGCGCGTCGTGGGCGCATAGAATCCTGGCCGCAGCGAGCGCGGCCGCGTCGAGGGGCGGGGCAGGAGGCTTCTTCTTCGTCATCGGAGCGCGGTCGTTGGTGCGGTTCTGATGCTCCATCGACCCATCGGTGCCGTATCGTTCGCGGCGCCATGCGCTTCGCGACGCTCATCGGCCCTGAGCTACGGGACCTTCTTCGAGAAGAGCCGTCCTCTGTCGCGGAATTTCTCGAAGAGGTTCACCCAGAGGACATCGCGGACATCGTCGACGACCTGTCGCCCGAGGAGGCCGCCACGGTGATGGCGCACCTGCCCGCGGACACGGCCGCGCCGATCTTCGAGCGCCTCGAGTCCGCGCGACAACAAGCGGTGATCGCGCGGATGGAGACCCCCGCGGCGGCGGCCATCGTCGGATCGATGGCGTCCGACGACCGCGTCGACCTCGTGCAAGAGCTCGAAGAAGAGCCTCGCGCGAAGCTCCTCGCGGCGATGGAGCCCGACGAGGCTCGCGACGTCCGCGCGCTCAGCGAGTACGCGGACAACGTCGCGGGCGGCTTGATGACGACGGACTTCATCGGGCTGCCGCCGAGGCTCACGGTGCGCGACGCGATCGAAGCGATTCGCCAGCGCGCCGATCGCGTCGAGACGGTCTACTACGTGTACGTGCTGCTCTTGCCGAAGGACGGCGAAGAGCCCGAGGCCGGCCCGCACAAGCTGCTCGGCGTCGCGTCGTTGAGGGATCTGTTGCTGGGTGAGGCGTCGCAGACGCTCGGCGACGTGATGACCGAAAACGTGATCACGGTCGCGCCCGAGCTCGATCAAGAAGAGGTCGCGCGCACGCTCGCGAAGTACGACCTCTCGGCGGTCCCAGTCGTGGACAAGTTTCAACGGCTGTTGGGCGTGATCACGTTCGACGACGTGATGGACGTGCTCGTGCAAGAGCAGACCGAGGACGTCCAGAAGCTCGCGGGCGTCGAGCCGGTCGAGCAGGGGTATTTCGACACTGGGTTCTGGCGGTTTATTTCGGCGCGCGCGCGGTGGCTGATCGCGCTCTTCATCGGCGAGCTGTTCACGGGGACCGCGTTGGCTCGGTACGAAGACGCGTTTCACTCGGTCGCGACGCTCGTGCTCTTCATTCCGCTCGTGATCTCGTCCGGCGGAAACTCGGGCTCTCAGTCCGCGACGATCGTGATCCGCGCGATGGCGGTCGGCGAGATCAAGGACAACGACGCGTTTCGCGTGGTGCGACGAGAGTTCGGGCAGGGGATCGTGCTCGGGTTGATCCTCGGCGCGATTGGATTTCTGCGCACGCTCTTGTGGCGGCCCGCCGTCGCGCACCAGACGCGCCTCGCGTTCGTCGTGTCGCTCACGCTCGTCGCCGTCGTGACCATCGGAACGGTCGTGGGCTCCGTGATGCCCATCTTGCTCAAGCGCATGCGCTTCGACCCCGCGGTGAGCTCGACGCCGTTCATCGCGTCGCTCGTGGATGTGCTGGGAATCGTCGCGTATTTCAGCATCGCCAAGGCGATCCTCGGCGCGGTGCTGGGCGCGGCGCACTGAACGCGACGTCCGTTCAGCGGTCGCGCGCGTCCGGAGCCCGTTTGTGACGAGCGCGCCCGCAGCGAACGACCAAGCCGTACCTATGTACGGCGCGGGAGAGAGCGAGGACGTAAGCCGTCACAAACGGGCTCCCGACGCGCGCTAGCGGTCGAGCAAGCGCCAGCGGAGGCGATAGTCCATCCCCGATCCGCGCGCGCGTTCGTCGACGAGGATCGCGTTGATGCCGCGCGTGGCCGAGGCCATCGAGAAGCGCGCGCCGCCCTGGACTGTGTCGAACGTGGTCGAGCTCAAGCTCGTTCCGATGCGACCGCGGCAGTCGATGCCCGCGGCGCCGGTGTCCGAGCACGAACTCTCGATGCCGGTAACACCCGAGTGGATGTAGAGCACCGGATCCCAGCGACGAGTCTCCATGGTGTTGGCGCGCGAGAGGTATCCGCCGCCGTCGCCTTCGCAGAGCGAGAAGAACTGTCGCGCGCCGCCGCAGGTGATGAACCAGCGAACGTCTTCGCCCGAGATCATTCCGCCGCAGTGCGACGAGTGGCGGTTGGTCCCGATCAAGAACGTCTGCGCGCTCGAGTCGCCGGTGATGCGCGTGCTGTAGAAGAACGACCCTTCGGTGTCAGGAATGTGCTGAAAACGCAGGGTGAACGTGCCTTGTCCGCAGCCGCCGACCGCGAGGTAGTAGGTGCCGGCCGCGAGCGTTCCCCAGGTGCGTGATTGGAGCGTCGAGCCCCAGCCGGTGACGCCGCCGCAGCCCGAGTCGTCGTTGCAGAGACCCACCGAGGACTGGCCGTTTTCGGGCTGCGCGGGGACCGCCGTGCCGGCCATGTTGGTGATGTAGAGAGAAGTGTCGAGCATGTCCGTCGCGCGCGTGCTCGACGTGTCGATGTAGATCGCGCTCCGCGTCGTGAGCGTGAAGCGGTACCAGACGTTTGCGCCCGACGTGCACGCGCACGGAACGCTCGGTCCATCGTTGGTCGCGCCCACCGTCGTGCCCGTCACCACGAGTTCGGGGTGCGAGAAGTTGAGCGGCGTCGCGGCCTCTCGGCGGTCGTTGGGCGGCGGGCACGCGAGGTCACCGCTGCTGCAGTCCTCGTCGATCATGTTGCCGCACACTTCGGTGGCCGGAAGCGTCTGCCCCGTGCAAGCGCCCCACATGCCGCCCGAGCACGATTGCGTGCCCGCGCGGCAGCGGCCGACGTCCTGCGTCCCCGTGGGGCCCGTGTAGCAGCTCCGCGTCATGCCTGCGGTGCACGAGCAGCCCTCGTTCTGCATGCCGTTGCAGTTTTCGTCGACGCGCGCGGCGTCACACGACTCGCTCGCGGCCGGGAGCGTTTGTCCCGCGCACATCCCGCTCCACGTGTTGCCGACGCACGACTCGGTCCCGCCGCGACACGCGCCGACGTTCTGCGTGCTCGACGGGCCGGTGTAGCAGGGCCGCGTCTGTCCCGCGTTGCAGCAGTTGGGATCCATCGTGTTGACGCAGCGATTGGTGGCTGTGTCGCAGCGATCGCGGGTGCACACGAGGCTGTCGTTGCACTCTCCGTCGTTGGTGCAGCAGCCCGCGCGAAGGTTGTTCTGGCAGCGGCGCGAGGCCATGTCGCACGTGTCCGTCGTGCACGTGTTGCCGTCGTCGCAGTCCGCGGGGCGCAGACAGCAGCCGACGATCGTGCGGTACGCGCACACGCCCGTGGCCATGTCGCAGAGGTTTTCTGTGCATGGATTCATGTCGTCGCAGTCTGTGTTGCCGCGACAGACGCCAGAGTCCGGACCGCTCGGAACATCGGTCGGCGCGATGACATCCTCGACGATGCCCGTGTCGACGCCGCTGTCCGCAGGGGTCGACGGGACGTCCGCGGTGACGCCGGTGTCTTCGGGTTGCGTTCGAACGTCGCGCGGACCCGAGTCCGCGATCACGCCCATTTCGCTGCACGCTGCGGAGAACGAAGCGCCCGCAGCGAGCGCGAGAAGCCAAAATTTGCGCTGCATGTCCGCCAGTATTGCAGCGTTTTTCGCGGCGATGAAAGCCCGTATCGGTCAGCGTACGGAGAACACGGCCACGCGGCCGACGTTGCGCGGGTTGCTCGGGTCGTCTTGCGGGAGCGTTTGGTTCGGTGACATCGCGCCCCCCGCGTTCACGACACGGGCGAAAACAGCGACCGTCGTGCTCGCGGGAGGCGTCGCGGTCTCGAAGAGCGAGGCCCACGAAATCGAGCTCTCGCACGCGTCGTTGTCGGTCCCCGCGTTGTCGACGCAGCGAGTGTCGACGCCGGTGAGGACGTAGGCGAAATTGCTTCGGCGATCGGGCGTCCCGCCCGCGGGCCAGAACAGTCGCCAGCCTTGGGTTTCGTCGCTCGTTCGCGTGTCGAGGTTGCGCATTCCCGCGATGCCGAAGGCGGCCTCGACCCCGAACCCGTCGACCGCAGCCGTCGGTCGAAAGTCCGCGCTGAGCGCGCTGTCGAGGGCGCCCATGCGGTCGTTGAGCGCGCTGAACAGCGAGATGCCCGTGGCCGTTCCGCCTGCGCCGCCGCGAAAATCACGGTCGACGTAGAGCACGATGGCGTTGGCCCCAGCTCCGCCCGAGGGCGCGCTCTCGACGGACCCGCGAACGCCCACAAAGAGCGTGGTCGCGTTGTAACAGAGGTACAGGTCTCGCAGCTCGTTGGGGCCCCACGCGCTCGGCAGCGCCGTGTTCGTCGAACGGAGCCCCATCGCCCACTCTGCGGCGTTGATGGTCCCGTCGATCGTCGGCGTACACCGAGGTTCGACCGACGCGTCCGCGCCACTGTCGACGCCCGAATCGACGCCCGTGTCCGTGCGGGTGTCCGTCGGAACATCGACGCCAGTGTCCGAAGCGACGTCACTCGCCCCCGTGTCCATCACGACGCCGCTGTCCGATACGACGTCCGGCGGCGGAGCGCGATCGTCCGCGGTCGCGTCCCGTCGCGTGTCCGACGGAACATCGGTGCGAATGACGAGCATCCGCGGCTCTTCACAGCCCGCGCCGATGGCGGCTGCGAGCAACGAGCCTCCCGCGAGTCGCACCAACACACAAAACGATCGGTTCGTCCCGAACCCGAAGCCGCGCGGAGAGTTCATCGCAAGTGACGCAAATCATACATGTTCGCACGGACCGCGCGGGCTCGGATAGCGCGTCGCGGAGCGTCGAAAGCTGCGATGAATCGCGATGGCTCTTGCGTCGTCGGTTGCAGCAGGGCGACCCTTCGCCCCGAGGAGACTGACGAGCATGCATGATTTCAAGCTGAACTCCATTCGATCCATGGCCTTCGCGCTCGCGCTCGCGAGCGGCGGCTGCTTCGGGCAGTACGGCGGCGGCGCTGGCCTGAGCGGCGGCGGTGAAGGATCCGGAGGCGGCAGCGGCGGGGCGAGCATCGCTGACTCGTGCACGGCAGCAGAGTACGGAGCGTCGGCGAACGCGCAGGCGTTCTCTGCGTTCATGGTCGCGAGCGCGACCTTTGTTCGCGCCGCGGGCGAGATCGATCAAGCGCTCATCGGCTCGTGCCGCGCGCTCGGAACAGACCTCGGAATGACCGACGCCGAGCTCACGGCGAACGGCGCGGACACGCGCTCTGTGTGTACCGCGGTCAACGCGAAGGTCCGCGCGGAGTACGACTTCATTCGCAGCGCGCAGATTCGTACGCACGTCGAGAGCACGCCTCCTGTGTGCAAGACGCGCGTCGACGAGTACACGCAGTGTGTTCGGCGCTGCCAGCCCGAGGTCGTCCGCGAAGGGCGCATCGAGACGCAGTGCACCGGCGGCGAGCTTCGCGGGACGTGCGGCGCGCAGTGCACCGGTCGCTGCGCCGCGGAGGTCAACGGATCGTGCTCGGGCGCCTGCGAGGGTACGTGCTCGGGGTCGTGCACGGGCGTGTGCAACGGCGCTTGCCAGGGCACGTGCTCCGCGCGCGACGCGCAAGGCAACTGCCGCGGAACGTGCCAGGGAACGTGCTACGGAACGTGCAGCGCGGGCTGCACGGGCTCGTGCCAAGGGCGCTGCGAAGTGAGCGGCCAGGCGTCGTGCTCGGCCGAGTGCCGCGGCGGCTGCTCGGTCGAGTACCAGCAGCCGGTGTGCACGGGGCGCGTCGTTCCCCCGGAGATTCGCACGGAGTGCCGCGAGTCGTGTGACACGGTGCAAGTGTCGTCGCGCGAGTGCACGCCGGGCCAGACGCGCATCATCATCGACGGAACCGCCGCGGCCGAAGCCGCCGAGCGCGCCCGTCGCTTGAGCGACGCCGTCGCCGCGCGCGGGTCGGCCATCATCGCCATCGGCGCGCGCGTCCGCGAGCTCGGCGAAGCGGGCGCCACGATGGTCCGCAACGCGGGCGGCTTCGCGCGCAGCACCACGCAGTTCGGCGCCGCCGCTGCAGCGTGCTCGCTGCAAGCGGTCTCTGCGCTCCCCGCGGCTGCGGCGCGCGTCAACGTCGCCGTGAGCGTGTCGGTGAGCTTCCAAGCGAGCGCGAGCGGCAGCGCCAGCGCGGGCAAGTGAGCGCGATCGGGAGCCTGCCTGGCGCATGAGCGTGGCGCGCGTCGTTCGTCCTCGCTGCTCGGTGCTGCTGCCGTTTCGAAACGTCGCCGAGACCATCGCCGAGGCCGTCGAATCGCTGCTCGGTGACGGCCTCGACCCGATCGAAGTGATCGCGATCGACGACGGCTCGACCGACGAGGGACCGTCGATCGTGCGCGCGATCGCCCTCCGCGACGCGCGGGTGAGGCTCGAGAGCACGGGCGGGCTCGGGATCGTCGGCGCGCTCGAGTTCGCGCGGACGCTGGTGCACCCGTCGAGCGAGTACATCGCCAGGATGGACGGCGACGACGTCGCGCTGCCGGGGCGCCTTCGGGCGCAGATCGCGTGGCTCGACGCGCGCCCGTCGGCGTCGCTCGTCGCGACGCAGGTCGAGGCGTTTCCCAGCGAAATCGTGGGCGACGGGCTCGCGCGGTACGTGGCTTGGCAAAACGCGGCGCTCAGCGCCGAGGAGCACAAGCGAGAGCTCTTCGTCGAGGCGCCGATCTGCCACCCGAGCGTCGTGATGCGCCGCGATGCGCTCGAATTCGTGGGCGGGTATCGCGAGACGCGATGGGCCGAGGACTACGACTTGTGGCTTCGATTCGACGCGGCTGGGTGCGCCATCGAGAAGGTCCCGCAGTGCCTACTTCGCTGGCGGCAGCGGGAGGGGCGGCTCACCTGGACGCACGCGCGCTACGACGCCGAGCGCTTCTACGAGGCGAAGGCGCAATACCTGGCACCCAAAATCAAGAGCACGCGCAGGCCCATCACCGTGTGGGGCGCGGGGCCGACGGGGCGGCGCTCGATGCGCGCGCTCGAAGCGCACGAGCTTCGCGCCTCGCGCTTCGTGGACATCGATCCGCGAAAGATCGGGCGCGTCGCGCGCGGCGTGGCGATCGAGCCTCCCGAGGCGCTGTCGCCTGAGCGCGACTGCGTCGTGGTCGCTGTGGGCGCCCGAGGCGCGCGGTCGCTGATCCGCGGGCGCCTCGACGAGTGGGGATTTCGAGAGGGAGTTGATTATTGGTGCGTCGCGTAGCGCCGCTACGCGCGAGTCGGCCAGGCCTTCTCGCGAAGCAACGCATCGAAGAGCGTCTGTAGCTCCGCCGCGGACGCTCGCGCGAGCTCTCTGCGACGCGCCTCGTCGATCTCGATGTTCGCGGCGGCGCAATACGCCTCGACCGCGCGCTGCAGCCCGACGCGCTGTCCTTCCTCGCGTCCTTCCTCGCGTCCTTCCTCGCGTCCTTCCTCGCGTCCCACTTGGCGGCCCTCTTTGAGGCCCACTTCGCGACCCTCTTTGAGGCCCACTTCGCGACCCTCTTTTCGACCCTCTTTGCGCGCAGCTCGGCGCGCGAGCGCGCTCTCTTTGCGAAGGGCCCCCTCTTCGATGATGCGAGTGGCTCGCGCCATTTCGCGCAGCCGCGCGAGCTCGATCGCTTCGGGGTCGGTCGACACTTGTTCGAGCACCTTTCGGGCTTTGTTGATCGCGGGGTCGTCCATCGCTGCTGCCTCGACTTCTTCGTCCGACGTCGCCGCGAGAAATCTACTCCACGATCGCAGGGCGCGCTCGTTTCGCGTCGGCGTCGAGCTCGCGTCCAGCTTGGGCAACTCGATGATGTGGAGCGCGATGGCGTCCGTGAGTCGCTGGCCGTCGTGCGCTTCGAGCAGGTGAAACACCGAGTGCAACCGGTCGCCCTCGAGCTCGCGGTAGTCGAGAAACAGCACTGAAATCGCCGGTCGCAGAGACTCGTAGCTCGCTCCGCGCTCGAGCTCTGTGCTGAACATCCGAGCCCAGTAGTAAAGCGCTCGCTCGCGAAACGCCGGGCGACGGTCGGACTGCATCTCGACGTCGAACCGCGCGCCGTTCGCGAGCTCCGCGTGGATGTCGAGCAGCACGCCTCGGTCGTCGAGGCTGCTCCGCGGGATCTCTGCGTTCTTCACTTTGACGCGAGCGAGCGGAGACTTGGGGCGCAAGACCGCCGTCAACAACGACCGCAGCGCGTCCTGACTGTCGGGCCCCTTCGTGAACAACAACTTGAAGACGACGTCGATCTTCGGATCGAGATACCTACGTTCCCCCACCATGATGCTCGGCAACGTAGCATCGAAGATCGGCGCGTCCACCACACACCCGCGGAGCCAGCGGAAGGCGCTGCGGGGCGCAGTTCTCGCGGTGCTCGTGGTGTTTCGCGCGGCCCGCGAGCGCGCTCAGCCGATCACGGGGTGGCGCGCGCTGAACTCGCGGATCGCTTGTTCACTCGAATACGTGTGTGTGTATCCCGTGGCGTCGCGAAACGCCCGGTCGTCGACGACGATCGGGTACTTGATGTGCTCGATGGCGCCGCGCGCGAGGCGGGGCATCCCTCTGCGGCCGAGCATCGCGGCCAGCACGAACTCGGGCAGCGGGAGCGTCTGTCGTCCCGCTTTTTTCGCGATCATCGAGAGCGGCTGCGCGTTGGGGCCCGCCACGTTGAAGACGCCCCGCGGGCGCTTCTCGAGCGCGAGCGCGAGCGCCGAGGCGACGTCGTCTTCGTGGACGAATTGAAAGAGCGGGTCGAACCCGAGCACCATCGGCACGCGGCGTCCCTTGAGAAACGTCCCGAGCGTGCCCTCTCCGGACGCGCCGAGCGTGTAGCAGAAGCGAAGGACCGTCGTGGTCATGTCCTTCGCGCGCCACAACGCCGTGGCCGCGAAGAGGTCCGCGCTCACGAGGTCCGCGAGCTCGGGAAACGTCGCGAGCGCGAGCGGCGGCTCTTCTTCGCGGTGGTACAGCGGCGCGTCGGGACCGGCGCCGTAATACGTGTGCCTGCCGACGAACACGACGTGCTCGACGCCGTAGCGCTGGCAGTGCTCGAAGACGGCCTGTGTTCCGCCGAGGTTGATGCGGTAGCGCTCGTCGTCGCGCGTCCGCGTGAGGTGCGAGACCGTCGCCATGTGCACGACGGCGTCGGGGCGGTGCTTGCGAAATACGTCTTCGGCGGCGCGCTTTCGAACGTCGACCGCGTGCAGCTCGACGCCCTCGGGGGGATCGGGCCACGGACGTCGGTCGATCCCGATGACTTGATGTCCCTGCGCGAGGAGCTTCGCTGCGAGGAGCCTGCCTGTCGCGCCGGCGATTCCTGGAACGAGGACCTTCACTCTGCCCTCCTGCCTTCTTCGATCAACGCACGAACGCGACTCTTGACGGTCTCGACGTAGCCCGCGATCACCTCGTCGTCTTCGCGGCCGGTGCCTTCGAACACGATGGGCTCTCCGTAGTGGACGCGAAGCTTGATGGGCAACGGGAGCGCCGCTCCGTACGGCGTGAACGGGACGTACGGGACGCCCATCATCTTGCCGAGCTTGTACGCGTTGTAGATCGTCGGGACCGCGTCGCCGCCGCCCACGAAACCAAACGGGACGATGGGCGTCTTCGTCTCGAGCGCGAGCCGCACGAAGCCCGTCCCGAACTCGACGAGCGAATATCGATCTTTGTAGAGCTTCGCTGTCCCCCGCGCGCCTTCGGGAAACACCATGAGCAATCGATCATCCTCGAGGAGCCTTCGCGCGTGCTCGGGCAACCCCGTGAGCTGCCCCGTTCGCGCGGACCATTTGCTCGCGAACGGAACGCCCGCGATGAACTTCTCGACCATCCCCTGCGCGAGCCGCGGCGGATCCTTCTCGAGAAACATCGACGCGATCACCATGAGCCCGTCGATCGCGACGCCGCCCGAGTGATTGCCGATGAGCATCGCCCGTCCCCGCGAGGGAACGTGCTCAGCGCCCGTGCACTCGACGCGAAAGTAGTAGCGATACAGCCTCGAGAGCGTCGTGTAGAACCACGCGAGGTCGCTCTTTCGAACGCCGTACGGGTCCACCCCCTGCTCGTCGAACGACAGCTCGAGCGCGTCGACCCTCCGCTCGATGTCGGGATCCACCAGAAGAGACAATGCCTCGCTCCTTCGGGCACGGAGAGTCGCACAGGCCGCGCGTGCGACGAAACAGCGGAGTGCGAGGGCGCTTACGTTCTTCCTGACGCGATGAAGTGCACGATCGCCGAGAGCTCGGCGTGCTCGCCTCGGTCGATCGCAGAGAGCTCTTCGCGCTCGCGTTCGAGCAGCCGCCCGTACGCTTCGTCGACGCGCGTGGGATCGCCGCCGCCCGCGATCCAGTAGCGGGACACGTCGCGTCGCGACCAGCCCGATTCGCCGCGCGCGACGCGGTCGCGGAGTCGTTCGATCGCGAGCTGCTCGGCGTCGGTCTCGTAGGGCGGCGCCATGAGAAACGTCCGGTCCGTCGTGAAGAATTTCGTGTCCCGAAATCGAGCGAAGAGCGCCGGGAGCTTCGCGCCGAGCGCGTTGTCCCCTTCGCCGAGGGCCCGCTTTCCCTCGATCACGCGGGCGAAGACCTCGATGTAGGCGAGCGCATCTGCGAGTGATTTTCCCGGAGAACGGTGCGCCATTCGCTGCAGCGCTCCGTAGTTGTTCGGCTCTGCCGCGAAGACGAGCCCCCCTGGCCTGAGCACCCGCGCAAACTCGTCGAGCGCCTTCGCAGGATCGCGCAAGTGCATCAGCACGGTCTGGCACGTCACAGCGTCGAACGTCCCCGACTCGAACGGGAGCGCCTCCGCGGTGCCCTCGATGAACCGAAGCGTCCCGTCGAGCCCAGCGCGAGCGAGAAATGACCCCGCGCGCTGCGTCGCGATCGAGACCCAGCGCGGCTCTCGATCGACGCCCACGATTTCAAATGGTCGCCTCACGAGGGCGGCGATCTTGCGCGTGAAGTGCCCTTGGCCGCAGCCGACGTCGAGCACGCGCGAGCACTGATCGAGGCCCGTGCGCGCGGCGACGAGCGTGAGAAAATCGTCGTTCCACCAGGTGTTTCGCGTGTCGTCGAGGACACGGGCAGAGTGCGGCTCTTCCGCCGCGCGGTCGTCGCTCATCGTCGGTGCGCGGATGATGGCGCGCTTACGGACTCGTTGGCTACAACGCGAGCTCGAGCGCCGCGCTCGCCTTCGGGATCACCACGGTGTGCAGGGGCACCGCGCCGAGCTCGCTCGCGATGAACACAGCGAGCTTCGCCGCCTCGGCTTCGAGCGCCTTCACGCGCTCTGCCGACGCGTCCGCTTGGACCCATCGCAGGTGAACCTTGCGGCCGCCTTCGTCGTACGCCCAGCCGCCCAGCACTTCGCCGCGAGACACGATCGTCGCGCCGACGCCGTGCGCGCGCGCCGTCACCGCGCGAGCCACGGTCGAGCTCGCCATGTGCGCGAGGTGAACGTCCGTGAGCGGGTCGCGAACGGGCAGGAATTTCGCTGGAAAAACGCTCGCGTCGACGGTCTCGGGCGCCGCGAAGTCCCCCGGCACCCAGCACCCGTCTTCGACTCCCTCGACGGCGACTTCGCGCGCGCCGATGGACTCGAGCGCGCTCTTGGCGCGCCCCGTCGCGAGGCCGAACGCGAGCGCGAAGCTCTTGAGGGGCGCGGGCGCAAACGCGCCGAGCCACCGCGCAGCGACGAAGCCCACCGCGTCCGCAGCGGAGGGCGTGGGCCGCGGGTTGGGGTCGATCTGCCAACGCGACGTCGGATCGTCGCCCCGCGCGCTCGGCGGAACGCGCCACACTTCGCCGGTCGCCCACAGTTGCTTCAGCACCAACGACGCGAGCGTGGGGACTCCGTTGCGCTTTCCCACGTCGCCGAGCGGACGGAGCGCCGCTTCTGGCAGCTTGCGACGAAGCTCGTCCGCGGTGTGCGGCTCGCCGAGCAGCGCTCGGAGCGCGTCTCGCGTCGCGTCGAGGTCCCGCGCGGTGAGCGACACAGACGCCGCGATCCGCGCTTCGCGCGACGCTAGGTCCGCGACCGCAAACGCGCGACACACGGGCGCTTCTTGCGCGGCGACGAGCCACGTCGAGCTCTTCGGCCCCGGCGCGATCACGAGCGCGTGCGACTTGCACACGGCCTCGTCGAACGGGGCGCGCTCTGCGAGGGCGCCGCGCGCGAACAGTGCGAGGGGAGCGCTCGCGACCGACGCGAGCGGAATCCATCCGATCGCCGACACGACGTCGACGAGCGGCGTCTTTGCAGGCGGCGCAGTGAGCAGCCACTGGCGCTGCCACCAGCTCGCGCGCGCTTGCTCGAGCGTCAGTCGTTGCGAGGTCATTGCAGCGTTGTAGCGTAGGACGAACCCGCCGCCGCGCAACGCGTCGTCCGCGCGGGCGCCTATTCGAACGCGTAGACCGCAGCCTCGCCGCGCGCGGTGATCATCGCGTCGATGTGCTGCACGAGCCGGTCGCGACGCGCGAGGATCGCCGCGATCCCGTTGTCTCCGACCGGAGAGCCCAAGGGATCGAGGCGCATCTCGCGCGAGAGTGAATCGGCGTTCATCGCGCGAAGCCGGCCGACGAGCGAGCGAGACACGCGAGAGATGCGCGCCAACCGCTGCGATTGGTCCGTCGGCCGAGCGCCCATGTTGTCGCGGCCGATGGTGAACGCCGCGCCGTTGTCCATGAAGAGCATCGGCGGCGCGGGGTTCTGCGCAGTCGCGCGCTGGCGAAGAATGTTTCCGCCGGACCAGCGGTCGATGTTGTCGTTGATGAAATCGACGAGGATCAGCGCTGACAAATCCGCGGCGAGCGTTCGATCTCCGTCCGCGAGGGGCTTGGTCGTATCGAGCAGGTCCGGGTACCGCTCGGAGCCCGGGACGTTCTCGAGGCCGCCGGGAACCCAGTAGATCATCGCGCCCGGAACGATCTCGCCTCGGCCGAGCACCTCGCGCATCACGCGCTCGGAGTACGTCACGTCGCCGGTCGCGTCCGCCGTTCGCTGCAGCATCGAGCGCGGGATCGTCCGCCCACACGCGGGCGGCGCGCGGTGGAGATTCAGGTAGCGCGACATGCGATACGCGGCGATTTCAGCGCGAAAATTCGCGACGCTGTTCGTCTGCTGCGGCTTGAACAGCCCCCGGCCGCCGTCCGCGAACCACACGCGAAACGACAGCGTGCTCCCGCCGGTGTTGCGCTGCATCCGGACGACCTCGCCGTCGCACAGCCGTCGGAGGATCGATCGCTCGTCGACCCCGAGAAACGAGCTTGTTCCGTCGGCGCCTGCGACCACGCGAGGCTCGCCGCCGTCCGCGTTGCCCGTGGCCGTCGCGTCCGGGGTCCCCTCCACGCTGCTGTCCTCGGGCGCTGCTGCGGCGCGTGCGTCGGGCGCTGTCGTCGCGATCGTTCCGCTGTCGGTGGCGGGCGCTGGGGAAGCGGTCCGCGCGTCCCGAGCGTTGTTCGTCGGTGTCTCCGAACGCGAACACCGTCCGCCGAGCGAGCTCGCCGCGAGGGCGACCCCGAGCACGTAGGGGCGAATGGACAATTGGTGCCTTGGTTGACGGTCCAGAGTCACTGTGGCAACTCGACGCGGCCTCGTTCGTCGTTGCTGAGCGCGTCGCCTTCCGGTCGTCTCACAGCACGAAGCGCGGCGGAATAGCAACTCTGCCGCCAGAGATTCCACTCACAGCCGCCATGACGCGAACTTCGACGCTCTCGCACCGGCGCCCCTCGGCGCTCTTTCGCTCGTTTGTGTGGGCTGCCCTCGTCGCGTGGGCGCTCGTCAGCGCGCCTCGCAGCGCGCAGGCGATCGACGTGATGACCCGACCCAACGCGGGCATCCAGCACTTGCACCGAACGACGCCGGCGCCCGCAGAGTTTCACGCGCTCGTCATCGACCTCAACGTCCCGGGCGTCGCGATTCGCTGTACGCCCCTGCGCGAACGGTGGAAGGCGACGAGCGCCTTCGCCCGCGGCGCCAACCTCGCCGCGGCGATCAACGGCGGATTCTGGGGCGGATTGCAGGGCGCGCAGGGCCTCGCCGCCGGCGGCGGTCAGGTGTGGTCGAGCGACGACGCGGACTTCGGGTTCTTCGCGTACACGCGCGACGGCAACGCGATGATCTCGCGCCCGAGCGACGTGGTCGAAGCGCAGCGACGGGGCATCACCGACGGCGTCTCGGGCCGACCGTTGATCGTCGAGCGAGGGCGCATCTCCGACGAGCTCCACCAGTTCGAGAACCGCAACACGCGCGAGCCCCGCACCGCGGTCGGCGTGAGCGAAGACGGCAAGAAAGTGATCCTCGTCACCGTGGACGGTCGTCGCGCGACGAGCCACGGAGGCACGCTCTACGAGATGGCCGAGCTGCTCATCGAGCTCGGCGCGTATCGCGGTCTCAACCTCGACGGCGGCGGGTCGACCACGATGTACGTCGGCTCCGAGGGCGGCGTCGTCAATCGTCCGTCGCGCGGGTGGGAGCGCGAGGTCGTCAATCACATCGGCGTCGTCGCGCCCGCGGCCCCCGCGCTCACGGCCGCCGCGAGCACCGACGGTGGCGGCGCGGCGACCGCGACGAGCGACGGCGCTGTGGCGGTCGCGCCTGCGCGCGAGGTGCGCGAGACGCCGCGCGCGGTGGTGGACGCGGCGCTGCGCAATCGTTCGCGCGTGACGGACTTCGAAGCGGGCGAGGGGACCGGGCTCCGAGGCTGGATTCGCGCGCGCGTCGGCAACGCGCTCTTCATCGATCGACTGGGGCTCGGGCGACACCGCGAGATCGTCGTTCCGCTCTTCTACGCGCTCGTGTTGCTGGTGGTGGGCGGCGCTGGGTACTTCATCGTGCGCCGCGTGCGCCGCAAGCGGGCCGCGGAAGCGAAGCCCGAAGCCAAAGGCGAAGCCGCGGCGAATTGATTGTGTGTGTCAGCGCCGGCGGTCGGGGTCGATCCCGTCGGCGCGCATCCTCGCGGGGTCTGCGACGGTGGCGACCGTTCCTGGCGGGTGTTGAAACCATCGGTCGCGCTCGCCGCCGACGACGCGGTCGCGCACCTTGAGGATCGTGAACATCCCGCCCATGTCGATGTAGCTGAAGGGCCCTGGGCCTCCGCGCATCGGCAGGCTGTTCTCGGGCATGGGCATGGGCATCTCACCCATGCCGCCCATGCCCGTCGTGCCCATGGTCATGTAGTCGGGCACGACCCTGCTCATGCGTCGATCGAGCCTTCGCGTGTTGGCCCCGACCATGGGCGGCGCGTTGTGCCCCATCTGCATCATCACGTGGTGCGTCATGTGGCAGTGCATCGCCCAGTCGCCCGGCTCTTGCGGAACGAACTCGATCACCTTCGTGCTCCCCGTCTGCACGAGCGCCGTCGTCGCCGGGTGCTGCGCTTGCTCGGGGATGTAGCCCCCGTCCGTCGCGGTGATCTTGAAATTGAGCCCATGCAAATGGATCGGGTGGTGGTCCATCGGGCTCAGGTTGCCGATGCGAATTCGCACTCTTTCGCCCCGCGCGCAGACGATGGGCTCCGTCGCGGGAAACGCCTTGCTGTTGAACGTGAGGACGTTGAAGTCCGCCATCGCGTTGGGGTTGGGCCTTCGCGCGCCGGCGTCGATCTTCCACTCGTGGGTCATCAAGACGAAGTCGCGATCCACTCGCGGCCCGCGCGGCCTGCGCGGGTGCACGATGAACATCCCGTGCATTCCCAGCGCGATCTGCGTCATCTCGTCGTAGTGCGGGTGGTACATGAACGTCCCCGGATCGCGCAGGACGAACTCGTACATGAACGTCTCGCCCGGCTGGATCGGCCGCTGCGTGAGCCCTGCGACCCCGTCCATTCCGTTGGGCAGGATCAGCCCGTGCCAGTGCACCGCGGTGGGCTCGGGCAAGCGATTGGTGACGTAGATCCGCAGGCGATCTCCTTCGATCGCCTCGAGCGTCGGCCCGGGGGTGCGCCCGTTGTAGCCCCACACGCGCGCGCGCAGCCCTGGCGCAAACTCGTGGTCGATCTCTTCAGCGACGAGGTGTCCAACCTTCACGCCGTCGACGATGCGCCACGGGAGCGCCTCGCCGTTGAGCGTGTGCACGCGCGGCTGTCCCGGCGTGATCTCGTTGGCCCGCGGCGGCGCAGCGCTCGCGTCGGGCTGCCCTGCGTCGGCGCTCGTCGGGCCAGCGTCCTGGCTCTGCGCTTTGGATTGCGAAGCCTTCACGAGGGCAGCCATGCCCGTCGCGATGGCGCCCATCGAAACAAACGATCGTCGGTCCATCGGATCAGTGCCCTCCGTGCGCCGCGCTCGCCGAGCCCGAGAGCTCGACCGCGGACATGCTCGACATCGAATCACCGCCCACTGAGCGGCCTGCGAGCAGCGCTTCGAGCGCGGCCTTCGCAGTGAAGAACTCGCGCGCCGTCTCGATCGCGCGCATCTGCGCGTCGAGCTCGTCGCGCCGCGCTTGCAACAGCGGAAACACGCCGATTTGCATCGCGTTGTACTGGAGCATCCACTGCTCGAGCACGCGCCTTCGCGCTGGGACGATCACGGTCGCGTACTGCTTCGCGCGAGCGTGCGCGCTGAGCACACGATTTCGAGCGGAGCGCGCGAGGGAACGCAGGTCGATCGCGGCGCCGAGGTAGCGCTCCATCGCGGCGTCGAAGGTGGCCTCGTTGGCGGTGAGCGTTCCCTGGCGACGATCGAAGAGGGGGAGCGTGACGCGCGCGCCTCCGCCGGCCTCCCAGAAGGGCCCGTCTTGCTCGATGTGAACGTCGAGCGACACGTCGGGGATGAGCCCCTCGGCGCGCGTGAGGCCCGTGCGCCGCGCGTGCGCTTCGAGCGCGCTTCGCTGCTCCTGCAGCGCGAGCGACGCGGTGATCACGCGGCGCTCGAGGTCGGGGACCACTTCGTACTGCTCGGGGACGGTCGGCAGCTCGTCCCGCAGGCTCCACGCGGTCTCGTCTCCGTGCGCGCCGAGAAGCCGCGAGAGCTCTTCGCGTCGCTCGAGCAGCTCGAGCTCGAGCTGCGCCACGGTGACCCTCGCGCTCTCGTACGCGGCCTCGTGCGTGACGCGGTCGAGCGCGATCACGTTGCCGCCTTCGGTGAGCGCTCGCGCCGCGTCGCGGCCTGCGGCGAACGTGTCGAGCGCGCGGGTCGCCACGGTGAGTCTGGCGCGCGCCGCTTGCATCGCGAACACCGCCGCGCGCACACGAAATCCGAGCTCGATCACCGAGCCGGCCGCGCGGTGTCTCGCCGCGTCGAGCTCAGCGCGCGCGACGCCAGCGCGGACGGGAGCGAGCAGCGAGTGCGTCAGGTCCCACTCGAGCGCGAGGTCGAACTGCACGGGCTGCACGGGGTCGTTGGGGTGCCGGATGTCGAACTCGACCGCGGGATTCGCGACGAGCCCTGCTTGCACGAGCCTGCCGCGGTAGACGCCGAGCTCGCGCAGCGACGCGCGGAGCGAGCGGTTGTTGCTGATCGCGACGCGCACGGCGTCTTCGGCGGTCATGGGCGCGGCGAGCGTGCGGCGCACGGTCTCGCGAGACTCGACGTCGACCTCGGGCGCCTCGAGCGCGGGGGCGAGCTCGACGCGCGTCCGACGCGAGACGCGATCGAGGTCGTCGCGGATCGAGTGCGAGACGCACGCTTGCGTCGCGAGAGGAGCGAGCAGCGCCAAGAGCGCGCCGAGCGAGAACGGTGCCTTCGTGCGGTTACGGGCCATGGTGGTGGCCTCCTGTTGAATGTGTGTGCGTCTCTTGCGAGGGAGGCTGCGCCCCTCCGCCCCAGCTCGAGCCGGGCTCGCTCGGTAAGGGAAATACCGCGGCGTCTGGGTCTTCGAGCTCGCGCCACAGGCCCGAGTCCGACGGCTCGTCGGGCATCGGCGGGTCCTCGCGCAGCGCGACGGCCGCGACAGGAGAGGGTCCCGATCGAGCTTCGACCGAGAGCGCGGAGGTTGGCGCGTACGAGTCGGGCACCGCGCGCGTAGCGCAGGCCGAGATCGCCACGCAGAACAAGAGTGAGAGCGCGTGTCGCAAGTGCATGGTGTTGTTGACCCAAAGAGGGAGTGGCTCGCGAGGGCGGCTACGGAGTTACCTCGAACCGCGCCATCATCCCGCCCGCCATGTGATTGGGAAAATGGCAGTGGACCATCCAGTTTCCCGCGCGTGACGGAGTGACTTCGAAGGTGTTGTACATGCCCGGCGCGAGCTGGATGTTGTCCGTGAGCTCGCCCGCCGCGTCGAGCCAGCGATGGCCGTGAATGTGCCAGGTGTGGGCTTCGACGCCGATGCTCACGACGCGCCAGCGGCTGAGCCTCCCGACCTGTCCCCGAAAGAGCGGGATCGAGTCTTCGTACGCGCGGCCGTTGATCACGTGCATGTACTGGTGTTCGCCGCGGTAGGTGCCGCCGTCCGGGATCATTCCTGTGCGCGGGTTGACGACGCCGGGCAGCTGCTCGAACGCGGTCTGATCGAGGTCGCTCAAGACCACGACCTGCTCCATCGCCGGGGCTTCGTCGGGCGCGTGGAGCACGAGCGCTCCGTGCAACCCTCGGCGTACGCCCTGCTCGCTCGCGTGATCGTGGTACGGAACGACGCCCGCGTGTCGCGTGAACCACGTGACCGACACGGTCTGTCCCGGCATCGCGATGGACGGAGCGTCCGCGCCGTCTTCGCTCTGCGCGAAGTCCACGAGGTGCGTGTGAACCGAGACTGGATGTGCGCTTCGGTTGGTGAGTCGCACGACGATCGTGTCGCCGGCAGTGGCCTCGATCGTGGGGCCGGGGATCGTCCCGTTGTACGTCCACGCGTTGTAGATCGCCGATGGGCCGACCTCCCAGCGAACGTCTCGCGCCTCGAGGTCGACGGTCACCGTTCGCCCGGTGGGCGCGTACGCGCGGCGCGTGAGATACGGCGCGCTGGGGCCCGGTTGGCCACACGAGACGCAGAGTCCGACGCTGACGGCGAGGCCGAGGATCAAGCGTTTCATTGCATCGCACACAGTTCGTTGGAGGGCGCTGACGCTGCGCGGCTGCGAAGGCACACGGCTCGATAGCAGTACGTCCCGTTTTCGTGACCGGGCATGTCGCGAATCGAGGTCGCGCTTCCGGTGACGGTCATCGCGGTGACGAACGCCGCGCCGTTGGACGATCGTTCGACCGTGACTTGGTCGCACGGAGTCGAGGGATTTGCCCAGCGGACTTGCATCGTTCCATGGACGACGACGGACACAGACAAGAGCGTGATGCCGTCGGCGCTCGCGTCGGCGTTGGATCCTGCGTCGCCCGACGCGACGCCGGTGTCGCTCGCGACGCCTGTGTCCACCGTGGCTGCGTCGTTGGTGCCCGAGTCTTGCGGGCTCGCCGGAGAGCATCCCGCGAGGGTCGCGAGGAGTAGCGCGTGTGCCGTGGTCGAGATCTTCATGGTGTCCTTGGGTTTCGTGGATCGAATTGGAATCACTGCGCTCGTCGCTCGAGCGCGTCGCGCGCGGCGAGCCACTGTCGAATCAGCGCGAGGTCTTCGCCCTGAACGCTCCCTGGCGCGCGCGGCGGCATCGTCGCCTCGCGTCCTGTGACCTCGCCGAGCACGCGTCGGAGCACGAGGGTCATCTCGTGCCTGTGGTGTCCGCCAAACGGATCGACGGTGATGTCGAAGTGGTGAAGGGCCGCGCGTCGCCCGCTCTCGCGCAGGTGACACGCGCCACAGTGCCTGCGAAACACCGGAATCGCTGCGGCAAACGCCGCGCGCTCGCGCTCGAGCGGCGTCTGCGGGCTCGCGTCGGGGGCGCTCGAAGCCGTGGCATCTGGCGCGCTCGACGGCGATCCATCGGCGCTCGGCGAGGCCCCTGTGTCCGGGATGGCGCTCCCCGAGTCCGCGACGGGCTCGGGTGTCGCGAGCGCATCCGCGTTGGAGGTCGATCCAGAAGACTCGCGCGCGTTCGACGCAGCGGGCGTCGTGGATTGGCCCGAAGAGCACCGACTCGACGCGAGCACGAGAACGAGCGTCACGATCGACCGAGCGCTCCGGCGGCAAATGAGTGGCATAGCGGGCTGCTAGCAGTGATCGCGCGTTCTGTGACGGAGCTGCGTCGCGGGATCGCGTGAAGTCGCCGCGAGGTCGCCGTCGCTCGTCGAAGCGCGACGCGTTCGACGGTACGCAGCGTCGACGCGCCCAGGGCGAGCCCCGCTTGCGGCCCGTGCCTGTGCAACCACGGTTGGTACGACCTACACCGCCGCTTGTCGCGACGCGACTGGGCCCGATCGAGCGCGAGCCCTACGCTCGATGCACCCAGTCATGGAGCTCTTTCTCACGCGCGTCGGTGTCGTCTTCGTAGCGCTGTCGTTTCTGCTGTGGCTCGTGGTGCTCGGCGCGCCGCTCGCGCTCGGCGCCACGGCGCGCGCGGCGGCGTTGTCGGGTGGCTCGGCCCTCGTCGCCGAAGTGCTCTTCTGGATCGGCGTCGCCCTGCTCGGAAAGCCCGTGTGGACCGCGGTCAAAGAGCAGGGCTGGCGCAAGGTCCCGAGCGCGCTGTGGCGGCGCTTCGTGGGGCGCGACGGGTGAGGGCTCGTGTTGCGAAGGTGCTCGATCGATCCGTGAATCTCCTCGTGAAACGCGGATCATGGACAACGAGATCGCGAACCGGGTCGTCGACAATTGGGCTCCGTGAGTTCGGCGTGTGACCCTCTGCGCATCATGGCAGAGACCCCGAAGCCCGACGCCGCGCTCGCTGCGCACCTCGCTGCGGCTGTGAACCCCGCCCTCGACGCCGACGCGCGCACCGAAGCGATCGACGCGATCGTCGAGAGCGCCGAGTCTGCGCCGCTGCCCGAAGAGGCGTTCGACGCGCTCATTGGGCTGCTCGCAGACGAAGACGTTCGCGAAACAGCGCTCCGAGCGCTCACGTACTGCCCGTCCCCGCGCGCGATCGAGCCCTTGATCGCGGCGATCGATCGAGAGCGCGCCGACAATCCTCGGTGGTTCTACGGAATGGAAGTGCACCACTTGTGCGAAGCGCTCGGGGCGTGCGGCGCGGGTGACGCGCGCGCGCTCCGCACGCTGACGAGCTTGCTCCACGTCGAGCAGTCGATGTACGCGGCGAAGGGCGCGTACGAGGCGCTCTTCGCGATGGGACCGAAGGCGGTCGGCGCGAAGGCCGCGCTCGAAGAGCGGGTGAGCAACGGTCCTCCTTGGGAGCGCGCGCACGCGCACTGGGCGCTCTGGGCGCAGGACGGAGACACCGAGCGGCACGTGACGGCGCTGGTTCCGATCCTCGCAGAGACGAAAGAGGGCGGAGGCAGCGCCGCAGCGGCCGCGAAGATCGCGCTCGAGTCCATCGGTGAGCCCGCGCTCGCTGTGCTCGAACGCGAGAAGGCGTTCGGAGCAGCGCTCGCGAAGAAGGCGACGGCCGTGGCCGAGAGCATTCGCGCGAGGATGCAACGCAAGGCGCAAAGGGCGCTCGCGCAAGCGAAGTGAGCGCCCTGGCGAATACGCCCTCGTGTCGCTCCGTCTGTCACGCATCGCCCGTTCGCTGCTATCCCCAGTCACGGACCCACCATGCACGCACCGACTCGCCGAACATTTTCGCTCGCCGCGCTCGCTTCGTTGAGCGCCTTTTCGCTCGCTTCACTTCCCGCGTGGGCGCAGCCCGCGGTCCCCGAGGCGCGCGAGGTCGAGATCGTCGTCGACGGTCGCTACACGCCAAACGTGATCGAGGCCACCGAAGGAGAAGTGCTCCGGCTGCGCTTCGTGCGACGGGACTACAGCCCGTGCTCGCGCGAGGTCGTGTTTCCTACGTTCAATCTGCGGCGGATGTTGCCGACGAATCAGCCGGTGGTGGTCGAGCTGCCGGCGCTCACCGTGGGCGAGCACCCGTTTCAGTGCTGGATGAACATGCTCCGCGGTCGAATTGTGGTGCGCCCTCGCGCTGCCGCGACGCCGGCCGTTGCGGACGCGGGCGCTCCTGCTGCGCGAACGCCGGCGACGCGCGCGCCTGCTACGGCGCGACCGCGTCCACGTAGGTGAAGCGATCGCGCTCGATGCGCAGCAATTGAACGGGCCGTGTGAGCATTCGTCGCGCGTCGACCGTGAGCGGGCCCGTGGCGCCGTCGTCGAACTGCGAGCCCGCCATCGCGTCGCGCATCGGCCGCGACTCCAGCGAAGGAACGCGGGTCGCCACCGACAGAACCCACCGCGCGGCGTCGAACCCGAGCGCCGCAAACGTCCCGGGCTCCGCGCGAAATCGCTCGCGAAACACTTGGACGAAGGCCTCCGTCGCCGGTCGCGGGGCGGTGGGCGCGAACGCGTCGGTCACGATCGCGCCCGTGACCGCTTCTGCGCCCACTGCAAAGACAGCCTCGCTGCGCCATCCATCGGTCGCGAGCAGCTGCCCCGTCACGCGCGCGTTGCGCAGCGCGAGCGCGACGCGCGCCCCGTCCGCCGCGAGCGTCGGAACGAACACCACCTCGGGATTCGCTCCACGGAGCTGGTTCGCCAACGCCACCACGTCCGTGTCGACGTCGGAGAACGTCTCGCGCACGAGCACGTCGCCGCCGTTGCGCCGCATGGCCTCTGCGAACGCGTCGGCGAGCTGCAGCTGCAGCACGGAGTTGCGTCGATACAGCACCGCGACGCGGCGCTTCTGCAGCGTCTGTCGCGTGTACTTCGCGAGCGCGAGCGCGTGCTCGATGTCCGTCGGCGCGACGCGAAACGCGAACTCGTTGGCGCGCGAGACGTCCCTCGCCGTCGAGCCCACCGCCACGAACGGAACCGACTTCTCTGCGCACGCGTTGGCCGCGCGCTCGGACGCCGCCGAGCCGAGCTCGCCGAACACGACGACCGAGTCTTCGCGCTCGCACAGCTGTTTGGCAAACGTCGCTGCTTGCTCGTCGCGGCTCCGACCGTCGGTGATCGCGAGCCTCACCCTTCGTCCGTGCAGCCCGCCGCGCGCGTTTGCGCGCTCGATCGCGAGCTCGATCCCGCGCAACAAATCGTTGCCCCACACGCTTCGCGCGCCGGTCTTCGCTGCGAGCACGCCGAACGTCACCGTCGATCGCCCTCGTCCGCTGCACCCGATCGTCGGCAGCGACGCCAGCGACGCGACCCCCAGCGAGAGCGCATTCCGTCGAGAAAACACTGGTGATCGCGCGATGGGTTCGGACCGCTCACGAGAGCTCCCGTCGGGCGCGCGCTCGCCCTCGCCGCGCGAGGCGTCGTGCGGGAGATTGGCTTCGATCGGTCGGTTCGAGCGCGTCATGACGGTCGTGCGGCGTGCGGCCGACCGTACGCGGCGACCTTTCGATTGGGCAAGGGTTTGACCATGGCCGCGCTGCCGTGCTCTGTGTGCACTCCGGCAGTCGAGCGATGACGTGGTTGCGGCAGTTCGCCCTCGTTGTGCACTTGCTCGGCGTGTCCTTGTGGCTCGGCGGAGCGCTCGCCCTTACGCGCGTCGCGAGCGCCGCGGACAACGAGCGTGACCCGAACGCGCGCGCCGCGCTCGTGCTCGCGAGCAAGAAGCTGCTCCGCGCGGTGTGCGAGCCGTGGATGTTCGCGGGGGTGGGCGCGGGCTTCGTCCTCGTGTTGCTCGGCCCTTCGCGAAAGACGAGCGCGCTCATCGGCTCGCGCGCGTTTTGGATCGAGCTCGCGAGCGGGATCTTGCTCGTGCTCATGCAGCGCGCCCTCGACCGACGCGTGCGTCGCGTCGCGAAGGTCACCGTGCTGCAGCCGGAGCGAGCGAGCACCGAGCGCGAGGACGGGACGGACGGGACGGACGGGACGGATGGAACGGATGGAAGAGTCGATCCGCCTGAAAAAAAGCAGGAGACTCCCGTGTTCGTCGCCGAGCACGCGCCGCGGTTGCGGAGGATTCAACGCGTGATCTTCGCGCTCGCGCTGGTCGCGCTCGGCGCAGCGATCGCGAGGCGTTGAAGCGAAGCCCTCTCAGCACACGACGCCGCGCCCGGGGGCCGCGACGTCTTCGAGCAGGTCCGCGATCGAGGGGATCGTCTTGAGCAGCTCGCGCACTTGGTCGCGCGAGATCTTCGCGGCGAGGAGCGTTCGTGCGGCGCGGGCGCTCACGCCGGACGGCGTTCCTGTGATGACGCTGGAGGCGCCGACGATCTCGCCGACGCGGGCGCGGACCGCTTTGCTCACGCCGAGCTCGCCGCCGAAGCACTCGGCCTCGCCAGCGGCCACGATGAAGAGCGCGGGCGCGGGCTCGCCTTCGACCATCATCTCCGCGCCCTCGGCGAGCTCGACGAACTCGCTCGCGGCCATGATGGCCTTGCGCGCCTCGTCCGTGAGCCTCCGCAGCGAGGTCGCGATGTGCGGCAGCGACTCGGTCATGCGCTCTCGCACCGACTCGATCAGCGACTCGCGAAACGCAGGAAAATCCCTGGCCATCGCGCGAAGCACCGAAGGCGAGACGCCGACGAGCTCCATGGGTTCGCGCGCGACGACCGTCGCCGTGCGAGGGCCGCCGTAGAGCGCCGCGACTTCGCCGACGAAGTCTCCCGCGGTGAGCACCGCGAGCGGCGACGCGCGCCCGGCGACGCCCACCCACGCGCTGCCCGACAAGATCACGTAGAGCGGCCCCTCGGGCGCGCCCGACTCGCACACGTTTTCATCAGCGCTGCGCGACTCGGTGATGAGCTGCCGCGACAGTTGCCTCAGAGAATCCGCAGGCAAATCGCTGAAGAGCGGGAGCGCCGAGAGCCTCGCGGCGATCGACTCGCTCTCCGCCGCGCGCTGCGGCAGAAACGACAACGGGCGCTTGGCGACGGGCGCAGGGCTCGACGCGTCTTGCACCGGCTCGAGGTTGGCGACCGCTTCGTCGAGCAGCGACGCGATGGGCGACGCGATCGCGCCCAGCGAAATCACCGACGTGTCACCGCCGTCGGGGGGCGGCGCTCTCTGCGGCTCGACCGTCGCGGCGGGCGGTGGGATCGCGACGTTGCGCGCCGCGGGCGATGCGGGCGCGGCGTACGCCGAGGGGCGCACTGCTTGTTGCGGCTGCGGCGTGAGCGATCGCGCGGGGCCCGGAACGCGCGGCGCAGGACCGGGGACCGGCGGACGCGCGCTCGGCGTCCCGAGCGACGGGGTCTGCACTGTCGTGCGCGTCGCTGGCGGAGGCGCGACGCTCGCGGGACGAGGGTGCGCGCCGGTGGGCTTCGGGAGCGAGCTCTGCGCAGGCTGGCCGGGCGAACTTGAAATCGTGGGCTTGTGCGGCGGCGGCTGCGCGGGCGACTGCGTCGGAAACACGCTCTTCGTCGCGGCGTTGTTCGCGCTCGCGCTCGCGTTGGCGGCAGCGCCGGGCGCCGGGATTTGTCCTGTGGGTTTGGTGACGCCGCCGGGGCCGAAGATCTTCGCGGCGGCGCTCCCCGGCGCGGGCTCGGGCGCTTTGGCTTTCGCGGGGTCCGGCTTCGCGGCGGGCGTGGCCGAGGCGGCGCTCGGGCTGACCGACGCGACCACCGCGGGCGGCGCTTTGCTCGCCGTTCGCTCGGAGGCGGGGCGCACCGCGGACTCGAGCGCGACGAGCTCGGCGGCGAGCTTGGCCACTTCGATCGCGCGCTCGTCGTCGCCGGCCTCCATCAAATGGTTGGCGGCGCGGCGGTACCAGCTCGCGGCGTCGGCGAGGTCACCGCGCGCGCGCAGGGTTTCAGCCGTCGCGATCTCCCACGCGGCTTGCCCTGCGGGATCGTCGTCGTCGAAGTCCGGCGGAGGAATCGTGCGCGAGTCGGCCATCGCAGCGATAGCGCATCGTACTGCACTCCCCCCAACAACTCGCACTACTTTTGTGTGCTCCCCGCCGAACTCGTCACTGGAGGGACGGTGGGATCTTCACCGGGTTCTTGAAGAAGATGGGCTGCCCGAGGTGTGGGTACGCCTTCACCGTCTCGTCGTGGGTGAAGATCATCGAGCCGGGGCCGAACGCCGCCCACACCACGAGGCGCAACAGGCTGACGATCGTGCCGAAGAAGTAGAGCTCGAGGATCCCGATGAAGATGAACGAAAGCAGCCAAATCAGGATGTTGGCGGCGATGTATCCGCCGAAGATCGCGCCCGCGAGCTTGCTGCGGTTCTTGTCCTTGAGCATCAGCAAGCCGAGGCCCGGAAAGAAGAACGACACGATCCCTGGGATCCACGGGTTGGTCGGCGCTGGCCCACCGGGCGCGCCCACGGGCGCGAGCTGATTGGCCGCTTGTCCGAAGGCGTTTCCTGCTTGTTGCCCCCAGCCCGCTTGTTGCTGCGGCGCTGGCTGACCGAATCCGGGTTGTCCCGCGGGCTGACCGAAGCCCGGCTGAGGCGCAGGCTGTCCGAACGCGGGTTGTCCCGCCGGTTGGCCGAAGCCAGCACCGGGCGCGGGCGCGCCTGGCTGCTGCGGCTGACCCCACGCACCACCCGGAGGCGGAGCGCCGGGCGCTGGCTGCTGCGGTTGCCCCCACCCGCCCTGCTGCGGCTGTTGCGGTTGTGGCTGTTGTGGCTGCTGTCCCCACGCGCCGCCTTGCTGCGGCTGTTGAGGCTGCTGCGGGGCGCCGGGCTGTGGCTGGCCCCAAGGACCGCCAGCGCCTGGAGGATTTCCACCGGGATTCCACCCACCGCCCTGACCGCCACCACCTGGATCGAACGCCATGACCGAAGACCTCGCGTTTGGGTGTGCTCCGCGTCGCGCGAACATCGGTCGCGACGCGCGCTCACGTTTGCTACGGAGCGGACCGTATCACCCTTGCCGCGGGGTTCGCACGTTTGTGGAGACCGTGATCGTGCGCGCCGGCAGTTTGTACCGCGCCTCAGGCGAGCATCGTCGAGGGACAGCGAGCCGAGCCGCGGCGAACGAGCTGCGATTCAGCTGCGCGTTCTCAGCGCGTCGACGAAGCGCTTCCACGACTCGGCGTCGTCGACGAGCGTCGCGAGCTCGGTCATCGCCGCGTGAACCACGGAAAAATCGGCGTGCGGGTGCCGCTGCGCCAATCCGTCGACCTCGGCTCGTCGCGCCGCGAGGACCTCTCGCGCCGACGCGCGCGTGCTCCACTCGCTCACGCCCAACAGCGCGAAGAGGTCTCTGCGCTGCGCGGCTTCGACGAGCGCTCGTACGCGCGCGCGCTCGTCGGCGATCGCGGGCTCGGGCTCGGACATCGCGGACGCCGGCCCCTCGACGCGCAGCATCCCGAGCCACGCGAGCGCGAGAATCGCAGGAAACACTCCGACGCCGAACGCGCCCTTCACCGACGACGATCGCGCTCCGCCTCGCGCGAGCTCGATCGCTTCGCGCTCTTGCCCGAGGAGCTGCAGCGCCTTCGGGATCGACGCGTCGGCGCGGAGCGAGAGCGTTGCCTCGTCGCCGCCGAGCGCCGCGAACGCGTCTTCGGGCTCGATCCTCGCGCGCGCCGCGAGCAAGAGCAGCGCGTCGAGCGCGCGGGGCGCGAGGGGGATCTCTGTCGCGGTCTCGAGCGAGTTCATCTCCCACGAGAGCTCGGGCAGAGACAAGAGGTCGAACACGAGCTCTCGCGCCGCGGAGCCGAGCGCGAGCGCGAGCGCATCGGCCGCGAGATATCCACGCGCCGCGAGGGGCGCTGCGGCTCGGATCCCCGCGTCGAGCGGGACCATCGCGAACCGCGCGGCCTCGCGAGGGATCGCGCCGAGCCGCGCGAGCAAGGGCCCCACTTCGTCGCCCGCGCGTCGCGAGGCGATCGCGAGCAAGTGACCGCTCGTGAGCGAGAGCGAAAACTCGCTGTCGGGCCCCGAGCGCAACACGAGCAACCCCGTGGCGCGAACGCGCGACGCCGCGCCGAGGAGCGCGCCTGCGCCGAAGCGCCCGAGCGCGCCCGTGAGCCTCGCGTCGCCGTTGATCGACAGCGGCGTGATCGAGGGTGTGCCCGCGGAGGTCGCGCGCGAGGACGAGGGCGACACGGCCATCATCGTGCGCGACGATCGGCGCGCGGGTTGACCGCCGCTCCATCCTGCGGGGGTGCTCTGCGTTCCCACGGCGAGGGCGTCTTCGCCGAGGGCGTCCGCGGGCGCTTCGAGCGGCTCGAGGAGCTCGGAGGGAACGAGCTCGTCGACCGCGTCGTCTTCGAGCGTCGGAAGCAAGAGCTCACCGTCGCCGCCGACCCGTTGGACCGCAGCGCGCAGCACTTCGGTGAGACCTGGCGAGAGCGCGGGCGGCGCGGGCGGCGGCCTCGAGTCGAGCACGCCCATCGGCGGCGCGATCGACGCAGGCAACGGCGGCTCGCTCTGCAATCGCGATCGACTTCCGCTCGGCGGAGGCGTCGATGGAATCCGAATCGCCGTCGACTCGCGGAGCTCGGGCTCGGGCAGGACCGAGGGCCGCCCCGCGCCGCTGTCGGACGCGGGCAGCTCGACGAGCGAACGCAGCCGCGCCGCGAGATCTCCCGCATCAATGGGCCGAGGAAAAAATGCGTCTCCGCCCGCTTCGACCGCGTCGAGCCCCGTCCGCAGCGACGCGCCCGGGATGCCCACGAGCACGATCGGCAACGTCGACAGAACCGAGTCGGACCGACGAATCCGCGCGACCGCGGCGAGCGTATCGGGCACATCCGCGTCGACGAGGAGCACCTCGGCGCCGCGCGTCGACGCCGTCGTCGCCAGCTCCTTGGCCGCGCACGTCGTCACGAGAAACCCGTCGAACGAGAGCGCCGCAAGAACCACCGCGTCATCTTCGTGCACGCACGCGCACAAGCGAATGCTGCGGTCATTGGGTGGTCGGGAGAAGCGCTCGGCCGCGCGCCGCGTCGTCGTCTCGTCTCCCATGAAACCGTCAGTGCCCTCTTCGCTCGGGACAACTTTGCCGCAGGCGCCCCCAGAAAGAAAGCCCGACCGTACGGCGAACGTCTCCCTGATTCACCGCCGCCGCGAAACCGCGAAACCTCGAAACTCCAACGCTGCCGCGCCCCGCGGGCGCTACGATCCACACCCATGAAGCCAGTCGCACGACCCCGAGTGATCATCCGCCACTGCGACCGCTACGACGCCGACCGCATCCGGACGATCGTCCGCGAGGGCCTCGAGACCCTCGGGCTCGAGCCGCAAGGGCGCACGCTGGTGAAGCCCAACATCGTCGCGGCCGGCGAGTACTTTCCGTACGCGCACACGCGGCCCGAGTTTGCAGAGGGCGTCTTGCGCGCGCTCAAGGACCGCGACAAGGGCAAGATGACCGAGCTCGCCGTCGGCGAGCGCTGCGGGATCACGATCCCCACGCGCATGGTGTTTCGCGAGTCGGGCTTCGACGCGATGCTCGAGCGCGTCGCCGACGTCAAGCGCTACCTCTTCGAGGAGGAGCAGCAGGTCGAGATCAAGTACACGCACGCCTCGCGCTTGCGCGACTACGTGTTTACGCCCGAGCCCGTCGCCAACGCGGACTTCTTCGTCAACATGCCGAAGTTCAAGGCGCACCCTTGGACCACCGTCACGTTCGGCTGCAAGAACTACATCGGTATTCAAGACGACCGTCATCGCCTGATCGACCACGATCACCGGCTCGACGAGAAGATCCGCGACCTGCAGTACATCATTCAGCCGCAGTTCATCGTGATCGACGCGATCGTCGCGGGCGAGGGGCGGATGCTCACGCCCAAGCCCTTCGAGCTGAACCTCGTGATCATGGGCGACAATCAAGTGGCCTTCGACGCCGTGTGCTGCGCGATCATCGGCGTCGATCCGAGGACCGTTCCTCACTTGCGGCTGTCCGCCGAGGAGGGCTTCGGGCCCTTGGATTTGAGCGAGATCGTCATCGAGGGCGACGTCACGCTCGAAGAGGCGCAGAAGCGCGCGAAGGGCTTCGAGGTCGGGCTCATCCGCGTCGAGAAGTACTTCGAGGGCAGCAAGATCACCGCGTACGCGGGCCCCCCGCCCGAGCACGAGCACACGGACTATTGTTGGGGCGGCTGCCCTGGCGCGATCGAAGAGGCCATCGAGATCATCCGCCAGTACGACGCGACGGCGGACGAGAGCATGCCTCGCACGCACGTCGTGTTCGGCGCGTACGAAGGGCCCATCGACGCGAAGCCCGGCGAAAAGGTCTTCTTCATCGGCGACTGCGCGAAGTGGAAGGGCGACATCAACGGCTCGCTCGTGTCGGTCGAGTCGCTCTACAAGCCGCGCAACACCAAGGACCCGCACGAGGCCAAGCACGACGACATCTACGCGAAGATGGTGAAGGTCTTTCGCAAGCTCTCGCGCGAGAAAGAAGCGCCCGTCGTGCGCCTCGAGGGCTGCCCCGTCTCGGTCGCCGAGCACGTCCTCGCGCTCGTCGCGCACGGCGGATTGAAGAACCCCTTCTTCGATCCCAAGCAAGCAGTGGGCTTCAACCGCGCGTATCTATCGTGGCGCGCGGTGGACGCGTTCAACCGCGTGATCGCAGAGAAGCCCTACCAACGCGCTGGCGTTTGCCATCGAGGCCACGCCGCGCCCGAGCTTCCCAACGCGCCCGTCGTGCGCCTCGAAGGGCCCGATTCCGCGAAATTACCGCGGTCGCACGGCGAAGACAGCGGCCGCGGAGGGGAGTGATCCTTGCGCGTCGACGTCGCTACGCAGTCGGGGGCAGGGCGCAAGGTCAGGCCGTCGGAGCTCCGGCTCGCCGCAGAGAAGATGCTGCGGGCGCTCGAGCTGCCCCGCGCGGAGCTCTCGATTCTTTTGTGTCGAGATGACGAAATACAGGTCCTCAACCGGGACTATCGGCACAAAGACAAAGCGACGGATGTACTAGCTTTCGCCCTGCGGGAGGGCGAAGAAGGACACCTCGCGGGCGATCACCTCGGCGACGTCGTGATCTCTGTCGACACCGCGGCGAGGCAGGCGAGCGAGCGGAAGATTTCGCTAAAAACCGAAGCAATTACGCTGCTTGCGCACGGTCTGTTGCACCTGCTCGGGTGGGATCACCAGACCGACGAAGAAGAGCTTCGGATGAACAAAGAGACGGCGCGGCTCGTTTCGTGCGCGATTCGTGGCGACAGAAAACGTCCCTCCAAGAAGCGCGGCGCCTCGCGTTGATGTCGGAGGAACGCTGATTTTTTCCGCACCGAAACGCAATCACACTCTTGCATGCGCATTGGGACGCTGATACCAACGCTGCCAACGAGTGCGGGATTGATAGGCAATTCCCCGCTCAGAACACTCCACGCACGTGCGCGGAGCAAAAAAGGAGACCAGGGATGGCTGCTAAGCGACTGACGAAGGCCCAGCTCTTTGCGGAGCTTGCTGAGGCGACCGAGCTTCCGAAGAAGAAGGTTGCTGAGGTGTTCGACGCTCTGTCCGAAGTGATGAAGAAGCAACTGACCGGCCGTGGCCCGGGCGAGTTCGTGCTTCCGGGCCTCCTCAAGGTCCGCGTCGTGAAGCGCCCCGCCACCAAGGAGCGCGAGGGCATCAACCCGCAGACGCGCGAGAAGATCACCATTCCGGCGAAGCCCGCGTCCAAGCGCGTGCGCGCCACGGCCCTCAAGGGCCTCAAGGAAATGGTGCTCTGATCGAGCGCTGAGCTCGGCTCGAAGGCTGTATTTCATGCAGCCGTCGGGTCGAGCGCACAGAAGCCCCAGTCGCGTTGATTCGCGGTTGGGGCTTTTGTGTTTCTCCCCGCGACGAGCTCGCGCTGTTTCGTCTGCGATTCGAGCGCGCCATGGATGGCGAGCGATCCATGTATACTCGCGCCTGCCGTGATGAATCGCCAACGACTCGTCGCGCTCTCTGCAGCGCTCACGCTCACGTCGGTCGTGCTCGCGGCGGACGACGCCGAAGCGCAACGCCGCCGACGCAACCGCCGACGCAACACCGACACCGAGCAATCGAGCGGCTCGAGCTCGTCGAGCGAGACCCCGTCGGACGCGACGAGCTCGTCCAACACGACGACCTCGAGCTCGCAGAGCAGCAGCTCGGACGGCTGGGGAAGCTCCAACGCGAGCGCGCAGAGCGCGAACGCGAGCAACGCCTCGAGCAGCAACGCGGTCGATCCCGGGCCCGCTGAGCCGCCCGCGCCGCAAGCGCCGAGGCCCGCCGCGATCGACGCGAGCTTGGGCGCGCGCTGGTACGGAAGGTTCTTCTCGTATCACCAGGACGTGTTCGGCGAGCTGCGCGGGTACGACCTCGCGGCCGCGCCGTCGCTCAACGCCTCGGTCGAGTGGTATCCGGGCGCGCACTTCTCGCGGGGCGTCGCCTCGTGGTTCGGGATCGTCGCGCAGGGAGCGTTCGTCCTCGGCGTGTCTTCGCGCGACTCGCGGTCGATGACCTACGGCACGACGGCGCTGTCGTTCGACGTGGGGCTTCGATTTCGTGTGCCGATCGGCCTGCACGACATCGGCCTGCACGCGACGTACGGACAGCAGCATTTCACCATCGAAAACAACGGCGGCGGAGGGCCGGGGATGCAGGACCCGGGCGTTCCGGGGGTGCAGTACCAGAGCATCCGCGTGGGAGCGTCCGTGCGCATCGGCGCCGGCGAGCGCGTCGGGATCTTGCTCGGCGCGTCGGGGTTGCCGCTGCTCGCCGCAGGGGACATCGGTCGAAACTACTTCGTGCGCGCCACGGCCGCGGGCGTCGAGGCGACGCTCGGCGTCGCGATCGGCCTGGTCGCGGGCCTCGAGCTGCGCGTGCTCGCCGACGCGCGACGCTATTTCTACTCGATGAATCCCATGGTGGGAGACACGTGGGTCGCGGGCGGTGCGCTCGACCACCACCTGAGCGCTGGCGCTGCGATCGCGTATCGTCGCTGAACGAGCGCGACCCGTACGCGAATCAGCGCTTGCTGCGAAGCGCCTCGTAGCCGCGCGCTGCGTCGGGCCCGAACGCTGTCGGGAGCCCTTCGCTCTGCCAGCCCTTGTCGACGACGCGGCCGAAGGGGTCTCGCGCGCCGCCCCAGCCCGCGCGCTGCTCGACGACGTTCGTGAAGCCCGCGGCGACGAGCAGCGCCGCGGCGCGCTGGCTTCGACCGCCCGATTGGCAGCCGAGGACGATCTTCGCGTCCTTTGCGAAGTGGGCCTCTACGACGCCCACAAAATCATCATTGGGCGCCATCCCGCCCGGCGCCGCGTTGGCCACAGGAACGTTGTACGCCCCCGCGGGCCGCCCCCCTTCGAACTCGCCCACCGTCCGGACGTCCACGTACGCGTAGCCCTCGCGGTCGATCAACTCGTGCGCTTCTTTCGCGCTGATTCGCTTCACCGTCATCGTGGGCGACTGCATAGCAAACTCTCTCGGCGCGCGCCCTTGCCAACGCGCGAGCAAAGGCTCATCACGGCGGTCGCATGAGCAACGAGGTTCCGAGCTTTCGTGATGCGCCGCCGTGGCTTCGGGGCCGAACCCTGTGGCTCGCGCGCGCGGGCTCGCACTCGTACGGCACCTCGACGCCGACGAGCGACGTCGATATCCGCGGTATTTGCTCGGTCCCGCGCGAGTACGTCCTCGGCTTTGCGCACTCGTTCGAGCAGTTTCAGTGCCCCGAGCCCGACGTCCTCGTGATCGAGCTGCGGCGCTTCTTCTCGCTCGCCGCGGACGCGCAGGCGTGGGCGCTCGAGATGCTCTTCGTCGACCCGGACGACGTCTTGTTTCGCGCGCCGATCATCGAGCCGTTGATCGACGCGAGAGAGCTGTTTCTCTCGCGCAAAGCGCGGCACACGTTTTCAGGATACGCGATGGCGCAGCTCAAGCGATTGCGCGCGCACCGCCGCTACATCGTCGACCCGCCCGCCGAGGGCGACCCCGATCGAGGCGGCTACGAGCAGTGGGCCAAGAAGCGAAATCCCAAGCGAAAAGCGCTCGAAGATCGCTTCGGGTACGACACCAAGTTCGGCATGCACGTCGTGCGGCTCATGCGCATGGCGCGCGAGGTGCTCGAGTCTCGAACGCTGCGGGTCAAGCGGCCGGACGCCGAAGAGCTCCGCGCGATCCGCGACGGGGCGTGGAGCTTCGAGGCGCTCGAACAATGGGCGACCGATCGCGACGCCGAGCTCGACGCGATCGAGGCAGCGTCGAGCCTCCCCAAGGTCCCCGACCGCGCGAAGCTTGATTTGTTGTGCTGCGAGCTCGTCGAGAAGAGCCTCAGCAGCGCGTGACGCGGGTCACGGGGTCGCGGCGGGGGCGGTCACGGCTTGTTGCGCGGCGCCGCGCGAGGCGCGGATCATGTTCATGAGCGGGCCGCCGAACTGGTAGAGCCCGACCGCGATGATCACCGCGATGATCGCCGCCCAGTGCTTGCCTTGAAGCCCCTCGGGCTCGGATTCGTCGAGGCCGTCGCTCTTGCGTCGCTCGACGAGCTCGGCCACCGAGTCGATCATCTCGCTGGTGCTGCCCTTCGGCCGCGAGGGCTTGCGGGTGAACAAGTGTCCGAGGTGCTTTCCGAGCAGGATGCGGTCGTTGAGCGCCCAGCCTTGTCCTTCGAGCACGATCGCGATGTCGCGCTTGCGGAGCTTCAGCCACGCGAAGAGCGCGCTCGGGAGCGACACGACCGCGACGAGGCCGATGACCGCGCCGACGAGCTGCGCGGGCTGCATCGAGCTCACGGCGGTGAAGAGCGACGTGAACGCGCCGATGATCATTCCGACGCCCACGCCGAGGGCGGCGACGGTGCCAGCGATCGCTCCGGGGGACTGCGGCGCCGCGGCAGCGGCCGCAGGTGTCGCAGGGGAAGCTGGTTGGCCGGGCCGTGCTGGCTGCGTGGCCGCGGCGGCCGCCGCGGTGGCTCCCGCGGTGGCTCCAGTGTTCGCCGCCGTCTGCGCGGTCGCGTACGAAGCGCTGAGCTGCTTCTCGAGCGCCTTGTCTCCCTCTCCAGCGAAGCCTTCGATCTTCGACGACACGAAGCGACCGATCTTCTGGTAGGGCATGATCATCGCCTCCCAGAGCGAAACGGGCTGGCGAATCACCTGCAACACGGTCGCGTCGTGCTCGTTGCCTTCGAGGTCAGTGAAGACGCCGCGCTTGCCGACTTCGATGCCCTCGGACGTCCCGGCGGTGACGGGGACGGCGACTTCGAACGGTTCTTTGCCCGCCTTCGCGGAGTCGACCTTGACGTACATCGTGTACATCGTGCCCTTTTCGCTGAGCGCCGCGTGCACCGCGCGATCGGGGACGAGCACGCTGAACGTGAACAGCCGCCCCGAGAGCACGAGGTTACCGCGCTCGAACAGCGCGTTGTGCGACGGGTCGTAGAGGTCTGGCATCGCGATGAAGTTGTTCGCGAGCGCCATGAGCCAGCGCTGATAGAGCGCGAGCTTCTCGAGGTCCGTGACGGCGTCGATCATGGGCTTGCGATCGAGGTCCTTGGCGCACTCTTTTTCGATCGCGCGGAGGTCGTCCTCGGAGATGCGCTCGAGCTGATCGCCGAGGGCGATGGCCTTGTCGGTGGCGGCCGTGGTCTTCCACGCGTCGATGGCCTCGCTCTTGGTCACGAGCTCGCGCCATTGTCCTTCGGACATCGCGGCGCTCGCAGAGAACACGGGCTCGAACGCGTCCTTGCGGAGCGCCTCGAGCGCCTCGAAGTCCTTGCCGCGGTAGAGCTTGGACCACGTGAGGCTCCCGTCCGCAGCGGCGGGGGCGATCGGCGTGGCGCTGAGCGCGGCGACGAGCTTCTCTGCGCTGCCTGCGACTCCGTCGAGCGCTGGCTTGAGCGCGCCTGCTGCGTCCGACTGCGTCGCGACGAGGCGGCACTGCAAGAAGTACTCGTCGACGCGCGCTTTGACCGCGAGGACCGTGGCCGCGCGCGACTCCGAGGCGTCGCCCCAGACGTACACGTCCTTCTTCTTCGCGAGGTGCTCGCGCGCTTTGACCCGCGCCTCGCGGAAGTGCGCGACCATCGCCTGGGTGACGCCGGGCTTTTCCGCGCGGTTCTTCTGCTCGTCCGAGAGGGACATGACGGCCTTGGCGACGGCGCCGATCGTCTCGGAGAACTTCTCGGGCGCGACGATCCCGTCGCCGTTGAAGTGCGATGCGCGGAGCGACGCCGCGCTCTCGCGGATCTGCGCGAGCGAGAGCTCGGTCGCGCCGTCTTTGCCGAGCGCTTCGAGCACGAGGGTCGCGGCTTGCTCGAGCACCGTCGCGTCCTTCGACAGGCTCGAGAGCACCAGCGTGTCGCTGCGCTTCTCGACGCCCTTGCGGTCCTTGAGCATCTTCGCGGTCCACTGGATCGCGTCGCACACTTCGGCGACGCGAATGCGGCCGTTTTGGTCGGTGTCCAAGAACTCCAAGAACTTCTTGTCGCAGTTGAGGCCAGCCGACGGCGCGGCCGTGGCGACCCACTGCGTCTTCGGAATGTCCACCGCCGCGAGCAGCGCGTCGAACGTCTCGATCTGCAGCTGCAGAGATCCCGCGTACTTCTTGAACACCAGATTGGCCATGGACGAAACCTCTCCCTCCGGACTGTCGAGCGATGAAAAACCGGCGCAGAGAAGCAAAGCCACCTGGGACCGTCAAGGGTCGTCTAGGCCCGATCGCGTGAATTTACCGCGCGAGCGCGCGTGAGCGTCGATCGCGTACACTCCGCCGCGCGTAGGATGGAGCTTCGCTTGCCGCTCATCGTGGCCTCGCAGGGACGAAGGCTCTTCGAGGCGTTCGTCCCTGGAATCGCTGGCAGTTCTCGGATTGGGCCGAGCTTGAGCGAGCTCCGAGACGAGGTCGCCCTCGCGGTGATGGAGCACTGTTCGAGCGCGGAAGACGCCGCGCCGATCGCTGAATTGTCGCTCGCGCCGCACCACAAGCTCCGCACGATCGAGGTCGAGACCGTCGCGTTCGACGAGAAGACTCGAAAACGTGTGCCGTTGAGCGGCGCGGTTCCTCTGCTCGTCGAGCAGTGGCCGCACGATGATTTTGTGCTCGTCACGCCGACGCGCGAGCCGCGGGCGCGCTTCGCCGTCGCGCACGAAGGCGAGCTGCGCGAGGCGCTCGCTCGTCGGCTCGCGGCGTACTGTATCGAGCACGGGCTCGACTCGCTGAGCGCCTTCAGCAGCGGTCACAAAGAGCGCGTCGAGGTGCTCGAGGTCGACGTGGATCCTCCCTCGATCCTCCCGGTGCCCGTCGCGAAAGCAGCGAGGCCGGCGTCGCGCGACAAGGACCCCGAGGACGCGCGTCGCCGCGCGAGGCTCTCTGCCACGACGCTGCGAACCGTCGCGCGCAATTGGTCGCACGCGGCGGCGGACGGGCTGCTCGAGCCCGCGTTCGGGCGCGAGGCCCTCGTGCAATCGCTGCTCGACGCGGTCGACGGCGCGCAGGGGACCGCGCTCGTCCTCGTCGGCCCCACGGGCGCCGGGAAGACCGCTGTCGTTCGCGAGCTCGTGCGTCGCCTCCGCGAGCGCTGCGAGGCGCAAGGGCGAAGGAGAGACGTCTGGCGCGTCGACGCCAATCGGTTCATCGCGGGGATGAGCGTCGTCGGTCAGTGGGAGGCGCGCGCGCGGTCGCTCGTCAGCGAGCTCCGCGCGACGGGAGACCTCTTGTACGTCGACGACCTCGCGGCCCTCGCGCACGCAGGGCGCACGTCGAAGGCGCGCTCGAACCTCGCGCAGTTTCTCGCCGAGCCGCTCTCGCGCGGGGACTTCTCGGTGCTCGCCGAGTGCTCGCCCGAGGCGCTCGAGCGGCTGCGCGAGGACGAGCCCGCGTTCGCGCGGCTCTTTCGCGTGGTGCGCGTCGCGCCGATGAGCGAGCGGGAGAGCGTCCCTGTGGTGCTCGCTGCGGCGCGCGCGTTCGACGGGGGAGCGCACGGCCCGGTGAGCGACGGCGACGAGGGAGGGCCGCCGATCGCGCGCGCGCTCGGGCCCGACGCGCTCGAAGCGATCCTCGCAGCGGCGAAGCGCTACTGGTCGTACGAGGCGCTGCCGGGCTCCGCTGTGCGTTTGCTCCGCGCGGTGCTCGATGACGAGACCGTGGCGCGCGTTCGGGACGACGGAGCCGCGGCGACGAGGATCACGGCGCGCGAGGTGCTCGAGGTCGTCGGGCGTCGCACGGGGCTCCCTCCGTTTGTGCTCGGGCTCGAGCCGCCGAGGACGCGCGAGCGCGTCGTGCGCGAGCTCTCGGCGATGGTCGCCGCGCAGCCCGAGGCCATCGACGCGGCGACGGACGCGGTGCTCGCGGTGCAAGCGGGGCTCGGGGACCCGGACAAACCCGTGGCGACGTTCTTGTTCGTCGGTCCCACGGGCGTCGGGAAGACCGAGACCGCCAAGGCGCTCGCTGCGTATTTGTACGGATCTTCGCAGCGATTGTTGCGCTTCGACATGAGCGAGTTTCAGACGCGCGCGAGCGTCGCGCGGCTCGTCGGCGACGCGTGGCGACCGGACGGTGAGCTCACGGGCGCGCTTCGGTCGCAGCCGTTTCGCGTGGTGCTCTTCGACGAAGTCGAGAAGGCGCACCCTGCGGTGTTCGACGCGCTCTTGCGCATGTTGGGCGAAGGGCGCGTGTGCGACGCCGCGGGGAGGCCCTCCGACGCGCGTGCGTGCGTGATCGTGATGACCTCGAACCTCGGCGTCCGCGAGGCGAGCGCGAGGGCGGGCTTCTTGCGCAACGACCCCGAAGAGGCGCGCAGGCACTATGTGCGCACGGCGGAGCTCTTCTTTCGACCAGAGTTCTTCAATCGCATCGATCGCGTGGTGGCGTTTCGCTCGCTCGATCGCGGGGCGCTGCGCGTGATCGTGCGCAACGCCCTCTCCGAGCTGCTCTCGCGGCGCGGTGTTCGTCGAGGAAATGTCCTGGTCGACGTCGAGCCCAAGCTGCTCGATCTGCTGGTCGAGCAGGCGTTCGACCCGCGCTACGGCGCCCGCCCGCTGCGTCGCGCGCTCGAGCGTCGGCTGGCGGTTCCCTTGGCGTATCACCTCGTGCGACGACAGGGCGACGACGTCGCGCTCGTGCACGCGCTCGAGCGAGACGGGGACATGGCGCTCGCCGTGCGGCTCTTGCGCGAGGCCCCGTCGGTGTTCGTCGAGGACACTGCGAACTGGGACGATCGCGCGATGAGAAACGCGTTCGAGTCCGTCGACGCTGCGCTCGACGAGCTCACCGAGAGCGCGTGGGTCAAGGAGCTCGAGGCCCGACGATCGAGCGGGCTCGCGGTGTTCGGCCGCACGGGGACCGCGCCGGTGTCCGCGCGGAGCGCGATCGAGCTGCTCGATCGGCTCGAGGCGTGTAGGGCAGAGGTGAGCGAGCTCGCGACCGACGACCTCTCGACGCTGCAGTTCGAAGAAGAAGAGCTCCCCGGCGAAGAGTCGCGCCGTCGCCGGTGGAACGCGCCGCGGTCCTCGCGCTACGCGCAGAGCACGTTCGTCGAGGTTCCCATTCTGCAGAGCGCGCGGGCGTTGCTCGAGCGCAATCGACCGCGCGTCGCGGCGCTGGCGGACGAGGTCGCGATCCTCGAGCTGCAAATTCGCTCTGCGGCCGAGCGCGGCGACGAGCGCGCGACGCTCTTTCTCGAGCCCGTGCTCCCCACGCCCGAGCGCGTCGACGAGTGGGCGCCGCTCGCGCACGCGATCCCCACGTTCGGCGCGCTCACGACGCTGTGGCGCGAAGAGCGCGCGAAGGGCGGCGAGCCCGGAGAGTACAAGCCTGTCGGGCCGCTTTACGCGCGGCGCGGCGCGGGACACGGCGAGGGATTTCGCCCGGGCGCGCGGCACGCGATCAGCCTCGAGGGGCCCGCGCTCTCGGCGATGCTCGCGCGGTACGACGGGTACGCGTTGATTTCATGGGTCGATCCGTCGGACGCCGTGCAGCTCGTGAGGATGACGTTCGTCCCGTTGCCGATGCCCGACGCGGCCGAGGCGCACCGCTTGCGTCAGCGCGAAGCGCGCGACGCGCTCCGAGCGAAGCCCGAGTCCGCAGGCGAAGGAGAGCCGCCCGTGATCGTCTTGCGAACGCAGGGAGAGCGGCTCGTGCACGTGGCGACGGGGCTCGGGGCCGAGGCGCGCGAAGCGATCATCGCGGCCCTTCAACGGAGCTGAACGTCGCCGCCGAGCGCGTCGCAAGTGCGTAGCGCGCGACGCGGTCCCAGCGCGAACCGCCGCGCAGTTGATGCACTGGAAATCGCGCGAAAGCGCGGTAGTGTCCGACCCGACCATGCTGCGATTCAAGGCTGACCGCAGGACGATCGCGTTCGTCGCGACCTACTACCTGCTGGTGATCTTCCAGTGGTTCTGGGGGCCGAGAGAGCTCGTGTTCGCCGTCCCGCTGGTGATGCTGACGATGGCGCTGAGCTGGATCTGCGCGGTGATCACGCACAACTCGATTCATGCGCCTATTTTCAAGTCGCGTGGGTTGAACCGGGCGTTTCAGGTGGCGCTCACGTGCTCGTACGGCTTTCCTGTGAGCGAGTACGTGCCGGGCCACAACTTGAGCCACCACAAGTTTACGCAAGAGGCCAAGGACGTGATGCGCACGACCAAGGTCGACACCGGGTGGAACCTGCTCAATTTCATCTTGTTCGTCCCGCGGGTCGCCTTCGACGTGACCTCGGGCAACATGCGCTTCGTCAAGACGATGAAGCGGACCCACCCGCGGTGGTACCGGCAGTTCGTGCTCGAGACCGCGCTCTGCTGGGGCGAAAAGGCGATCCTCTTCGCGATCGACTGGCGAAAGACGCTCGTCTACATCGTGCTCCCGCACTTGTTCGCGGTGTGGGGAATCACCGCGGTGAACTACCTGCAGCACGACGGCTGCGACATGAGTCACCCGGCGAACCACTCGCGCAATTTCGTTGGCAAGCTGTTCAACTGGTTCACGTTCAACAACGGGTTTCACGGGATGCACCACGAGCAGCCCGGGCTTCACTGGTCGCTTTTGCCCGAGAAGCACTACGAGAAGCTCCACCCGATCATCGACCCGCGCCTCGAGCAGAAGTCGCTCGCGATCTACCTCTTCAAGACGTTCGTGTGGCCCGGCAAGCGGTTGAACTTCGACGGAACGCCCGTCGTGGTCGAGAAGCTGCCGGACGCGGATTGGGTTCCCACGCGCGGCGAAGAGCAAGAGCTCGGCGCCGAGGGCCTCACCGCAGCGACGTGAGCGTCACGCGCGCGCGGTGAGCACGACGCGAAGGCCGTCGCGAGGCTCGGGGGTGAGCTGGTTCCATCGATACTCGAGCGCTTGCGGGGGCAGCTCGTAGCGGTAGCCGCGCGCGAGGACGATCGCGAAGACCTTGGTGAGCGTCGTCGCGTAGTCCGTCCCCGCGCAGTGGTGGCTCGTCATGAACTGCCCCGGCCCGTGCGGAAAGAACCCGTGCGGATGCCGCTCGTCCTCCGCGCGCGGCGCGAGAAACCGCTCGGGGTCGAACGCCTCGGGCCGCTCGTACACGTCGCCGAGCTCGTGGCTCGCGCGCAACCCCAGCATCAGCATCGTGCCCTTCGCGATGGTCTTTCCCTCGAACACGATCTCGCGCTTGGCGAGCCCGAACACCGAGGGAACAACGGGGCTCGCGCGCTTCACCTCGCGCACGAGCGCGTCGAGGTACGGCATCGCCCGCAGCCCTTCGACCGTCAGCGCCCCCTCTGGCGCGAGCTCGCGCACCTCGCGCTCGAGCCGCTCGCGGATCGCTGGAGCCTTCGACAGCTCGATCGCGAGCGTCGCCATGTGCGACCACACGATGCGCCCCGCGATGATCATGTGGTGCATCTCGCGCGCCGCCGCGTCGTCGTCGAGCGTAGAGCCCGCGGGTGTTTTGTGGGTCAATATTCTAGACAGCCCGTCTTTGCTCGGCTTCGCTCGGTGCTCAGCGACCATCGCCCGAAAGATCACCAGGATCGACTCGAGCGCCGAGAGCCCCTTGGCGTACGCGCTGCCCGGCAGCGCCACGGGGACGCCCGTAAACGCCTTGTCGATCGCGCGGTAGTGCCGGACGAGCTCGTCGACCCGAGGGCCCTCGCGCTCGCCGAGGATGCTCTCGCACACAGATTCAACGGACAGTCGCTGCATCGCGGCCATCCATCGAAGCTCTCCCGCGGTCGCCCAACGCGCGAAGGACGCCTCGACGTGCGCTTGCATCGCCGGCAGATAGTGGGTGATCGCGTCGCGGGTGAACGCCTGCATGAGCAGCGCCTTGCGCTCGCGGTGCGCGTCTCCGTCGAGGTGCGGGACGCTCGGGCCCGCGAAGAGCGCGAACACGTTGCTCGGCTGCGAGCCCTCGCGCTGCACCTGATCGTGGTCCGTGAAGAGCTTCGCCGCCTCGGGGCCGCTCACGACGACGCAGGGCTTTCCGAGCAGGTGCGAGCGAAACACGCGCCCGTGCTTCTGCAGTCGATCGGACACGAACCGGTACGGTCCGCCGATGAAGGCCAGTGTCTCGCCGAGCAACGGCAGTCCGCTGCTCCCAGGGATCTTCGTCTCGTCCGCCATCGTCTCCGCTCCGATCGCCGTGGTACGCCGCGAGCGGACGGTTCGATTTGCGTTTTTCGTACGACCGCTGCGATCTTTGCTTCGAGCAGCGATGGCATCGAGCTTCGACACTCTGGCGACGCGCCTCGCGCTCGCGTTCGCGCTGTGCGCGACCTTCGCCGCGTGCGCCGCGCAGCCGACGAGCGCGCGTCCGAGCGCGTATTCGTCGCGCGACGCGGCGCTGTTGGGCTCGCCTCAGTGGCAGAGCAATTTCGACGATCGCCCCGCGTCGCTCGAGGACGTCACGGCGATCGACGCGCGAGACGATCGCGACGCGATGACGCCCGACGACGTCGTGATCGCTATCGACACGCCCAACGGCCCGGATAGCAGCGCCCGAAGCGGCAGTAGCCGGGCACCCAATAGCGCTGGCAGCCGCGGTACGCCGGCGAGTACCCAGGGCTCGACGCGACGATACACCCAGGAATAGCGCTGGCGATCGAGAGGAGAATCGCGAGCGACACGAGCGCGCGGACGAAGCCCGAGAACAGGGAGCGTAGCTGCATGAGTTGGAGTCCTTTCACGGGACCACGCTCAGCAATCGGTGTACCGAAGCGCCGCGCTCAGCGCTTGCGATAGCGCTCGATGTCGATCCCGTGCTTCTCGATCCAGCGATAGACCTGCCTCGGGTGGGTGTTCAGCCGCTCGGCGACGTGAACGACGTTGCCCTTGCACGCCTCGAGGACGGTCTCGAGCTGCTCGCGCGTCGGCCGCGACGCGGGCTCGGCGCTCGGTCGACTGTCGGTCGCGGGCTCGCTCGCCGGAGCGCTTGTCGAACGAGCGGCGCTCGCGCTCTGCGCTGCGCGTTCGTGACGGAGATCTTCGGGCAAATGTTCGCGTTGGATCGCGTCTTCGCCCGCGAGCAGCGCCGCGGTGCGGAGGGCGGACTTGAGCTGACGGACGTTGCCCGTGAGCGGCCCGCAGAAGAGCGCGCGCGCGGCCTCGACGGTGATCGACGCGCGGCTGACGCCCGCGTCGCGAAGGATGAACGCGCACAGCTCGCCGAGGTCTTCTCTGCGCTGCCTGAGCGGCGGAATCCTCGCGACGAACCCCGCGAGTCGACGGAGGAGGTCCTCTCGAAAGCCATCGTCGCCATAGAGCTCGCGGTTGGTCGCGGCCACCCATCGAACGTCGACGGCCTCTGCGCGATCGCCGCCGACGGACGTGACCGCGCCTTGCTCGATCACGCGCAAGAGCGCGGCTTGCGCGTCGTGCGAGAGGTTGCCGGCTTCGTCGAGGAAGAGCGTCCCGCGGTCGGCCCGTCGAACGAGCCCTTCGCGCGCTTCGGCCGCGCCCGAAAACGCGCCCTTTTTGTGGCCGAAGAACGTCGATTCGAGCAGCGAGTCGGGCACCGCGCCCGCGTCGACGGCGACGAACTTTCCTGCGCGGCCGCTGAGGTCGTGCACGAGGGACGCGAGCACCTCTTTGCCTGCCCCCGTCTCTGCGAGGATCAACACGGGAACCCCGCTCGAGGCGACCTTCTTCAAGTCCGCGAGCAGCGCGCGCACCTCGGGGCAGTGCGTGCGGGTCGGGCCGAACCGCTGCGCGCCCGCCGAGAGCGCCCGCTGCGCGACGGTCGAGGGCACCTCGCGGTAGCACAATAACGTGTGCCCACATTCAACGAGGTCTCCGTCCGCGAGCGTTCGACGGTCGATCGGCTCGCCGTTGACGAAGGTTCCGTTGCGGCTGCCCGCGTCTCGGATGGACACGGTCTCGTCCTCGAGGATCAGCTCGGCGTGCGCGCCGGACATCCACGGGTCCGCGATCGAGAGCGTATCCCCGAGCATCGCGAACTTCGGCGCGCCGTCTCTCGCGCGCTTGACGCGCAGGATCGCGTCGCGGTCGAGCGCGATCGAGACCGTCTCGACGTCGAGCAGGTCGTCGTACGAGAGCACGCGCGTGAGGGCGCGAAGCATCGTTGGGCGCTTGTGGCTCTGCTCTTGCCGAGTGGTGTCGACCATCCTCGCTCGCGCGAAGGGTAGCCCGATCAGAACGTGCGGAGGCACCGTCCGAAGCGGTTGCGAACGAAGCCGGTCGGGCAGCCCGGCGACGTGCGCCAGCAACGACCGTTGGAGTACACGCTGCCCGGCGGGCATTGGCTCGGCGGAGGAGCCATGGGCCGGAGCAGCTCGCAGCGGCCGAAGCGATTGCGAAAGTACCCTCTGGGGCAGGGGCCGTACTGCGCTTCTGCTGAGCGCGCGGACGCGAGCGTCGCGCCGATGGTGAGCACGAGCGCCAGGACGAACAGCGACCAAATCGAGAGCGTCTTCATGGACGAGCCTGGACAGCGAGCGGTGTGCCAACGCGCACGCCGCGTCGATCGTGGGTGATTTCGCTGCTCGCTTCGCTGTCTCTCGCGGCTGTCTCGGACAGTGTCCGAGACGCTGTCTCGCCAAACGCGCTCGTTGCATCGAATCGCGCTGCTGTATCGTCTCAACCTGTCGCTGTGCCTTCGCTCACTCCGAGACTGCCGTCGGGAACAACGCTCGGCGATTTCGTGATCGTCCGGCGGGTGGCCGCGGGCGGGATGGGCGAGCTCTACGAGGCGCGGCAGACGAGCACGCGGCGCGTGCGCGCGCTCAAGGTGATGCACGAGCACATCGCGGCAGACCCCGCGTTGAGGGCGCGATTTGCGCGCGAAGCGACGGTGGTCGCCAGCGTCACGAGCGAGCACATCGTCGAGGTCCTCGCGGCGGGCATGGAGGAGGACGGCCTCGCGTGGATCGCGATGGAGTGGCTCGACGGCGTGGATCTAGCCACGCATTTGCGCGATCGAAGGCGGCTCTCGCCCGCGGCGGTGAGCGCGCTCGTGGCGCAGCTCGGGCACGCGCTCTCCGTGGCGCACGCCGCGGGCATCGTGCATCGCGACCTGAAGCCCGAGAACATCTTTCTCGCGAGGAGCGGTCGAGCGGACAGCAAAGTGACCGTGAAATTGCTGGACTTCGGCATCGCGCGCGTGCTCGCGGAGGCCACGGTCTCGCGCGGGACGAGCACGCTCGGCTCGCCGCTGTGGATGGCGCCCGAGCAGTACGACCCCGATCGCGCGATCACGCCCGCGGCGGACGTGTGGTCGCTCGGGCTCGTCGTGTTTCGCGCGCTCACAGGAAAGCACTACCTTCGCGCCGCCCACGCGCAGCGAGGCCCGACGCCCGAGGGCGTGATGAGCGAGGTGCTGCTCGGTCAATTGCCGCCAGCCAGCCAACGGGCCCGCGAGCTCGGATGCGAAGCGCCGTTGCCGCTCGGGTTCGATGGGTGGTTCGAGGCGTGCGTCGCCCGCAGCCCCGAAGAGCGCTTCGGCGACGGTGGCGCTTCGGCTCGTGCGCTCGTCACGTTGTTGGGCGAGGGCGACGCGAGCGAGCTCGTTCCTGCGGTCGCGGTGGCGCAGTCGATTGGGGATCCGACGCGCGACGCGGGGACGGTTCCGCAGGAACAGCGCCAGGGTTCGGGCACGTTCGACGGCGCGACGCGAGGCGAGACCGCGATCGGCGAGTCGGCTGGGCGAACGGTCGCGCAACGATCTTCGCCCAGCGAGGACGCGCTGGACGATCGCTCGACGACCTCGACGCTCGGATCGAGCACGAGCGCCGCAGTGTTGAGCGTCGCGCACACGAACGCGCAGACCCCCGCGCGCAGGGGGCTCTCGGCGCGCGCGCGTGGCGCGCTCGGCGCGCTCGCGGTCGCGGGCGTGCTGGGCGGAATCGTGCTCACGCGGTCGGCGTCGCGATCGGCGGGGCAGAGACCGTGGTTTTCGTCGTGGGCTGGGGAGCTGCGTGCGCGCTACGAGGCGCTCGCGCCGAGGGTTCGCGCGTGCGTGACGCAGCCAGGCCGCGGGCCGATGCGCGTGCTCGTTCACTATCGCGCCGACGGGAGCTACGACCGCGCGCATTTCGGGCCGACCTACGCGAACACGAGCGAGAGCCGCTGCGTCGAGGCGATCGTTCGCTCGGTGCAGGCGCCGGCGACCGGAGGGGGCGACGCGACGCTGCCGTACACGTTTGATTTGTGGGGCCCTGCTGCGGGCGAGCTCGCTGGCATGCCGATGGCAACGAGCGACGGCGCCGCGTCGGACACGACGTTCGACGCGAGCCCAGAGGACGCCATGCGATTGCCAGCATCGATCATTGCGGGTGCAGCCCTGCTCGCGACGACCCCTTCGAGCGCGCAAGTCTTCGGCCCCAACGGGGGACCTCCGACGAGCGCGCGGACGACGGTGATCGACGCGCAGCTCGATCGCATGTTCGTTGTGTCCGTCGCGGGCGTTCAGTCGTACAGCGTCGCGCAGGCGGGCGCGCTCGACGCGCGAATGCACCCGAACGGCCAGTGGCTGCTCGTCGCGCCGCAGCTCGTGGGCAGCCACACGCTCTCGATGCGTCACCGAGATGGAACCACCGAGCTGCTCCGCGTCGACACGGCAGCAGCTCCCGCTCCCGATGCGCTTCCCGCGGGGGGAATTCTGCTCGCGGGCCGACCCCTCCGTGTGTCGCACACGCTCGGCGCGTGCCGCGTGGTCTCGAGCGCGCAGGGCCCGACGCTCGTGGGGTTCGGCTCGGGCGCGTGCCACGTCCTGTTCGACAACGGAACGCTCGCTCCCGTGGTCGAAGACTACTCCGTCGGACCACGAAGACCGTCGTTTGCATCGCCTCCGGTCGCGCCTGCGCCGGTCGTTCGCGCGCCTCGCGGCCCCAACATCACATCGGCGATCGAAGCGACTGCGCCAGCGCTCCGCAGCTGCATGAGGCGCCGCGTGGTGGACAGCGTTCGTGTGAGCGTCCTCGTCGCGCCCGGCGGTCGCATGAGCCAGGTTGTGGTCAGCGGCGCGCCGACGCCTCGGAGCGCCGCGTGCATGACCAGCGTGATCGAGAGCGTGACGGTGTCGCCCGCGAGCGCGGGGCTCCGCGCGTCGATCAACGTGTCGCTCGCGAGCGGTCCGTGGGGCGGCGCGCTGACGCTGACTCCGTGAGCAGAGGTACAACTGGGGAGTCGCCCCAATGCCCAAGATCATCCTCGCTTCAGAATCCCGCTATCGACGCGAGCTCATCGCGAGGCTCGGCCTCGACGTCGCGTGCATCGCCGCTGCGTACGACGAAGAAGCGGAGAAAGACGCGCTCGGAGCCGTCACGCCCGTCGCGCTCGTCACGCACCTCGCCCGTGGAAAAGCGCGCTCTCTCTCCGATCGCTTCGCGCGCGAAGACGCCCTCGTGATCGGCAGCGACCAGTGCGTCGACCTCGACGGCGAAATCCTCGGAAAGCCCCACACCCCCGAGCGCGCCGTCGCGCAGCTGCAGAGGCTCGCGGGGCGAACGCACTTCATTCACACGGCGGTGTGCGTCCATCACCCTGCGAGCGGGCGCAGCGAAGAGTGGCTCGACACCCACGCGTTGACGCTTCGGGCGCTCAGCAAGGACGAAATCGAAGACTACGTTCGCAGGGACGCGCCCCTCGATTGTGCGGGGTCGTACAAGATCGAAGGCGTAGGCATCGCGCTGTTCGAATCGATCGAAGGCAAGGATTTCACTGGGGTCATTGGCCTTCCGTTGACGGGGCTCGTGACCTTGCTCGGGCGGTTCGGCGTTCGCGTGTTCGCTTGATCCCGGTCGCGTCGGCAGTGTTGAATCCCTCCCTCAGTCCATGCGAACCACTCGAAACAGTCGCCGCGAGCTCCTCTCTGCCATGGCGCTCGCCCCCCTCGTGGGCGCGGCCGCCGCGTGCAAGAAGAAGAACAACGGCATCGTGATCGGCGCGTACCTGTCCATGACCGGCGGTGAAGCCGAGTTCGGGACCTCGACGCGCAACGGCGTTCAGATCGCGATCGACGAGATCAACGGCCGCGGAGGCTTGCTCGGACAGCAGCTCAGGCTCGTCGTCGAAGACACGCGCGGAGACAGCACCGAGGCGGCCAGCGCCGTGACGCGCTTGATCGACCGCGAAGGCGCCGCGGTGATCATCGGCGAAGTGGCCAGCTCTCTCTCGCTCTCGGGCGGGCGCGTGGCGCAGCGACGGCGCGTTCCCATGGTGTCTCCGTCGAGCACCAACGAGGACGTGACGCGCGTCGGCGACTACATCTTTCGCGTGTGCTTCATCGATCCCTTTCAGGGCGCGGTGATGGCGCGCTTCGCCAAGGAGCTTCAGGTCAACGGCGCCGCTGTGCAGAAGGTCGCGATCTTTCGCGACGAGGCGAGCGCGTACTCGACGGGGCTCGCGCGGGCGTTTCGCGAGACATTTACCAGGCTCGGCGGCGAGATCGTCGAAGAGTCGAGCTACCGCAAGGGCGACACGCACTTCTCGGCGCAGCTCTCGGGGATGCTCGCCAAGGGGCCCCACGCCGTGTTCGTCCCGGGGTACTACACAGAGGTCGCGCTCATCGCGCGCGAGGCTCGCGCCGCGGGGTTCACGGGGCCGTTTCTCGGCGGAGACGGCTGGGACGCGCCCGCTCTCTTTCGCAACGACGACAACAAGCTCGTCGGCAGCTACTTCAGCGAAGGCTTCGCGCCCGATCACCCGACGACGCCCGTCGGACAGCGCTTCGTGCAGCAGTTTTCGCAGCGCTATCACACGGAGGCCAACGGCCTCGCGGCGCTCGGGTACGACGCGCTCGTCGTCGCCGCGGACGCCATTCGTCGCGCCAACTCCGCGGACGGACCGGCGATCCGCAACGCCCTGGCCGCCACGCGCAACGTCGAGGGCGCGACGGGCCGCATCTCGATCGACAACGAGCGCAACGCCGTGAAGGGCGCGGTGATCCTCGAGGTCCGCGAGGACGCCTTCCGCTTTCACCGCGCGATCGAGGCGACGTGAGCTCCAAAGCGCTCGGAGCGAGCGTCCCCTCGAGGCCCGTCCCCTTGTCCAAGCGCCTCGCGCCCGCGCTCGTGCTCGTCGGCGCCGCGTGGCCAGTATTCAAGATCCTCAAGGGAGCCGCGGAGTCTCCGGCGCGATTTCTCTCGCAGCTCGTCGAGGGCGTCGCGCTCGGCGGCGTCTACGCGCTCATCGCGCTCGGGTACACGATGGTGTACGGCGTGCTCGGGCTGATCAATTTCGCGCACAGCGACGTGTTCATGCTTGGCGCGTTCGCGGGGATCTTCGGCGCGATGCTCTTCGGGCCGCAGCCCGCGGGTCTCATCCCGTTCGTCGGAACGATGATGCTCTCGATGCTCGCGTGCGCAGCGCTCGGCGTGACGATCGAGCGGCTCGCGTATCGCCCCGTGCGCAACGCCCCGAAGCTCACGCCGCTCGTGACCGCCATCGGCGTCTCGATCCTCTTGCAGAACCTCGCGGTGCTGAAGTTCGGATCGACGCCGCGGTCGTTTCCGTCGCTGATTCCCTCGCAGGCGCTGCACCTCGGGCCCGTCACGACCAACCTCGTCAAGCTCATCGACCTCGGCGCCGCCCTCGGGCTCATGGTGCTGCTCACGCTGCTCGTGCAGCGGACGCGCGTGGGCAAGGCCATGCGCGCGATCAGCACCAACATCGACGCCGCGCGCTTGATGGGCGTCGCGACCGATCGCGTGATCGCGATGACCTTCGCCCTCGGCTCGATGCTCGCCGCCGCGGGTGGAATCTTGTTCGCCCTCGACCAGCCCCGCGTCGAGCCGCTCATGGGCGTGCAGCCGGGCCTGAAGGCCTTCGTCGCCGCGGTCCTCGGCGGCATTGGAAACATCCCCGGCGCGATGATCGGCGGCCTCGTCATCGGCCTCGTCGAGCAGCTGTCCGCCGCGTACGTCTCCAGCTCGTTCGCGCCCGCGATCGTGTTCTCGATCCTCGTCGCCGTGCTGCTGCTGCGTCCGCAAGGGCTGCTCGGCCGCGTGACCAAAGAGAAAGTGTGAAGCTCGTTCACTCGCGTTCGGTCAGGCGAAAGACAGTCCTTCGCGCGTTGTCCGTCGTGTCCGTGGTGAGCGTCTTCGGCTGCGGTTCGCGCGGGTGCGGGGTCAAGCCGCAGCGCGCTCCGTCGAGCGACCGCGACGAGCCGGGGCTCTCGCCGAGCCAAGTCGCGCGCTGTCGCGAAGAGGTTCAGCACGGCGCAGTGGCGGTGCTCCCGGGCGCCGGGGCGATCGACGGGCTCTTCGCGAGCTGCGACGGCGAGCACGTTCGGGCGTGGGTGTCTCGTGGGCACACACTTTCAACGACGAGGCGATCGGCGCGCGAAGCGAGCCCTTGGAGCCCCGCCGCGATCGTGGCGACGGGCGTCGAAGGGCTCGCCCTCGTCAACGGCGGCGCGGGGCCCCTCGTGTGGCGGGCGCCCACGGCGTCGATCGACGGCGTCGAGGGCGTCGACACCGAAGAGTGGTGGGCGCTTCGCGGAGCCTCGGGCGAGGGGCCGTTTACGCGCGGGAGCCTCGCGTTCGCGCGCAACGTCCAGGGGCGCGGGACGCTCGCCGCGATCGGCGAGACACAGAGCGGCATCGCCGTGCTCGGGAGCGTGATCGTCGAAGGGGACGAAGAGGCGCGCGTCGTGCGGGCGGAGGTGCGCGTTCCGAGCGGAGAAAACCTGCGCTTCGAGGGGGTGCCCGAGCGGCTCGCGCGCGGAGAGCTCCGCGCGTTCGCCCCCGGCGCGGGCGTCGCGCTCGTCGAGCGAGCGGAGTCCGGCGGGGGCTTCGACAACACGCGCATCGAGGCGTACTCGGTCGACGGAGCGCGCCTCGTCGCGCGCGGCAGTCACGCGCTCGTCGGGCGACACGTGCTCGTGGTGGCCCGCGGGGCGAGCCGCGGCCGCGACGCGGTCTTCGTCCTCGCGACGTTCGAGCGCGTTCGCGCGAGCGCCGGGTGCCCCGACGCGATGCTTGTGGGCGAGGGGCTCTGCGTCAGACCGGGACCGCTGCTCGTCGCGCGCGTCGAGGGCGCGAGCGCGATGCGCGTGACCGAAGTCGCCGCCGCGGGCCTTCCTGACGCGATCGAGTGGGACGCGGGCGCCTCGGGAGACGCGGTCGTCTTGTACGTAACCAACGACCGCGGCCGCCCTGCGCAGCGCGCGGCGCGCGTGCGCTCCGACGGAACCGCCCGTGAATCATGGGCCCTTCGCGCGCAGGGCCTCCCGCCGATCGATCGCCCGACGATGATTCTGTGTGCGGGCAAAGTCTGGCTCCTCGGCGAGGTGAGCGTCCCGTCTGCCGACGAAGACGGCGGAGCGCCCGAGAGCGCGGCCATGGCTGTCCCCCTCGAGTGCACGCGGTGATCGACGCGCTTCAGCGGGTCGTTCGAAACGCGTAGCGCGCGCCGTCCGTCGTGAGCTCGACGTCGCCTTGGAGGTCAGTGCGATAGATCGTCATGTTGTTGCGCGCGAGCGCGGTCAGCGTCTCTTGGTGCGGGTGGCCGTAGTCGTTGCCCGTCGCGCACGAGATCACGGCGGCTCGCGCTCCGACGGCGCTCAAGAACGGCTGCGTGCTCGCGTAGCGCGACCCGTGGTGGGCCACTTTGAGGACATCCGCGCCGAGCTGCGCGCGGTTTTCGGCCAACAGTCGCTCTTCGGTCTCGGTCTCGGCGTCGCCCGTGAAGAGCACGCGCACAGCGCCCGCGGTCACGCGCGTCACGACGCTGTTGGCGTTGGCTTCGCTGCGCGATCGATCGATGAAGGGCAGCCGCGGTTGCAGCACTTCGACCGCGACGCCTGTGCTCCCGAGCGCGAGCGTCATGCCTTGGCGCGCGGCGGTAAACGGGATCGCCTGCTGTTGGATCACCGCGAGGAGTCGGTCGTACGTCGCGATCGGATGCGGAAACGCGGGGTCGATCACGCGCTGCACGCGCACCGCGCCGATCACGTTGCGCGCCCCGCCGATGTGATCGAGGTGCGGGTGCGTGAGGATCATCCAGTCGAGCGTGCGGATCCCGCGCTGCGCGAGCAGCGCGCGGAGGTGCTCGTCGCCCTCGGGAGGCCCCGCGTCGATGAGCGCGCTGTGTCCGTCGGACGTCTCGAGCAGCGCCGCGTCTCCCTGACCGACGTCGACGAACGTGATCCGTAGACGGTGAGCCACGGTGCCCGCGGGTGCGAGCTGCGCGCTCCCGCGGTTGGGGATCGTGACGGGTTGCTGCGTCGGCTGCGGAAACGCATTGGGAAACGTCGGGTACGTCGGCACCGTGCTCTGCGTCGGCCGATTGCGCGGCGTGCGACGGCGTCGCGAGCCGCGACCCTCGCTTCGCGAGGTGTTCTCTTCTTCGGGCGGAGCGGTGACTTCAGCGATGAGCTCTTCGCACGCGACCGTGGTCGCGACGAGCAGGCTCACCCAGAGCATCGCGCGAGGGCGTCGCATGTTCAGGTCGCCGAGCGTAGCGCGAAAACACGCGAGCGTGCGAGAGCTCCGAGCGGTCGTCGACGCCCCCACGAGTCCCAAAATTGGGACTCGCGAGCGGCCTCTGCGTCAACGCTGTGGCGCGACGGGGCCTCCGCGCGCGGCGCGTTGCTGAGCACGGCGCGCATGCGCTACGCTCGCGCTCATTCGTTCGATGGCTTCTCTTCGCGTCGTGGGTGTCTCGTGTGCGCTCGTGTCGCTCGCTCCCGCGGCGGCGCTCGCGCAGCAATCTCCGCCGGACTCCGACGAGATTCGCATCGAAGAGACCGCGCCCACACGAGGTTCGACCCCGCCCGCAGACCCTTCGAACGGCGCGGACGACACGCGCGCGCGCGAAGGCGAACTCGTGCTGGTGATCACGGACCTCCCGCCGGACCTCGCGCGCCGCGCGCCGGCGAGCGGAAACGCAGCGCGATCGACGCCCAATCAGGCGTGGGTCTTCGCGCCCGATCCCCCGGACTCCCCTGCGCTGCAGCAGCAAGCGTACGGGCCGGGGCTCGTGCTCGGAGCCAACGTCGGCGTCGGCGGCCCGAGCGGAATCCTCGGAGCCTTCGCGGAGATCGCGCCCGTTCGCGCGATCGCGGCGCGCGTCGGCGCGGGGATCGGCTTGAATTTCGGCCCCTCGATCGAGACGGGCGTCATCGTTCGACCGTGGCGGTTCTGGCGGCTCGCGCCGCTCGTGTCGCTCACGTACTCGACGAACTTCACGCCCGACTCGTGGCAACGAATGACGGGCCTCACCGCCCCGAGCAACGCGCACTGGATCACGCCCGGCATCGGGCTCGAGCTGCGTCTGCGGCCGATCATCATGATCCGCTTGAATTTTGGTGTCCCGATTCTGTTGAACACCGGCGAGTTCAGCAACGTCGCGGCCAACGGCTGGTGGGGGCCGTCGCGTCCGCCGAACACCGTCGGGTTCTCGCCGCTGTCCGCCGCGGACGCGCACGACGAGGGGCGGGCGCTGGTCTTTCCTGCGGTGTGGCTCGACGTCGCGGCGCTCGGTCCTCGCTGGTAGCAGGACGCGATCGGGCCCCGCTCACACGGTCTTGCGTCGTGCGCGGCGCGCGACGGACGCGATGGCCGTGGCGACCGCGGCGAAGCCCGCGAGCCCGAAGGCGCCCGGTCCCGCGGGGATCGTCGTGCATCGAATGGGGGCCACCACAGGGCGCGCGGGCGACGGGTTCGCGCACGGCGGCGGAGGCGGCGGCTCGTTGCGGACCACGCCGTAGCGGTACTCCCTCGCGCGCACCGAGGGGACGCTCGCGGGCTCGAGCTGCAGATCTCGATCGAGCAGGTTGCCCGACAGCTCGGCGCGGAGCCGCGTCACCATGAGCTCTTGGGCGCTCATTCCCTGGAGCGCGATGCGCATGTCCTCTTCGGGCGTGGGCTCGACGCAGCGCATCGAGGGCCCGCCGTCGCTCGCCCCGCCGTCGGCTTCGACGCCCGCGTCGCTCGTGCCCGGCGGACACACGGGTGGTCCCGACTGGATCGCGAACCGGGCTCTTTGCGCGAGGCCCATCAAGTTGCTCGCGAATTGCTGCGTGGCCGACTCGGTCACCCACGCCCTGCCGCCCGAGGCTGCGAGGACCGCGCGCTGCGCCGTGCGATAGTCGTCCGCAGGGATCTGCGCGGGGCTCGCGTTCCAATCCCAGACGAGGTCGTTGTCGCGGACTTCGCCGTTGGGGTAGTTCGACGCTTGAAATCGTGTGTTGGCGATCACCAAGAGGCTGAGCCCGACTTTGTCCGAGATTCCAGCGGCGACCATGCGAAGCGGGAGCGTCGGCGCGTAGCCCGAGACCGTGACCCTCACCGGCGTCATCTGCTGCCTCGGCATCGACGCGGCGCCCGCGCGCAGCTTGAGCGCGACGAAGTCCTGCCTGAGCGACACGTAGTGATCGATCACCGGCTCGATCACCGGCGGAATCGTGAACCCGTTGTCCCTCATCCACGTGCGAATCGCCATCGCGTCGGTGCCGCCCACGATCGCGATCGCATAGGGGCCCACGACCTCTTCGCGGTGCACCGTCACGCCCGAGCTCGCGCCCGAGTCCGCCGCCGCCGTGGGGGCGCCCGCGTTGAAGTCGCGCTCGAGCCCCGAGCTGCAGTACCGCGTCGGCCGCTGCGGCGCGTACAGCGTCGGGACCGTGATGTTGTCGAGCACCTGCATGAAGCGGTTGTCCGCGAGCTCGACGCGCACGTCGGGGCCGTTGCGAACGGGCAGGATCCACGAGAATTCCGCGGGATTTCCCGTGTATGCAAACTGATCCCAGAGCGTCGTGTGCGTCGGCGAGACCGAGAGCACCATCCGGTGGTCGGTCACGGTCTGCACCGCTCCTGGCGGCGCGAAGCACCCGCCGCACGCCTCGGCGCGCGAAGGCGCGAGCACAAGGGCGCTCGCCGCCATCGCACAGGACATCACCGCAGCTCGAACCCACATGCCTCGCGTCGATTGCATCACGGACCTCAGTACGAGGATGCGTTAGCAAACGACGGACCAGCAATAAAACGCGGGATTCGAGCGACGCGCGCGCCAGAGTGAGCCAACGAGCGGCCCGCGAGCAGGCCGCGTGTCAGTGCTCGTCTTGGAAGCACCGAAAGTCGTCGTAGCACCGCGCGTCGGGCCCCGGACGACGAACGAGCGACGCCGAGCCCTGTCCGCTCCGCGGCCTCGATGCGCGTCCGCGCGTCGCAGCCGGGCGCGTCGCGACCGTCGTCGGCTGCGCGGCAGGCCCGATCGGAAGGACGTTTGCGTCGGGGTCGATGCTCACGGGCAGGGCGGGCAACGGGCGTTCGACCGCGGGATTTCCGCGGGCGATCGCGACGGCCTCTTCGATCAAGTGGATCGCTTCGTCGACGACGACCGAGCGCTCGGCGCGCGATCCATAGGCGATGTTGGTCTCGGCGATCACGAGCGCTACTTCGGCAGCGTCCCTCGTGCGCGCGGCTTCGGCGGCCGCGACGACCGCGCGATCCGCGGCAAATTGCAGGTCTTCGTCGTTTGAAAACGCCGGGCTGATCGAGGCGCCGAGGCGGATGAGCCTCCGCGCGAAGCCCGAGGCCGTCGCGACGTCGACCGCTTCGCGACGGCGCATGATTCGCTGAACGACGCTGTTTCGCGCGACCGCGTCCGCGTCCGCCAGCGTTCGCAGCGCGGGCGCGCCTCGGAGCGCGAGCGCCTCGGTCCGTCGCGAGAGCATCGCGAGCGCCATCGGCGCGAACCGTCGCAGCGCTCGATCCGCGAGAAAGAGCTGTACGCGCTGGGTGTCCGCGGCGCTCGTTCGTTGCGCGTCGACGGCCATCAACCGACGGCGACCGGGCTCGTCGAGCCAGTGCCAGAGCGCGCCGCGCAGGGCAGAGATCGTCGGGTGCACCGATGGGTGCTCGGCGCCGGGCCCGTCCGCGTTGTTCAGGTGTTGCGTGCTGTCCAGCGAATCGAGCGGAGAGAGCCCGCTCTGCGGCGTCGCGCGCGTCGCGCGGCCGCCCACGCCGAGGGCCGGCGTTCGAAACGCGTCGCCCACCTGTTCGAGCGCGGTTTGCGCAGACGCAGACGACGCTGCGAGCGCCACCGCGAAGGCCGAGGCGAACACGATCAAGCGCGGTCGAGCCATTGGGGGTGATAGTAGCCGCGCGAAACGAAAAGTTCCCGTGGCGCCGGCCTGGATCTTCGGGGGCGTGACGAATCGCGGCGGAGCGTCGCGTTACAGCGTGAGCAGATACGCTTCGAGCGCGTCGACGTCGGGCGTCGAGAGCGAGCCGATCGTCCCCATGCGCGCGCGGGCGTCGGTGAGCAGCTCGCGCAGGGTCTGGTAGCGGCCGTCGTGAAAGAACGGACCGGAGCCGCGCAGATAGCGGAGCGACGGCGTGTCGAACATGCGCTCGCGCTCGTCCGCGCCGAGGCCGCCGAGCTCGTGCGGCTGTCCGTCGGTGAAATTCCTGGCCGGATCGTGGCAGCTCGCGCAGTTGCCCGCGTTGTTGAACACCTCGCGCCCGCGCGCCACGAGGTCCGCCGCGGGCTCGGTCGTCGGAGGCTCCGCCGAGGGCGCGTGGATCCCGCGTTGAACGAAGGCCGCGATCGCGTCGACGTCGCTGATCGGGAGCCCCGTTCCTCCGAGGCGCGTGATCGTCTGCGCGACGTTGCCCTCGATGGTGCGGTGCGTCCCTGTCCAGTTGAACGGCGCGACGAGGCGCCCGGCGAGCGTCGGCGTCTGCCGTGGTCCGTTCGCGAGAAACCACACGAGCCCGTCGTCGCGACCGTCCGGGTGGCAACCGCCGCACGAGAGCCCTCCGGACGAGAGGGCGGGGTTGTTCGCTGCGTAGAAGAGCCGCCGTCCTCGAGAGACGTCCGGCGGGAGCGGATCGCTTCCGATCGACACGCGCGTCTCGAGCTCGCCCTTGCGCACTTCGACCGCGTGCTCGAACTGGCTGTACGCGAGCACGACGCCGTCGCTCGTCACCGCGACGCCCGACGGCTGCGCGATGCTGCTCGTGTGCTCTGCGCGGACACCAGGATTCAAGTTGCCGTTGCGAGCGCTGCCGATCCGCGCGCCCCTGAAGCGACGAGCGCCGTCGATCGAGCCGATCCCGACGGCGCTCGCGGGGCTCGTGCCGTTCGTGGCGGCGTTGTTGCGAAAGACGACGTGGGCGATCTCGGACGTCCCCAGCGAGGCGACGACGAGCGCGCCGGTGCTCGGGTCGATCGCCGACGCCATCGGAATGCGCACGACGTTGGCGGTCGGCACGATCGGGCTGCGGCCGGTCACGCGCGGGCGCACGAATCGTTGGACGCCGTTGGGCATGTCGAACGATTTCCACTGGAGATTCACAGGGTCGAACACGGCCACGGCGAACGTGACCTTCTCGTTCTGCCGCTGCTCGCTGACCGAGCCGCCCCCGTAGCGATCGACGCGCAGCACCGGGGGCAGCTCGCGGCCCGTTCGATTGACCATGAACGGGACGATCACTTCGTTGCTCTCTTGCAGCGTCGCGAGGCTCCACGCCTGCGACGGCACCGGGCGCACCTGCGCGCTCGCGAACGACGGCTCGGGCACGAACCGCGGGCTCTCTCGAAATCCTCGCGGCGCGATCATGCGCTTGTCGCCCGAAGGGCCCTTTGCGTGGGACGCAACGCCGCGTTGCGCAGGACGCGAGGCCAACCCCCGCACGACCCCCGCGTTCGGAACGGCGATCCGCTGCGTCTCGACGGGCACCGGAATCTCCGGGACATCCAGCGCCCGCGGCCGCTCGGAGGCCACGTCGAACACCGTCACGGGCCGCCCCGCGATGTGCGAGAGCACCGCGCGCGAGCCGTCCCGCGTGAGCGCGATCGCCCGCGGTTCTCGCGCGGTGTCCGCGGTCCACTTCGTTCGCAGCGTGCTCGTGTCGAGGGCCGTGAGCTTCGCGCTGATCGCGGAGGTTACGTACAGCGTCGCGCCGTCGGGCGAGAGCGCCATCGCGAACGGATCGGACGCCACGCGCGTCGTGCACAAGCGTCGGCCCGAGCTCGGGTCGTACACGCTCACCGAGCCGCTGCGGCGCTCGGTCACGAACGCGCGTCCGTCCGCGGACAAGAGCACTTGCGCAGGGCCCTCGCGCGTCGCGAAGCGCGAGGCGATCTGCGCGGTTCCCGACGCGACCCCGAGCAGCACGACCGAGTCCGCGTCCCCGTCTGCGACCGCCGCGGTGCGCTGATCGACCGAGAGGACGATCGACCCGCTCGCGCGCGGAGCGCTCGTCGCGAGGCTGCCCACGGAGGTTCCGGGCAAGAGACAGCTCTGCGACGGCGGCTCGGGCTGCTGCGTGTGCGTCGGGAGCGTCCTCGGCGACGGGCGCTGCGTACGAGGCGGCGGCGTGTCGGTGGATCGCGCGGTGGTCGACGGAGATTCGTCCCGCGACGCGACGATGCCCACGGTCAGGCCCGTGGCGACGGCGATCGTGGCACCGATGACAAAAGGGCGGCGCTGCGAGAGATCCATGGCGGCTATCGGCTCAGTGACAACGAGCCGCCGAAGTGTGACCAAAAGAAGTGACGGCGTGTCTCGAGGGCCATCACCGCGGAGCGTCGCGATCCGGGCCACGCCGTTGCGGGCGCTGCGAGGGCTCGTCGCGCGCGGCCGACAGCGGCGCGACCGCGACGAGCGCTCGATTGTGTGTGCTCATCGTGAAGACGGAAACCGGTGCGTGGTCTCGCGCCCCGTCTGCACGTTGACGACGAGCGTGCGGATGGCCGCTCCGGGGCTCGGCTCGACGCGGATCAAGTGTCGGCCCGGGGCGAGCGGATAGCGGTTGAGGGGCATGGCGCCGAGGAGCGTTCCGCCTTCGAAGACGAGCCCGCCTGCGCCGCCGCCGGTGACCGTGATGAACCCCGCGTTGAGCGGCCTCGGTCGGACGCTAACGTTGGACACGGGGACGACGACGGGCCCCGCGTCCGCGCTGGGCACCGTGGTCGGCCCCGCGAAGCCTGCTTCTGCCAGCGGAATCACCCGCGGATCGATGCGCGGCGGAGGCGTGGCCGCGGGCATGGTCCACACGAAGTACCCCGCGCCCGCCACGAGCCCGACCACGAGCATCGCGGTGAAGATCCAGCCGATCGCGTTGCGGAGCGCCGTCGGGGGCGCCTTCTCGTTGCGGCCGAGGCGGGGCGCGGCGACGTCGACGCGCATCGTTCCCGGCCCTGGGGCGTGGGTGGCGTCTTCGTCGGGCAAGCCTCCGAACGCGTCTTGCGATCGCGCGCGGATCTGCATTTCGCGCGCGGCCATGCGCGCGCCGAAGTACTCGTGCATCACGGCGCGCACTTCGTCGACGCCGACCGCTTCGCCCGAGAGCGCGAGGTACTGCTCGATCGCGCGCGCGAGCTCTGCCGCGGTTTGAAAGCGGTCCTCGGGCTTTCGCGCGAGGGCCTTCATCACGATCGCCTCGAGCTCTCGGGGATAGCCTGCGTGATAGACCCTCGGGCCAGGGATCGCTTCGTTGAGGATCGCTTCTTCCGTCGCCTCGTCGCTCTCGCGACGAAACAAGCGTTGCCCCGTGGTGGCCTCCCACAGAACGACGCCGAGCGACCAGATGTCCGAGCGACGATCGATGGGGTTGAGCTTGAGCTGCTCGGGGGACATGTACGGGCGTTTTCCCGCGAGAAAACCAGCTCGATCGGGCCCTTCTCCGACGAACGCGACGCCGAAATCGACGACCTTCGCGACGCCGTCGTAGAGGACGAAGATGTTCTGCGGAGACACGTCGCGGTGCACGACGTTGGCGGGCGAGCCGTCGTCGAGCTTGAGCTCGTGCGCGGCGTGAAGCCCCCGGGCGGCGTCCGCGATGATCTTCGCGGCGACGGCGACGGGCACCCCGTGCCCTGCGGACGCGCGCTTGGTGAGCGTGCTCAGCGACTCGCCCGCGAGGTACTCCATCGCGAGGAAGTACGTCCCCTTCTCTTCGCCAAAATCGAAGACCGTGCAGACGTTCGGGTGATCGATCTTCGCCGTGAGCCGCGCCTCCGCGAGGAACATCCGCACGAAATTGCGGTCCTTCGCGAGCCGCTCGTCGATGGTCTTCAGCGCCACCCACTTGCGAAACCCCGCCTGCGTCTCGAGCTGCGCGAGGTAGACCGCGCCCATTCCGCCTTGCGCGACCTTGAAGCGCACGACGTAGCGACCGAGCCTCCAGTCCTCGGGGACGAGGTCCGGCGGGAGCGTCGCGCGTCGCACGGGCGCGCTGCTCGGTTCGCCCGTTGCGGTGACGGCTTGATTGCCCATGAACTACGCAGTGCCAGAAGGAGAGCGGTGGGGGAGACCGGCGGGAGTCTATCGCGCGCGCGCTGTGCGCGCAGGCAGCGAGGCCAACGGACAGAGCGGGGTGCCGAGCGCCTCGAGGACGCTGCGAGCGAGCGAGAGTAGCGCGCCATCGTACCCGCGCGCTCCAACGAGTTGAACGCCCACGGGGACCGGCGCTCCTTCGATCCAGAGCGGGATCGAGATCGCTGGGTTTCCGCTGGCGTTGAAGGCCGCGGTAAACGCTCCGAGCGGCGCGATCGCGTGAAAGAGCGCTTCACCGTCGTCGAGCGACCACCGCCCGACCTCGGGCGCGAGGCTCGCCACGGTGGGGGTGACGTACACGTCTGTGCCTTCGAGCCAACGATCGACGTGTGCGCGAAAGAGCTCGCGCTTCTCGAGCGCCGACGATTTGCTGGTCCTGTGCCGATCGTCGCGGAGGTATCGCGTGCTCGGCTGCAGCGCGCTCTCGCGCGGGACGAACATCTCGCGCGCGAGGTAGCGAAACATGGGGATGAACTCGTCGACCGTTCCCCCGACGGCGACGCCCTCTGCGACGTGGTGACCGAGCGACGCGAGCGCGCGCGCGACGCGATCGACCGCGGTCTTCACGACGGGCTGCACCTCAGCGATGGGGCTCTCGCACGTGACTTTGACGCGAAGGGGACGCGCGAGCGGCTCTTTCGCGGCGCGGGCCCACGAGCGTGTTCGCGCGTCGGGGCCCTCGGGCGCGAGCACGTCGAGCAGCGCTGCTGCGTCGTCGACCGATCGCGCGTGGGGACCGATGGTGCTGAGCGAGAGCGCTTCGAAGGGCGCGAAGGGGTTGGGCACGAGCCCGCGGGTGGGCTTGTGCCCGATGAGCCCGCAAAACGCCGCTGGAATGCGCGTCGATCCCGCGCCGTCGCTCGCGACCGCGATGGGCAAGAGCCCCGAGGCGACCGCGGCCGAAGAGCCGCCCGAAGAGCCGCCCGAGTAGCGCGCGAGGTCCCACGGGTTGCGCGTCGGAGGAGCGAGCTCGGTGTGCACGAAGGGCAGGATCGCGAGCTCGCTCGTGGCGAGCTTTCCGAGGACGATCATGGACGAGCGACGGACCGCTGCGGTGGTGACGTCGTCGATGGGCGTCCAGAGGTAGCGAAACGCGCGCGACCCGAGCCGCGTGAACGTCCCGCGCGCCATGTGCAGGTCCTTCATCGCCGTGGGCAAGCCCCAGAGCGGCCCCATCGCGTCGCGATTCGATCGCTTATTTCGCTGCCGATCGAGCGCTCGCGCCCTGGCGATCGCGCGGTCCGGAAGGAGCTGCACGAACGCCCGTAGCTCGGGGTCGAGCGCCTCGATGCGCGCGAGGTAGGCGCGGAGCAGCTCTTCGACCGAGATCGCACCTGTTTGCAAGAGCGACGATTGATCGAGGGCCGATCGCGCGAGTACGTCCATGGAGGGGCGCCAAGAGTAAACCCAACGGGAGAGGACGGCGGCCGCGGCGAGCAGGAGCGCGGGCGTGGAAGCACGCGATCAGCACACGGCCGGGAGACGAGCGTGGAAGAGCACGGGTGTGGAAGCACGCGATTTGCGCACGGCCGGGAGACGAGCGCCCGGCCTTTGCGCTCCGCGGAGCGGGCTCGGCGTCCGCCGGGCCTACTCTCGTGGCAGATGAGTCACTCCGTTTCGCGAGCATTCGTTCATTGGGTGTGGAGCACGAAGGCGCGTGCAGTCGATCGCGGAGAGTCATGGTCCCGTGTTGCGTGCGCAGTATCTGGCACGAAGCGAGAAGTTGTCCGCCGAACTGCCGGCGTATGGTGCGTCCGACGATCACGTCCACTTGGCCGTTCGAATGGCCCTTACGCGGTCGATTGCCGAGGTGGTGCGTGCATTCAAGAGCGAGAGCGCCGTCGTGTTGGCTGTCGCCTCGGGGACCCTAACGTTCCGCTGGCAGAGCGGCTACGCGGCGTTCGGCATCGATCCCAACAACACGACGCGACTGTTCGACTCCATCGAACGCCAGCGCGAGCACCATCGCACCCAAGCCTCGCTCGCTGCACGGAAACACATCGAGCGCGACGACGAGTCCAGCGCGTAGAGCGGCTCCGCCTTCCGTTGGCGACACGCGAGCTGAGATTCTCGGGAAATTTCCCAGGAGCGTGCTCATTGCGTGTCTTCCTCCAACGGGGCGTCGCGGTAGGCCCGGCGGACGCCGAGCCCGCTCCGCGGAGCGAAAAGGCCGGGCGCTCGTCTCCCGGCCGTGCGCAAATCGCGTGCTTCCACGCCCGTGCTCTTCCACGCCCGCGCTCCCGGCCGTGCGCAAATCGCGTGCTTCCATCACCGCGCTCGCGGCCGTGCGCTGATCGCGTGCTTCCACGCTCGTCTCCCGGCCGTGCGCCAATCGTGTGCTTCTCGTACCCCCTTGGACGCGTCGCTCAGTTCTTCTCGATCGCCGTCGGCTCCGTTGTCGCTTGCGGCTCGGCGCGCTTCGTCGCGCCGACGAGCGCGTAGAGCCCGACGAACTCGGGCTTCACTTCGCCCTTGTCGTCCGTGAGCCACGCGGGCGCGTGCTTGCGCGGGATTCGCAGCGGGTCGCTCGCTGGGAGAACCTCGTAGGTCTTGGCGACGAAGTCCCACAGCGGCGAGGTCACGCCGTGGTTGGCGCGGGGCGTCTTGTGGTGGTGGTACAGGTGGTGGCGACGCAGCCAGCGGCCGTAGCGGCCGAAGCCCGCGTGCGTGTGGATTCGCCGGTGAATCACCTCGTAGCCCGCGTACGTGAGCCCGAACCCGAGCGCGAACGACAGCCCTCGACGCGGCCCGAACAGCGCGCTCGCGATCGTGCCCGACACCGCGAGCGCCGCGAGCGCCGCGACGAGCTTGTGCGACGTCGGCGCGAAGTACGTCGGGTCCGAGTGGTGCGCCAAGTGCTCGTCGTTGAACGCCGCCGCGAGCCCCGAGGGCGTGAGCTGCGCGCGAAGCGACGCGGGGCGCTTTCGCTTCGGCCCGTGACCGATGAACCGATGGATGCAGTACTCGGAGGCGCTCCACGCGAGGGCTCCAGCGGCGAACGAGATGGGCGAGATCATGATGGCGATGCTCCAATCGGGACGCGGGTTAGGCAGACGCTTCTGTGAGCTTGTCGACCGCGCGAATCGCGCGGCGAATACCGACGTCGGTGGCGCCCATGCCGCGCAGCAGCGTGAGCGTCGCTTGATCGGCGACGGCGAGCGGCGTCGGTGACTCGGGCGCGAGGCGGCGGAGCTTCGCGAGCTGCGTGAGCCCGTGCAGCGTCGCCCAGAACATCGCTGTGCGCGCGAGCTGCATCCCTGGCTCGATCGCCTTGACGCGCTCGGCTTCGACGAAGAGTCCCGAGGCGTCGCCGATGAACCCAGCCACCACGGGGATGCTCGCGATCGCCGACTCGTCGTCGACGAGCGGGCGCGGGTCCGCGAGCATCAGCGCGAACAATCGAAACGCCTCGGGCATCTTCTCGGGGAGCGACACGTAGAACCGCGCCGTCGCCACGATCTTCGCGAGCGCTCGCGTGTCGTCGGACATGCGCTTGCTGCGCTCGTCCCAGCGCTGAAGCTCGCTGCGAAATCGCTCGTGAACGGTGTGAATCGCGCGGCGGTGCAGCGCCGCGAGCAGCGCGTCCTTCGAGGCGAAATAGCGATAGATCGCCGTCGTGACGAGGCCGAGCTCCTTGGCGACCCGCGCGAGCGTGAGCGCCTCGAGGCCCTCTTTCGCGATGAGCGCCATCGCCGTGTCGACGAGCGCCTCGGCTTTGATGTCCTTCTGCCTGGCGTGTGGAATGAATTCGTGAACCACGTTCACAAGAGTGAATCATGTTCACAAAGCGCGCAAGAGGGGGGCGACGATTTCTCGGGACCGCTGCAATTTCAGCGATGGTTGCGTACAACCGCCGGGCTCGGGCGCCGTCCGTCCGAGCGAAGGAGAAGTGGTTCGGTGAGCGACGATCTGTTTCGAGGGCGCTGGGTGCTGATCACCGGCGCGAGCTCTGGCTTCGGCGAAGACTTCGCGCGGCAGCTCGCGGCGCGGGGGGCGCACTTGATCCTCAGCGCGCGAAGCGAGGCGAAGCTCCGCGCCCTCGGCGAAGAGCTCTCGTCGAAGCACCGCGTCGAGCATCGCGTGGTGACCAAGGACCTCGCCGTCGCGGGGGGGGCCGACTCGCTCGCGGACGACGTCCTCGCGCTCGGCGTCGAGGTCGATCACGTGATCAACAACGCGGGCTTCGGCATCGGCGGGCCGTTTAGCGAGCTCGGCGCGAAGCGCGCGGCGGAGATGCTGCGCTTGAACTGCGAAGCGCTCACGGTGCTCACGGCGAAGCTCTTGCCGCCGATGGTGGCTCGCGGCCGAGGCGGGTTCTTGCAGGTCGCGAGCGTCGCGGGATTTCAGCCGACGCCGTACATGAGCGTCTACGGCGCGAGCAAAGCGTACGTCGTGAACTTCACCGTCGGGCTCGCCGAGGAGCTCCGCGGGACAGGCGTACGGATGAGCGCGCTGTGCCCTGGGCCCGTCGCGACTGGATTTCAAGCGGCCGCGGGCATCGAGATCGCGCCGCAGCAGAGGGCGTCGGTGCTCTCGAGCGAAGAGACCGTGCGGCGCGGGATCGAGGCGTACGTCGCGAACAACACGGTGTTCGTCCCTGGCGCGGTCAACAAGCTCGGTGGAATCGCAGCGAAGTTCTTGCCGCGCGCCCTCGTCGCTCGGGCCGCCGGGCAGATGATGAAGAACCGCGGTCGCGCGTGAGCGCTTCGCTTCGTCAGCGCGCGAGCGGCTGTTGACTCAGGCTCAGCGCGAGCGCTTGCGGGCACTGCGTCGGAATCGAGCCGGCTTCGAGCACGGATCGGCGCCCGAAGCGCGTTCGTCGACAGACGCCCGTGATGCCCGTGTACGGGTCGTAGCAGCACTGCGCGTCCGGCATCGAGTGGCTCGCGCGAATGAGCGAATACAACCGCGCGCGGTAGAGCATGCCGGTCTCCATCGCGCGGCTTCCGCGTTGAACCACGCGGAGCTGCTCGGACGGCGGGGGGTTCAGCTGGTTGACCGACTCTTGCGTCGGCGTTCCGCGGTGGTCCGTCGCGACGCAGAAGAACACGCGGGCCGACGCGCGATCCGGCGGGCTGTCCCACAGCGTCTCTTGCCGCCGCTGCCAGGGAAACTGCTCGACGCGCTCGATCGCTTCGAACCCGATCGTGCGCACCGACAGCACGCTCACGTAGCGACCCGCGTCCGGAGGGCAGTGCGCGCGGCCGATCGTGACCTCGTTTTCACCCTGCCGCTCGACGATCGTGACGAACGGCGCAGAGAAGGGCAACGCGTACGGCGTGAAGAGCTCGTCGTGCCGCTCGCTCTCGGAGAGCACGAGCTTCAGATCGCCGTTCGCCGCGCAAATCAACGTTGGTCGCTGCGTCGAGAGCGCGTATCGCGTCGCGCCCACGACGAGCGCGCGGACCGAAGGGGTTGTCGCGCGAACGAGGTGCGCCGTCGACGACGCGACCGGGCAACGAACGTCGACCGACGGACCGCTCGTCAGCGTGACGATCACGTTGCGCTCGGCCTCCGGTGAAAATCCGTCGAGCGCGAGCTCTCGCACCGCCGGTTCGGCGAGCCAGTGAGACTCGACGTCGCGCAGCAGGCGCGCGGCGCCGCGCATCGCGAGCCCGTGCCACGCGAAGACCGTAAACGTGTTGCTGCCGAGGCCCTCGACGTCGAGGGGCGTCGTGGCCGGACGCCATCGGACGCGAACGTTGCGCTGCACCTCGCGCTGCCTCGTGGGGATCGAAATCGCGCCTACGGATTGGTCGCCGGACCCTTCGCCGGTCTCGACACAACAAATCGAGTCGGAGCTCACTCGCCCGTCGCAAAACGACCGCTCGCTCGTGGGCAGCGCGCCGATCAGGTTGCGGTCCACCACGCGCAACGAGCTTCCGCGCGCGATGTACCAAGGCTCGAACAGCCACGGCTTGGGGGTCGTGTCGTCGCGACGCGCGACGCACGGGCGCTGCCGCGACGCGCGATCGACGATGTAGTTCTGACGTTCGATCGCGCCCTGGCGCAGCTCGAACTCGCCCGGCAACCAGCGCGACGACCCCTTGGGGACGATCGTGTTTCCCACGACGATCGGCGCGTCGACGCGATTGTCCACCGTTTGCTCGAGCATCATCGCCGTCACGCCGAGCGCCGCGCAGAGCACCGACAGCCCGCACGAGCGAGGAAAGCGCGACACGCCGCGGAACCGATCGCGCGAGGCGAGCGCGATCGGCGCGATCGACGCGGCCATCACGAGCACGTCGAGCGCGGTCCTCCCAACGCTGCTCAGGCCGATGTTCGACAAGCTCTCGGTCAGCGCCCACGCGCCCGCCGCGAGCGGAACCGCCGCCACGAGCTGGCTCGCCGTGTGCGCCAACGCTGGGTGCACGCACACCCGCGCGACCTCGCGCCACTCGAAGCTCTGCTCAGCGCCCGTGCGCGCGTGTTGGATCGGCGCCTTGCCGAGCTCGACCGTCAGCTCGATCGGATGCAGCGATCGGTGAATCTCCGTCGCCAGCACGTTGACCGCGATCCACTGCTCGGCGTTGTCGCTCTCTTCGCTCGACGAGCGCCTCTTTCCGACGCCGATCTGCGTGTCACCCAACAGAACGCGCGCGGCGACCTCGTCGGTGACGCCGTAGACGAAGAGCTCGAGCGGCGCGTTCGCCGTGAGCGTGAGCGTGGTCTTCGCCCCAAAAGAGCCTCCGACCTTCACCACACTCGTGCTGCGCGATCGACCGGGCATCGAACCGCCCGAGCATCGCACGTCACGCGGCCGCTGCGAACACCGACGGACTTACCGAGTCGTCGCGGCCACCGAGAGCGCATACGCGCCCACGATATTGTTGTTGGGCTCGCGAACGCAGACGCTGTAGGTGCCTGCAGGCAAGCCGCGCGCCCAGGGGTAGACCGCGCCGTCGATCCGCGGGCATCCAGCGGGGCCAGCGTCCGAGTCTGTCCCCAAGAACGCGCCGTCGGGCCCGTACAGGTCGAGCACGAGGTTGTTGGTGCACTGCCCGTTGGGGTTGACCGCCTGCGCGAACAACGCCCCGCTCGCTGCGACGGTCACGCCGAAGCAATCGACGTCGAAGCGCCCGACAGCGCCCCGCACCGCGAAGTTCGCGCCCATCGCGCCCATCGCGCGCGCGTCGTTCGGCTCGCTCTCCATCGACGCCATCGCGCAGCGACCTGCCTCGAACTCGCTCGCCGCGCACACCGCTCCGCTCGCGCATCGAACCGTGTTGAACCGCGGGTCGCACGCCTCGCCCGACGCTGCGCTCGCCACGCACCGCGCGCCGAGATCGTTGGCGCACGACAGGCCCGCGTCACACGTCGGCGACATCGCGCGGCACGCGCTCCCGGCGGCGCTCCCGTTGGCGACGCACCGGCCCGCCGCGCCGCTCGCCCCCATGCGAACACACGAGAACCCCGTCGCGCACGCGTTGGTGCGCCGCTCGATGTCGCACGCGTCGCCGGCGTTGACCACCGCGAGGCACCGGCCGTTGGCGCTGCTCGTGCGGCCGACGCAGCGACGGCCTCCCGTGCAGCCCATGTCGTTTTGACATTCGGTCCCTGTTTCTCCAGGCAAACGGCACACGCCCTCGGTGGGCCGCGACGGGTCGTCGACGACGCACGGCCACTCGAAGCTGCACACCCCGCGGTTGTCGCAGCGCTCGCCGCTCGCGCGCCCCACGGTGCGGCACGTTCGCTCGCGGCTCGAGTCGACGATGCAGAAGAGCGCGCCGTCGCACTCGCTCGCGCTGTCGCGGCAGCCCGCGAGGTGAACGCTCCCGTTCGCCACGCACGCTCCGACGCCGCCGCCCGCGCCGTCCGCGACGCAGGACATCCCATCGGGGCACGCGTCGGTCTGCACGTTGCACCTGGCGCCGCTCGCGATCGTGCGCTTGCACACGCCGCCCGTGCAACGAAGCCCCGCGTCGCACGTGGTCGCGCCGCCGTCCTCGCTCGCGCACGAAGCGCCGAGCGTCCCGTTGCGCGCGCATCGCCCGCGCCGTTGACCGCGCAGCGCCGTCACGCACGAGAGCCCTGGGCCGCAGCGGTTCGAGCTCTCGCCGATCTCGCACACGGCGCCCTCCATCGCGCTCGTCGCGAAGCACGTGTCTCGTCGCACGTCGCACTCGAGCGGCTCTGCGCACACCTGTCCTTCGGCGCAGCGCGCCGCGGGCCGCGAGCCGTTGCGCACGCAGCTCGCGCGGCCGTCGTCGGCGACGAGGCAGCTCGATCCCGCGACACACACATTCATCCGACCGCTCGAATCGCAGGTCTCTCCGTCGTTTCGCGAGGGGATCTCCGTGACCGTGAGCTCGAAGTTGCCCGCCTCGCCCATGGGGTTGCTGCCCTGGCCGCTGCCCGGGGCTGGGTAGAACCCCGCCACCGAGATGATCACTTCGGTCCCCGCGCGCAGCCCCCCGGTCGTCGCGAGCGAGAGCGTCACGTGCGGGTTGCGCGGCGCAAATGGGTCGTCGTCGTTGCACGCGAGCACCCGCGGAGGCGCGCCGCACGGCGCGAGCGCGACGAAGATCGTCGAGTCGAACGAGGCCTCGCTCCCCGGGTTGTTGGTGCTCACGCGGAGGGCTGCGTCCGTGCGCAGTCGGTAGCGAAAGAGCCTCTGTTTCACCACGCGAAACTCGCATCGCCCGGTGGGCGGCTGCAGCGCGTTCGAGACGCCCTCGGGCGCCTCGAGGTTGTCGCCTGTGAACGACACGCCCTCGCCGCCGTCGGCGACGGTGCCCATGCGCTCGAGGTCGATGATCGCGTCGCACGACGGATGCGGAGCGAGCGCCACGTCCGCGCTGTCGCTCGGCGTCGCGTCCATCGGGCCTTGCGCGCCATCGGACGTCGCGTCCGGCGCCGCGTCCTGTGCGGTGATCGGTGGGCTGCACGCGGCCGCGCCGAGCGCGCACACAAAGAGCAACGCGCGAGAGCTCATGCCTTCAACCCTGCCCGCGCTGCGATCTCTTCGGCGACGGTCCCGAGGTCGTCGACGGCCGTCGCTTTGTCGCCGCGGAGGTACGCGCGAAGCCCGTTCGCCGCGGTGAGCGCCAGGGCGATGTTGACGCCGCGATCCGAGAGCGCGGCGCCTACGTCGTTGCGCTTGAGCAGGTCGTCGAGGTCATCGAGCACGTCGTCGAGCTCTTGGAGCGCGCGTTCGGTTTGATCATCGATCACGGAACATCTCTCGAGTCATTGGGTTGAGCTCACCGCTCGAGGAGCCGGATGAGCGTGGCGTTGACCTTTTCGGGCGACGCGCGGCCGTCGGTCGCCTTCATCACGGCGCCGACGAGGAAGCCGAGGATGCCCTTTTTTCCGGCGCGAAAGCTATCCGCTTGCCGGGGGTTGTCGCGAATCACCCCGACGCACACGGCCTCGATGCGCGCGTCGTCGTCGATCACCGAGAGCCCGAGCGCGTCGATCACGGCGCTGGCGTTCACGCGGTCGCTCACCATTCGGCGATAGACGTCCTTCGCTAACTTCAGCGACAGCGCGCCCTCGTCGACGAGCGCCAAGAGCTCGACGAGCCGCGCTTCGTCGATCGGAAAGCTCGCTTCGACCCCGCTGTACCGCACCTCGCGACGCAGCTCGTTGACGATGAAGTTCGCCGCGCGCACAGGTGTTGCCCCGAGCGCGATCGAGCGCTCGAAATAGCGCGCGAGCGCCGGGTGCTCGACGAGCGTGTCCGCGCTCTCGAGGGAGACTCCGCAGTCGCGTTGATAGCGGGCGCGCTTGTCCCAGGGCAGCTCGCCCACCCGCGCGCGTTCGCGCGCGATCATCCCCTCGGGCAACACGAGCGGCGGGAGGTCGGGCTCAGCGAAGTATCGATAGTCCTCGGCCTCGCCCTTCTCGCGCAACACGACGGTGTCGTCGCGCTCTGCGTTGTACTGCTTGGTGCACTGACGCACGCGCTCGCCGCGCGAGAGCGCCTCGCGCTGCTTGCGGGACTCGACCTCGATCGCGCGCGCGACGAAGCGAAACGAGTTGATGTTCTTCAGCTCGCAGCGCGCTCCGAGGGCGTCGCTCCCGCGGGGGCGAACGCTCACGTTGACGTCGCAGCGAAACGATCCGTCCTCGAGGTTTCCGTCGTTGACGCCGATGAACATCAGCGCGGATCGCAGGGCCCGGAGGTACGCGCTCGCTTCGCTCGACGAGCGCAGGTCGGGCTCGCTCACGATTTCGATCAGCGGCGCGCCCGCGCGATTGAAGTCGATCAGCGAGCGCCCGCTCGCAGCCTCGTGGACGCTCTTGGCCGCGTCTTCTTCGAGGTGAATCCGACGGATCCCGACGCTCCGTCGCGACGCGGCTCCGTCGCGCGCCGAGGCCTCGAGCTCGAGCCTCCCTCGCTCACAGAGCGGAACGGCGTACTGCGTGCACTGAAATCCCTTGGGAAGATCCGGGTAGAAATAGCTCTTGCGATCGAAGCGGCTCGTCGCGTTGATCGTGCACCCGAGCGCGAGCCCCGCGCGCACTCCCATGGCGACCGCGGCTTCGTTGAGCGACGGCAGCGCGCCCGGGAGCCCTGCGCACACCGGGCACACGCGCGTGTTGGGCGCGCTCGGCTGCGTGCCGCAGCGACAAAAGAGCTTCGTGCGCGTGAGCAGCCGCGCGTGAACTTCGACGCCGATGATGGTCTCGAGCTCGCTCAACGCGAGCACGGATGTATCACCACCCCCCGAGGGCTTACATCCCGCGGCCGGGGTAGGGGCGCGCTTGCTTCACGAAGAGCCGCGGCGTCCCTCCTTGGCCGTCGTCGTCGAACTTGAACTCGACGTCCATCGCGTACCAGCCGGTGTTTCCCGAGGCGGGGCCGTACGCGGGCGAGAAGCGCGTGTGAATCGCGGCGAGCGCCTGCCCGAGCTCGCGGATCTGCGCGGCCGAGAGCACGCTCTGCCCCGCGGGGATGATGCTCGACCGGGCGAGGTACGTCACGGGCTGTCCCGGCTGCGAGAAGTAGTAGAGAAACTGATCGCTCTGAACGCCCGGCGGCGGCGCGACGACCTCGATGTCTCCGCCCTGCTGCACGTTGACGTAGAACGCGGGGTCGAGGCCCGACGGATCGAAGATGTTCGACGTCACCGCGACGCCGTTCGCCTCTTCGTCGGGAAAGTTGTAGTGGACGAGCAAGGCCATGCCCACCGAGCGGTGGTCCACGCCGTAGTAGCTACGCTCTTCGTACGTGCGATAGCTCCACGCGCTGGCCCAAGTCTTCTTGATCGCTTGGAGCAGGTTGTTCCAATCCGCGGGGTTGCCCGTGTGCGAGTCGTAGCAGCCCGCGCAGGGAAACCCGTCGAGGTCCTCGCTGTTGGTGCTCGTGCGAAAGCGGATCTTTCCCGCGGGAAACTCCGCGCTGATCTTCGCGCGCAGAAGGTCCTGCAGCGCGCCGTCGACCGCGCCGTTGACGATCTGCTGCTGCAGCTCGCTGAGCCGCGCCTCGCGCACCGCGGGGTCCGTGCGAAACGTCGCGTCCGCTTGCAGGGCCGTGATCCTGTCGTACACGCCGTTGGCCTGCATGAACTGGTCGTAGTAGAATACAGGCACACAAAAAGCGGGCCGCGCGTTGACCCCGTCCGTGCGGGCGAGGATCGAGTAGTGCGCGCATTTTCCGCCGAAGGCCCGGACCGCCTCGCGGATGTTGCCTCGGAGCGTCTGCATCGCCGCGGGCTCGGGCGTCACGTCGCGGATGTTGACGAGCCCCGTGCGCGCGAGGTCGAGCGCCGGGAGCGTGACGGGCGTCGGGCGATTGGCGGTCCACCACGCGTCGGCTTCGGCCGCGGTGGCCTCGCGCACGGTCCACGCGAGGGCGCCGACGGTGAGGTCGACGAGCCTCCCTTCGAGCGCGCGAAGCTGCGCGTTGGTCATGGCGCCCCGCAGGCCCATGTTGGGCGTCCGGCGGTTCTGCGAGAGCACGTTGATGTGCGAGAGCGGCGTCTGAAAGGTCTGCGTGATCAGGCCTCGCACGACAGAGATGTCGTTCGGCGCTTGGTCGAGCACGACGATGTCCTCGTACGACACGTGCGTGGTCGCGAGCTGCGCCGCCGTGAGAAATCGCAGGCGCCCGACGGTGTGTCCCAGCGTCAGCGGCTGGTAGTCCGTCCGCGCGTAGATGTCGTCCGTCGTGGCGACGCAGATGGGGGACTGCAGCGCGCTCGACTCCGTGGTGACGGCGTCGGACGTGGGGTGAAACGTCAGCGTCGGACCGAAGTACGCCGCGGATTTCACCGCGTTGAAGAGCGTCGTCATCATGGTGGACGACATCGTGTCGTACGGCGCGACCTCGAGCGCCCACACGTCGGGCTGCTCGTAGTGCGTGATCGCTCCGAGCAAGAAGCGACGGTCGGGGGTGAAGTACTCCGTCGTGTTGAACTGCGACAGCGGCGGGACCACAGGCATTCCGTTGCCGGACAAGCGGGCGGACGCGAAGCGGTAGTGAATTTGAAACCGTGTGCTGTTCTGGAAGTACAGGTTGCCGGTGGTGGTGTCGTAGACGACTTTGACCGAGCGCGCGCCGGGGAGCGTGGCGTCGAGCGGCGTGGACGCCATCGCTTCGAAGTCCGCGCGGCACTCCATCGTGCGGAGCGAGTCGGGGACCATGGCCGCGGGCGTTCCGCTGGCGATCCCGCAGGTGCGCTCGGTCACGGGGACCGCGGGGCACGGCTCGCGCGTCGGCGCGGCGGGCTTGCAGCTCGCGCTCGCGGCGAGGGTGAGGGCGAGCGCCGCCCAGCGAGCGTGCGGCGCGATCATCGAAGAGAGTCTGCGAAGCATCCGTGAGTCCTTTCGTGAACGCCGCCCTACGGCTGCAGCGCGAAGCAGTAGAATCCACCGTAGCCGCCGCCCGAGCCAACGGTGGGCATGCTGAGAATGGGCGGGCCCATCTCGATGAGGTTGATGCCCGCCGCGCAGCCCGCCTCGTCGAGCGACGAGATCCAGTGCGCGCCGCTGCCGCCTCCCGGACCGCCGGGGCCTCCGGGGCCGCCGCCGCGCGGCCACGAGTGACCGACGCGCGGACGGCCCTCCATCGCGGTGTTGCCGAGCGCGCTCGTCCAATCGCGGCACGTCGCGGTCATGCTGTAGAGCTGGCCCATCGCGTTGGAGCCGGTGAGCATGTCGTGGTTGTCGACCTGGCCCATCCCGGGGTCCGGCGCGTGGTTCGGCACGCCGTCTTCGTTTGGAAAATCATTGATGATCGCGGGGTCCGCGTTTGGTGGGCGTGTATTCAAGAGCTCCGCGCGGCTGTTGGCGACGAGCCTCCCGAGCCTGTCGTACCAGGGGCCGTTGCCCACGCGGTCGATCGCGTGAACGACGTTTCCGTTGCCGTCGTTGGTGGCGCTCAAGAAGGCGCGCCAGCCCTTGGCTCCCGAGCCGGGCATCGAGCGCTCGGCGATGGCGGTGCAGATCTTGTCTGCGCCGCGCAGGCCCGCGTTGGCGCCGGTCTCTCCGAAGCGGAGGTCGCCGCCGAATCCCTGGGGATTTCCTGACAATTCGACGAGCGCTCGGAGGCTCGTGACGAAGAAGCTGAAGCGTGGCTGCGCGCCGTCCGACGCAACGCTGCTGTCTCCTGTGGGGACCGCGCTGTCGACCGCGGCGCTGTCCGAGGGAGACGAGGCATCCATCGAAGCGTCGCTCGGGGGTTGCACGGCCGTTCCGCACGCGGCGCACACGAACGCGAGCGCGACGAACGAAGAGACGCGGATCGGTGAAGGGTATTTCATGGCTCAGCTCCCGCACGTGAGGTCGTCTCGGCAGCGACCGTTGCCCATACAATCGTCGTCCGTCGTGCACGAGCGCACGCCGGGAACCGTGACGTATTGCTCCACATCGGACACGACCAGCATCTTCACCGAGGGCATCGCCGCGGCGCTCGACGCGCGCTCGCGCGTGACGACGATGCTCGGAAATCCCGCGACCCCGAGGCTCACGAGCGCCGTGACGAGGGGCGCGGCGATCTCGAGCGAGCCGTCGTCCGCCGTGTCGCAGGTGATCATTCCGCGCGTTCCTCCGTGGTGGCTGATGTCGAGCTTCACTTTGATGCGCGCGTCGCTCGCCGCGGCGCCCGCGGTCCACGTGAGGTTCACCGCGGTGCTCGCGGCCACCATGAGGTTCTGGCTCGTCACGGCGAGCGGCGCGATCGCCGTGCCCGTGACGGACATCGCGGGGATCGCGCCGGCGCCGCCGATCGCGAGCGAGAGCGCTGCTCCGTCCGCGAAGGGCGGATACGCCAGCGTGGTGCCCGCGGGGAGCTGATACGAGTTGGCCGCGGACACGAGCGTGATCGGGCTCGCGCCGAGGCCCGTGATCGTGACGGTTCCAGCGTTTTGCGCGGTGGGATAGGGCTGACAGGTGTTGTCCGCCACGCACGCCGCGCTCGATCCGCAGCCCGGCGTACAGGACGGAACGCGCGGCGTCACGAGCGCACAGTCCCCGCTGCGCATCGCCTCGGTCCAAATGATCTGCGAGGGGCTCTCGCCGTTTTGGATGCGACCGACCACCGTCGTCTGTCCCGGGGTCATCATCGTCGGCGCGACGAGCGCCACGCGAAACGTCCCCGTCACCGCGCCCGAGCTCGCGTCGCCGTTGCCGCCGCCGTCGGTCCCTCCGTCACCCGCGGCGGGCATGGGCCCACACGACTGAGAAAAGACTGACGCCATGAATAGTGACGCAAGAATTCGAGTGTTCATCGGTCCTCCGCGGGGCGAAAGGTCACGACCAGCTCGACGCTGTCGTGCATGAGGTCGACGCTCTGGACGAAGGCTCGCTCGCAGCGGACCCCGAGCCGCGCGGAGAGGTCGTCGATGAGCTCGGCCTTTCGATTGTGATCGAGCAGCTCGAGACGGTCGTAGCGAACGGTGACGCTGTCCATCCGTCGCGCCGCGCCGAACTCGAGGTAGAGCACCATCCCGAGCAGCGCGACGTCGGTGATCGCGACGCGCACGAGCGCTTCAGGGGTGGACGCGACGCCGTTCAAGATGGCGAGTCCGATCGCGACGAACAGGTACGTCAGGTCGCGGATGCGCATCGCCTCGGTGCGGTACCGCATGATTCCGAACACCGCGAAGAGCCCGAGTGACAAGCCCATCTCGACGCGCATGCCCGAGAGCGCCGCGGCGACGCCGAACGTCACGAGGTTGAGCAGCCAGTACGTAAACGCGTAGTCCCTTCTCGGATAGCGCCGGAGGTAGATCCCGTTGACCACCGCGGCGGTGCAAACGAGATCGAGCGCGAGCCTCGGTCCGACCGAGCGCAGTGCATCTGGAAGCAAGTGAATCACATCGTTGAGCGTGGTCATGAGTGCTCTCGTTCTCGCTGCACGTTGGCTTCTGGAGTTGTCGTCGCGCGCCGCTCGGAAGGCCACCACGTCACGAGCGCCGCGCCGCCGAGCGGCGAGCGATCGACGGTGAGCTTTCCTCCGTGGCGCTCGACGATGCGGCGCACGATGGCGAGGCCGAGCCCCGTGCCTCCGCCCGAGCGCGAGCGGCTCGCGTCGAGCCGGACGAACGGCTGCAACACGCGCTCGCGCGCTTCTTCGGGGATCCCGCGGCCGTCGTCGTGGACCGTGATCACGGTCCAGCGCTGGCCTTCGTCGGTCGCTTCTTTCGCGTCGACGAGGACCTTCGTTCGCGCGTAGCGCAGGCCGTTGCGCACGAGGTTCGAGATCGCGCGCGAGAAGTGTCGTCGGTTCGCTTCGAGCTCGAGGCCCTGGGGAATGTCCATGGAGCAGTCGAGCTCGCGGTTGTTCGCCGCGCGCTCTTCGTCGATGAGCTTACGGACGACCTCGGGCACGTCGAGCGTCGTTGGGTTGAGTTTCGCTGCGTCCGCTTCGACGTAGTGAACGAGCTCGGACGAGAGCGCGTCGAGCTCGGTCACCTCGCGGTCGAGCTCCTTCATGCGCTTCTGTCGCTCGGCGTCGGTCGTCGCGCGCTCGAGCATCGCCAAGATGAACCGCACGCGAGACAGCGGCGTCCCGAGCTCGTGCGAGACCGCTTGGAGCAGCTCGGATCGCTCGGCAAACATGCGGTCGAGCCTCGCTGCGCTGCGGTCGAGCGCCGCGCTGAGCGCGCTCAGCGAGCCCGCCTCCGAGTCGTCGCCGGCGCGCGCGAAGTCTCCGCGCGCGAGTCGATCGATCCCGTCTTCGATCTTCTTCAACCGACGCGCGAACGGAACGGCCACGAGCACCGTCGTCAGCGCGCTCGCCGCGAGCAAAAAGAGCACGAACTCGAGCGTCGGACCGCGCCTGCCGCGCCCGAAGAGCCGCGGCAACCACGGCGCCGGAGGCGGAGGTCCCATGCCAGCGCCAGCGCCAACGCCAACGCCGATCGGAGCGCCCGGCGGAGGCCCCATGCCCGGCGGGGGCTCGGGCATGCCCACGCGCAGCACCCACGTTGGATCGAGTCGAAAGACCACCAGCGGTTCGCCTGCGGCTCCGCGCTCGACCCAGTGTTCGAGGGCGACGCTGCGCCTCGGCCTCGCGGCGCTGTCCGCCGGCGCGCGAACGATTCGAAGCTCTTGTCGAAGCTCCGTGCGAAGCTCGCTCACGCGACGCTCTCGTTCGGCCTCGGGCAGCTCTGCGATGGTGCGCGCGATGTAGCGCAGCGCGGGCTGCGGCCCTCGGAGCCGCGAGCGCTCGGCGCGCTCTTCGGTCGCGCGGACGAGCACGATCATGAGCGCCGCGCTCGCGAACATCGCGAGCGTCACGGTGACAGCGACTCGGCGCAACAGCGGCCACATCGCTCACCTCGCCATCATGTAGCCCACCGAGCGGATGCTCTTGATGGCGCTCGGATCGAAGCCGTGCGCCGCGAGCTTCTTTCGCAAGCGCGAGAGGTGAATGTCGACGCCGCGATCGAGCCCGTCGTACGCGGTGCCCAGCCCCTCGGTGTACAAGTCGTCGCGGGGGACGACCGTTCCTGCGCGCGACGCGAGCAGCCACAAGAGCGTCCACTCGGTGTTGGTGAGCTCGACGGCGACGCCCTGCACGCGCGCGGTGCGCGACGCGGGCTCGAGCGCGAGCGCGCCGATCGTGATCGCCGAGGGAACGGGCTCGTTGGGTCCGCTCGCGCTCCCCGCGCGACGGAGGACGCTCCGGATCCTCGCGAGCAAAACGCGCGGGTCGACGGGCTTGGTCACGAAATCATCGGCCCCGCGCTCGAGCCCTTCGACCTCGTCGCCCTCGATCTTGCTCGCGGTCAAAATGAGAATTCCCCCGCGAAACGTCGGGCGAACGCGCGAGAGCACCTCGAGGCCCGCGAGGCCAGGGAGCATCAAGTCCAACACGACGACGTTGGGCTGCTCTGCGGTGATCCGCTCGACCGCGACGAGCCCGTCGGGCACGAGGCTCACCGCGAAGCCGTTGGCCGAGAGGTACTCCGTGAGCAGCTCGCCGAGCCGGGCGTCGTCCTCGACGATGAGCACCGACGAGGGCGTGGGACCTGCGTTCATGGCGACACCTCTTCGCTCGGGGCGGCGGTTTGATTTGTGGTGCTCGATGCGGCGCCTTCGCTCGAGCGGGGCCCGTCTCGTCGGTCTCGTCGGCGCTCGCGTTGGTCGCGGTTTCGACGGCGCTCTTCGCGGTCGCGATTGCGCGGGCGCGGCGCCTCCCAACGCCAGGTCACCGTGGCCATCACCATGTGGTAGTGCTGCCCGCCGCTCTGAATCGGGAGGTGGTAGCGATAGCCGAAGGTGATCGCCACAGGGTCGACGCGGCCCGTGAGCTCGGCTTCGAATCGAAACGCGCTCCACGGGAGCACCGCGGGGACGAGCGCAGAGAAGAGCTCGCCGCTCACCGCGAGGTCGACGGGCTTCGGCGTGCGGTACCGCAGCGACACACGATTTCGAAGCGCCATGTCGTGCTCGTACCCTTGGCGGTCCGGGCTGAATCGGTTCTGCCAGCGCAGCCGATATCCGAGCCGAAATCCCCAGCGCGAGCCCGCGACGCCCGCGTCCGTCGTGACGCGATGCGAGCTCCAGTACGCGTTGCGATAGGTCTCGAACGACACGCGATAGGCGACCCCGAAGTCGAGCCACTTCCACGGCGAGAACTCCGCGCCCACGTACGTCTGCGCGCGCCCGCTCGACGCGATGCGCGGTCCGTACACGTAGCGCTCGGAGACCGAGAAGGTCCATCGTTGGATCGGCGAAAACTCGGCGTTGAACCGAGGCGCGACGCGGATCTGCGCCTCGGCCGACGGAGGCGCGAGGGCCGCGGCCAACGCGAGGGCGATCGCGACCGCTCCTGCGCAACGGCGCGCCATCATCGCAGCCCCCTGTGCACGAGCGTCACGAGCGGACGGAGGGTCGTGGTGCGCTGACCGCCGAGCGACGCGACCGCGACCGAGTACTTCGAGAAGCTGCTCTGTTTTGCGTGGGCCGCGCGCAGCGCGAGCACGAGCGGGCTCGTCGCTCCGTGTCCGGTGTCCTTCACTTCGACGACGATGAACGGGACGGGCCTCCGTCGCTCTCCGCACTCGAGCACGAGGTCGAAGTCGAGCGTGGCGCGCTCGACCGAGCGCTTTCCGATGATCATCACCCGCGAGAAGACCGTGCGCGCTTGGGGCACGAGCGGCCCGTTGTGAAAGAGCCCAGGCGCGATCGAGCGAACCTGCTCTTGCTCGGCGTCGGTCATCGCGAGCTCGGTTCCCTCGCGCTCGAAGCGGTGCTTGGTCGTGTCGCCTCGCTGGGTCTTCTGCTTGACCTCGAGCATCGAAAACCCGCGGTCGACGTAGTGCCTCACGCGGACCTTGAAGCGAGGCTTTCGGCGCCGGCGATGGTCGTGATAGCAGCGCAAATCGGGGCTATCGAAGTAGACCGTGTCGTAGAGCGCGAAGCGCGCCGAGCCGGCGAGCACGACGCGGTAGTCCTCTGCGACGAGGGCGAGCAGCGCCGCGGCGCTCTCTGCGCGAAGGAGGTACTTGCGGTCGAACCTGCGCTGCAACGACGCGCGGCTGAGGTCGCTCGCGTCCGCGGGCGCCATCGCGTCCACGACCGAGACGAGCTCTTCGGGCCGGGGCTCGGAGAAGAGCGGCGCGAGGACCTCGTGGGCCAGCTCGATGCGCGGGGCCGCGGTCACGAGCGCCTCGGGTCGAGGCCGGGCGCTGGCAAGAGGATACGTCGAAGAGGGTGCGTCACGATCAGGATACAAGTGTGTGCCGGATTCGTGCCGTTTCCGTCGGCGAAAACCGCTGTCATTGTGTTGCGAACTGTTTCGCAACGGAGGCCGCGAGCGCGGGGTGCGCCAGGGCAGGACATCGGTGTCGCGGCTACCCCGGACCCACGAAGCGCCGCCGCCGACGGCGAGCCGAGGCGGGTGCTCGCGCGGCGGCTTGTCGGGACCGGGGCGCGTTGCGATCGTGCGGGCCTCGGAGACCTCCCGCCATGTTCAGACAACGTAGCGCTTCGACCTCGGGCTGTTCGCTGCTGGCGGTGCGTGCAGTCGCCGCGACGGCGCTGAGCATCGCGGCTTTGTCGACAGGGTGCGCTCCGACGGCGAGGCGGTCGGCGGCCGTGCCGTCGCCGTCGCTGCCCCATCATTCGACTGCGCGAGCTCTCGACGCGGGGTTCGCTTCGCGCCCGCTCGTCATCAACGGCGCTGTCTTGTCCGAGCCGTTGGCGGAGCTCGCGACCGGAGAAAACGCTGATTTTCTCCGGGTCGATCGGCTGTCCGAGGACGTGCTGTCGCGCGCTCGGGTTGTTGCGCGTCGCGTCGAGAACCTCACGACCCGCGACGTTCTCGCGGCGCTGCTCGCTCGAGTGACTCCGATCGTGCGACGCGATTGTCGTCCGCTCTCGAGGCACCCGTCCGACTTTCTTCGAACGTTTGTGGTCGTGATCGACCCGAACGGCGCGGTCCTCTCGGCCGCCCCGACCGGCCCCGGAGGAACGCCGCGTGAGCCCGTGACTCTGTTCGAAAGCGACTTCTCGCGCTGCGTCGAGCGCGCGATGACGAGCGCGCAGCTCGGGCCCGTGTCCGCCACGCAGCCGATCGTCGACGTGGTTCCTCCGGTGAACTTCCCCGCGCTTTGCTGGTGGGCGACCTCGTCGTGCCCGAGCACTGTCGACGCGGTTCTCGCCGCCGCGACGCCGTAGTGTTCAACGCGCTTCGAGCGTCGAGGCGAGCGTCGGAGCCATGTTCGGGCCGAGCACGATGCCCACGACCGCGAGCGTCGCGCCCGTGATCGAGAGCGCCGTCGCGGTGATGATCCCACCCGTGCGGGGATCCGCGAGGCTCCCTGGAACGGGGTTGCACATCATGCTCGCCATGCACTGAACTGCGGCTCGATCGCGATCCACCGCGAGCCCGATGGCGACGCCCGCGCCCGCGAGCGCGAGCCCCCCGCCGACCCACGTCCACCAGGGAATTCGCCGGCCGCCGATGACGACCGAGCCCGCCTCGTTGTTGGGGCCGAGCGAAAAGTCGTACTGGTGGATCGAGCCGGGCGTTCCGTTGACCGCGGTGCGCCAAGGAGCGAAGCCCTGCGCGCTCACGACCACGCGATGTCGCCGCGGATCGAGGAGCCACTCGCGCGCTCCGTCGCGGTTCGCGCGGGGATCGATCTCGGGCGCGAGCGCTTCTCCGTCGATCAACACGAGCGCGTTGCTCGGGGTAAATCGCAGTCGAAGTCGCGTCCCGCGCCGCGCTGCCTCCGCGCGCTCGAGCCGAACGCGGGCGAGCTCTTCTTCGGTCACGCCCGGCGTCGGCCTCGCGAGAAATCGATCGAACGCGGCGATGGCCGCGCGCGTTCGGTCGACGCCCGCGTACGCCGTCCCGAGCATCCTCCACCCCCGCGGGTCGTCGCTCGTCTGCATCGCTTGCTCGAGCGTGAACACCGCGCTCGCGAAATCCCGCTCCGCGAGCAGCGATTGTGCTTCTTCGAGCTCGCTCGACATCGGCGAAGCGCTCGGCGTCGATTGAGCGTTCGCGGTCGTCGAGCGAGCGACGACGCAGAGACACAGAGCAACGAGCAGTTCAACGGTTGCAGCGACGCGACGCACGCGGAGACCATAGCCCACTGACGTACGCCGCACCGCGCTGTCCTTGCGCGCTCGATCGCGCGGTTGCGTGGGTCACGAGATTGAGTAGCATCGCGCTTCATGTCGATCCGGGCGGGTGCTCTGTTCTTCGCGACCGCGTGCGCCGCGGTCTTCTCTGGCTGCATCGGACACGTGCAGCTCCCTCAAGCGCCGCCGCGAAACGCGCCGTACCCCGTGCGGGTTCAGGCGTACAACGCGTTTCGGCCTCTCTCGCTGCAGTACACGACGACGGTCTCGTACAGCCGCTACGGCATGTCGAGCAACACCGTGGCGTCGGGCCTGCTCCTCGCCAACGGAGCGAACGTCTTTCATCCCGAGGACTTGCTGCCGATGGCGGGCGTCGAGTCGCCGACGGCCAACGCCGTGCGCGAAATGGAGGGCGCGCGAAGCACCGCGAACATCCTCGCGTGGTCCGGCGTCGGCGCGAGCATCGCTGGCGCCGCGCTGGCGACGGCGGGGTTCTTGTCGTTGTTGGGCAGCAGCAGCTCGTCGGGCAACGGCGCGGCGATTCCTCTCTTGGTGAGCGGCAGCGTGCTCACGCTCGGCGGATCGATCACCATCATCGTCGGCACGGGCTTCAACGCGGCTGCGCACCGCCATCGCGAGTCGTCGTATCAGCTCTACGACCAGAGCCTTCGACTCAACCTGGGCCTGTGCGGCGACGGCACGCAGATCGGCGATTGCCCGGTCAATCCCGGCTCGATGGACCCCACGCCAGGCGCAGGCATGATGGGGCCCGCGCTCTCGCAGCCCATCCAGAACACGCAGCCTGCGCAGACGCAGCCCGCGCAGCAGGGCCAGACGCTTCAGCCGATGCAGGTCCCGCCGCCTCCGCCTCCACAGTGACCGCGCAGCGCGCCGTGGTTGCGCGCGCACCGTGATCGCGACAGCCTCGGTGCTCATGAAGAACGGGGCGCGCGCGTTGGTTCTCGCATCGGGCTGCGCGGTGTTCTCGGGGTGCTACGGGCACGTGCAGCTCCCCGATGCGCCGTTGCGAAGCGCTCCGTTCGCGACGCGCGCGGAGGCGTACAACGCGTATCGGCCGCGGTACGCCGAGCTCTCGGGAAGCGAGCGCGCGGCCGCGACGGACCGCCATGCGTTCGCGAGTGGATTGCCCCTCGCCAACGGAACCACGGTGTATCACCCCGAAGACCTGCTCCCGATGGCCGGGCGTGATTCGCGGACGGCTGCTGCGACGCGCGACGAGGAGCGCGCTCGTCGCACGGGAGACGTTCTCGTGTGGTCCGGGTTGGGCGCCACGGTGTTGGGCCTGCTTATCTGCGGCGTGGGATTTTCTGCGCTCCTCTCATCGTGGCGGCCGCAGTCGCCGGCCGAGCCGATCGTCGTGTTCACCGCGGGAGGCGTGATCGGCGGGGCCGGTGTCCTCGCGATGGTCTTCAGCATCGGTTCGTTCGGCGAAGCGAGCGTCTTCCGCGAGCGGTCGTATCGCGCGTACGACCGAAGCGTTCGCGCCAACCTCGGCCTCTGTGGCGAGGGGGCGCACGTGACGGAGTGCTCCGCGATCGTCGCTCCCGCGCCGCCGAGAGCGCCCGAACAACCCGCGCAGTCGCCGTCAGCGGTGGAGGCGACGAACGCGCAAGGCCCGACGCTTCGGTGATCGCGTCGTGATCGCGCACACGTGACATTCTCTGTCTCTACGTAGCTGCGCTCGCGACGTGAGTCCGTGCTACACGAATGCGGGTGACGGTCTCGGGAATTCTTGGTGATGGAGGCGCCCTCTCGCGCGCGCTTCGTGGCTACGAGTCGCGTCCCGAGCAGCTCTCGATGGCGGTGGCTGTCGAAAAGGCCCTCGCGGACTCCTCGGTCCTCCTCGTCGAAGCAGGAACGGGCACCGGAAAGTCCCTCGCTTACCTCGTTCCTGCCGCGCGATCGGGCCTGCGAATCGTGGTCTCGACGGCCACCAAAGCGCTCGGCGAGCAGATCGTGCAACGCGACTTGCCGACGCTGGCCAAGCTCGGCCTTCGCCCGCAAGTCGCGCTCGTGAAGGGCCTCTCGAATTATGTGTGTCTGCGTCGCTTCGACGAGCACCGACGCGCGATCGTCACGGGCGCCGCGAGGCCCGACCCGCACCTCGACGCGATCGTTCGTTGGATCGAGGACACGCAGTCGGGCGATCGATCGGACCTCGAGTGGGTCCCCGATGACGCGGCGATCTGGCGCGAGGTCACCTCGTCGTCCGACACGCGCATCGGCGCGAAGTGCCGCTTCTACGAGCAGTGCTTCGTCACCAAGATGCGCCGCCGCGCGGACGCAGCGCAGATCATCGTCACCAACCATCACTTGTTCTGCGCGGACCTCGCGCTGCGCAGCACCAACTTCGGCGCGCAGGTCTTGCCCGACTACGACGCGGTGATCTTCGACGAGGCGCACGCGCTCGAAGAGGTCGCGACCGAGTTCTTCGGCGTGCGCATCACGAGGGCGCGCGCAGAGACGCTCGTGCGCGACGCCAACCGCGCGTTCGAAGCGGCGGGGTTCTTCGTCGACCCCACGAGGCAGCACGCGATCGGGCGGATCCTCGCGGACATTCTGTCCGCCAATCTAGAGCTCTTTACGCAGTTGCCTCGCTCGGGCGGGCGCACGATCGTGGGCGGCGCGACGGACACGTTCGAGCGAACGCTCTCGTCCGTGGGCCGCGTCCTGCTCGACGGTCGCGCGATCGAAGGGCCCTTCGGCGACGCGGCGCGCGCGCTCGCTGCGGCGCTCGCGAAGCTCAGCGAGTCGCTCCGTGATTTCGTGGGCGGAGGCGAAGCGCTGCTCTCGGTCGCGCGAAGGACGCAGTCGCTGCGAGACGGGCTCGCGATGGTGCTCGACGCGGCCAACCCCGCGCAGGTCGTGTACGGAGAGCCCGACTCGCGCGGCGGCGGCGCGATCGGCGTGAGCCCGATCGAAGTGGGCCCCTTGCTCCGAGAGCGACTGTGGTCGCGCCGTTGCGCGGTGGTCCTCACGAGCGCGACGCTGTGCTCGAGCACTCCGCCGGTGACGTCCGCCGGAGAGCTCACGAAGACAACGCAGGGAAACGAGGGGTTTTCCTTCGTTCGAATGCGCTTGGGCGTGCCCAAAGAAGCGGTCGAGCTCGCGCTGCCGAGCCCCTTCGACTACGGAGCGCAGAGCGCGCTCTATGTGCCGAGGCGCTTTCCCGAGCCGAGGGACGAAGAGTACTTCGAGGCCGCGACGCGCGAGATCCAACGGCTCGTCGCGATCACGCGCGGGGGCGCGTTCGTGCTCTGCACGAGCCACCGACAGATGAAGAATTTCGCCCAAGAGCTGCGGCGAAAGTGGAAGTACCCGACCTTCGTCCAAGGCGAAGCGCCCAAACAATCGCTCTTGGCGCGCTTTCGCGCCGCGGGCGACGCGGTGCTCTTCGCGACCTCGAGCTTCTGGGAGGGCGTGGACGTTCCGGGCCGCGCGTTGAGGCTCGTCGTGATCGACAAGCTCCCCTTCGAAGCCCCCACGGATCCCGTCGTCGCCGCGCGCATCGCGCGATTGAAAGAGCGAGGAGGAGAGCCGTTCGTGAGCTTCCAAGTCCCCGTGGCGACGCTGGCGCTCAAGCAGGGCTTCGGGCGCTTGATCCGAACGCGCTCGGACGCGGGCATCGTCGCGATCCTCGACAAGCGGCTGCTCACCAAGGGCTACGGCCGCGGGATGCTCGAGTCCCTCCCGCCCGCGTCCCGCTGCAACTCGATCGAAGAGCTCGAAGCATTCTGGCAGAGCGTCGATCGCGGCTGAGTGTGACGAGCGGGGGCCGCGAGCAGGGCGCGGCAGCAAGCGGGGCGCGGCAGCGAGCGGGGCGCGGCAGCAAGCAGCCACTTGGGCGCGGCGGCAAGCAGCCGCGCATTGTGCCTCGAAGACATCACGGGGCACCGTCACGCAATCTATCTCGGCAGGCGTTCTCGCTCGCGCTCGAACTTCGAGAGAAGAGCCGTTCGTACTCTACCTGCACATTTGCAGGCGATCCGAAGCACGCTCGCGTCTCTCGTCACGTGCCTCAGTTCGAGCGCGAGCGAGAACGCCTGCGGAGCTAGCTCGAGTTCACTCGCTGACGGGGTCTGCGAAGCACAGTGCGCGGCTGCTCGCTGCCGCGCCCCGCTCGCTGCCGCACTCGCTCGCTGCCCCGTTAGTTCACCTCGGCCGCGTGCTTCTTCAGCGTCTCGAGCGTCGCGTACTCGAGCATGCCCTCGTGGGTGCTCTCGAGAAACACGAGCGGCGCGCAGCCCGCTTCGAACGCTTCGACCCAGCGCGCGGCGCACACGCACCAGCGATCACCGGGCTTCAACCCCGGAAACCCGAAGTCGGGCGCCGGCGTCGACAGGTCGTTTCCGACGCGCTTGCTGAACGAGAGAAACTCCGCCGTCACGCGAACGCACACGACGTGTGCGCCGCGATCGTTTGCGTCGGTGTTGCAGCACCCGTCGCGAAACCACCCCGTCTTGGGCGACATCGAGCAGGCGGCGAGGGGCTTTCCGAGAACGTTGCGCGCGGCGGGCTTGTCCGTGTTGGCCATCGTGCCCGGTGAGATACCACTCGACGACGCCGTTGATCACTCGCCAACGCGATCCGCTCAGCGGACGACCGGCATGCCCTCGCTCGCCGAGGCCATGAAATCAACCACGCGCGCGCGGAGCATCGCGTCGCGAAAGAGCACGAAGTGCCCGTCGTACGCGCCCGCAGGGTCGCTCTCGAGCAGGATCGCGGTCGTGCGCCCCGAGCCCGTGTCCACGTTGTTTTGCACGGGGAGCATCACGCCCATGCCCGAGGGCCACGCGTTCATTCCGCCCGGAATGGGCGCGGCCACAGGGAGGCCCAAGCTCGTCGCGAGCGCCTGCATCGTCGCGGGGGTCGAGTACGTGTCCCCGAGCCCGTAGGTCATCACCAGCGGTCGCGCGCCAACGCCCATCGGTCGTTGAACGAACATCCGCGAGCCGTAGTTCACCGCGTCCGCGGGCTCGATGAACGCTTGAAAGAGCTGCAGCGCAGGGTGATCCGACGCCATCGGCTCGCCGAGCAACAACGGGCCGAGCGCTGCGACGTTGACGGGGCGCGTCTTGGTCGTGAGCGACGCGCGAAGGTCGCCGCCGGCGCCCGAGAGCACGATCGCGTTGAGCGCTCCGTCGTACGCCGCAGCCGCGGTGCCCACGGTCGCGCCCTGCGAATGACCGAGGAAGATGAGCTTCATCGGGTCGAATCGCAGCGGCGTCGCGCCCATGCCCGTGGGCGTGATCTCGATCGTCCGAAGCGCGCGAGAGAGCGCGAGCACGTCCGCGCCGCCCTGCAGGACGTTGTCGCGCGCGGCCTCGGGATTGGCGAAGTTGAAGAAGAGCGTGTTGGGGTGCTCGGTGACGCCCGTTCCGCGGCGGTTGCCGTGCATCACGCCCTCGTACGTGACGAGCGCGAAGCGCACCTGGCGCCCCGAGAACATCACGTTGTTCACGGCTTCGGCGAGGCCTTCGGTGATTCCGCTGCGGAAGTTTCCGCCCGTTCCGTGGCCGTAGAGCACGACGGGCCAGCCGCCCATCGGCATCGTCGCGCCCTTGGGAACCGCGATCGACACGCACACGCGCTCAGTGTCGGCGACGGTCGCAGTGCCCATCGCGTCGTACTGAATCGCGCCCTCACCGGGCATGCGATACGGCCTCGGCCCGCGCTGCAACACCGGGACATCGATGGTCCCCTGGTACTCATCGAACGCAGGATTCTCGGGCCCGATGCAACCACGCACGTGCTCGGGTCCCGTGAGCCCGTCGTCGCACGGCGAGCGCACGCCCTCGGCGCATCGAACGAAATCTCGCGCCGCGGGCGCAGGCGCCGCTTGCACAGCGCGCGCGATCCCGTCGAACTTCAACCGCGGGTCTTGCGCCGTGAACACCGCCGCGTTGAGCACGGTGCCGGGATCGATCATTTGCGCGCTCAAATACTGGCGAAACGGCGTGTACGCCGCGTGCGCCCGCGCGAGCCTCGGGTCCGTCGGGATGCTCGCCGCCATCACCGCGTCGAAGTCCGCGTCGCGCGCGTACGGCATTCCGCCCGGCGCGCGGATGCCCGTTGTGAGATACACCGCGATCGTGTGCCCGTGCGGAAACGGAACGCCCCCCGCGGTCGTCACCCCGAGCCAGTTGGCGCAGATGTATCGCCCCTGATTTCCGTCGAAGCGATACGTCTGGAAACCAATGGTCTGACCCGCGGTCAGATCCACGATCTTGATCGTGTTTCCGAGCTGCAGCGTGTCGAAGTTGGGCGACGACGAGAAGCGAAAGTACACCCACTGATTGTTTCCGAAGCCCTCGAGGCTCTGCTCTGCCGAGCGCGCGTAGCGATCGACGAGATCGAACCCGAGCAGCGCCGTCCCCGGCGTCGGAAACCCTCGAAGATTGATCCGCCTCGTCATCGGGTCGCGGCGGATGTCATTGGGAAACGGCAGTCGAAAGAAGTCACTTCGCGGTGTTCCGTCAGCGTTGGGCACTTCGAAGTAGCTCTTGTGCATCCCCGCGGGGTCCATCCCGCACTCGACCCCGCGAAACGCGCGGTTCATGTTGACCATCGCCGCGCGCGCGCACTGGTTGTTCGCCGGGTTGCAGAGAAGACCGGCCATACAATCAAGTGAGTCGGCGCACATCCCGCCAACGTCACGAGGACCCGAGCCCGACATGCCCGTTCCCCCGTCCATGCCAGACGTCCCGCCGTCGCCAGGGTTGCCGATCGTGCCGCCGTCCGGGAGCGTCACGGGCCCCGCTCCGCGTGGGATCTGACAGGTCCCGAGCACCTGCCCCGCCGCGCGAAAGCACACCGATCCGCGCAGGCACTCGCCGCTCGTCGCGCAGACCGATCCCGGCGCGCCTTCGCCCGCGCTCGCGCACTTGTTGTCCTCTGCGCAATAGAGCCCCGCGGCGCAGTCGATCGTGAGCGCGCACGGCTGCCCCATCATCGCGCTGCCTGGAGATTCACAGACGCCTCGCGAGTTGCATCGAAGCCCCACGCGACAGTCCGCGGTGCTCGTGCACGCCTCGCCCACGTTGCGGTTCATCATCGGGAGCGGCGTCTCTGTTCCGCACGCCACGAGCAGCGACACGAGAGCCGAAAGCGAAAGGGTGCGCATCGGCCAAGTGTCCGCCCGGAGCGAAAAGTGGGCAATGGGAGGGGGGGCGAGTATTCCCTGGGATTCTTCGCGTTGACAGCGCAGAACGAGGCGCTTATCTGCCGCGCTCGGTGAGGCTCGACGAGGGTTGGATCGACGCGTGTTGGGCGCGCTACGAGGCGCGCATCAGTCCGTACGTCACCTCGGACGCCATTGCCTCACTCGATCGCGGCGATCCGGTGGCGTTGTGGGACGCGCTCGTCGGCCGTGGACTTCTCCCCTTCGATTGGAGCGACGGATCGGCGCGTCGCTACGCCACAGGCGGCAGGCGCTTCACGAACACAGAGGTTCCGAGCGAGCGGACGCGCGTCGGAGAGCACCACGACATCCGCAGCTCGTCGGTCCCGACCCAACGCACTCTCGCCCGTTGGTTGGCCAGCGATCCTGCGCGCACGCTCGCGTGCGAGTCGCTCGCGTTGGACGCAGCGCGCGCGTACAGCCTCGCGACGACCGGTCGCGCGTGCGGCGCTTCGCGAGTGCTCTGGACCTGCAAGCGTCGAAGCGCGCCCTCGTATGGAGCGCGGGTCAATCGTCTCCTCGAGCTCGCAGGCCCGCTGCTCGGAGACCCTTCGCAGCCCGTGAACGCCGACCAGGCCGTGATCGACGCGGTTCGTTCGGAGCGCGCTGCGTCGCGTCGCCGGGCTTTGAACGCGCACATCGACGATCGCATCGCGCGATCGTTCCCCGACGCTGCGATGACGTATCTGCTGCGCGCCGCCGTGACGTGGAGCGTGTTCTGCGAATCAATCGAACCGGTTGTTTCCTCGGATGGTGCGCTGCAGTGGACCGTCGACAGGAGCGCGTTCGGACTCCCCCCGAAATCCCTGTCGCTGACGCGCGCGCAGCTGGTCGAGCCGCTCTTGTGCACGATCGACCTGCGCGCGTACTGGTGCGAGCTGCTCGAGTTCAACGCCGAATGGGTCTACGTCGGGCTCGTTGCGTGAGCGCGGTGAGTTCTGCAGCGGCTCCGCCTTCCGTTGGCGACACGCGGGCTGAGTTGCTCGGGAGACGTCCCAGCAGTGTGCTCCTAAACCACGCCACAATTGAACGTCGTAGAAATGGGACAAGCGTCGGTGTGGTTGAAATCAAGTCAACCCGCCACGAATCCATCGTGAAAAGTACGTCGATCGAATGAGTGGCGGTTTAGCGTGTCTTCTTCCAACGGGGCGTCGCGATCGCGCGATCGTCGTCGAACGCCGCCGCGAAGTGCGTCACACTGCGCGCGCATGGCGATCGCCAACCTCCTCGGCTTGCTCGAAGACATCACCACGATGCTCGATCAGGTCGCCGCTGCGACCAAAGTGGCCGCGAAGAAGACCGCTGGCGTCGTCGCCGACGACATGGCGCTCAACGCGCAGCAGGTCGTCGGTGTCCCCGCTGGCCGCGAGCTCTCGGTCGTGTGGGCGGTCGCCAAGGGGTCGCTCGTCAACAAGGTGATCATCATTCCGGCGTTGCTGCTGGTGAGCGCGCTCGCGCCGAAGGCGGTGACGGCGCTCTTGCTCATCGGCGGCGCGTTCTTGTGCTTCGAGGGCTTCGAGAAGGTCGTCCACAAGCTCCTTCACAGCAAGGAAGAGGACGAGGCGCACAAGAGCGAACACCTCGCCAACGTCGCGGACCCCGCGGTGGACCTCGCGACGGCCGAGAAGTCCAAGGTCAAGGGCGCCGTTCGCACGGACTTCATTCTCTCCGCTGAAATCGCGGTCATCGCCCTCGGCGCCGTCGCCGAGCGCCCCATGGCGATCCGCGTCGCGACGCTCGTCGCCGTCGGGCTCGGGATGACCGTCGGCGTCTACGGCCTCGTCGCGGTGATCGTTCGCTTCGATGACATGGGCGTGTGGCTCGTCAATCGCGAGGGAGAAGGCGTCGGCCCACGTTTTCAACGCGCCCTCGGTCGAACGATCCTCCGCGCCGCCCCGTGGATCATGCGCTCGCTCTCGGTGCTGGGGACCGCGGCGATGTTCCTCGTGGGCGGGAGCATCGTCGCGCACAACGTCGGCCCGGCGCACAAGGCCGTGGACGCTGGCGTTCGCGCGCTGTCGATGGTTCCCGCAGACCTCGCGCGCGCTGTGCTCGAAGGGCTCACCGGCGTGCTCACCGGGCTCGTCGCGGTCCTCGTCGTCACGGCGGTCACGAAAGTGGCCAAGCGCAAATAGGGGACGGTGCTCTGATCCTCACATTTGCAATCCACCGCACCTCTGCTGCGGTAGATCAAAAAGGACCAAAGAGTACTTATTGCCAGCACGCGCACGCCCCTCGCGCAACCCGCGAAGCGCGAAAATCGACGCGCTGGCAATAAGTACCTTTGTGTCCGATACGATTGGCTGCTGTGGCGCTCTAGCCGATTGCAAATGCGAGGATCAGAGCACCGTCCCCAATTATGCGAGCAGCTCGCTGATCACCGCGTTCGACTCGCCGGGCCCGACGCCGTAGCTCGCGGCGGGGTGCCCGAACGCGCGCAGCAGCGTGATGAGCGCGCGCGACGTGTTGTCCCTCGCGCCCGAGCGCCAGTGAACGCCCCCGCGCAGCCGTCCTCCCGCGCGCCCCGCGAGCAGGATCGGAAACTCGTCGTTCGTGTGGTTGTACCCTTCGCTGAGCTCGGTCGTGCACAGGATCGCGCTGTTGTGCAGCACGTTGGTCGCGCCGTCGGGCGTGTCGCGGAGCTTCGCGAGAAAGTACGCGAGCTGCTGCATCGTAAACGTCGTCGCCGCGTGCACCATCGGCTGCTGCGTCGCCGGATCCGCGCTCGCGCGCTCGTCGTGACACGTCTGGTGCATCCCGCTTCGAAACCCGGGAACCATCCAGAACACCGTCCCCGCCCCGCACGTTGAAAACTGCACACTGAACACCCGCGACAGGTCGCACGCCAGCGCCAGCGCCAGGATGTCGCTCACCACGCGGTTCTTCTGCTCGATCTGCTCCTGGCCCATCAGGTCCGGGTACCCGTCGAGCGGCCGCATCGGCGCCGCGCACGCGCCCGACGGCGCCCCGAGCCGCTGCTCGATCGCGCGCACTGAATCGAAGTGCTGCTCGAGCCGCGTTCGATCGCTCGCGGACACCCGCGGTTGAAGCGCGCGGATCTCCGCTTGCACCGCCGTGAGCACGCTCTGCCTCGCGACCGCCGCCTGCGGCGCAGAGCCCATCCCGAACAGTCGGTTGAACAGCGCGAGCGGGTTGTACTCGCTCTGGTTCGGGTTGTTCGGGCCGTTGTGCGAGAGGTGTTGAAAAGTGGTGCCTTCGTCCGTCCCGTGAAAGCGGCACACGCCCGCCTCGATCGAGCGATACGCGGTGCGCGTCGCTGGGTCGTTCATCACGAAGTCCGCGACGTACTGGTCGATGGACTGACGAGGCAGCGTGGTGACGATCGTGTCGCGCGTCGTCCCCAGTTGGTGATAGCGCGCGCCCGTGAGAATCCCGGACATCCCCGAGTGGTGCGGGTGCGTCGCGGTCTTGATCTCGCACCCCGTCACAGGGCTGAACCAATCGCGCAGCCCCGCGTCGATCAGCGGCTGCATCTCGGCGCGGGGGGTCCAGCCAGCGCCCGTTCCGTTGGGGGTCCAGTGCGCGCGGCGCACGCCGTTGCCCCAGAACCAGATCCCGAAGCGCTTCGGCAAAGGCCGCCCTTGCGCGAGCGCCTCGCCATTCGCGTCGAGCATGCACTCGAGCGTCGGAAGCGCGACGCCCACCACGGCGCCGCCGAACAGGCCCTTCAGCATCGTGCGTCGATCGAGTCGAAAGCGTCTCATGGCTCTGCTCAACCTCCGTTGGCTGCGTAGCGAAAGCCGTCGCTCGCGGCGAGCGCTTCGATGAGCACTCTGAACTGGTAGCCCTGCGCGGCGAACGCGCGCTCGACGTCGCGGATCACCACGGCCTCGCTGTCTGCTTCGACGTGCCCCGTCGCGTAGCGATACATGTTGCGCACCATGCAGCCGGGCAGCGCGCGGTGGTTGCGCACCGCTTCGGCCAGCTCGCGTCCGCTGCGAAAATCCGCGCCGTCGAGCGTCCCTCGCGCGTCCACTGGGAGCGTGTTGTCCGTCGTTCGGTACGCGCCGATCGCGTCGTAGTGCTCGAGCCCGAAGCCGACGGGGTCCATCGCTGTGTGGCACGCGGCGCACGCAGGCGGCTGCAAGTGCAGCATCTCGAGCCGCTGCCTGAAGGTCTGCACGACCCCCGGCATCGGCGGCGGGATGTCTGTCGTGACCCCCGCGGGCGGCGGGGGAATGGGCTGGCACAGCAAGAACTGTCGAATGAACTTCCCGCGGTGCGTGGGGGAGGTCGTCACCGGGTGCGCGTTGTTCGCGAGAAACGCAGCGGTCGTGAGCAGCCCAGCGCGCGGCGCGTTGGCGGGCCACTCGTAACGTCGAAACGTCTCGTCGAACGTCCCGGGGATCCCGTAGAGGCGTGCGAGGTTCTGGTCGATGAACGTCGTTCGCGTCGTGAAGATGTCGCGAAGGTCCCCGTCGCTGAACGCCGTCTCGCCGACGATCCGCTCGAACTCTTGGATCATCGAGTTGACGAGCGAAGGCGACCAGAGCGGGTACAACATCCGGTCGCGCGTCTGCGGCGCGATGCGATCGAGCTTGAAATACTCGCTGAAAAACGCGGTGAGCGAGGCGCGCGCCCGCGGGTCGGCGAACATCCTCCGCACCTGCACGCGAACGCCGTCCGCCGTGTCGAGCTCGCCGCGGCCCGCGGCGTCGAGCAGCGCGTCGTCCGGCGTGCTCGACCACAACAAGAACGACAGCCTCGCGGCCATCTCGTAGCCCGTGTACCGGCGCATCGCGGGGATGCTCGCGACGGCCTCGCCGCGCTCGACCCTGAAGAGAAAATGCGGGGCCTGCAGCAGCCCGGCGACGACGTACTCGAGGCCCTTGTTCGGGTCTCGGTAGGCTCCCGCCGCGGCGCGCGACACGGTCACCCATCGATCGACCTCGGCCATCTCGAGGGGCCGACGCCACGCGCGTCGCCCGAAGCGCGTGATGAACCCCCGGGCGCACGCGTCGTCCGCCGCGCTCGGCGTGCACCCGACGAGCGCCATGCGCCGCGCGGGGTCGTTGAATACTTGTGCCGCGACGTTGTACGACGCCGCTTCGAACTGCTCGGCCGCGCGCGGGCTCACGGTGATCGACGCCGCGCCCACCGTCGCAAACCCGTAGAGCTGCGTGTCGAGCTCGATGTCGGTCGGGACGTTCACCGCGGCGCCGAGCAGCTCGCGCACGGAGTTGCGGTACTGCGCCCGCGTGAGCCTGTGCATCGTGGCGGCTTGCGGCGCGAACACCGGAAGCACCGGGTCGCCTGCGTCCGGCGTCGAGACGATCGAGCCGTCGCCGCCAGCATCACCGAGCCCGCCGTCCCTGCGGACCGCTTGATTCGGTGTGTCGCCAGCGCGCGAGCCGAGCCTGCCCTCGCACGCCGCGAGCGCGAGCGCCGCGCCGAGCGGAACCAGTGTGCGTCGAATGGTTGAACGCATCGAGGACGTCACCTCACGAACAGAGGGCCAACACCAACAGAGCCCACGGATGATCGCGCAATTGGGCGCCCGTTGCGAAGGTTCTCTGGCGCTAGAGGCAAAAGCCCCACGGCGGACACGGTCGTCCGCTGGTGCACCGAGTGGGCCCCTCGCAGCAGAGCTCCCCGGACCCGCCGCAGGGAGCGCACGCGACGCCCGCCACGCAGACGCCGCCCGACGCGCAGCGCGGCGAGCTCCCGCCGGGCGCGCAGCACAGCCGCCCGATGCCGCCGCACGAGCCGGTCTCTTCGACGCCGCACACCATTCCGCCGAGGCACACGAGCGGCGAATCGCACATCGTCGATCCGCTGCGGCGGCAGCACGGGAGCCCGCGGGTTCCGCACTTGATGCAGCGACCCATCACGCACACCCCGCCCGGCGTGCACTGTGTCGCCTCGTCGCCAGCGCAGCACGGGCTGTCGAGATCGCCGCACACGATCGTGTCGCGTGGCGAGGGGACATCGGGCGGCGAGGGGACGTCCAACGGCGAAGGAACATCCAGCGGCGACGGCACATCGTCCACGCGCGCGACGTCCTCCGGCGGCGGATCGGGCGCGTCGAACTCCGGGGCGTCTTGCTCCGTCACGTCCTCGCGCGGTGCGCTATCCCCGCGCCGCAGCTCGGCGTGCGGAAGCGCACAACCAGCGACCCACACGGCCGCGAGCGCGAGAATGCTCAGCAAACGATCCATCGAACGACCCTCGGGAGCATACGCGTCAACGCCGCGCAGTTCCAACGACTCGCGCGATCGCTTCGGAGTCTGGCAGAATACAACCCGCACATCGCCGAGGACGCGTCCGTCGCACAGTCCCTTCGCGCGCTCGGTCGCGAGCGGTGCCCGGCCGTATCGAACGCAAATGACCAGCCAAAACACAGCAAGTATGAAATGGTGTGTCGCTCTGGTCGCGGCGCTCTCCCAGGGCTGCGCGGTCGGCTCGGAGCTCACGGACCCCGGCGGGCGCACTGACGTTCGACGCAGCGACGCGTCGGCCGTTCGCGACGTGCAAGCGCCTCCTGACGTCACGGTGATGAGCAACGAGTGCGCGGCGTCCGACGCTGACGGCGACCGCTTCGGAACGCACGCGAGCTGCCCGCAGCGCGACTGCGACGATCGCAATCCTGCGATGTATCCCGGCGCTCCCGAGGCCTGCAATCGGCTCGACGACGACTGCGACGGGATGACGGACGAAGAGCTCGGCGAGGGCTCGTGCGGCGTCGGCGCGTGTCGACGAACCGCGCCGTACTGCGTCAACGGAGCGCTCCAAGCGTGCACCCCGGGCATGCCCGCGATGGAGAGCTGCAACGGGCAAGACGACGACTGCGACGGAATGGTGGACGAAGACGTCGCGGGCGCGGCGAGCTGTGGCGTGGGCGCGTGTCGAAGGACCGCCAATTGCGCAGGCGGAATGATGAGCGCGTGCGTCCCAGGCACGCCCGGGACCGAGAGCTGCAACGGGCAGGACGACGACTGCGACGGAGAGACCGACGAAGGGTTTCGCGCCAACGTCGTGAACAGCACGTACACCGAGCTCGCGATGCGCCACGACGGATGCAATCAAGGGACGCGCATCGGCGGCGCGTGCAACGCGGCGATGCACCGGCTCTGCGCGGGCCGCGGCTGCACGCAGTCGGGCTTCGGGCCCCTCGAAAACTCCGGCGATGTGTCCGTCGTCGCGTGCGTGGTGAGCGATTTCGTTCGAAGCGTTCCGTACGCGACGCTGTCGATGCACCACCCGAATTGCTCGGCCTCGACCGAGCGAATCGGGCCCAACTGCAACGCCGCCATCCATCGATTCTGCGCGTCGATGGGCTACGCGACCGGCTACGGCCCCGCCGAGCAAGGCCCCGACGCCGCGACCATCGTGTGTCTCCGCGCCCCGGGCACGCAGGTCGTCTCGACGACGTACACCGAGCTCGCGATGCGCCACGGAGGGTGCACGCAGGCGAGCCGCATCGGCAGCGATTGCAACGCGGCCATCAGCCGATTCTGCGCGGGGCGCGGGTTCGCGACGGGCTTCGGGCCCCTCGAAAACTCCGGGGACACCGCGGTCGTCGCGTGCGTTCGGCCGTAGCGAGTGCGAGCGCTCAACACTCTTTCAAGAGTGACGCGGTACGATCGATTCGAGCGCGAGGAGATTCACTCCGTTCGCGCCACAGAATCGCGGCCACGATGAACAGCACCGCAGGCTCGTCGAAGATCCTCGTCGTCGAAGACGACGCCCCCATCGCCTCGACGCTCGTGCGTGGCCTGCGCGCGGCGGGCTTCGACGTCGAGCTCTCGGTGCGCGGGGATCACGCGCAAGAGCTCCCCCTTCGCAATCGCTTCGACTTGGTTGTCCTCGATTGGAACCTCCCGGGTCTGTCGGGCGACGCGCTCCTGTCGCACTGGCGCCACCGCGTCGCGTGCCCGGTGATCGTGCTCACCGCGCGCGTCACGCTCGAAGACCGGCTGCGCGCGTTCGAGCTCGGCGCCGCGGATTACGTGTCCAAGCCCTTCTTTCTCGAAGAGCTCGTCGCGCGGATCAACGCCAGGCTCGGCCGCCGCACCGAGGGCGTCGAAGCGAAGAAGCTCACGTTCGCCAACGTCGTGGTCGACTGCGACGCGAGGCAAACCCTCGTCGACGGCGCGGACGTTCACCTCACGCAGCACGAACAAAACGTGCTCACGGTCTTGGTCGAGCGCGCCGATCGGGCGCTCACTCGCTCGCAGATCGCGACCGCGGCCCTCACCGACGGCGAGGTCGACGAGCGCACGGTGGACAGCCACGTCGCGAGGCTCCGTCGCAAGCTCGGGCCCGCCGCGGCGAAACACCTGCAAACCGTCTGGGGAATCGGGTATCGCTTCGCCACCGCGCCCGACGCCAAGCCGAGCGACAAATCGTGATCCGCGCGCTGCAGACGCTGCGACGTCGCTTCGGCTTCGCCACCGCCGCGCTGGTGTTGCTCGTCGGCCTCGCGCTGATCTTCGTGGCCCTCTATTCTGTGGCGAGGCTGCGCGCCTCGCGCGTGAGCGACTTCGTCCGCGCCGTCGCGAAGAACCCGGCCGTGCTCGACTGCTCCGCGAATCCCGCGCGATTCGGCCAGCAAATGAGCGACGGATCGAGCCTCTACGCGTACGACCGCCGCACCGGCGTGAGCGCCAATCGCCGCGCGCCGCCGATCGATCCCACGCAGCTCGCCGAGGTCCAACGCGGCCTCGACTACTCGATCAAGACCAACGTGCTCCTCGGATACGGAACGGTCGTGATCGCCGTCGACCGCCCGTCTCCGTGCGACGTCTTTCAACTCCAGTGGCGCGCGACGAGCGAGCTGCGCGCGCGAACGACGCTCACGTTCGCCCTCATTCTCGCGGTCGCGATCGCCATCGCCGTCGCCGGCGGAGCGCTCTGGGTCGTTCGTCCGTTGCTCGATCGGCTCGCGCACGCCTCGCGGCTCGCCTCGCGCGTCGGTCGCGCCGACGCCGTGATGGACACGCTCTCGACCGGCTCGCGATCGGTGCACGAAGACGAGCTCACCGAGGTCGAGTCCGCCCTGCGCGACGCGCACACGCGAATCCTCGAGGACCGCGCGGAGATCGAGAGCAAAAATCGCGCGCTCGCCGAGCACCTCGCGGACGTCGCGCACGATTTGAAGACGCCCCTCTCGTCGCTGCAGCTCGAGCTCGAAGAGCTGAGCGCGCGACTGCAAGACGCGGATCTCTCGGCGGTGGCCGCTCGGGCGCTGTCCGACGTCGTGTACATCGACTCGCTCGTGGCGAACCTCCGCGTGGCCTCCGAGCTCGAAGAGGGAGACGCGGATCGCCGCGCGGCGCAGAAGATCGAGCTCGGGGCGCTCATCGAGCGCTGCGTTTCGCGCGTGCATCCGCTGGCGCGCCGCAGGTCGATCGAGCTCGCGTGCGCCCGGCCCGACGAGCCCGTGCACGTGCTCGGGGACGTGCTTCACATCGAGCGCGCGCTCATGAACCTCCTGCAAAACGCGGTGACCCACCACGACGCAGAGGGCGGTGATGGGCACGTGGCCGCGGTGCTCGAGCGGGACGAGACGCAGTGGGAGCTCAGGATCGTCGACGATGGACCGGGCGTTCCCCCGACGGTGCTCCCGACGGTGGCCGAGCGGAGAAAGCGTAGCCGCAGCGGTGATGGCGAGGGCCTCGGGCTCGCGATCGTCGCGGCCGTGTGCGAGCGCGAGCAGATCGAGCTCGAGTTTTCTCGCGAAGAACCCCGCGGATTGCGGGTCACCATGCGCGGGGCGCTCGACGCTCCGCCGCCCTCGCTGTCGTGACGAAGCTACGGTACACAGCGGCGCGAGATGGCCTCCCCACCGACCAGCAACGACCCCACGTCTGCGGCCATGTCTTCGATGGCTGAGCTCGACGCGCGAGGTTCCGAGGATCGCGCGCAGACCGCGGAGCGCGGAACCACGACGCGCGACACGACAGCGTCCCTCTCGATCGCGAGGTGGCTCTTTGTGTGCGCGTTCTTCGTCGCGGCCATGGTCGCCGTGGGCGGGTACACGCGCTTGTCCCACGCGGGCCTCTCGATCACCGAGTGGAAGCCCGTGACCGGCGCGCTCCCGCCCCTGTCGCACGAGGCGTGGCTCGGCGAGTACGCGAAGTACCGCGCTTCTCCGGAGTTTCAACAGCTCCATCACTGGATGTCCCTCGAGGACTTCAAGGGGATCTATTGGATCGAGTGGAGCCACCGGCTGCTCGGGCGCGTGACCGGGCTCGTGGTGTTCGTTCCGCTGTTGTACTGGGTGGCGCGGGGCGCCCTGCGAGGGAGGCGCCTCGCCGCGGTGCTCGGCGTGTTTGCGCTAGGCGGTTTGCAGGGATTTCTCGGGTGGTTCATGGTCGCGAGCGGGCTCGTGCGTCGCCCGTCCGTGAGTCACTTCAGGCTGACGGCGCACTTGCTGTTGGCCCTCGCGATCTTCGTCGCGCTCGTGTCGATGGGCCTTCGCATCGCGGACGAAGCCGCCAAGAGCGATCGGGTGGCGCTGCCCAAGGTGCGCTCGCTCGCGTTCGCGTCGCTCGTGAGCGCGTTCGTCACGATTACGTGGGGAGGGCTCGTCGCGGGGCTCAAAGCGGGGCTCGTGTGCGACACGTTTCCGTTGATGCACGGGTCGGTGATCCCGCCAAATCTGTTCGCGCTCTCGCCCGCGGCGGCGAACCTCGTGAACAACGGGCTCACCGTGCAGTTCGTCCACCGAACGCTCGCGTACACGACCGCAGGAATCGTGATCGCGACGGTGATCAAAGCGATGCGGACGCCTGAAGCGAGCGCGTCCGTGCGCCGCGCGGCGTGGCTGCTGCTCGCGGCCGTGGGGCTCCAGATCACCCTCGGGGCGCTCACGGTGCTCACGCACGTTCACTTGCACACGGCGCTCACCCACCAGTGCAACGCGCTGTTCGTGATCTCGAGCGCGCTCTTGCTCGCTCACCGCGCGAGCCCCGTCGTCGCCGCTCAGGGAACGAGCGCCGGAGCCGTTCGCCGCAGCGTCTGACCGTTGCCGAGCTGGCCGTAGCCGACCCACCCGACGCACTGCACGGCGCCCGGAACGGTGATCACGCACGTCGCAGAGTTACCCGCGAGGATCGATCGAACGTTGGTGGGAGCGTTCATCGTGACGGGGCTCGGCTCGTCGACGAGGGTCCCGTTTCCGAGGTTGCCCTCGTCGTTGTAGCCCCAGCAGCGGATCGAGCCGTCCATGCGACGCGCGCACATGTAATTGTTGCCGCTCGAGATATCGACGACGTCCGTCAGCCCCGGCACCGCGACGGGAACGTTGCTGTCCATCGTCGAGCCCACGCCGAGCTGCCCGTAGAAGTTGTCGCCCCAGCACTGCACGGTCCCGCCCATGAGTCGCGCGCACGTGCTGTTCGCGCCCGCCACGATCTGCGCGACGTTCGTGAGCCCTGCGATCGGCGCCGTCGGAATGGTGCTGTCCGCCGTGGTGCCGACTCCGAGCTGCCCGTTGTCGTTGTCGCCCCAGCAGCGAACGGTCCCATCCATCAAGCGCGCGCAGAAGTGATCCGCGCCCGCCGCGAGCTCGACGACATCCGTGAGCCCCGTGATCGCCGCGGCCGCGACGTTGCTGTCCGCGGTGGTGGCGATGCCGAGCTGCCCGTTGTCGTTGTCGCCCCAGCAGCGAACTTGATTTCCTGTGACGATCGCGCACGCGCTGTCACCGCCGACCGCGATGCGCGTCGCGCCCGTGAGCCCCATCACGGGGACGGGCACGTTCGAGTCGGTCGTCGTCATGTTGCCGAGCGCGCCGTCGAGCCCGTCGCCCCAGCACTGGGCTGTTCCGTCCATGAGCAGCGCGCATGTGTGATTGATGCCGAGCCCGATTTCGCGAACCATGGTCGGCGCGGTGAGCACCGTCGGCCTCGCGCGCGGCGTGAGCGTCCCGTCGCCGATCTGGCCGTTGTCGTTGTTGCCCCAGCACGCGACCTGGCCGCTGTTCATCACGACGCACATGTGACCGCGGAAGATCGTTCCTGCTGCGCCCGAGGCTGCGGGAGAGGGAAGGGCGAGGGTGCTCACGAGCGCGGGCTGCCGACGAGGATCGATCCCGAGCTGCCCCTCTTCACCGCGGCCCCAGCACGCGAGCGTCCCGTCATCGAGCAGCGCGCACGTGTGCGACGCGCCGCCCACGACGCGCGTCGCCGCGCGCGGGATCATGACTGTTTGCGGCATCGTCTCGTCTTCCGTTCGATCGTTGCCGACCTGCCCGTCCGCGCCGTTGCCCCAGCAGCGCAGCCCGCCACCCGGAACGATCGCGCACGTGTGCTGCGTGCCCGCGCCCACGCGGCTCGCCATCGGAACGGCGGTCACTTGAATGGGCGCGCGCGCGGTCGTGGTCGTCCCGTTTCCGAGCTGTCCCTGCGAGTTGAGTCCCCAGCACCACAGCTCGCCCGACGAGAGCACAGCGCACGTGTGATTCTGTCCCGCGGCGAGGTTGAGCACCCCCGTGAGCGTCGCGACCGGGGCGGGCGTGCTCACGTCGGTCGTCGACGTTCCGCCGTTGCCGAGCTGGCCGTTGTCGCTGTCGCCCCAGCACTGCGCGGTGTTGTCCATCATGCGCGCGCACACGTGGTCCGCTCCCGCTGCGATCGAGAGCACGCCGCTCAGCCCCATCACCGCAGTGGGAACCTCGCTGTCCGTCGTCGCCGTGCCTCCTCGGCCGAGCTGACGATTGAGGTTGTCGCCCCAACACCAGACGGTTCGATCCGAGCGAAGCGCGCACACGTACAGCGCTCCGGCTTCGATTTGCGTGACGTCCGTGAGCCCCGCGATCGCGACGGGCGTGTTCGAGTCCGCCGTCGTCGGGGTCCGCGCGAGCTGGAGGTTGCTGTTGTCGCCCCAACAGAGCACTTCACCCGTGCGTCGAAGCGCACACGAGAAGTCGTTGCCGACCGTCACTTGCACAGCGTCCGTGATCCCGCCGACCCGCGTTCGTGCGTACGCGCGCTCGAGCGAGCCGAGGCCGAGCTGACCCTGATCGTTCTCTCCCCAACACTCGACGGTTCCGTCCGAGCGAACGGCGCACGTGTGAGAGTTGCCCGTCGCGACCTGAACGATCGTCGAGGCCATCATCGAAGCATCTGTCATCGAGTCGGGGCTCGAGTCGGGCATCGAGTCGGGCGCGGAGTCTGGCGCTGAATCTGGCGCTGAATCTGGCGCTGAGTCCGGCGCTGAATCGGGCAGCGAATCCGGTAGCGAATCGAGCGCGACGTCCGCGCCGCTCTCGCTCGCGTCCATGGGATCTTGGACGTCGGGCGCCGCGCTGTCCTGCGCGTCGACGCCGCTGTCCGCGACGTCCTCCGCGACGCCGCTATCTGCGACGTCCATCGAGGTGTCGCCCATCGTCGCGTCGCGCGTGTCGCTCGCGACGTCTTGGTTGCCCGCGTCGCCGCCATCAGCGGGAGGCGGCGGAGGTGGAGCGCAGTGCGCGAGCGCGAGCAGCGCCCCAGCAGTCAGCGCGAACGATGCAGAGCGTGAGGGGTTCGAACGCAAAGGGACCTCCAAAGAATGACCGGGTGGAACGTCGCGACGCCCCGAACGCGTCACGCGAGACCTTCGTAGCAACAATTGTGGAAACATGCCCGAATCGCCTCGTGACATGGCTTGGTCGCTGTACCAATGATCGGGAAATCACTGGCATTCATGGAGCGTTGCGTCACGAAACCCGCGCAGCGCGGTGGGCAGATTTTCTCCCTCTCGCGCGCCGATTGCGCGGCCTCGTACGATCGCTCTTCTGGAGGCATTCGATGCGGTTGTCGGATCGAAGAACACTCGGTGTCGCGCAGGTCGCGAGCGTTGCAGCGATCGCGCTCGCCGCGCTCGCACACGAGAGCGACGCGCACGCGCAGCGCACGGTCGACGAGTACCGGTACTTTCGCGCGCTCTCGATCGACCTCGTTGGCAGGATTCCGACGCGCGCAGAGATCGCCGCGTTCGAGCAACCCGCGTTCAACGTCGAGTCGTGGATCGACATGCAGCTCGCGACGCCCGAGGCCGCCGAGCGCGTGCGTCGCGTGTACATGGATCGACTGCGGCTCGAGGTGAACACGGTCGTTCAGCTCAATCCGCGAGGGACGATGCTGCGCCGCATCCCCGTTCGCCGCGCGAACGGAACGACGGTGTGGGTCTACTATCGAATGGGCCAGCGTCGCGCCAACGTCGATATCGACGGGACGATGTGCTTCACGCCGCAAGAGCTCGGCGTGCAGTACCCCTCCAACGGCGAGCCGCGCACGGACACGTGTAACACGCCGCGCGTCGTGTCGGACGCCGTCTTCAACGCGCGCACGACGCCCGTGAAGCCGTGGTGGCTCTACCGCGACTATCGCGCGGCGAATCCCACGCAGCGCTACAACCCGACGACGTGGGCCGCGATGGCTCCGGGCTACGAGCCCGTCGAGGGAATGCTCGAAGACGCCGCAGGCAACCCCGTCAACGAGGTGTACGTCTGCAACGAAGAGGCGCAGACCGCGCCGACGGGACGGACGTTCATCGCAGGGACGCGCACGCCGACGCCCGCCACCGGATGCAACGCGCGCATCCTCGGAACGCCAAACACCGACAGCATCGCGATGCCGCTCATGGGCCGCATGCTCTCGTGCGAGACGCAGACGGGCTTCAACCTCTCGACCGAGTGCGGCTGTGGACCCGGGCTCGAGCGCTGCCTTCCGGGCGTGCTCGTGAACAATCAAAACGCGGGAGCCCTCGTCAACGGAGCGCTCCGCGCCCCCATCGGCAACGAAAACGCCCTCGAGAACCGCGGGCTCTCGCCGGGCGACTGGATGCGCCTGTGGCTCTCGCAAGAGGCCGCGTACTTCATGGACGCGATCTTTCAGGCCGATCGCGACGTGAGGGACATCGTCCGCGCGCGCGACACGTACGTGAACGGCCCCCTCGCGGTGTTCTATCGCAGCCAACAACAGCAGAGCTGCTGCAACACCAATCACCTGCGCTTCGACTACTCGACGCCGACGCACTTGTTCGTTCCGAGCAACGTTCCGACGGCGGTGCTCCCGCACGACGTCGATCGTTGGGCGCGTGTCCCCGATCGCGGACCGCTCGCCTCGGGCATCCTGACGATGCCGATCTTCCTCACGAAGTACGGGACGCGCCGCGCTCGCGCGCACGTGCTCTACCAGGCCTTCATGTGCCAGGAGTTCGTCGCGGGCAACGGAGCGCTCACGCCGAGCGATCAGCCAGACCTGACGCTGCGCCCGGGCTGTCGCGACTGTCACCGCACGCTCGAGCCGATGTCTGCGTTCTTCACGCGCGTGACCGAGAGCGATTGGACGTACTTGCCCGCCGCGCAGTTTCCGCTCGACGCCGCGCGGTGCCGACTCGCGGCTGCGGGCGGCGCGATGCCCGCAGGGTGCAACGCGTTCTACGACCCGTCCTTCACCAACACGACGCAGTCGTGGATGCGCGGGATCTACAACCTCACCGCGGCCCGCGCCAACGCCGACGCGGGCCCTCGCGGAATGGGTGACTACCTCGCAGCGCAGCCGCAGTTCGGGCCGTGCTTCGTCGAGACCGTCGCCGAGAGCTTCCTCGGTCGCGACCTCAACGTCGAGGACGCGACGCTGAGAACGCAGCTGCAGACGACGCTCACGGGCTCGGCCTTCAGGGCGCGCGCGATGATCAAGCAGCTGCTCCTCTCGGACGCCTATCGCCGAGCCAACAACCTCTCTTCGACCGCATGGCGCGAAGGAGCGACGCGATGAACAGCACCCACGGATTCAAGTTCGGATCGCTCGTCGGCGTGGCCTTCTCGCTCGCCGTCGCGACGAGCGCGTGCACCGAAGGCGGGCGCCCCGCGACGGACAGCGGAGTGAACGGCGATTCATCCACGCCGCGCGCGGACGTCCCGGACCCGATGCCGCCGGACGCCAACCGCGCGACGCCGGTCGAGTCGATCCCCGGTCACGAGAACGTCGCGCAGGACACCACGCCCAAGCGCGGCCCGCGCATGATGCCGGTCGAGACGTACATTCGTAGCTATCTGCAGCTCTTCGCGGGCCCCATGGCGCGACCGACGCAGACGCCGTTGCAAGTGCAGACCGAGATCCGCGCGCGCGACGCGACGCTCTTCGACACGTGGAACGACTACCTCGCGTCCATGGGCCTCCCCGATCACCGGATCGACATCAACCGCAACACTCAGACGAGCCCGCTCATGCTCGCGACGCTCGAGCGTACGGGCATCGCGCTGTGTGACGTCACCGTGGCGAGCGAGCTCGACGCGATGACTCCTCCGGCGATGGCCAACCGTCGGGTGTTCGCGTTCGATCAGCCCGCGACGGCGCTGGACCTCGCGGGCTTTCGAACGCGGTTCGACCTCTTGCACAGGACCTTCCTCGGGTATCCCGCGAGCCTCGCGCCGGACAACCGAGTGCAGCGGTTCTTCACGCTCTATCAGTCGACGGTGGCGCGCTACTCGGCGGCGTCCGGAGCGCCCGCGACGACGTTCAGGCTCAAGACGAGCACCGGATGGGCGGCGGTTTGTTACGCGCTCATCCGTCACCCCGAATTCCAGATGTACTGAGCCAACGGAACATACGGAGCGATCACGATGAACCCCACGGATTCAGGACGTCGTCGGTTTTTGAAGGTGCTCGGCGCCGGTGCGGCCGCGGGCGCGACGAGCCCCATGTTCGAAGCGCTCGCGCAGATGATGCCCGGCGCGGCTTCGACCGAGTTCTTTCTCTTCATTCACGCGCAGGGCGCGTGGGACATCACGGTGTCCCTCGACCCACGAAATCAATTCATCGACATCACCGAGCCCGCGACGACGGACACGATCGACAAGTCGGGGCTCATCCACTGGACGGACAACACGCCGCAGAACGGCCAGACGAGCTTTCGTCTGTTTCGACCGACGGGATCGAACATCACCTTCGGTCCAGCGATCGGCTTGATGGGCGACGCGCGACGGTTCGAGCGCATGACCGTGATCAACGGCATCGCGATGAACACCGTCTCGCACCCGGACGGGACGGCGTACTCGTCCACGGGCCGCAGGCTCGCCGGCGGAAAGCCCGTCGCCCCGAGCATCGACACGATGCTCGCGAGCGAGCTCGGGACCTCGCAGCTCTTTCCGACGCTGAGCGTTCGGTACCCGAGCTTCTACACGGGGCCCAACCTCAACGCGCGCGCGCTCCCGCTGCGCGTGGACACCATTGGCGCGGTGGCCCGCTCGCTCACGCGCTCGAACCGCGCGACCGACCGCGCGACGCGCTCGGCCGTGAACCAAGTGCTCCGCGACGAGACGCGCGAGCTCGCGGATCGCTCGTATTTTCCGCAGGTGTACCAGGGCGTCGAGCAGCAGCTCGAGTCGCTCGAGCGCATCCACGCGAACCCCGAGCTGACCAATCTCTTTTCTACAGCGGCGCTCGCGGCCAAGGCTGAGCTCGCGCCGATCTATCGCCCGATGCAGCCGGGGACGAGCACGGTGATGCCGTACGTCTTCGAGAACGGCGTGATCCCCAACGCGGCGTTCGCAGTCGAAGCGTTTCGGCTCAACCTCGCGCGGTGCGTGAGCTTCGCGACGACGAGCTTCGACACGCACTTCTCGAACTACGAAGACCAGCCGCAGCACCAGCAAGAGCTCTTCAACATGCTGGCGGGCCTGATCGACGTGCTCTCGGCGACCGATCACCCGACGGTCGCGGGGCACAAGCTCATCGACCACACGCACATCCTCGTGACGAGCGATTTCTGCCGCACACCACAAATCAACGTGTACGGCGGGCGCGATCACTATCCGAGCAACTCGGCGGTGATCATCTCTCCGAGGTTCCGCGGCAATTTCAGCTTCGGAACGACGGACCCGCGGCAGCTCTTGTCGACGACGAGGATGTTTCCCGACGGCGTCCGCGCGATCACGCCGGCGGACGTGCTCGCGACGTTCCTCGACGCGTTCGGGGTCGATCCGCGGCGCTTCATGCGTGACGGCGCGGTGATGCGGGAGATTCGTCGGTGACGAGATCGATCGTGCGCTGGTGCTTCGCGTCGAGCGTCGTCGCGCTGTCCGTCGCCGCGTGCGGCCCCACGGAGCCGCCTCCGCCCATGGACAGCGGCGTGGTGACGGACACGTCGGTCGGGACGGACACGGGCCCCGCGCCGGACAGCACCGCGCCCCCCAGCGACGGCGGAACGCTGCCGACGATCGCCGCGCCGCTGTTCGTCCGAGCGATCACCTACAACAACATGATGGTGCCGCTCGGGACCGTTCAGGCGGTGACCGACAACGCGGGGACGACGGCGTTCTTCGGCTCGCTGGGCATGCGTCTGCTTCGGGCGGGCGCGCTCTTCGCGTCGAACGCAGAGATCACGATGTGGCGTTCGGCCGCGACCGTTCCCGCGGTGGTGGGCACGGGAACGTGGACGATCGCCGTCGACGCCATGGGCCGCGTGCATCGCGTGCGACCGGACAACCTGCTCGAGATCGTCGGCGATCGCTACGGACTCACGGGCATGTCGGTCCGATGGGTCGCGCACGGCGGGATGAATTTCGTGGGATTTGCCTCGGAGACGCACCTCTCGATCTCCGACGGGATGAACATCCGCCGCGTGATGGAGGGCCCGTTCACGGCCTTCGGCGCGAGCAACAACCTGTTCGCGGGCGTGAGCCCCGATCGCATCAAAGTGCTCGACGCCGCGACGGGTCGCCTGCGCACCTGGAATCTCCCAGGCGCAACGGCGGTGGCCATCGACGCGATGGGCAAGGTGATCGCGTCCGCGGGCCCCGTCCTGTGGGCCGAAGCCGCCGACGGAACGCTCGAAGGCGTGTTTCGCGCGCCCGCGCCGATCACGGCGATGGTTCGCTCGGGCCCGCGCGTGTGGTTCGTCTCGGGCCGCGAGCTCGGGACCTACGCGACGGGCCGCGTCTCGATGACCACAGGAACCATGCTCGACGCGAACTCCACGCTCTCGCCCGCGAGCATGGACGAAGTGTGGGTCTCGAGCGCGATGGCTCCGCGCCGCTACGCCGCCGACACGGGAACGCAGACCCCCGAGGCGATCTGGCGCGCGACGATGCAGTCGATCTACGCGTCCTCGTGTGCGGACTGCCACTTTCCGGGCATGGGCGGACAGGCGCCGGACCTCTCGACGTACATGGGCTGGGACGCCAATCGGATGAAGATCCGCAACAGCGTCGTGCTCATGATGGCCCCCGTGATGCCCCCGCGAGGGATGTTCACCATGGAGCAACGCAACGCCGTCGACGCGTGGCTCATGATGCGGTGAAGTGGGGGAGTGGGGCGGGCTTCGCTTCGTCGCCAGCTCCGTGAGGCGAAGTCCAGCGCGTCGTGCGATCGAGCGTCATCGCCCGACGAGCGTCGAGAGAGCGTCGATTCGAGTACGCGTTTCGTGCTGCGTTTTGCCACGCAGAAGCGCAGCGAGCGCCCGGCCTCACCCCCGCTGCCGCGCGCCCCTCTCCCGCGAAATCGCGGGAGAGGGGCTTTGATTTTGTGGGCTTCGCGGGCAGCTGTTGGTTCTCTGCCACAACGCTTCGGTCGAAGTAGCCCCTCTCCCGCGGTCCCGCGCGGGAGAGGGGCGCGCGGTAGCGGGGGTGAGGCCGCGTTGGCCTCCCTCGAGCCTCACTCGCGCGGCGCCCGGAAGCGTCCTCGATTGGGCATCCGCTCGATGACGAGTTTGGTCTCCACGGCCATGGCCTCGGCCTGCGCGTTCAGCGCAACGAGGTCGTCACCGGCCATCGCCATGGACCCATCCTGGTACAGGAGCACCGCGATGCCATCGTGCTCGAAGCACTCGGCACGGGTCCCGATCGCGAACACGCGCTCGAAGCCCTGACGCTCGAGGAGGCCGCGGCACGCTGCTGGATTGCCCTCCCATCGCTCGTGCTCTGCATTCCACAGCGGTCGCACGTGAAGCTCGTTGTCGAGCTGGCTCATCCGAAAGGAGAACGCGTGCCACCGCAGGTAGCTCTCGAGGTGCCTCGCGTCCATCAGCACGAATGCCCCGGTTTTGGGGTGGATGTCACCGATCTCGGGATCGTCGCTCGGCGCCGCGCCGTGCCGCAGAAAGAGGTTCGCGCCCGTGATCTCCGAGGACGAGAAGTACATCACGCCCGCGGGCAGCACGATCTCGTCTCGCCGAGCCTGCTCGTGCTCCGCGACCAGCGTGTCGACGCAGAAATCGTGATCGTTGAGAAACGGGTTGAGCACCCGCGCCGGAGTCGCTCCCATGGCCCGCAAGAACTCGCGGTGACCATCGCTCATGCGGAGCCCCGCCGCCTGCTCGAGCCGCAGGATGTCGGCCTCGCTGGCCCCTCGCATTCGAGCGGCGAAGAACTCGGGGGCGAGCGCGCGAAGGTACGCGATCAGGGATGCTGTGGTCTCGGTTCCCATGGTCACGAGCGAAACTCGATCATGCTCGACGCGGCAGCAAGCAGCCGCGCACTGTGCTTCGCAGAGCCTGTTAGCACGTGATCTCGAGCTAGCTCCGCAGGCGTTCTCGCTCGCGCTCGAACTGAGGCAAGCGCACTGCTACGCTGGCGTGCTTCGGATCGCCTGTAAACGTGCGGGTGAAGTTCGAACGACTCTTGTCTCGAAGTTCGAGCGCGAGCGAGAACGCCTGCCGAGATAGCTCGCGTGACGGTGCCCCGTGATGTCTTCGAGGCACAATGCGCGGCTGCTTGCTGCCGCGCCCCGCGCGCTTGCTGCCGCGCCCCACTGCCGCGCCCCGCGCGCGTGCTCCAGCGCACCCGCTGCTTGCCCACCTTCCCACCCACACCCCGCGCCCTCTTTCACCCGTTCGCCATGCGCGCGAGCACGAATCGATCGAGCCCTTCGCCCTCGACCGCGCGCTCCCATGGGCCCACGCGCTCGAGCTCGGTCGCCACGTCCCACACCGCCGGCTCGGGAACGACCGTGTACAGCCGCACGCCCCCGTCGCTCTTGGCGTCGCGCGAGACGCCTTCGTCCACGCGAACGCGGACGCGCGCGATGCCCGAGCCCGCTTCGAATTCGTGGGTTCCCTCTTCGAAGACGATCGCCGCGGCGATCACGCCCTCGACGCGCAGTCGCCCCGAGGGCTCGATCGTCACCGTGGCCTCGTGCTCTTCGCACCACGACGCGTAGCGCTCGATGAGCCATCGCGCGCGCGAGCCCGCGCCGGCGTCCACCGCTTCGATCGCCAGCAACACCGACCGCGCTGCGAGCCGCTCGGCCCGTCGATGCAACTCTGCGCGAACGTCCGACGCGCTCATCGCGGACACCTCCGGCGTGCTCGTCGGAGCCACGGCGATTCCCGCGCCGCGAACCACGAGCTCGACCTCGCGCGGCGTCGACGCGCCTCGCGCAGCGAGGACCCTCGCGATCGGCGCGATCACCCACTGCTCGATCGCGCGCTTGAGCGGACGCGCCCCGTAGCGCGGGTCGTAGCCGAGCTTCACGAGCGCCGAGAGCACCGCGTCGTCGTAGCGGACCTTGACCCCCCGTCGAAAGAGCCCCTCGCGGCCGAGCGCGCTCTCGACCGCGCGCCGCGTGATCGTGTGCACGGTCTCTTCGCTGAGCGACGAGAACGCCACGATGTGATCCACGCGATTGAGCAGCTCGGGCCTGAAGAACTGCGCCGCCGCAGAGACGTAGTGCGCCGCGACGTCTTTCGATTGCGGTGTCGATGACGGCGAGAAGCCCATCGAGCGATTGACCGTGTCGGCGCCGAGGTTCGACGTGAGGACCACCACGGTGTTGCGAAAGCTCACCGTGCGGCCCGAGCCGTCGGTGAGCCGTCCTTCACCGAGGATTTGCAGCAGTAGATCGTGAACGCCCGCGTCGGCCTTCTCGATCTCGTCGAGGAGCACGACGCCAAAGGGCTGCTCGCGGACCCTTCGCGTGAGCGATCCCTGTCCGCCTGGAGAATCGCTGATGAGCCGCTGCGCGCTGCCGGGCGCTGCGTACTCGCTCATGTCGAAGCGCGCGACGCGGCGATCGTCGCCGAAGAGGTAGTGCGCGAGCGAGAGGGCGCTCTCGGTCTTTCCGACGCCCGTGGGGCCGAGAAAGAGAAACGACCCGAGCGGACGCAGCGGATCGGACATCCCCGTCTTCAACGTCACGACCAGGTCGCGAAGCAACATGAGCGCGCTGTCTTGACCCACGACCCTGGCCCGCAATCGCGCGAGAACATCGTCGGGATCGAGCCGCACCGTCGGATCCACGAGCGCGCGGGGATAGCCCGTTCGCTCGCTGAACGCGCGCGTGACGTCCTCGGCCGTGAGCGCCTTGGGAGCGTTGGTGTCGGTGACCGACGACTGCGCGTTGGACACGGCCGCGCGCAAGAGCGCGACGCTCGCGCCGGGGAGGGCCGTTCCGTCGCCGAAGCGCTCGCAGAGGTCCTCGGCGCGAACGAGCGACTCGTCCGTGAAGCGCACGCGCTTGCCTCGCGCGATCCGCGCTGCGACCGACTCGAGGGCGCTCTTTCGCGCGCGGCCCTCCAACGGCGCGACCGTGATCGCGCGCAGCGCTCGAACGAACGCAGGGTGCGTACGCTCGGCGCGCAACAGGTCCTCTGCGCTCGCCTCGCACAACACGACGAGCTCGCCCGCTTCGATCGAGGGCAAGAGGTAGCCTGGAATGTCCATTCCACTCTCGCTCTGCGCGCTGCCGAAGAGCTCGCTGAGGTCCTCGATGTGCAGCACGGCGCGGCGTGTTTTCAGCGCGTCCAACATGCGCTGAACGCGCGCTTGCCACTCGCCGAGGTAGCGCATGCCTGCCACCAAGCGCGCGCCCGACGTGGCCCACAGCTCCATCGCATGCAACGGCGACGCTTCGTCGGACTCGACCATGCGATACGCGAGCTCGTTGACGATCGCGCTCTTTCCGACGCCCGCGGGGCCGACGAGGACGACGCTCGCGTTGCGTCGCGCGGTGAGCACAGAGGTCAACGTCGCGAGCGTCTCGTCGCGGGCAAACGCGCGGTCGAGCGTCTGCGATCGCGCCTCGTCCGTCACGTCGCGACAGGCCTCGGCGAGCGACGATCGCTTGCGCTTCTTCGCAGGGCCGTCCCCGTCGTCCACCGTGGCAAAATTCGCGCGAAACGACACGGTCAACGGCTCGATCGTCTCGTCGCCGTCGTACGCAAACGCGAGCAGCTGACTCGCGTCCGCCATGAAGAGCCGCTGCCGAACGATCTCTTCGACCATGGCTTCGGTGTCCGCTTCGTTCGCGAGCGACCGCCGCACGTTGAGCCGAGGAACGCGCACCACCACGCTCCCCTCCGGCGCGTCGTCTTCGTACGGCGCGTGGACCACCACCGTGAGCCGCAACGGAAACGGCAATAGCCGCTCGCCCTGCAGCGCGCGAAGGTTCACCTCGACGCGACGAATCCGCACCTCGCGCAGCGGCGGAACAGACCGATCGAACTCCGGGTCCCTCGCCAGCAGCCTCGCGAGCACCTTCGCGAGATCCGCGCGCGCCTCGTCCACGTCCTCCGCGAACGTCGCGAGCTCGCTCCGCCCGAGCACCTCGACGTGATACCCGAGCCCCGAGCACCTGCGCACGAAGACGTGAAAGCGCCGCTCCATCTCGTGGGCCGCGAGCGTTGCGCATGGCGCGCCCTCGCTGCAACCGCATTCGAGCGCGTCGATCACGAGCCGGCCGCGAGCGCAGCGAGACCGGGTCAGCTACGCTTCGGTGCGACGAATGACGACCTTTCATGGGCTCTTCGGCGAGACGCATTTCGTCCTCGAGGTCCCCGAGTACACGGCGCTCGTCCCGGCGACCGTGGTGATGGCGCTCGTCGGGGCCGCGACGCTCGTGAAGACACGGAGCGTCGCCCGCGCGATTTCGATCGCCGCAGCGGTCGCGTTTTCGCTGGTCGCGTACGGCTCGACGCGGGGCGTGCTCTCGCTCTTCGGAGTTCGTCGAACGGGGTGCGCGCTCTCGATGTTTCCCGCGGTGTTCGCGGCGCTCGCGGCGCTCGCGGCGGTCTCGGGGATGACCTTCGTCCTCGCGAGCGGCGCCGCGATCGATCGACTCGTCCGTCGCGCGCGACCCGCCGAGTACTTCGTCGCCGTCGCAGCGCTCGGTCTCTCGCTGTGCGGAGGCGCGTTCGTCTTGCGCATGCGCGCCGCGCTCGGTCCGCCGATGGACGTGATGCCTCAATTGCTCGGAGATCGCGAGGCGCGCGTGCAAGTCGGCGCTTCGACGCGGATGGTCGCGTTCTTGGGGTGGCCCGCCCGACGAGGCTGGCTCCTCGGAACGCCAGAACGCGCGCTCGACGAGCGCGAGCGAGCGCGATTTCGAGCCGACTGCAACGACTGCGTGCGCGAGATCACCGGCGTGAGCCTCGAGCGCATCTCCGTCGTGTTTCGCGCGCGCCTCGGGCCGTTCGCGCTGCACCGAACCGCGGCGTACAACGTCGAGGACAGCCGCGGAGACGCTCGTTGGCCCCTTCGAGTCGGCGAGCGCTGGACCTTTCGAGAGCGCCTCGAGAGCACGACGCGCGAGGGCGGATGGGCCGTGGCGATGGTCGGCGGGCTCTCGCATCTCGCGCCGCGAACACAATCGAGCAATCACATGAGCGAGCGACGCCGCGAGCTTCGCGTCGAGCGGAGCTTCGTCGAGGGCGGCATCCGGTTCTGGGAGCTTCACTACGAAGACGCGGGCGACGACCGGACGATGCTCGTGTACGGCCACAACGGCCTGACGTGGGTGGTCGGCGATCGTCGCGACCCGTGGCAGAGCCGCGAGCTGTTGATCGAAGGGGCGCCCCCGCGGGACCCGCGCTTGCGCGTCGTCGGCGCGGGGGTGTTCTCGTGTCGAATTCGTGGGCTGGATTTCACGCACTGCGGCGACGGGTCGAACCCGAGGATTCCGTTCGGCCCCGTGCGCGGAGGCGCGCGCGACAGCTCGGGGCAGGGGCTGTTCATCGCGGCGATCACGTTGGGCGCGTTGGTTCCCGGCGCGGGCCCGCGCTGGGCGTATTGCCTCGAACAACACACCGAGGGAACGGGCGTCGAGATGCCCGTCTCGCGCCGCATCGTTGCGCCGCTCGCGTCGAACGATCCACGCGGCGAACGCTTCGCGCTGTGCTCTCCGCCCCCGAGCGCCCCGAGCGAGCGCACCGCGCAACCGAGACCCTCGCGTCGAACGAGACCCCGCGCGCCCGCCGCGCGAACGGGAGCCGGAGTGTGGTTGTACGAGTGACGATGGAGCGAGCGGGACGCGCGGCAGCAAGCGAGCGGGGCGCGGCGGCAAGCGAGCGGGGCGCAGCAGCAAGCGAGCGGCGCGGCGGCAAGCAGCCGCGCACTGTGCTTCGCAGACCCGGTCATCGAGTTCGCTCGAGCTTGCTCCGCAGGCGTTCTCGCTCGCGCTCGAACTTAGGAGCGTGAGTTGTCGCGCGAGCGTGCTTCGAATCGCCTGCAAATGTGCAGGCAGAGTTCGAACGGCTCTTCTCTCCAAGTTCGAGCGCGAGCGAGAACGCCTGCCGAAATAGATCGAGTGAACGTGCCCCGCGATGTCTTCGAGGCACAATGCGCGGCTGCTCGCTGCCGCGCCCCGCTCGCTCGCTGCCGCGCCCCGCTCCCCCTCGCTTCCCCGTCGCGCGCCTCAGGCCTGCGCGCGCTTGGTGCTCGTGGTGATCGCGGCGTCCGTTCCGAGGTCGCCCTTTTCGCCGGGGCGACGGATGCCCTTCTTGAGCAGCGTCTCGGCGACGATCTTCGCGAAGATCTCCGGGTGCTCGTCCAAGAAGACGCGCGCTCCGTCACGGCCCTGGCCGAGGCGCTCGCCCTTGTAGCTGAACCACGAGCCCGACTTCTCGACGCAGCCCGCTTCGACGGCGATGTCGAGAACGTCGCTCGACCTGGAGATTCCCTGGCCGTACAGGATGTCGAACTCGACCTCGGTGAACGGCGGGGCGAGCTTGTTCTTCACGATCTTCACGCGCGTGCGGTTGCCGAGGATCTTCTCGCCGTCCTTGATCTGGCCCGTGCGGCGGATGTCCATGCGCATCGACGCGTAGAACTTCAGCGCGTTGCCGCCCGTGGTCGTCTCGGGGTTTCCGTACATCACGCCGATCTTCATGCGGATCTGGTTGATAAAGATCATCATCGTGTTGGACTTGTGGACCGCCGCCGCGAGCTTGCGCAGCGCCTGGCTCATCAAGCGCGCGTGAAGTCCCGGGAGCTGATCGCCCATCTCGCCCTCGATCTCCGCCTTCGGAACGAGCGCCGCCACCGAGTCGATCACCACGAGGTCGACCGCGTTCGAGCGAACGAGGTGCTCGGCGATCTCGAGCGCTTGCTCGCCGTTGTCCGGCTGCGACACGAGGAGCTCTTCCATGTTCACGCCGAGCTTCTTCGCGTACGTGACGTCCAGCGCGTGCTCCGCGTCGATGAAGGCCGCCACGCCGCCGAGCTTCTGCACTTCGGCGATGGCGTGGAGCGTGAGCGTCGTTTTGCCCGAAGACTCCGGGCCGTAGATCTCGACGATGCGGCCGCGGGGATAGCCGCCGATGCCCATCGCGATGTCGAGCGAGAGCGAGCCCGTGGGGATCACGCCGATCTCGGGCTTCGAGTTCTTCTCGCCTTCGAGGCGCATGACCGCGCCCTTGCCGAACTGCTTCTCGATTTCAGCCAGTGCTCCCTTGAGCGCCTTCGCCTTGTTCTCGTCGACCATGATTCGCTCCTTCGTTCTCGTGGATCACAGCTGTCGCCCGCGCGAGCCTCCGTGCTCGCTGTCCGTTGGGTGTCGTGCGACCTCGTGTCGAACCGAGAGATGCGTGATCTCCGTCGAGAGCGCCAGAGGGGCACATCCGTCGGCTGCGTTCGGTGAACTCGCGATGCGTGCTGCAAATTCACTCGCCAAGTGCGTGTGACAAAGTATGTCTCATCGCAGAAGGCTCGGGATCGTGTCGAGGTCGGTGACAGGAAATGTCACCGTTGTACAGAAGTTGTCCTTCTTCTGGCGGCGCTGCTAGCGAGGGGTTCACTCATGGGACTCGTGCGGTCACTCCGCGCGGCCCGACGCTTCGCGCGGGTCGCGCTCGCCCCTGCGTGCGCGCTCGGGCTCGCGTCGCTCGCCGCTCGCGGCGCATTCGCGAGCACACACGGCGCGTCTCCGTCGCGCTACGCGCTCGCGCTGCTCGCGTTGTCGTTGGTGCTCGCTGCTTCTCGCGCCGCGCGTCGCGCTCGCGCTCGCAAAGACGACCGCACCATCGCGCCCCTCGACGGTGGAACCGCGATGATCCTCGTCGCCTCGAGCTACGTCGCCATCGGCGTCGCGGGCGAGGGGATGCGCACCGCCCTCTCTGCGCTTCCGGTGGTCGCGCTCGCGATCGCGGGCGCGCTCACGGCCCCTGCGTCCGCGGTGTTCGCCACGTTGTTCGCGTTTGCTGCCGAGGCGATGTTCTTCTTGCGCGAGCCGGGCGCGCCGCTCTCGCAGCTGTTGCTCAAGGTGTTCGTGCTCACGCTCGCCGCCTTGGCGCACGGAGCGATCACGCGCTCGGAGGTCGAGCGCGTCCGTCGCGCCGCCGCCAAGACGCTCGAAGCCGAGCGCGAGCGCCAGAAAGAAGCGGCCAAGTCATTTCGCCTCGTCGCTGCTCCTTCGCACGCGCCGCACCCGCCTTCGGACGACGCGCGCCGCGTGCGCTCGGGGCTCGAAGAGATCCGCGAGTCCACCGCGGGCTTGCTCGAGCTCGCGAGCAAGACGCTCGACCTGCACACGTGCGCGATCTATTGGCTCGACCCGAAGGGCGCGACGCTGCGCCTCGTCGAGGCGGTCACGGACTCGGGAGACATCTTCTCGAAAGAGCCCATTGCTGTGGGCGCGGGCGCGGTCGGCGGCGTCGCCGCGATGATGCGGCCGGTGTTGCTCTCGAAGCTGCGGCCCGAGTACGGAGGGCTGACGTACTACCGCGGGCCGCACGAGGCGCGGGCGTTCGCGGGCGTTCCCATTCGGGACGACGGTGAAGAGCTGCGCGGCGTGGTGGTGGCGGATCGATCCGAGGATCGACCGTTCGAAGAGCACGAGCAGCGCGCGCTCGAGACGCTCGCGCAACAAGCGCTGCGGCTCGTGCGCACCGAGCGGCTCTTCGCGGCGATGGAGAAGAGCAAGGACGAGCTCGCGAAGATGCACAAGGCGTCTCGCGCGCTCGGCGACGCGCTCACCGAAGATCAAGTGCTCGAAGCGGTGGCCGAGAGCTCGCGCGCGTTCGTCGAGCACGACCTGTGCGTGATCACGACGTTCGACGAGCGCACCAAGGAGCACCGCGTTCGCTTCGCCGACGGCGACGGCGCCGAGTCCCTCGCGGGCAAGTCCTTCGCGTCGAACAAGGGCATCGCGTCGGCCGTTGTCGAGTCGCGCCACGCCGCGCCGTACCGCGGGCACTACGACCCCAAGACCCAAGTGCTCTTCACCCGCGAACAGCCGCTCGAGGGAATGGAGTCCGCCCTCTGCCTCCCCCTCGTCGTCCGCGATCACTCGATCGGAACGCTCACGCTCGCCGCCCATCGCCGCGGCGCCTTTCCCGACGCCACGAGGCAATTGCTCGCCGTCCTCGCGGGCAACGCCGCGGTCGCCATCTCCAACGCCGCCGCCGTGCGACGGCTCGAAGAGATGGCCACGACCGACCCGATGACGGGCCTTCTCAACAAGCGCTCGCTCGAAGCCGAGTTCGAAAAGCGCATCAAGAGCGCGTCGCGCTTCGGTCGAAAGCTCTCGGTCCTCGTGACGGACATCGACAAGTTCAAGAGCGTCAACGACACGTACGGACACTCGACGGGCGACGTCGTGATCAAGGGCCTCGGCGCGATCCTCTCGAAGTGCAAGCGCGACACCGACGCGGTCGCGCGCTTCGGCGGCGAAGAGTTCGTCCTCGTCTGCGAAGAGACCGACACCGAGGGCGCGTACGCCCTCGCCGAGCGCATCCGCACCGAGCTCGAAAAGGCAGTGTTCGCCACAGAGATGGGCCCCCTCAAGGTCACCTGCTCGCTCGGCGTCGCAGAGTTTCCTCGGGACGGCGGGACCAAAGAAGACCTCTTTCACCGCGCCGACGAGGCCCTCTACGACGCCAAGCGCGGCGGCCGAAACCGCACCTGCATCGCGGGAAAGCGCTCGACCGGCAGCACGCCCCCCGCCGAGCCCGCCAAAGCGCAGCCCGCCAAGACCGCGACGCGCTCTGCGCCCGTGGCCACCGCGCGCCCCGCGACGCGCCCCGAGAAGAAGCGCATCGCTGGTTGAATTCATGGGTTGCTATTCGTCGGCCACCCGCGATGAACGGTCGCGATCGTCCGACGAGCGGCAGTGCGTCGAGGGTGCTAAACGCTACAGCAGAGGTCGAGGTTGATGATCCATCCTGTGTCGTCTGGCGGCTCGCCAACGGCTCGACGGGCGTGTTTTGCGCTCGCGTGCTCGCTCGCGACGACGGTCGCTTCGGCGATCGTGTCTCCGTCGGTCGCGGTCGCGCAGACGGGCCCGCGCGCCGCGTCGAGCGCGAGCGACGCGCAGGGCTTCTTTCGGCGAGCCACAGTCGAGTACGACGCGGGGCGCTTCGCGATGGCCGCGGCGCTGTTTCGCGCGGCGTTCGAGGCGGATCGAAGCAACATCGCGTACTTGTTCAACGCAGCCCGCGCCGCGGAGCGCGCCAACGACCGCGCGCAGTCGATCGACCTGTACGAGTGGCTCCTTCGCGAGCTGCCCCCGTCCGCAGCGGACGCGCGTCGATCGGTGCAAGCGTCGCTCGATCGGATCCGCGGCGCCGTCGCGACACCGACGCGACAAGAGCCTCCGCAACCGGAGCCACCCCGACCTCCGCCGCCCCCGCAAGACCCGCCGCCGCCGCCCGTGGTCGCAGCACCGCCGCGGTTTACCGCGGGGCCGTTTGTGTTGCTCGGCGCGAGCGCGCTCTCGTTCGGCGGGGCAGGGCTCTTCTACGGGTTGCGTCAGGGCGCGCTCGGGCGCTGTCGGCCGAGCGCGACCGGCGGTGAAGGCACGATCATGTGCCTCGAGGGCGACGAAGCGCAGGCGCGCGCGATGAATACTGGGGCCAATATTTCCTTCGGCCTCGCGGGCGCGCTGGCGGTCGCGGGCGGCGTGTGGCTCGTCGTTCAAGCCGCGCGGCCGAACGAACGGCCCGCGGTCGTGCTCGTGCCGACGACCAACGGCGCGAGCGTCGGAGGTGTGTTTTGAGCGCGCAGCATCGCTGGTTCATCGCGCTCACTGTGTTGTGCGCGAGCGGCTGCGTGCTTCCGCGCATCGAGCGCTGGGAGCCCGACGGCGCCGCAGACGATCGCGTCGTCGTGGGCGATGCGCCGACGGACGGCGCGTTCGACGCGCCCACCGCCGACACAGGGGTCGTCGACGCTGCTGACGCCAGCGCACCGCTCGACGTCGTCGACGCTGGCGTTGATACGGGCGCGGACGCTGGCGTGTGTGCTCCTGGGCAATTGCGGTGCGGAGCCGTGTGCGTCTCGACGCAATCGGACCCAGCCAACTGCGGCTCCTGCGGCAACGTCTGTCCGACGACGGCGTCGATGTGCACGGGCGGGATGTGTCGCGCCACGTGTCGGCCGAGCGAGACGAACTGCAGCGGCGCGTGCGTCGAGTTGCAGACGAGCGTCGCTCACTGCGGCATGTGCGGTCGCGCGTGCGTCGCGCCCTCGGGCGGGATCGTGTGCTCCGCGGGGACGTGCGCGATCTCGGGGTGTCCCGGGGGCATCGCGGACTGCGACGGTCGTTTCGAAAACGGCTGCGAGATCAACACGACCAACGACGCAAACAACTGTGGCAGTTGCGGTTTTCGCTGCCCCGCGCCCTCGGGCGGCTCGACGTCGTGCGTCGCAGGAGCGTGTCGACCGACGTGCCCGCCGGGCCTGATGCTCGACGCGATGACGATGCGCTGCGTGTCCGGGTGCGGCGCGACGACCGCTTGCGCGAGCGCCACCGATTGCCCTGCGGCCGTTTGTGGAACGGCGCTCTTCGCGGTCCCGTGGTCGTCGCTGACGCCTTGTTCGCTCGCGGGCTTCGGCATGGCGAGCCCCACATCGATTCAAGAGTGCACGACGGCGGCGCGCGTGGCGTGCTCGGCGCGCGGATATTCCCGGGGCGGATGGGGCCCCATCGCAGGCGACTCGGTGAGCGCGACCATCGTCTGCGAGAGCGCGACCTACGCGCCCGCGCCGACGACCAGCGTCGCGGTCGTGGTCACCGTGGACGGCGCTCGCCTGTGTGGTCCTGCGTCGCAGTGGGGTAACAACTGCACGGCTGCGATCGTCGACGCCTGCCTCGGGCGCGGTGGATTCGGCACGACCGAGCTCGCCGGAACGATGGCGATCGGCGTCTGCCACCCCAACACCCGAACGACGATGATCACGATCCCCAACGCGTCGCTCCCCGCTGCGTGCGTGTCGATGTCCAACCAGGATTTCGCGCGTCGATCGAACGGCTGCCTCACGCGCCTGGCCGAGGAGTGTCGAAGGATGGTCCCTGGATCGATCGCCGCGGCCGGACCCGTTCGCGACGAGGCGTCGCCGACGTCGTCGTTCGTGTGGTGCGTCCGCCCCACGATCTAGACCGCGCTTCGCGCTGCGAATTTACAGCGCGATGTGGCGGAGCTTCATCTGCACGTCGCTCGACCAGTGGTTGGCGAACGCGCGAACGCAGGTGGACAAGTAGCGCACGTAGTCCGTGAACACTTGATCGCCCCACTGTTCGCGGATGGTCTTCTCGTTGGCCTCGAGGCGACGGAGCCACTCTGCCGTGGTCTTTCCGTAGTGCACTCGACGGGTCTCGAGCTTCTCGATCTCCCAGTAGGGATTGACCGCGGCGACCAGCTCTTCGAGCCTCGGGTTGAGCCCGCCCGGAAAGATAATGTCCGCGGTAAACGCGAGGTCTTGCAGGTCCTTGCGCGTGCGCGGAACACGGTTGCGCAAGATCGCTTGAAAAGCGAACACGCCGCCCGGCTTCACCCACGTCGACAGCTTGCGAAAGTACTCGCGGTAGATGTCGATCGCGAGTCCTTGCCGCGACTGCGCCGGGCTCACGAGGTGGTCGATCATCTCGATCGACTGCAGGCCGTCGTACTTTCCGCCGACCTCGCCGTTGTCGAGGCGAGGCTCCCAGTCCTTGTAGTCGATCATCCAGAACTTGGTGTTCGGGATCTTTCGCGCGAGGCACTCTTCGAACTGCGCGGTCGAGAGGGTGATGCCGTGCGCCTGTTTGATGCCGCGCTTCGCGACGTACTCGAGGTTGGCGCCCCAGCCGCAGCCGATGTCGAGGACGGTCTTGCTCGCGTCGAGCTCGGCCCAGTCGTAGAGGATCCGCGCCTTGTTCTCTTGCGCGCGCTCGAGCGAGTCCTCGGGGCGCTCGTACACGGCGGACGTGTAGTGCATCCGCTCGTCCAACCACAGGCGAAAGAAGTCGTTCGAGAGGCTGTACCCAACATCGACTTCGGCTTTGGTGCTCGTCACGTCGCAACGCTCCTGCGTGAGGGAGAAGTGTGCGTGCTGTTACCTTGCGAGCGTTTCGCCCGTCAATGCCGCGCGGCTTGTGCGATCGTTCGTTCGCAGGTGTCGCGCGCGTGACGCACCATCACGCTTCGCTGGGCTGTCGCGGCACAGCTCGCGGCGTCGAATGTGCTGCGGGCGCCACAGATTGCTCGTCGTCCGTGAGATTCTCGCGGGCACAGCGGTTGCTGGATCGTCCGCGTCTATGAACCGACTCGCAGCAGCTGTCGTCGCGTTTTCATCAGTGATCGCCACGAGCGCGTCGTCCGCGGCGCAGACCGAGGCGGGCCTGACGATCGCGCCCATCCAGGTCCGGCCCGCCGAACCCACCGTCTTGGTGGTGGACATGGAGGGCGAACGCGCTTCGCTCGCGATCTTCGACCAACGACGCAACCCCGTACGCGAGTGCCAGACCCGCTGCGAGCTCGAGCTTGCGCCCGGGCGATACACGGTCGAAGTGCGACGCCCCTTCGAGCTTTCGCAGTCGATCGGGGTCGAAGCTGCGCGCACGAATCGGTTCGTGGTTCGCCGCGCGAGCGTCGGCGTCGGATGGATCTTGCTGCTCGTCGGCGGCGCAGGGCTGACGGTGTTCGGCGGATTCGTCGCGAGCTGGGCCGCTGAGTCCGGGCGCTCGGGAGGCGTCGGCGGAGGCCTCGGCGCGGGTTTTCTCGGCTTCGCCGCGGGGTCTCTCTTTCTCTGCGGGCTCGGGGCGATGATCCCGAGCATCGTTGGCCTCGCGCGGTCCGAGGGCGCGTCGGTTCGTCCCCAGGTGTGGCTGTCTTCCGTCGACGCGCTTCGGAGTCGCCGCGTCGCGCTGATGAACGCGAGCGCGCACGATCGCTTCGCGATGGCGCCGGCGTTCGCGCCGATCGCGGGCTACTCGATCGCGTTTTAGCAGGCGAACTGCAGGGCGGTTGCTCGAATTGGTGTTCTGTATTCAATAGCGCTCGCGGGGCGCCGACGGGGGCGGCGGTCCTCGCGGAGGCGACGCGGTAGTTGACGGATGGGACGATTCGTCGGAAGAGGCGCGCGCTTTTTTCGACCATCGTGCGGCGCTCTCTTGGCGGCGCGGCGCATGGCCCTACCGACGCCCTGATGCTTCGATGACCGCGCGAGCCACAGCGACAACCACTGCAACGTCGACGACGGGCCAATCGATTTGGTCGAGCCGCTCGCTTCGAGCGGTGGTCGCTGCGTCGATCGTCCCGGTCGCCGTCGCGGGGATCGTCTTCGCCGTCGCGTCGTCGAAGCTCTCTCGTGAGCGCGACGCGCTCTCTGCATTTCGCGTTCGCCTTGGAATGACCCCAGCCGATGTGCGCGCAACGTTTGCGCCGCCTTCGGCAGGCCCTTCGCAGTGGCGAGTCGATTCGAGCGGAGAGACCGCGCTCGAATGGCGCGGTTCTGGACGGAGCTTTCGATTCGAGTTTCACAATGCGCAGCTGATGGCAGTGCGCGCTGTGCTCGATTCGAGAGATCCCTCTACGCACGGCGACGCACTTGAGGTATCAACCGCAACCGTCCTCCGGCGACACGCCCGCGAGGACGGGCGCGTGGAGCTCACGCTCCTCGCTCGTGACTGTCCATCCCACGCTGAAGAGGCCCGACGACTGATCACTGGTCGTTGAGCTTGTGAAGCGATCGTCAAGTGGCCGCGCACTCGCGCGCCGCGCTCACTAGTGAGCTCGGACCGAAGGCGCTCTCTAAGTGGTTCCTGAACAACGAACCAGCCCCACCATGCAGATCTTCCCACGTTCACTCAACAAGCTCCCCGCGGTGGTGGCCGTGGGCGCAGCCCTCCTCGGAGGAGGCGTCGTCGGCGGCTTTTGGTATTACGGCACGCCGAAGCACCTCCAGGTTGGGTATGCGCCCCGGCAGCCGGTGCCCTATAGCCACCGGCTTCACGCCGGCATCATGGGGATGGACTGCAGGTACTGTCACTCCAACGTCGAACGCTCGGGAGAAGCCATGATTCCCCCGACGCAGACCTGCATGAACTGCCACTCGCTGGTGCGTACGGACAGCGCGCGACTCGCGCCCGTACGCGAGAGTTGGCGCACAGGTCAGTCGATTCCGTGGGTGCGTATTCATCGCCTCCCGGATCACGCGTACTTCGACCACAGCGTGCACATCTCTGCGGGCGTCGGTTGCTCGACCTGCCACGGGCGGATCGATCAGATGGACATCGTCCGTCAGGACCAGCCGCTCAGCATGAGCTGGTGCCTCGACTGCCACAGAAATCCTGGGCCCAACCTCAGGCCGCGGGACCAGATCACGAACATGGAATGGCGTCCCGATCCCGCGCAGCAGGTCCAGCCGCAGCGCAGGGTCGAGCCTCCTCAGAACTGCTCGGGGTGCCACCGATGAGCAAGCGACAACCGTATAGCTTCGCAAAGTACTCGGACGACGCGCCGGACGCGCCGCGCTACTGGGCCAGCATCGAGGACCTCGAAGGGCAGAGCGCGAGCGCTCCCGACGCGAAGGCCGCGTACGAAAAGCGCGTCCGCGATGCAGTGGATAGCGAGTTCGGCGAAGGAGACTCCTTCGGCCCGACCGACGATCACTCGCGCCGAAACTTCCTCGGGATCATGGGCGCGTCGATCGGCCTCGCGACGCTCTCGGGCTGCCGCCGTCCGGTCGAGCCCATCCTGCCGTACGCGCGGATGCCCAACGACGTGAACATCGGCGTCGCGAATCACTACACGTCCGTGTGGGTCGATCGCGGTGACGCCGTGGGTCTGCTCGTCGAGAGCCACACGGGACGCCCGACGAAGATCGAAGGAAATCCCGATCACTCGGGCTCGCTCGGCGCAGTGTCCCTCCGCGGACAAGCGAGCGTCTTGGATCTGTACGACCCCGATCGCATGCGCTCGCCGATGGCCAAGAGCGAGGGCGCTGGCAGCGCTCCTGCGGGGCACGGCGCGCACGGATCGCACGGCTCGTCGCACGCGGGCTTCGCCAACAAGAGCTGGGACGAGTTCGACCACGCGCTCGAAGAGATGATCGCCCCGCATCGCGCGAACGGCGGCGAGGGGCTTCGCTTCCTCGCGCAGCCGTCGGTGTCGCCGTCGTTCTTGCGGCTGCGCGCGAAGCTCAAGGAGAAGTTCCCGCGGGCGAAGTTCTACACGTGGGACGCGTGCTCGACGAGCAACGTCCGCGAGGGCGCGAAGATCGCCGCGGGACAACCCGCGAACGTCGTGTACGCGCTCGAGAACGCGAAGGTCGTCCTGTCGGTCGACTCGGACTTCCTCGGGACCGAGCCGGGCATGGTGCGCCACGCGAAGGCGTGGTCCTCGCGCCGCAAGATGCAGAGCGCAGAGGACCGCGACATGTCGCGCCTCTACGTGGTCGAGCCCTCCATGACCGTCACCGGCGGAACGGCGGACCACCGCCTTCGTCTGCCGGGGCGCGACGCGCTCGCGTACCTGCAAGCGCTGGCAGGGCGCCTGGCGCGCGAGAGCTCGTTGGGTCTTCCCTCGTCGCTCGGCGGTGATGCGCCCGCGGGCGTCCCTGCGTACTGGGTGGACGCGGTCGCCGCGGACCTGCTCGCCGCGCGCGGCGAGAGCGTGGTGATCGTCGGCTCGCGGCAGCCCGCCGCGGCCCACGCGCTCGCACACGTAATCAACGCGGCGCTCACGAACATCGGCCGCACGGTCAAGCTCTTCCCGAGCACCGACGCGGACGAAGGCGACGCCGTCACGGACCTCGCCGCGCTCGCCAACGAAGCGGGCTCGGTGCAGACGCTGATCATCCTCGGCGGAAACCCCGTGTACGACGCGCCCGCGTCGCTCTCGCTCGGCGAGAAGATCCGCGGGATCCGCAACGTCCTGCACGCCACGCTCTTTCACGACGAGACGTGCGCCGAGAGCAAGCTCTGCATGCCGCTCGCGCACTACCTCGAGACGTGGGGCGATCAGAAGGCGCTCGACGGGACCGTCGCGATCCAGCAGCCGCTGATCGAGCCGCTCTTCGCGGGCCGAAGCGAGATCGAGCTCCTCGCGCAGATCCTCGCTGAGGGACCGCGCTCGGGGCACGACATCGTGCGCCAGACGTTCATCGATGGCCGTCCGTGGACGGTCGCGGCCGAGACGAAGTGGCGGCGCGCGCTCACGAGCGGCGTCGTTCCCGAGTCTGCGGGGCGCGCGCTCGAGGGCGTCGCGATGCGCAGCGCCGAGGTCGGCGCGGCGGTGACCGCGGCTCGCGGACGCGCGGGCGCAGCGCCCACGGCCGAGCGAGTTGAAATCGTGTTCACCACGGACGCGAAGATGCTCGACGGCCGCGGCGCGAACAACGCGTGGCTCGCGGAGCTGCCGGACCCGGTGACCAAGATCACCTGGGACAACGCGGCGCTCGTGTCTCCGAAGCTCGCGCGCGACAAGGGCATCACCAGCGGCGACAAGATCGAGGTCACCGTCGGCGACAAGAAGGTGACGATCGTCGCGTGGGTCGCGCCGGGACAGGCGGACTACAGCGTGTCGCTCCCGCTCGGCTGGGGCCGCACGGCCGCCGGTCGCGTGGGTGACGGCAAGGGCTTCAACGTCACGACCGTTCGCTCGCACGAGAACTTCTGGTTCGCGGACGGTTCGATCCGCAAGTCGGGCGAGCGCTACCCGCTCTCGCACACGCAAGAGCACCACCGCATGGTGGATCGCCCGCTCGCGGTCGAGACGACGCTCGCCAAGTACAAAGAGAACCCGCGCTTCCCCGCGATGCGCACGCCCACGCCGCGCACGCTGCCGCTGTGGCGCGAGGTCGAGTACAACGGCTACAAGTGGGGCCTCGTCGTGGACCTCACGGCGTGCACGGGCTGCAGCGCGTGCATCGTCGCGTGCCAGTCGGAGAACAACATCCCGTGCGTCGGCAAGGAGCAAGTCGCTCGCGGCCGCGAGATGCTCTGGCTGCGCCTCGATCGTTACTTCGTGAGCCCGCGCGTCGGAGCGGACGGCTTTCCATCGGACGAGGACGGAGCGGTGCTCGACTCGGACCCGATGATGGCCGTGCAGCCCGTCGCGTGCGTGCAGTGCGAAGAAGCCCCCTGCGAGAACGTGTGCCCGGTCAACGCCACGGCGCACAGCCCCGAGGGCTTGAACGACATGGCGTACAACCGCTGCATCGGAACCAGGTACTGCTCGAACAACTGCCCCTACAAGGTGCGGCGGTTCAACTACCTGAACTTCCACAATGACAGCGTGTACCAGCCGAAGGACGCGGACGTTCCCGAGACCGTGCGCATGCAGCACAACCCGAACGTCACCGTGCGCTTCCGCGGCGTGATGGAGAAGTGCACGTACTGCGTGCAGCGCATCCAGACCGCGAAGATCCACGCGAAGAACGAGTACCGAACGGTGCGTGACGGAGAGATCCAGACCGCCTGCCAGCAGACGTGCCCCACGGGTGCGATCGTCTTCGGTGACATGAACGACCGCGAGAGCGCGGTCCATCGCCTGATGCGCACCGATCGCCGCTACCAGCTCCTCGCCGAGCTCGGGACGCAGCCGCGCACGACCTTCCTGGCCAAGATCCGCAATCCCAATCCGGAGATGCACGGATGAGCTCCGCCAACCCGAACGCTCCGATCAAGGAGATCAACGAGGTCGCGCTCGCGGCCCCCGAGTACGACTTTCATCGGATCACCGATGATGTCGCGAAGGTGACTGAAAACCCCGCTCCGCGCGGCTGGTGGGTGATGTTTCTCATCGCCGTCAGCTTGCTCGGGGCCCTCGGCCTGACGCTCGCCTACCTGTTCTGGAAGGGCATCGGCGCCTGGGGCAACAACCAGCCCATCTCGTGGGCGTGGGACATCACCAACTTCGTGTGGTGGGTCGGTATCGGTCACGCAGGGACGCTCATCTCCGCGGTGCTCTTTCTCTTCCGCCAGAAGTGGCGAACGAGCATCAACCGCGCGGCGGAGGCCATGACCATCTTCGCCGTCATCTGCGCGTTGATGTTCCCCGGCATCCACGTCGGCCGCGTGTGGCTGATGTACTACCCCTTCCCGATCCCCAACTCGATGGGGATCTGGCCGAACTTCAAGAGCCCGCTCTTGTGGGACGTGTTCGCGGTCAGCACGTACTTCACGGTCTCGCTGTTGTTCTGGTACGTGGGCCTCGTCCCCGACCTCGCGACGCTCAGGGATCGCTCGAAGAACAAGATCCGCCGCATGGCGTACGGCGCGTTTGCCCTCGGGTGGCGCGGCTCGAACCGTCACTGGCAGAACTACGAGCGTGCGTACATGATCCTCGCGGCGATCTCGACGCCGCTCGTGCTCTCTGTGCACTCGGTCGTTTCGTTCGACTTCGCGACGTCGGTCATCCCCGGGTGGCACACGACGATCTTCCCGCCGTACTTCGTCGCGGGCGCGATCTTCTCGGGGTTCGCGATGGTGCTGACGCTCATGCTCGTCGTGCGCTCGGTGTTCAAGCTGCACGGCTTGATCACGCTCAAGCACATCGAGTTCATGAACAAGATCATCCTCGCGACCGGGAGCATCGTTGGCTACGCGTACGCGATGGAGTTCTTCATCGCGTGGTACTCGGGCAACGACTACGAGCGCTACGTCTTCTTCGTCAGCCGCATGAAGGGCCCCTACGCGTGGGCCTACTGGTCGATGATCATCTGCAACGTGATTTCGCCGCAGATCTTCTGGGTGAAGTCCATGCGGACCAACGTGCCGGTGTCCTACGCGGTCTCGATCTTCGTGAACATCGGCATGTGGTTCGAGCGCTTCGTGATCATCGCGACCTCGCTCCACAGGGACTTCCTCCCCTCGTCGTGGGGTTACTTCCACCCCACGCCGATCGACGTGATGACCTACCTCGGCTCGTTCGGGTTGTTCTTCACGTTCTTCTTGCTCTTCATCCGATGGCTGCCCGCGATCGCGATCGCTGAGGTCAAGGGCGTTTTGCCCGAGTCCGACCCGCACTTCGAGGCGCACGGTGACCACGGCTCGCACGGTGACGAGCACCACGACGACGACCACAAGTCCGACGACCACGCTGAGGACGGCGAGTCCAAGGCGTCGAGCGCGGAGGCCTGAGAGAGCACCATGGCCAGCCACGATCACGATCACGACAACGAGAAGAAGAGCGCGGGCGAGAAGAAGCCCGTCCTTCTGCTGGCGGAGTTCGACTCCACGGCGAAGATCTTCCACGCGGCCGAGAAGGTCCGCGACGCGGGCTTCACGCGTTGGGACGTCCACACGCCCTTTCCCATCCACGGGATGGACGGCGCGATGGGACTGCCCGACTCGCGGCTCGGCTGGATCGTCGCTGCGATGGCCCTCACGGGCTTCTGCAGCGCGCTCGGCATGATCTACTACATGAACGTCGTCGACTACCCGTTGATCATCGGTGGAAAGCCGCCGTGGTCGATCCCGTCGGTCGCGCCGGTGGCGTTCGAGTTGACCATTCTGTTCAGCGCGTTCGGCGCGGTGTTCGGGATGTTCGGGATCAACCGGCTCCCTCGGCACCACCACCCGATCTTCTTCTCGCAGCGCTTCGAGCGCGCGACGGACGATCGGTTCTTCGTGAGCATCGAAGTGGACGACCCCAAGTACGACGAGAAGAAGACGCGCAAGCTCCTCGAGGACGCGCACGCGACGCACATCGAAGTGATCGAGGAGGAGGTGGTCTGATGCGTCCGACGATCTCCAAGTTGATCGCCGCGGGGCTCCTCTCGATGCCGATCTCGGCGTGCCGAGGCGGGCCGAGCGAGCTGCCGCCGATCGTTCCGATCCGCAACATGCACCGTCAAGAGAAGTACCGGCCCCAGGACTCGAGCCAGTACTTCCAGGACGGACGCAGCATGCGCCCGATCCCTGCGCACACGATTTCAAGGGAGCAAGGCGGCGTCGACCCCGAGGTCGAGAGCGGCCTGCAGCCCGGGACGCGCAACTACGTCGAGCGCATCCCCCAAGCGGCGATCGCGAACCTCCGCCACCGCACCAACGACGGACGTTGGGTCGAGGGCATGGAGGGCGCGGTGGCTCGGGGCCGCGAGCGCTTCAACATCTACTGCACGCCCTGCCACGGGACCGTCGGCGACGGCCAGGGCATCGTGTACTTGCGCTCGAGGATCTCGGGCTACCAGTACCCGCAGCCCTCGTCGCTGCACGATGACCGCATCCGCCACACGCCGGACGGGCAGCTGTACGCCACCATTCGCAACGGCATCCGAAACATGCCCGGATACGCCGCGCAGATCCCCACTTATGATCGCTGGGCCATCGTCGCGTACGTTCGCGCGCTGCAGCTCAGCCAGGCCAACGCAGGAGCGAACCCGTGAGCGCCACATCGCACAAGAGCGAAGGCAAGCTCGAGATCGACAGCAACGGCCCCTGGTCCTCGGCGTGGAAGATCGCCGCGGCCGTGGGTGCTCTTGGCCTCGCGGGCGTCGGCGCGGGATTCGCGTCGGACCCGAAGCGGCTCGCGTTCTCGTACCTCTTCGCGTTCATGGCGTTTCTGACCCTCGGGATCGGGACGCTCTTCTTCGTGGTGATTCAGCACATCTCCGCGGCGCACTGGAGCGTTGGCATCCGGCGCACGGCGGAGTTCTTCATGGGCGGCATCCCCGCGCTCATCGTGCTGTTTCTGCCGCTGTTCGCGCTGATGCAGCACTTTCCGCAGTGGGAGCACTACGGGCACGCTTCGTCGCACGGCGCGACCGCGCAGGCGGGCCACGGCGCGCAGCAAGCGGGCCACGGTGAGCACGGTCAACAAGCCGGTCATGGCGAGCAAGCGGGCCACGGCGAGCGACCGAGCCTGCACGAGCTCGAGACGCGCGGCCTCCACAACGTCCACCACCAGACCCTCGAGAAGAAGAAGCTCTGGTTCGACAAGACGTTCTTCTTCATTCGTCAGGCGATCTACCTGTTCGTTTGGGGTTGGCTGTCGTGGCGCTTCTTCAAGCTCTCGACCGGTCAGGACAAGAGCAAGGACAAGAAGGTCACCGTGGCGATGGCGCGCTCGGCGCCGTGGTCGATCGCGCTTCTCGCGCTGACGCTGACGTTCGCGTCGTTCGACTGGCTGATGGCGCTCGAGCCCGCTTGGTACTCGACGATCTTCGGCGTGACGATCTTCGCGGGCGGCCTCGTCGCGGCGATGGCCGCGTTGATCCTGACGGGGCTCGGCTTGAAGAAGGCCGGCTACATCGGCGATGCGGTCAACATCGAGCACTTCCACGACATGGGCAAGCTCATGTTCGGGTTCAACTGCTTCTGGGCGTACGTGTGCTTCAGCCAGTTCTTCTTGATCTGGTACGCGAGCATCCCCGAAGAGACGGTCTTCTACCACGCGCGTTGGAACGAGAACCCCGCGTGGCAGCCCGTGACGATGTCGCTCGCCGTGCTGCACTTCGCGATCCCGTTCGTCTTCTTGATGTCTCGCAACGTCAAGCGACGGATGAACCTCCTCGCGCTCGGCGCCATCACGCTGCTCGTGATGCACGTGGTCGAGTACTACTGGCTCGTTCTCCCGATGTTCAAGGCGGGCGCGCACGGCGCACAAGCCGCGGCGTCGCACGGCGCCGAGGCGCATCACTCGTTGCCCGTGAGCTGGATGGACCTCGTGAGCTTGCTCGCCGTCGGCGGCGTGTACCTCGCGATGGTGTTCAAGCTCATGACGCAGCACAAGCTCATCCCGGTGTCCGACCCGCGCCTCGAGCGCTCGAAGCACCACTCGAACTGAAGGAAACCAGACGATGGCGTACGACAAGAGCGAGCCGAAGACGGGCCTGATCACGGGACTTGCCGTGTTCGTGGTCGTCAGCGTGGTGCTCGTCCGGTACGGGCTGGTCTCGTACTACGACATGATGCACGACCACGAAATGGCGTTGAAGGTAGCGACGCGCGGCATCTGGCAGCTCAACGAGCTGCGCGCGAGCTCGCAGCAACGCTTGTCCGGCGGCGCGATGCCGATCGATCAAGCGATGGCTGCGATCGCGCAGGGGCAGCGCCCCTCGGCCGTGAGCCCGCGCGCTTCGACGGACACCTCGGCGATCACGGGCTGGATGCAGAACTCGCAGCCGCTTCCGCAAGAGATTCCCCTGACCGAGCCGCCGCCTCCGCCGCCCCCGGTGGACCCTGCGACGCTCGGTGACGGTGGCGCTCCCGTGGTGGGCGACGCGAGCGCTGCGCCCGCGACGGCTCCGACCGCAGCGCCGACGACGGCGCCCGCGACTGCGCCCGCGACGGCTCCGACCGCCCCCACCGCTCCGACTGCTCCAGCCGCTCCGGCGGCCGCGACGGCGCCAGCGGCGCACGGCGGCGCGCACTGAGCGCACACGAATTCAACTGCTCGAGAACCCTCTCACTGCCCTGAAGCTCCTTCGAGAGAACGCACCGTGACCCGCTCGAACTGCCGACTGATGACGACGCTCGCGATCGCGGCGTCCGCGACGCTGGGAGAATCCCTGGCGTTCGCTCAGTACGGCTTGGGCGTGCGCGAGGACGACGGAGCTTCGAACGCGGCGCGCAACGTGACGCCGCCGCGGGTCGAAGAGATCACGGTGACCGAGCACTTGAACGCGCAGCTCCCGATGGACGTGGAGCTTCGCGACGAGCGCGGGCGCCTCGTGCGCCTCCGCGACTACTTCACCACGGGCAAGCCCGTGATCATCAACCTCGCGTACTACCGCTGTCCGATGCTCTGCAACCTCGTGTCCAACGCGATGGTCAACGGGCTTCGGCAGGTCGCGTGGAACCCGGGCGATCAGTACGAAGTGCTCACGGTGAGCATCGACCCGCGAGAGACCTCGCAGGACGCGGCCAATCGTCGCGCGCGCATCGCCGATCAGTTCGGCCGCGCGACCGGCGCGAACGGCTGGCACTTCACCGTGGGAGACGAGGCGCAAGTGCGTCGGCTCGCGACGGCCTTGGGGTTCGGCTATCGGTTCGAGCCGAGGCAGAACCAGTACTCGCACCCCGCGGTGATCTTCGTGGCGACGCCCTCGGGCAAGGTCGCGCGGTACCTGTACGGGATCTCGTTTCCGGCAAACGATCTTCGGCTGGGGCTCATCGAGGCGTCCGAAGGGCGCTCGATCAGCACGGTCGATCGCGTGCTGATGTTTTGCTTTCACTTCGATCCGCAGGATCGGCGCTACGTGCTCGTAGCGCGACAGGTGATGAAGCTCGGAGGCGGAGTCACAGCGGCGCTGCTCGGCGGCGGACTGCTGGCGCTCTGGCTTCGAGAGTTGCGCAGGGACCGCGATCGCGCGGGCTCGGCTGGCGCGATCTATCGCCGCGATGGTCGTGACGGTCTCGACACACACGAGCAGGAGCGTCGCGGGTAACGCCCGCGCATCGCATCGGATAACGGATTCTTCAAAGAGGCTCTGAGCGAGCCTCGCACGAACGGCGACAAGACGATGGAGACGATGCAGCTGCCCCCCCAATGGTCGACCTTCGCAGGTCACGTCGATTGGGCTTTCTACTTCATCTACTATCTCAGCGTGGTTCTCTTCGTCGCGATCATCGGCGCGGCGATGTACTTCGTGTACAAGTACCGCCGAAAGCCGGGGGTCAAGGCTGAGCCGACGGGCCACGCGACGGTGCTCGAGATCACGTGGACGGTGTCGCCGCTGGCGATCCTCGCGTTTCTCTTTCACATCGGGTTTCGCGGGTACATCGACATGACCGTCGCGCCCGCGGACGCGATGGAGATCCGCGTGCGCGCGAAGAAGTGGTCGTGGGACTTCGAGTACCCGAACGGCGGTCACTCGAACATCTTGCACATCCCAGTGCACCGCCCTGTGCGCTTGGTGCTCTCGTCCGAGGACGTGATCCACTCTCTGTACATCCCGGCGTTTCGCGTGAAGCGCGACGCGGTTCCGGGCTTCTACAGCACGATGTGGTTCGAGGCGACGCAGACGGGCGAGACCGACCTGTTCTGCACCGAGTACTGCGGCGCCGCCGTGGGGACGACCGAGGTCGCCGAGGGCGATCCCAACGTCGGCCGCGAGGGCAACCGCCGCCACGTCGGGCACTTCAGCATGATCACGAAGGTCCGCATTCAAACAGCGGCCGAGTACAACACCTTCCTCGAGTCGATCCTTCGTCCTCCGACGGACCCGGCGACGGGCCGCGAAGCGACGCCCGAGAAGTGGGGCGAGATCCTCTATCGCTCGCAGCAGTGCAACACGTGCCACTCGACGGACGGCTCGGCGATGACGGGACCGACGTGGCGCGGGCTCTTCGGTCGTCAGCGTCAGTTCGCCGACGGGACGAGCGGGACCGCGGACGCGAACTACATCCGCCAGTCGATCCTGCAGCCGAACTCCAAGGTGGTTCAGGGCTTCAACGGCGTGATGCCTTCGTTCGCGGGGACGCTCCGCGACAACCAGATCGACGCGCTGATCGCGTACATCCGCACGCTGCGCTGAGCGGCGATTCACTCATTCGAGCTGTTTTGACTTTCTGAGAGAAAGGGACCTTTAGCGATGGCGACCGAAGTCGCAGGAGCGCACGGACACGACGAGCCAGATCACCTGGCGCCGTATTTGAGCCCCGAAGCGGGCCGCGGCGTGAAGGGCTGGCTCCTCACGCTCGACCACAAGCGCATCGGGCTCATGTACCTGATCTCGACGCTGCTGGCGTTTTTCATGGGCGGCGTGTTCGCGCTGCTCGTGCGCCTCGAGCTGTTCGCCCCAGGCCGAACCATCATGAGCGCGGAGTACTACAACCGCGCGTTCACGCTTCACGGCGCGATCATGGTGTTTCTCTTCATCATTCCGTCGGTGCCCGGCGCGCTCGGCAACTTCGTGTTGCCGATCATGCTCGGGACAAAAGATGTGGCGTTTCCCCGGCTCAATCTCTTGAGCTTCTACATCTACATCATCGGCGCGACCTTCTCGCTCTACAGCATCGTGACCGGCTCGGTGGACACCGGGTGGACGTTCTATACGCCGTACAGCACGACCTCGCAGACGTCGGTCGTCTCGATGGTGCTCGGCGTGTTCATCCTCGGGTTCAGCTCGATCCTCACGGGCCTCAACTTCATCGTGACGGTGCACAAGCTCCGCGCGCCGGGGCTGCACTGGAAGCGCCTCCCCTTGTTCATCTGGGGAACGTACGCGACCTCGATCATCCAGGTGCTCGCGACGCCCGTGCTCGCGATCACGCTGCTCCTCCTCGCGGCGGAGCGCACGATGGGCCTCGGGATCTTCGACCCGGCGCTCGGCGGCGACCCGATCCTGTTCCAGCACTTCTTCTGGTTCTACTCGCACCCGGCGGTCTACATCATGATCGTCCCGGGCATGGCGGTGGCCTCGGAGCTGTTCGCGACGTTCACGCGCCGCGCGATCTTCGGGTACTTCGCCGTCGCGATGAGCTCGCTCGGCCTCGCGCTCGTGGGCTTTCTCGTGTGGGGACACCACATGTTTACGAGCGGCCAGAGCGAGTGGGCGACGATGCTCTTCAGCGCGCTCACGATGCTCGTCGCGATCCCCTCGGGCGTGAAGGTCTTCAACTGGACCGCGACGCTCTACAAGGGCTCGATCGAGCTGACGACGCCGATGCTCTACGCCCTGTCCTTCCTCGTGCTCTTCACGATCGGCGGGCTGACGGGCTTGTTCTGCGCCGTGCTCAACACGGACATCCACCTCCACGACACGTACTTCATCGTCGCCCACTTCCACTACGTGATGATGGGCGGAACGGTGATGGCCTTCGTCGGCGGCATCCTCTACTGGTGGCCGAAGATGACGGGCAAGCTCTACGACGAGAAGCTCGCGAAGGTGTCTTGGCTCTTCGTGTTCATCGGCTTCAACACGACCTTCTTGATCCAGTTCGTGATGGGCTCGAAGGGCATGCCGCGGCGCTACTACGACTACCTCCCGCAGTTTGAAATCTATCACAAGGTTTCAACCTTCGGATCGTGGCTCTTGCTCATCGGCTTCTCGATCTGCGCGTTCGTGCTGATCAAGTCGCTGCGCTCGGGCGCCAAGGCGCCGCCGAACCCATGGGGCTCGGCGGGCTACGAGTGGCAAGGGACCGAGTCTCCGCCCGTGATGCAGAACTTCCGCGAGACCCCGACGATCACCCGCGGACCGTACGACTACCACTTGTGCACCGACGAGGAGCTGTTCGACGGCTTCCCGGAGGACCTCAAGAAGTGAGCGATCTTCGCTGCGGTTGATCGCCGCCGCGAAGAGAGCACCCACCCAGCACTCAGCACTCAACACCGCGACAGGACGAAGAGCCAATGGCCAGCGCGCACAGCGACCACGGACACGGAGAGCACGGCGAACACGCCGATCATCCGAAGTTCCTCGCGCACCACTTCGACACCCCCGAACAGCAGTTCGACGCTGCGAAGTTCGGCATGTGGGTGTTCATCGTCACCGAGATCTTGATGTTCGGCGGGCTCTTCGTGGCCTACCTCATCTACAAGGGTCAGGAGCCGTCGGTCTTCATCGAGGCCCACCAGCGCCTCGACTGGAAGCTCGGCAGCGTCAACACGATCGTGCTGCTCTTCAGCTCGCTCACCGCGGCGCTCGCCGTGCGCTCGAGCCAGCTCGGAAAGAAGAACGAGACCACCTTCTGGCTCGTGATCACGATCCTGTGCGCCCTCGGCTTTCTCGGGATCAAGTACGTCGAGTACTCGCACAAGTTTCACGACGGACTGCTCCCGGGCCGGTACTTCACCGCGCACTTGCCCGAGCACGCGCACAACGGTCACGTGCTCCCGCAGCGCGCGAACATGTACTTCGCGCTCTACTTCATGATGACGGGCCTCCACGGCTTGCACGTCATCATCGGAATGTCGGTCCTCGGCTGGGTCCTCGCGCGCAATCACCGCGGTGACTTCTCACCCGAGTACTTCACCCCAGTCGAGATCGGCGCGCTGTACTGGCACCTCGTCGACCTCGTCTGGATCTACCTCTTCCCGTTGGTCTACCTGGTGGGTTGAAGAACATGAGCGACCACTCTCACTCGCACGACGACGGCAAGGTTCACGCGCACGTCTCGTCGTTCTTCTTTCTCTGCGCGATCTTCGGCGCGCTGATCTTCCTCACGGTGGTCACGGTCGCCGCGTCGCGCTTCGACTTCGGCTCGGCCAACACCATCATCGCGGTGTTGATCGCCACGGCGAAGGCGACGCTCGTCGCGACGTTCTTCATGCACCTCAAGTACGACAAGGGCTTTCACGCGCTCGTGTTCGTGATGTCCTTCGTGTTCTTGGGCGTGTTCTTGTTCATCACGCTCGAGGACCTCGACACGCGCGGTCGCGTCGACGACGCGAGCACCGTGCGCATCCTCGAGCGCCGCGGTGAACAAGCGCCCGGCGGGTTCAACCTCGATCCGCGCGGCGTTCAAGCGCGCGAGCGTCAGCCCGCAGGCGGCGGCGCGCACCACTGAGCACGCAGCGGGGGGACCGCGGAGGGGGCCGAGGGCGAGCTTCGGTGACTCGGGGGTAGATCCCCCTCGCCGCGCGGGGGCGTTGGCGCTAACAACATCGCGTGTCCAGCGACAAGCCTGAGCGAGCCACGCGCGCGGTCGAGCCCGAGCGGCCGATGACCCGCAACAAGAAGCTCGGCCTCGCCGCGCTCGCCGTGGTCTTTCTCGCGATCAACGTCGATGGAATCTCCCGGCGATTTCGCAAGCGAACGCATTTTGCCGTCGCGAGTGTCCCGCAGCTCGCCTACCCGCGATGCGCAGGCGACGACGCGGGAGCGCCCAGCCAAGGCGAGTCGCTCTTGTCGAGCTCGCTCGTCGCGCTGCCGATGGCCGTCGATCGCGGCGCGTGGGAGCGCTTCGATCTGCGCGCCCGAGGCTGTCACCGCGTCGTGACGGTGCACCGAGAATCTCCCCGCGAAGTCGTCGACGGCGAGGTCGTGTACGACGAGTCCATGCGCCCCATTCGCGCGTGGCGTCGCATCGGAAAGCCGAGCCCCCGAGGCATTCAGTACGACACGAGGACGTACGAGTTTCGAACGCCGTTCGTGACCGTCACGCGCGTCGAGCCGAACGGCCGACGCAGCTACGAAGAGCTTCGGCCCAAAGCGAAGCCGACGATCGTGCTCGCGCCCTCCAACGCCGGGGTGATCACGTGGATCCAGAGCGCGCGGTTGAGCGAGGGCGGACGCGTCGAGGCGTGGGTGCTCGATCTGCGCGACCCGCTCGAGCGCGCGTGGCGTTCGACGCTGCGCCGCGAGCCCGACATGAACGTCGAAGGTCTCGGCCGCGTTCGCGTGTATGCCCTCGATGAAGAGAGCTACTTCGTCGACGAGCAAGACCGCGTGATCGGGACGCTCTCGGGCATGCGGGATCCGTCGCGGATCGGGCAGACGCTGCCCGCGGAGTTCGACGGGCAGCTCCCTGCGGAGCCCTGGAGGTAGAACCTTCGATGACCCGATCGGCTCCGTCGCGCGCTGCGGTCGACGACGCGATCGTGCGATCGCGAGCGTATTTGCAGGGCGTTCAGCGCGCGGACGGCTCGTGGCCGGCGCCCGGCGAAGTGGGGCCCGCGGCGACCGCGCAGACCGCGGCGTGCCTCGCGTTTTGCGACGAGCTCTCACCGGAGGACGGTCGACGGATCGCGTCGTGGCTCGAGGGGCAGGCGAGCGCGAGCGGCGGGTTCGTTCTCTTTCCGCGCAAGAGCGAGGGGCACGTCGGCGCGACGGCGGTGGTCGCGGCGTACCTGCGTCGCTACGGGGGAAGCGCCTCGGTGATCGACCGCGCCGAGCGCTTCGTGCGCGCGCGAGGCGGCGTCGAGCGCATCACCCGCGACGCGACGCGGGGAGATCTCTCGCTCTTGTACCTCGCGATGCTGGGCGAGCTCGCGCCGAGCGCGCTGCCCGACATGCCGCTCTACGCGCTGGCCACGGGCGCGGGGGAGCGCTGGTTTCTGCGGCGCTTTCACGGCGGCGTGCTGATGACGGCGTTCGCCCAGCGGCTCGTCACCAAGCGCCTCCGCGCGAGCGCGGGGCTCTCGACGGGGCCTTCGTGGCTCTCTCGGCGCGAGACCGAGCGCGGGGTTCACTGGCTCACCACATTTCAAAACCCCACGGGCAGCTGGAACGCGTGGGCCCCCGTCACGGCCCTGCACCTCGCCGCGCTGCACGCCGCGGGGGTGGACCACGGTGACCCACGAATTCAACGGGCGCTCGGGTGGCTCTCGCGCGAGCGTCGCGAGGACGATGCGGGGCTCTTCTGGGACGCGTTCGAGGTCCCTTTGTGGGCGACGATCTTCACCGTTCACGCGCTCGTGGCGTCGGGCTCGGACGCGCGCGATCCGGCGCTCGTGCGCGCGCGGGAGTACCTCGTCGCGGCGCAGTGTCGCTCGCCGCAAGCGCGCGAGAATCACCAGCACGGAGACGGCCCGCTGGTGGGCGGCTACGCGTTTCGCGCGGACAACACGGTGCTGCCCGACTGCGACGACGCGGGCGCCGCGCTCGGCGCGCTCTCGGAGCTCGCGCGAGACGAAGATCACGCCTCGATCGACGCGCTCGTCGCCTGGCTTCGTGGAATGCAAAACCCCGACGGAGGCTGGGCTTCATACGTGTGCGGGCACCCAACGAAGCCCCGCGGGCCGTTGTTCACGAGCCCGGTCGTCATCGATCCGAGCGACCCCCGGACGCTGCTCGCGCTCGCGGCGCGCCCGCCGCTCGAGCTCGGCGACCCGTCGGCCGAAGACGTCACGGGTCGCGTTCTCTCGGGCCTCGGCGCGAGGGGCTTTCGGGTGGGGGATCCTTCGGTCGATCGCGGGCTCGCGTTCTTGCGGGCGCAGCAGCTCGACGACGGCTCGTTCTTCGGTCGATGGCTGACCAACTACACCGCAGGCACGAGCTACGCGGTGCGAGGCGCGCTGGCGGTCGGCGCAAAGGACCTGTGGATCGAGCGGGGACTTGATTTCTTGGGCCGATGTCAGCTCGACGACGGCGCCTTCGGCGAGAGCGTCGAGAGCTACGAGCGGCCCGAGACCAAGGGCAAAGGGCCTGCGTGTGCGGCGGTGACGGGCCGAGTGCTCACGGCGCTGATCGACGGTGGGCGGGCGAAGTCGAGCGCGGCGTCGCGCGCGGTTCGGTGGCTCGTCGACGCGCAGCGAGAGGGAGGTGATTGGGACGGCTCGCAGCACCTGTGCGCGATCTATCCCCCCGAGACGTTCTATCGGCACGCGGCAGCGGGGACGTACTACCCGCTGTGGGCGCTCGCGTCGTGGCGCGCGGCGACGTAGCGCGCGACGCCAACAAATCCGCGTATGCTCTCGGCCCGTGACCGCGCTTCGGGTTTCGATGGGCCTCGTCGTGTCTCTGTGGGTATTCGCAGGCTGTACGCCGAGCAGCGACGGATCGACGCAGGGCGGGCAGGGCGGCTCGTCGGGCGGCAACGCGACGGACGCGGGAGTGTCGATCGCGCCCGAAGACGCGAGCGTCGAGGCTGGCGCGGTCGCGTGCGTGGGGTCCGTCGGACCGGCGCCCGAAGGGGCCCGCGCGGTCGAGGACCCCGAGCTCCTCGCGCGCGCCATCGGCGCCCCCGAAGCGGGAAAGCTCTGCGCGGGCGTCGTCTACGAAGCCACGCGCCCGATCGCGCTCTATCGCGTGTGGCAGCGCGATCGCGCGTACACAGAGCGCGGGCGGTGGTGGTCGCTCGAGCGGCCCATGATTTCAAGAGAGCAGTACCAGAGGGACAACGCGATCTGCCCCGAGTGGAGCGCGCTCGACGTGCTCTCTCGCTGCGAGCTGCGCGCGGGGGCGCGCTTCGTGATCGGCACGGGACAGAGCGTTCGGTGCCGCGATCAGAGCGTTTTGCCCGCGTCGGCGACGCGGCAGGTGTACGTGGACAACGACGGGCAGCGCAGCGTGTTCTTCGTCGAGCGATGCGAGCAGCTCGGCGCGTTTCCTGCGGTGAACTGAGCGCTACGGGCGCAGGCGGGCGGGCGCTTCGATCGCGGCGGGCGTGCAGCCCGCGGGGGCCGTCACGGGCGAGCAGCGCGAGGGCGTCCCCATGGGGACCTCGACGACGTACGCCGTGCCCGCGGTGGGCGCGGGAAAATCCGTGCTCACGATCTGCGCGCCCGACGCGAGCGCGGCGGTCAATTGTGTGCGTGTATTCATGCGCGCTTCGGTCGGGTCCGAGTCTGCGCGGGTCCTGACGAGGTAGCCCGCGGCGAGCGCTCGGGCGATGGCCGTGGCGCTCGAGGTCGGGTCGTTGAGGACCATGACGGCGGCGAAGGGCTCGCCCATCGCGCTGTCGACGAACATCAATCGGCCGCTCAAATCCCTGCCGTTGTGCGTGTAGATGTTGCGCGGCGCCGTCGTGTTGTCGAGGTAGAAGAGCACGCGTCCGCGCGACTGCGCGAGCGTCGGCCAGCCTCGCGTGGTGATCGCTTCGGACACGGTCGTCGAGGCGCCCTTCACTTCATCGGGCGTGATGATCCACGAGCGATCGAAGACCGAGAGGATCTCGCGCTCGACTTGCGCGAAGCCCGCCTCGTCGTACGCGCCTTCGGGGCCCTTGGGTTCGACGTGGATGAAGAGCGGGTGATGGCCGGGATTCGCCGCAGAAAAAGCGCGGATCGCGAGCAGGCAGTCCGTGAAGTACCTGCACGTCGAGCGGTCGTCGAGCGCGGCGACGTGATAGACCTGAAAGCGTCTGCATCGCGCGTCCCATTGGAGGTCGAGCTCGACGCCGCGGACGCCTTGGTTCGTGAGCTGTTCGCCGAGGGGGGCGTGCTCGTAGTTCCACTCGGGGAGGTCTGTACGTCCGCGGAGGTGGTAGCTGTTGTGCGTGGCTTCGGCTTGGATGTGATTGAGCCGAAGCATCTCGTCCATCGGGTGTGCGACGGCAGGGTTGCGCACGAACGTCATGGGCATCGGGAGCGCGGGGCACGCGCCAGAGTCCGCGGGCGTGCTCGACGCGTCGTTGTCTGAATCCGCAGCGATGTCGTTCGCGACGTCGCTTGGGGCGTCGGGCGCTGCTGCGTCGGTCCCTTGGTCGCTCGATGCGTCGACGGGTGTCGATGGCGAGCACGCAACGAGCGAACCCTCGGCGCACACGCACGTAACGATCGAAAGAACGAGCTCACGAAGTCGACGCATCGCGTGATGGTACGACGCAGCGACGCCACGGTGGGCGTGGCGCTGCGGTCCTTGTGCGCGCGCGTCGTTGTGCGGTGTACTCGACGCTCAGGGAGAAGCGATGATCCGAGAGTTGCGAGGTTCGGTCGGCCACGTTCGTGGCGCGGCGGTGTGCTCGAGTTTGTTGATGGCGGTGAGCCTCGCAGGCTGTCCGAGCTTCAACATGTACGGAACGGCGCGGACCGTTCGTCCCGGCCGCGTGCAGGGAGGCGCGGCGCTCGAGGGGCTCGGGGCGGTCGCGACGGCTGCTCCCTCCTCGGGAGGAACGGGCGTGTCGGGCTTCGTCCCGACGTTGCCGTCGGTGATGTTGCGCGTCGGCGTGCACGATCGCGTCGATCTCGGATTTCGCATCGCGGGATTGAGCTCGCTCGGGTTCGACACGAAGGTGAACTTCGTTCGAAGCCCGACGGTCGACCTCGCCATCAACCCGATGATCCAGGGCGGGTACTTCGGCTTGGTGGGAACGGGCTCGAGCGGCTCGGGCAGCGCGGGCTTCGGCGTGCTCTACATGCACTTGCCGCTCGTGCTCGGGATCAACGCGAACGACGTGTTCTCGTTTCTCGTGAACGTCGGGCCGTCGGGCATCGTGGCGTTCGGCGGCTCGTCGAGCTCGTCGAGCGGCGGCTCGGTGACGAGCGTCGCCTCGGGCACGGGATTTCTGCTGCGCGCGGGCGTCGGCGCGAACATCCGCCCCCTGCGCGTGTTCGCGATTCAGCCCGAGCTCACGTTTGCGTACAGCTTTACGGGGCAGACGCTGCTGTTTCTGCCGGGCATCGGGTTCACGTTTGGCGCGCACCCGATGGGTCCGGAAGAAGAAGCGATGGCCGCGCGCGCGGTGCAGCCAGTCGGGACCAACTTCGCAGCGCCCCCGCCGCCTCCTGGGCAGTGACTACGACAAGATTCGCTTGGCGCCTTCGGCGCCGAGCTTCGCGACGAGCGAGTACATCGATCGATCGCCGCCGCGCATCGCGACATAGAGCGTCTGCCCCGAGACCTCGAAGGGAACGACGCTGACGGTCTCGCGGTTGTACGAGTCGATGCCGTGTCCGCCGGACGCGACGTTGGGCGCGACAGCCGCGAGCACTTCGCAGTCGAAGGACGCGCTGCTCGCGCTCGCGACGAGGAAGCCGTCTTTGTCGGCGATCGAGATCGCGTCGAGCGAGGCGCGCGACTTCTGAGCTTCGAGCAAGCACTGCAGCGCAACCGTTGGGACATTGCTGCGGCGGACTCGGCGTTCGTTCTCGATCATGACGGGACCTCCATCGGGCGCACTCTCACTGCGGAAAACGCCCGTGAACGAACTCTGTCCCACATGTAGGCAACGGCGCGAGTTTTCGTCGACGAATTCGGTGTCGCGCGCTCGACGCGCTTCACGCCCACGTGTCGAGGTCGTCGAACGCGGGCGGCGCTCCGTAGCGCGCCGCGGTGTTCAGCGCGTTTTGGTGCGCTTGCATCGCGGCGTTGGCTGCCTCTTCGGCGGCGCGGCGCGCGCGCTCTGCTTCGGCTCGCACACGAGCCTGTTCTGCCTCGGCGCGGGCGCGGGCTTGTTCTGCCTCGGCGCGGGCGCGGGCTTGTTCGGCTTCGGCGCGGGCGCGCGCTTCTTGTTCAGCGCGACGCTGCGCCCGGGTCCACGGCAACATCTCGTTGACCTGATCGCACGCGGGCGTCGCGAGCGTCGCGGCGAAGGCCGTCGCGAGGAGCGCCCGTCGAACGCGCGGGATCGCGGGCAACGCTGCGCTCATGGCAGGGAGCGCGCTCGCGCAAAACGGGCATGTTGATTCTGTGTGGCGGACGTGACGGCCGCACGCGCTGCACGGATGAAGGGCCATACCCGCGATCGTAGCGCGACCAACGGCTCTGCTCTCGTGCGGCGCCGCTGATTGTGTACGATCGCCGAAGCCATGCCGCTGAAGTGTCCCGAGTGCGCGCGAGAGATGGTGGAGCACGACGTCCCCGGCGCTGATTTCAAGACGATTTACATCGATCGTTGCCCCGGTCCCGACGGCGATGCGACGTGCGGAACGTGGTACGACCACGGTGAGTACGAGGCCATCGACCCGCGGCTCGGCGCGCGCTCGGCGAGCGACGCCCTTCTCAACAGTGCGCGAGTCTTGCGCAAGGCCGAGGACGCAGTGCTTCGCTGTCCGCGGTGCACGGCGTGGAGAAACACGCCGCAGCCGCCGGAGTTCGAGCCCCCCAGCGAGGCGAGCACGACGTTGGCGCGCGTTGAATTCGTGGGCGTGTCGCTGGGGCTCTGTCCTCGGTGTTCGGGCGTGTGGGCTCCGCACGGATCAGTGGACGCGGTGATCCAAGCGCTGTCGCTGCACGAGACTGGCGAAGGCCGCGCTTCGGGGCACTATCGCTCGGCCGCGGCGGCCTCGGTCATGCGCGACAACGGAGCGCTGCGTACGCGGTGCTGCGAGTGTCGAAAGATGGTCGCGTTCGAAGAGAGCTCGCTCGACGTCGACGGACTCGTGTGTGTTCCGTGCGCGGCGGCGCGGGCCCGCGGCGAGGGTCGCGCGGATCAGATCGAGCCGGGCTTGTGGGGATGGGTGCGGTGGGTCTTGAAGGACCTCGGGCTGCGATGAGCGCGCGAGGAGTATTGTGCGTGGCGCTCTCGCTGGTCGCCTGCGGGCCGCCGCGGTCGAGCGACACCGACGCAGGGACCGACGCGCGCGGCGCGGGCGACGGCGCGGTGGTGGGAGAAGTCGCCAACGGCGCTGCCCTCTACGCGCGGATGTGCGCGAGCTGCCACGGTGAAGCGGGCGAGGGCGGGCGCGGCCCGAAGCTGTCGGATTGGTCGCGGGGCTACGACGCGCTCCGACGGCCCATCGGGACGAGCATGCCCTCGGGCAATCCAGCCGCGTGTACGGGAGAGTGCCCCGATCGGATCGCGAGCTTCATCCTTCGCGAGCTCAACACACGCGCGCTGGCGTGCGATGCGCCGCGGCCGTCATTGCGCCGCGTGCGGAGGCTGACGCGGAGCGAGTATCGAAACACGGTGCGCGACCTGCTCGGCGTTGGCGGCGCGGCGGTGCAGGGCGAGTGCAATCGCAGGACGTTCGCGTACTTTCCCGCGGGGCGGACCGTCGCGCGGGTGAACCTCGCGGGGTCTTTCAACGATTGGTCCGCGGATCGTTGGCCGATGACGTTCGACATGACGATGGGCGCGTGGGTCACGACGCGAGACATCCCCGACGGAACACACCAGTACAAGTTCGTCCTCGACGGTCGCGACTGGGTCCGCGACGAGCGCAACGCGATGACGTCCCCCGACGGATTCGGCGGTCAAAACTCGGTGATCACTGTGTCGTGCGGGGCGTCCACGAGCTCGATGACGGGCGTGGACGTCGCGGCGAACCTGCCCGCGGACGCGCGCGCCTCGGGCGGCGTGTTCGACAACGACGTGACGGTCAACGTCGTGACGGCGAGTCACACGAGCGAGTACCTGCGCAGCGCGAAGGCCGTCGTCGACGCGCTCGGCGATCGGGTCACGACGCTCGCGGGCTGCGACGTTCGCGCGGATCGCGCGGGGTGCGGCGCCAGGTTCGTTCGTGAGTTCGGCGCGCGCGTGTTTCGACGGCCGCTGACGAGCGGAGAGCAAGCGCGCTACACGGCCCTCGTGATGCGCGGCGCGGACCCTGTGCAAGGGCTTCGTGTGGCGCTGCGAGGGATGCTCGTGTCGCCGTCGTTTTTGTATCGCACGGAGCTCGGCGAGCGGCAGCCCGACGGGACCTTCAGGCTCACGGGCTACGAAGTGGCGAGCGCGCTCTCGTACGCGCTCTGGGGAACGCTCCCCGACGCGACGCTCACCGCCGCCGCGGCGGATGGAACGCTCTCGACCGCGGCGGGCATCGAGCGCGAGGCGCGGCGCTTGGTGATGGACGCGCGGGCGAGGACCGCGTTTTCGGCGTTCGCGCTGCAGTGGCTGAAGGTCGAGCCCGTGGCCACCGCCACACGAAATCAAACGCTCTTCCCGACGTGGAGCGACGCTCTTCGCGCGTCGGTGATGGAAGAAGCGCGGCGCTTCGTGACCCACGTCGTGTTCGACGGGACGCACCGGCTCGGGGAGCTCTTCACGGCGGACTACAGCTTCGTCAACGGCGAGCTCGCGACGCACTACGGGATCTCGGGTATTACTGGGGCTAGTTTTCAACGCGCCTCGTGGCCGTCGCCCGATCGCGCGGGCGTGCTCGGTCTGGCCGCGGTGCTCGCGCGCTTCGCTCACTCGGATCAGACGTCGCCCATCCAGCGCGGGGTGTTCGTGCGAGAGAACCTGTTGTGCCAGGAGTTTCCCCCGCCGCCTGCGAACGCGGGCGGGGTGCCCGACGTGGACCCGAGGGCGACGACGCGGGCGCGGTTCGCGATGCACACGTCCAACCCGGCCTGCAACGCGTGCCATCGGTACATCGACGACGTGGGCTTCGGGTTCGAGGGCTTCGACGCGATCGGCCGCGCGAGGACCACGGAGAACGGCGCGACGATCGACCGCGTAGGGGCGCTGCTCGACCTCGAAGCGGACGGAGGGACGGACACGCTTCGCTTCGCGACGCTGCGCGAGCTCGGGCAATCGCTCGCGGCGAGCCAGAGCGCGAGGGCGTGCTTCGCGCGGCAGTACTTTCGCTACGCGCGGGGCTACCACGAGACGCTGGCGGATCGCTGCGGCGTGCGGTCGATCGTCGGGCGCTTCGGCGCGGCCAACGACGACGTGCGCGAGCTGATGGTGGCGGTGCTTTCTGCGCCCGAGTTCTTGCTGCGGAGGGACCCATGAGCGCGCGATCGTTTTCGAGGAGGGCGCTTCTGCGCGGGCTCGTCGCGGGCACGGCGGCCGCGGCGATGACGACCGCGTCGCGTCGCGCGATGAGCAACGGGCGCGCGCGGCGCGTGATCGTCTTTTATTTTCCTGATGGAATCGCGGGTCGCAGCCAGGACGGGATGGGCACGCTCTGGTGGGCCACTGGCGCGGGCAGCTCGCTCGCGCTCAGCGAGATCCTGCAGCCGCTCGAGGCCCGCAAGAACGACTGCGTCTTCGTGCGCGGGCTGCACATGGGCTCGACCGACGAGGGCTCGCACCCAGGCGGGGCCAAGAAGCTGCTCACCAACAAAGACGGCGGCGGAGGGACGTCGATCGATCACTTCATCGCGAACACGGTCGGGCGCGAAGCGATGCACCGGCACGTGTACTTGGGCGCGCAGGCCAACGCGAACAACGCGTCGGGAGACAAGTTCATCTCCTACGCGAGCGCGGGCGTGACGGTGACGCCCGAGGACGACCCGATCCGCGCGTTTCGTCGCTTGTTCGGCAGCGGAACGGTCGGCGGCATGACCACCCCCGCCCCCACCAACACAGACCTCGACGACGATCGCTCGGTGATCGACAGCGCGCTCGGAGATCTCAACGAGCTCTCGTCCCGCGCGGGCGCGTCCGAGTCCGCGAAGCTCTCGCTTCACCTCGAGGCGCTGCGCGAGCTCGAAGCGCGCCTGCGCGCGATGTCCACGGGCATGATGATGGGCACGCCGCCGCCCGCGTCCTGCGCGATGCCGCGGCTCGAGTACGCGGAGCTCACGGGGTCGGCGCTGTATGCACCAGAGAACTTTCCGCGGATTCTACGGGCTCAAACCGACTTGATGGTGACCGCGATGGCCTGCGGTCTGACGAAGGTCGGCGTGATCCAGGGCTCGCAGCACACGAGCGAGCTCATCATGTCGCGCTTCATGGGCTCGGAGATGTACGACCCGGGCTTCGACATGCGGAGCCATCAAGCGTCGCACTACGGAGCGCGCCAGGACCGCGCGAATCGACTGTTTACCGACTACCTCAAGCAGCGTCGTTGGTGGGTCGCGCAGTTCGCGTACCTGCTCGAACAACTGCGCGCGCGGCCCGAGGGAGACGGGACGATGCTCGATCACAGCGTCGTTCTCTTGTGCAGCGAAGTGAGCGACGGAAACACGCACTCGCACGCGGACATGCCCTTCGTCGTCGCCGGACGCGGGGGCGGGTGCATCTCGCCAGGGCGCGTGATCGAGCAGAACCGACGTCACGGTGACCTGCTCGCGGCGATCGCGGGCGCGATGGGCGAGCGCGTCAGCGGTTGGGGCGACGGCAGCGGCGAGTGGCTGCCGGGGCTCGTGAGCTGAGCGCGCTCAGCGGAGGCCCGAGATCACGATGCGGATCGCGCCGAAGTTCATCGCGGCGGAGATCGCGTCGTCCATGCGCGGATCCTGAGCGCAGTTGGCGCCGGTGATCACGGTGTTCGCGGTGCTGTCGTAACAAGTGTCGACGACGCGATCCATGTTGGTGTCGCGGAGCTGTCGCGCGGGCGTCCCCGTGCCCGTGGCCAGGCCGTCTCCGGCGATGTCGATGTCTGGCTGGATCGGGCGAATCACTGCCAAGCCGAAGACGTTGCAGCCGCTCGTGAGCAAGTCGAGCAGCGAGTACGGTGAGCCCATCGGCGCGGGCGCTGTGGGAACGGCGCACGTCCCGGGCAGCCCCGCAGGCCACGCGATGCGATCGAGGTCCCCTGCGGTGAGCGCGCCGCAGATGCGTCCGTTGGTGATTCCTTCGATACGGTTGAGCATTGTGTTGGTCGTGGTCGTCCCCGTCACGCGCCCGCGGTAGAGCGTGAGCGGCGTCAGCGCGCCCGCCAGATTGATGCGCATCACGATGGTGCCGGGGCCTCCGGTGAGCGCGCTGGCGTTGATGGCTGCTGGCGAAAACGGCGAGAGCGGGTCGAGCGAGGGCGTGAGCTCGGCGCGCGGGATCGTGAAGCTCTCGCCCGCGACGTTTTGAAATGGCGTCATCGCGTCGGCGCCTGTGAAGAACGCCAATCGGATCATCGGGTCCGTGCGGCCCGTACGATCGTCGAGGTCCATGAAGTGCGCGAGCACGTTGGTCTGTCCCGAGGTCACGCTGTCGCGCAGCGAGTTGTTGAGGTTGTCGATCGCGAGGTCGGTGATCGCTTCGCCGAGTCGGTTGTCGATCGTTCCGTCGCCGGTGATGTCGCAGCCCACGCGCATCGCCGGAGCCGATTGAACGATCGAGATCGCGTTCGCGCGCACCGTCTGCTCGAGGCGGCAGAGGTGACTGCATCCATCCCAGCGCGTGGTGTTGTTGTCGTCGCACTCTTCGCCGGGGTCGAGTCGTCCGTTGCCGCAGAGCATTCCGACGCCTGTATCGACGCCCGTATCGACGCCGGTGTCGGGGCGCGTTCCGCTGTCGACGCCGCTGTCCATCCGCACGCCGCTGTCGACGCCTGTATCGACGCCTGTATCGACGCCGCTATCCGTGCGAACACCGGTGTCCACGCCCGTGTCCGCGCGAACGCCCGTGTCCACGCCGGTGTCCGTGACGCGCGAATCTGCGGGGATTCCGCTGTCGGTCACGACGCCCGAGTCCGTCGACGTTCCGCTGTCCATGGGAGCAATGCCTGTGTCGGGATCGACGCCGCTGTCCGTCGGCGTCGCGCTGTCGTCGGCGCCGCCGCTGTCCGTCGGCGACGGGGCATCGTCGATGGGCGCGTCTGTCGCGACGACATCGGGCGGCGGTTGTCCATCGGGGCGCGACGTGTCGGCGCGCGTGTCCGTGGCTGCGTCGCCTCCGTCGCCCGGCGTCATAGGAGCGCTGCAGCCCGCGGCCGCGAGCAGCGCGAAGAGCGCGAGGGTGCGTGTCGGATTGCTCGAAGTGCGTGATTGCATGAGCGCCATGATAGGCGCAATCGTTGCGCGATCGCTGATCCCGCAGGAAAAAGTGGGTCGAAATTCATGTGCTGCGGCGTAGTTCGATGTGCTCCGTGGCCACGGAGTCAGCGGTGGGAACGTCGCGTACTCCAGTCCGCACCCTGCTGAGGACTCGAGTCCGCAGCGGTCGCGAGGTGCGCTTCGGAGCGCTGCGTTTGGTGGGCTCTTTTGCGCGGCACGCGTCGTGCGATTCCTCGGGGACATGACGAGCGTTGGACGAAGTTCGGTGGCGTGTGCGGTGTTGTTCTTGGCTGCGTGCAGCCCTCCGATGACGAGCGATCGAGACGCGGCGATCGAGGACACTGCTGCGCGCGACGTCGCGGCGATGACGGACTCGGGCGTCGTGCTGGACGCGACGAGCGCAGCGGACGCGACGGCGACGGACAGCGGCGTCGTCGATGCGCGCGTGGCGGACAGCGGCGTCGCCCCGTGTTCTGCGACGAACCCGATGGCGTGCGCGTATCGACCCGAGCGGCTGTTCGGCGCGCAGCCGGTGCTCACGCAGATGCTCTCGTACACGGACGCGACGGGCGCGATGCGGACGTTCGAAGTGGCGATTCGCAGGCCGATGGGCGCTCCGCAGCCGTGGCCCATTGTGGTCTGGTCTCACGGAGGCGCCGACGGAATCGTCAACGCAGGCGGCGTCGGCAACGAGTGGTCTCGCGTGTTCAACGCGGGCGGGTATCTCTTCATCGGGATCGCGCACGCGCCGCGGAGCGAGGCGAGCCGCGCGGCGCTCTGCGCGCACGTGGGGATCACGGTCGCTGCGGACTGCGCGCGGTTCAAGTACTTGCACTGGGATCGTCCCAACGACGTGCGCCGCGTGCTCGATTGGCTCGACGAGCAATCGCGCGGGCCGATGGCGGGCGTCGCGGACGTTCGGCGGTTGCTCTACGCAGGGCACTCGGCGGGCGCGGGCTCGGTGTCGATGGTCGCGGGCGCCAGTCGCGAGTACCTCGCGGGAATGCCGCGGACGCAGCCGGATCCGCGGCCGCGCGCGTTCATCGGGTTCTCGATCGAGGGGCCGATGGACGACGGGTTTACCGACGCGTCGTTTGCGGCGATCACGCGTCCGCACTTGAGCGTCACGGGCGTCGGTGATCGCACGCCCGAGTCCGATCCGGCGCAGCGGCGACGGGCGTTCGAGCTCATGGCGCCCATGAACAAGTTTCGCTTCTGGAACACGGACATGGCATCGCTCCACGCGACCTTCGATCACAGCGTGGGCCCGTGCGAGGACTACCAGCGCATGCGCGGCGCGCCCGTCGCGCGGTGCGAAGAGTTTTATCTCTGGATGGAGACGACCGCGCTCGCGTTCGCCGACGCGTACGTGCGCGAGCGTCCCGAAGCGATCGCGTGGCTCGCCTCGGACAACCTGCGAACGCTCTCGAACGCCGCCGTCGAATGGAGTCGGCGATAGCGACAATTGCGTGTGCTCTCTTTGGGACGCTGGGGCATCCTCCGTCCCATGCGAGGGACAATGGATCCGAGCGCGATCGAGCTGTTTGCGTCAGTGGTCGAGCTCGGCGGGGTGCGCGTCGCGGCGCAGCGGCTCGGGCTGGCGCGCTCGTCCGTGAGCCGAGCGCTCGCGGAGCTCGAGGCGAAGCTCGGGGTTCGACTGCTCGAGCGGAGCACGCGGGCCATGAAGGTGACCGAGGCGGGGACGCTGTTGCTCGAGCGCGCGCGGCCGGCGCTCGCGATGCTCGCGGACGCCGAGAGCGCGGTGCGCGCGTTGAAGAAGCGCCCGGTGGGGACGCTGCGGATCGCGGCGCCTCCGTTGGTGGCCGAGCAGTTTCTACCGCCGGTGCTCGAGCGGTACGGGCGGCGCTACCCCGAGGTGAAGCTCGATCTCCGGCTCGACGACGCGCAGGTCTCGCTCGTCGACGAGGGGATCGACTGCGCCCTGCGCACGGGGCCGCTGTCGGACTCGGCGCTCGTGGCCAAGCGGATCGGCGCGGGGCAGGTCCGCGCGTACGCGTCGCCCGAGTACCTGACGGGGCGCGGCGAGATCACGCACCCCACGATGCTGACCGAGCACGACACGATCGCGTTCACGGGGCGGCGGCAGCCGAATCGTTGGGTGTTCGACGGCGGCGGCGAGCGCATCGTGGTGACGGTGGCGCCCAAGCATCGGGTCAACAGCCTGTTGCTCGCGCGAGACCTGTGCCGAGCGTCCTTGGGGATCGCGCTCTTGCCAGCGTTTATCGCGAAGGAGAGCGCGATCCGAGGGGAGCTGCGCGAGGTGTTGCCGGCGTTTCCGTCGCCGTCGACCAACATGTACGTCGTGTATCCGAACGCGCGGCTCCTGCCGCCGAAGACGCAGGCGTTCGTCGAGCTGGTCGCGGCGTACTTTGCGACGATCGACCTGTGAAGTGACCGACGATTGTCCCTGAATCTGGGACAAAGTGTCCATCGTTGTCCCGATGCGCGGCGCACAGAGAGGGTGCAGACTGGGGCTCGTGCCAAAGACAAACGACGACGGGCAGGCGGCGCTCTCTCGGAGAGCAGCGCTTCGGTACGCAGCCGCCGCGGGGCTCGTCGCGTGCGAGTCTCGCGCACCATCGACAGCGAGGACCATCATGCAGCCATCGATCGACACAGCCGCGAGCGCGCGGCGCATCGAGCTCCGAACGCGCGGGAGCCGCCACGGGTTCATTCGACGAATGGTGAGCCCTGGGGACATCGGCGAGCTGATCAAGCCGTTTATCTTCCTCGATCACATCGCCGGAGAAACACGGCCTGGAATGGGCTTTCCGTACCACCCGCACTCGGGCATCGCGACGGTCTCGTACGTGCTCGACGCGGACGGAACGTACGAAGACACCACAGGCAAGTCCGGGATCCTTCGCGCAGGCGGCGTCGAGTGGATGATGTCCGGCAGCGGCGTGTGGCACCGCGGCGGCGTGGTCGACGGGAGCTCTCCGCGCGTGACGGGCTTTCAGCTCTGGGTCGCGATGCCGCCGACGCACGAAGAAGCGGAGGCCGAGTCGCACTACATCGCTCCGGGTGAGATTCCCGAAGTGGACGGCGTGCGCGTGTTGCTCGGGTCGTACCGTGGCCTTCGAAGCCCGGTCCCTGTGCCGAACCCGATGACGTACCTCGACGTGAACCTCGGGCCGTCGCAGCGCTGGCAGCATCAACCGCCGGAGACGCACGACGTCGCGTGGGTGTTCGTTCACCAAGGGACGGCGCTCGTTCAAGGGCAGGCGACGACGGACACGCTCGTCGTGTTCGAGCGCGGGCACGGTCCGCTCGACATCGTTGCGCAAGGCGGCCCCGCGCGCGTCCTCGTGGGGACCGCCGAGCACCACCCGCACCCGCTCGTGCTCGGGACGAGCTCGGTTCACACCGCGCGCGCGCCGCTCGAGCGGAGCCTCCGTCGCATCGGCGAGCTCGGGATGGACCTCCGCCGCCGCGGCCTCGTGTGATTCGTCAGCGAACGCCGGGCGCTTCGCGGCCGCTCTGCGCGACGTACTCGCGGTAGCCGCCCCCGTACGTGCGCGGGCCTTCGGGCGTGAGCTCGAGCACGCGCGTCGAGAGCGCGCCGAGAAACTGTCGGTCGTGCGAGACGAAGAGCATCGCGCCTTCGAACTTCGCGAGGGCCTTCAAGAGCGTCTCCTTGGTGGTCATGTCCAAGTGATTGGTGGGCTCGTCGAGCACGAGAAAATTGGGCGGATCGAAGAGCATCGCCGCGAGCACGAGCCGTGCTTTTTCTCCGCCCGAGAGCACCGAGCACTTCTTCTCGACGTCGTCGCCCGAGAAGCCGAAGGCGCCCGCGAGCGTTCGGAGCGTCCCGAGGTTGGCGCCCGAAAACTTGAACTGCAGCACTTCGATCGCGGTCTTCTGCGGATCGAGGAGCTCCATCGCGTGCTGCGAGAAGTAGCCGAGCTGCACGCTCGGGCCGAGCGTGACGGAGCCCTCGTCGGGCGCGGTCTGGCCGGCGACGAGCTTCAATAGCGTGGATTTTCCCGCGCCGTTGACGCCCATCACGCACCAGCGCTCGCCGCGGCGGATGAGCAGGTCGAAGCTCTTGTAGATCTGCCTGCTCCCGTAGCGCTTGGACACGCGCTCGACCTTGGCGACGTCTTCGCCGAGCCGCGGGGGCGCGCGAAACTCGAACTCGATGACGCGACGGGAGCGCGGGGGCTCGACGCGCTCGATCTTCTCGATCTTCTTCACGCGCGACTGCACCTGCGCCGCGTGGCTCGCGCGGGCCTTGAACCTCGCGATGAACGCCTCTTCTTTCGCGAGCATCGCTTGTTGCCTGTCGTACTGCGCCTGCTGCTGCTCGGCGCGGAGGGCGCGCTGTTGCTCGTAGAACTCGTAGTTTCCCGAGAAGGTCGTGAGCTCGCCCGAGTCGATCTCGACGATCTTGGTCACGAGTCGATTGACGAACTCGCGGTCGTGCGAGGTCATCACGATCGCGCCCTTGAACATCCGCAAGAAGTTCTCGAGCCAGAGGATCGACTCGATGTCGAGGTGGTTGGTGGGCTCGTCGAGCAGCAGGACGTCGGGCTCGAGCAAGAGGATCTTCGCGAGCGCGACGCGCATCTTCCATCCGCCGGACAAGCGCGAGACGTCCTGGGGGACCACCTCGGGGTCGAACCCGAGGCCCGCGAGGATCTCTTGCGCGCGCGCCTCGAGGGCGTAGCCGTTGAGCTCTTCGAAGCGCGCCTGCGCGTGGCCGTAGCGATCGACGAGGGACTCGATTTCGTGTGCGCGGTCGGGGTCGGCCATCGCCGCTTCGATCGCGTGCAGCTCGTGGGCGGCGTCGGCGACCGCTCCGGCGCCGGCCATGGTCTCTTCGAGCACCGAGCGGCCGCGCATCTCGCCGACGTTCTGGTCGAAGTAGCCGATGGTGACGCCGCGATCGACGGACACCTGGCCGGCGTCGGTCTCTTCTTGGCCGACGATCAAGCGAAAGATCGTGGATTTGCCGCTGCCGTTGGGGCCCACGAGGCCGATCTTCTCGCCCTTGAACACGCCCATCGACGCGTCGAGAAAGAGGATCTGCGAGCCGTGTTGCTTCGAGACTTGATCGAGCCGAATCATCGCGGCGCGCGTTGTACAAGGGGATCGAGCGCGTGGCTATCGCGTGGTTCGCGCGGCGCGCGGGCGCGCGACGTGCGGTCGTGTCATGGCGGAGTCATGTCCGAACGCGCGACGCGACGGTGGGGGCGTGCGAGAATCCAACGGGTCGATGTTGATGCGTCGGTTCTTCGAGTGTCCCGGGGGCTTCATGGCGATCGGGGACGATCTGGTGGTCGAGATGTGGCGAGCGCCCGCGAACGCCGAGCAGTTGCGAGAGCTCAATCGCCTGTTTCGCTTGGAAATGACGCGACGATCGCGAAAGCCCTTCGGCACGCTCGCGGTCATGGCGATGGCTCCGTCGACCGTGCTGACCGTGAACGAAGAAGAGCGAAAGTTGATTCTCGATCGCGCGCTAGAGATGTCCGAGCTCGCGTTCGGCGGGGTCACCGTCGTGGCGATGAGCGGATTCTCCGGAGCCCTCGTCCGCGGAGTGTTGGGCACGCTGACCCAACTTCGAAAGCAGCGGTCGCCATCGAAGATCGTGGGGACGATGGACGAGGCGATCGCGATTCTCCGGGAGTTTTTCGCGAAGCACGGGCCTGGCGCGCTCAGCGACGGGACGCTTCGTCAGGCGGTCGAGGACAGCAAGCCTGCCGACTGGAAGTGACTACAGCTTGGCGAGCGCGGGGCGCAGCCCGTCGCGCACGGGCTGGGCGAGCTTGTCGGGCATGCGCGAGACGAGCCGCTCGATGAAGCGACTCACGGTGGTGCCGCGCTTTCCACCGGACTCTTCGAGCCACGGGGCGATGTAGGGACCGGGCTCGAGGTTGAACGGGTTGATCATCGCGCCGACGACGTTGATGGCCGAGCGGAGGGCGGCCTCTTGGCTGTCGAACCAGGTGTTCCACCCGCCGGCGAAGTAGACGTTGGTGGCGCCTTGAAGGGACTGCAGCGCGTCTCTCGCGGCGATCGAAGTGGTCGTCGGGTAGAGCACGTTGTGCGAATGAAAGAGCAGCGTGTCGGGAGGCGGGCTCGAGATCGGAGGGTTCGACCAGCTCTTGAACGCGGGCACGAGGCTCGACCCTGCGGGCGGACGAAGGACGCCGAAATATCCGCTGAACGCGACGCTCCCCGCGTTGTTGGACACGACCGTGTTCGCGGCCTGCCACGAGCCGGGGTCTGTGGGCATGTAGTTCGATTGCGGCGCTTGGAGCACGATCGGCAGCGGCGCGTACTCGATGTTTTGCAGATACGCGGGAGCGCTCGGCTGCGCGGTGCTCCCTCCGGCGGTGATGAGCTTCGAGGCTGTCTGCGGATCGCACGTGAGGATCACGACGTCGTAGGGGAGATACCCCCCGTTGACCGTGAGTCCGGGCTGCTGCGTGTTCGGATCGTAGCTGACGGCGGCGACGGGCGAGCTCAGGCGGACGGTGGTGTTCGGCGTTCCGACGAGCACTTGTCCGAGGATCCCATCGAGTCCGATGGAGGCGCTCTGGTACAGCGTGAACACGTCGCCCGCGTCTGGCGGGACCACGCCTTGCCCAGGCCAGCCCGTCACGTTGCGAACGAAATACGTGAGCGCGTAGAGCGCCGAGGACTCGCCGATGCGAGACAGCGGCAGCGACACGAACTGGTAGAGGAACGGCGTGAGGACCTTGTCCTTGAAATCTTGTGTCACCCACTGGACGTTCTGCAGCCACTGAGACATGGGCAGCGACCAGTTGCCGCTCTTGTCCAGCGTCTCGGCCTGCAAGAGAAACGCGAAGAACTGCAGCAGCGACGGGATATCCGAGAGCTTGAGCGTGCCGTCGAAGAAGTTCTCGATCTTCGATGGGACGAAGAGCGTCCGCGCGTTTTGGTCTGTGTCCCACAGGCAGATACCTGCGGGATACGAGCTGACGTCTTGGTCGAAGAGCCCGAGGGATTTCAGCAGTCCCACGTACGCGGGCTGCGGGTTGGCGAAGAAGAACTGCGCGCCGGCGTCGAGGTTGTAGGTCGTTCCGTTGTACGGGTACGGCCACGACCAGGTGTTGCCGCCGATGCGATTGTTGGCCTCCCACAGGTCTACGGTGATGGTGGCTCCCTGCACTTGCTGCAGCGCCCACGCGGTGAAGACCCCGGCGGCCCCTCCGCCGACGATGGCCACTCGAAGCGAGGTCTGGTTGCTCTTCGTTGCGCTCTTGTTCATGTGACTCGAACGATGCCCCTTCCGCGCACGGTCGCTGGCCCACGCCAACGCGCGCCGCGATCGGAGCGTCTCACTACTTCGTGGTGCTCGTGGTCACATCGGGGCGTCGAGTGAGTAACCCGACATTACTCAGACGCGCGCGTCCGCTCAGCCCTGCAGGTGCCGAGCGAAATGCGCGAGCGTGCGGCGCCAAGCGTCGTGCGCGGAGGCCTCGTGGTAGACGGCGGGGCGCGTGTCGTTGAAGAACGCGTGCGACGCGCCCGGGTACACGTGGAGCGAGGTGGCGACGCCGTTCTTCGTTTGTTCTTCGGCGAAGCTCTTGGCGTCGGGGACCGAGAAGTTGGCTTCGTGCTCGCCGAAGAAGATCACGCCGGGCGCGGTGACCTTCGACAGGTCCGCGGCGCCCTTCGGAGGAAACCCGTAGAACGCTGCGTACGCGTCGACTTTGGCGGCCGTGGCGCCGAGGATCGCGAGCGCTCCGCCCATGCAGAATCCCGCGATTCCGACGCGGGTGCAGCCCTCTTTGCTGCGCAGGTGGTCGACGGCCGCGGCGATCTCGCCGATGGCGCGGCCCCAGTCGAGCCCTTGCATCAAGTGCGAGGCTTCTTCGGCGTCCACCGTGGATTTGCCGTGGTAGAGGTCCGGCGCGAGGGCGACGAACCCGTGGCGCGCGAAGCGTCGAACCACGTCTTCGATGTGCGGAACGAGGCCCCACCACTCTTGGACGACGACGACGCCGGCCTTCTCGTTGCTGGGGCGAGCGATGACGCCGTCAGCGGTTCCGCTGGCGATGCTGATTTGAATTCGTGTGCTTGTCATGTCTTCTCCCACGCGAGACTACCGCGCTAGCAGCGAGGGCAGGTAGCCCTCGGGGGCGTCGTAGCCGAGCAAGTGCAGCACCGTCGCGGCGACGTTGGCGAGGCCGGGGGCGGTGATCGCGCGGTCGATCGAGAGCGATGCGCTCGGCGCGTACACGAAGAACGGGACGGGGTTGAGCGTGTGGCTCGTCTTGGGGCGCGGCCGTCCGTCGCGGTCGAGCAAGGGCTGCTTGCTCTTCTTGTCGAGCTCGAACATCTCGTCGGCGTTTCCGTGGTCCGCCGTGACGACGAGCGCGCCCTTCATCGACGCGATCACGGGCAACAGCCGCGCGAGCTGGAGGTCGACGGCTTCGACGGCGAGCACGGCCGCGTCGCGGACGCCCGTGTGTCCGACCATGTCGCCGTTGGCGTAGTTGATTCGGCCGTGACGAAAGGTGCCCGTGCGGAGCGCGTCGATCACGCGATCGGTGATCTCGGCGGCCTTCATCCAGGGCCGCTCTTGAAACGGCCGCGTGTCGCTGGGGATCTCGAACCACTCTTCGCCGGTGAGGGGAGAGGAGCGGTTGCCGTTCCAGAAATACGTGACGTGGCCGAACTTCTGGGTCTCGCTGCAGGCGAACTGCGTGATCCCGTTGCTCGCGAGGTGCTCGCTCAACGTGCGGTCGATCTCGGGCGGGCTCACGAGGAAGCGCGAGGGCAATCGCAGATCGCCGTCGTACTGCATCATCCCCGCGAAGAGCACGTCCGGGCGCGGGCCTCGATCGAACGCCGTGAAGCGCTCGTCCTCGAACGCGCGCGTGAGCTCGATCGCGCGATCGCCGCGAAAATTGAAGAGCACCACCGCGTCGCCGTCGCGAATGGGACCGACGGGGCTCCCGTCGCGCTCGACGATCACGAAGCCAGGGAGGTTCTGGTCGCTCACGCCGGGCTCGCGTTCGCGGAGCGCTTCGACCGCCGCGCGAAGCGACGGAAAGCCCTGTCCTTCGCCGCGCACGTGGAGCTTCCACCCGCGCTCGACCATGGGCCAGTCCGCTTCGTAGCGGTCCATGGTGATCTTCATGCGACCGCCGCCGGACGCGACGCGATAGTCCCGTTTGCTCGATCCCGTCGATCGCAGCGACGCGAGCTTCTCTTCGAGTCGATCGACGTACACGAGCGCGCTCGTCTCGGGCACATCACGGCCGTCGAGCAGCGCGTGAACGCGGGCTCGCTCGACGCCTTCGCGCGCGGCCGCCTCGAGCAGCGCGAACAAATGCTGCTCGTGCGAGTGAACGTTTCCATCGGACAAGAGCCCGATGAAATGGAGCGTGCTGTTGCGCTCTCGCACGCGACCGACGAGCGAGCGCCACGCCGCGTCGCGAAAGAGCGCTCCCGACGCGATCGCTTGATTGACGAGCTTGGCGCCTTGATCGAAGACGCGCCCGGCGCCAAGCGCGTTGTGCCCGACCTCGCTGTTGCCCATGTCGTCGTCGCTCGGGAGGCCGACGGCCGTTCCGTGCGCGCGGAGGAGGGTGTTGGGCGTGTGCTCGCGGAGGTGCGCGAGCGTCGGGGTGCGCGCGAGCGTGCAGGCGTTTCCCTCGCCAGCGGGCGCGACGCCGACGCCGTCCATCACGACGACGACGACGGGGCCTTCGATCCGGGCGAACGATGAGCGCTCGACGAGCTCGAGCGATGAAGACGTCGACGTGGCTGCCATCCGTTGATTGATCGTAGATGGTGCTCGCGTTTGCGAGCGCGGTACAGTCCGTCGTCGTGAGCGCAGTTCGAGCGAGGACGTTTGTGGTGTGCGTCGCGTTGGCGACGCTCGGCGGGTGCGGGGGGCGATCGAGCGACGGGGCGAACGGAGCCGGCGGGGCGAGCGCCAACGCGAGTGCGTCGGGCGCAGAATCGACGCGCGCGACGCGAGGAGAGAGTTCGATGTTGGTCGGCGAGGTAAACGGCGCGCAGGTGCTCGAGGCGGACGCTCGTTGGCGCGGCGCGTACGCGAGCGCGACGACGGACGCAGAGGGAGCCAGGGCGTTGGCCGCGGCGCCGGTCGGCGGGCACATCGACGTGTTCTTTGGAATGTGGTGCGGCGACAGCGTGCGCGAAGTGACGAAGTTCCTGCGGTACGCCGAGCGCGGGGCGCTTCCGTTTTCGTATCGGTTGATCGCGGTCGATCGCGCGAAGCAGGCCGAAGGGCTCACCGAGGGGCGGGACATTCGGTACGTTCCGACGTTCATCGTGATGCGAGAGGGACGCGAAGTGGGGCGCGTGATCGAGAGCCCTCGCGGCGAGCTCGGCGCGGACCTCGCGTCGTTGCTCGCCGGCAGCGCGAGCGGCGCGATCACAGGGCGCAGCGACTGAGCACGGCGACGGGTAGCTCTACCAAGCGATCGCTTCGAGCGGACGACGTGGGGTGCGTTGCGCACGCGTGACGTGTGACGTAGGGTGCGCCGACAACTTTCTGGGGAGAGATTGATGCAAACGAGAGCAAGCAGAGCCGCGCTGTGCTCGGCGCTATTGGTTGGGTGTGCGACGACCACGACGAACACGACAACGACGGGGCAAACGCAGTCGAACAGCGGGGGATCGTCGCAGGCGTTCGGGGTCGTTCCGCTGCCGGACCGCGGGAGGCTGCAGGCGTTGGCGGCGAGGCCTGCCACGGTGCGAGGCGGCGCGCGCGAGAGCAGCAACGTGAGCGAGTGGCGGCTGACGGGGCCGCTTCCGACCGCGATCGAAGCGGCCAACGTGGCGCAGCCGTTGTCGACGACGGACGCGTTCGAGCGCTTGGTGCAGACGACGGCGCCGAGCGCGACGACCACGGAGGCCCTGCGCTGCGTGGCGCGGGAGGCGGCGACGTTCGAGGCGCGCGGCGCGGGCAACGCGTCGGCGCAGCTGCTGCGGTACTTCTCGCTCGCGTGCGGTCTGTCGATGGCGCCGCAGGTGTGGTTCTTGTCGTTTGATAACGTGGGCGCGAGCATGACGACGGACGCGCTGCTCGCCGAGCAGCAGCAGGCGTTGTCCACGCAAATCCGCCCGGTTCTCAGCGGCGCGACGGGCGGCGTTGGCGCGGCGCTCGTTCGCGAAGGCGCGAGGGTCAAGATCGCGATCGCGCGCGGACAGTCGCTCGTGCGCTTCACGACCGTGTCGATGGAGGGCGCGGCAGAGTCCGTGGTTCGCGGCGAGATCAGCGGGGCCAACGCAGGGGACGCCGTCGCGGTGATCGCGAACACGCGCGACGGCGGAGCGCGGTTCTGCGTGGCCGAAGCGGGGATGGTCGCGCCGAGGTTCGGCTTTCGTTGCCCAGCCGCGAGCGACGGAGCGCCCGAGTACGCGGACGTGATGTACGTCCCGCGCGGACGGCTGCTCGGTCGCCTCGTGGGCACCGTCTTGATTGGTGGTGCCGCGGACGGGAGGCTCGCGTTTCGACGCGCGACGACGGCGGCGATTTCGTTTACCGACGAAGCGACGTCGACGGCCGCGCTCGAGGCGCTGCTCAACGAGCGGAGGCGGGCGAGCGGCATCGCGGCGCTGCAGTTCTCCGAGAGCTCGCGGCGCGCGGCGTGTCCGGTGGCGGGCTACGCGGTGGGCGCGTTGACGGGAGATGTCTCGAGCGAAGACGCGGAGGTCGCGGTGCTCGGGATGATGGCGGGCTGGGGCGTCGAGGGGCGCGTTCGCGAGGGACATGCCGGGGCAAACGTGCTCGTCACTGGCGATGGCTCGCAGCTCGTGACCACGACGCTCGATCAGCCATCGGGCAGGATGTCGTTGCTCGACCCCGAGGCCGCGCACGGAGCGCTCTGCCCGATCGTCGTTGATCGCAAGTTCATCGGGATGGCGTACGCGACGTGGCGCGTGGTCGACGAGCGTTCGATGCACGACGTGGCGGGTGTGTGGGCCCGCGTGGACGAAGAGCGCCGACGCTTGGGGCACGAGCCGGTGCAGCGCTGGACGGGCGCGACGCGCTCGCTCGAGGCCGCGATCGACGCGCTCGACCGTGGAACGACGACGCCGGACACCGTGAGCCAACGACTGTCGAACGCGGCGGTCGAAGAGGGCTCGACGGGCGTGCGGGTGATGATGTTCAGCATGGTCACGCCGAGCGGGGCGCCGATGCAGGTTCCGAGCGAGCTGCTGGATCGACGGCTCACGCGGGCGCAGATCGGGACGACGTGGTTTCGCGCGCCGGGGTCAGCGTGGGCGGTGAGGGTGGTGCTGGTGGTGGTTCCGCAAGAGGGCGTGAACTTGGTGTAGCGAGGAGGGGGATATGGGGCGATCGGCCACAGGAGAGGGGGACTTGTGACAGACGCCCTGTGAGTCCAATATGTGAATCCTGCAGTGGGGGTGCGGTGGATTGCAAATGTGAGGATCAGAGCACCGTCCCCAAGAGGCGCGCGAACGCGTGGTCGCCGATGAGGGCGCGGATCTCGTGGGGGCGCGAGAACATCGACGAGGGCCAACGGCGGGTGTCCGGCGTCACCCAGTGAGCGATCAGCGTCGGGATCGATAGAACACCGACGCGCGCGTCGAGTGCGCGGAAGGTGGCAGCGGGATCGTCGGCGACGAGGCGCTCGATCCACGGGCGGGCGCGTTGGAGCGCCGGGTCGCTCGCGTCGAACGAGAGCGCGCCGAGGAGCGCGATGGCGTCGGCGCTCGCGAGGGTTTCGCCGAGCGAGAGCAGCGCGTCGACGAGGCCGAGCGACCAAGCGTCGTCCGCGAAGCCGCGGTCGCGCCAGTCCGCAGCGAGCGGACGAAACACCGCGTCGAACGAGCGGGTCTCTCCGCCGGCCACCCAACGGCGAACGGCGCGAAACCACGGGGAACCGCCGTTGATTTCGAGTCGATCACGCAGCGAGCGAGCGGCGATCGCGAGCGCGTCGGAGTCGTCGCGCGCTGTCGTGGCGGACCGCCGAAGCGCGTCGATGCGAAGCGCGAGGACGTGGGCGAGGGACTCGGTTCGGAGCGTCCATGCGTGGTCGCTCATCGCGCGTACGGTGCGCGCGGAGGCGTGCGCGACGAGATCGCGAAGCGAGTACCAAGCAAGGCTGTTCGCGTCGGCCCCTCGGGCGAGCCAGCGCGACCAGCACGCGTCTGCGCAGCGTTCGAGCAGCGCTGACGAGCTGTCGATCGACGCGAGGGCGGCCACCAACAGACGCGAGGGAACGTCGGTCAGCCACTGGTCGGTCGCGTACAGATCGACGCTCTCGAGGTAGTCGCGAACGCGCTGTGGCGGCATCGCCGCGACGGGGATGTTGTCGGGTCCGTAGCAGCTCGCGAGCCACTGCATCGCGCGCTCGTCGCTCACCATCGAGCAGAGCGCAGCGTTGAGCCAATCGGTGCGCCATTTCGCGGCGTCGGGGGCGAAGCGGTCCATCGCGCGCTCGACGATTTCGCGCTGCGTCGCGGGGTCGGGCCACGCGTCGGTCAGCGCGAGCGCGTCGTGCATCGTGCGAAGCGTCTCGGGGACGAACCGCGGGACCAACGCTCGACGCGCGCTCGGTGGAACGACGCGCAAGCACGGCAGGAGCTCCTCGAAGCTCCGGACGTCCGCGAGGAGCGCCTCGAGTCTGGGCCAGCCGCGCTCGCGCTCGGCGTCAGTGGCTCCTTCGAGAAACGACACACACAATCGAGTCCAGTCTCGTCGCCGTCGATCGGGCGAGCGTTCGGGCTGCGCTGGGGCGACGAGCGCGCGGACGACCTCGTCGGGCAATCGCTTGTAGAAGAAGGGAATCTCCCACAGGCGCTCCCCCTGCGCGGCTCGCTCACAGAGCGCTCGTTGTGCGCGCTCGGAGCCCCGTTGCGCAGCCTCCAAGAGCCACTGCGTCGTCGCGAACCGAGGGACCGTGTCGCCGCGCACGACGCGATCGATGTCCTGCGCGTGATCGAGCACGAAGCGCACGTTGTCGTCGTCTTCGTCGAGCCACTGGAGCGCCGACGACAGCGCGTACCGCTCGCGGCTCTCGAAGCCGTCGCGGTCGCGCAGCCGCCCGAGCGCCTCGCGCTTCATCGCGACGCACGCCGCGCGGGCGGTCGGGTGCTTCGCGGTCACCCACAGGGTGTTGGGCGGGTCTCGCTCGAGCGCCGCGACGAGGGCGAGGGCGTTGTCCGTGGCAAACGGCTCGTCGAGCGTGTCCGAGAGCATCGCGAGCGTGTGCGGAGCGCGCTCGCGCGACGTGAAGCGCTCGTGAACCGCGCGGTGAATCACTGCGCGTTCTTCCGCGGTGCACGCGGACGAGAGCGCCGCGAGCGATCGTCGGAGGCCAGGCGTCACGAGCGGCGCTTCTCCCTCCGGGGCCCAGGGCACTGGCGTTCGAACGATCCGCGCGAACATCGCGCGCGCGCGGCCGAGCTCGCCCACGAAACAGAGCAGGACCACGAGCGCCGAGCGCGGGTCGCGTTGGTCGTAGTCTTCATCGAAGTAGAGCGCTTCGTCGGCGACCTCGTCGAGCGCCGCTGCGAGGTCGAGCGCTCGCTGCTCGATCTCGTCAGGGGGCAGGGCGAGCAGCAGCGACGCGCGATCTGCGAGGTCGATCGCTGCGTCGTCGGTGTCTTCCGGGGGCGCGAGCGCGCGCACGAGGGGCGCGAAGCGCGCGGCGGCTTGGGGGCCGTAGCGCTCGAACACGTTGGCCACGAACGGCGCGTTGATGGTCGCGTCGCGCGACAAGAACGCGAGGCACTCGTCGAGCGCTCCACGGTCGAGCGCGGCGTACAGCCACGCCCAGCTGCGAGACTTCGCGCTCGGGACGCGGCGCGAGAGCTCCTCCCACGCGGACTGCGGGAGCACGGCGACGAGCTCGGTGAGCGCGAGCGACGTCGCGTTCTCGGTGAGCCCGCTCAGCGAGTCGATCGCTTGCTGGGGTGTGAGGGCGCCGATTCTCACCATCGCGGCGCGGACCGCAGGGTGCATTTCGGGCGCGCGGGAGTCGAGCCGCTCGAGCTCGATCGCCGCCTGCGCTTCGCGCGCGATCGCTCGAGCGCGTTGATCTCGGGACTTCGCAGCGACGAGCGAGCCGCGAGCGATCTCGAGGCTCTTCAGGATCTTCGCGCGGTCTCGGGAGGTGTCTCGCTGCACGAACGGCGCTCCCACGGGATCGATGCACTGGGTGAACGAGCGAGTCGGGCCATTGCCTCGCGCTCGCTCGGGTACCATCGACCGCGACGATGAGCGGAGCGACGGGACACCGACGGTACGAGACCGTGGAGTACAACAACAAGCGCTACACGGTTCCGGTGTTCGACCGCGACGAGGGGTGCGTCACGATCGTTCCACGCGAGGGAATCACGGTCGAGCACGGGCCGGACGACGTGCTCGTCAACGACCTGAACGTGCCCTTCTCGATGGACCGGTACAAGGTCCCGCGAAGACCCTTGAATTGTGGGGTCTTGGACCCGTGGGAGCGGTCTGCCTTCGTCGCGCCGAGCGACGCGCGCAACGTGCTCGATATGCCCATCAAGTTTCCGGGCTCGGACTTTCGATTGCCGATGGAGTACGCGCAGTGGGCGTCGGTCGTTCAGCGCGTCGCCGACGCCGAGTGGGCGCTGAACAAGCGCTGCTACGACGAGTACTACTGCTACATGACCCTGCGCCGCGAGCGCGTCCCCAAGGGCGGTCAGGGGCACTACGCGCCGTGCCACGTCGATGGCTTCCAGGGCGCGCGATGGACGCCCAAGGTGCGCACGAATCACACGTACACGATCACCAACGCGCTGCCGACGACGTACTTCGTTCAGCCCTTCGATTTGAGCGCCCTCGACGTCGCCAAGCACGACGTGTTCTGGGAGATGAACCGGCAAGTCGCGCTCACCAACAGCGCCCACGCGTGGAGCGATTACCCTGATTTTTCGCTGATGCTCATGGACGCCTACTGCGTGCACATCGCGATGGACGCGCCCGAAGAGCGCGACCGCGTGTGGCTGCGGTTCAGCTTCGAGGTCCGCCAGTTCGATCGCTTGGGCAACGGGCACAACCCGTTCTTCGCGTACGACTGGCCCATGGTTCCGCGGGACATCGAGCAGCTCGGGCTCGTTCCGTTCGACCCCACGTGCGACTGGACGCTGCGGGTGTTTCCGTATCAACGAGAGGACGGCTCGAGGCACCCCAAGGGCGTCTACACGGTGCCCAACCTCCGACCGCGCGGCTGAGTGTGTCGGTCGGCGCTACTTGCTCTTGTCGAGGTGCTCGCCGCTCGTGAGCGCTTCGAGTCGCTCGATCACGCGCTGCTGCAAAGGCCCTTTTTCTGCGGGCGCCGCGGTGATGGTCAACACGTACGCGTCGCCCTCGCGCGGCGGCGTCGGCAGCAGCGACGCAGGCAGCTTGATGACCTGTCCGTCCGCGTCGAGCACGACGCGTCCTTCGTCCACGCTCGCTACGGTGGCTCGAACGAGCCTCGCTGTTCGCTCTTCGGTCATCATTTTATCTCCGCGACGCCAGCGTACGCGATGCGCGAGGAGCGCGCACCGACCGCGACGCAGCGGACGATGGTTCTGGCGCGAATCCCAGACGAACGCGGAGTCGCTCGCGCGCTTCGGGCGGCGTGAGCGCGAGCAATCGTTCGGCCGCCGCTGCGTGCTGCGGGTGCCGGCGCAGCGCCTCGCGATACGACCGCGCCGCGGCGTCCCACTGTTGCAGGCCTTCGAGCGCGCGGCCGAGGTTGATCGACGGGTTGGGGTCGTCCGGAAGGAGCGTCACCGCTTGCCTCAACGCCGCGACCGCGGGCTCGAACTGACCCGATTGCAAGCGCAGCGCGCCGAGGCCGTTCCACGCTTCGCCCACGTGCGGAGCGCGCTGCGTGACCTCTTCGAACGCGCGCAGCGCGAGGTCGCTGCGACCCAAGCGCGCGAGGGCGATCCCGAGGTTGGTCCTCGCGATCGCGTGCTCGGGGTCTCGCTGCAGCGCCTGACGAAAGGACTCCGCGGCGCGTTCGAACTGCTGGTCCGCGAGGTCGAGCGCCCCTTGCGCGGCGAGCGGCGTCGCGTCGGTCGGCGCGAGCTGCGCGGCGCGCACCAAGACGTGACGCGCGTTGCTGGCGCGCAGATCCGCGAGCACGACGCCGTACGCGACCCATCCGTCCGCGTAGTCGGGCGCCACGCCGAGCGCGCGTTCGAGGGTGGATTTCGCTTCGTCGAGCTGCCCTTGCTCGCGCTGCGAGCGCGCGAGGTTGAGCAGCGCGACCTCGCGATGCGGGTGCGAGTCGATCGCCTGCTCGAACGCGCGCGTCGCGCCGAGGCGATCGCCGACCGCGCTCCGCGCGAGTCCGAGGAGGTTCAATACGGCCCCCACGCGCGGCGCGTCTCGATCGAGGGCCTCGAGCACGTCGAGCGCCTCGTGGGCGCGGCCTGCGTCGAGGAGCCATCCCGCGCGCAGCAAACGGCCTCGGGCGCGCAAGCTCTGCGTGGCGAGCGTCCCGCGTTGCATCCGCTCGATCGATCGCTCGGCGCTGCCGCGATCGCCCCTCCCTGCGGCGGCCTGCGCCGACACGAGGAGGGCGATGGGCTCGTCGGGCCGCAGCCGAAGCGCTGCGTCCGCGGCTTGTCCTGCCGCTGCGTATTCACCGCGCGCGAGCGCGTCGATCGCGTCGCACACGAACGTCAGCGACCGCGCGCGACGCGCGGCGTCTTCGTCGAGCCCCGCGAGCGCGATTTGAAATTGTGTGCGCGCCTCGCGGGTGGGCAGCGACGCGAGTTCGGCGCGATCGCCGATCGACCGATCGAGCATCGCGGCGCCCTGCGCGAGCGCAGAATCCGCGCGTCGAGCGTCGCGCACGCGCAGCGCCCCAGCGACCGTTGGGACCGCGAGGCAGGCGACGACCGAGAGAGAGAGCAGCGTCTTTCGCAGCACAGAGCGTGAATGCAGACTCTCTGGCAATTGGGCAAGAAAGCGACAGACCTCCGTCGGGCCCCCCGAAGCGATCGTGAAGATTTGTAGAGACGCGCAATGTTGTAGGTTGCGAACGGTTGGTCGAGCGTAAGAGCTACTGTTTGGAACTCGAGCCATGACCACAGCCAGCAATGTTTCTGCACTCGCGGGCGCGCCTGGCGCGGCGCCGGGGTCTTCGACGACCGACGCCGAGCTGCTCGCAGAGATCACGAAGAAGCGCACGCCGTGGGGGTGGATCTTGCTGGCGCTCCTCGTCGTGGGCGGAGGAGCCCTCGTGTTCTGGCGCGTAAAAGGCGCCAAACCCGCGCAGATCCGCTACGTCACGACGCGCGTGACCTCGGGCGAGGTCGTCGAGAGCATCGAGGCGACGGGGACCGTTCAACCGCTGCTCCAGGTGCAGGTCGGCGCGCAGGTCTCGGGGCGCGTGCTGCGCGTTCACACGGATTTCAACCAGACGGTGACCGAAGGGCAGCTGCTCGCCGAGCTCGATCCGGACCCCTTCATGACGCGCGTGAACGAGGCTCGCGCGGCGGAGGCGAGCGCGCGCGCGTCGCTCGCGAGGGCGCGTGCGGACCTCGTGATCAAAGAGCGAGACCTCGCGAGAGCGCGGGATTTGCGCGCCCGAGGGCTCAACGCACAAGCGGAGCTCGACGCGGCGCTCGGGGCTCGCGACCTCTCGCGCGCGGCCATCAACGTGTCGCAGGCGGAGCTGGCGCGCACACAAGCGACGCTCGCGAGCGCGCGCAACCAGCTCGCGCAGTCGAAGATCTTCGCGCCCATGGCGGGCTTGGTGATCTCGCGGCAGATCGACCCAGGGCAAACGGTCGCGGCGAGCCTGCAAGCGCCGACGCTCTTCATCATCGCGCAAGACCTCACGCGGATGCGCGTGATGGCGGACGTCGACGAGGCGGACATCGGGCGAATGCGCGAGGGCATGGCGGTCGAGGCGCGCGTCGACGCGTTTCAGGGCGATCGCTTTCGCGGGACGGTCACGCAGCTGCGCTACGGAGCGACGACGACCGCGGGCGTGGTGACGTATCCGGCGGTGATCGAGGTTCCCAACCCGGAGTTGAAGCTGCGGCCAGGGATGACCGCGACGGTGACCGTGACGACCGCGCGGCTCGAGAACGTGCTGCGCGTTCCCAACGCGGCGCTTCGCTATCGGCCGTCGAACAGCGACGGCGCGAGCACGGGCGGCGGGCGACGACGCGGCGATCGCGACGCGGGCGCGGGCAACGGGGCTGCGGGCAACGGCGGCAACGACTCGGAGTCGCCTGCGACGCGCGGCGCGGGACCTCGGGGCGGGCGTGTGTTCGTCCTTCGCGAAGGGCGTCCGGTGCCCGTCCGTGTGCGCATCGTCGCGACGGACGGGAGCAACACCGCTGTCGAATCGCCCGAGCTTCACGACGGCTCGGAGGTCGTCACCGACGAGGTAGACGACGGCGCGTCGCGCGGCGGTGCAGCGAGCAGCGGGGCGCCGGCTGGCGGAAGCAGCGGCAGCAGTCGTGGCGGCAGTCGTGGCCCGAGGATGTTCTGAGCGACTTCGCGACGAACGTGGACCCTCTCGAAAGTGCAGCGATGAGCGAAACAACTCCAGTGATCGAGCTCGAAGGCATCGAGAAGGTCTATGCCCAAGGCGAGGTGATCCATCGCGCGCTCCGGGGCGTGTCGCTCACGATCAACTCTGGTGAGTTCGTCGCGATCGTCGGCCCGTCGGGCTCGGGCAAATCCACGCTGATGAACTCGATCGGCTGTCTCGACACGCCGACGAGGGGCTCGTATCGGCTCGCGGGGTACGACGTCTCGAAGCTCGACGCGGACGCGCGCGCGCTCGCGCGCAATCGCCTGCTCGGGTTCGTGTTTCAGGGGTTCAACCTCCTCGCGCGCACGACGGCGCTCGAGAACGTCGAACTTCCGCTCGTCTACCGCGGGATGAGCGTGAAAGACCGCACGCTTCGTGCGGCTCGAGCGCTGGCGCTCGTGGGGCTTCAGTCTCGCCTCCGCAACACGCCCGCGCAGCTCTCGGGCGGTCAGCAGCAGCGCGTGGCGATCGCGCGCGCGCTCGTGACCGAGCCGAAGGTCTTGCTCGCGGACGAGCCCACGGGAAACCTCGACAGCAAGACCACCGAAGAGATCCTCGCGCTCTTGCAGTGGCTCAACCGCGAGCAGGGGCTCACGATCGTGATGGTGACGCACGAGCCCGACGTGGCGGCGTGCACCAAGCGAATCGTGACGGTGCGCGACGGGCTCATCGTCTCGGACGAGCGCCTCGCGCGTCAGCGGCAAGCCGGCGTCGAACCGCCGGAGCACGCGCTGAAGTCCGCGCCCGCGTCGCAAGGAGGCTCGCAATGATCTACATGGCGATGCGCCTCGCGCTGTTTTCGCTCATGCGAAACAAGGTCCGCGCGGTGTTGACGGTGCTCGGGATCTTGATCGGCGTCGCGGCGGTGGTGGCGAGCTCGGCGATCGGCGCTGGCGCGAAAGAGCGAATCGAGAGCCAATTTGCCTCGCTCGGCGTGAACGTTCTCATGGTGTGGCCCGGCGCGAGCGCGGCGGGCGGCGCGCGTGGCGCGGCGGGGAGCGGCAGCGGACTGACCGAAGACGACGCGCGGGCGATCGCGATCGAGGTTCCGAGCGTGAGCGCGTCGGCGCCGATCCTGACGGCGAGCGCGCAGGTGGTGTCGGGCGCGCGCAACTGGTCGACGCGCGTGTACGGCTCGACGCCAGACTACTTTCGCGTCCGCAGTTGGAACACGACCGACGGCGCGCCGTTCACCGAGTCCGACCTGCGCACGTCCGCGAAGGTGTGCGTGATCGGAACGACGATTCAGCGCGAGCTCTTCGCCGGTGAATCCGCGCTCGGCGCGACGATCCGCGTGGGGCGCATGCCCTGCACTGTGATCGGCGTGCTCGAGGGAAAGGGCCAGTCGGGCTTCGGGCAGGATCAGGACGACTTGATTGTTGTTCCGATGACGACGTTTCGGACGCGCGTGTCGAGGCGACCCGGTCGTGACGTGGGGTTCGTGATGGTCTCTGCGCGGGACCCGGCGCTCATGGCGCGCGCGGAGTCCGCGATGACGGCGCTCTTGCGGCAGCGACACAGGCTCGCGCCCGCGGACGAAAACGACTTCACCGTGCGCAACATGGCCGACGTCGTGAAGAGCTTCGACGCGCAGCGCGCGGCGATCACGACGCTCTTGCTCGTCGTCGCGTCGATCTCGCTGCTCGTCGGCGGCATCGGCGTGATGAACATCATGCTCGTGTCGGTCACCGAACGGACGCGAGAGATCGGGATTCGTCTGGCGATCGGCGCGCGGGCGAGGGACATCCTCGCGCAGTTTCTCGTCGAGGCGGTCGTGCTCGCGGCGATCGGCGGGCTCGCGGGGCTCGGCCTCGGCGCGGGAGCCTCGGTCATCGTCGGAAAGACAACGGAGTGGAAGGTGAGCCTTCAGGCGGACACGGCGATCCTCGCGGTCCTCGTGTCCGGGGGAATCGGCGTCGTGTTCGGGTTCTTTCCTGCGCGTCGCGCGGCGAGGCTGGATCCGATCGTCGCCCTCAGACACGAGTGAGCCCATGAAATCGAGATATCCTGTAAAACTCCTCGCGATCTGCGCGATGAACGCGCCGCTCGTCGCCTCTGCGCAGTCGCGTACGCCCGCGTCGGACCCAGCGCCTTCACCGCAGCCGTCCGAGCCGTCTCGCGCCCAGCAGCCCGCGACGCAGCCCGCGCAACCGCCGCCTCCGCCGCGGGCCCGCGTCGTGCTCACCCTCGTCTCGGTCGTGCAACGCGCGCGCGAAAACGCCCCTGCGGTGCTCGTCGCCGTCGAGCGAGCGCGCGCAGCGCAAGCGCAGATCGCCGTGTCTCGCGCTGGATTTCTCCCGTCGATCTCGCTCTCGGGCGGCGCGAGCGTCGCGATCTCGAACGGAACGCAGGTCCTCGGCCCCCTCGCGCTCAACAACACGAACATCTCGTTGCAGATGGACGCGTCCGCGAGCATGCGCTGGACCCTCTGGGATTTCGGGCGGACCTCGGGCGCTGTCGAGTCCGCGGAGTTCGGCTCGCGCGCGGCGACGCTCGACATCGAAGCCGCGCGGCGCAGCGCGATCTCGTCGGCGGTCAGCGCCTTCTATGCGGTCGTGCTCGACAAGGACTCGATCGAAAACGCGCGGACGACCGCGGGGCTGCGCGTCCGTTCGCTCGAGGTCGCCCGCGGGTACACCGAAGCGGGAGCCCGTCCCGACATCGAGCGTACGCGCGCCGAAGTCGCGCTCGCGAGCTCGCGGGTCGATGTGGCCAACGCGGAGGTTCAGTTTCGATCGGACCTCGTCGCGCTCGCGGGCGCGCTCGGCGTCGACGCGGCCTCGGACCTCGACGTCGCGTCGCCGTCGCCGCTCGTCGCGTTCGAAGATCCGTCGCTCGCCGCGCAGCGCGCGACCGTCGATCGACCGGAGATCCTCGCCAATCGCATTCGTACGCAGCAAGCCGACCAGCAAGTGGACAACGCGAGGCGCGGGCTCTTTCCCACGCTGTCAGCGAGCGCGAGCGCGGGCGTGCGGTACACGGCGAACTGGCGCTACACCGAGCCGATGTGGACGGACACGCGCGGACCGTCGGAGTCGTTCAACGCAGGCGTGACGCTCTCGTGGGCGGCCTTCGATCCCACGGTGCGAGCGAACATTCGCGTCGCCGAGGCCAACGCGGCGGCGGCGCGCGCGCAAGAGGCGCAGTCGATCGTGACGGTGCGCACCGAAGCCGTGCAAGCGGTCGTCGCGGCGCGCGCGGCGCGACAAGTGTTCGAGCAGAGCGAGGTGCTCGCGCGGGGCGCGGCGGCGAACCTCGCGCAAGCGCAAGGGCGCTACGAAGCGGGCGCAGGAACGATGCTCGAGCTCGTCGACGCGCAAGCGCAAGACGCACAAGCGCGGGCGTCGCTCGTGCGCTCGCGATGGCAGTGGGAAGCGGCCAAGGCGCGCGCGTACGTCGCGCAGGGGCAGACGGACTCGCTGCGATGACCGTCGCGCTCGCGTGCGCGTCCGTGTGGTGCGGCTACGGACGCGACGCCGTGGTGGTGCGCGACGCGACGCTCGAGGTGCGCGACGGCGAGCTGTGGGCGCTGCTCGGGCCGAACGGCGCGGGAAAGAGCACCCTCCTTCGCGCGCTCGCGGGGCTGTGCGCCCCGATGCGCGGGAGCGTCGCGGTGTACGGGCAGCCCCTCGCTGCGTTGAGCGCCCGCGAGCGGGCTCGCAAGATCGCGTGGGTCGCGCAAGAAGAGCTCGCGCCCGAGCAACGAACGGTGCGCGAGTTCGTCGCGCTCGGCCGCGCGCCGTACACGCCTTGGCACGGAGCGCTCTCGACCGAGGATCGCGACGCGGTGCGCGATGCGCTCGCGTGGGCGTCGGTCGAAGCGCTCGCCTCGCGGGACGTCGCCGAGCTCTCGGGCGGCGAGCGTCGGCGCGTGGCGCTCGCGAGGGCGCGGGCGCAGCAAGCGAAGGTCGTTTTGTTCGATGAACCCACGGCGTTTCTCGATCCGAAGCAACAGTGGTGGGTCGCCGAGGCGATCGCGAAGCTCGCGCGCGAAGAGGGCCGGGCGGCGGTGATGGTCGTTCACGATCCGGCGCTCGCGCTGCGGTACGCGACGCACGCGGCGCTCTTGAAAGAGGGCGAGATCGTCGCGAAGGGACCGGTCGAGCGGGTGATCGCTCGTGAGGCGCTCGCGGAGGTGTTCTCTGTGGACACGCGGGTGGGCGTGGATGCGGCGAGCGGGGTTCCGTACGTCGTGACGGTGGGGGCGGTCGGCGAGTCGTGACGCGCGGGGCCGCGATCCGTCCGTGAGCCGCGGGGCGCGACGGGCGCGTCACGATTGCGTTTTTCGCGCAGAACAGGGGTAGACTCTCGCGCATGCTCTTCGCGCGGAAGCTCGGCTTGATTTTGGGTGTCGCGATCGGTTCTCTCTCTGCGGCGTGTGGTCCGCAGACGGTGACGCCCGACGCGAGCGGCGACAGCGGCGGTGACGGCAGCGGCTCCGACGCGGCGACGGACGCGCCTGCGGACGCGACGCCGGGCGACGGGAGTTGCGAGGCCTCTCCCGCGATCATCCACTCGTTCAACCCGGGCACGCTCTATGTGCGCGCTGGCGCGACGGTGCCGTTGCAGCTTCGGCTGCGACGAGATCCGCGCTTGTGTCCGATGCACTTCACCGTGACGTCGATGAACGACGCGGTGGCGCGACCGATGGCCGCGGAGATGACGTTTCCGATGAACACGGGCGCGATGGACATTCAGGTGACCGCGGGCACGACGCCGGGTCGCACGAAGATCCGCGTGCGTCAGAGCGATCCGATCACGTCCCCAGGCGAGGCGGAGGTCGACGTGGTGGTGCTCGCCGCGGATCGTCCCGCCTGTCCCGCGGGAACGACTGCCAACGGAATGCTCCGCCCAGGCGCTCGTGTCGGCGGGACCGCAGGGAGCCCCTTGGCCAATGCGAGCATCTCTGCGCCCATGACGGCCACGACGATCCCCGCGACGCCGGTGACTGTCGGGTGTGCTGCGGATCAAGTGCCCATGGGGTTCGAGGCGATCGGTCCGGCGGTGTCCTTCGGGCCGAGCCTTCGCAAATTTGCGAGAGAGATTCCCATCACGCTGCCGGTGAACCCCGCGCTCGTGCGGCCGCGGTACGAGCTGCAGATCGAAGTGTCGTACACGGCCCCGGGGCTTCGCGGCGCGCGCGTCGTGCCCGTGGCCAACCTTCGCTTCACGCCGGACGGATCGGCGATCACCTTCGATACGCCGCGCATGGGGACGTACCAAGCTGTCATCCGACAGAACCTCGGCGCGCGCACGGTGCGTCGTCGCTTCACGTACCGCGCGATCATGGGCGTCTCGATGGGCGCGATCGGAACGTCCGTGCTCGGGACGCGCTACGCGGACAAGTTCGACTACATCGGGCCGATGGGCGGCCCCGCGGACTGGGCGTGGTTCGGCCAGTACTTCAGGGACTTTCACCTGGGCGGGTTTTGCACGGAGGACGAGCGCATGCGCATGGGCGCAGCGTGCGATCGCGCGAGCATGGATCGCACGCCGACGCCCGATGACCTCTGGGCGGTCGATCAGACGTTCGAGTTCTGGAACTACCCGGACGGTCGTGGCGGCCAAGGCGGCACGTTCCATCGCGAGTCGTACAGCAACATCTTCAGAGACCTCTCGAGGATGTTCGGCAACGCGGTGGTGCAAACATCGGCGAACAGCCCGTTGCCCCTCGGCGTTCCTGCGAGCGAGTTCATGCGGACGGACGCGCAGCGGTGCATGACGCCGGTGCGCGTCGGCGATCCGATGAGCGCCAACGATCGCTACTACGACGACGAGTACAACCCCGACGGCCGCTACCCAGTGATCACGTTCTGCGATGGAAATCGCACGTCCGAACACGCCGGTGAGTGGGCTGGCGGACAGGGCACGCAGCCCTTCTGGCTCACGCTCGCGGTCGATCGCAACGGCAACGGCGTCCGCGATTTCGGCGAGCCCGTGATCCGAAACTTCACCGAGCCCTTCTCGGACTTCGGGACCGACGGCGTCGCGAGCGCGATGGAGCCCGGCTACAACGCGGACACCAACCCCGACCCTGCGGGCGACGACTACGATCGCCAGTTCAACCCGGGCGGGACCGAGCGAAACTACGTTCGCGACGAGGGCGAGCCGTATCGCGACGTGGGCCTCGACGGCGTGGCGTGCCCCATGGGACGCACGTGCCCGTACGATCAAGGGGAGGGCAACGGCCGCTTCGACACGACCTCGGGCGTCGCGCGCTTCATCGAGCGCAACCCACGCTCGGCGCTCGCGCGCTTGTCCGCGACGGACGCGAGCCGCCTCGGCGTGTGGGCCGACGGCGGGACGCGCGACCTCTTCAACTTCGGAACCGTGGCCAACCACTTCGTCGGCGCGACGGCGCAGACCGGACAGGGGCTGCACTACTACAACAACTTCTTGTCGCTCGATCCGCAGCGCCCGATCGCGGCGAACAACGACACGGGCTTCGAGTTCCTCGAGGTCGACTGGGAGCGGCTGCCGCGGCACGCGATCATGCGCTACGGCTTCGAGGACGCGACCGAGCAGATGCTCCGCGACGGTGACGGCGGGCACGTCGGAACGGTCGAGCAGATCACCTCGCGGCTCTACTCGGGCATCTGGCGCTTGCAGGCGAACTGGCCGCGGCTCAACCGCGCGCCGTCGCCGGTCATGAACACCGTCGACGACGCCGGGCGCTGCGCGAACGGCTACTCGTGCACGTTCGACTTCACGTCGATGCGCACGGGACGAACGACGCCGCTCGGGATCTCGCTTCCGCCTGGCTATCACCGGCCCGAAAACGCGGGCGAGCGCTACCCCGTGATCTTCTTGCTGCACGGGTACGGAATGGACGCCGCGAGCCTCGTCGCCGCCGGCGTGCTCACGCGCAATTACATGGGCTCGGCCGAGTACGCGAGCTGGCAGCGCCCCGGAAAGGTGATCCTCGTGTTTCCCGATGGCCGTTGCCGCGGGAGCGACAACTGCATCCGCGGGACGTTCTATACGGACTCGCCCTTCAGCGACACCGCGCAGATGGAGCAGAACTTCTTGGACATCTACGAGTTCGTCGAGCGCAACTTCCGCGTGAGGATGCCCGAAGAAGTCGACGTGACCGAGTAGCGCGCGTCGGGGGAGAACGGCTCAGCGATTGGGGGTAAATCGTAGCGCGGTCATCGTGTTGATCGCGTTGGCCATGTTGTTCGAGTGCGTGATGCCGAGGAGCATCGACGCGTCTTGGAGGCCGATCGTCGCGCTCTGTCCGGTGAGCGTCGGCGAGCCTGCGACCGAATGCGCGCAATAGTGAAACTCGATTTCGTGTGTCGACTCGAAGAGCTTCAACTGCGCGGTCAAGCGCTCGGAGGTCGCGCGGATCTCGGCGTTGCTCCACTCGATGACGAACCGACGGCGCGGCGCAGCGCCGATCACGCTGGTGCGGACGACGCCCGTTGCGGGCGGAATCGCGAGGTCGTCCCAGAACAGCGCGAGCATGTTGGCCGGCGCGCGCGTCGTGGGGAGCGCGTCGTTTTGATAGTTCGACTCGGGCCTCGTCGATTCGGGGCCGATGAGCTGCGCGAAGCCGTTCGTTGAGACGGAGTGCTGCGTCGCGAGCCGCCCGAACAGAGGCACCGCAAATGGCAACGGGTTCGCTCCGGTCGTCGCGTCGTCACCAGAGAGCATCAGCGTCGTGCTCGAAGCCGGAGTCAGCGTGTCGCACGCGCTCGCGGTCGTGGTCTTCGTATAGAAATCGCCCACCAAAAGCTCTCCGCGCGCGACGGGGGCGGACGTCACGAACGCTCCGACGGCGATCCAAAACGTCTTGGGAACAGCCGTCGTGTTCTGCAAACGGGCTCCGACGGGCGCGGGGCTGTTGCTGCCAAACGATGCGACGCAGGACGTTGCTGCGCACGAGTCGAGCACGCGGATGAAGAAGTTTGCGCTGTCCTCGCGCCGCGCGGTGATCGGCACCGTCGTCATCGGAGGAACAGTGACCGAGTACCACGTCACGTTTGCCTCTCGCAGCGGCTCGCAGCCGACGGGCGGGCTGCCGACATTGCTGGTTGTGAAGTACCTCGGCCGATGCAGCGCGACGGGCGTAGCGAGCGCGCACGAGATGTTGGTGGGAGGCTCGGTCGAGCGCGTTTGACTCACCCTCAACACGCCGTACGAGTAGCTCGATGGGCCGGCCTCCGCGGCGAGGATGAATGTTCGCGGCGCATCGCTGGGATTTTCGAGCGTCAATCGCTCGGGGTACGCGTCGCCCGAGCCGTGTCGCGCGGTCGCGGTGCACGTCGTCGCGGGGCATCCGTCGAGCTGATGCAGCATCATGAGGCTCGCGTTGCGCTCTCGCGGGAGCCATGCGTCGACCGCGGTGCGCGCAGGCAGCGTGACGCTGTAGAACTTCTTTCCGCCCGTGTAACCGGCGCAGCGAGGCGCGTTGCTCCCGTCGAGCGTGCCTTCGACGCTGACCTCGGTGCCGGGCGCGACGGGCATCGCCTGATCGCATCGGACGTTGGCGGGCAGCGGCGTGGACGTGGCGAACAGCGTGAAGGGCGTCGTCGCGGAGTAGCTCGTGCCCGAGATTCCGATGATGCGCGTTTGCGCGACACGCTCGCTGTTGCTGAGCGCCACTCGAACAGAGCTGCTCGTCGCGGTGCGCACGGCGCGCGCACAACTGGTGGCTGCGCAGTCGTTGTACACGCGCACGTGCAAGTCTTCCGTCGCGTTGGGCGTCACTTGCAGATCGATGAGCGTGAACGGCGGCAGTTCGACGCGGTAGAACACTTGTCCGCTGCGAAACCCGTGTCGCGCCGAGTCGTCCGTGTTGCAGTAGTCCGATGTGCCTCCGCCGGGAGCGGCGTTGGTTCCCGCGCCTCGGAGCGTGCCCGTGACGGGCGTCGCGAGGGGAATCGCGATCGCGCCACCGCACGTTGCGTTCGGCGCGGGTGCGAAGCTCGTCATCTCCATCAAGAAGATCCCCGCCGCGTTGTCGCGCCCATCGACGACGACCGAGTATCGACCGGGCTCGAGCACCGTGCGCAACACCGAGCGGCCCATGCCGTCGCCGAACGCGTTGTCGTTGCACGCGATCTCTGTCGAGATGGCATTGCACTGCCGTCGAACGCTGATCGCCGTGTCGAACTGCGTCGATCCGTTGTTCGTCGCGAACATCACGCCGGTGCGCGTGGGGACATCCAACGTGTAGACGGCCTCGTTCGAGTTGAAGAACCACTCGCTGCACGAGACCCGAGCGCCGAAGCCCGCGGGGGTCGGCCCGAGCATCGCGGTCACGACTTGCGTTGGGAGCGTGAGCGTTCCTGTCGGTGTCGTGCACAGCGGATGCAGCGGAACGTCTTCGACGACGTCGACGCTCGCCTCGCGCGACAGGGTGTCGCCCGGCTCGATCGAGTCCACCGTCGTGCTGTCGAGCGTCACCGCAGCGTCGACGATGTCGATCGTATTCGTGGTGTCGACGTTCGACGCGCTGTCGTCGGTAGCGCTGTCGACCTCGACGAGAGTGTCCGGGGGGATGTTGGCGGGCGGTTGGCACGCGCACAGCAGCGCTGTGATCGCCAGTGACCAGGTCGTGCGATGAACTTTCATACGTTCGTCCTCGGGCGAGCGCTATCACGCAGGACCGGCGCTCCCGAAGTTCACACGTGCGAACGTGATTCGCACAATCGAGAAGATCCAGAGCTCGATTTCTGCGTGCGAATATCGCGAACGCGAGTCAAAAGTCAGGGTGGATCGCGCCGTCGATCGCCGCACGCGCGATGCCGCGCGCCGCTCGGACGAAGACAGTTTGCATCGGTCACACACCAGAGCGATCAGCGATCGAGGGCGAGCCGGGAGGTCTCTGTCCGTGCTTCGCACCCTCGCGTCTTGGTCCATCGCCGCTGCGCTCTTTTCGCTTTCACTGAATGCCCATTCACAAGCTTCGCCCGACGGGGGGCGGGGCGACGGAGGCCGCGCGCAGCGTCCGTCGCCGCAGTCGTCGCAGCTCGAATCGCTCTCGGTCGTCGTCAGCGAGGTCGAGGCCTTTCAACGTCGCGGCGAGTCGTTTCGTCGCGCGATGCAAGACGAGCTCTCGCGCACTCACGCCCGTCAGCTCGACGCGGTTCGCTCGCGATATCAGCGGCAGATCGACGCCGAGCGCGAGTCCGAGCGCGTCGCGCGACAGCGAGCCATCGAGCTCTTCGAGCGCTTCGTCGCGACCCATCCCGTGAGCGAGTCGCACACGCCCGACGTGCTCCTGCGGCTCGCGGAGCTCTACTTCGACGACGCGCAGTGGGCCAAGCTCGAAGAGGACGAGCGCAACGACCGCGAGCGCGCAGCACGCGAGCGCGCTGGACAATCGGCGGACGGAATTGCCCCGCCGCGGCCCGCGGATCACCGCTGCGGAGCGATCGTGTACCGATACGTGATCGATCGGTTCGCGAGCTATCCGCGCCGCGACGCAGCGCTGTACTTGCTCAACTGGGTGTTGCGCGAGCTCGGCCACGAGCAAGAGGCGTACGCGGCGGGGCTCGCCCTCGTGTGCCCGTCGCGCGCGAGCTACGAAGCGCGCGCGAACCTGGCGTTGCCCGTGGCGCAGGGAGCGCCCGCGGCGCTGCGATGCGCGTCGCTGTTGCGGGCGGTTCCTGCGATCGCGCGCGGCGTCACGCCCGCGGCGCGCGCGGCGCCTGTCGTCGCGAGAGGGCCGCTCCCCACGGGCCCCGACGGCGTCACCGCCATCCCCTCCGAGTGGAACTCCTGCGTCCCTCTCTCGGGCGCCAACGGCTCGATCAGCCGCTACGCCGCCGAGGTCTGGTACTCGATCGGCGAGTCGCACTTCGAGGGGCTCGTTCCGTTGCCCGGAAGCGCGAGCAACGCGAGCGCCGACCTCGAAGCGAACGGAACCTTCGCGATCGCGGCGTTTCAACGAGCCCTCGCGTCGAGCGACGCGCCGGTGCCGTCGCAGCGCGGACCCTTCTACGATCGCGCGCTCTACAAGATCGGCTGGTCCTACTTCCGAATGAACCGCGGCTACGCCTCGGCGATTCGATCGTTTGCGTCGCTCATGGACCACTACGCGACCGCCGCCGCGCCGGGCTCGACGAACATGCGCGCGGACACGCTCCGCTGGATCGGCGTGATCTTGTCCGAGTCGATCTGGGACGATCCGGCGCCGCGCGAGGCGGTCGCCTGTCAGCGCATCGTCGAAGACTTCGCGCGCCCGCCGCGGGACGCCGCGTATCCCTTCGACTGCGCTGGGATCGTTCGAATCGCGGATCGCGCGGTCCTTCCGCAGGACCGCCCGTGGCTCGCCGAGGTGTACCTCGAGCTCGCGGGAGACTACTTCGATCAAGCGAAGCTCTACGAAGCCATCGCGGTCTACCGCAGGTTTCTCCAGGCGTACGCGAATCACCCGCGCGCGCCGTTCGCGATGCTCCGCGTCGCCGAGGCCTATCGCCGCACCGGACAGCACCCGCGACGACACGCGACGCTCGAAGAGACGAGTCGCTTCGCCGAGGGGGGAGAGTGGCGCCGCGCCAACGCCACGGACTTCAGCGCGCTTCGCGACGCAGACAACGCGATTCGCGACGCGCTGCGCGCGGCGGCCGCGGACGAGCACCAGCGCGCTTCAGCCCTGCGACAACGGTCGCTCGCGCAGACGGATCGCGCCGCGCGAGAGCGCTTCGACCGCGAGTCGCGCGAGAGCTACGCCCGCGCTGCGACGCTCTACGAGCGCGCGGTGGGACAAGACCCTCGTGACGCCGCGCGACCGCAGCTCGCGTACGATCGCGCGGACGCGTTGTTCTGGGGCCAGCGCTACGAAGAGGCTGCGCGCGCGTTCGAGGCGATCCGCGAGGACGACGACGGCTCGTCGCTCGCTGCGTCCGCGGCGTACATGGCCGTCGTCTCGCGCGAGCGTGTGGCCCTCGCCGCGGTGGTAGCGCGAGCGATCGACCCGTGCGACGCGTGGGCGGCGGGCGTGGTGCGCGAAGGCGACCGCCCGACGTGCTCGTGGCCCGAGGGCGCTCCGCGCGCAGCGCACCCTGCGCTCGAGGCGGTGCTCGACGCGAAGCGCGCGTACCGACGCGCCGTGGACGAGTCGTCCGACACGCGCCGAGGGCTCTCGATGGTCTCGTTTGCGACGGATCGCTCGGCGATCGCCCCGCCGTTTCGCCAGCGATTCGACTTTGCGATCGCGCGCGCGTCGCTGTGGTTCGGTCGCGCGCGCGAGGGCGAACAAGCGCTCTCGGCGCTGGTCGACAGCGGCTGCTCGGACCGAGCGCTCTACGACGCCGCGCTCTCGACGCTGAGCGACTGGCTCCATCGCGCAGGGCGCACGCAAGAGCTCGCGACGCTCGCCGCGCGGGCTGCGCGACAGCGCTGCGACGAAGGCGCCGAGACGGCTCGATCTCCGACGCGCGCGAACATGCTCGCGCGGCTCGCGATCGCCGCGACGCGCGAGGCAGAGCGCGCCCCTGCGATCGAGGCCGAGGCGCGCTACGTGCGCGCCGCAGAGCTCTACCGCGACAGCGCTGCGAGGTACGGACGCGATCCGCTCGCGGCCGAGGCGCTCTTTCGCGCGGCGACGATGTTCGCCCGCGCGGCGCGCGGCGCCGAAGCGTCGGAGCTGTTCGAGCGCGTCCTGCGCGAGTTCGACCACTTCGAAGATCGCTCGGCGACCCCGGCGAGGCCGCTCGAAGACGCACGGATGCGCGCAGAGATCCTCGGCGCCACGCGCTTGTCCCTCGCGACGCTGCGGCGACGCGCGCTCGACGACGACGCGGCGATCGCGCTCTACGAGTCGGTGGTCCGCGACACGAGGCTCTCGGCGAGCGACGGTCACGCGGCGCGCGTGCGCGAAGCGCTGCTCGCGATCGCGACGATCCGCGGGTTTCAGCAGCAGTGGGATCGGGCGAGGATCGCGTGGGAGCAGCTCGCGACCGCCGTCACGAGCCCGAGCGAGCGCGCCGAGGCGCTGTTCTACGCGGCGGAGGCGCGCGGTCGCGTCGGAGGCGCGCCCGAGACCGTCCGCGCGATGCGAGGGTTTCTCGCGCAGGTCACGGATCGAGGCGCGTCCGAGTGGCGGCTACGCGCGCAGCGGGCCATCGCCGACGCGCTCGAAGCTCAGGGAAATTCCCCAGCCGCCGAGCGCGCTCGCGCCGAGATCGTCTCGATGTTTCGCGCGTCCGGCGGGGCGCCAGCGACGCAGAGCGCCGTGATCGCGGCGGACGCCCAAGTGCGCGCGCTCGAAGGAGCCGTCTCGAGGATCGACGCGCAGCGGCTGACCCGCGCAGCGCCTGCAGAGCTCGCTCAACAAGTGCGCGCTCGCGCGTCGGCGCTCGCGTCGCTCGACGAGCAGACGCGCGCTGTGCTCGCCTTGCGCGTGGCTTCCGCGTCGATTCGCGCGTTGGTGGCGCGCGGTCGGGCGCAGGAAGCGTTCGCGGTCGAGCTCGCGCGCATGGGTGCGCTCGTCGAGCCGAGTCGCGCGCAAGCGCGGCAAATTCGCACGGCGACCGCGTCGGCCCAGCGCTTGAGGACCCTCGCTTCTCGGGTCGCTTCGCTCAACGCCGCGCTCGCCGAGCGGCTCGAAGCGCAAGCGCGCTCGATCGACGAGCGGGTCGATCAACTGCGGACGCAGATCCAAACGGAGGTGTCGTCGCACGGTGACCGCGAGGCGCAAGCGGCGCGTACGCTCGCGGTGCAGGACTACTTGATCGCCGCGCAGCTCGCGCGGCGCGAGGGCGAGGTCGGCTTCTCGGCGCAGCTCGCGGTCGAGCTCTTGCGGCGCGAAGAGAACCGCGCGCTCGTGAACGCTGCGGTCGCGGCGATGAGCAGCGAGGTCCGTACAGCGACGGGCGTCGACGAGCGCTCGGCGGAGGCGTTGCTCGCGGTGCAGAGCGCGGGGCAGACGTCGGTGGCCTCGACCGAGGTCGCGACGCCGCGGCTCGCGCGATAGCGGGGCCTTCGAGCTCTGATCGGAGCCCCCGAAGACCTTCGACGAGTTTATGTTGGCTCCGCTTTGCGTCGTCGGACGACGCGAGGGTTTGCTGCGATGACGCTCGTGGTCTCGCAGTCGTTCGCAGCGCTTCAACCAAGGATCACCGATGCTCGCTCGTCGACACTCGTACTTGCTTCGCGGCTCGCTGGCGCTCGTGCTCGCCGCCTCCGTCGCCTGCTCGAACGCGCGCAACGGCGCCGCGACTCCGACGACGCCACCCCCGAGCACTGGCGGCGCGCAATCGCAGCCAGGAGAGCGGGTGTGCACGATGATCGGCTGCGCGGCGTCGGTCGTCGTCGAGGCTGCGCTCTCGGCGCAGGACGCGGCGGTGGGTGAGCACCGAATCACGCTCGAGGTCGACGGCGTCGCGCAGACTTGTGCGCTTCGTCACGCGGACGCGACGCAGACCTCGAACGGGAGCTGCACGGGCGGGTTCAGCGTTTCGATCGGGCCTGTGTTCGAGACGCGCACCGTCGAGAGTTCGGTTCCGGGAACGGTGGCCGCTGGAATCGTCCCTGTCGCGGGCCAGTTCGTCCTGCGCCTCGAGGCGTCCGAGACGCCCGCGTCGGTGCATTTCGTACACACGTTTTCAGGACGCACGGTGCTCGACCGGACGGTGCGACCGACGTACGAGACGGTGTATCCCAACGGAGCTGGCTGCGAACCGGGCTGCCGGCAATCGCGCACCACCGTGCAGTGATCGTTGGCCCTCGGAGGGACTTCGCGATCGTTCAGCGCTCTTCGTCGGCGACGAGCGCGAGCCCCGTCGCGACGCTCGTGAGCTCTTCGCCGCCGCGCAGCTTGTCCTCGCCGAAGCGACGCTCGAAGATCGCGCGCACCGACGGGACGAGCGCGCTGCCGCCCGTGAGAAACACGCGATCGACGTCGCTTGCGCGGACGTTGCTCTTGTCGAACAGCGCGTCGATGCAGCGCTCGATCGCGCGCAGGTCCGTCGCGATCCACCGCTCGAAATCCACGCGATGACACAGCTCGTCGAGCACCGTCGGCGGGTCGTCGAACGCGAGGGTGTGCGAGCTCTCGCGCGACAGGGCTACTTTCGTCCCTTCGACCGCGGTGAACAGCTGCGGGCCGAGGTCGTCCTCGACGAGGTGAACGAGCGCCTCGATCTTGTCGCGCTCGAGCGCGAGCGAGCGCAGCTCCTTGAGAAACCGCATCGTGTCGGCGGACTTCAAGAACGACACGTGATGCCAACGACGAAGGCGCTCGTAGATCCACGGGGGAATCGGGATCTCGCGCTGCTCCATGAACGATCGAAACATGCCCCCCGCGCCGAGCGCCGGCGCGACGACGGCCCGCACGATCTCGCCGTCGAACGCGTCGCCCGCGAGCCCGACGCCTTCGGTTCCGACGATCGCGCTGTTTCGCTCGAGGACGCCGCGTCGCCGAGAAGGGCCGAGTCGAACGAGGCAGAAATCGCTCGTTCCACCGCCGAAGTCGCCGACGAGGACGAGCTCGTCGTGGTCGAGCGTCCGCTCGTAGCTGTGCGCCGCAGCGACGGGTTCGTACTCGAAGCGCACGTCGTCGAAGCCCGCGAGCGCCGCAGCCTTGCGCAGCCTCGTGAGCGGCAGCCCCTCGCCTTCGCCTTCTTCTTCGCTCACGAAGCGCACAGGGCGACCCATCACGACGCGACCGCCGATCGGGCCGTGCTCGGCCTCGACCTCTTTTCGCAAGCGAAGCAGCAGCAGCGAGACGAGCTCTTCGAGCGTGTACGTTCGGCCGTACACCGACGTGCTCGTGAAGAGCGGGCTCGCGAGGAAGCTCTTCAGCGATTGCAGCAATCGCCCGTTGCCTCCCGTCTCGAAGTAGCGCTCGAGCGCGCGCGGGCCTGCGATGACCGGCGGCGCCGGGCCGCGGTCGGGGGCCTCGAAGAAGAGCACCGATCGAAACGTGGACAGCCGCGTTCCATCCGTGCGGGCGAAGGTCGCGAGCGTGCTCTCGCCTCGCTGGCCGAAGGCGAGTGCAGAGTTGGTCGTTCCGAAATCGAGGCCGATGGCGGCGGACGGCTTGGTGGAATCTCGAGGGCTCGTTTGCACTGGGACTCTCCCTCTCCGAGGTGATCCGGAGAAAATGACAGGACCCTCGCGACGCTCGGGGAGGGGGGGGATCCACGCGCGCCGCGCGAGCGGCGAAGGGGCGGCTCGAAGCAGTCGAACGAATCGGCGATCTCCTGCAAAAACACAGGGAGAACGCCGCTTCGCGCCGAGCTGTCCCGAGGCGCTTCGATGTGTGTGTCGAGTCCCGCGCGGCCAGTACGCGACGGGGTGCCGATGCTTCAACGCGAGCGCGGTGCCGCGATCCGTTGGAGCGTCGAGCGGGGCCGAGGCGTGTACGCCCTCGCGTCGCGAAGCGCAAGCGGGTGTCTCCCGCGGGGTTGCCATCGTCGAGCCTCGAACACACTGGGAGGCTCCCGCTGCGCGCCACAACGAGCGCAGCGCTGCGCGATGGAGTGCGCCATGAACACCGAAGAGCTCCTCGAGACGATCCGAAACCTCGACCTCAAGCAGACGCGCGCGCTCGCCGACGCGCTCCGCGAGACGCTGCACATCGACGCGTTGCCGTCGTTTACCGACGAGGCGGACAGGTTCAAGGGCGCGATCAACCCGCCGTCGGTGCTCGTCGGCCCCGAGGCCGTAAACGTGATTCTCGCCGCGATGGGCGCGAACAAGATTCAAGTGATCAAGGTCGTGCGCGAGGCCACCGGGCTCGGGCTCGCCGAGGCCAAGGCCATCGTCGAAGCCGCGCCCAAGACCCTCGCCGAAGACCTCCCGATCGAAGACGCAAAGACGCTCGCGGGCAAGCTCGAAGCCGCAGGCGCGACCGTTCGCATCGAGTGATTCAGCTCGAGAGCAGCGCTTCGACGTCCGCAGCGAGCCGCTCGACGCCAGACTCTTCGTCGACCGAGTACGCGCCGCGCATTCGCCCCTGGGCGTCGACGAGCGCGAAGTGGTTCGAGTGCGCCAGGGCGTAGGCGTCGAAGTCGCGATCGCTCCCGCGGGGCTGCGCGTTCATCCCGGATGACACGCGAAATCCCTGGTCGATCGCGCGGAGCACCTGCTCGTGCGGCCCGGTGACGAAGCGCCATCGCGCCGCGTCCGCGCCGTAGCGACGCATGTACGCCTCGAGCCTCGGCGGCGTGTCCCACTCGGGGTCGACCGAGATGCTCACGAAGCGCACGCGATCGCCGCTCGAGCGCAGGCGCTCGGTGAGCGCGTGCATGCGCCGCGTGAGCTTGGGGCACGACGTCGGGCACCGCGTGAAGATGAAGTTCGCGACGTAGACCCTTCCCGCGAGCTGCGCGCTTCCGTAGGGCGCGCCAGTGTGATCCGTGAGCGACCACGACGGGATGGGCCACAGCATCGCCGGAGGGGTCGCGCGGCGACGGCACGCGCCAGCCGCGCACACGGCGCCGACCAGAGCCGCGGATTGCCCGATGAATGTGCGACGACTCGATTTCATGGGTGTGCCTTCACCGCCGCGATCGAGCGCTCACTTCGCGTCGATCGCGAGCATCACGAAGAGCGCCGTGAGATAGAGCAGCGACCCGACGAAGACCTTGCGCGCCCAGCCGAGGTCCCCCTCGGGGCGCACGAAGCCGAGGATCACGCGCGACAAGAAGAACGCGCCGAGCACCATCGCCGTGACGTCGAACAGGTTGCCCACCACGCCGAGGGGCGCGAGGGCGAGCGTCGCGATCACGAGCAAGAGCGTCCACACGAGGGCGTGGAGCTTCGTCGCGCGATCGGTCGCGACGACGGGCAAGATCTTGTGACCCGCGCGGGTGTAGTCCTCGCGTCGCGCGATGGCGATCGCGATGAAGTGCGGGATCTGCCAGCAAAAGAGCACCGCTGCGAGCACCAGGCCCGCGAGCTCGATCTTGCCTCGGACCGCGGTCCAGCCCATGAGCGGCGGGATCGCGCCGGGCACCGCGCCCACCCACAGCGCGAGCGCCGAGCGTTGCTTGAGCGGCGTGTACGCGAGGACGTACGACAGCAGCCCGAGCAGCCCGAGCCCCGCCGTGAGCGGATTGGCGAAGTACACGAGCGCCGGGAGCGCGATCAGCCCGAGGATGAAGCCCACCCAGAGCGCCACCGATGGATCGAGCCGACCCGACGGAAGCGGGCGCGTGCGCGTGCGCGCCATGTGCTGATCGAGGTCGCGCTCGAGGTAGCAGTTGAACGCGTTGGCCGAGCCCACCACGAGCGAGGTCGCCAGGAGCGTCCCGATCACGCGCGCAGCGCCGATCGAGCCGGGAGCGAGCACGAGGCCGCCGCCTGCGGTGAAGATCACCAGCCCCGAGAGGCGAGGTTTGGTGAGCGAGACGATGTCGCGAAGCGTCGAAGACATCGGAGCAGCGATCGCGCGGCGTGCGGTCACGGGCGAATCCCAGGCGCTATAGGGGTTTCGCTGCAAAGGGTCAAGCCGCGGAGCTGAACGGTGATTCAGCGATCTGCGCGGTCAACGACGGCGATTTCCGATGGTCTCCCATCGCAATCGCAAGAACGGGTCGCTGATCGCGAAGCACGCGAGGTCGTCGAGCGCCCCGAGCCGGCCGATCGAGCCGGGCACGTCCGCCTCGCCGCCGCCCTTGTGACGCACGACCACCATCTGCGAAGCGACCGCGAAATCGCCGGACGCAAACAGCCCCGCGCGGGCCCGAGCGCGATCGGCAAACTCGACCCAAGCGTTCTCGGTGAAGGGCTCGCCCTGCGCGTCCATGGCCGCGAGCAGCTCTTCGATTTTCTTCTGCGCCCGCGGGGGAATGGTCCCCACGAGGTCGCGCGCGCGTCGCGTCACTTCGGGCGGCTCTCCCTGGAGCTTTCCCTTCGGGCCAAAGGTCGCGAGGAGCGCGCGCACGAGCACCGCGCGATCGGTCGCGTCGAGCGCGGTGAGCACCCACGAGGGACGCGTTCCCTCCATCGCGTTGCCGAGCAGGTAGCGAGAGACGGGCGCGTCGTGCGAGAGCGCCGAGGCGAGGATCACCGACGGCGGCTGCGTGCGCGCGACTTGAATTCCGCCTGGAACCTGCGCGCGAACGAACACCGCGGTCCGCGGCATCTGCAAGAGCCGCGCGATGGCCGTGTACATCCGCGCGATCTCCGTCGGCGCCGCGGACATCACGCGGTCGACGCCCGTGACGCCGTAGCCAGTGATTTCTCGGCGAAACAGCGTTCCGAGGCTGTCCCACATGAGCGCGCCGATCTCGGCGTACTCCGCGCCGTCCACTGGCAGAAGCCAGCGCGCCACGGCGTCCGGCGGAGGCTCGGGCGTTCGGTTGAGCGGCGGCGCGACGCCCTGCGGCTCGATCCCCGAGAGCGTCTCGCGCACCGAGCGAACGGCGAGCGCGTGCTCGGGCCGATCGAGCATCGACAGCAGCCCCTCGATCGACTGCAGTCGGTCGAGCCGCGTGGGCTGCTTCGCGAAGCGATCGCGCTCGATACGCAGCGCTTCTTCGCGCCCGCTCTCCGAGCGCACGAGGCGATTGACGAGCTCTTGCCCCGCTTCGTCGTCGCCTTCGGCGTACCACGCGCGCAGGACGTTCTCTTCGACGCCGCTCAAATCGCGGGTCGAAGAGGGCTCGCCCATGAGCGCCTCGATCACGGTCGTGTCCTTCGTCGAAGACGCGCGCGACCCGGGCGGAAGCGGCTCGATCAACAGCGGCTCTTCGAGGAGCTCCGACTGAACGACGGGCTCGACCGCGACCGCGCGTCGTTCGACCTCGGGCTGCGCGGTCGAAGGAGCGAGCGAGCGCGGCGGCTCGCTGACGACGACCGACGCCATCCGCGAGCGAGAGATCGGACGATCGTCCTCGCGCGCCCGCTCGAGCTGCGCGTCGAGCGCCGCGATCTCCGCGGGCGAGGCGTGCGAGCGAGCGTTGTCGACGTGGGTTTTGGCTCGAAAAATCGCGCCTGCGTCGAGCGCCGCCCGCGCGGCGGCGAGCCGCAGCTGCGCGCGGTCTGCCTCGTGCGCTGCTGTGTTCGCGAGGGCCACGAGCGAGCGCTCGAGCGCGTCGAGGTCGCCTCGCGCACGAAGCACACGATCGAGCCCCGCGAGCGCGCGCGCGCTGGCCGGGTCGAGCTCGAGCGCGCGGCGGTACTGCGCTTGCGCAGCGGCGTCGTCGCGGCCCGCTTCGAACGACTCGCCGGCCGCAGACAAGAGCTCCGCGGCTTCGGCCTTTCCGTGCGTGGCCGCGGCGGCGCGCGCGTAGCATTCGCCTGCGTCGCTGAAGCGCTCGGCGCGAAGGTGAAGGTCCGCGAGGTAGCGCAGCGCCGGTCGGTGGCTCGGCTCGTCCTCGATGACGGCCTCGAGCTCGACCCGCGCAGCCGCGGGGTTGTCGAGGCGCTGTTCGAGCACCGCAGCGCGACGGAGCCGCAACGCGCGCGACTCGGCGCGATCTTCGGCGCGCGCGATGCGCAGCTCGAGCACCGACGAGACCGCGGACCAGTCTTGTCGTTGCTCGGCGAGCTCGTGCGCGATGCGCAGCGACGCGTCCGATCGAAGCCCGTGCGTGAGCCCGTGAGACAAGCGCCTCCACGCTTCGTCGAGCTTCGCGAGCGGCCCGCGCATGAGCTCGACGGTGCGAAGAAGATCTGCCTCGTCGCGCGCAGGGTCGAACTGCGCGGGGCGCCGACCATCGATGAGCTCGAGCTCGGTCTGCGCGTCGCCAACCGAGCGCGCGAGCGACTCGGCGTAGCTGCGCAGCTCCGCGTCGTCGCCGCGAGAGAGCGCCGCGCGCGCGGTCGTGAGCGCCGCGGGGACGTCTCCTTGCGCCGCGAGCGATCGCGTCGTCTCGAGCGCTTGCGCCCCAGGATGCACCGCGGCTTGCGTCGCAGACGACGAGCGACGCGCGATCGACGGGATCTCTTTGAGCGCCGCGCGGATCTTCGTCGAGGCCTTCGCGCTGCGCAGGACCGAGCGCAGCGCGCCCACGTGCTGCTCTTCGTTGTCGCTCTCGCGGAGGTACGCTTCGGCGGCGCGCCGCGCGCGGTCGGGGTCGTCGAGGTCCGCGACCGCGCACTCGAACGCGCGCAGCGCATGCGCCCTTCGCGCGTCGTCGTCCCACACTTCTTCGGCCACGGCGAGGCCCCGCTCGGCGATCGCTTCGGCTGCCGTTCGATGCGCCTCTGGGTCCTCCGCGCGAAGCTCGCGCGCGAGGTCGAGGACGAGCGCGGTTGTGTTCGCGTCGCGAAGGACGTCTTGCGCTTCGAGGAGCAACCGCAGGGCTCCGCGCTTGTCGTGCGCTTCGAGCTTCGCGGCGCGCGCGGCGTCGAGCAGGTGTTCGACCTTGGCGTTTCCTGTGGCGGCGCCGTCCGCGAGGCGGCGGTGCAGGGCCACGAGCATGTCGGGGCGGCGACCCACCGCGAGCCGCGCGATCGCCGAAGCCACCGCGCCGCGCGCGGGCCGCGCGTCGAACGCCGTGAAGTACGCCTCGAGCGCTGGGTCTGCGTGCCCTGCGTGCTCGAGAAACAGCGCGCGTCGATAGGTGAGCGCGGCCCTTCCGTGCGCGCCCGCCGCGAGCTCGTCGAGCGTCTGATACAGCGCGAGCATCTCGGGAACGAGCTGCGACTCTTGCGCGACCTCTTCGGCGAGCACGAGCGCCTCGGGGGTCTCGGGCTCGCGAACGAGCGCTTCACGCGCGAGCGCGAACACTTCGAGCGCCGGGGCTCTGTGCGCGCGCGCCGCGATCGCCGCGCGACACAGCAGCGCCGCTGCGGCCTCGGTGTCGTCCGTGGTCGAGCCCCACTGCGAGAGAAGCTCGTACGCGCGCCGCGAGGCCCCGAGCTCTTCGAGCGCGCGAACGACGAGCGCGCGGTCTTCGATCGACGTGAGCTCGCTGCCGATCCGCTCGAGGGTCTGGATCGTGTCGTCGGTCTTCGAGAGCGCTCGTTGCGCGCCCGCGAGCAGCCAGAGCGCGTCGCGTCGCTCGTTGTCTTCGAGCTCGAGCGCGAGCAACGCAGGAAGCGCGAAGAGCAGCCCGGGTGCGTCACGGCTGTCCGACAGCGCTCGGACCCACGGAACGAGGACCGACCGATCCGCCTGCACCACCGCCGACAATCGCCGAAGGACACGCGCCTCTTCGCGCGCTGCGCCGTCGGCCTTGGCCCGCTCGAGGAGCTTTCGCAACAGCGTCGCGGCCTGCTCGTCGATCGCGCCGTCGATTTGTTCTTCGACCGCGTTGGCGAGCAGCGCCGCTTCGAGGAGCATCTTCGCCGTCGAAGAGTCCACCGCGGATCGATCTGCGAGCGCGACGAGCGTCGCGCGAAGGCTCTTGTCGGAAAGGCCGACGCGCCACGCCGCTTCGAGGGCGACGGGCAGGACCGCGCGTTCGCCGAGCGCCGCCGAGAGCTTCGTGATCGACGATCGAGCGAGCCCCGCTGCGTCTTTGGCTGCCGAGAGCGCGCGCAAGACGCCGGCGGTGGACTCGGCGACGACCTCGAGGGAGGTCCCCATGCTCGCGGCGCCGAACCGCGCGAAGGCTGCTTCGGCCGACAACGGAGCGCGCTTCGCGAAGCGCGTGCTCACCTCGAGCGTCACGGCGGGGTCCGACGCGCTCGCGAGCAGCGTTCGCGTCCAGCGCGCGAGCGACGATCGAGACTCGGCGAACCCTGCGCCGCTCTCTGCGAGGGCGCTCCACGCGCCCACGCGCGCGCGGAGCCGACTCTGCTCATCGAAGAGCTCGGCCACGGGGTCTTCTCCGCGCTCTTGACCGAGCACGCGACCGAGCAAGCGCGACCCTGTCGAGAGCGCTCCGCTCGTCCACGCGGTCCTCGCGCTGACGAGCCCGTTGCGGACGAGCCGGTGGTCCTCGCATCGCGCGGCGATCGAGCCGATCGCGGCGGCGATGCTCGCCGAAATCGGCGGTGTTTCGCCGTCTCGCGGGTCGGTGTCCCGGGTCTCGTCGAGCACGAGCTCGAGCAGATCGATCGTCGCGCTCGCGTCGCTTCGCCCGCCCGCCGCGAGGCCCGCGAGTCGCGTCGCCGCCCGCACGCGAAGCGCGCTCGTAGCGCCCCGCGTCGCGACTCGGCGCAGCGCGAGCTCGAGCGCCTCGCGGTCGTCTCCGCGGGACAAAAGCCGGATCCACGCGCGCGCCGCAGGCTCGTTGCTCGGGGCGAGCATCGCGAGCGTGCGCGAGGTGCGCGCGACGAGCTCGGGCGCGTCGATGGCTCCGGGCGTCGCGTCGATCGCCCGCACGAGCGGCTCGATCAACCGCGGGTCGCCGTGCGATCGCTCGTAGCCGTCGAGGACCTCTTCGATCTGGCGCCGCGCGCTCGCCGCGGAGTTTCGCGCTGCGTCGTCGCTCGCGACCGTGACGCCGAGCGCGGCGGCGCGCTCTTTGGCGCGCTCTCTGGCGCAGAGGTCGCCGCGAGCGGCCTCTCGCTCGGCCCACGCGAGCGCGAGCCTCGCGCGCGCTTTGGGGCGATCGTCGCGCGCGACGCACGCGGCCGCGAGCGCGTCGAGCGCGGCGACGCGCAGCGGGTCTTCTTTCTCGCGAGACGCCTCGACCTCGCCGAGCGCCGCGAGCGCGTCCTCGTCATCGGGAACCCTCTCGAGCGCCCGCCCCCACGCCTCGATCGCGCGCTCGGGGTCTGCGCTCGCGAGCATCGCGGCGATGCCCTTCCACGACGCCGCTGCGAGGTCCTCGTCGGGTTCGACCTCGGCGTCCGCCCACAGATCCGCGAGCAGCCACGCGCTGTCTCCGTGCTCCGCGAGCGCGTCGCGCGCGCGCTCACGGGCCGCTGCGCTCCGCTCGACGAGCGCGAGGACGAGCGCGACGGCCGCTCGTTCGTCACCGTCTTCGCAGCGCGGAGCGAGGGCCGACGCCGCTTCGATCGCGCTCTCCCACTGCGAGGCTTGCACGGCGCGCGCGAGGCTCTCGCGGAGGATCGACCGCGCGAGGTCCGGTGACGTCTCGAGAAGGGGCGCGGCGACCGCGGCGCCGTAGCGCGCGCCGCGCGTCTCGACCCACAAATCAACGTACGTGGCCTGGCGGTCCTCGGCGGTCTCTGCGCGCGCGAGGTGCGCTTCGAGCTGCGCCACGATCGCCGCGGGGTCGCCCACCGCGCGCGCGACCTCGACGGCGAACGCCGATGCGTCTGCGCCTCGAGACTCGTCGCGGTATCGAACGGCGTACTCGAGTCCCTTCGCGAACTGGCCCGCGCGCACGAAGCTCTCGGCCGCCGCGCGAAGCGCCGCGCTGTGCCCGAGCTCCGCGCGTCGCGCGTAGAGCTCGGCTGCGTCTGCGTGCGCGCCCGCGCGAGACAAGAGCGACGCTGCGCGATCGAGCGCGGGCCCGAAGGACGCGAGCGCGGCGAGGGCCCTCTGCGCGGCGGCGAGCGCTGGCGCGAGCGCGCCGACGGCGAGCCACGCGTCCGACAGCTGCATCGACGCTTCGGCTTGCGCTTCGCGGTCGTCGTTCGACTCGGCGCGCGCGACGGCGAGCTCGGCCACCGCGATGGCGTCGCGCTCGGGACTCAACGACGTCGCGGCGATCCAAGGCAACGGTCGGTCTGCCTCGAACACGTCCGCCGGAACCGTCGCCTCGTCGTTGGTCACAGCGCCATTTCTCCGCTTGATCTCACGGTGTCAGAGTGATTCGCAGGTTACGGAGCGGGCGTCGTCGAGCCTGTGCTTCCCGAAGATCCTTCGGTGCCCGACCCTCCGCCAGACCCCGACGACCCCGACGACCCCGATGAGCCCGATGAGCCCGATGAGCCGGCGCCGCTCGATCCCGACGAGCCGCTCGACCCCGAGCTTCCGCTCGATCCGGGGGACTCGCCTGTGCCCGCGCTCCCGCTCGATCCCGAGCTTCCGTTCGAGCCCGACGAGCCCGAGCTGCCGCTCGATCCCGAAGAGCCTCCGCCGCCCAGCGCTTCGACGCGCGACTGCGCCTCGCGCGCGTGGGATCCGCCGGGGTTGATCTCGAGGTACTGGCGGTAGGCGCGCAGCGCTTGCTCGGAGTTTCCCTGGCGTTCGTACGCTTGACCGAGGCCGATGTACGCGTCGCTGTAGCGGCTGTTGATCCCGGTGGCGCGGCGAAAGAGCATCACCGCGGCGCCGTGCTCGCCCGAGCGCATCTCGACGAACCCGAGGCCCGTGATCGCCTCGCATCCGTCGCCGCGCTGCTCGAGGGCCGCGAGAAACGCGCTGCGCGCTCGCTCGGTTTGCCCTCGCGCGCGTTGGCGCTCGCCTTCGGTCACGAGCCAGTCGTAGCTGCGCCCTGCGAACGCTCCGCCCGCGCTCGATCCGCCGGAGCTCGGCGTCGCCACCGAGGGGCCGCCGTCGCCGGTCGCGAGCGCAACCGCCGTGCTCGCGACGCCCGAATCCGCGACCGCGTTGACCGCGACGACGGTCGAACCTGCGTCCGACACTTGTGCGGCGCCGCCCTCGCGGAGCGGCGGCAACCCGGCTTCGATCGCCGTCGCCATCGCCTGCGCGTCGTCGTGTTGGGGCCTGACGCGCAAGAGCGCCGTGAGCTGCTCGCTCGCGCCCGCGCGATCCCCGCGGCCCGCATAGAGCCTCGCGAGCGCGAGTCGCGCGCGCGCGTCGGGGTCGGTCGCCTCGGCTGCGCGCCGGAGCGCCGCCACCGCGACGTCGAGCTCGCCAGCGTCGCGCGCGATGAGCCCGTCGACGAGGTCCGTGTTTGCTCCCGCGGTCTTCGCGGCCGTCGCGTGTTGCCTCGCGCTCGCGAGGTCCCCGCGAACGATGCGAGCCACCTCCGCCAACGCTCGTTCGAAGCGCCCGCGATCGGCCGCCGCGACGCGGCTGGCCCCGGACTCTGCGGTGCTTCCGTCGGTCCGCGCGCGCTCGAGGTCCGCCGCTGCGCCGCCTCGGATGAGGGCCGCCTCCGCGCGAACGGTCGCTGTGTCTGCGCCGCCTCGGGACGCGCGGGCCTCGAGGTCTTCGGCGCGCTGTCGAAACGCTTCGCCTCGCGCGGCGAGCACCGCGGCGCGCGCCGCGAGCAGCCTGGGGTCGTTGCGGTGCGCGGGGTTGAGCAGCATCGCCGTCAAGCTCTCGCGCGCGTCGTCGAAGCCCGCGCGCGTCGCGGATCGCGCGGTGTTCTCCGCGGATTCGATCGCAGACGAGACGGGGTCCTGCGCGTTGACGGTGCCCGTCGCGCGGCCTCGATTGGTGAACACGCCCGCTTGCCACGCCGCGGCGGCGCCGCCGAGCGCGACGGCGATCAGGACGCCGCCGACGAGGGCGCCCTTGCCGCCCTTTGATTTCGTGGGTCGCGAGGGACGCGACGCGCGCGACGGGCCGTGGTCGTCGCCAGACGACGCGCGCGAGCGCTCGACGGGAGGCGGGCCGACGGCGGGCTTGACGGGCTTGGGCTTTCCGTCAGCGCCCCACTTCTCCATGATGCCCGTGTCGTCGCCGAAGTCGTACGCCTCGGTGGTGAGCTCGTTCTCCGAGCCGCCCATCGAGAAGTTGGGCTTGCTGTCGGTCGCAGGCGGCGGCGCGTCGGGGGCCCTTCGCGGCGGAGGCGCAGGAGGCGCGCTCGCGATCGCAGGCGACGGCGGCGCAGGCAAGCTCGGAACAGAAGGCGGCGGCGGCGCTGCGTGCGCTGGATAGTGCGGCGCGCTGCCTCCGCTCGGTCTTGGGGGCGGCTGCGCGGGTTGCGGCGCTGCGGGCGCAGGCGGCATCCCCGGTGTCGTCGCGCGTCGCGGCGGAACGGGCGGCGCGCTCACCGCAGGAACCCCCGCGGGCGTCGCCGGTCGCTGCGCGGTCGTGCTTCGGGTCTTGGCCTCGGCTTGCGCGAAGAACCCCTCGAGCTCGGCGATCGAACCGAGGGGCTTCCAGTCGACGCCGTCGCGCGAGAGAAGGTCAGCGCGCGAGGCTTTTCCCTCGCCGATCCAGCGTTGGAGCACGGCGAGGCTGTCGAACGTGGCGGTCTTTCCGTCCGCGCGCTTCAAGATCCACGGGCGCGCGACGGTTCCGTCGCTCTTCGGCCGAAAGATCCTGAATTGGTGCCCGCAGTTGGTGCACTTGACCGTGGTTCCGCGCTCGGACACGAGCGCGTCGTCGAACTCATACTCGGTGTTGCACTTGTCGCAGACAACATCCATGGGCGGCTTCGTTTCGGCGGCTACGTCGTTGGTGCGTAGCCCAACTGCGCACGGCGAAAGCTATACCCGTTTCGGCGCGTGCGTGTCGATTGTTCGTACTCGTGTAGGCCCCCAGCGCGCCAACCAGCGCCGAGCTCGGTCAGCGCTCGTCGAGCCTCTTGCGCAAACGGTCCCTGCGGATTGGAAGCCAGGTACGCGCGAAGGTAGCGCAGCGCGGGCTCTCGCTCCCGCAGCTTGGCGTGGGACAACCCCAGCCCCGCGCGGACCTCTGCGGTGTTGTGCCCCTGCGAGTACAGTCGACGAAACGACCGCGCGGCGACGGGGTAGTACCCGATCCGAAGCGCCACCCACGCGAGGCCGATCTGCGCCTCCACGCCGTCGGGCTTGACCTCGAGCGCGCGACGAAACTCCGTGCGCGCCCGCGGAAGCAATCGTCGATCGAGCGCATACCGCCCCGCGCGAACGCGGGTGAGGTACTCGGGAGACGCGTTGGCGCTCTGCGCAGCGGTGGCCGCTGGTGGATCTTCGGTCGAGGGCGGCTCGGGCTCGGCGGTCGATCCAGGGGTGTCCGTCGCGCTCGCGCTCGCGCCCGTGTTCGCCGCGTCTGCTGCGACGGCGGGGGCTGCGTTGGTGTTCTGCGACGTGGGCGGTTCGGTGACGGGAGGGCCAGCCGAAATCCTCGGGGGACCTTGGGTCGGCGCGTTCGACGGGGGCGCGTTGGTCGCGAACGTTCGCGCGAGCGCCAGCGACGCCAGCACGAGCGCGAGCGTCGAAAACGCGAGCGAGAGATTCGCCTTCCACTGCGAAGCCGCGGGGGGTGTTGGCGTTGGCTTGTCGTCGTAGAGGGTGGGGTCGACCGCGATGCTCGGCGGAGGCGCGACCGACCGCGATCGCTCGACAGAAAACGACCCCGAGCTCGACGCGGACGACGCGAGCTGCCCTCCGCTCGGCGTCGTCGAGGTGTCGGCGCTCGTTCGCGTCGAGGGCGGCGGCAGCGAAGGTCGCGTGGTGGTCGGAGGCGTCGACGCCGTCGCGGGCGGAGGCGGAATGCTCGGCGCCTTCGGCAACGGCGTGCTCGCGAGCGCGGACGGAGGAGGCGTGCTCTTCAGTGCAGACGGAGCGCTCGACGTCGTCGATGAATGGATGGGAGTGTTTTCGACGTTGCCCGTCGTGTGCGCGAGCGGCAGCGTCGTCGGGAGCTCGGGCGCGGTGGGCCGTCCGACGGCAGCGCGGTCTGCGTCGTTCGGGGCGCTCGGAGCGTTCGGCGCCACACTCGCGCGGTCGGAGCCGAAGAGCACCGGAGGGTCCGCCGTCATCGAAGGCGGCGGGATCGACACGGGCTTCTTCGGCGGGGCCGCGATCGATGGAGAGGTCTTTGGGCTCTCGACGGGCGCCGTGGACGCCGTCGACGCCGTCGCCGCAGGCGTCGCGGTCGGCGCAGGAAATGAGCCCGTCACCGCGCGGCGCGCCCCCGTCGTATCGACGCGCCCGTCCATCGACGGCGGTGGAATGCTCACCGATCGCGTCGTCGCGCTGGGCGACACGCTCGTCGTCGCGCTCGTCGTCGTCGTGCTGGGTGTGGCCGTTGGTGTGGCCGCAGGTGTGGCGCTCGTCGCGCTGCTCGTTGTGCTCGTCGCGCTGCTCGTTGTGCTGCTCGGTGCAGGGCTCGCGGTGCTTGCTGTGCTCGCGCTCGCTGCGGTCGTCGACGTTGTTGGCGGAGCCGACGTCGTCGCGGAGGTTGCTGCAGGCGTGGCGGTGGGCGGCGACGAGCTCGTGGCGCTCGTGTGGCGTGCGCCGACGGCGAGCGGCGAGAGCGACGCTGCCGCACGCGGCGCGCTCGGCGGTGGAACACGCACCGACGGCGACGTCCCCTGCGCGGGGGGCTGCAGCGATGCCCCGTTTCCGCTCGGCGGCGGAACGGACGTTCCCGACGGCTTCGCGCCCTCGAGCCCTTCACCCACGCTCGCGAGCGAAGGGACCTTCGGCGCCGCGGGAACCGCCCCGAGCGCCGGTGACTTCACCGGCTCCTCACCGGGCAAACGCACCGCGGGCATCGCGAGGCTCGAGGCCCTTCGCGCGCGCACGGGCGGCGCGCTCGCGATGAACACGTCGAGGTTCTCGATCGCGCGCAACGGCGTCCAGTGCTGTCCGTCCGGCGACAGCTCGTCTGCGGGTGTGATGCGACCGTCGGCCACCCACGCGCGGAGCTCGCCGTTGTTGGGGAGGGCGGCGCGCGTTCCGTTGGGGCGACGAACGTTCCACGGGCGATAGGCTCGATCGGGGTCCGGGGGCGACGATTGAGGCCGCGCAGACGGACGGACGGACGGAGGGCGCCCCGAGGGAATCGGGCTCGGCGCGTTCTGCGCGGTCAGCGCAGCGCTCGAGGAGCCCCCGTTCGGCGACGACGCGCCTTCGTCCAGATCTTTCATGAGCGAATCGTTGTGATGCAGCGGAGCCGGGCTCGGTGGCCCCCGCGCAACACGCTCGCTCGCGGGATTTTGCCCAGCGAGCGTCGGATCGCGCGGAGTCCGCAGACGCGAAGCTCCTCTGGTTGGGTCGAGAACGCCAAATGAACCGGAACTGTATACCACCCCCCCGGCGGCCCGTGCTCGCGCATCGACCGATGGCCGTCGGGCTTGCGGGTGGCGTTCACAGCAAAGCGTGAATCGCCGTTCACGCGTGGAAGGAGAACCCTCCACCATCCGCGGGACCGATCACCGCTGAGCGCCACGCGATTCGCTGGATTCTGTCTGCCGTCGACTCCTCCCACGCCTTCGGCACGGAGGCTGCTACCGTCTCGTCCGCGTTCAGGAGGCAACTCAATATGCCCAAGCTCTCCACGATCTCTCAGCTTTCGCTCCTCGGTACGTTCACGTTTGTGTTGGCGGGATGCCCCGTGTGGGGCCCCGGCACGCGACCGACGGGCGACGGTGGCCGCAACGACGCCGATGCGACCCCGCCGATGGGCTGTACCTCCAATGCCGAATGTGACCCCGGCCTCGTGTGCAATCGCGCCATCGGCGAGTGCGTTCCCGCGTCGTCGGGCTGCACGAGCACGGCGATGTGCCCCGCGGGACAGTACTGCGACGATCGCAGCACGTGTGTCCCCGGCTGCTCGACCAACACCGACTGCGCGTCGCTCGGCGCGGGGCTCGTGTGCAACCCCGCGACGCGTCGCTGCGAAGCGGGCGGCGGATGCGGCGGCGACGTCGCGTGCCCGATGGGCCAGAGCTGCGTCGACGGTCGTTGCCGCACGCCCGAGCAAGTGTGCCAGTTCAACTTCCAGTGCGGCGCGGGTCAACAGTGCATCGACGGCCGCTGCGTCGCGGGCTGCTCGACGGCAGTTCCGTGCCCCACGGGCCAGACGTGCACCGCGGGCGTGTGCGGCTACCCGACGAGCGGCGACTGCGGTCGCTGCCCCGAAGGTCAGGTGTGCTCTGCCGGTCAGTGCACGCAGGGCTGCACGACGGACACGCAGTGCGGCGCGGGACGGTTCTGCGATCAGGGCGCGTGCCGCGTCGACGATCGTCGCCCGGTTCCGTTCTGCCCGACCAACGCGTGCGCGCCGAACTCGGTGTGCATCGACGGCGTCTGCCGCATCTCGTGCCGCACCACCGGCACCCTCGCCGAGTGCCAGATGGTCGATGGAACGACCTCCGTCTGCGACGCGATGCGCGTCTGCCGCTTCCCGAGCGAAGTGAGCCCCGAGTGCCGCCGCAGCGCGGACTGCTCCATGGGCCGCCAGTGCGTCAACGCGCGCTGCCAGTAAGCGGGTGAGCGAAGGGGGGCAGCGAGCGACGGGGGAGTGATTGCGGGGGATTTGCGGGTTGGGCGGCGAGCGTCATGGATCCATCGCGACGCCCGCGTCGACCGATGCGACGTCGACGTCGGGCGGAGTGGTGCTCGAATCTGTCGCCGAGCTCGCTTCTGTGTCGTTGGCAGCGTCCGCTGCGTCTGCGCCAGCGTCGCCGTCGCGAAGACACGAACCACTCGGCGGCGAACCTGAATTGCGCTCGCAATGAAAGCCGGGCGCACATCCGTTGTTCGGCTCGGAGCTGAACCGGGTCCCAACACAGTTGATCGCTGAGCAGTACCCCGTCGAACTGCTCCCCGAACTGCCGAAGCGATAGAACAGACATCGATAGTTGAGTCGGCATTCGGAGTCTGCGCGGCACTCTCGAAAGCACTCGCCGAGGTCGCCCTCGGCCCCTCGGTCGTCGAACGGAATCAGCACGCTGCCTGCTGGACAATTCGAGCGCGGCAACGGAGATCCCGGTCCATAGAGGGAAGTGCTCGGAACCCTTCCAAAACTCGAGCAATATCCGTCGGTCCAGCCCGTCGGTCGCCCACTGACCACTTCTCGGTAGCACCGACCGCGGCAATCAGCGTCGTCGATGCACGGTGCACCGATATCGCCGAGCGCAGGATCGGGCCCAGACACGGTGCACGCTCCAAAATCTTCGTAGGGGTTGCACTGCCGACCCGCGCCGCAACTCGGCTCTCCCGGTGGCGGAGGCGTCGAGCACGAGGGCATACATACACGTCGAGCGCTTTGTGAGTTGCCATCGAACACGCATACGCGACTCGGCGTGCACTCGCCGCCGCCGAGCGTGCAGCTCGGGAGACAGGTGCTCGCGACGCAGAGCCCCGTCCCGCATTGCGAATCATCGGTGCAGGATCGGGTACAGAGTCCGCCTGGGAAGATGAACAGGCATCGGCCGCGGAGGCCGCACTGTTCGTGGTTCGCGCACTCGGAGAACAAAGGGCGAACTGCGCCTGTGTCCGCACGATCCTCCAGCACCGTGTCTGCCGTTGCGTCTCGGGCATCTGTGTCCGAATCGCCAGCTCGCGCAGCCACGCAACCGACGGCGTACGCGACGAACACTGTGAGCGATTGCAGCCGCGACATCGACCGAAGGCTACCAACACTTGTGCGCGTATGGACGGGGGCGATCCGGGGCGTGCGTCGCATCGCCTCGACGTTCTCGAAAACGGGGAGCGTGGAGCACGTTGTCGCGGTGAGCGTCGCACCGCGGAAACGACCACCATCGAGCACGCCACAGCGCACGCGGTTCAACTCGCCGCATGTCTCTCGCCGCAGTGCGCTTGCCCTCCGACCCGTCACACCACGCTCCGTTACGCGTGAGCCGCGCATGCGGCCCCGGAACGCACGCTCGCGCGGTCGCCAAGCGTTGCTTCCCCCCTCCCCACGCACCGTTCTGTCGTTGCACGATCGTGCATCTCCCCCCGGAATCCCGCGTTTCAGCGCTCTGGATCGGGCTCTGGGGCCGGCGCGGGCCCGCCTTTCGCGTTGCGCGGCCCCTTCGCGGTCCGCGTCTTTGGAAAATACCTCTCTGCGGCGCTCTTTCCCTCGGCGGTGATCATCGCGCCGTACACCTTCTCGACTTGACGCACGAAGTGCTTGATCGCGCGCTCGAGCTCGGTCCCCGCGAGCGCTTGCGCTTCGAGCGCCCTGCGCAGGGATTTCGAGCTCTCTCCGTACGCCGCGATGCCCTTTTCGAGGGGAGCTACGGTCGACTTTCGGACCGCGTCCGACGCGGGTAGGTGCTTCTTCAGCCGCGCGACGAGCTCTTCGTAGCGGCTCACTTCTTCGTCGACCGGCGCGATCGTGTAGTAGTCGATGCCGCTCGGAAACACGAGCGTGTACGGCTCGGTCGTCGGCGCGTCGATCGCTCGTCCCGCGAGCGTCGTTCGCGCGGTCTGCGCCAATACATCGAGCCCGTCGTCCGCGGCGTCGCGATCCGCGTACGCGGTCTGCACGGCGTCGTCGCTGTCCTCCCACGCGCGCCCCGCGGTACGGACAGCGTCGCGAGAGCGAAGGACGTCTTTGGCCAGCGCGTCGTGGCCCGCGCGCTGAAGCCTGCGCGCCGTGTACGACGCGAACTTCACGAACTTGAGGTAGTGCGAGTCTGGATTCGGCGTTTGCATGGTCGCGCAGCGTACGACAGGACTGTGAGCAGCGAAATAGCGTGTAGGTTGTTTGTGTGTGCGGCGGCGTGACGGCGCGTCACTCCGGGGCGCTCCGCTCGCTGTGCGCGCCGAACAACAAGAAGATCGCGGGCATCGCGAAGAGGTTGAGCAGCGTCGAGCTCGCGAGTCCGCCGAGGATCACGAGCGCCATCGGGTGCTCGATCTCGTGCCCGGGGCGATCGCCTGCCATCGCGATCGGCGCGAGCCCCAGCGCCGTCGCCGCGGCGGTCATCAAGATCGGAACCAGCCGCTCTCGACTCGCGCGCACGATGCGCTCGACGGACGTTCGCTCGCGGTCGCGGTCGGCGCCCTCGCGCGGCTCGTTCGAGCGATAGTGGCTCACGAGGATGATCCCGTTTCGAGCGGTGATTCCGAGGACCGAGACGAAGCCGACGAGCGAGCCGAGCGAGAGCACCCCGCCGCCGATCCACGCGCCCGCGACGCCGCCCACGAGCGCAAACGGCAGGCTCACGAACACGATCAGCGCCGCGCTCGCCGAGCGAAAGTCGACGTACAACACGACGAACACCCCGAGCAACGAGAGCAGCGAGAGCGCGATGAGCCGCGCGCGCGCCTCGGCGCGAGCCGCGTATTCGCCGAGCAGCTCGACCCGCATGTCCGACGGCAGAGCGTGCGCTCGCGCGACGCGCTCGACGTCGCGCGCCACCGCGCCGAGGTCTCGACCGCGCGCGTCGCAGGTGACGTCGATCCGGCGGACCGTCCCTTCGTGCACGAGCGCGTTGGGGCTCGAGCTGAGCTCGAGGGACCCGACGGCGCGAAGGGGCGTTCCGGCGGCGTCGATCGAGACGCGGGCAAGCGCCGCGGGGTCTGCGCGCAGCCGCGCCTCGCCGATCACGAGCACGTCGATGATCCGGCCATCACGGATCACTTGCCCCACGCGTTGTCCTTGCAGCAACGTCGCCGCGAGGGTCCTCACGTCGCCTGCGGTCAGGCCGACGAGCCCCAGCGCTTCGGGCTGCGTCCGGAGCTCGAGCTGCGGGACGCGCGCTTGTTGCTCGACGGACAAGTTTGCGATCCCGTCGACGCCTCGCAGCGAAGCCGCGATTTGCGCTGCGTGTCGCTGGAGCGCGTCGAGGTCCGAGCCGTAGATCCGCAACACGATGGCGCCCTTTGCGCCCGAGACGACTTCTTTGACGCGCTCTTGCAGGTAGGTCTGCACGTCTCGCTGGATGCCGGGATAGCCGTCGACGACTTGTTGAATGCGTGTGCGAGTCTCTCGCTCGGGCGCGTCCTCGGCGATGCTCACCCATAGCTCCGCGAAGTTGCTCCCGACGACCTCGTCGGCGACCTCGGCGCGCCCGAGGTGCGAGCCCACGCCGCGGACGCCAGGGATGGTGCGCAGCTCGGTCGTCACGCGCTCGACCGTGCGGCGAAGCTCGGTGAGCGAGGTTCCGGGCGGGGCGATCCAGTGCATGAGAAAGTCGCGCTCGCGAAAGGGCGGCATGAAGCCCTCTCCGAGCGACCGCGCTGCGGGCAGGGCGGCCATCGCCATCGCCGCCGCGAGCGCGACGACGGCCTTGGGCCTGGCGAGCGCCGCGCGGAGCGCCGGCTCGTAGGCGCGCTCGAGCAGCGTCGCCGCGGCGGAGGGGCGCGGTTGCTCCGCGGGCGTCCGAAGAAACAACAGCGACAGCGCAGGCGTCACGACCACCGCGACCGCGAGCGATGCGGCGACGGCGAGCACGTACGTCGTCGCGAGGGGCCGAAAGAACGCGCCCGAGAGCCCCGGCAGAAAATACACGGGCAGAAACACCAACGCGACGATCAGCGTCGCGTAGACCACCGCGCTCCGCACCTCGAGGGACGCGTCGAGCACGATCGCGAATCGACTCTTCGTGCCCTCGCGCGTCGCGTGATCGCGGAGCCGTCGCTCGATGTTCTCGACGTCGATGATCGCGTCGTCGACCACTTCTCCCAGCGCGATCGTCAGCCCCGCGAGCGAGAGCGTGTTCAGCGTCGCGCCCCGGGCCCAGAGCACGATCATCGCGATCGCGAGCGACAGCGGGATCGCGGCCGCCGAGATCATCGCCGCCCGGCGGTCTCGCAAGAACACGAGCAGCACCGCGACGACGAACAGGCACCCGAGCGCGAGCGCGTCGCGGAGGTTCTTCGCCGCCAGCTCGACGAACGTCGCGGGGCGAAAGATCGACCGCTCGACGCGCAGCCCTCGCAGCTGCGGTTCGAGCTCGGTGAGCGCTCGCTCGACGTGTCGCGTGACCTCGAGGGTGTTTCCCCAGGGCTGCTTCTCGACGATGAGCAAGAGCCCCGGCCGCCCGTTGATCACGCCGTCACCAATGGCGATCGGCGGCTCTTCGACGACCGTGGCGACCGCCGCGAGCCTGACTCCGCCCGTGCGCGCGCCCGGTCGCAACACGAGCGTGCGCGAGAGGCTCTCTGCGCTCGTCGCCGCGGGCGGCTGCTGCACAGAGATGCGCTGCGAAGGAAGCTCGACGAGCCCGCCGCCACCAATCGACGTGGCGTCGCGCACCGCGCGGGTGACGTCGTCGACCGTGAGCCCGTTGACCCGCAATCGATCGGGGTCGACCTGCACTTGCAGCGCGCGATCGCGCTGTCCCCAGATGGCGACGTTGGCGACGCCGGGGATCGACATCAATCGCGGGCGAACGATCCAGCGGATCACGTCGGTGATCTCCATCTGCGAGCGTTGCTCGGAGTAGACACCAATTTTCAACACGCGCGAGAGCGACGAGAGCGGCGAGAGGAGCACCGGCGGACGCGCGCCGAGCGGCAGGCCGGCGACGCGACTGACGCGCTCTTGCACGAGCTGCCGCGCTTGGAGGAGGTCTGTTCCTTCGCGAAAGAGAACGACGACGGACGAGAGGCCTTGGACCGACTTCGAGCGAAGGGAGGCGAGAAACGGAGTTCCTGCGAGGTTTTGCTCGATGGGCGTGGTCACGAGCTGCTCGACGTCGAGCGACGAGAGGCCCGGCGCCTCGCACTGCACTTCGACGAGGACCGGCGCAAACTCGGGAAACACGTCGAGAGGCGACTGCTGCGCCGCGCGCACGCCGAGGAGCATCACCGCGACGGAGGCGATCGCGACGAGCACACGAAATCGAAGCGCTGCGGCGACGATGGCGCGCAGCATCAGTGTCCTCCTGGCGCGTCGAGGCCCGCGAGCTCGACCGCTCCCCGCGTGACGACGACCGCGTCGTCGCTCAGCCCCGAGGCGATCGTCGCGCGCTCGGCGTCGATCGCCTCGACGCGGACCCGCTGTCGTTCGAAGGTCAACGGCCCGCGCTCGACGTACACAAACGCGCTGCCCAGCGCGTCGAAGAGGACTCCCTCGATCGCGACCGTCGGACGCCTCGCGCCAGGCTTGCGCACTTCGACCGTGACCCGCGCCCCTGGCGGCCAGGCAACCTCCGCGGGCGCGATGAACCATCGATCGCGCGTCGCGTTGGCAAAGTCCGCCGTGGGCGGCCCGTCGATCGCGGCGAGCGCGACCCTCGCGCGCTCGTCGCCGAGGAAGGCTCGTACGTCCGTGGCTCCGTCGAAGACCGACCACTCGGCGAGCGCAACGGGCACGCGCACCCATCGCGCGCTCGTGTCGACGAGCTCGGCGAGCGGAGCCCCCGCTGCGACGACCTGACCATCGGCCACCGTGAGCGCGCGGATCCGCGCGTCCACCGGCGCGCGCACCGCGAGCGTGACATCCGCGTTCATCGGTCCGCTCGAGAGCGTGGACTGCCGAGCCCTCGCGGCGCGGAGCTCGGCGCGCGCGCTGTCGAGCTCGGCCTGCGCTTCTTCGACCGCGCGGCGGCTCGACGAGTCGCGCTGCTGCAGGGCCGAGGTCCGCTGCAGTCGCTGCTCGGCGAGCGTCACCCGCGCCGCTGCGAGCGCGACTTGTCGGCTCGCCTGCGCTCGCACGTCGCGATCCGCAGGCGCGAGCGGCTGGATCGTCATGAACGCCGAGCGAGCGGCGACGTGCTGCCCCGCGGCGAGCGGGCGCGTCGCGCTCCAACGCACCGTTCCCGCGATCGGCGCGGTGAGGGTCACCGAGCGGCCCGGCGGCGCGAGGACTTCTCCGACGAACGCGCGCGTCGTCTCGATCGCGTCGAGCGAGACGCGCTCGGCGCGCAGGTCGATCCGCCGGGCCTGCTCGCGGCTCAAGACCGTCCCGCGCGCCTCGTGCGCGGGGCGGGCGGCGCTCGCAGCGCGGGTCGCCGCGGGCGGCGCGCAGTGGACGAACGAGGCGCAGCACACCGCGCACCAGAATTCAACGCGACCCATGAGACATCCCTCCGACGCTCCGCTCGAGCTCGATCCACGCCCTCGCTGCCAGCCCGCGGCTCTCGAGCAAGCGCGCCTGCACGTCCACCGTTCGCCGGGTCGCGTCGATCACGACGATCATCGCGCTCTCTCCGAGCTGCTGGTCTTGTCGCGCGCGGGCCGCGAGCCGCTCGACCGCTGGCAGCTCGCGCTGCTCGATGATTCGGCGCTGCGCGGCGGCTTGTTCGAACGTCGCGAGCGCGAGCGCGACCTCGGCCGTGACCTGCTGCCGAACGGCGACGTAGCGCCACGAAGCGCGGCTCAGCTCGGCCTCCGCGCGGCTGATCCCGCCTTGGTTACGCGAGAAGAGGGGGAGCTCTGCGCGCAGCCCTGGCGAGGCGCCGAAGGTGTTGTTCGTGAAGCCGCTGTCGAGCAGGGCGATGAGGTTCCACGCGCGGGACTTCTCCCAGCCGACGCGCTCGCTGGCGGCCTCGATCGCGATCTCTGCGGCGCGGACGTCGGGCCTCGACGAGAGCGCGCGCTCGACCAGCGAATCGAGCGACAGCGCTCGCTCGGGCGCCGGGGCAAACGGCGCAAGAGCCCAGCGCGCGCGGCGGGGCGCTCCCATCGCGCGCGCGAGTCTCGCGAGGGCGCTGTCGCGTTCGCCCGCGGCTTGTGCGGCGCGCGTCTCGATCGCGGCGGCGTCGGCGTCGAGGAGCGCGAGCTCGACCGGCGGGGCGTCTCCCAGCTCGACGCGCGCGAAGGTGATGGTCCTCGATTGGGCGAGCAGCGCGAGCGCTTCGCGCGTGAGCCGAACGCGCTCTGTCGCGAGCTGCGCGTCGAGGTAGGCGACGCGGGCGTCCCGAGCGAGGTCGATCGCGCCCTGCACGAGCGTCTGCCCCACGCGCGCGAGCTCTCGCTGCGCGAGCTCGACGCGCCTCGGTCGTTGCCACAGAAAATCAACGGGCATCGCGATCGCCGCGGCGAGCTGTCGAGGCCCGAGCGGAAACACCAGCGACAGAATCGGGTTCGGCAGCAGCGCCGCCTCCGCGAGGTCTGCGCGCGCGACGTCGAGCTGCGCGAGGTCTGATTGAAACGCGCCGTTGTTCCACAGGGCGGTCGCGATCGCTTCGCGCTCGGAGAGCCCGTCGTCGAGCCGCACGCCGTCGGGCAGCGAAAACGCCGTGCTCGACGGCTGCGCTCGCAGCGTCGCCCCCGTCCTCGCGCGGACATCGTCGGACACGTCCTGCCGCGTGGTCCTCGGGGTGACGCACGCGAGCGACCACGTCGAAAGCGCGAGCAGCAAGAGCCACACGCGAGGGCGTACCCGAGCGTCCGTTGGTCGAATCACGGCGCTCGACCTGTAGACGAACAACCTCAACAGAAGCTCAACGCGCCCGGACGCGCGCGCGAGCGGTGCGGCGCTGGGGGCGCGCGCGGGGTACAAACGCTCGACCCGATGCGAGTGCTTGTCGTCGACGATCACCCAGAGCTTCGCGCGCTCGTCGGGCGCGCGCTGCAGTCGGAAGGACACGCGGCGCTCTTCGCGGCGAGCATCGCAGAGGCGGACCGAGTCCTCGGCGAAGAGGGCGTCGACCTCATCGTGCTCGACCTCGCGCTCGGCGATGGGTGGGGTGCCCAATGGTGCAAGGCGATCCGTACGCGGGGCGCAGACGTTCCGCTCTTGATCCTCTCGGCGCACAGCGCGATCGAGCAGCGGCTCGAGGGCTTCGACGCGGGGGCCGATGACTTTCTCGCGAAGCCGTTCGCCGTGGCTGAGCTGAGGCATCGCATCCGCGCGCTCGGGCGCCGTCGCGGCGCAGCGCGATCAACGGTGATCGAACGTGGCGCCGTCCGGCTCGACTTCGCCGCCCGCCGAGCGACACGCCACGGCGACGAGTGTCCGATCACCGCGCGCGAGTGGAGCCTGCTCGACCGCTTGGCGCTCGCGAAGGGCAACGTCGTTTCGCGCGGCGAGCTCCTCGAAGAAGTGTGGGGCGAAGACAACGAGTCGTCCGCGCGGAGCCTCGATGTGCTCGTCGCGCGCATCCGCAAGAAGCTCGGCGCAGAATGGATTCGCACCGTTCGCGGAGGCGGCTATGCGCTCGGCGAGTGAGCGCTCGTTGCGCGCGCGCATCGCGTCCGTGGTCGTCCTCGTGGCGGTGGTCGGCGCCGTCGCGACCGCGCTCGTCTTCGGCGCGTTGAGCTGGAGCATGGCGATCGCCCAAGAGGATCGACGCTTGCGCGATCTGCTGGGGCAGCTCGACCGAGAGCTCGCGATCGAGGCGCGCGACGATTCTTCGGCGCGGCAGGTCGCGGCCGAAGAGCAGCGCGAGATCGAGCACACGGGGGTGCGCCTCGCGGTCTATCGCGGCGACCTCCGGATCAGCGGCGATTTTGCGACGACCGCGCCCGTCGGCTGCCGCACCGTCGAGTGGAACACCCTCGTTCGCGAGTGCGTCACGAGCGCGCGGGACCATCGATTGGTGGCGCGATCGACGTTGGTGGCGTTGGCCCGCTACCGATGGACGTTCGTGTGGGCGTTGCTCGGCGCCGTCGCGATCGTGAGCGCGCTCGCTGCGTGGTCGAGCGGGCGCGTGGCGTCGCGTTCGCTCGAGCCGCTCACAGCGCTTCGCAACAGCGTCGACGCGATCGATGTCGACCGGCCCGACGAGCGAGCGATCGGATCGGCCACGGGCTACGTCGAGCTCGACGCGCTGCGGGCGGCGCTCGAACGCACGATTCGACGCCTGTCCGAGAGCTTGGCGCAGGCGCGGCGGTTCGCGTTCAACGCCGCGCACGAGATGCGAACGCCGCTGACCGCGCTGCGCGCCGAGGCAGAGCTTCAAGCGGAGCAAGGCGCGTCGCCGCAGATCGCCGCCCTCGCCGAAGAGCTCTCGCGGCGCATGGATCGCGTGCTGGTCCTCGCGGACTCGCGCCTGCTCGGCGCCGGTGAACCTGTCTCGCTCGAGGCGGTGGCCGAGGAGATTTGCAGGGAGTTCTCGAGGACGATCGAGCGTGATGCGCGGGACGAAGGGCTCGTGCGCGGCGACGGCGCGCTGCTCGGGATGCTCCTTCGCAACGCGATCGACAACAGCTTGAAATTCGGCGCGCGATCCGTCCGCGTGGCGGTCGAACGACGGGGCGACGTCGTCGAGCTCAGCGTCGAGGACGACGGCCCCGGCGTGTCCGAGCGCGAGCGACAGCAGCTGTTCGAGCCGTTTGTGCGAGGGGAGGCCGCGAAGCGAGCAGGCGCCGAAGGGCAGGGGCTCGGTCTGGCGCTGATCGCCCACGTCGCGATGATCCACGGCGGTGACGCTGCGTTCGACGGCGCTCGCGCGCGCGGCGCGCGGCTGACGGTGCGGCTGCCCGCGTGGCGGTGAAGCGAGCGCGAGGCGATCGCGGGTGGAACCCGCGTGACGCAATCGCGAAGGAAACGGGCGCGGCGCGTCTTCCTCTCGTGCTCGCGCCACGCTCGTTTCCCACGCGAACGTTTTGCGCCGACGCGATGCACACCGCGAGCGCACACAACGCACCCAACGCGGTCGCTTCGAGCGCTGTCGCCATCCCTCCGACACCTTACCCACGATCGCCACATTTCGACGACTCGCTGCGTCGGAGCTTTTGCGCGCTTGGCGGTAGCTTCCGCTGGCCACTCCGTAGCGGTATACACCGCGCTCATGTCGTCTCTCGCGCACCCAGACGTCTTCGTGCGGCGCCACATTGGACCGAGCCCCGAAGACCAGGCCCGAATGCTCAAGACGCTCGGCGTCGCGTCGCTCGACGCGCTCGTCGCTGAGACGGTTCCCGCGGCGATCCGCGTGGCGCAGCCGATCGATCTGCCCGCGGCCCTCTCGGAGTCCGCGCTGCTCGAAGAGGCCGCGCGCCTCGGCGCGATGAACAAGGTCTACCGATCGTATCTGGGCATGGGCTACGCGGACTGCGTCACGCCGCCGGTGATCCTGCGCAACATCGTGCAGAACCCCGGCTGGTACACGCAGTACACGCCCTACCAGGCCGAGATCGCGCAGGGACGACTCGAGGCGCTGCTCAACTACCAGACGATGGTCTCGGACCTCACGGGCCTCGAGGTCGCCAACGCGTCCCTCCTCGACGAGGGAACGGCCGCGGCCGAAGCGATGCACCTCGCGTTCGGCTTCAAGGGTCAACCCGAGGACGGCGGCGCCGAGAAGAACGTCTTCTTCGTGTCTGCTCACTGCCACCCGCAGAGCATCGACGTCGTGAAGACCCGCGCAGAGGCGCTCGGGATCGATGTGGTTGTCGGCGACGAAGAGACCGCGGACTTCGACGCGCTCCGTCCCTTCGGCGTGCTCGTGCAGTACCCGCGCACCGACGGGAGCGTTCACCCGTTGGCTGCAGTGGGCGCGCGCGCGAAGAAGGCCGACGCGCTGTTCATCGTGGCGACGGATCTGCTCGCGCTCGCGACGCTCGTTCCGCCGGGAGAGCAGGGCGCGGACGTGGCCGTGGGAAACTCGCAGCGCTTCGGCGTTCCCCTCGGGTACGGCGGGCCGCACGCGGCGTTCTTCGCGTGCAAGACCGAGTTCGTGCGCAAGCTCCCGGGCCGCATCATCGGCGTGTCGCAGGACGCCCACGGAAAGCCCGCGCTGCGCATGGCCCTGCAGACCCGCGAGCAGCACATCCGCCGCGAGAAGGCCACGAGCAACATCTGCACGGCGCAGGCGCTGCTCGCCATCGTCGCAGGGATGTATGCGGTCTATCACGGCCCCGACGGGATCCGCGCGATCTCTGCCCGAGCCCACAGCGCCGCGTGCGCGCTTCGTGACGCGCTCTCGGGCGCGGGGATCACCGTGGCGAGCGCGCCGTTCTTCGACACGATCCGCGTCGAGGGCACGAGCGCTCAGTGCGACAAGTGGATCGCCGACGCGCTCGCACACGAAATCAACCTGCGACGACTCTCTTCGACGGCCGTCACGATCGCGCTCGACGAGACCGTCTCGAGCCGCGAGCTCGCCGTGCTCTGCAAGGTGTTCGGCGTCGCGAAGAGCGCGGCGGACATCGAGGCCCTCGCGGACAAGAGCGCGAGCTCGGTCCCCGATTCGCTGCGTCGAACGAGCGCGTACCTGACGCACCCGGTGTTCAACCAGCACCACAGCGAGACGGACATGCTTCGCTACATGCGCAAGCTCGAAGGCCGAGACCTCTCGCTCGCGTACGGAATGATCCCGCTCGGGTCGTGCACGATGAAGCTCAACGCCACGGCCGAGATGATCCCGATCACCGACCCGTGGTGGAACCGCATTCATCCCTTCGCGCCCGTCGACCAAGCGAAGGGCTACGCGCAGGTCTTCGCCGAGCTCGAGAGCGCGCTCGCGAACATCACGGGACTCCCGGGCGTTTCGCTGCAGCCCAACGCGGGCGCGCAGGGCGAATACGCGGGCCTCTTGGTGATCAAAGCGCACTTGCAGGCGACCGGGCAGGGCCACCGCACCGTGTGCCTGATCCCCTCGTCCGCCCACGGAACCAACCCTGCTTCCGCGGTCATGGCCGGGATGGAAGTGGTCGTGGTCAAGACCGACGACCGCGGGAACATCGACGTCAGTGATCTCGAAGCCAAGGCCAACCAACACGCGCCCAAGCTCGCGGCGCTGATGGTGACCTACCCCTCGACGCACGGCGTGTTCGAAGAGTCGATCAAGCGCGTGTGCGCCGTGATCCACGAGCACGGCGGCCAGGTCTACATGGACGGCGCCAACATGAACGCGCAGGTGGGCTTGTGCCGACCGGGCGACATCGGCGCGGACGTCGTGCACATCAATTTGCACAAGACGTTCAGCATTCCGCACGGCGGCGGCGGTCCGGGAATGGGCCCCATCTGCGTGGCCTCGCACCTCACCAAGCACCTTCCCGCCAAGCCCGTGATCGAGACGCGCTCGAAGGACGCCGTGGGTCCTGTGTCCGCGGCGCCGTGGGGCTCGTCGAGCGTGTTGTTGATTTCGTGGGCGTACATCCGAATGATGGGCGGCGAGGGGCTCACGCAGGCGACGAAGGTGGCGATCTTGAACGCCAACTACATCGCCAAGCGGCTCAACGCGCACTTTCCCGTGGTGTACGTCGGGACGCAGGGGCGCGTGGCGCACGAGTGCATCTTGGACGTGCGGCCCTTCAAGAAGACCGCGGGCGTCGAGCCCGAGGACGTCGCCAAGCGCTTGATGGACTACGGCTTTCACGCGCCGACGATGAGCTGGCCCATCGCGGGGACGCTCATGGTCGAGCCCACCGAGAGCGAGTCGCTCGCGGAGATCGATCGCTTTTGTGATGCGATGATCTCGATCCGCGCGGAGATCGCCGAGGTCGAAGCGGGCCGCCAGCCGCGCGAGGGCAACTTGCTCAAGAACGCTCCGCACGCGATGGAGCCGTGCCTCGCGAGCGAGTGGAAGCACCCGTACACCCGCGAGCAAGCGGCGTTTCCGTCGCCGGCGACGCGCGAGCGCAAGTTCTGGCCGCACGTCGGCCGCGTGAACAACGCGCTCGGCGATCGAAAGCTCGTCTGCACCTGCCCCCCGATCGAAGCGTACGGGACCGCGTGATGCGCTCGACTGTGTCCAGCCCGTCCCGCGTGTCTCGCGCACGAGCGTTGATTGTGTGTGCCGTGGTCGCCGCCGCGGCCGCATGCTCGCCCTATCGCCAAGAGAGCCCAGGACGGATCAACGCGGACGTGTTTCGTGGTCGGCTCGGGAGCTTCGTCGGGGCCGTCGCGGGCACGAGCGCCAACGACGTGTTCGTCGCGGGCTCGGTCGAGGCGACCGGCTGCCAGAACCGGACGCTCGCGATCGCGCGGTGGGACGGAGCGCAGTGGACGGACACGACTGTTCCGGCGGGGTTCGGGCGCGCGGCGGCGCTCGCGATGGTGTCGCCCACGGAGGGCTACGCGATCGTCGAGGGCTGCGATTCGCCCGAGCCGGGCGTCGCGTTTCTCCGGTGGAACGGAGTCGGCTGGACCCCCATCGGCCAAGCGGCGGCGGGCGTCGCGGGCTCGGTCACACGCATTCAAGTGCTCGCGTCGAACAGCGTGTGGTTCGCCGCCAACAGCGCCTTCGCGTACTACGACGGAACCATGCTCCGCGTCGCCCCAGCCACCTCGGGGACGCAGATCCTCGAGGGCTTCGCGGCGCTCTCGGCGACGGACGTCCTCGTGCTGAGCAACGACCCGTTCAACCCGATGACACCTCGGTTTCGTCGGTACAAAGACGGGATGTGGGCCGTGGTCGCGAGCCCTGTCGCAGGCCAAGAGCTCACGCGGCTCGCGCCAGCCGAAGCGGGCGCCGCGCTGCTCGGGACCAACGCGGGGCTCTTTCGCTGGAGCGGCGCGGGCACGCCCACGGGCCCCATCGCGGGCAGCACCCTCCCGGTCGCCACCCTCGTCAGCAACGGCGACGGAAACTACTTCGTCGAGCGCGCCCGCTGCGCGAGCCTCTGCAACGACCTGAACAGCATGCTGTGTCGCGCGGCGTGCTCGTACCCCGTCTCGCGCGGCTCGGCGACGGGCGAGCGCGATTGGCCCAGGCTCCCCGCGGCGTTCTACCGTACGCCGGACGGGCGGTTCTGGCAGTACAAGCCGGACACGTCGCTCTCGCTCGAGTCCTTCGAGTGAGCGCTCGACGCGTCGTGGCTGGGCCAACACGGCGGTGAGCGTGGCGTCGGCGCCTGCTCCCGCGTGGGTCGAGCTCGCGTCGCTCCCGAGCTTCGTTGGACGCGAGCGCGAGCTCGTGATCCTCGATCGCCTCCGCGCCGAACGAGCGCGCCTCGTGACGATCACCGGCAGCGGAGGGATGGGCAAGACGCGGATCGCGCAAGAGTGGGCGCGCCGCTGCGGTGAAGCGTCGGTGTTCTGCGACCTCAGCGAGTGCCGCGACCTCGACGACGCGTGCGCCGCTGTCGCGCGCGCGCTCGGTGTGCCCTTGCTCGCCGTGGGCTCGTCGGACGACGCGGTAGACGAGCTCGGGCGCGCGTTGCGCAGCGCGGGGCTCTCGGTGGTCGTTCTCGACAACATGGAGCAGCTCGTCGAGCACGCCCCGCGGATGCTCGGGCCGTGGCTCTCGCTGGCCGACTCGGTCTCGTTCGTCGTGACGTCGCGCGAGCGACTGCGGCTCGCGACCGAGGTGTGCGTCGAGCTCGAGCCCCTCGCGCTTCCGCCGTTGGAGACGCGCGCTGGAGAGCTCGTTGGCTTCGCGGCGTCACAGCTCTTTGTCGCGAGCGCGGCGCGCGCTGGGGTGCAGTTCTCGGACGAGGACGCCGCGTCCATCGCTGAAATCGTGCGGCGCCTCGAGGGGGTTCCCCTCGCGATCGAGCTGTGCGCGGCGCGCGCGGACGTCCTCGCCCCGCGTCAATTGCTCGCGTGGCTCGCGCGTCCCTTCGAGCTGCTCTCGGGCGGAGCCCGCGGAGCCCCCACGCGCCAGACGGCCCTTCGCGCGACGATCGACGGGTCGTGGGAGCTCCTCGCTCCCCACGAGCGGTCCGTGTTCGCGCAGTGCTCTGTGTTTCGCGGGGGCTTCTCGATCGACGCTGCGCTGCGCGTGCTCGACGGCGGACCCGACGCGCCGCCGGTGCTCGATGTGCTGCAAGCGCTCCATCGAAAGTCGCTCGTGCGCGTCTCGACGACGGACAGCGCGCGCGGCGAGCGTCGCTTCGGTCTGCTCGAGTGTCTCCGCGAGTACGCCGAAGAGAAGCTCGCGCTCACCGGCGAGGGGGCGAACGCGCGCGCGCGGCACGAGCGGTATTTTCTCGGTTGTTTTGCAGACCCCGGCGCGGCGCAGCTCCCGCGTCTCGACGCGCGTAGGCTCTCGGTCGACGCGGACAACCTCCTCGCTGTGTGCGCGCGCGCGCTCGCCTCGGAGCCCCTCGACGCCGAGCGCGCGGACGCTGCGCTGCGTGCGCTGTTGCTGCTCGACCCCGTGTTGCTCGCGTCCGCCGCAGGGCGCCTCGATCCGTACCTCGCGATGCTCGACGAGGCGCTCTCGGTCGAAGGGCCCGCGACGGTCGTTCGAGCCCGGGCGCTGTTTACGCTGGCGACCGCCGAGCTCCTCCGCGGCCGCGTGGCCGACAGCCTCCTTCGCTTTCGAAGCGCGCTCGAGGCCGCTCGTGCGTGTCGCGCGCGCGCAGACGAAGCTCGGGCCCTGACGCGGCTCGCGGTGCTCTTCGACCTCGCCGAGCACCCCGATGAAGCCGCCGAGCGCTTCGACGCCGCGAAGGCCATCGTCCGCGAGCTCGACGACCCTGCGCTCGAGGGCGACCTCCTCGTCGCGCTCGCTGGCGCCGAACTCTGGCGCGGACACGCACAAAACGCGCTCGCCCTCGCGCGCACCGCGTTGACGCACGCGCGAACGACGGGCGACCGGCGGTACGAGGCCGTCGCGCTCGCGCAGCTCGCGCAGGCGTCGCTGAGCGTCGGTCGCGTCGAAGATGCGCAGGATCTGTCTGCAGATTCGCTCGCTGTTTTGTCGGAGACCCAGGACCGCCGCACCGAGGGGTATGTGCTCGCAATTCAAGGCCGCGTCGCGCAGTCGCGCGGGCGCTTCGCAGAGGCCCGCGAGCGCTTGCTGGCGTCCATCGCGATCCACCGCGGCGTGGGCGATCGCATGCTCGAGGGGGTCGTCTCGCGCTACCTCGCCACGGTCGAGCTCGAGCAAGGACGCTACGAAGAGGCTCGCGCGACGTTGGTTCACGCCGCGAAGGCGCTCAGCGACACGGGGGATCGCCAGTATCTCGCGATGGCCTCGGCGACGATCGCGGTGATCGACGCGAGGCTCGGAGACGCGCGAAGCGCGACGCGGCACTTCGAGGTCGCCGATCGCGCGGCGGACGGGATCGAGACGCTCTCGACGCGGCACGTCTTGGCGCTCGCGCGGGCGCACGCTGCGCTCGCGTCGTCCGACGATCGATCGCGCGCGGGGCGCGTCGAGGACGCCGTCGCTGCGATCGCGAAGGCTCGCGCGCCATCGCCCGAAGGAGGCCCCGGCGCCGCGGACTCGTCGGAAGACGTGCGCGTCGCGATTCGCGCGCTCGAGCAGACGCTCGCGCTCGCCACGGGTGCGACGGACGCTGCGACGACGGTGACGAGCAAGGGCGATCCGGCGTCGGTGCTGGTCGTCGGGCCCGAGGCTCGTTGGTTTCGCGTCGGGGACGAGCGCTCGGTTCGCCTGCAAAAATCAAGGGCTGCGCGGTTGATCCTCGCGCGGCTCGCGCGCGAGCGGATCGACGCGCCCGGCCGTGGGCTCGCGCTCGAGGCGCTCTTCGCCGCGGGCTGGCCGGGCGAGCAAGCGCTCGCGAGCGCCGCGCGAAACCGCGTGTACGTGACGCTCACGCGGCTGCGGCAGATGGGGCTCGCGAAGCTGATCCAGAGCCGAGACGACGGGTTCTTGCTCGACCCCGAGGCGGCGGTCGTCGAGGTCGTCCGCGAAGAGCCCGAGGACTGACGGATCGCGGCGACGCTATTGTGTGATCACAAATCAATCCGCGTGGGTGTGGGCGTGGGTTCGGCGCTTCCGACGGCGGCGGGCGGGTAGCCCATCTGCCCCCATCGGTTGTCGCCCCAGCAGTAGAGCTCGAGCGAGCGAGTGACCGCGCACGCGACGTCTCCGTCGGGGCTCACGTCCACGCTGAGCACCGCCTCGGGGAGCGCCACGCGCTGCGGCGTCGCGGTGCGCGCGGGGGCGAGCGATCCGGTTCCGAGCTGCCCTGCTTCGTTGCTTCCCCAGCAGTACACGTTGCTCGCCATGTCCGTGGCGCACGTGGCGGCGCGCCCTGCGTGAACCGAGGTCCAGTCGGAGCGCCGGTCGTCGATGGGGCCGAGGTCGACGCTCGCGCCCGCGTCGCTCGCGGCGCGTCCGCACTGCAGCGACGCGTTGTCGCCCCAGCACTGCATCGGCGCGCTCCCGATCGGCGTGGGAATCGCGCACCCGTGCCCGCCTCCCGCCGACGCGAGCGCGAAGAAGACGCTCGCGCCGCGCACCGCGACGAGGTCCGACGACTCTGCGGGCGCGAGCGCGCCGAACTGCCCTCGATCGTTGAGCCCCACGCACGAGAGAAACGGCGCGCGCCCGTGTCGGAAGCACACCGTCTGCGAGCCCAGATACACCGGGATTTGAATGGGCGCAGGGCTCGTCGAGAACGTGAGCGTCGGGAGATCGAGCGACGCGCGTCCCGCGAAGCCGAGCTGGCCGAAGCGATTGTCGCCCCAGCATCGAAAGGAGGGACCCATGCTCGCCGCGCACGTCATCGAGCCCGCGGACCAGAGGTCGACGATTCCTGTGATGGGCGCCGCCACCTGCGCAGGGATCGATCCGCCGGGCTGCCCGGGGCGTCCCAGCGCTCCGAACGCTGCGTCGCCCCAGCAAAATGGCGTCTCGAAGCCGTACGCCACCGCGCAGGTGTGTCGTGCGCCGAGCGCGAGTCGAAAGACCGAGAGCGACAAGCGCTGCGGTCCGATCGTGTCGTTGGCGATCTGCGACGAGGCGATCTGTCCGTGCGAGCGCGAGCCCCAGCAGTAGGTCGCGCCGTCGCGGGTGGCGCAGGTGTGCGTTCCGCCGATGACGACGCCGAGGCCTCGGGGCGAGAGCACGTCGAGGCGCACGTCGGTGGGGCTGTCCGTCGCGACGTCGGTCTCGCTCGCGTCCATGGCGGCGTCCATCGCGCTCGCGTCGGGCCGGATCGTCGGTGACGGAAGCAGCGGCTCGAACGCGCCTGCGTCGCTCCGCGCGTCCGGGAGGCGCTCGATGGTCTCGGTCACGCACACCGGGCCGCGCGTGCACGTCTCGCCGGACGAGCACTGGACGGACTCGCATTCGGCCGCGAGAAACATGGTCAGTCGCTGCTGTCGTCGCACATCGAACGTCACGAGCGCTTGCTGCGTCACGATCTCGCGGTCTCCGACGAGCGCCGTCGCGATCACGTACAGCGGAACGTCCGGTCTGTCCGTGGGCGCGCGCACCGCGATCGATCCGACGACGTCGGGCGCCGCGCGTCGCACGGGCAACACGGTGTCGAAATAGGTCGTTCCCCCGTTGGTGGGGCGTCCGTCGCGGGTGAGGCGCAAGCGTACGCGACCGAGGTTCGTGATGTTGCTTCGGACGATGATGAACACGCCCGGCTCGACGCCTCCGCCGCAGCCCGCGAGCGAAAGAGCGGCTAGCGCGCAGAGCGCGCCGAGTCGGTGCGTGCGTCGCGCGCTCATGGCCTTCCCGGCGTCGAGACAGGGCCGTCCCACAGGCCCGTCGGCAACGGGGCGCGCGCGTCGAGCGCGACCGGAATCGCGATGGCCGCCGAGAGCGCCGCGGCGCCTGCGATGGCGCCGACGACGTAGATCCACGTACGCGACGGGGGCGCGCGAGAGAGCACGACGTCGACGCGCACCGTCGTCCGGTCGTTGACGAGCACCGTGCGGTCGAAGGGGAGGTAGCCCTCCGCGGTCACCCGGACGCGGTGGGTCCCCGGGAGCACTGCGCGTGAACGGCCAGTGAATTCCCAGGGGGTTCCGTCGACCAGCGCCGCGTACGTCCGGAGCGTCGGCGGGACGACCACCCACAGCCGCGCCCTCGGCGAGCGCCGGAGCGACAGCTCGATCGTCTGTTGTGTGCTCGGGTCTGTTCGAATGGTCCGCTGCTCGGGCTCGAACCCCGCGGCGGTCACGTTGAATACGTGGGCTCCCGGGTCGAGCGGGATCCCTCGCTCGAAGTCCGCGCGCGCGACGACGCGCCCGTCGCACCGGAGCTCGGCGGACGGCGGCAGCCCCGCGAAGCGCACCCTGGGCGTCGCGAGCTCGAGCCGCGCGAGGTCGTTGCGGGCGCGCGCGAGCTCGTCGGGCAGGAGCTCTGTCGCGCCCTCGGTGAGCGCGCGTCGAAAGAGCCCCTGCGCGTCGAGGTAGCGTCCCTGATTGCGGTACACGATCGCGAGGTTCACGAGCGCGACCGCCGAGGGGCGAAGACGATACGAGCGCTCGAAGGCCTGCGCGGCCTCGACGAAGCGCCCTCGATCGAGCGCCTCGAGGCCCTGAACGAAGTGCCGCCGCGCTTGTTCGGAGAGGTCGATCGGCGCGTCGCTCGTCGCCTGCGCGCGCGCGACGGACGGCGCGAGCCCCGCGACGAGCGCGCCCCCGAGCGCGAAGAGCGCGCTACGGAAACCGTCGGATCGGCGTCGACGTCTCGTCATCAACGTTGCGAGTCGGGGGCGTTTGCGTCGGCGCCACGGGAGTCGGGCTGGCGACGGGCGTGGGCGTTTGAATGTGTGTGCGTGCAACGGCGCTCGGTCGCCGCGCGGGCTGCGCGCTCGGGGCGTTGGCGCTCGACGGGCTCGTGACGTGCGCCACGGGAACGGCGGGCGCGGGGCGCGCTTCGGCGGCGTGCGTCGCGGCGGCAGGCGCGGGGGCTGCGGCGGAGGGCAGCGCACGGGGCGAGGGCGACGGCGTGGTGTGCGCCGACGCGCGGCTTCGTGCGGCGAGCGTGGCTGCGCCGAGCGCCGCGACGAGGAGGGCGATGGCGACGGGGGCTCGGTTCGGCTTCGAGAGCCCGATCGCGACGATAGCCTGGTCGTGCGTCGCGTCGTCGGACGCATCGAGTCCATCGCGCGTCGTCTCGACGCGCGCGGGCGCGTCGTCTGGGGCCTCGACCGCCGCGGGAACATCGATCGTCGCCTCGGTCCTCGCGCGATCGGCCGTGGCGGCGATGGGCGCTGTCTCGGACGAGGCGTCCCGCGCGATCTTCGCGTGCAGGGACTCGTCGGAGGCTTGGTGGCGTCGCTTGGGGCGATCTGCGAGGGCTCGCGCCCACGCGTCGTCGTCGCCGAGGAGCCCCGTCTCGAGCAGCGCGTCACGAAACGCTGCGCAGTCGCGAAAGCGCTTTGCTCGGTCGCGCAAGAGCGCGCGGTCGATCACCGCGGCGAGCGCTGGATCCGCGTCCGAGCGCAGGTCGCGAAGGGAGGGTGCAGGGTCCTTGAGCAGCGCCGAGAGCGTGGCGAGCACGTTGTCTCGCGCGTAGGGGTTGCGGCCGGCGAGCGCTTCGAACGCGATGATGGCGAGGGCCCAGGTGTCCCAGCTCGGGTCGACGGGCGAGTGTCCGTCGGCTTGTTCGGGGGCCATGTACGAGGGCGTTCCGAACACTTGGCCGGTGGGCGTGAGTCGTTGATCGCGCGCGGCGTGGCGGGCGATTCCGAAGTCGATCACTTTGGCGACGAGGCGGCCGCTCGGCGCGCGCTCGACGAAGATGTTCTCGGGCTTGAGGTCTCTGTGCACGACGCCCATCTCGTGGGCGTGCGCGATGGCGTCGCTCGCGGCGTAGCAGAGCTCGACGCACTGCTTGTTGGTCACCGTTGTGTTGGCGCGAAGCCAGCGGCGCAGGTCCATTCCGTCGAGCAGCTCTTGCACGAGGTAGAGCGCGCCGTCTTCGTCGCGACCCAAGTCGTGGAGCCGAACGATGTGCGGGTGATCGAGGCTCGCGATCACGCGTGCTTCGCGAAAGAAGCGCTCGTCGCCTTGCGGATCGTCGTGCCCTTCGAGCGCGTCGAACGCGCGCTTGTTCAAGCGCTTGAGCGCGACGCGTCGGCCAGTCCACTCGTCGTGCGCTTCGTACACAGCGCCCATTCCCCCGGTGCCGAGATGGCGACCGAGACGAAAGCGTCCTGCGACGAGCGTCGGCTCTTTCGGTGACAGCGAGGCAGCGCGGCGGCGCCCGTCCATGACAAGCCGTTGCAGAATGGCGGATTTCCTGATTCGCGGCAAGCGGCTCAGATTGCAGGAAAACTCGAGCTAACTCTGACATGACGACCGCGTGCTCGCCCGCACCGCGCGCTGTCATGCGGCGTCAGGGAAGATCTGTCAGCGCCGAGGGGTCGACGCCGAACTCATGGACCGAACACGAACCATGAAAGGACTCGGCTACGTGACCTCTAGCATCCGCACACACATTCAAGTGACCTTGGCGCTCGGCGCGCTCCTCGGGGCATGCAAGAAGGCTCCTCCCGCGTCGCAGGCCGCTGCAAACGGCAACGCGGGGGCGTCCGCGGCGGGCGCTCCGAGCGGCGCGATCGCGCTGCGCGCGATGGAGCTCGCGCTGGATCCGAGCGCGGGACCAGGCTTTTGCATTCCCGCTTCGATGGCTGCGGACGGCGCGATCACGGTCGAGACCAGCCCAGCAGCGCGCTTCAACGGCACGCAGCTCGTCACGAACAACGGCGACGTCGTGTTTCGCATCGACGGATCGCGCGTGATCGTCCCGTGGAACGAGCAGAAGGGCGGCCGCATCGACGCCGACGGCGCGTGGGTGCTGAGCGATCGCAACGATCGCTTCGACGTCTCTGCGACGGGCGTTCCGTCGATGCGAGGCGAGGCCGCGCGGTGCAAAGTGCGGGGCTACGACGCGTCGCAGCGCGCGACGGCCATCGCGCTCTACGTCGCGCCCATGCTCATCATGGCCCGCGAAATGGCTGCTCGAAACGGCCTCATCGGCGCGGGCAACGCCGACGCCGGCGCTTCGCCCTCGGGATCGACCGCGACCGCCCCGGGCATCGCACAGATCCGCGTGATCAACGCGCTCCCGGGCGCGAGCGGCGCGCACGTGACCTTTCGCTGGAACGGGATCGACACCCCCGCCTGGGACGACATCCCGTACGCGACGCGCACCGGCCACTACGCCAGTCAGACCGGCTCGCGCATGTACTCGATCTCTCCGCGCGGGAGCACCAGCGACGCCCAGCGCATCGTCGTCGGAAGCACGCCCGAGCTCGAGGCGAACAAGCAGTACACGGCCATCCTCGCGAGCACGATGATGGGATCGACCGCGACCCCGCACGTCGTCGTCGAAGAAGACCCCGCCCCAGCGGCGCCCGCTGAAGGCAACTCGTTGCTCTCGATCTTCAACGCGTGGGCGGGCACGACGGCCGTGGACGTGTGCGTCGCGCCCCCGGGATCGCGCGGACCCGAGCCGGTGTTCGAGCGCGTCGCCGAAGACGCGTGGTCGAACCCGACGGGCCCCAACACCGAAGGGCGCTTTCGCTCGATTCCCACGGCGCTCATGGCGCGCGTGCAGCTTCGTACGGCGGCCGATCGGCCCTGCACGGGCGCGGCGATCGGCACGGTTGCGATCCCCGAGATCGCCACGGATCGCCAGTACTCGATGGTGCTCATGGGAGAGCGCGGCGCCCGCGCGGGGCAGCTCCTCGTGTGCCCGAGGGACCTCGGCGAGTGCCGCGCCGTTCCCGTGCGCCGCTGAGCGCGAAGGCGCGACTCGATACTGGGGACTGTTTTCAAGCACGCGGCGCTCGCCGCAGAGACAAGGGACACTTCTATGAAAAATCACCGGTTGCTTCTCGCGATTTCGCTCTTCGTCGCCGGCGCTCAGGGTTGTATCTCGATGCGCGGCGGAGGCTCATCGGGCTCGTCGGGCTCGGGCTTCACTGGGACGGTCAGCGTCGAAAACCGCAGTCAGCTCAGCATCTGTTCGCTGTCGACCACCCAAGGCGGTGACCGAGGAACGGAGCAGGCTGTCACCCTGGGACCCGGACAGACCGTGACGTTTCAAGCCGAGCGTCCGGTGAGCCGAATCTTGCTCACGGAGTGCTCGACCAACCGACTCTTGTACGGAACCGGCCTCGGATACCTCAACGATCGAGAGCGGCTCGGCGGCGAGCTGCTCACGGTCTCGAAGATCGTGCTGCTCGATCCGGGCGCGAACGGCGGCGTCGCTGGCGACACGCTCTCGATCGCCCTCGCTCCCCGGGACGCGAACGACGCGCTTCGAGACACGTTCTTCGCGGTCATGGCGCAGCGACAGGACGACGAACGAACGTTCATGGCGGACTCGGACTTGGCGTCGCAGCTGCTCACGCTCCTGCAGAGCAGCGCGCGGCGACAGGGCTGGCGAGAGCAGTTTCAGAGCGCCGTGATCACCTGGCAGGACTGGGGCGTGGTCCGCGAGCGTCGCCAGGGAACGGAGTCGTTTACGATGGTTCCCGTCGCGAGGGAGCTGTCGTTCGTCGCCGGCGCGCGGTGGCCCGACGGGCACTGCACGGCCCAGTCATTTTCTGCGCGACAGGCGTTCGACGGTGAGAACGCGACGGGCGAGCTCGGCTTCGGCGGCATCGGCGCGCAGCTGCAGATCCCCTGCGTGCTGCTCGATCAGATGCGCTCGTATCCCAACGCGGGCAACGGAGAATAGCCGCTCAGCCCTTCTTCGCGCGCGCCGACTTCTTCTTCGTCGGCGCGCCGGTCGGCAACGAGCAGCCGCTCCAATCGATGCTGTCCAGCGGCAGGGACCACAAGTTGTTTTCGTCACACAGAATCAACTCGTCCCGGATCGCATCGACCCCGAGCTCTGCGTGACCCGAGCCCATCGTCCGCAGTCGCGCGCCCTCGGGCAGCGCGGTCGCCGCTCGCCACGCGCCGTCCGCGAGCACGTACACGGCCTCGTGCGTCGCCGCGACGAGCGCGCGTCGCTTGGGCTCGAATCGGAGCACGTAGCTCTGAGGCGTCGTGCTCGGGGCGACCTTCACCCACGCGCCGTCGCGCGCGAGAAAGAGCCCGTTTCGCGCGAGGACGTAGAATCCCTCGGGCGTTCCCGCGCCGGTGGCGATGCCCGCGACGGGGGGCGAGCTCGTCTCGACCGCTTGCCACTTCGCGCCGCGCAGTCGAAACGTCCGTCGCGCGCGATCGCCCATGAACAACACGAGCTCGCCCGCACGGTCGTCGAACCCCATCGCGACGCGGTGCGAGTAGAACGTCCCTGGCTCGTCGTTGGGCCCGACGCACACCACCGTCTCGTCGGTCTTCGCGGTCCATTTCGCGACGCGCCCCTCGTGATCGACGACCCAGATCGCGCCGTCTCCCCACGTCGCGTTGATGCCTCGGTCGTCGATGTAGCCCGCGTCCGGGATGATCATTCGACCGAGCGGCTCCCACGCTTCACCGACGCGCTTGTGCACGCGGAGCGTCCCGTGATCGAGCGCGAGCAGCCCTCCCTCGGTCGCCAAGAGCGAGTTGTATCGACCCCAGCTCGGCGGAATCGATCGGTCCTGCGTCTGACGCATCGCTCCCTCGCGGCCAAAGAGCGTCTCGTGCGAGAGGGCGCCGCTCTTGTCGAAATCCTGCCCCCCGAAGGCGAGCAACGCGTTGGTCCCGTGGTCGACCACGAGCGTCATTTGATTGCGGTACGTCTCTGCCCAGAGCGCTGGCGTCGCGAGCTTCCACCCTTGGCTGTCACGAACGACGGCGTCCATCCGCTGCTCGGACACGACCCGGAGCGCGATGATCGCGCGACGCGTGGGGTCCCACGCGAGTCCGTCGAGCTTGTCCGCGGGCAGCGCGTCGCGCTTCCACGCGCCCTTCGAAGGGTCGAAACAGTACGACTCGTCGTCGACGGTCTGCGCGAAGAGCGTGGAGCTCTCTGCGTCGAGGGCGCAGCGAACAAAGTACGGACCGGTCGCGACGAGCTCGAGCGCCTCTTCGGTCCAGCGAAAGAGCGACGAGCTGCCTCCGTCGCTCGTCACGATCCACACGTGACCTGCGCGCGAGTCTTCGAAGGCCCACGCGTGGGTCGAAAACGACGGGATCGATCGGTGTTTGTAGCGCTTTTCTTCTTGCGGCCGGTCGGGGTCGATCACGCGCAATACGCCATCGTCGCAGCCGAGCGCGACGCGAAGGGTGCCCGATTCTCTCTGCGAAAAGAGGAGCAGCGTTCCGCCAAAGGGCGCCCCGTCGCGCGTCGAGAAGAGCCCCTCGTGGGTTCGATCCCAGCGATCCTCCACCCATTGCCAGAGCTCGATCCGACCGCGGTCGGGATCTTCAGCGGGCGCGGGTGCGTCGTTCGTGATCGCGAGCCTCGCGCGCTCGGTCCGCGGGTCGACGCACGCGGCGACGAGGTTGGTGGCAGGGGGAGAAACGCGAGAGACGGTGTTCCACGAGGCGCTCATCGTGACAGCGGTATCGCACGCGTGTTGTGAGGCACGAAGTTTCTGAACCTGGGATGAATCGCGCCCAGCGCGGTGAGTTTCTCCCTCGCGAAGCGTGACCGACGCGCGACGTCGGCGTCTCGCTTCGCGGACATGCCGCTCGAAACGCACGATTGTGCTGTGTCGGGCATGCCAAACGAGGCTGCGTGCTCGCGGCACCGACGTTGCGAGGTGATTTGCACCATGAAGCCGCGGTTCGCTGTGTTGTTGCTCTCGACACTCGTCACTGCATGCGCGGAAGAGGATCCGCTGACGCGCGACAACTTCGCCGGAACGGTCGAAGAGGTACGAGCCTGCGAGGGCAGCGACTCGGTCGTCGAGGGCATCGACGTGAGCGAGTACCAACCGAACGTCGACTGGGCGCGCGTGCGCGCTTCGGGGCGGCGCTTCGCGTTCATCCGTGTGAGCGACGGCGTGCGCTACGAGGATCGCTCGTTCGATGCGCACTGGAGTGGTGCGCGAAGCGCGGGGCTCTTGCGCGGCGCGTATCAGTTCTTCAGGCCGGGGCAGGACCCGATCGCGCAGGCAGAGCTCTTCGTTCGAAAAGTGGGGCGCCTCGGCGTCGGTGATCTGCCCCCTGTCGTCGACGTCGAGAGCGCGGACGGACAGTCCTCGGCGACCGTCGTGAGCAACCTGCGGCGCTGGATCGAGCGCGTGCGCGCGGGGACGGGACGCGAGCCGATCGTCTACGCGGCGTCGGGGTTCTGGGACGGACTGTCGGGAACGAGCGAGTTCGGACGCTACAAGCTCTGGGTCGCGAACTACGGAGTTCGATGCCCGTACTTGCCGCGCGACTGGAGTCGGTGGGCGTTTTGGCAGTACAGCGACGGCGGGTCTGTTCCCGGCATCGCGGGCGGCGTCGACGTCAACGTGTTCAACGGAACGATCGACGCGCTCCAAGCGCTCGCTGGAGGTTCGTCGTCGAGTCCGATGACGAGTCCGACGCCGGGCGAGGGGCCGTTTGTCGACGCGTCGACCGTGTTTTGTCCATCGGGGTTCAGCTACGAAGCGACCTCGCGGCTCTGCGCGAACGGCACAGAGGTCGTCGGGCCGTTCACGCAAGCGATGATCGCGACCTGCACGGCGCAGGGCGGAGGCGCGTCGACGTGCCAGGGCAATCGATGGTCCCTCGCGTTTGCGCGGTCGATTCGCGGCACCAACGCGTGCCCGCCAGGGACGACGTTCGACAGCGCGCTGCGGCACTGCCGCGAAGGCGACAACGTGTTCGGACCGTTCTCGCGCGCCGAGGTGCAACAGTGCAGCGCGCGTGGGGGCGGCGCGGTCTGCGAAGGCTATCGCTGGAGCCGCGCGATGCTCCCCGCTTCGGACGCAGTGTTTTGTCCCGCGGGCACGTCGTTCGACGCGACGTACAAGTTTTGCGCGAGCGCGACGGAGGCCGTGGGTCCGTTCAGCGCTGCGATGGTCGCGCGTTGCATCGCGAGCGGAGGAGGGACCGACGCGTGCCGAAGCGATCGCTGGCAGCTCGGATTCGCGCGCTCGATTCGCGGAACCGCCGCGTGTCCTCCGGGAGCGACGCCCGACGCTGCGTCCTCGAACCATTGTCGCGAGGGCGACGACGTGTTCGGTCCGTTCACGTACGCAGAGGTCGACGCTTGCAAATCGCGCGGCGGGGGCGCGGTCTGCGAGGGCTATCGATGGCACGCGTCCTTCGTGCGCGGCGCGACGAGCACGCCGGGCCCCATGATGATGGGTGGTGGTTCGAACAACCCGATCACCGTTCCGTACTTTTATCAATACAACAACGCCAACGAGCCCGGCGGAACGTGCGGCGTCACCTCGGCGGCCATGGTGCTCGGGTTCTTCGGGCAAACCGTGACGCCCGACCAGCTCTACACGCGCTACGGAAAGCCCTCGGGTCAGAGCCCGTCCTCTCTCGTGGGCCTCTACGAGCGCCACGGGCTTCGCGGCGCGTACACGTACAACGGCACCGAGGCGATGATCCGCGCGCAGATCGACGCGGGCCGCCCTGTGATCACGCACGGATACTTCACGGGCGCGGGCCACGTGCTCGTGATCGTCGGCTACGACAGCACGGGGTTCTTCGTAAACGACCCGGCGGGTCGCTGGCGAGGCTGCGTCCGCTGCGGCTACGCGGGGACGAGCACGAGCACCAACGGGCTTCGCGCACACTACGACTACGCGTCGTTTCGCGCGGCGGCGGCGCCCGACGGAAACTACTGGCTCTCGGTCGCCTCGCGCACGGCCGTGTCGTTTTGATGAGGAAGAAGGGCTTGGAGCAGCGTCGGCGACGGCGCTGAGGCACAGCCTCCGCGCACAGCTCGGGCTTCGCCCGAATCGGCCCCAAGGGCCGATGGATGGCAGCGGCGAGCCAGAGTCACCTGATTTCAAGAGAGCTTCGAGCGACAGCTCAGCGGCGCTGCCTCAGCGCAGGGACGAGCGCGCGATGGCGACGGGTTTTCTCGCGGTGTCGATTCGTCGTTTCGGGGGAACGTTCTCTTCGCGCCTCAACATGGCCTCATCATTCGTCACATCTGTCAGATAGGCTGGGATTTCACTGGCGAAATATAGCCGATCGCCGCACCGGACGCGCGGGTCGATGCAACGCAGTCGGCCATCGCGTTCGAGCGACACGGTCGACGCAGGCGTCGATGCAACACCGTCGACGCACGCGTCGAGTAACACCGTCGACGCACGCGTCGAGTAACACCGTCGACGCACGCGTCGAGGCAAGCCTCGACGCTGGCTGCTCGCCAAGGGCGAGCAGGGACGCCGCCGCCTTCGGCAGGGCTTCGAAGAGTGCGAGATACGAGCAACGGCGACGCTCACCCATCGACCGCTCACCCATCGACGACACCCGCTCTTTTGGCGCCGCCGAAGGCGGTGGCGCTCTGCTCGCCATTGGCGAGCAGCCAGCGCGGAGGCTTGCCTCGGCGCGTGCGTCGATCGTGTTCGCTCGGCGCGTGCGTCGATCGTGTTCGCTCGACGCGTGCGTCGACCGTGTTGCCTCGACGCGCTCGACGCGTGCGTCGACCGTGTTGCCTCGAGGCGTCAGCCGACGGCGTTCCGCCAGTGACACTCCAGGCTATCTCACAGAAGTGACGAATGATGAGAACGTGGCCCTGCGCGCAGACCCGGGATACACGTACGGCGCGCTCGTCGCTCGAGCTGTCGCGTCGCGGGCGGATCTTCGCTCTCTCGAGCCATGTCGAGACGGACAACACAGCCCCAGCGCTTCGTCGGCTGCAGCCCGACGCGGTGCGAGACGCGGCGCAGCGGTTCATGGCGGCCTCCGAGGCGCTCGTCGTGGTCGCTGGCGATCGGGACGCGATTCTGTTCTCTGTGGGGCACCTATAGCAGCTTCGCTTCGGGTTTGTGACAGGCGCGAACGCTAACGCCTTGTAAACTCATCGGTTCTCAATCTTGCCTGTCATCCTTCAAACCCGGCTCCGCTGTAGGGCTCAACGGCCTTCAACAGTGGGACTTTCAATAGCGCGTTGGGTCATCGATCCCTCGGCGCGCGCTGACAACGCCATCGATCGATGAGCTCGCAGCGAAGCCACTGCCGCTCGCTGAACCACTCGATCGCGAGCGGCCCTGCGCCCGTGAGCCGCTGCGTGCGCGCCGAGAGCAACGCGAGCGGCCCGGTCGCGGGAAACGCTGTCGTCGCGAGCGCCCTCGCCGCCGCCCGTCCGCGGCTCATTCGCGCGCGCCCCTCTTCGTTGAAGGTCACTCGAACGCGCGCCACGGTCGCGTCGGGCATGCGCGCGTCGTAGCGAACGGCTCCCACGCGATCGCCGTCTCGCGCGAAGTCGAACGAGCGCTCGTCGATCCGATCGACCATCCCGGGCTCGCTCCAACACGCGTCGTACGGAGCGTCGTGGGCGGGCTGCGACGACACGCAGACCGTCGACGTGTTGGCGGTTCGATACGCGAGCAGGCGGGGATGCACGCTCGGCTCCGTCGAGTGAACGCCGAGCAGGTCATGGTGCGCTTCGAGCCACGATTGCATCGAGGCAAGCGCGAAATCTGCTGCGCAATGCTTGGCGAACTGCATGCGATCGTTCCACGGGGTCATCGCTGGGAGGTGCTCGTAGGTCGCCGTGGCGAACACGCGATAGGCGCGCTCGTAGCCGCTCGCGTCGTCGCGGACTGCGCAGTCGATCGAGAACAAGCCTCGCTCCCACGCGACGCGGCTCGCGCTCCCTGCGCAGACGACGGAGAGCGATCGCTCCGAGAGCCTCGATGCCTCGGTGACCCACTGCGCGATCTGTCTTCGCATCGACGGCGAGTACGGGGACTCGACCGCCGCGTCCACGGCGCCTCCTTCGGCCGCGGCGTCCGTTGTTGGCGCGACGGATCCCGCATCCACTCGCGCGAGCGCCGCGTCGACGACCGGCGTCACACCACAGGGAACGCACGTCGTTCGCGCGGTCACCACTGGCGCACACGCAATCAAGCCGAGGCAGAGCAGCACAGCGAGTGAAGGACGCATTCGTCCCCCATCAACGCCCGTCCGGCGCTCGACGCGTCCCCTTGTGAGAGGTCTGGGGGACGGTGCTCTGATCCTCACGTTTGCAATCCACCGCATCCCCGTTCTGCGATTTGCATATTGGACCCCGAGGGTGTCTGTCATAAGCTCCCCGACACTTTTTTCCGGCGCTCACCGCGGGTCCCCGTCCTCGAATCGCTCGATCGCCTCGGCCTCCATCGCGTCGATGAACGCGTCCACGCTCGAGCCGTAGATTCCCCAGCTGTTGACCCCGCCCGCTTCGACCAATCGCAGAACTCCGTCGCCCGCGGCCACGTCGATCGTGGCCATCGTGATCCCCGCTTCGGCGAGCCTCGCCGCCGCGATCGCCGCGAACGCGCGAACCTCGTCGGGAACACCGCGATACGGCTCGGTCGGGTACGAGCTTCCGCACACGAAGCGCTTGTCGCGAAAGTAGCAGCGATACTCCACGTCCATCGCCACGACCTCCGAGACGACGGCGAGCTCTCGATGGTGTTCGCGATACCGATCGACCCACGAAGCGACCTCGCTCGCGTCGAGCACCGCAGCAGGAAACAGCTTGTAATTGCTGTCCGAACGCACGAACACGCGCTCGCCGAGCATGCGCGCGAGGGGCATGGTTCGCAGCGCGGCGAACGGCGCGACGAACGTCGTGCGACCGAGGAGGTCGTACACGAGCGGGTAGTAGCTCGTGCAGCGAAGGCGCGGGTAGTCGTCGAAGACGGCGCGCCCGAGCGTCGTGTGCCGACCGAGGCGGGACATGGTGAACATCGTTCCGTAGCCGACGAGGGGGCCGTCGAGCGTGGGCCAGTCGCCGCGCGAAACGGCGCTGCGCTCGAGCACGATGGCGTCGCGCCCGCGCTCGCTGAGCCGCGCGAGGACGACGGCGCTGCCGGGAAAATCACTGTGTAAATCGAGGATCCATCGGGGCGCTGCCACGGGGCACATGGGAGCAGCGCCGCGGGCGATCGTCGAGCGCCGTACGCGCGGAGCTCTTCTTTCTTTCTGGAGGTCGTCCCCGCTGTAGCTGCTCCCTCGACGCGCTGTGCAGTATCGTGCGTCGATGAACCTCGGCGCTCGCGCCCTTGCGCGACACACGTTTTCGAGAGTGAGGCCCGCGGATCGCGACGGGCTCCCGGTCGCGCCCGGCTGGTTGCCCGGCGTCGGTCACGTCCCCGCGCTCACGTACGACATGTCTTGGGTGTGTCGCGCGGGAGACGCGCGAGGGCCGTTGTTCTGGCTCCAATTGGGACCAGGCAACTGGGTGATCGCCTCGATCCGCGAGGAGGCCTTCGCGGTCTTTCGCAATCGCGAGACGTCGTCCGGGCACCTCGCGAGGGACATGTCCGTGCTCGTCGGACGCTCGGTGCTCGGCGTCGACGGCGAGGCGCACCGACGCATGCGCGGCGCGCTCAACGCGCCGTTTACCCCGCGGGGGCTCACCGCGCACAAGGCAGGGAGCCTCATGGCCGAGGTCATCCTCCCGCGCGTCGCTCTCTGGAACGGCCGGCCCGACATCGCCATCTGCGACGAGACGCGCGAGTTCGCCGTCGACGTGATCTTTCGAATGATGGGCATCGAGCCGCATGCGCTCGCGACGTGGCGCAAGGCGTTCGAGACGTACTCGCTGGCGCTGTTTCCGATTCCTTGGGATTTTCCAGGGAGTCCGTATCGTCGAGGGTCCGGCGCGAAGCGCTGGATCGACGGACGGCTGCGCGCGATCGCGGACGGCGAGCGCGGCCAAGACCCGGATCGATCCCTCGTGTCCGCGATGGTCAACGGTCGCGACGAAGAGGGCCGCGGGCTCGACGACGAAGAGCTCATCGACAACCTGCGCATCTTGGTGTTCGCCGGACACGAGACCACCGCGAGCACGATGGCGTGGGCGGTGCTCTACCTCGCCAACGACCCCGCGCGATGGAAGCGCCTCGTCGACGAAGCCCTCGCCGCCGACGCTCCGCCCACGACGCCCGACGCGCTCGCGAAGTTTCCCTTCGCCGAAGGCGTGTTTCGCGAAGCGCTCCGATTGCATCCACCGGTGTCGTTCGACTCGCGGCTGACCGTGCAGCCGTGGTCGTTGTTCGGTCGCGAGTTTCCCAAGGGGCAGGTCGTCGGCGTCGCGCTTCACGAGCTCTCGCGCGACGCCGAGCGCTATCCCAACGCATCGCAGTTCGTGCCCGAACGCTGGCTCGACCGCGACAAGCGCCCAGGGCCCATCGAGACCGCGCAGTTCGGCGGCGGCCCGCACTTTTGCCTCGGCTATCACGTCGCGTGGCTCGAGGCGGTGCTCTTTCTCGTGGCCGTGGCGCGCGAGTTCGGCGCGCGATCGATGCGCCCGCGCATCGCGGACGGCGTGTTTCCGAAAGCGGTGTTCATGCCGCTCCAGCGCCCGCCCGCGTCCGCGCGCGTGCAGTTCGTGCGGTAGGCTACGAGCCGAGGCAGCGTGACGACTCGGTTGCCTCGGAGCGCAGCCCTCACCAGCGCAGCCACCCACATGGTGCGCAATGCCCTGTGGGAAGCTGTTGAAGCGGCAGCGGAATTCCAAGGGAGCACGGGCGTCGAAGCACGCGATTTGCGCACGGCCGGGAGACGAGCGCCGAGAGACGAGCGCCGAGAGACGAGCGTGGAAGAGTGCGAGTGCGGAAGCACGCGATTGGCGCACGGCCGGGAGACGAGCGCCCGGCCTTTGCGCTCTGCGGAG
>JAEUKI010000049.1 GCA_016793325.1 Myxococcales bacterium | reverse complement strand
CCCGAGATTCATCTCGGTGCTCGTGAGACCCGAGATTCATCTCGGTGCTCGTGAGACCCGAGATTCATCTCGGTGCGCTCCATGCACCGCAATTCATCCCCGCGCTCCACTCTTCGAATCACCCAGCCCCGTACGGCCTCTCGATCCCCGCGCTCACCAGCACTTCCCGCGGCTGCAACAGCGGGTTCACCTCCGGTGAGAACTTCTCGAACGTCGCTTGCACGAGGTCGGTCCACGCTACGGGTGCTGGCCCTTCCGCGGACAGATCGAGCATCTCGAGCGGCAGCGCGCGCCCGTGACTTTGCACGACTGCGGCCTCCCACGCTTCGCGCGACGGATAGTCGTAGAGCGACGAGCTCGCCTCGGGCGCGGGATCCGGCGCGACCTTCTCCAACCTCGTGATCATCGCGTCGAGCCACGCGTCGAACGCCGCGACGTCGCGCTTTCCGAGGATGTATCGGGTCAGGGCGATCATGTACGAGGCCATCGGCTGCGCGCTCGACGACGCGAAGAAGCTCTTGGTCCGCTCGATCAACGAGAAGAACGCGTGCGCATACGCGCGACGCACCGCCACGTCGCGCGCGGGCTCTTCGTCGAGCCCCGTCATCGTGATCCCGAACGGCTTGGGATACCGCCAGTCGAGCTGGTACGCGAAGATCGCTTCGCCGAGCGCGCGAAAGGCCTTGGGCATCGTCACGTTTCGCATGCGTCGATCCGCGACGCCGAGGATCCCGACGCAGAGGAGATAGATCGCGCAGTTCGAGAGCGGCGCGAGACGCACGCGCAGCGCGTACCCCGCGCGTCCGTCCGCGCTCGTCCACAGCGACGAGATCTTCTTCTTCGGCAGCGCCGCGAACGCGTCCTTCGTGAGCGGATCGACCGCGGGAATCCCGCGGAGCGACACGATCACCGAGCTCTCCATGATGTCGATAGGGGCTTCGGACATTGTGGGACAGGAGGCTACCGCATCGGCGCCGAAAACTGCGGTGCGCTCGCAGCGCGTCTACGCGGCCAAACGCAGCGTGAAACGCGCTGCCGCGGCCTCACCCGCGGCAGCCGCGCGCCCCTCTCCCGCGAGATCGCTGGAGAGGGGCTACTGGGACCGAAGCGTCGCGGCAGAAAACCAACAGCTGTCGATGATGCACACAAAATCAAAGCCCCTCTCCAGCGATCTCGCGGGAGAGGGGCGCGCGGCAGCCGCGGGTGAGGCCGCGGCAAACCACCGCGCGAAACGCGTGCTCGGATCGACATGCCTTCGACGTGTGTTGGGCGGTGACGCTCGATCGCACGACACGCTGGAGTTCTCCCCACAGAACTGGCGATGAGCTGCGGCAATTTTCGGCGCCTATGCCCTCGCGCCGCCCGGCCTGCGTGGATCGCGCCAGCGTTTGCTCCCTCGACGATCACGGAATCTCCTGCGCGACGCAGAAGCGTCGCAGCTCGCACTTGCTCGGATGCGAGCCGCGCTTCGCCTGCCGTGTTCGACCGATTCTGGCGCATCGTTCGCGACAACTGCACGAGCTCTCAGCGGCTCGCGAAGGTGAGTCTGGGTGAGCAGTTGGGGGCCGCGGCGTTCGCGGGCGCGATCGCAACTCGGTAGGACCCTGACATCGGGCATCGCACCTGGTAGAGGCCCCCAACGACCCCCGGATATGTGCGATGCGGGACCGACTGAACGAGGCAGCCGCCAGTCGTGCTGGGCGTCGCGAGGTAGCTCGCCACAGGCGGGCTCGTGCCGCCGACGCGCGTGCTGAAGAACTCGAAGTAGTGCGTCTCGTCCGGCCGCGGCGGTGGAAGGATCATGCTGAACGTCGTGGAGTACGCGAACCCCGTCTCGATCCCTGTCACGTCAACCGTGAGGCGCTGTGCGCCGGCGGCCACGGTGATCCAGTCACGGATGCGATCGGCGTACGCGGCGGCGGCGTACGGCGAGCGCGCGGTTCGTTCGTTCGACACGGGCTGGCGATACGCGACGGAGATTTGTTGCGCTCCGCCGGGGGGAATCGTCCCCGACGTGGGCGACACCGAAAAGTACCCGACGAGCGACTGCGCGTTGGTGGTGAATGGCACAGGGACGCCGCCCGGATTACGCAGCTCGAAGCTCACTGGCGGAGGCATGCTTCCGCACAAGTTGCTCCCGACCGAGATGCTCGGCGGTGCCGTGAGGAGCACGGCGCTCGTCGTGTTGGGCGTGAGCACCAGGGGCCCGCCCTCGATGGGGGCGCACAACGGAAAAGGGCTGGCCGTGTCGAACGCCACGGTGATCGGCTCGACGCTCGCGCTGGACGGCGTGTACACAGCGTTGACGGAGGTGCCGTCGAAAGCGAACTGGACGTCTCGCGCGGCGGCGCCCGTCGCCGTTGTTCGCATCGAGACGGGCACGTTGGTCTGGACCGTGACGGGGAGCGCGAAGCTCGGCGATGCCGTTCCTGGGGCGGTCTGCGGAAGGGGAACAGGTCGATCGGCGTTGATTCGAATGCGCGCTCCCACAATCTCGAACAGCAGGTTGATGTCCAGTCGTTGGCCAGTGCTCGTGTGAACTCGAAGCAGCTCCACGTGCTCACCAGGGGTCTCGTTGGAGAGCATTCGAGGCGTAACTGTGAGGGTGACTGCTCCGCCGGGCGCGATGCTTCCAGAGGCCGGGCTCACCGAGAAGTGCGGCGACGACGCTCCGATGCTGGCGTCGAACGTGATCGGGATACTCGCGAGGCTGCGCAGCTCGACGACGCGCGCGCCCACCGGCGATCCACGGCACACCATTGCACCGAAGTTGAGGTCCGACACCGTCGCGGAGACGGGCTCGCCAACGCCTGTGCTCGTGACGGTGAGTCCGCTCGGGAGCGATCCGCACAGCTGGGACTCTCCCACCGTGATGTCCGTGAGCGTAATGTTCGTCGAGGCCGGCCCGCTCGCGACGAACTGGCGCAACGCCACGCTCGCGGTTCCGGGTTGTGTTCCGACCGCCGGAGGAACGATCACGTTTCGCGTCCCGCCCGCCCCTGCATCGACGCGAAGCGTGATCGCTCGATCGCCCAAGTTCCGAAGCGGAAAGAAATAGTCGACGTTCACGCCGTGTGGTGAAGGCGCGAGCGTGACGGGCGCGGCGAGGATGCTCGCGCCGTGCGTGTAGAACGAAACTGGCACCATCCATTGTCGAGCCCCCGCTTGAAAGACCAGCGTCGCGCTAAACCACTACCGCGACGGGCATCGTAGTTTTTCCACAGCCGGGTCGAGCTTCATCGGGAGACCGAGGCGTTCGCGGAGGCGTTCGGGATCCTTTCTCGCGGTGTGCTCGAAGTTGGCCACGCGGCCAATCAACTCGGC
>JAEUKI010000075.1 GCA_016793325.1 Myxococcales bacterium | reverse complement strand
GGCGGGACTGGACTGACTCGATGCGTGGACTTTGCTTCGCGTCCGGCGCGGCGCATCGCATTGCGCAATGCCTACGGCAAAGCGCAACGCGATGCTTCGCGGCGGTCGCTCCGCAACCGGCTCCGCTGCCAAGAGGCAGCTTCGCCGGAACGCCACGCATCCATCATCATCACCACCACTCGCGTGACATGCGCGCCCCTCTCGCCTCCTCTTCTTCTTCGACCGACTCGAAGAAGAAGAGGAGGCCGAACTCGTGCCTTGCCCCCAAACGCGCGTTCCGCGCTCGCGCCAATGGCGCTCGGCGCTCCGCCACAGCCCTCCCTGCCGCGTGACGCGATGGACGCTTACTCGGCGCTCGTGGCGCTCGGCGCGGCGGGCGAGAGCCCGCGGATCCACAGTTCGGCCAGTTGGCTCGCGGCCTTCTCGAGGCCGCCTGTGCGCGCTTCGCCGAGGGCCCAGGTGAGCGCGAGGCCGTCGAGCGCCCCGAAGAGCGCGCGCGCCATCACGCGCGGGGACAGATCGTCTCGAAAGTGCCCGCTCTTCTGCCCTTCGCTCACGACCGAGGCCATCAGCTCGAGGTACTCGACGAAGCGCTTGCTCCCGTACTGCCGCAAGAGCCGCGTGCTCTGCCGGAGGTTCACCGTGATCACTTCGGCGAGCTCGCGCTGACCGTCGAGGAGCCCGAGCTGCAGCTCGATCAAGCGACGCAGCCGCGATGGTGGATCGGGCTGCTTGGCGAGCTCGACCCGAAGCGTCGCGAGCAGGCGCTCGGTGCGATCCTCGAAGAGCGACTCGAGGACGTCGTCCTTGCTGTCGAAGTACAGGTAGATCGTCCCGTCCGCGACGCCGGCGGCCTTCGCGATCTCGCTGACGCGCGAGGCGTAGAAGCCCTTCTTCGCGAAGACCTTCACAGCGCCTCGCAAGATGCGCTCGCGCTTGTCGTCGGTGCGCTTTCTGCTCGATGGCTTCGCGCTGCGTTCGCTCGCGCTCGCGTCGCCGCGCCGAATGAATCGCCGTTCAGTCACGCAACGGCGGTATCACGCCGCGAAACGCGCAGTCAAAGCCACGGGTACGCGAGAAGAGCCAGACGAGAAGCGCGCCCAGACGAAAGCGTGCTCAGACGAAAGCGTGCTCAGACGAAAGCGTGCTCAGACGAGAAGGGGACGGACCTTGGCCCAGCTCCTTGGCCCAGCTCCTCGTCCGCTCCCTCTACACTCGCGACCGACGCCCGCTCCACCCAGCGCCGCGCTAGTCGTTCTTGTCGTCGCTGCTCTGCTTGCGGGCGAGCTCTTCGAAGAGGTCCCTGCACTCGGGCCGTCCGCGCAGGTGCTTGAGCAGCGCGTCGCTCGCCTCGGAGAAGCTCTTCTCGAGCCCGAGCCCCTCGCGGGTCTTCACGGTGATCTTCTCGCGCCCTTGCGCGAGGTCGTCTTCGAGCGCCTCGGCGTAGCGCGAGAGCTGCCCGCGGAGCTCTTCGATCTGTCGTCGCAGGTCCCGCGCCTGAGCGTCCTTGCGCGCGGCCTTCGCTTCGCGCTCGACGAGCATCTCTTTGCGAGACTCGACGCGCGCGTTGGCGGCGCCCACTTGCTCGTGCGCGGTGCGCAGCGGCGCGCCCGACGAGCCCGTGCGCTCGAGCTGATCGGCCTGCGCTCTCGCTTGCGCGAGGACCTTTTCTCCCTGGAGGACCTTGTCGCGAAGCTCGGCCACAGCCTCTGCTTCGCTCGCGGCGTCGCGCAGGACGCGAGACTCTTCGTGCGCGAGCTCTTCGACCTTGCGGCCGATTTCGGCGCGCAGCGCGCGACCGCGCTTCTCGAGGGCCTCGAGGCGACGCGAGAGCGAAGCGACCTCGCCCTCGAGCCGCGAGGCGCGCGTCGCGAGCGACCACGCGCTGTCCAAGTGCGTCGAGATCTCCGACGGAACATCCGCTCCCGGCCACGCCCTCGCCACCATGCGCGCGAAGTGCGCCGCGCGCGTCGCCCACTCGGCCACGCCCGCGCTCGGCGCGGGTGGCGGCGCGGGGCTCTGCACCGGCGCGTCCGAGAGCTGCAAGACCTCCCACGGAGACGAGGGCATCGAGCGCTGCAGCGCCTTCAGGTCCTCGGAGAGATGGTGGGCGTCCTTGTAGCGTTTATCCAGGGTTTTCTGCAGCAGCTTGAGGATGATGGACTCGGCCGACGGAGGCAGGTCCGGCCGGAGCATCCTCGGGTTTGGCGACTGCGCGCTGCGCTGCATCTCGAGCAGCGTCTCGCGGTCGTGCGAGCGAAAGGGGAGCTGCCCGGTGACCATCTCGAAGAACAAGATCCCGAGCGCGTAGAGGTCGCTCTGAGGGATCGCGTCTTCGCCGCGGGCTTGCTCGGGGGCCATGTACTCGGGTGTTCCGAACACCGCGCCCTTGGGGGCGAGGCGCGGGTCGCGCGCGAGCGCCGCGAGGCCGAAATCGAGGATCTTGACGAAGTCCTTGCGGCCGCCGCGGTTGGTGAGGTGGATGTTGTCGCTCTTCAAATCGCGGTGCACGACGCCGAGGTCGTGCGCGCGTCCGAGCGCTGCGCCCATCTGCTCCAAGATGTCCACCGCGCGCGCGATCGGAAAAGGTCCCTTCGAGATCTCTGCGCTGAGCGGCGTCCCCATGAGGAACTCCATCACCAGATAGAGCTCGCCCTCTTCGGTCTCGCCGATGTCGTGGATGTCGATGATGTGCGCGTGATCGACGCGGTTGGCCGCGCGCGCTTCGCGCAGCATCCACGCGCGCAAATGCGACTCGCCGCGCAGGTCGGGGCGGATCAATTTGAGCGCCACCGTGCGGTCGATGAGCACGTGTCGGGCGCGATACACCACGCCCATTCCGCCCTCGCCAAGGCGCTGCTCGAGTCGATAGCGACCGGCCACCACGCGGCCGAGATAGGGGTCGTTGGACTTCTTCGGAGGAGGCGCGGGAGGTTGAGCCTTGGTCGTCGTCGTCACGTGCTGTCAGTCCTTACCGACGACGAGCGTACCCGCGGCGCAACCGCGACGTACAGACTCTCTCAGCAATCGACGCAGCGCGATCGTGCGCGCGACGCGTGCACGCGGTCTCACTACGAAGGCTTACACCACGCGTGTGTACGCTGCTGTGGACAGAACCGCACCCGAGCTCATCGCGCCCTGAGCTCGAGCTCGAAGCGGCCCGAAACGCTGGCGCCCGTCGACACACGCACGCTCACGGGCGCCGCGCCGTAGCGCCGCGAGACCGCCTCGCGCAGCGCGGACTCCGCAGACAATGCGCTCGCCGACGGCCCCGTCCGGAGGTTGATTTCGAGCCCGCGAACCGAGCCGTCTACCGCAGGAAGCATCGCGGCGATCTCGTCTGCGCTGGTGACGTAGCCGTTTCCGAACGGCGTCGAGTCGACCACAGCACCAGGAATCAAGACTGTCCCACCGACCGTGGTCGCTCCGCCAATAACGGCCGATCCGCTCACGCCGACCTCGATGCGCGAAGGAATCACGACCGTAGGCGTCTGCACGCGGCCGCCAGTCGCTTGGTAGCGCGGCGAGGTCACGGGCACCTCCACCGTGGGCGACGGCATCGGACCGCGCGGCGACGGCGCGGGGCTCACCGCAGGAAACGGCGCCGCTTGGCGACGGCCGCCTTCGAACTCGAGTCCTACCATCGCGAAAACCGCATCGTATGCGCGCTCGGGGCCGATTCCGAAACGCGCTTGCAATCCACCGGTAATTCCGAAGTGACGGCCCTCACCCGTCAGGCCGAAGCGAACGCCCGCGCCGACGCTGCCCGTGATCGAGCCCGCGACGCTCTCGCGGTACGCGTTGATCGTTCCCGCGTAGCCGACGTTGAGCTCGCCGTAGGCCCAGCCCCAACGGAAGCGCGGTCCGCTCTCGGCGAGGAGCGTCTCGTGGCTCTCGGTGTTTCGTTCGCCTGCGCGGCCTGCGTATCCCGCGCGGACGTGCCACTCGAAGCCGCGCGTGAACACCAAGCCCGTTCGCACGCCGACGTAGCCTTGGCTGCCGCCGAGGTTCGCGCGAGGACCCACCGAGCCCGAGAGCGCGAAGCCGTAGCCGCCTTCGAGCGAGAGCGTGTTGCCGAGCTGCGCGGCGGTCATGGGCGCGCTGTTGCGACGAACGTTGCCCTCCCACGCCGCGGTCAGCCCGACGGACAACGATTGATACAAATCGCCGCGCGATCCAGCGTCCATGTTGGGCTGCCACCCCAAGCGACCGCGCGCCTCGATGCCGAACTCGAACGCCATGTGCGAGTCCGTGATCGCCGCGAGGTGATGCGCGATCGCGGCTTCGCCCATCGGGCCGACGCCAACAGGGCTCGCCATCACGCCGCCCGCGAGGAGAAAGCTCCACCCGAAGCGCGCGAAGTCATCGGTGAGCACACGAAATCGAGGACCCACGGAGACCGCGCCGAGGAGCATTCCGTCGCGCACGACGTCGTTGCCTCCATCGCCGTTGAGGTCTGCGTTGCGCCCGCGCGCCGTGAGCAAGCTCCCCGTCGCTTCGAGCACGAACCACCGCGAGGGAACCCAGCCGACCGACAGCTGATACATCCCGCCCGAGCCGTCGAGCTCGAAGCGCCCGAGGCCGCGCGACGCAGCGTGCATTCCCATGCCGAGCGACACGCGAAGCGGAACCGTCACGCCCGTCGACACCGATGCGCCCGCGGCGACGCCAACACCAACACCAACGCCAGCGCCTCCCGACACGCCGACGCTCGTCGTCCCCGACGCGCGCACGGGCGTGACGGGTCGCGTCGTCGGATACGTGACGACGTCGACCGCGGGAGGCGGCTCGTAGGTGACTTCGCGTCGCGGAAACGGCGCTGCGAAGTGCGATCCGCCCTCGAACTCGAAGCCGAGCTGGAGGCTGATGTGATCGAGCGCGCGCTCGTTAGCCAGGGCGAAGCGGCCCTCGATCCCCGCGAGGAAGCGCACGCGCTCGGTGACCGCCAGCCGCGCGTGCACGCCCGCGCCTGCGTAGAACGCGCTCTGCACCTCGTCGCGATGCGCGCCGAAGACCGCCGCGTAGCCCGCGATCGCGCGCGCTTCGATCCAGCCGATGCGCATCCGCGGGCCGGTCTCGAGCGTGATCGCCTGCAGATCGTCGATGTTGGACGAGCCCGCGCGGTGGAGGTAGCCGCCGCGGAGCGACCACTCGAAGCCGGGCGTAAAGACGATTCCTGCGGTGGCGCCGAGGTGCGCGCCGATGTCGCCGAAGTAGCGCGCGCCGTTGCCCCGCACCGCGCCGAAGGGAAAGATCGCGAGCCCGCCGTCGAACGCGACGGTGTGCCCGGGGCGATAGGCGGTCGTCTCTTGAATTCGTGTGCGACCCTTGGGGATGTTGCCCTCCCACCAAGCGCGCACGCCGATCATCGCGGTCTGATAGTCGCCCCACGCGCCGAGGCCCGTGCGTCCGCGGAGCTCGACCGCGAAGCCGAACGCGTTGTGTGCGTCGAGCATCCAGCCGAACTCCCTGGCGATCGCGAGGTCGATCGTCGCGCCAGGGCCGCGCGCGACGAGCGGTCCCGTGGTCGGCAACATCGCTCCGCCCGCGAGCGCGAAGGTCCATCCGTACCGCAGGCTCTCGGTGTCATCGAGCCATCGAAAGCGACCGCCGAGCGACAGGTGCGGGCCGCCGAAGCCGTCGAACGTCGTGTCCGTGCGGCCGTCGCGGTTGGTGTCTTCCGTGCGTGCGAACGCTCCGAACCACGCGGCGCGCGCGTCGAGCGCGAACCAGTGCGTCGGCGTGTAGCTCGCGGTGAGCGAGAGCTCTCCGACCGTGCGCTGCAGCCGCGCGCCCTGCATCGGGCCGATGTACCCCGCGTGAAACCCGAGGTTGATCGCGAGGGGAACGCGCGCGGGCTCCGCGGGCACCATGACCGATCCGCCCTGCGATCCGTACGCGACCGAGCCCCGCGAACCGCTGGTGGTGACGGCGGTGCCCTGCGCGCCCACGGTGCCCGTGCGCGCGGACGACCCGACCGACACTCGCGCGCTTCCCGCGACGCCAACGCTTCCCGCGGCGCCCACACCCACGGGGACGACCTCGACGCTCGGCGGAGAAAATCTCGGAAACGCCGCGTGGTGTTGGCCTCCCTCGAACTCGATGCCCGCCGTGAAGAAGAGCCCGTCGAACGATCGCTCGCTCGTGAGACCGACGCGCGTGCGAAGGCCCGTGACGAAGCGAAAGCCCTCGTTCTCGGGGCCGTTGAAGGGCAAGCGCAGACCGATGGCGCCGCCCGCGAAGGGGCTCGTCGCGACGCGATCGCGAAACGCGCCGAAGGGCGCGAAGAGGCCCGCGTCGACCTCGGCGAAGAAGAGATACCAGCGCGCGCGAAGGCCGCCTTCGACGAAGCCGAAGTGGAGCCAGTCGTCGTCTCTGCGACCGGCGCCGCGGCCCTGGTAGCCGCCGCGCGCCATCAGCTCGAAGCCCGGCGAGAGCACCAAGCCCATGTGCACGCCGAAGCCGCCGCCGGCGTTGGACCAGAGGATGTTCGTTCCGGCGAGGGCGGGGTTGCTGAAGTAACCGCCGACGGTGCCCTCGATGCCCGCGGTGTGTCCGGGGCGATAGCCGACGCGGGGCCCCACGCGCGCGCCCACCCGTTGGTTGCCCTCCCACGCTGCAGCGACGCCGCCGACGATGGATTGGTAATCGATGAGCGAGCCGAAGCCCGTGCGCGCGCGCAGCTCGAACGAGAGATCCAGCGCCGAGCCGCTCTGCGAGAGGACCCCCACGTGACGCGCGATGGCGGCTTCAGCGATCGGTCCTGCGCCGCGTCCGTCCGCGTTGGCCCACGGAATCAACGCGCCGCCGCCGATCGAAAACGACCAGCCGTTGCGGCGCTTCTCTTCGTCTTCGCTCAGTCGAAAGCGAAGCTGCCCCGTGACCAACAGCGACTCGAGGTAGCCAGGGTTTGCGTCCGCGCGGCCGTTGGCGTCAGCGTCGACGACGCGACGCAAGAGTCCCGTGTACGTTCCGCGGCCTTCGATCGCGAGCCAGGGTGTCGCCCACACGCCGAGCGAGCCGCCGATCTCCGTCGCGTAGCCGTCGAGCAGCGGCCTGTCCCACGATCGCGTCCAACCCAGACCGCCGTGGACGCCGATGCGCAACGGAATGCGGCTGAGCGCAGCGCCGATGTCCGCGCGGCTCGGAGCGGCAACGGCCACGCCCGCAGACACGTCGGCGCGCGCGCCGACGGTGACGCTCGCGGACGCTCCCGCGGACTGCGCGAACGAATCGGGAGCGACCAAGGTCAGCGCTCCTGCGGCGGTCAGACAAAGTTGGCGTCGAGCGTTCATCGAAGATCGTCTGCAATGTACGCCGACCCGCGCGGCGCACTCCCCACGAATATCTTCGTTGGTCTGCGATTTTACTGGTGAATCACCGTTCATGGCGGCCGCAGGCGCCGCGCGGTGGCCAGTGGGTTGGCCACGGATCAACGCGGGGTCGCGCTCTTCGTGAAGAATCGTTGCGAGAGAATCCTGCCCAGAGCCAACGGACTCTATGCTGCGTATCGCGTTTCACTCGAAGGGCAAGACATGAGCTCGAACTCGAATTCGTCGAATCCATCTACTCCGTCGGCGCCGTCGAACGGTCCCGTCGCTCGGACGCTCGGTTACGACGATCCCTCTGTGGCTCCTCCACGAGCCACTCCCGCGGCAAGACCATCACAGACGCTCGCGTACGAGAGCCACGCGACGCCCGCACCTACAGCGCCGCCAGCCTCGCAGGTGGCGACGTTGGTCGTTTCGCACCCCGCTGAGGCGGGCCTCGCGCACACGCTGGCGGCGGACGCCTCGCCGAGCAGCACGCACGCGGCGACCGCGGCGGACCTCGGCTCGGCCAGCACCAAGGCCACGCTCGGAACCAAGGTGAGCACCGTGCTGCCCGAAGTGTCGGGCGACGGCGTCGAGATCCAGCTCATTCCCCGCAACAAGGCTCGCTACAACGAGGTGAAGAAGCTCGGCGAGGGAGGCATGGGCGAGGTCGCGCTCGCGATGGACGAAGACATCGGCCGCAAGATCGCGCTCAAGCGACTGCACCCCGAGGCGCTCACCGCCGCGGGCATGGCGCGCTTCGTCGACGAAGTGCACATCGTCGGGCAGCTCGAGCACCCCAACATCGTTCCCATTCACGACGTCGGGATCGACGAACAGGGGCGGTACTTCTTCGTGATGAAGTACGTCGAGGGCGAGACCCTCGAGACGTTGATCGAGAAGCTCCGTGATGGCGACGAGAAGACCCGCGCGAAGTACACCATCGAAGCGCGCGTCGAGCTCTTCTTGGGCGTGCTCCGCGCGCTCCACTACGCGCACGCCAACGGGATCGTTCACCGAGACCTCAAACCCGCCAACGTGATGGTGGGGCCGTACGGCGAAGTGATGCTCATGGACTGGGGCATCGCGAAGCCCGTGCGTCGTCAGGGCGAGCTCGGCGGCGCCGCAGACGCGGACAACCAGAGCGCCGACGCCGCGCCCGAGCAGGGCAAGCTGGGCCGACGCTTCACGACGCGCCACGGCTCGCTCATCGGAACGCCCGCGTACATGTCCCCCGAACAAGCGCTCGGCCTCAACGATCAGATCGACGAGCGCTCGGACATGTACTCCGCCATGGTGATGCTCCACGAGCTGCTCGGCCTCAAGCACTACTTGCACGACAAGCCGAGCGTCGCTGCGATGATCCACGCGGTGATCTCCGACGAGATCCCCGTCGGCGACATGGGCTGGTACTCGGACGCCCCCATGGGCTCGCCGCCCGCGGAGTACCTGCACATGTTTCGAAAGGGCTTCTCGAAGAAGCCCGAGGCGCGCTTCCAGAGCGCCGCCGAAATGATCGAGTACTTGCAGGCGATCCTCGAGGGACGCTGCCAGGTTCAGTGCCCCATCACGATGACCAAGCGCATGACGCGCGAGGCCGGTCGACTCGTCGACCGCAAGCCGTGGGTCGCCTTCACGGGCATGATCATGAGCGCGCTCATCGTGCTCGCAGCGCTCGGCGTGCTCGTGCGCGCCGCGATCGCGTAGCGGTCCGTGGGGAACGGGGGCGCATCGTGATCCGCGAACAAGCGGCGCGCGCCGGAACAAGAATCACGCGGCCCGAGGACAAGCCCTCACCGTGACCCAAGTTCTGCGAGGAAGACGACAGCCAATTGGGCACCGCGGCCGCGCAGCGCAGCCCCCACCCGCGCTGCCGCGCGCCCCGCCCCCACATAGTGAGGGCGGGGCTTTGCATTGAGGAAATGCAGTGATTGTACTTACAAGTTGATTGTGTGGGCCATCGCACTGGGGTGCGCCGAACTGAAGTTGGGCGCAGCGAGCAGTTGCTCGTGCGCCGCACGCGGCGCACTGCGTGATCCGCGGCAGTGGAGGGGCGATCGTCGTGTTTGCGCTGCGTGATTGCGCCGCGACGCAGCTTCGTCGTCGCTGCTTCGTGCGCTGCTTGCGGCGCACAGCCGTGCTTTCGCTGACCCCAACTGAAGGTGGGGGGGGGCAGCCATCGAGCACACTGGATTGGAAATAGACTGGATTTTCTCAGGCGCGCGCCGACTTCGCGATGAGGTCAATCCAGAGCACGTTGTGAGGGCAGGGCTTCGCATTGTGTGGAGTACTGCGGTCGGGCTCAGATGTTGATTGTGTGTGCCGTGGTTCGAGCTGGTCACTCTCCGTAAGAGCGTACACCTCGATCGAGCGACAAACGGCCCTTGCTGATCGATGGCCCACACAATCAATTTGTAAGTCCAATCACTGCATTTCCTCAATGCAAAGCCCCGCCCTCACTACGTGGGGGCGGGGCGCGCGGCAGCGCGGGTGGGGGCTGCGCTGCGCGGCCGCGGTGCCCAATTGGCAGCGTTGTTTGCTGACCAACCTCGAGTCACGATGAGCGCTTGCCCTCTTGGGCGTCTGGCAAACGCGCGCTCAGCTCCGGCGCCCCTTTGCGACCGCGTTCATCCTCTGCTCAACGCACGTACACGAGCGCGTAGTACGGCGTGTCGCGATTGCTCGGGTCGTTGAACGTCGCGACGTTGCCCGCGCTGTAGTCGGTCGAACCGCGGAGCGATCCGCCGAGGCCGAAGTACGAGTCGGGCGTTCCGAACGGGTCGCTCTCGTCGCCGACGACGCCGATGCGAACGCGCGCGAAGTCCTCGCTGCCCGAGGTCACGTTGAACCCGACGCGCATGTTTCGTCGCTGCACGCGCGCCGCGGGCGCCAGCGAGAGAAACGCGTCCGCGGTCCACAAGTTGTTGAACTGATTGTCTCCGCCCGCGAACACGTCGCGCAGCGACGACACCGTTCGACCCATCGAGCGCACCGACGTGAGCCCCGTCATGCGATCGGTTCCCGTCACCACGATGCGAATGTCCGTGAAGCTCTGCGCGAAGAAGCCGCGGAGCTTGCACTCTCGATCGTCGGCGATGTCGAGCGCCCACGGCTGATAGACGCGCGTGTCACGCCAGTACTCCGAGCTGTACTGAAAGCGCTGAGGATCGCGCCCGCCTTCGTCCGAGCCGTTGACGCGCAGGACCAAGGTCCATCGCGGGCCGTCGCTGTTGTCGCGGCAGTACGAACACCAAGGCGTTCCGCCGACGGTGAGCACGTGCACGCCGTCGCTCGTCGCCGAGCGGCACGTGTCCACCGTCGCGACGACCGTACGACACCGACCGTCGCCGCAGTCGAAGGTCCCGCTCGGGCAGCCCGCGTCCACACCCGTGTCGACGCCCGTATCGACGCGGCTATCGACGCCGGTGTCCACGCCAGAGTCCACACCCGTATCGACGCCCGAATCCACGCCCGTATCGATGCCCGTGTCCGCGCGCGCGTCCGTCACATCTGGGACGTCCCCCGGAGGCTCGACGGGCACGTCCGGCGCGGTGGAATCGATTTCAGGCACATCGATTCGAGTCGCGTCGTCGGCGATGTCCTCGACGCTGTCCGCGGCGCTCCCGTCTCCCGCGGCCCCTCCTCGTAGCTGCGCGTGTGGCAGCGCGCAGCCCGCCGCGCTGAACCCGAGCAACGCCATCCCCCGAAGACCTACATCGAACCGATGTCTTCGAATGCGCACGAGGACGAGTCTACTCGCGAACGAACCATTTCGAAGCGCAAACCCCGACGAGCGATGCACCAGAGGGGTGTAGGCTATGCTCTCCAACGATGCGCTCCTCGCCTTCTTTCGCTTTGTGCTTCGCCATGGCGTCGATGTTGTCCGCGTGCGGCGCGCGCGTTTCGAGCGGAAGCGACGGCGGAGACGCCGCGAGCGACTCGGGCGCGGACACTGGCGTGGACGTGCGGGTCCCCGTGATGCGCGGCGGGCGCGGGGCGCTCTGCGCGTCGGACGACGAGTGCGAGATGGGGCTGCTCTGCGCGCTCGACGCGAACATCGCGCACGTGTGCACCGTGCCGTGCACCAACGACGAAGAGTGCGCCGAGAGCGGGAGCCGCTGCGCCGTCGACCGCGTCGCGGGGCGTCCTCCGCGGACCTTGTGCGGCGTCGTCGACCCAGGGAGCGCCGTCGAAGGCGAGGCCTGCGCGCGCGAGAGCGACTGCGGCTCCAACTACTGCACCAGCGGCGTATGTCGCTTGTTTTGCAGCACGGATATGCAGTGCGCCACGGGCGCTCGGTGCCTCGCGGCCCCGGGCCTCACCGGCGTGCGCGCGTGCGGCTTCGAGCCCGTGACCGCGCCGAGGGTCGACGAGTTCGCGGTGTTCGAAGGGAGCGCCGCCGTCGATCGCCCGACCGAGCGCGCGTTCGAGCTCTCGCCGGACGCGGTCGCTTGGACGATGTGGGTGCAGGACATCGCGGGGCGCGATCTGCTCGCGGGCGTCGTGCGCGTGACGGCGCCGGACGGGACCAACTGGATCGACAGCACCACGTGGACGATCGTTCGAGACCAGCCCATTCGGGACATCCTCGCGACACCACAAATCAACTCGGTCCTCGCGCCCTCGAGCGACACGCTGCGACTGCAAGCGGGCCGCTACCGATACTTCGCGGGGCTCTTCAACGACCGCGGAACCTCCGCGACCACGCGACGCATGCGCGTCGTATTGCGGGTCAAGCGCGCGCCCGGAGGAGCGCTCCCCGCGACGGGCGCGCTTCGACTGCGGCTTTTGTTCGCGCCCGGCGTGGGCATCACCGCCGCGAACGCGATGGCCAACGCGCGGCTGCAAACCGCGCTCACGGGGATGCGTCAAGCGTACGCGACCGTGGGGATCAACGTCTCGGTCGCGGGCTACGAAGACGTCTCCACGGCGGACGCTGCGCGCTACACGATCATCGACTCGCAGACGGAGATGGACGATCTGTTCGCGACGCGCATGGCCGCCAACGTGAACGAGGTCAACGTGTACTTCGTTCGTTCGCTCGCGACGAGCGCGGGGCTCGACGGAGCGATCGGCGTCGCGGGAGACATCGTCGGTCCGCCGGGCGTTCACGGCACGATTCAATCGGGCGTCGTGATCAGCTGGGACGGCACAGCCAACGGCGGCGGCGCGCGCGACCTCCTCTCGAACACGATCAGCCACGAGGTCGGGCACTATCTCGGGCTCTGGCACACGCGCGAGCGACTCGCTCCGTGCACAGCGCCGACGCAAATGGACTGCGGTCCGTTCGGCGCGGTGGACCCCATCTCGGACACGCCCACGGACGCGACGGGCGCTGGGCGCAACACGATGTTCTGGTCGGCGACGCCGGGGCTGCTCACGTTCTCCGCGGGTCAGGGCCGCGTGCTGCGAAGCTCCGTGCTCGTGCAGTGAACGGAGACTCGCGAGGGCTCAGCCCCAGAGCTCTGCGAGGTCGATCTCGACGCCGTCGAAGGGCTCGACACGAACGAGCGCGTCCCCGTCGAATCGCGCGACCTCGCGCACCGAAGCGCGCTCGAGTCGATACACCTCGAGCCGACGAACATCGGGATCGACGAGCCACGCGTGCGCGACGCCGTGACTCGCAAACGCAGGGAGCTTCGTTCCACGGTCGAAGGACTCGGTCGAAGGCGAGAGCACTTCGCAGACCCAGTCTGGCGCGGTCGTGATGGGATATGCGTGAACGTCCGGCGCGCGCTCGACGCGCCAGCCTGTGATGTCGGGGTTGGTCTTGTCCGGCAGTGGTCCGAGATGCAGCTCGGGCTCCAAAAGAAACCACCAGCTCGGCGGAGGCCCGCTGTTGCCGCGGCGACGCACGGCCACTGCCGCGCGCAATTGTGCGTACAGAGCTCCCTGCGCGAGCTGATGGATGCTGCGCGGCGCGGGAGACATCAAGAGCGAGCCGCTCACGAGCTCTGCGCGACGTCCAGGGGGCGCGGCGTCGCGGACGGCTTCGAGGTACGGGTCGTTGCCGACGATTCGCGCGGCGGTCATCGTCGTGAAGGGTAGCACTGCGTGGATGGTGGATCGCTTGGTTGTGCGGATCGACGAGCGCCCGCTCCGACGCGGACCGCTGCGCAACGGTTGATCCCATGCACACCACCCCTTCGAGGTCCCTTTCACGAAGGCCCGTTCCACGAAACCACCCTCACGGGGTCCATTTCACGGAACCCCGGTTCCGCACCACCCACCCCTTCGAGGCCCTTTTCACGGAACCCCAGTTCCGCGAAACCACCCTCGTAGGGTCCATTTCATTGAAGAATTCGTCGCGCGGTCATCCCTTGGGCGCTTCGGGCTTCGCCGCGGCCTTCTTCGCTGCGCTCTTGGCCTTCGCGAGTCGCTCGATGGTCCCCACGAGCGCGCCCTTGTCCGCATCGCTCAACCCATCGGCGCGATCGACGTCGTTGCGAAAGTCGATGACGGCTTTGACGATCACGTTGCGCGCCGCGGTGTAGCGCGCGAACGCGGGTCCGTCTTCGCGCTCGTCGGGCTCGCCCGCCGCGTCCTTCTGCGCGAGAAGACCCTCGCGTTTCGCGGCGAGCTTTCCGAGCTTACGGCCCGCGGCGATCTGCGCCTTGGCGAGCGACAGCGCGGTGAACTTCTCGCCATCGACCTCGAGCTTGATCTTGCCGAGCAGCGCCTCGGACTCGCTGTCGAGCGTCGAGAGCGTCTCTTCGAGCGAGCGCGCGGTGCCTGACGACTCCGCTGCCGAGAGGTTCACGATCACGAGCCCGCGTGGGTAGAGCGCGTCGCGCACTTCGATGACGCGCTTGGCGAGGACCTCGTCTTCGACGACCTCTGCCACTGTCGTGAGCAGCCCGTGCCCCGCGCGGGCCGCGTGATCGAACTCGCCGTCTGCGCTGTCGATCGCCTCGCTGTTGCTCGCGAGCTGCGCGTCGAGCTTCGGGTCGCTGCTCACGGCGCTCTTCGCGAGCGCCGCAAACGCGCCGCGCGCGCGAGTGAGCATCGGAACATTGGCAGCCAACAACGGGTGGCGATCAATGATCGATCGCGCGTCCCCCTTGTCGAGCAAGCTGTGGATGATCTCCTTGAGTGCGTCGTTCGTCAGTGAGCGAATATCCATAGTGCGGACAGGGTACCAGCGAGGCGACGCGGGCGAGAAGGGCACCAAGGGATTGCGGGTGCGCCGGAGCCTCACGGCCGGAGGGCGACGGAGCGCCAGCGGCGAGCGCATGCAACGAGTGCAATACGAGCCGAGCGCCAGCGGCGAGCGCATGCAACGAGTGCATGCGCTGCTCGGCTCCAATGCGCTCGCTTCGCCGCCTCCAATCGCCTCGTCGTGGAACTTATTGTCCCCTCGGGCGTCAGATTCCCTCTGCCAAGGAGCACGCCACTGCGTGCATCCTCCCGACCGGAGAGAGCGACCGTTGCACACACCTCGGATGAAGCGCCCCATCGCGCTGTTCACGTTGCTGGCCTTCGCCAACGCGACGTTGATGCCCCCTGCGTACGCTCAGCGACGGCCGGGACGACCGCCGCCCGAGGAGCCCGACGGAGAGAGCGCCAGCAGCGACGAAGATCCCGAGGGCGTGCGTGATCGAGCGCCCACGGGCGGGGTCGATCGACGAACGGGCTTCGAGCTCGAGCTGCACGGGACGCTCGCCACCCAAGTCGGCCGCCCCTTCGTCCTGCGCGGAACCGCGTACGAAGTGCGCGGGCTCGCGACGCTCCGGCCCTTCGCGCGAGCGCGCGTCATCGTGTACGAGCTCAACGAGCGCAGCGAGCGCAGCGACCAGCCGCTCGCAGAGGCCACCGCGGGCGACAACGGACGCTTCTCGCTGAACCTCAACCCCCGCCGAAGCGAGATCGAAGTCGTCGTGAAGGACGGTCGCGTCGAGCGCTCGTGGCGCTACAGCGTGACGTTTACGCCGGCGGCCCGCTACGAGCTGCTCACGGATCGACAGCTCTACGAGCCGGGCGAGACGATTCACGGGTGGCTTCGCGTGGTGGACGCCGCGTCCTCTGCGCCGGTCCGCGGAAAGCCCGTCCAGTGGATCGTCGGCGGCGAGTCCGGCGCGTCACGGTTGGGACAATCGCGAGGAACAACGTCGGACGCGGGCGTCGCGTCGGTGAGCGTGGCGATCCCGTCGAGCGCGCCGGACGGGAGCGTTCCTGTCGTCGCGGTGATCGACGGGCAGCGAACGGCCACCGCGGTGCGCGTGGGTCGCCGCACGGTCGAACGCGTGTTCGCGACGCTCACGATCGACCAGCGCGTCGTGAGCCCGAGCGCGCAGGTCACAGGTCGCGTGGCCGTGAGCACGCCCTCGGGGACGCCGGTCTCCAACGCCACCGTCGTGCTCCAGATGAACGACCGCACGGCGGCCACGCTCCGCACCGATCGCGAGGGCATGGCGACCTTCTCGATCGCAGCGCCCGCGTACCTCTCGGACCCGATCGCTCGCGTGAGCCTCTTTGCGCGGGTCAACCACCCGGCGTACGGGACGATCGGCGCGAGCTCGACGTTTACGATGGCGCGCATCCCGTTCGAGCTCGAGAGCGTCGTGGCGAACGGCGCGCTCGTACCCGAGGTTCCCGGGACGGTGTACCTCACGCTGACGACGCCGACGGGGGAGCCCGCGCCCGCGAACATCGGGATCACCGTCGTTGGCCCGGCGATCGCCAACGGGCGCGTGCGCGTGACCACGGACCGACACGGGATCGCCGCGGTCCCCACGAGGCTCCCGCGCAACGCGGCGGCGCGACACGACTCGGGCCCGTGCGAAGGCAACACGGCGACGAGCTTCGATGTCACTGTCGAGAGCGAGATTCCCCTCGCGTCTCGATTGTGTGTGCGTGCTTCAACGACCGCGATCGTCTCGCCTCGCGTGCTCGCTCCGACCGCCAACGCAGGGGCGCGCGTCGAGGTCGCCGTCGACCGAGGCCCTCCCGCGCAAGGGCGCGCGGTCGCGATCGACCTGATGCACACCGCGCCGCAGCAGACCGCGCAGGCGGTGCTCGCGTCGACCATCGCCGCCGCGGGCGAAAACCGCGTCTCGATCACGCTCCCGCGGGACTACGTCGGGCCGCTGTACGTCCGCGCCAGACCCATCGGCGGCGACGGGTTCGCCGAGGGAACGGGGGCCACCGACGCCGTCCTCGTGCGGCCCGCGCGCTCGTTTGCGCTCGCGCTCTCGGCGGACAAAGACCTCTATCACGTGCGCGAAAACGCGCGGATCACCGTCCGAACGCCCGCGGGCCTCGAGGGCGCGCACATCGCGTTCGTCGCGCGCGACCTCGCGGCGCACGGAGGCGAGCGCAATTGGTCGCTCGAGTGGCTCGCGGGCGCGGTCGAGCGGGCGGTCGCCAACCCCGCGACGCCCGACAACGATCGGCTCGTGCGAAGCGCGCTCGCGTCGATGATGACCGTGGACACCGCGCCGCAGCGCGCGGCGCCGCTGGTCGCGCCCGAAGGAGCGCAAGACGAAGAGAGCGAAGAGGACGAGACGCGCCAGGGTGACCTTCGAGACCCGTTCGTGTTGCGCGACGAGCTCGTGCGCCGCGGGATCGGGCCCATCATGAGCGCGATCGAGACGGCCGTGAGCGAGGCGACGAACAACGGCGAGCGACGAGGGATCATCGCTGCGTCGGGGCGCGCGTTCGACCCTGCGATCGTTCACACGCTCATCCGCCGAGAGACGCTCGAGCGCGAGGCGGCCTCGACGCTCGGCGGCGACGAGATCACCGTGGCGATGCTCCAAGCCGCGGACCCGTCGTTTAGCTTCGACCGCGTCGCGAGGAGGATCGCGCGACGAAAGCTCGTCTCGCTGCTCGGCCAGGTGGCGAATTTCGCGGAGTCGTCCCGCGCCGCGCGCACCGAGCCCCAAGAGCGCTGGCTCTCGCGCATCGCGGGGAGCAACACCTTCGCGCTGCGCGACCCGTGGGGAGGGAACTTCACGCTCCGTCGCGTGACGCCAGGGACCGAGTCGATCGCGATCCACACGCGCGCGAGCGGCTGGGAGCTCGTCTCTCCCGGCCCCGATCGCGCCGTCGGAACCGCAGACGACGTGAAGAGCCCGTTCGAGCGCGCGATCCCACGCGGAACCGTGTACGCGGTCTCGAGCGGCGAGGACACGCTCATGGACGCGCTCGCGGCGCTCGACCCAGGCCAAGAAGTGCTCACGCGCGTGATGGCCGCGTACGGGCGCATCGCGGACGCGGCCAACGAAGAGAGCACGGGCGACGTGATCTCCGCCCGCGAGAGCGAGTCGCTCGCGACTGCGGCGCCCGCGCGCGCCGGGGCCCTCGAACAGGACGCGATCGGAGATGCGTTCGGCTTCGGCGGCCTCGGCATGTCGGGCACCGGTCGCGGCGGCGGCGGCGTCGGCATGGGGAGCATCGGGCACGGGAGCGGCACCGGGAGCGGCTACGGCTACGGGCGCGGCGCGGGCATCACGAGTCGCTCCACTGGCGTGCCGATCGTGTCGACGGGCTACGGCCGGCGCGCGTCGGGAACGAGCGACCTCGTGCGCGAGAGGTTTCCCGCGACGCTGCGGTTTCTCGCAGAACGAGCGCTCGAATCGTCGGGGACGACCGTGATCGATCTGCCGATGGCGGACGCGCTCACCACGTATCGCGTCGAAGCGATCGCGTGGAGCGCGGACGGATGGACCACGTCCGAGCGCATCGAGCTCCGCGTCGATCAAGACGCCGTCGTCGACGCGCCAGTGCCGCCCTTCGCGTCGGTGGGGGACGTGCTGCGACTCCCGCTTCGCGTGCAAAATCGCACACGCAATCCCATCCGTGCGCGCGTTCAAGTGAGCGCCGAAGGGCAGCTCCAGCTCGAAGGAGACGCGCAGGGTGAGGTCGAGGTTCCCGGCAACGACGCGCGCGAGGTGATCGTGAGCGTTCGCACGACCCGCGCTGGGAGCGGAGCGCTCGTGATCCGCGCTGTGGACGCCGCGTCGGGAGCGGCGCTCGACGCCGCGCGAAGGCCGATGGAGGTCCTCGCCGCCGCGCGCCCCGTGCGCGCAGCGATCGAGGCGCTCGCCGACGGAAAAGCAGAGCTCACCCTCGAGGTCCCCGCGGACGCGACCTATCGCGCGCAGGGCGTCCTGCGAATCTCTCGCGGCGACGCGCTCTTCGGCGACGCGCGCGACTGGGCTGGCCGCGCGAGCGACCCGACGTGGCCCGCGTGGACGCTCGCGATGATGAGCGAGCTGCCGTCGGTCAACGGCGCCCGCCCGAGCGCCGCGGCGATGCAGGGACAAGCGATGCAGAGCTGGGACCCTGGCCGCGCGGCGCGCGCGATCTCGTCGCTCTGGCTCGACGCGACCATCAACGACGCGTTCATTCGCGCGGCGATCGAGAACCTCGGCCGCAGGCAAGAGGGCTTCGAGCGCTCGCGGCGCATGCGGCGCGCGGGCGACGTGGCCTCGGGCAGCACGTTCATCGGCACCGAGCCGTCCATTCAACTGCTGACCGGGCTCTCTGTCGCGTGGGCGCAGAAGCAGCGGCGACCCGCGCTCGAACAACTGCTCACCGAAGCGGTCGATCGCGCGCGCGTGATCGTCGAAAACGAGCTGCCCTCGACAGCGGAGCCGAGCGTGTACGCGCGGGCATCGCTCGCGCTGGCGCTCGGAGGCGGCGCGGGCAGCTCGCGGCTGCGCGAGTTCTTGCGGCGCGCGGCGCGCGGCGAAGAGGACTCGTTCGGCGGAGAGAGCGGGCTCGCGGACTTCGAGACGTCTGGCGGGTTCTTCTTGCCCGATCCGCGCGATCGCGGAGAGCGCGTCGAGGCGCTCGCGGCGTACGGTCTCGCGCTGCTCACGAGCGGCGACCGCGCGGGGGCGTTTCGCATCGTTCGCGCGCTCGCGCGACGCTCGCCCAACGCGCAATCGTGGCCCGAAAACGCGCGCGGCGTCGCGATCGCCCTCGCGGCCAAACTGACGACGCCGATGCCCGACGGCCCCAACGCGACGATCCGCGCGACGCTCGACGGACGCGCCTTCGAGCTGCCCGTCGTGCAAGGCGTCGCGGTGCTCCTCGCGCGCGAGCTCTCGAGCGCGGGGCGACACAGGATCGTCGTCGATGTTCCGCGCGGGACCGTGCTCGTCGCGCAAGCCGAGGCTCGCTACGGAAGACCGTGGAGCGTGCAGCCCGTGCCGCGAGGCCCCCTCGCCGTCACGATCGACGGCGAGCCAGGGCCGCGCGACACGCGCGCAGCGCTCGTGCTCCGCGTGCAAAATCGCAGCGTTCGCGTGTTGCCGAACGCGCTCGTCGAGGTGGACGTCCCCGCGGGCGCCGAGCTCGATCAAGACACGCGCGACGCGCTGTCGCGAAGGCTCGCGGCCCCGCCGTTGCTCACGGGTCGAACGCTCGCGCTACGGCTCCGACCGCTGCCGCCCGGAGGCTTCTTGCGCGTCGCGCTCCCGCTTCGCTGGAGCGTGAGCGGAACGCTCAACGGCCTCGGCGTCGCCGCGTACTCGGGCGCCGAGCTCAACGCCGGCGTCACCGTCGTCCCGCCCCGCGCGCTCACGATCGCGGACCAGGGCGAAGAAGCAGCGCGGCCCGACGAACGCTCGCCGCAACAACGCAGGATCGAAGGCCCCCAACGCGGAGCTCGCCCCATGACCGCTCTCTCGGAGGTGCGCTGATGGCTCGCGCTCCATGGATCACTTCGCGACGATCGCTCTTCGTCGCCCTCGGCGCCGCCGTGTTGGCCTCGCCCGCATCGCCCACGAATCCCACGAATTCGCACGCGCAGACGCTCGTCCGGCGCATCACAGGCGGCTCGGTCTCGGGGCTCGAGATGTCGATCGAAGGCCCGACGCGCGCGGTGCGAGGCGGGCACGTTCAGTGGCAGCTCGGCGTCTTCGAGGTCACGGGGCTCTCGTCGCTTCGCGTCGCTCCCGGGACGCGTGTTCGCGTGTTGAGCACGCTCTCTCGCGAGCGCGCGATGGCCGAGGCCACCGCGGACGCCTTCGGGCGCGCGCAGATCGGCTTCGACATCCCCGAAGACGCGCCCTCGTCGTTTCACGTCGTGTTCGAGGCGATCTCGCGGAGCAACATCCGAAGGCAGTTCGACCTCGACGTCTCGGTCGAGGCGGGTCGACAGCTCTTGCTCTTCAGCGACCGTGACCGCGTGAAGCCCGGCGGCCGCGTCAACGCGTGGGCGCGACTGATCTCGACGGCGACAGGGCGGCCCATCGCCAACGCGCCGGTCGTCGTGACGCTCGTCGACAACCGCAACCGCCCCGTCGGCGCGAGGCACGAGCTTCGAACGGACGCGCGAGGCGTCGTTTCGCAAGGCTTTTCGCTGCCGAGATCGTCGTTGAGCACGTTCACGATCCGCGCGCAGCACACGAGCGAGCACGACGCGAGCAACGCCGCGCACGCGGTGCACACGATGTTCGACACCGCGCCGGCGTTGATCGTTCGCGCGGCGCCCGAGCAGTCCATCGTCGAGCCGAGGCAGCTCGTGCGCATGATCGTGAGCGTACGCACCGCGGACGGACGCCCGGTGGCCGACGCGGTCGTTCGCTCCCCGAGAATTCCACGACTGCCGAGGCAGAGCGAAGAGCCCACGGTGCGCACGGACGCGCGAGGAACGGCGTCGTTTCAGTTCGTCGCGCCAGAGCTCTCGGTCGGGGCGTTTCCGACGGACCTCGGCGTCTCGGTGAGCGCGTCGCGCGTCGGGATCGGCGACGCGTCGGTGAACACGTCCGTTCGCATCGCGCGCGCCGGGCTCTTCGGCGCGGCGTCGATCGAGGGAGGCTCGGTCATCGAAGGCTTGCCCGGTCGCATCTACGCGCGCGTCGTGCGCGCGGACGGGAGCGCCGTTGGCGCAGGAGTCACCGTCGCGCTCACGGGTCCGCGCTTCGGACGAGGCGCGCGTGGGACGACCGACGCGAGCGGCGTCGCAGCGCTCGACGTGACGCTCGGCGCAGCGCCTGCCGCGCGAAGGCGACCGGCGCCGAGACCCGTGGCCAACCCCGACGGCGACGTCGAAGCTCCGGCAGAAGAAGACGAAGCACCGCAGGATCCCTGCGGCGGAACCACGGCCACGGGGTTCGCGCTCTCGTTCGAAGAGGGCGCCGTGCGCGGAACGTTGAATGCGTGTGCGCCCATCGAGCCCGACGGGACCCTGCGCGTGCGCGTGCGCGAAGGAGCGCTCGTGCAACCCGGCGCCGAGCTCCACGTGACTCTCAACCGCGTCGCGTCGGTGGCTCGGACGCCAGTGCACGTCGCGCTCGTGAGCAACGACCGCGGGACGCACGTCCCGATCGTGTCTGCGATCGCGCCGGCGGGAGCCAACGAGATCGCGCTGCGCGTCCCCGAGCACGCGCGAGGGCTGCTCCTCGTGCGCGCGAGGCCCCTGTTCGGACCGCTCTTCACGCCGACGTTGGGGGGAACGACCGCGGTCTGGAGCCACCTCGGCCAGCGCAGCGTCGTCGCGATCTCGAGCGCGACCGGCCAGCAAGTCGTCGTCGATCCTGGCTCGTCGAGCGCCCTGGCCGCGATGGTCTCGGTTGTCCCGAGAGCGGGAGCAGACTTTCTTCTCGGGCAGCTTCGAGGCAACGATGACACGCGCGGGCTCGGCGATCTGCGCATGGACTTTTCGCGCGCGTCGGACACGTTGATCGCGGGTACGGTCGCGAGCCTCGTGACGCGTGACGGCGGCGCCCCTGCCCTCGTGCGCGCGGGGCGACTCGTCGATCTGCCGGCCCCCGAAGAGCCAGCGTCGTGGGGGACGCTGAGAGACCCGTACAGGGCCTCGGCGCGCTTCGTCGAGGGTCGACTCGCGTTGATCTTCCAGCGCATCGAGAACCACATCGCGACGATGGTCCGCACGCGGCGAGCCGACGTCGGACAGCGCAACGGCGCGCGATGGGAGTTCAACCGCGAGATCTTCGACGCGATCCTCCGTTCGAACAGCGAGGACACCACGGGCGGCGCGCGAAACCTCGGCGGCGCTCCGATGACCATCGACGACCTGCGTCGGCTCGATGCGTCGTTCACGTTCGACAACGTCGCGCGGCGCATCACACGAAAGCGCATGTTCGTGCTGCTCGTCGCGCTCCGGCAGTTCGTCAACCAACACTCGCTGGACCTTCGTTGGTCTTGGCGTGGTGATCCCACGGTGTGGCTCCGACAGATCGCGGCGGCCGGTGAATTCTCTGTCGAAGACAGCGATGGAAACACCACAACGATCTCGCCCGACGACATGGTCGACGGGTGGGGCAATCGCTTCGAGCTCCGCGCTGCGCCCGGCGGACGATCGCGGTTCGCGTTCTTGGCGCCCGTTCCAGGCTTCGAGCTGGTCAGCGGCGGCCCGGACGAGCGCATCGGAACGGGCGACGACGTGCGCGATCCCTTCGCCCGCGTGCTCCCCTCGGGCGGAGCGTACGCGCGCGCCGTGGACGAAGACGGACTCATCGCGCGCCTCCGCGGCGTCGAGCTCGGACGCGCGACCATCGCGCGCTTGGGCGGCGCGTTCGGCGACGAGTTCGACGGCGAATACAGCGACAGCGAGAGCGAGAGCGGCGGAGACGGCGGCAGCGCTGGCCCCAACTGGAACGCGCTCCCGTCGCGCGCTCCGGACCACAACTTCGCGCTCGCGTTGGTGCGCGGCCCCTACGAAGCAGACTCGATCCTCCGCCCGTCCGTCGCGCTCACGGGAGCAACGACCATCGAAGCGCGGGTCGACGACGAGCCACGAACGTGGACTGCGATCGTTCACGCGTTCGGCGCCGACGGCTCTTCGACCTACGCGACGCGCACGTTCTCCGCAGGAACGCCGGTGCTCATCTCGCTCCCGCTCAGCCCGCGGTCCGACGAGCTACGCCCGCCCGTTCCGCGCGTTCGCGTCGGTGAGCCGATCGAAGTCGTGGCCACGGTCACAAACCTCGACGCCAACGATCATCGCTACAGCGTCGCGGTGTCCGGCGACGGATCGGTCCGCGCGACCGCGACCAACGCGATCACCGTCGGCGCAGGGCAGAGCGCGGAGGTCCCGATCATTGTCGACGCGACGAGCGTGGGCCGAGGCGCCGTCACCGTGCGCGTGCTCGACACCAACGGCGCGCTCTTGCGCAGCACGACCGCGCCCGTGACGAGCGATTTCGGCGGGCTCGCGCTTCGCGACGACGTCATGGGCGCAGCGCGCGGCGAAGAGCTCTCCCTTCACGGATCGATCCCCGCGGGCGCGCGAGGGATCGTCGCGCGGCTGCTGATCAGCACGCCCGCAGGGCTCGCGGACGACCCCGAGTTCGACCGCGTTCGCCGCACGGATCCCGCGCTCATCGCGTGGGCGTACACGCTCTCGGGGCGCGCGGTTCCCGTCGCGCTTCGCGACGCGGTGTTCGCCGCGCAGAGCCCCTCGGGTGACGTCACGGGCGAGGCCACTGGCCGCTCGATCAACGCCTCGCCGCTCTTGTCGACGGCGGCTGCGCTCGTCCACTGGGCCACCGCGGACGAAGAAGACACGCAAGCGCAGAGCGCGCTGTCGCTCTCGCGAGCGCAGTTTTCGTCGCTCAACGTCGCCCTCCCGGACACAGATCCTGTCGCCGGTCGCGTTCGCGCGCAGGCCGCGACGCTCGCCGCGCTCGCCTCGGGCGCCGCGGCGCCAAACGAGAGCGAAGGCGTCGACGCCGTCGCGAGCTTCATCGCCACCGCGCGCGAGTCGCTTCGATCGATTCACACGACGCACGCCGCGCAGCCGACGGTGCTCGCGCGCGCAGCCGCCGCGTTGCTCTTGACCGATCCGACCGACGCGCGCGCGCGGCAAATGTACGAGCGCGCCAAGCCCTTCATCGTGGACGAGGGAGCGCGAGGCGCGCTCGTGGCCGCAGGAGAGGGTCGCGTTCGACTCGAAGAAGTGCTCGCGGCCACCGCGGCCATGGCCCTCGCGGCGCAGCAGCGCGGAGAGCTCCCCCTCGCGCAGAAGCTCGCCCGGGGCGTCGCGGTGCGCGCGCACCTCGCGATGCGGGCGGGCGGCGAAGTGGCGTTCTGGCTGCTCGCGGACGCGGCGTTCGGCGTGTTCGGACTCGAGGCGCCGACGCGCGTTCGCGCAACGGTCAACGGCGAGACGCGCGAGCTCGCGCTCGAAAACGGCCGCGCGACGTGGTCGCTCGGCGACGCGCGAGAGGCATCGATCGCGCTTCGAGCGATCGGCCAGGACGCCAACGGCGCAGCGCTCATCGCGCGTTGGGAGGCCGTCTACGATCGCCCGAGCGCCCCGCGCTCGGAGGGCCCTGTGTCCCTCGCGATCCAGGGCGACGTGGGCTACGCCGGCGAACGCGCGGCCCTCGAGCTCACCATCACGGGAACGAGCCAGACCGCCGCCACGCGCGTCGCGGTCGAGATCCAACTGCCAGCGGGATCCGTGCTCGACGGCGCCACGCTCTCGCAGCTGCGGTCGAGCTTCAGCAGCCTCGAGCTGCGCGACGGAGGCCTCTTGCGGCTGGTGCTCCCGTCGATCACGAAGGACCAGAACGTGACGATTCCGCTCGCGCTCCGTTGGATGCTGCGCGGATCGGTCGCAGGGCTCAGCGTGGTGGCCTACGCAGAAGACCGCCCGACGCGGATGTCGGTGCTGCCGCCGCGGTCGTTTACGCTCCAAGCGCGTCCGCCCCGAGAGACCACGACCACCGCGGGCGCGACCGCCCCAGGTGCGACGCGCGCTGCCAGCGCTCCATCGCCCGGACGCTGATTGCGCGCTCGGGTGAATCGCTGCCACAATTGCAACCCGGCAGTGATGTTCAAGTCTGCGCTCTTGTCAGCGGTCTCGATGGTGACGTGCGCGGCGCTCGTGCTCTCTGCGCCCGACGCGCACGCGACCACGGTCGTTCCAGTGACGGTCGAGCAGCTCTCGTCGCGCGCTGACGTGGTCGTCGTGGCGACCGTGCGATCGACCCGCGCGCTCTGGGAAGGGCGGCTCATCGTGACGGACTGCGAGCTCGAAGTGCGCGTCGCGATGAAGGGCTCGCTCGCGCCGGGACAGACGCTCACGCTGCGCGTTCCCGGCGGCGTGCTCGGCGACATCGGTCAGACGATTCCTGGCGTTCCACGCGTCGAGCGCGGCGACACGTTCGTCGCGTTCGTCACGCGCGCCGAGGATCGCGCCCCGGGCCGCTACTACCTGACGCACCTCACTGCATCGATTCTTCCGCTCTCGAGCCTCGCGCCAACCGCAGCGACGCCCTCGGGATCCGTCGTTGTTCGCCCCGCGGCCGAAGGAATGATCGTCGAAGGTTCGACCGGGCCCACCGCAGCGCAGCGCCGCCCGAACACCCTCGCGACGCGCACCGCGATGCCTCGCGCGGGCCTTCCCCTCGAACAACTGCTCGCGGTCGTGCGAGGCGCGCGATGACGAATCGAACGCTCGTCGCGTTGGCGTTCGCGCTCGGCGCCACGGTCGCGACCTCTGAATCCTCGGCGTTTTGCAGGTCATCCACGATCCGCGGCGCCGCGGGTGAGTGCTCGACGACGGGCGTTCCGCTCATGTGGTGCTCGGCGTGCACGGGGCTCTCGCTCAACACGGATGGATCGATCGACATCCCGTTCGAGACGCTGAAGACCGAGGCGACGTCCGCCGCGGCGCGCTGGTCCGCAGAGGTCGGCTGCCCAGGTGAGACGATGGATCCGCCAGCGTTCGAGCTGCGCGTGATCGACGACACCCGCGTGTATTCGGGGATCAACCACGGCGGTCCCAACGCCAACGCCGTGTGGTTCAACTCCGAGTGGCGCCTCGACACGCTGCACCGCATGGGAACGATCGCGATCACGATCGTGTCGTTCGACCGGCGCACGGGCGAGATCCTCGACGCCGACGTCGAGCTCAACCAACGAACCGACGCCAACCCCGCGGGGTTCGTGTTCTCGACGGGCATGCCGATGCCGGACACCGCGGATCTCCCGACGATCCTGACGCACGAGTTCGGACACGCGCTCGGGCTCGGGCACAGCGATCAAGATCGCGCCGTGATGTGGCCCACCGCGGGAATGGGCGAGAGCCGCCGCACGCTCTCCGCCGACGACGTCGAGGGCATCTGCGACGTGTACGCGTTCGACCGCCGACCGAGCATGCAGTGCGACGCTCCGGGGACGACAACGCGCCCGAACCTCGTGTGCAACGACACGCCGTACGGAGGCCTCGCGCCGGCCCCTGATGGCGGGCGGGCCGTCGGCGGATGCAGCGTTCACGAGGGAATTTCCAAGCCAACGCGCGCCCGATGGTGGCTTCTCGGCGCGGCGATGGTGACGCTCGCGTGGCGCCGTCGTCCCAGAGCGGCGACTCGAGTAGCCTGACGATCGCCGACGGGGAGCGGCGACCGAACGAGTGGCTCATGGGGCTTCCGGGCTCAACGAGGGCCTGTGAACGCTTCTCCACGAGTGCCGTCCAACGCTTCCCCTGCCTTTGTTGAAATCATTGGTGATTTCTAACTTTTCCCCGCCCGGAAGCTGGCTCTCGGTCGATGGTACGCGCGCTGCTCTGGAAGCTTCCCGGAGATTGAGCGCCATGCAGCACACGACGACCGCCGCTTGCTCGAGCACATCGACCGCCACGACGACCCCGACCATCGGAGTGCGTCGCGTTCGACCGGTGACGACGGAGCTCGCGGCGATCTCTGACATCGAGCTGATCGAGCTGTTGCTCGCGCACGACGACGCTGGGTGGCGCGAGTTCGTGCGCCGCTTCGACCGCCTCGTGTGGCGCTGCATCACGAAGGTCACCGTGCGCTTCGGAACGGTCGTCGGCCCCGAGGACGTGCGCGAAGTGCACGCGAATTTCTACGGCGCGCTCATGGCGAACGACCTCCACAAGCTCCGGATGTTCAAGCCCGAGAAGGGCAACAAGCTCGGGACGTGGATCGGCATGCTCGCGATCAACTGCGCGTGGGACTACCTGCGCTCGGTGTCGCGTCAGCCCGTGGCCGATCCGATCGCCATGGCCGAAGAGCGCGTGTGCGCCTCGCCGGACCCGTACGAGTGCGCCGCACAGCGCGAGGCGTGCACGAAGGTCGAGCGTCTGCTCTCGCACTTCTCGCGCAAGGACCGCACGTTCGTGATGCTCTACTACGTCGAGAGCCGGACGCCCGAAGAGATCGCGGACGAAATGGGCATCTCTGTGAAGACGGTCTACTCGAAGAAGCACAAGATCCGCACGCGACTCGAGAAGCTCCTCGAGCAAGAGGGCCTCTCGCTCGCGGCGTGATCACCGCGCGGCGCGCCGTCGAACGAGCGCGACCGCTGTGACGAGCGCGGCGATCGCGACGAGCAACCAACGAGCGGCCGAGGCTCCGGGGGATCGCCGAACGACAGCGGGGGCTGGGGGAGCAGCCGCGATCGGGCTGAGTCGCCAACGGGCCTCGTTCATGCGCAGGGTGACGCGCTCTCCGGCGGCGCGGCGCGCGAGGATCGTCGGGTCTGCCGCTCCGAACTCGGTGTCGGCGCGCATCGAACTCGAGCTCTCGACTCGAAGCTCTCGCCATCCGGGTCGTTCGGAGTAGCTGTCGTCACGAACTCCGATGGAGAACGCCGCCCTCGGATCGACCGGCGACGGACGGTCGATTCGGAGCTCGGCGACGATCCGGAGCGTGTGCAAATTCGCTTCGCCCGTCGCGACCTCGAGGCTCCTCGCGACGACGCGCGGGCGCACGGGTCTCGCGTCCAGCGTCCATCGCCACTCGCCTTGGAGGCGCTCGAACAGCGCGTCGAGGTACGACTCGCGCTCTGCGGGCGTCACTTGTCCGTCGCGGTCGCGGTCGAGCCGCGTGAGCTCGTCGGTCGTCGGGAGCTCCGCGAAGTCGAGAACGTACGCGACGCGAGCGCCGCGGGGATCGGGCTCGACCGCGAACAGTCGATTGGACGACGAGAGGCCGAACGGGTGCGCGAGCGACCGAGACGCACCAGCGACAACCGCGAGGGCCAACGCCAACAACGGCGCGCGCATCACTCGGCGACGACGCGGTTGCGACCGCCGTGCTTGGCGCGATAGAGCCGCTCGTCCGCGAGTTGAATGAAGGCCTCGGGCATCGCGAGCGAGTCGTCGAGCTCCGCCACGCCGAGCGAGCTGGTGACCGCGATCTGCTCGCGCTCGAACACGAACGGGTGCGCGGCGATGATCGACCGAATGCTCTCGGCGACGTGGTTGGTTCCGCGCAGGTCTGTCTCGGGCAAAATGATGCCGAACTCCTCGCCGCCGTAGCGAGCGAAGATCTCGTCGCGGCGAATGCGCGCGCGGACGAGGTTCGAAATCTCGCGAAGCACGTAGTCGCCAGCGAGGTGGCCGTAGGTATTATTCACCCGCGAAAAATGGTCGATGTCGAGCATCACCAGCCCGAGCGGGCGGCGGTAGCGACGCGCGCGAGACATCTCGCGGTCGAGCGACTCGAAGAAGTACCGTCGATTGAAGGCCTGCGTGAGACCATCGACGATGGTCATCCGGTAGATCTCTTCGTGGTACGCGGCCTCGACGTCGCTGCCCGACAAGAACTTGAAGATCGAGTCGCCGATCTTCACGTGGTCGCCGCGGCGAAGTCGGTGCTCGGTGACGGGCTCGTCGTTGACGTACGTTCCGTTGGTCGAGCCGAGGTCGATGACGACCCAGTTGCTCTCGCGGCGCTCGAAGCGCGCGTGCCTGCGCGAGACGCCCTCCGCGGGGAGAACGACGACGTTGTCAGTCCCACGCCCGACGGACACCGCAGGCGCGGTCGCGTCGAGCACAAAGCGCTTGCCCAGGTTGGTCGTGTCCTTCGCGTAGATGATCACGAGGCAATCGCCCACGCCGGCGCTCGCGGCCTGACCGTCGATTGGTTGAATGACGGTTCGACCGCCCCAATCATCGCCGCTGTCGTCGGGATCCCTCGTCATTGGAGCAACAGAACTTCGACGAGTTTGTTTTGAGTTTGATTTACCGTCAAGCGACTGATCGGCGGAATTTCCATGATCACCGAGGGAACAGAGCGCGTCGAAGCACGCATTCGAGCCAGGGCGTCTGCGCTCGGATTCGCGCGCGTAGGCGTCGCGCGCGTCCAAGACATTTCAGAGGATTTCTCTCGTTACCAAACGTTCATCGCGGACGGAATGCACGGCTCGATGGCCTACCTCGCGCACAACCAGGAGTCGCGTCGCACCCTGGACACGACCGCTGTGCTCGAAGGCGCGCGCAGTGTGATCGTGTGCGCGACGGACTACCGCCCCGCTGAGCGATCCGCGACCGATCGCGCCGCGGTCGAAGCGGGCGCCGCGGGGCTGCGCGGCGGGCGGATCGCGTCGTACGCGCGGGGTCAGGACTATCACAACTTTCTTCGAAAGAGACTCCGGAGACTCGCGGAGTTTGTTCGAAGCGAGACGGGCTGCGAAGCGCGCCCGATGGTGGACACCGCGCCGATCCTCGAGCGCGTGTGGGCTCGCCTCGCGGGCGTCGGTTTCGTGGGAAAAAACGGCCTGATCATCGCGCCGGGCCTCGGGTCGTTCGCGCTCCTCGGCGAGGTCGTCACGACCGCGGAGCTCGCTCCGGACTCTCCCCTCGAGTCGCGATGCGGGTCGTGCACCCTGTGCCTCGACGCGTGTCCGACCGAAGCGTTTCCGAAGCCGTTCGTGCTCGACGCGCGGCGGTGCGTGTCGTTCTTGACCATCGAGCACGAGGGCCCGATCCCCGAAGAATTGCGGGCGCCGATGGGCGATCGCTTCTACGGATGCGACGACTGCCAAGACGTTTGTCCATTCAACAAGAGCCCCGTCCCGCGCGAGGTCTCTCCGCAGTTTGCGCTCGGAACACGTTGGTCCACGCGCACCGTCGAGTCGATCCTCGCGCTCGACGACGCAGAGTTCAGACGGCTCACCGTCGGCTCCCCCCTCGGACGACCGGGGCGCGACGGGCTCGTTCGCAACGCGCTCATCGTCCTCGGAAACACCGGCGACGCGCGGCACATCCCCGCGCTCCGCGCCACGCTCGCGCGCGAGTCGAACGCGTCCCTCCTCGCGCTGGCGCAGTGGGCCATCGCGCGCATCGAGGCCCGATCGACGGAGGGACAGCAACGTTCGCCGAGCGCAGCCAGCGATGGTGTACCCTCCGGCGCGCACGAGCGATGACCAAGGTACTGGCAGCCTCGACCGACCCGATGTTCGGTCTGTTTTCGGTGATCCGCGACGACGGCTCGATGAGCGACGAGCACAAGGCGAAGATCCCCGACGCGTTGCTCGCGCGGATGTACCGCGAGATGCGGCGACTCCGCGCGCTCGACGAGCGCATGCTCGTGATTCAACGGCAGGGGCGCATCGGCTTCTACGGTGAAGTGAAGGGGCAAGAGGCCACGCCCATCGCGACCGGGCTCGCGCTCGACGCAGAGGACTGGATCTTCCCGGCGCTGCGCGAGGGTGCGGCGATGCTCGTTCGAGGATTTCCGCTCGATACGTACGTCGCGCAGTGCTTCGGCAACAGCTGCGACGTCAACAAGGGGCGCCAGATGCCGAGCCACTACTCGGGCAAGAGCGTCCATCAAGTGAGCTGGTCGAGCTGCATCGGCCCGCAGGTCCCGCAGGCCGTCGGCGCCGCGTGGGCCATGAAGCTCCGCAAGGCCAACACCATCGCGGTGGGCTTTCTCGGCGACGGCGCGACGAGCCAAGCAGATTTTCACAACGCGATGAATTTTGCAGCCGTTTTCAAGACGCCCTGCGTGATCATCTGTCAGAACAACCACTGGGCGATCAGCGTCCCCTCGAAGATGCAGAGCGCGTCGCCGACCTTCGCGTCCAAGGCCATCGCCTACGGGATGCCCGGCGTCCGCGTCGACGGCAACGACGTCTGCGCGGTGTACCTCGCCCTCTCGGACGCCGCCGCGCGCGCGCGAGACGGCGAGGGCCCCACGTTCATCGAGTGCGTCACCTACCGCATGGGCGCCCACTCTTCGAGCGACGACCCGACGCGCTATCGCTCGAACGAAGAGGTCGACGCGTGGCGCAAGAAAGACCCGCTCGACAAGCTGCGCAAGGCCGTCGTCGCGCGCGGTCTCATCGATGACGCCCGCGACGAGGCGCTCTTCAACGAGGTCGACAACGAGGTCAAAGCGGCCATCGTGAAGGTCGAGTCCGCCGCGAATCCGCCGCGCGAATCGGTGTTCGAAGACGTGTACGGCGAGCTGCCGTGGCACCTGCGCGAACAGCGCGAGGAGCTCCTCGCGAGCGCGCCTCCGCCCGCGCACGGCGCGGGGCACTGAGCGCGCGACGTCGAGCATGGAGCGCGCGAGGTTCGATCGAGTCGAGGTCGAGCGAGTCTCTCTCGCGTACGGCCCGACGCGCGCGCTCGCGGGCGTGAGCGCGACGTTCACCGCCGGGACCGTGAGCACGCTCGAAGGCCCCAACGGAGCGGGAAAATCCTCGCTGCTCAACGTCCTCGCGACGCTCGCGCGCCCCAACGCGGGCGTCGTTCGGTACGGAGCGCTCGAGCTGCCCGACGATCGCGTCGCCATTCGGCCAGCGATCGGCCTCGTCGCGCACGAAGCGCTCGTGTACCCGGACCTGTCCGCGCGCGAGTCGCTCGAGCTCTACGCGCGCTGGTATCGCATCGACGCGCCGCGCGCCGCGGTCGAGCGCGTCATCGAGGCGTACGCGCTCGGGACCTTTGTCGACAAGCCCGCGAGGGTCCTCTCGCGAGGACAGCTGCAGCGCGTCGCCCTCGCCCGCGCGACCGTTCACGAGCCGACGCTGCTCTTGTTCGACGAGCCGACGACGGGGCTCGATCACGCGTCGACCGAGCGCGTCGCGGTCGCGATCGACGAAGCGAAGAAGCGAGGCTGCATCGTCGTGGTCGTCACGCACGATCGACCGCTCGCCGAGCGCGTCGCCGATCGACGCGTGTTCATCGCGCGCGGCAAGGTCGAGCGCGTCGAGGTCATCGCGCGGCCGAAAGAGGTCAGCGAGTAGCCTCGTGCTTCGTCCCCCCGTCGACGACCGCGGCTCCGCCTTCCGTTGGCTACCCGCGGGCTGAGTTACTCGGGAGATTTCCCGGGGGATGACTCGCTGCGTGTCGTCCTTCCAACGGGGCGTCGCGATACGGTCACGGGCGAGAGACCGCGACCGTGTACGCGCCCGCCGCCGAGCCGAAGCCGTCGACGTAGAGCGTGTGGATGCCCGCGCCCGCTGGGATCGTCGCGGTGATCGACGACTGATTTCCGCACGCGTCGTCGTTGCACACGTTGATCGGCGTGGGGCGCGCGGCGCTGCTCTGGTGCAGCGACGTGTCGAACATCGCGCGACCGCAGGTGCTCGCGGTGAACGAGCCGCCCGTCGCCGCAGCGCACGTGTACCAGTAGTACGTGTTCTCGGGACCCGCGGACGAGCAGGCGCCCGTGACGCGACCGGTGCCCGAGGTCGTTCCGCCCGGGGTCGAGCTGCCCGCCGCGAGCGCCGCGACAGGGCCGTTGCCGACGGGCAAGTGCTGGAAGCGGATGTTCGTCGGTCCGCCGCGGCCGCAGCCCGAGACCACGAGGCGATAGGAGCCCGCGGGGAGCTGCGCCATCACCTGGGATTGAAGGCCCGTCGCGCAGCCGGTGAGGCCCGCGTCGTCGTTGCAGACCGTGCCGTTCGCGAGACCCGCCGAAGCGATCGCGCCGCCCGCGCTCGTCTGGAAGAAGAGCGACGTGTCGCGCGTCGAGCCGATCGTGTCCGCGTAGACGATCTCCGGCGCCGCGAGCGTGAACGCGTAGAACGCGTCGTTGCCCGAGGTGCAGCTGCACGAGCTCGTCGTGTTGTTCGCCGCCGCCACGGTGTTGACCGTAAACGTCGACTGCGCGTTCGCCATGTTGATCACCACGGCGTTCGCAGGCAGATCGTTGCTCGGCGCAGGAACGCAAGCGCCCGCCGAGCACGCCGTGCCCGCGGCGCAGCGACGCGCGCACGCGCCGCAGTTGTTGTCGTCGTTCTGCAGGTCCGCGCAGGTCGCGCCGCAGCGCGTCCCCGTCGCGCAGTTCGCCATGACGAAGTTCACCGTCGCCATACCCGTGCCGACGCATCCGTCGACCACGATCGCGTTGAGGCCCACTTGGTTCGCCATCGTCGCAGGGATCGCCGAGTTGAGGCTCGACCCGTTGCCGCACACACCGCCGACGTCGTCGTTGCACACCGTCGTGCTCGCGCGCAGCGCGCTCGATTGCGCGAGCTCGACGTCGTAGTTCGCAGTGGTCGCGCCCGTCGTCGTGCTGCACGTGTTCGCGTTGAACGTGTTCGCCGCGCTGTTCGGGCACGTGAGCCACCAGTACGAGCTCTCGGCCGAGCCCGAGCAGCAAGCGCTCGTGAACGTGCCCGTGCCCGTCGTCGTGCTCATCACCTGACGAACCGTCCCGTCCGGCGCGATGCGCCCCGACGGTCCGCTGCCCACCGGCAAGTGCTGGAACTTGATGTTCGCCACGCCCGCCGAGCACCCCGACAGCACGAGGTAGTACGTGCCCGCCGCGAGCCTCGCCACGATCATCGACTGCAAGCCCGTCTGGCCGCACTCGCTCGTGTCATCGTTGCAGGTGTTGAAGCCGGCCATCGCTGTCACGTTCGCGCCCGCTGCGTCCTGAATGAACAGCGACGTATCCCAGGTCGCGCCGAGCGTGTCGGCCACGATGATCTCGGGCGCCGTCAGCACGAAGCGATAGAACACGTCGTTGCCCGTCGCCGTGCAGCCGCAGGACCCGTTCGTGTCGTGGCGCGCCGACGTCGTGTTCGCCATCAGCGTCTGCGACGGCATCGAGAGGTTGATCAGCGTCGCGCCCGCGCGCGTGTCGTTCGCCGGGGGCATGCCCATGCAGCGACCCGCCGTGCAGCTCGTGCCCATCGCGCACGCGTTGCCGCACATCCCGCAGTGCGTCGCGTTGGTGTTGGTGTCGACGCACGCGCCAGCGCAGAGCATCTGACCCGCAGGACACGCGCAGGTGCCCGCGTTGCAGGTCTGTCCCATCGCGCAGACGCGACCGCACATCCCGCAGTTGTTTCGATCGGTCATCGTGTTGACGCACGCCGCAGGCGTGCCGCACGAGGTCTGCCCCGACGGGCACACGCAGCGGCCCGCGGCGCAGCTCTGGCCCGACGGGCACGCCGTTCCGCAAGCGCCGCAGTTGGCGCGATCGGTCTGCGTGTCGACGCACACCGACGGCGTCCCGCAGCCCATCTGGCCCGCGGGGCAGCGGCACGCGCCCGCCTGGCACGTCGTGCCGCCGGCGCACACGGTGCCGCACGCACCACAATTCATGTTATCCGTCTGCGTGCTGACGCACGTGCGCCCGCAGAGCGTCTGACCGCCGCCGCACACGCAGCGGCCCGCGCTGCAGCTCTGGCCCGCGCCGCACGCCGTGCCGCACGCACCACAATTCATCGCGCTCGTCTGCAGGTCGACGCACGTCGGAGCAGGAGCCGCCGGGGTGCAGTCCGTCTGCCCCGCGGCGCACATCGGGCGCCCCATCACGCAGCGGCCCATCGCGCAGCTCTGGCCCGACGGGCACATCGTCCCGCACGCGCCGCAGTTGATCGGGTCGGACTGAAGGTCCGCGCACGCTCCGCCGCAGGAGGTCTGCCCCATCGGGCACACGACGGTGCCCATGCAGGCGCCGGCGTTGCAGGTCTGTCCCATCGCGCACGCGCGACCGCACATCCCGCAGTTGGTCGTGTCCGTCTGCGTGTTCACGCAGCGACCGCCGCAGTTTACCTGCGGCGCGGTGCACATGATCATCGTCGTGACGCAGCTGCCGGCGGTGCAGGTCTGGCCCGAGGGGCAGACGTTTCCGCACGCACCACAATTCATGCCGTCCGTCTGCGTGTTGACGCAGCGGCCGCCGCAGAGCATCTCGCTCCCGGTGCACATCGGCGCGGTGCACGCGCCCATCGTGCAGGACTGTCCAGCGGGGCACGCGTTTCCGCACGTCCCGCAGTTGCTCGTGTTCGTCGAAGCGTCGACGCACGTCCCGCCGCAGTCGATCTGCCCAGCCGGGCACATCACCGCGGGGCGGCACGCGCCCATCGCGCACGCCTGGCCCATGGGACACGCCGTCCCGCACGCGCCGCAGTTGGCGGGGTCGGTCTGCGTGTTCACGCACGCTCCGCTGCAGTTGGTCTGGCCCGCGCCGCACATCATCGTGTTGCGGCACGCGCCGGCCATACAGCTCTCGCCCGACCCGCATGCCCGGCCGCACGCGCCGCAGTTGGCAGCGCTGGTGTTGAGGTCGATACAGTTCGCGCCGCACAGCGTCTCGTTCGACGCGCACACGCCCGTATCGACCGGCGTCGGAACATCGGGGCGCTGCACATCCACGATCCCCGTATCGCGCCCGGAATCCCGGCCCGAATCCGGGGTCTGCACTGGCATCGCGCACGCGAACAACGTGGTCGCGGCAGCGACGGTACAAGCCGTACCGATCGCGCGAGCGAGCCACTGGCTTCGATCACGAGTCATTCATCCTCCAATGGGTTAGCTATCGAAAAAATTCAGCGGCGAACGGTACAGGATTTCGCGCATTGCGAAAGCCCGCCCGGCCCGCGATCGAACGCCCCCGCTGCGATTTCGAAGCTCAGACGCTCAAGGGCGCGTCACGGCCACGGTGTACGAGCCCGACGACGCGCTCGAGTAGCCGTCGACGTAGAGCGCGTGGATGCCCGCGCCTGCTGGGATCGTCGACGTGATCTGCGACTGCTGCGCGCACGAGTCGTCGTTGCACACGATGGGCGTGGCGCGGGCGGGGCTCGTCTGCGCCAACGACGTGTCCCACGTCGCGCGACCGCACGTGCTCGCGCTGAACGACGCGGCGACAAACGACGGGCACGTGAACCAGTAGTACGTGTTCTCGGGGCCGCCCGAGCCGCAGCTCGACGTCACGCGGCCGGTGCCCGAGGTGCTCGTCGTCGCGATCGGCGTGGAGCCCATCGGCAAGAACGAGAGCGAGCCGTTGCCGATCGGCAAGTGTTGAAAGCGAATCGTCGCCATTCCACCGGCGCCGCAGCCGGACACGACGAGGCGATAGGTGCCCGCGTTGAGGCGCGCCATGATCTGCGATTGCCGCGCGGTCGCGCAGCCCGTCAGGCCGCCGTCGTCGTTGCACGTCGCGCCCTGACCCGCGAGGTTCGCGTCGGTGATGTTCGTCCCGGTGCTCGTCTGCAAGAAGATCGACGTGTCGTAGTTCGACCCGATCGTGTCTGCGTACACGAGCTCGCTCTGCCCCGCGGCCACGGTAAACGTGTAGAACACGTCGTTGCCCGTCGTGCAGCCGCACGTCCCTGTCGTGTCGTTGACCGCGGCGGTCGTGTTCACGCTGAACGTCGATTGCGGAACGGCCATGTTGATCGCCACCGCGCCGCTCGGCTGATCGTTGGGCGGCGCGTTGCTGCACATTCCCATGCGGCAGCTCTGGCCCGCGGCGCAGCGTCGATCGCAGCCGCCGCAGTGATTGACGTCGTTGACCGTGTCGACGCAGGCGCTTCCGCAGCGCGTCCCGCTCGCGCACGCGCCGAGCGCGTAGTCGACCGAGTAGCTGCCCATCGCCATGCAGCCGTCGATCACGAGGGAGTTGAGGTTCAACTGGTTGGCCGCCGTCGCGGGGATCGTCGATGTCACCGTCGAGCCATTCGCGCACACGAGGCCCACGTCGTCGTTGCACGCGGCCATCGCGCGCGCTGCGGTGTGCTGCGAGAGCGAGCTGTTGTAGCCAGCGCGGTTGACGCCCGTCGTCGGGTTGCACGTCGACGCGTAGAAGGGCGCAGCGGCGGTGTTCGGACACGTGAGCCACCAGAGCGCAGAATCGCCGCCGCTCGAGCAGCACGTCCCGCCGTAGCCGCTCGTCGCGCCGGTCGTGCCCGTCGCTGTGCGCGCCGTCGTCGCAGGCGTGATCCGCGTGCCCGCCCCAGCGCCAGCGGGAACGTGCTGAAAGTGAATCGTCGCCGCGCCTGCGCTGCACCCGGACAGCACCAAGAAGTACGTCCCCGCTGGAAGGCTCGCGACGAGGACCGACTGCCGACCCGTGTGCCCGCACTCGCTCGTGTCGTCGCTGCACGTGTTGAAGCCCGCGCCAACGGTCACCGAGCCGCCCGTCGAGCTCTGCAAGAACAACGACGTGTCCCAGCTCGTCCCGAACGTGTCCGCGAGGATGATCTCGGGCTGCGTCAGCGTGAACCGATAGAACACGTCGTTGCCCGAGGTGCACGCGCACGAGGCCGTCGTGTCGTTGCGCGCCGCGCTCGTGTTGATCGAGATCGACTGCGACGGCATCGACAGGTCGATCGTGACCGCGCCCGCGCGCGTGTCGTTCGCCGGGGGAATTCCACGGCACATCCCAGCCATGCACCCGGTCCCTGGCCCGCACGCGTTGTTGCACGCGCCGCAGTGGGTCGAGCTCGTCTGCGTGTCGACGCACGCGGCGGGCGTCCCGCACGCGGTCTGTCCCGTCGGACACGCGCAGCGCCCCGCGGTGCACACCTGGCCCATCGGGCACACGGTCCCGCACGCGCCGCAGTTGTTTCGATCGGTCTGCAGCGAGACGCAGGTCGCGGGCGTTCCGCACATGGATTGGCCCGCAGCGCACGCGCAGCGCCCCGCAGCGCACACCTGGTCCATGGGGCACGCCATCGCGCACGCCCCGCAGTTCGCGCTGTCCGTCTGCGTGTTGACGCACACGCCGCCGCACAGCATTTGCCCCGACGGACAACCGCACACCCCGGCAGCGCACACTTGGCCCATCGGGCAGGCGCTCCCACAACCGCCGCAGTTCATCGCGTCGGTCTGCGTGTTCACGCACGCGCGACCGCACAGCGTCGTGCCCGCAGCGCACGCGCAAGACCCCGCGGCGCAGCTCTGCCCCGCGGAGCACGCGTTGCCGCACGCTCCGCAGTGCGCCGTCGACGTTCGCGTATCGACGCACGTCGGCGTCGGCGCGGTGGGAGCGCAGTCCGTCTCTCCTGCAGCGCACATCATGCGCGCCGAGACGCAGCGCCCCATCGCGCAGCTCTGCCCAGCGGCGCACGCGGTCCCGCACGCACCACAATTCATCGGGTCGCTGTCGAGCGACGCGCACGCCGCGCCGCAGCGCGTCTGTCCCGCGGGGCACATCGCCATGCCCATGCACATCCCGCCCGAGCACGTCTGGCTCGCGGCGCACATACGCCCGCACGCGCCGCAGTTGGCGCCGTCGCTCTGCGTGTCGACGCACGCGCCGCCGCAGCTCGTCTGGCCGGAGGGGCACATCGGCATCGACGGGCCGCAGCGCCCCATCGCGCAGACCTCGCTCGCCGAGCAGCGCGTTCCGCACGCACCACAATTCATCGGGTCTGTCTGAACGCTGGTACAGACGCCGCTGCACCGCGTGTCGCCGCCCGAGCACGGCGCCTCGCCGTCCATCGGCGGAGGCGTCTGCACGTCGGGCGCCGCGGCGTCGATCCGCGAATCGGGGCGCGCGTCCGCGGGCCGCATCATTTCGGGCATCGCACAGCCCGCGCTCGCAACGATCGCCGCCACGAGCGCCACGCGCTGCGCAGCTGTCGACGACCCGCTCAGATGTCTATGTCCCGCCATGCCGCTCCTCGCTGAAAAGTAATTGACCAGCGGTACGGTACCGCAATGCGCCCACCCGCGCGCGACGAGCGCAACCGTGGCACTCTGCGCGACGCTCCGATGAAACGCCTGTGGATCCCGCTCCCCGATCGCGACTTCGACGTGACCGAGGTCGCCGTCCCATGGAAGCTCGCGCGCCGCGCAGGCCACGAGGTCGTCTTCGTCACCGAGCACGGGAGCACCAGACCCGCCGCCGACCCGCTGCTGCTCACGGGCGTGCTCTTCGGCCAGCTCGGAGCCGAGCCCGAACCCGCGGCGTTCTACAACGAAATGCTCGAGTCCCCGGAGTTCGCCTCGCCGCTCGCGTGGGGATCGATCGACGTTCGAGCGTTCGACGCGCTGATCCTGCCGGGCGGTCACGCGCCGGGGATGCGTCAGTACCTCGGGTCGCGCGAGCTGCAAGCGAAGGTCGCCGCGTTCTTCGCCCTCGATCGCCCCGTGGGCGCCATCTGCCACGGAGCCCTCGTCGCCGCGCGCGCGATCGACCCGAGCACCGGGCGCAGCGTTCTTCACGGGCGCCGAACCACGTGCCTGCCCAAATACATGGAGCGCACCGCGTACTTTCTCACCGCGTGGAAGCTCGGTCGCTACTACCGAACCTACCCCGCGTACGTCGAAGACGAGGTCCGCGAGAGCCTCGCGCGACGGTCGGACTTCGTTCGTGGCCCGATCGAGCTCACGCACCGAGGGACCGACACGGACGACTCGCACGCGTTCGTCGTCGAAGACAACCGCTACGTCTCCGCGCGCTGGCCGGGCGACGCGTACCTCTTCGCCAAGCGCCTGCTCGCGAAGCTATAGCGCCTGTATTTTTGCTCACATTTGCGCGACGCGCGTCCGCCATTCCTCGTCGCCGTAGAGGCCGTCGCACACGCTCGCCAGGTCGGTCGCGAGCGGACAGCGCACGTCGATGCGCTCGCCGTCGCTCCGCGCGACGCAGAGACCATACGCGTGGAGCGCGAGGCGCTGCAGTGAATAGTGATCACGAAACCAACGGTTGAGCGGCTGCTTCCCGTAGTTCGAGTCGCCGAGCAGCGGGTGGCTGATGTGCTTCGCGTGGCGGCGCACTTGGTGGGTCCGCCCCGTGAAAATCTGCGCCATGACGAGCGAGCTCCGCGCCTCGCCTTCTCTCGCGCACACGGGCTCGAAGCGGCTGCGAGCCTCGCGCGACACGTCGTCTTCGTCGCGCAGCGCGTGATCGACGTCGCACGCGCCTCGGAGGCAGCCGCGCACGAGCGCGAGGTATCGCTTGTCGCCTCGTCCATCGCTCATCGCCTCTTGCCACGCCCGCGCGGCGTCCGGCCCCTTGGCGAGCAAGAGCGCGCCCGACGTCTGCCGATCGAGCCGGTGCACGGGGACCAACCCGTCGCCGAGCTGCGCGCGCACGAGGGACATCACCGTCTTTTCGCGCGGTCCTGCCCAGGCAGAGTCGTGCACGAGCAGCCACGCGGGCTTGTCGATCACCACCGCGGTGGCGCTCTCGTAGAGCACGCTGAGCGCGCTCGCAGCCGCGCGCTCGACGGAGGCCCGCGCGCTCTCGGTCATCGCGTCGCGCGTCATCGCCCGCGTCGGTTCTCGAGCACGATCAACCGAAGAGCGCGCTGATCGCGATGCTCGGAACCTTGAACCACGACGGGTTGGCCTCGAGCGCGAGGACCTTCGGCGCGACGACGTGCGCGTTCTTGTGCGTGGCGAAGAACGGCGGCTTCGGATTGACCGTGACCGGCGCGCGCACGACCACCTTCTCGATGCCCTCGAGCATGAACGTGTTGTGCACCCAGCCGAGACCGCCCTGGATGTTCTCGAGGGTGCTGGAGGGGTGCGCGCCCCACGGCGGCGTGACCATTCCGTACACGACGCCGGTCCAGCAATTGACGCCGACGGCGCCGTACCGAAGGTCCGCGATGGCCGTGTCCACCGCCGCAGCGCCCGCGGCGTCCTTCTCGATCGACGGGTGAACGACCATGATCCCCGAGAGCGTCCCCCAGAGCTTGTCGTTGCAGAACCGCGTAGCGGCCTCGATGAACTTCACAGGGTCGCTCTCGTCGAGCATCGCCTCGCTCAAGATCGGGCAGAACGGCTCGGTGACGAACAGCTTGTCGTCGCCGTTTCCATCGAGCCCCATCACGAGCGTCCACGGGAGCTTCTCGCTGGTCTTCTCGCCAAACGACTCGACGCCCGAGCGCCCGCCGACCAAGTGCTCGTAGCGGTCGAACGCGCCAGGGTAGTACGCCTTGCGCGACGGGACGTCCTTCAGCACCGCGCGGAGCTTCGCGAGAAACGCGTCGCGCTGCGCCCAGCCCTTGGACGTGACGAGCATCTTGCCCGCGTTGCAGTTGCAGCTCGCGTTGTTGATCATCATGGTCGCGACGTTCTGCGAGAGAAAATCCAGCTCTTTCTCGCTGAACACAGCAGGCGCGATCACGACGGGCGTCACGCACCCGAGCTCGCTCGAGATGGACTTCTTGAGCAAGGGGTCCTTCGCCGCGATGCGCCGGTCGCGGTCCGGCCCCGGAGGGCCCCACACAATCAAGTCGTGCGTGCGATCCGAGCCCGTGATGTGAACGTCGTCGACGAGCTTGTGGTTCACGAGGTACGCGCCGACGTCACCGCCGCCCTGGACGAACGCGAGATACCCAGCCTCGACGAGCGGCGCGAGCGCCTTGTCGTAGAACGGCCCCAAGTACTCGTTCACGGGGTTGAGCTTCACGATGCAGACGTTTCCGTCGACGAACATCTTGTAGAGGGCGTCCATCGGCGGGATCGACGCCACGTTGCCCGCGCCGAGCACGAGCGAGACGCCTCCCTCGGGGTCCTTCTTGCCGTAGAAGCTCGCCTGCCGCGCGATCACCGCTTGGCGATCCATCCCCTTCTCCATGCGAACGCGCGCAGAGAACCCCGCGAACAACGCCCCGTCGAGCGCGTCACCCGGAAACACCTCCACGGTCGTCACGCCGTCGCGCATCGAGCCGAAGCGCTTGTCGTGGAGCGTCGGCTTTCCGCTCTTGGCGATCTCGCGCAGAGACCACGCGAGCCAACGAATGTTGCGCACCGTGGTCATCGGTCCGCCGAACACTTCTTCGCTCGTCTCGGGGTGATCCGGACGCAGCCCCTTCGCGCGAACGGCCGCGGCGACCCACCCTTCGGCGCACTCCATCAACCGGGGAATGCACGCGTCGAGCAACGCGGCGCGCTCCGTCGGCGAGAGCCGCGCAAACGGCCGCGCCTTCTCTTTGAGTTTCGCGAGGAGCTCGTCGAGCTTCGCGGTCGCCGTCGTCGCCGCGCTCTTGGCGCCAGCGCTCATCTCCATGGAGGCGGATGTCATCGTGCGCGCGATGGTAGCACCGCACGGGGCGCGACCGCACCGCGCGCGACGCTCGCGCTCAGCCGCACCGGCCCGAGATGCAGCGCTGCCCCATCGGGCACACTGTCCCGCACGCGCCGCAGTTTTCGGGGTCGAACTGCGTCGTCGTGCAGCGGCCGCCGCACACGACCTCGCCCGCGTAGCAGCCGTCCACGCAAGTGCTCGACTCGCACCGCTGCAAGAGGCCGCACATGCGACCGCACGCTCCGCAGTGGAGGCGGTTGTTCGAGAGCTGCACGCACGCGCCCGCGCAGTTGGCGAAGCCGCTCCCGCAGCCCGCGACGCACGAGCCCGAGGAGCAAGAGCTCCCCGCGGGGCACATGTTTCCGCAGCGGCCGCAGTGGTTGGGATCGAGGTTGATGTTGGTGCACAACCCCGAGCACATCACAGCGCCCATCGGGCAGCCCGCGACGCACGAGCCCGCGACGCACGAGCTGCCGCTCGGGCAACGATTGCCGCACGCGCCGCAGTTGTTCGAATCGAGCTGCGGGTTCACGCACACGCCCGAGCACGTGATTCCTGGCGCCGGGCACCCCGTGGGAACGCACGTCCCCGCGCTGCACGACTGGCCCGCCGGGCACGCGTTGCCGCAGCGACCGCAGTTGGCCACGTCCGTCGAGAGCACGGTGCACGTCGTCCCGCACATCACGCCGGGCGCGGGACAACCCGTGACCGTCCCGCACACGCCGCTGTTGCACACCTGCCCCATCGGGCACGCGTTGCCGCAGCGACCGCAGTTGCGCGCGTCGCTCGCCAACACAGTGCACGTCGTGCCGCACATGACGCCCGGTGCCGGGCAGCTCGTCATCCCGCCGCACGTGCCCGCGGTGCACTCTTGCCCGGCGGCGCACGCGCGACCGCAGACCCCGCAATTACGTGGGTCTCGATTCAAGTCCGTGCAGAGGGTCCCGCACATCGTGCCCGGGCAGCTCCCCGCGCGGCACGTCCCGCTGTCGCAGATCTCGAGCGTCCCGCACGCGCGACCGCACGCGCCGCAATTGCGGCTGTCTGCGCTGACGTTCACGCACTCGGTTCCGCAGCGCATGAAGCCCGCGGGGCACGAGGTCGCCGCGCACGCGCCCGCGGTGCACGCTTCGGTCGCGGCGCAGCGACGCCCGCACGCGCCGCAGTTGTTCGCGTCGATCGACGTGTTCACGCAGAAGCCCGCGCACGCCGTCGTTCCCATCGGGCACGTCACGCCGTCGACGCAGCTACCCGCCATGCACACGCGCCCCGCAGAGCACGCGTTGCCGCACGCCCCGCAGTTGCTGTCGCTCGTCGAGAGGTTCACGCAGCCCGCGCCTGCGCACAGCGATCGCCCGCCCGAGCACGTGCACGCGCCCGCGACGCAGTCCGCGTCGGCGCCGCAGCGACGCCCGCACGAGCCGCAGTTCTCCGGGTCGATCTGCAGCGCGACGCAGCTCGATCCGCACATCGCGCGCGGAGGATCACAGGTCGCAGCCGACGTGCAGAGACCGCCGACGCAGCTCTGCCCTGCTGCGCACGTCCTGCCGCAGGTCCCGCAGTTGGCGGGGTCTGCGTTGGTGCTCGTGCAGCGCCCGCCGCACGAGGTCGTTCCCATCGGGCACGTCGAGGCCGTGACGCATCGGCCCATCGCGCAGTCCTGGCCCGCCGGGCACGCGTTGTCGCACGCGCCGCAGTGGTTGCGATCGGACTGCGTGTTGGTGCAGTCGCTCCCGCAGCGCGTGGCGCTCGAGGGACACGAGCACGTCCCCGCCGAGCACGTCCCCATGATCCCGCAGGACCGCCCGCACATCCCGCAATGCGACGGGTCGTCTTGAACGTTCGCGCAACGATCACCGCACAGCGTCGCGCCCGCCGGACACATGAGCGCCGCGCACGTACCAGCCATGCACGCTTGCATCGCGCCGCATGCGTTGCCGCAGGCACCACAGTTTTCTCGGTCGATTTGCAGATTGGTGCACGTGGTCCCGCACGCGGTCGTGCCCATCGGGCAGCCGGCGTTGGTCACGTCCTGCGCTGCGTCGCCGCTCACGGCATCGGGCCCCGAACCATCGAGCACTGTAGGCCGATCGCCCTGAACGTCGCGCGGCGGAATCTGTACGTCCTCTTGCGGCGCGGGGGCTGGCGACGGGCAGCCCGCGAGCGCGAGCGACAACGCGAAGGTCCCTGCAAGTCCGTTGCGAATGCGATGCGTATTCATCAGCGGCACCCGTATGTGCAGCGGTAATTCCAGTTGCAGGTGTAGTTCCATCCGCAGGAGGTGAACCAACCGCAGCGCGTCACGGGGACGTACACCGGCTCCCAGAAGCAGAACGTCCACCACCACCAGCCGTAGCAGACGTACTGCCACTGCAGCTCCCACTCGGTCCAGCACGTGTAGTACGGCGTGCACTCGTACAGCCAGTTGCACTCGTACTGCCAGTTGCAGGTGGTGCCGCAGCACGAGCCCGCGCCGTTGCACGTGTAGCCGCCGGAGCACGGCGTGCCCGCGGGGCTGTTCGCCGCGTACGAGCAATAGGGACCCGCGCCCGCAGAGCAGTACTGATTTCCGAGCCTGCACTCCGCGGGCGAGCACGTCGACGCGGGGATGTTGTCGACAGCGCCGTCGCAGTTGTCATCGACGCCGTTGCACGACTCGGGCGTGGGAGCGCCGGGCCCGACGCTGCACGTCGTCGAAGCACCAGCCCCGCACACGGTCGTTCCCGTTCGTTGGCAAGCGCCTACGCCGACCGTGCAGCTCGTCCCCGTGCGGAGACATTGACCGCCGCAGTTCGAGTAGCCCGGCGGGCAGGTGCACGAGCCCATCCCGTTGCAAATACCGTTGCCGATCGACGTGCACGTCGTGCCGTAAGGCGCGTTGCCCGTGAGCGCGCACAACGGACCGGTGCCGCCCGAGCAGTACTGCACGCCCACCGTGCATTCGCGCGGAACACACGCGGCCGCCGGAATGTCGTCGGTGACGCCGTTGCAGTTGTCATCGAGGCCGTTGCACACCTCCGCCGAGGGCGGCCCTGGAACAGCGCTGCACGTGACCGCTCCCGCCGTACACGCTGTCACGCCCGTGCGAAGACACACGCCGACGCCAGCGGTGCAGGGATCGCCGATGCGGCGACACACACCACCGCAGTTGGTTTGCCCTGCTGGACACGCGCAGTTGCCAACACCGTCGCACGTTCCGCCAGAGGGATTGCTGCACATCGATCCCGCGGGGTCGTTGCTCGCGTACGAGCACGCTTGAACGCCTCCCGCGCAATACGTCTGCCCGCGACGACACGGCGCAGGAACACACGCCACCGACGCGATGTCGTCGATCACGCCGTCGCAGTCGTCGTCGACGCCGTTGCACGTCTCTGTTTGCGGCGGCGCAGGTGTCGCGCTGCACACAGCGTTCGTTCCGCTACAGATCCAATTGCCGCTGACGGCACAGCCGCCGACGCCGGCGGTGCAGCTGCCCGCCATGCGACAGAAGCCACCGCAGTTTTGCTGGCCCGCGGGGCAAGCACAGACCGCGGAGGTGCACACCATCCCCGAGCCCATCGCGCCGCACATCGTGCCGTTCGGAGCCGCGCCGATGTCCGCGCACACCGGTCGATCGCCGATGCACGCCGTCGTGCGCCCGAGTCGACAGGGAACTCCGGTGTCGCAAGCCGCGCCGACGGTGCACACCAAGCACGAGTACGGAGGCCCATCCGCGCGTCGCGCACACTGAACGGGTCCAACATCGACGGTCGGAGCGCTCGGCGCGAGCGAGGGTTGAAGCGCTTGCTGTTGCGCCGCGCGTTGCCCGTTCGCGAGCAACGACGCATCCGCGGTCGAAGCGTCGTTCGTTCGTGCGGCGCTCTCGTTGCCACAGCCCACAACGAACAACGCCGCAATCAACAGAACAAACGACCACACGCGCGCCGCTGATCGGCGCTCACGCGACGCCGCGCTCTCCGGCTTGCGTCGACGATCGTCTCGGGTCCTTCGTCGCGCCGGGTACAAAATGCGCGTCATCGGTCACTGCCTCCGCGGGGTCTGCTACGCATTCAAGCCGAATCAGAGAAAAATGGCCACCAATCTGAGGCAACGCATGTGCCGCCGCGAACCAACGAGGCGACACGCCCCCGTCCAACGCTTCATCGCTGCCGAAACAGCGCTGCCCCGCAACCAACGTCGCGTCCTCGCAATCGTTGCAGAGTGTCCGCGCGCGTTCCCGTCGCTCGAACTGCTACATTGACCGACAAGCGCTACGGCGCCGCCGCACGACCCGCCGAGATGCCAACTTCCCTGCGCGACACCATCCAACGACGTCTCTCTCGCGAGCGCGGAACGATCTTCAAGTCCGCTCCGCTCCGCGTCGCGCTCACGTATCCGTCGCCCTACAGCGTCGCGATGAGCTCGCTCGGGTTTCAGACGATGTACCGCGAGCTCAACGGCCGCGACGACACCGTCGCCGAACGCGCGTTCTACCCCGATGACGTCGAAGAGCACCGACGCGCGCGAGAGACGCTCGTCACGTACGAGGGACAGCGCCCGCTCGGCGACTATCCAGTGATCGCGCTCAGCGTCGCGTACGAAAACGAGCTTGCGGGCGTGATCGAGACGCTCGAGCTCGGAGGAATCCCCGCGCTCTCGAGCGAGCGCTCGTCGAAGCACCACCCGTTCGTGTTGATGGGCGGGCCGCTCACGTTCTCGAACCCGACGCCGCTCGCGCCCTTCGCCGACGCCGTCGTGATGGGCGAAGGCGAAGACGTCATTCACGCGGTGATCGAAGCGCTCGTCGCGCACGACACGCACGAAGCGCGGCTCGATGCGCTCGCGACTCACCCGAACGTGTGGGTCCCTTCGCGGCACGGAGAGTCGCTCGCGACGATCGCGAAGAGCGACAAACTGCCAGCGTTTTCGCAGATCATTACGCCCGAGACCGAGCTGGCGGACATGTTTCTCGTCGAGTCCGAGCGCGGCTGCTCGCGAGGGTGCACCTACTGCGTCATGCGCCGCAGCACCAACGGCGGAATGCGCCTCGCGCCCGAAGCCGAGATCCTCTCGCTCGTGCCCGAAGGCGCGCGAAAAGTGGGCCTCGTCGGCGCGGCGGTCAGCGATCACCCGCGCATCGTCGACATCGTCAACGCGCTCGCTGATCGCGGTCTGGGCGTGGGCCTCTCGTCGCTGCGGCCCGATCGACTGACCGATCCCTTCGTCGCGGCGCTCAAGCGCGGCGGCTATCGAACGCTCACCACCGCGATGGACGGGCCCAGCGCTCGCCTGCGAACGATGCTCGAGCGACGCGCCAAGGTCGAGCACCTCGAGCGCTGCGCCGAGCTCGCCCGCGCCCACGCGATGCAGACGCTCAAGCTCTACCTGATGATCGGACTGCCCAGCGAGACCGACGAAGACATCGACGAGTGCGTCGCGTTCGTCAGCGAGCTCAGCAAGCGGGCGCCGATCGCGCTCGGGATCGCGCCGTTCGTCTCGAAGCGAAACACGCCGCTCGACAAGCACCCTTGGGCGGGAATCAAGATCGTCGAAGACCGCCTCGAGCGCCTCCGCAAAGGGCTCAAGGGACGCGCGGACGTTCGCCCCACGAGCGCTCGCTGGGCGTGGGTCGAGTACGTGCTCGCGCAGGGCGGCGCCAACGAAGGACGCGCCGTCTACGACGCCGTCAAAAAGGGCGGGCGCTTCGCCGACTATGCGCGCGCGTTCGAAGCCATCGGGGTCAGCGAAGGCGGTCGAAAGCCGCGCCGCGCCCTCTCAGTCGTCTCTCAAGGATAATCCGTTCGATGCAGCCGACGCTCGAAGCGATCGAAGAGCTCGCGGCCCGCGCCCGAAGCGGCGCCGTTGTTCTCAGCCACCAGCGCGACGCTCTGCGAGCGCGCTACGAGCACGCACGCGCCGCGAGCGCAGCGCTCGGAACGCTCGTCGCCGAGGCACACACACAGATTCAACACGAGCGCGCCCGCGAGGCGCTCGACCGCGCGTGGGCCGCCGAGCCAGCGACGATCACCGCGGGTCCCGAGCACGCGCCGCGCGCGATCGCGATCGCGTCCCTCGAGTCGGTGGTGACCCTCGAGCGCGAAGACGCGCGCCGCCGCGCCATCTGGAGCGCCGCCACCGCGCGCGCTGGCGACCACTTCGCCGAGGCTCGCGCTGCAGTCGATTCGCTCCGCGACTGCGCGGCGTCGTTGTCGATCACGCCGACAGACGCGCTCCTCGATCGCCTCGGCCTCGGGCACGCGCCGGCCGCGAGCGCGGTCGACGCGGTCCTCGCCACCACCGACGGCCCCTTCGAGGAGCTCGACGCGTGGGCCCTTCGCGAGTGCGGGCTCACCGAGCGGGTCGTCGACGCGCGGCGGCGGTCGCTCGCGTTCGACGATCGACTGCGGTCGCTCTCGCAGCCGCGCGCGAGCGCGCAGATCGCCCTGGGTGACCGCGGAGCGTCGTGCGCTCGCTGGATCGCGCGCGTGGGCCTCGGCGACGCGATGGCGAAGATCGTCGATCGCGTCGAGTCGTCGAGCCCGGACGCGACTCGAATTCGTGTGCGTATCGACCGCGAGGGCGTCCGCGTCGTGCTCGTCGGCGACGAAGACGCCACGGTCCTCGGCGGCGCGAGGCTCGCCGCGGCGTGGGCCGAAGCGCTCGCGCTTGTGTTGCCAAACGAGCCGTCGATCGCCGCTCGGGCAGGGGTCGACCGCATCCACAGGACGGCCGCGCACGCGCTCGGCAAGGCGCTCTTCTTCGAGCGACCGTTCGTCACGCGCGAGCTCGGCGTGGACCCCGCGCAATCCGCGGTCGTCGCGCGCGCGGGGCTTCACGGAGCGCTCTTCGAGCTCCGCCGAAGCTGCGCCGAGGTGGCCTTCGCTCGCGCGGTGCTCGGCGCGCAGCCAGAGCTCGCGACGCGCTTGCGCGACGCGCACGTGCGCGCGGTGTTCTCGGCGCCCGATCCGATTTGGGCCTCGCACGTCGCAGCCGCGACCCTCGAGCGCCGCGCCGAGGCGAACGTGCTCGGAGCGCTCGTCGAAGCGACGCTCCACGCGAGGCTGCGGGACGGATTCGACGAGGATTGGTTTCGCAATCCGCGCGCGGGCGAAGCGCTCGCGAGCGAGCTCGCGAAGCTACGCGCAGCCGGAGCGATCGCGTGGCTTCGTGAGGCCTCGCGCGCGGAGAACGACAGCGACGCCATCGCGCACGCAAGCGTGGCCGTTCGCCGCCGCGTGAGCGAGGCCTTCGAGCGCGCCACGCGCTGAGCGAGGCGCAGCGATACACACGCGACTCCGCGCACGCCTCGCCAACAAACGGCAGGACCGCCCCTGCCGCGAAGCCCCGTTGGAAGGACGACACGCATCGAGCCACCTCCTGGGCAATGTCCAGGGATCGTTGTGTGGCGTGTACCCAACGGAAGGCGGAGCTGCTCGATCCCGCGCGCCCGCGATGGGCATCGCAGATGCCCGAGCGGATCGACGGCGGAAAGACCGTCGAAATCCAGTCCAAACCAATGCCGCGGAGAGAGAACCCAACGACGACGGTCGCGGGATTGGTTTAGCCGGGCCAGCGCCGATCGCGCTTCAACACGAGCCGGAGCTCGTCGAGCTCGTCGGCTGACATGGCCTCGAGCGACGCACGACGGGTCGAGGTCAGCTCGATTTCGAGCAGGTCACAGAGGTCCGCGATCGCTGTGCGAAGCGCCTCCGCGCGTCCCGCAGCGTGTCCGGCAGCGTGTCCAGCAGCGTGTCCGGCAGCGTGTCCGGCGGCGTGTCCCTCTGCCGTGGCCTCTGCGCGCCACTGAGCGCGTTCGGCCTCGTTGATCTTCACCAATTCTGCGTATCGCATCTGCAGCTCCTCCGCGCTCGAAGATCCTTCACCGGTCATTCTGTGCAGGTCGCGATTCATCTGCAACAAGACGTTGTCGATGATCGGTCGCTCCCACGCGTCGGTCGGCAACGAGCGAGCGTCTCGCACAGCGTCTCGAAGCCTCTCTCCGCTGCTCATCAGCCGCAGCAAGAGCGTGTCGCGCGTCCGAGGCAATTGGGACAACACAACGACGGAGGCCACCGGGCCGAGGTGAACTCCGCGCGGCCATCCACGGCGATTCTTCAGCTCCCAGCCGTCGATCGCCGACCGTGGAACGCCTGGCGACACGACCCAGAGACGCAGCGACCGCTTCGCTTTCACGCCAGCGTACAGCGTTCGCGCTGCGCAGTGATCGACGTCGAGTCGCGTGGGCGTCGACGAGAACACCTCGATCGAGCATGGGTCGAGAGACAGCCGCCCCAAGAGGCCCCGCGAGAGCAGCGACTCGCGCCCTGCGATGGGAACGACGACAGCATCGATGTACATCGTGTCCGGCGTCGTCGGCGCCTGCAACGTCACCTCGCAGACGCCGAACAGCGCCGCGTCGATGAGCGCCTTCGCGGACGCGTCGAACGGTTGTCGCATCGAGCCAGACCGATGCAGTCGCCGCGCCATCGATTTTCGCCCAGATTCACAGAGATCTACGCGTGCCCCCCTGGCGGCCACCAGGTGGCGGAGCGCGCCGCCGCCATGGCGGTCGCCGTGCGTCGAACCGCGCGCCCTCCCCGGCGTGCCGTCGTCGACCGCGCTACCCCCTGCGGTCGTCGATGCTGTGTTTCGTGAGCGATCTTGATTTGGTGGGCGTCACGAAGCGATCAGCCCGGCGGCGAGATCGGCGCGAGGTCGAGCCCGCCGGGGAACGCGTAGCTCGTAAACGACGCGACGCCGTACACCTTGAGACCGAAGCGCTCGAGGTCGGTCATCGCGCGAATGCTGTGCTGTCCGGGCATCACAGGCAGGTGATACATCACCAGGTTCGCGCCGACGTTGATGGGCGTGGCCATCAGCATGTTGCCGTCGAGCATGATCATCGCGCCGCGCGGCGCGGTCACGTTGATGTAGTTCTGCTGGTAGCTGCTTGGAATCAAAAAGTTGTAGTTGCTCCGGTACTGATCGGTTGGAACCTCGAGCACCATCGCAGGATCGCCGACGCACGCAGGGCTCATCGGGCACGTGCTCCCGTTGCACGCGCACGCGGCCATACTGCCGAGCCCGCGCATGAACTGGGCGACCAAGATGGGCTGCGTACCAGTGACTTGAAACGGCGTCTGCGTCTCGAACTGGCAGAACTGGCCCTGATTGAGCATCCGGGTGCAGTCGGCCGGCGCGGGAATTCCGTCGAACGAGAGCATCACGCCGTCGCGTTGTGCCACGATTCGAATCTGGTGGTTGGCCTGCGTCGGACGGTCACGGAACGGCGTCACCGCGTACGTTCGTCCCCACGTCGTCGTCGGGAAGAGCTGCTCTTCGACGTGATCGCACGCTGGGTTTTGCGACGGAATGCGCGCGCAGTCGTGGCCAGCAAACACCGCCACCGGGCCAGCGGCGTTGATGAGTGTGCCCGTAAGATCACCCGCTCGCGGGGCGCCCACGAGTTGGACGACCTCACCTCGATCGATTTGGAAGCTCACCTCGCCCGGCCCGATTGTCCGTGCCGGGTTCGCGGGGTCCTGCACGGCAGCCGTGAGGCGAACCGTCACATTGTTGGTGCCCTCCGGTTGAACACCGACGATCGCAACGAACGCTCCTGCCCACGCGTCGTTGTCGAGAGGATCGGGCGTTACGAAGCGCTCGTTCGGCGGGGCAACAACAATGTACTGGCGCGACAACACGCCCTGCGGCATCAAGAGCGAAGCGTCGTTCGAGAAAGAGAAGTCCGACTGGCGCGAGGCGTTCATCACCTTCGCAAACTGCAGCGGGTTGAACTGATACACCGCGACCGGACCGTTGGAGGTCAGGTGAAACGCACCTCCCGGCACGCGCGCGCTGCGCCCTTCGCAGCCCGAAGCCGGACACATCCGCGGGTCGTTGTTGCTCAACTGCGGCACCCACGGAAGATTGATCGCCTCCACCGCGCCCGCCGCGATCACGCGTTCGCGCGGCGACGTCAGGGCCCCTCCCTCGACGCGCACGTTCACGTCGTACGTGTTGGGGTTGGCCACGACCGCCGAGAAGAAGAACCCGTTGTCGAGCACGCTGTTCGACGTGATCGTCGGCCAGTACTCGCACCCAAGATACGAGCTTCCGAGGTCGCTGCACCGCCCGCGGCACACGCCTCCCATGCATGTCTCGCCCGCGGCGGCGTTGCACGTCGCGCCATCGACCCACCCGCTGCCGTCCGACGCGCACTCTTGCGTCGTGTTGGGATCGCCACTCTTGCACTGGCGAGCGCCCGGCGAGCACACGCCGCACCCAAGGTTGTTGATGCACGATCGCCCCATCGCCGAACAGTCGACCATCGCGCGAAATCCGCCGCGCCCGTCGCACTGCCGAGCGATCTGCGAGCCGGGCATACAGGACCACTGCCCGTTGGCGCACGCCCCACTCCCGTCTGTTCCTCCGCCGTCGGACGGAGTCACGATCATGTTGGGTTCGGAGCAAGCCGCGATCGCAGCGCAAAGCAGTATTGGGGCAAAAAGTCGAATGCCGTTCATTGCGAGGAATGTTCGCGCGCTGCAGCGATCAATGCAAGCAAGCGCCAACTATCTCAACAAGCCCCAGTTCAGGTCGAATTGCGCAGGCGCCGTCAAGACGCCTGAGGTGTACCCCAAGACACGAGCGTCACAGACTCCGTCGCCAGGGCAAACACCTCGTACGATCTGCCACGAGACGAGCACATCCGCTCGGTTGTCGCGATTCACGTCGACGAACAACAGCCCGCGAACGACGCCGAAAGCACGCATTGTTCCCTCCTCCGACGTGGGCGTCGCTGCGAGCCCAGAGCCCGCGCCGCGGAAGTACGATGAGATGGTGAGGCTAGAACTCGCGCGGCTGATCAACACGTCGTCAAATCCGTCGCCGTCGACGTCTCCGGCACCAGCAACGACGTGTCCAACAGCACGATCGGAAGCGACGCCGACCGTGATCGACGTCGGCATCATCGCCACGCCCCCCGCGCCGCCGGCCACCCAAAACGCCGCTCGCTTGTTCGTCGGATCCGCCCCGCCGAACACAAAGTCCCCGTAGCCATCACCGTTGATGTCACCCCCAGCGCTGACCGAGGTCCCCCAGCGCGCGCCGTCCTGCGGGAAGCCCATCGTGTCCAACCGCACCCACTCGCGTGCCGGCGTCGAAGAGAGTCCCGCCGTTCCGCCTCGGTAGTAGCGAACGAATCCGACCCGCGCTTGTCCCTCCGACTCGTCGTTCGCCAGCGGCGCGCCAATGACCGCATCCGCAAACCCATCCGCTTCTCCATCGATCGCTCCAGCGAGCGCTCGACCGAACTCTCCGTCTCGCACCGACCCCTCGAGCACCCTCGACGCGGTCGTCACGATACCCGCCGGTCCACCGCGAAACACGTACACGCGGCCCGCTCGCGCGGCGCCCGATGCTGACGCTCCCGGCGCGCCCACGATCACATCCCCGTAGCCGTCCCCGTCGACGTCGCCCGCAGCGCTGACCGCAGCGCCGAACTCGTCGTTCGCGGCTTCACCGAACACCCGAATCATCGTTGTGGTGAGCCCGCTCGCGCCACCAAGAACGATGACCGCGCTGCCAGTCGTCGCCATCGCCGCGTTGCGCGCGAGCGGCGCGCCGAGGATCACGTCGCCGTATCCATCGCCGTTCACGTCACCCGCGCTGCCAACGCTGCTCCCGAGTCCTTCGCCAGCAGCGCTCGGGATCACCGTCGACGCCGGTCGAACCGGCCCTGACGCGCTGCCGTGAAACACATAGACGCTGTTGGTCTCGCGCGTGTCCCCCACCACCAAATCCCCGAATCCGTCGCCGTTGACGTCGCTGAGCGCCCCCCAGTTCGTGTCCGTCGCGCGATCCCTCGCGCCGACGATGAACTCCCACGTCGCGCTCGTCCTCGCGCCCTCGCTCGTTCCCACCCGTCCCTTCGCGCGCCACCAGTACACGCCCGCGCTCAGCGCCGCCTCGACGCGCCAGCTCGTCGCTCCGCCCGTCACCACGCCGCGTCGAACCACCGTGGCGCAATCCCGCGCCGAACACACTTCGACGACAGCGCCGTCGACGCCCACCGGAGCCTCCCAACGCAACGTCGGTCGCTGACTCGACACATAGCTCGTGCTCATCGGCCTCACCAAGCGAGGAACCCTCACCTGACACGCCGTCCCGTCCCGCTCGAAGCCCGCGAGGCACTCCGTCGAACACGCGCCCATCGCGCACACCGCGCGCTCGCCGGCCGCCGCCGGACACGCCATCGCGCAAGCACCACAATTCAACGGGTCGTTGCTCGCGTCGACGCAGCGCCCCGCGCAGTACGTCTGCCCCATCGAGCAAGAGCCGACGTCGGTCGAGACATCCGGGACGTCAGTCCCAATTTCGGGACGCCCCGCGTCGCTGCCGTCCGTCGCTCCATCCACACCGCCGTCCTCGCGAACGACCACCATCCGCTCGCTCGACCAGCACGGCGGAGCGCGGACCCGACAGTCCGCGTAGCACTGGTTGTTCTCCAAGATCTCGCCCGTCGGGCAGGTGATCGCTCGCGGACAACCCGCGAGCGTCGTCGCCGCCAACAGCACCAACCACACCCACATGCGCTTCGATTGACTCATAACGTTGACTCCTCGGTTCGCGCGAGCCGTCCGCGCGAACCGGCGATATCGCCGCGTCGCTCACGAAGTTGCCCCCCCCGCCGCGCTTTGTTCAGCCCCCGACGCCCACGGGCCTGAACCACACGCCGTTGAAGCGGAACGTCGCGCTGAAGGCGTCTTGAATTCTGGGGTCTGCCACGCACGTGCGCCCCATGATCCGCGTGCCGTTGCCGTCGATGCACGCGGTGATCTGCGGCGGCGTCGTCGCGTTGCCCGGCGTCCCGATGATCTGCTCGAGTCCGTCGCCGTCGAGGTCGATGTCCGCGCGGCTCGGCCCCACGTTGAGCGAGATCCCCACGAACGGAATCGTCACGCGGTAGCCGCCGATCATCGCTTCGAGCAGCGTGCTGCGCGTCATGCCTGGACGACCGCCGCTCAGGATCAGCTCGAAGAAGTTCGGCACCGCCGCGAGGTCCCTCAGCGGAACAGCCCCGCACAGCACACCCGAGTCGATCGCCGTGATGCGCGACCCGTTGTTCATGAGCGTCCCGTTGATGCGCGAACGACGCACGCGGAAGCTGAACATCATCCCCATCACGGGCGTCGGCAGGTTGAGCTCGATGTCCTCTGGACCGCCCGAGATGCGGTTCATCGTGATCGCGCTCTGAAAGTTCGCCTGCGGCAGGCCCATCATGTTGAGCGCCGCGCGGTTGATCCGCTGCGGGTTTCCCGGATCGCGGTTGTTCAAGCGGTCCATGTCGCCGTCCGCGCCCGTCGTGAACCCGACGCGCACATCCGGATCGTTGACGCCAAGGCGATCGTCGAGCCCCGCGAACGTAAACTGCAGCAGCACGTTTCCGTTCGAGATCCCGTTGTTGATCGCCGTGTTGATGATCCCGAGCGAGTCGCCGAGCGCCGCGCCGAACGCGTTGTCCGGCCTGCCGTCGCCCGAGAAGTCGCACCCCCGCGTGCTCGACACACTGTCGAAGAAGAACGCGTCCATCACGAGCCCCTGCTCGATCTGGCAATCGGGCGCGCAGCCGTCCCACCGCGTCGTGTTGCCGTCGTCGCACGTCTCGCCTGGATCCATGCGGCTATTTCCGCACGTCACGATCGATCGGCAGTCCATCGCGCAGCCCGGCGTGCGGTCGCACACCTCGCCCCGCGCGGTGTCGACGATCGTGTTTCCGCAGGTTTCGTCGCTCAAGCAGTCGCTGCGGCAGCCGTCGCCCGAACGGTTGTTTCCGTCGTCGCAGACCTCGCCTGGGTCGCGTCGGTTGTCGCCGCAACGAGCTTCGAAGCGGCACATCCCCGAGCACCCATCGCCATCACGATTGTTGCCGTCGTCACAGGACTCACCAGGGTCGATCACCGTGTCGCCGCAGCGCGGAACCCGCGTGTCGAGCGGCCGGTCCGTCGGCACGTCCGCCGCGTCGAAGTCTGGCACATCCGGCGTCGGCACATCGATCGGCTGCCCGTCCACCACGGGGACGTCCGGCAGCGATCCGTCTGGCCGAACATCGGATCGCGGGCCTGAATCCCGCGGCTCCCACAGCACCGTGCGACCACAGCTGGCTGACAACACAGCAGCCAGCAACACAAGCGAGGATGAGCGACGCGTCATGTTCGAGCGTATACCACTCTTCCTTCGGTCAGCCGACTCCCACGGCCGTCTATGATCCATACTCCACCGCCGCTATGACCTCGCCCGTCACCGCCCTCGCGTACCCGTTTCGGCAACGATTCCTCAACTACCAGGAAATCAACGATCAACTCGAAGCGTGGGCCAGGGCCTTCCCTGAGTTCGTTCGCCTCCAGTCGATCGGGACGTCCGTCGAGGGGCGCGCGCTCCACCTGCTCACCATCGGCCGCGAGCCCAACCGCGATCGCCCGTCGGTCTGGGTCGACGGAAACATGCACGCGACCGAGCTCAGCGGCTCGTCCGTCGCCCTCGCCATCGCCGAAGACTTCATTCGCCTCCACGCCGAGCCCGACTTCGACGCGCAATCCCTCCCGCCTCACGTCCGTGATGTCCTCCGCGAGCTGCGCGTCTACGTGCTGCCTCGCATGAGCCCCGACGGCGCCGAAGCCGTGCTCACCACCGGGCGATATGTGCGTTCGAACCCGCGCGATCGCCGCCCCGAAGCGCACAGGCCTCGATGGGTCTCGCGCGACATGGACGGCGACGGGCTCGCCCTGCTCATTCGCAAAGAAGACCCCGCAGGAGAGTTCGTCGAGTCTCGCGAGGTCCGCGGGCTCATGCTGCCGCGCGAGCTCGAGGACATCGGGCCGTTCTACAAAGTGTTTCCCGAGGGCGTGATCGAGGACTGGGACGGGCACACGATCCCCGACCCGTATTTTCTCGGCGACAACGACACGGACCTCAACCGCAATTTCCCTTGGTCTTGGGCCCCCGAGCCCGAACAAGAAGGCGCCGGCGTCTACCCGACGAGCGAGCCCGAAGCGCGCGCCGTCGTCGATTTCGTCACGAAAGAGCCGACCATCTTCGCGTGGCTCAACCTCCACACCTTCGGCGGCTGCTACATCCGTCCCCTCGGCAACGCGCCCGACCGAAAGATGAACCCGTTCGACCTCGCCGTGTTTCGCCAGGTCGCGCAGTGGGGCGAAGACCACGGCGGCTACCCCACGGTCTCGGGCTTCGAAGAGTTCACCTACGAGCCCGAAAAGCCCCTGCACGGCGCGCTCGCGGACTACGCCTTTCATCAACGCGGCGCGATCGCCCTCGTGTGCGAGCTCTGGGACTTGTTCGCGCAGCTCGGTTTTGCCCGCAAAAAACCCTTCGTCGATCACTACACCATGCTCACGCGCGCCGAACTCGAGGCGCTCGGCGCGTGGGACCGCACACAAAATCAATCGCGCATCGTCCGTCCCTGGCGCCCCATCGAGCACCCGCAGCTCGGCCGCGTCGAAGCAGGCGGCGTCGACCCGCGCATCGGGATGAGCAACCCGCCCCTCGAGCAGCTCCGCGAGCTCTGCGCGCGGCAGAGCGCGTTCTTCTTGCGCCTCGCGGCGATGAGCCCGCGACTCGCGATCCCCGAGGTCACCGTCGAGCCGCTCGGCGCAGACCTCCACCGCGTCACCGCAGTGATCACCAACGAGGGCTACCTCCCGACGCACATCCTCGAGTCGGCCAAGGAGCTCCCGTTCAACGAGCCTCCGTCCGTGATCGCCGTGGGACGCAACGGCGCGCACCTCGTCGATCCGAAGGGCGCTCGCCGAGCGCTCGGGCACATCGACGGATGGGGCCGAGGCAAATTCGGCGGCGCTTTCGCGCTGTTCTTTCAGCGCTCGCGCGGGAGCGTCTCGCGCCGCGAGGCGTGCTGGATCGTCCGCGGATCGGGCAGCGTCGAGATCCGCGTCGAGAGCTGCCGCACGGGCACGGTCACGAGGACCATCGCGATCGGGGAGCGACACTAAGCCCGTGTCGCAACGCCGCACTCGACCGCGCGCAGCGATCATCGGACTCGCGCTCTCGGCCGCAGCGGCGGCAGCGTGTCGTCCATCGGGGCCCGCAACGAGACCGCTCGCGCTCGTCAGCCGCGACGTCGCGTTCGATCGCTCGCTCGCCGAAGCGCGACGACTCGCGTTCGAAGGAACGACGCGATCGCTCTCGGACGCCGAGCAACAGCTGCGCGCCGCGATCCGAGCGCACCCGACAGAGCCCCTCGCCCAGAGCGCGCGGGTGTTGCTCGTTCGCGTGCTCGTGGCGCGAGACGACCTCGAACACGCCCGCGTCGAGCTCGCGCGGGTGGATCCCCGAGCGGACCCCGACCTCGCAGCGCAGCGCGCGATCGCCCACGGCGTGCTCGACGCACGCGAAGCGGCCCGCGCGCAAAACACCGACGACCATCGCGCGCACCTCACGGACGCGCGTCGACTGTTGCGCCCGCTCGAACGAACGCGCCCAGACCCCGCAGAGACCGTCGAGATCGCTTGCGCCCTTGCAGAGAGCGCCGCGATCGAGACGGACGCGTCCGTCGCGCTGCAGACCGTCGCGCGCACGCTCGCGACCGTCGAGCACGCAGAGACCGCAGGAACACCCTGGGTTCGCACGGGCCTTCGCTGCGAAGACCCGCGCGCGCGCGCCGCGCTCATCGAAGAAGTCGCGTTGCGAGCCACCGAGCCTCGCGCCTTGACCGACGCCATTGACGCTTCGGAGACAGGCTCTGTGCTGCGACGCCCGCTCGCGCTGCGGCTGCTCGACCTCGCGCGAGCGCGCGACGATATCCCCCGGTATTTGCGCTGGCTCGCGGACCTGCCCGACGACCGCGCGACGCAGACCTCGGCGACCACCACGCTCTCGAGCTCGTCCGTCGTCGGGCTCGTCGTCCCCATGTCCGGCGCGCGCGCAGCGATCGGAACGAGCGTCCTGCGCGGCGCACAGCTCGCGCTCGAGCGCGTTTCGAACGTTCGCATCGCGATCGAAGACGAGGGCGCAGACCCGTCGCAGACCGCTGCGGCGATCGATCGACTGTTCGCGCAAGGCGCCCGCGCGATCATCGGACCGACGCGCGACGAGTTCGCCGGGCCCGCCGCGATCCGCGCCCAGAGCCTCTCGGTCGCGCTGTTCTTGCTGGCGGTTCCCCAGGCGATCGAGTCGACAGGCGCGCTCGTTCACCCTGCGGCGCCCTCGACGATCGACCGCGCCGAGGCCATCGCGCGCGCCGTCGTGTCCGTGGGCCGATCGCCTCGCGCGCTCATCGTCGCGCCGAGCACCGCGGATCCGCTCGCAGAAGCGACGCAAGACGCGCTGCTGCAGCTCGGCGTGAGCGCGTCCAACGCGATCCTCGATGGAACCAACGTCCCTCGTCGCGACGGCGTCACGCTCGTGTTCGTCGGCGACGCAGGACGCGAGTCTCGATTGGCGATCGGGCGCGCGGTCCGAAGCCGCGGGCTTCGCTCTCGATGGGTCCTCGACGCACGGTCCGCGATGCACGATTTTTCAGCGGCGCCCGACGACCCTGCGGCGCCCAACGGCGCGAGCGCAGACCCACGAACGCCTGGCCCTTGGGTCGGCGTCCGCGCGGGGGTCGGCTTTCGAGCGACGCTTCGCGCGTGGTGCGCGCGCTTCGGCGAGAGCCCCGACGAGCTATCCCTGCTCGGCCACGACGCTGCGATTCGCGCGCTCGAAGCCCTCCGACGCACAGGAGGCCCGTCGCTCGCGCTCGATCCGCAACGCGCCCTCGTCACCGGAACGCTCGCCGCCAACGACCGCTGGACCGACGCGCTCCCCGCGGCCGCCGCGCGTTGCGCAGAGTAGACACCGCACAATCACCGACGGGCCCTGTTCATCGTGCGCGCATGAACCATAGTTGTCTCGCTCTGATCAGGGACACTGCAATGACCCACAGCATCGAATCGCTCACGTATCGCTCGCGCTTCGTCGACACGCTCCCGGCGGACCCGCGCGACGACAATCGCACGCGCATGGTCACGGGCGCTGTGTACTCGCGCGTCGCGCCGACGCCGGTGTCCGCGCCGAAGCTCCTCGCGCTCGTGCCCGAGGTGTGCGCGCTGCTCGACCTCGACCCCGAACCGACGCCCGAGCTCGCCGAGGTCCTCGCAGGAAACCGCATCATTTCTGGGATGAAACCATACGCCGCGTGCTACGGCGGCCACCAGTTCGGCAACTGGGCGAGCCAGCTCGGCGACGGGCGCGCGATCAACCTCGGCGAGGTCGAGAACAGCCGCGGCGAACGTTGGGAAGTGCAGCTCAAGGGCGCCGGCCCTACGCCCTACTCGCGCCGCGCGGACGGACGCGCGGTGCTCCGCTCGTCGTTGCGCGAGCTCGTGTGCTCCGAGGCGATGCACCACTTGGGCGTCCCGACGACGCGAGCGTTGTCGCTGGTGCTCACGGGGGACGGCGTCGAGCGCGACATGTTCTACGACGGAAATCCCGAGGTAGAACCCGGCGCGATCACGTGCCGCGTCGCGCCCTCGTTCGTGCGCTTCGGCCACTTCGAGATCCACGCGTCGCGCGACGATCGAGCGACGCTCGAGAAGCTCTTTCGCTATACGGTCTCGACGCTCTATCCGCAGTTCGAAGGACTTTCGCTGCCCGAACAGGTCGCGCGCCTCTTCGACGAGGTCGCCGAGCGCACCGCGACGATGGTCACGCACTGGATGCGCGTCGGCTTCGTGCACGGCGTGATGAACACCGACAACATGTCGATCCTCGGACTGACGATCGACTACGGCCCGTATGGCTGGCTCGACGTGTTCGACCCTGGCTGGACGCCGAACACCACCGACGCGCAGGGCAAGCGCTACCGCTTCGGAAACCAGCCGCGCATCGCCCAATGGAACCTCGCGCAGCTCGGCAACGCGCTCACGTTTCTCGTCGACGACGTCGCCCCCCTGCAGAACACGATCGATCAGTGGCCTGCGCTCTTCGCGAAGAAGCACCACACCATGATGCTGCGCAAGCTCGGCCTCTCGCCGCTCGATGACGCCGCGAGCACGCAAGACGACATCGCCCTGATCGACGCGTTGATGGAGGCGCTCACGAGCGCCGAGGTCGACCCGACGATCTTCTATCGCGCGCTCGCGAAGGCGCGCGTCGAGGACCCATCGACGCCGTGGGCGCACCACCGCGCGACGATCGAGCACGCGTTCTACAGCGCGGGATCGTCGCACCCACTCGACAACGAGCTCGTCCGCGGCCGCTTCGAGGCGTGGCTCCGACGCTACAGCGCGCGCGTGCAGCGCGAGGGGGTCGCTGCGCAGGACCGCGCCGCGCGGATGAACAAAGAAAACCCTGTCTACATCCCGCGAAACTACATCGCGCAGCAGGTCATCGACCGCGTCGCCAAGGGAGACGTCGCCGCGCTCGAAGAGCTGCTCGCCGTGATTCGCCGACCGTACGAAGAGCAGCCGGGCCGCGAGGCGTTCGCCGAGAAGCGCCCCGACTGGGCCCGACAAAAGGCAGGCTGCTCGATGCTCTCGTGCAGCTCGTAGCGCCCGCGAACCCAACGCGCGCGTCGTTGGATCCAACGTTCGATCAACGCACGCATCGAGCAGTCACAACGTCGACGCCTTCTGTTGGCGACACGCAAGCTGAGCATCTCTGGATTTTTCCAGGACACTGCTCTTCGCGTGGGTTCTCGCAACGGGGCGTCGTGATAGGAGGTCCGTCCCATGTGCATGGCCGTCGTTTGTCCGAGCTGCAACAAGCCAACGTTTCGAGGGTGCGGAGCGCACGTCGAGCAGGTGCTCGCGCACGTCCCCAAAGACGATCGCTGCAAGTGCCGCGAGAGAGCGTCGAGCGCGTCTTCGCCGACGACCAGCGACAAGCCCGCCCGCTGAACGCGCGCCGCGCGCTCAGCAGTCGACCGGGATCACTTCGTTGGTGGGCTGCGCAGGCGCGACGCGAAACGGATCGTTCGACGCCGGTCGCGGGTTGTCTTCTGCGAGCGGATCGTTGATGTCCGGAGCCGCGGGCGTCGGATCGCCGGGCTCGATGCGATCGAAGCGCACCTGCATGTCGACCTCGTCGCGAGGGATCAACACGCGCACGCGATCGGGGTACGCCTCGCCCTGCACGACGCGATAGCTCTCGTAGCGGATGTCCGCGCGCGGCCCGCGCAAGTCGCGGAGCACCATCCTCGAGACGCGCGGGGTCTGTCGATCGGGCGGCAGAGCGTCTTGATCCGACGGGAGCTCGAGCTCGATTCGCGCGGTGTTTCCCTCGTTGGTACGAAGGTCGACGACGTAGCGCCCCTCTTCCCAACGCACGGGGCCGACGGGCGCTCCGATCACGGGAACACCGCCGCTCAGGACCGCGGCGATCTCTCGCGCTTCGAGCGCGATCCCCGCGATCCGCTGCGCCGCGCACGCGCGCGCGGGGCCCACGATGAACTGGTTTCCCTGCAGCAACCCGAAGCGCGTCCCGTCGCTGACGAGCGAGAAGAACGAGACGCCGAACGCCGAAATGTCGAACCGAATGTGATCCGGCGCGCGCACCGCGATGTCGAGATCGCCGCGCTTTCGCCCCTCGCGGTTGTAGATGTCCGCGCTCCCGTGCGCGCGCAGCGCGCGCACGCGCGTCGCTCGCTGCGAGAGCACCGCCGAGATCCGCGAGGCGTCCGTGATGAGCCCGCCGCGCGGAGCCCCGCGCACACACGAAGAACACCCGCCCGCTGCGATCGCGCAGCCGACGGCCCACAGCGCCGTGCGCCGCGCAACAGAACCAAACTTCACAGCGGCATCGTACGCGGTGGAAGCGTCGAATGCGCCCGTCGTTCGAAAGGGCCACCTCCTCGACCGAGCCTCGCACCGCCGAGCCCATCGCGGTGCGGGTGTGAACAACCGTTCGCTACCCGCCCGTGATCCGTCGGCGGTACGCGCCGGCCCCGCGTCGATTCTTGCGGGTTTCTCCAGGCAGTTTTCACCAGTGCGCGCGGGCAGATCCTTGGCACAACCGCTGCTACAGTGACTCCTCTCGGAGACTCCACGCATGAAGCACTCGATTCGCGCGACCCTGGCTGCCGTTGCCTTGTTGGCTTCGAACTGTGCGCCGAGCACGGGCTTTCTCGTGCAGGGCACGGTCGCAGTCGCGTTTCGCGACGGGACGGCCGCGCCGACGGACACGGGCTTTCGCTTCGCGCAGCAGCGGCGCGTGGACCCGTCGCTGCCGCAGGGCAGCGCCGGAGGCATCCAAGGAACCTGCTCGCTCGGCCCCAACGGCCGCAGCCTCGTGCTCCAACAAATCGGCGGCGACGAGCGTGGACTGCGCTCGATCACGTTCACGCTTCCGGATTGGACGCAGGACACGTGCGCGAGCTGCTCTCGCGGATCGGTCACGTTCGCTGTTGGACAAAACAGCTTCACGGGCGCGCAGACCGCCGGAGCGACTTCGCCCTGCGAATTCACGCCGACGCGCACGAGCAGCTCCTACGGCATGAAGCTCCGCGCGACGTGCACGAACCTCACGTCTGGGACCTTCTCGGCAAACCTCACCGTCGACCTCGACCTCGACGCGTGCGACGGCCCGATGACCCGCAACTGATCACGCGCGCCTGCGTTCGTGCGCGCCGCTCGGTCGTCACTCAAAACGTGATCGCGAGCGCCGTCGAAGGCACGAGCGACAACGCGACGCCGTCGATTCGCACCGTCGTCGTGTCCGCGTTTGCCCAGAAGAACGCCATCGCCGTGTCGAGCTCGACCACCGCGGCGAAGCGCCCGAACCCGACGCGAAGGCCCACGTTGAACGAGAGCTCGACGCGATGGACGCGCGCGGACAAGACGCCCGCGGCGTCGCCGATCGAGCCCACGAACGCCGGGTGAAACAGCCGCGCGCCGCCGTACGTGTACCCGAGGCGCGCCCCGGCCCACACGTCGTAGAGCTCGTTGCTCGTGCGGCCGATCTGCGCGTTGAAATCTCCGCCGAACACTTCTCCGCCGCGCAGCTCGGCGCCGCCCGCGGCGCGATACGAAGCGACGTCGACGCCCGCCCTCGCAGCGAGCCCCATCGCGAAGGCCCACTTGTCTTCGGGGCCGAAGCCGAACGCGCGCCGCGCTCCGAAGCGCGCCGTGCGAAGGTTGATGAGCGCCCCCTGCAGCTCGACGCGTTGACCGAGGGCGCCGCGCACCGCGAGGTAGCTCGCGGGCCCCGTGCTCGTCGCGCCGAACGCGCTCGCCGCGCGGACGATCGCCGCGCGCTCATCGTCCGTCGGCGCGTTGCCCGCGCGCACTCGCTCGTCGGCCACGCGGCCCGCGGTGAGCACGGGCTCGGCGACGGGCGCGACGTACGCTCCGCCCACGTCCGCGACGATCGTCCCAGGACGACCGATCCTCGCGGGAACGAGCGCTGGATTCGCGTGAGCGCACGCCACGCTCGAAGACACAACCCCCGCAACCAACCACCACCGCGCCGGCGCACAAAGGACACCCACGCGATGCCCGACGCTCACTGACGGAAGCGCGATGGGTAGTTGTTCTTCGACGCGCGGTCCTTCAACACCTGGTCGTCGGGGTGCAGCTTGAGCGCGCGCTCGATGAGGAGCGACTCACCCTCGGGGTGCTGGGGATCGGGCAAGCAGCAATCCACCGGACAAACTGCAGCGCACGCTTCTTTCGCGTGAAAGCCCACGCATTCAGTGCACAGCTCGGGGTCGATCACGTAGATCTCGTCCCCTTCGGAGATCGCGTCGTTGGGGCACTCGGGTTCGCAAGCGCCGCAGTTGATGCAGTCCTGAGTAATGTAGGTCGCCATGGTCGACGGCCGCGGTATGTAGATGGGATGCGCGAGCCCGTCAATCGCAAGGTTTGCTGTGTTCCCCCCGGTTGCGGCGCGCTGACGAGCGCGACGGACGCGCGTCCGTCCCCGCAGCTGCCGTCCTGACCGGACTCAGAGGTCGACGATGACCACGCCGCCGTGCTCGTCTTCCTCGTCCTTCGCGGGCCGCGAAGGCATGGGCGAGCTCGATGGAATCGGAAGCTCGAGCGTGGGTTGCTCGATGCGCTGACGACGCTGCTCGTCTTCGCGGCGACGGATTTGTTCGATGATGAACGGAGGGAGCATGTCGCCTCACCATTCTCGTTGGTGGTGCCGGTCTGCTCTCCCGTTCACCACACTGCCACGAACTCGAGCCACGCATCGACCGACCGTTCGCTTCACCGCTTCGGGTCGACTGATGCCGATCCCTGGGTAACGCGCCCACGGATCGATCGTCAAGATAGCGCCCGCGCCTTGGACGGCAAGACTTCGAACCGGTGAAGATTTCGCAACGCACAGCGGCAAATCCCGCGACGTCGAGCACCGCGACACAGGTGTCATCGTCCGCGCTGCCGTAACGAACCGTTACAGCCGGTCGACCGCGCGCTGTGTGTTAGGCTCCTCGGCCCTCGCAAGGGGGGGTTGTTCTCCCCTGCAGAGGCCGATGCCGCTCTCGATGAACACGCTCCGTCGCGTCGCCGTTGCTGCAGCTTTCGCGCTCGGGTCTGGCCTCACCGCCCCGCGCGCAGCGCTCGCGCAGCAGGCGCCCGCGGCGGCGGACTACGACCCGCAATCGTCCGCGTGGAACGGGCTCGTCGAGCTCGTTCGACTCTCGCAAACCGCGCACGTCGAGCTCCGCACCATGCCGCTGCTCGACTGGAGCGCCGTTCGACGCGGGGACGGGCTGCTGGTCCTCTATCCCCTCTCGAGCGTCGATCTCGACGAGCTCAGCGCGTTTCTCGAAGACGGCGGCCGCCTCGCGCTGCTCGACGATTTCGGGACGAGCGACCCGCTCCTGCGGTGGTTTCAAGTCCAGCGAAGCGAGGCCGTCCAGGGCACCCTTCGCTCGCCGCGATTGCCCGGGATGTACACCGCGTTTCGGCTCGGCGATCACGTGCTCGGCGACCAGGTCGACTCGCTCGTGACCAACGAGCCCGTGGTCCTTCGTCACCCGCGGCTCTCGCCGGTCTTTTCGCTCACCCGCGAGCCCTCGCAGGGAATCGTCCTCGCAGGCCAAGTGGGCCGCGGTCGGCTCGTCGTCGGCGGCGACCCTTCAGTCCTCATCAACTCGATGCTGCGCTTCGCGGGCAACCGTCAGTTCGCGTCGAACCTGCTCGCGTACCTCGCGTCGCAGCCCGGCGGCCGCGTGCACCTCGTTCACGGACGCTTCTCGTCGCGAGGGACGTACGAAGGCGCCCGCAGTCGAAGACGCTCGCCGCTGCGCGCGTTCTCGAAGAACCTCGACGAAAACCTCCAGCGCCTCGGGGCGGTCTTCAACGACCCTGCGCTCTTGCGCCTGACGAGCGTGCTCGCGTTGCTCATGGCCACGCTCGCGATGGCCTTGAAAATATGGGGCCCCCGTCCGAGCGACCGCTTCGGGCCGACCGCGCCCGCCGGACCGCTCGCGGGCGTCGCGCCCAAAGTGCTCCTCTTCGGCCGGAGCGGCGCGAATTTGCTCTACCCGACGCTCGTGCTGCGCAGGCTCTTCGAGCGGGCGCTGCTTCGTTCGCTCGACCTGATGCCGCCGACGGACATCGCCCGCGTCGTCGAAAAAGCTGAAAAACGCCTCACGGTCGACGAGTTGGCGACGCTGCGCGCCGTGCTCGTCGAGCTCGATCAGATCGCGAACGACGCAGAGGACAAGCCGTCGCTCAAAGTCGCGCCGAGGCGCTTCGTCTCCCTCTGGCGCAGGATCTCTGCCATCCTCGGCGCTCTCTCGAACCCATGACTGATTCGGCCCCCGCGCGCGCAGGCAGCTCTGACGGAGCTGCTGGAACCGAGACACCGGACAAATCCGGCCAACAGCAGCAAGCCGATCAGGCCGTCGCCGAGCGACTCGCGCGCGCAGGAGAGCGCGTCCGCGGCGTGCTCGACGAGGTCGCTCGATGCTTCGTCGGTCCCCGCGAGGTGCCCGAGCGAATCGTGACGTGCCTCCTCGCGCGCGGACACGTGCTGCTCGAGGGCGTCCCCGGCGTGGCCAAGACGACGCTCATCCGCGCGTTCGCCAACGCCATCGGCGCGAGCTTCAAGCGCATTCAGTTTACGCCGGACCTCCTTCCGAGCGACATCACTGGGACGTACGTGCTCTCGCCGCGCGAGGGCGGGTTTTCTCTGCGAAAAGGCCCGGTGTTCGCGCACGTGGTCCTCGGCGACGAGATCAACCGCGCCCCCGCCAAGACGCAGTCCGCGCTGCTCGAAGCGATGCAAGAGAGCCAGGTGACGATCGACGGAGAGTCGCACCAGCTCGAGCAGCCGTTCTTCGTGTTGGCCACGCAAAACCCCATCGAACAAGAGGGCACCTACCCGCTGCCCGAGGCGCAGGTCGACCGGTTCTTGATGCGCATCGTCGTGGGGTACCCGTCGATCGCGGACGAGCTGAAGATCATTCGAACGTACTCGACGGCGGCGCCCGAAGCGCGCCCGGTGCTCTCGCCCGAAGAGGTCCTCTGGCTGCAGTCTCGAACCGCAGAGGTCTTCGTGGACGACGAGATCTACGCGTACGCCGTCGCGCTCGCGACCTACACGCGAACGCACCCGCGCGTCGCGCTCGGAGCGTCGCCGCGCGGATCGCTCGGCCTCGTGCTCGCCGCCCGCGCGAACGCCCTCGTGCGCGGGCGGCACTACGTCATCCCCGATGACATGAAGCGGCTCGCGGCCAGCGTTCTCGCGCACAGGCTCGTGCTCACGCCCGAGGCGGACGCCGAGGGAATCACGCGCGAAGCGATCGTCGAAGAGGCGCTCGAGCGCGTTCCGTATCGTCGCTCGGAGTCGCGCGGCGAACCCACACACGGTCAGGCCGTCTCGGGCCGCGGTTGATGGCGCGCTAGCATCCAACGCCTATGCCGTCGCTGAGCGCATCAGGAAAGCTCTCGCTCGCAGGCGGCGTCGCCCTCACCTTGGGCGGCGTCGCGGGCGCGATCGAGCCGCTGATGGCCGCGGGTCACGGCGTGCTCGTGGGGCTCGCGCTCGCGTGGGTCGCCACGGTCCCGATCCCGCGCAGGATGCGCCGCGAGCGCTTGGAGTTCAGCTGGTGGACGCTGCAGGGCGCGCGTCGGCCCGACGAGCCGCTGACGATCCGCGTGGCGCTTCGCAATCCCACGAAATCAACGCTGGTGCTCGGCGCCCCGCGCTTGTCGCTCTCGCCAGGGCTCAAGCACGCGCGATGGAAGGGCACGCGCATCGAGCTCGCTCCAGAGTCACTCTCGACGTTCGACATCGAAGTGCTCCCGGGGCACGCGGGGCGCCACGTGCTGCACGGCGCGTGGATGACTGTGAGCGGTCCGCTCGGGCTCGCGTGGGCGCCTTTGTACTTTCCGAACCCGCTCGTGCTCGAGGTCGCGCCGCGCACGCTCGGGGCCGCCCTTCATCGCGGGTTCGCGAAGCCCGACCCCGAGGCGCGCGCCGGTCGCTCGACGCGACGGCACGGAGAGGGCGCTGAAATCCGCGAGCTGCGCGAACACCAGCCCGGCGATCCCTTTCATCGCATCGCGTGGAAGGCCTCTGCGCGACGAGGAAAGCTCCTCGTGCGCGAGACCGAAGACGACGCGCAGACCACGCGCGTGCTCGTCGTCGACGTGGGCCCTTCGATGCGCGGCGACCCGCGCGGAGGATCGAAGCTCGACTACGCGATCGAGCTCGTCGCGCAAGCGTCGCGCGGGGCTCGGCTCGGCGGCGATCGACTTGGTTTCGTGGGCTTCGACGCGCGCGTGACGCTCAACATCACGCCGGGATCGAGCCCCGCGCACCTCGCGGCCATCGTCGCGGGCGCGATCGACCAGCGCTCGCTCGTCGATGAAGACCTCACGGACCTCGACGACGAGCAGCTCGATCACGTCGTCGCTCGGTATTTTCGCGAACAAGAGGGCGTCGAAGTTCGGCTCGGCCCCGACGCCCGCGCGCGCCTCGCGAAGATGGCCCTCACCGCGTCGGGAAAAGACCCGCAGATGCAGCTCCCCGTCCGCGCGTCGGACGAAGACGGCCGCATCCTCCGCGCGTTTTGCAGGGCGCGAGGCATCTTGTTGCCCCTGCGCTACGACACAACAGGGCTGTCGCGCGCCGCGGGGCTCGCGGCGGCGCTCGAGGCCGCGACGCACAAAGCGCGGGAGCCGAGGACTATCATCGTCGTGTCCGACCTCGACCCGTTCGAGACGACCGATCGCTTGCGCTCGGCGTTCGCCAACGCGCGCGCGGGGCGCCATCGGTTGACGGTGGTCGCGCCGATGGGCGTGGATTTCGCGCCGAAACCCGAGGGGATCGCGGGCGACGCCGTGCGAGACGCGCTGCTCAAGGACGACGAGCTCCGGGTGCAGGGGCTGCGGACGGGGCTGGCCAAAGTCGGCGTTCCTCTGTACTCGGCGCGAAGGCGCGACCCGTTTGCGCACTGGCTCGCGCGAGCTTCGGCGCCGCGCGTCGCAAAGGCACACAAGTAAGAGCGCAATGACCGACCGCGATCACTCAGGCGAGGCGACATCGAGCAGCGAATTTGCTGCCTTCGAAGACCCTCGGAGCTTTCTCTCGCGGCACGGTCTGCGGCCGAAAGACTCGTTCGGACAGAATTTTCTCGTCGCGCCTCCCGTCGCCGAGTCCATCGTCCGCGCCGTCGACCCGCGGCCCGACGAGTGCGTCATCGAGGTCGGCACTGGACCGGGAACGATCGCAAAAATGCTCGCTCCCCGCGCGCGCCGCGTGATCGCCATCGAGCGCGATCGCGACATGGTCGCCGCGCTCCGCGCGGACGAGCTCGCGCCCAACATCGAAGTGCTCGAGATGGACGCCGCGCAGTTCGACTACAGCGCGCACGCGTCGAGCGAGCCCACCGCCCTCGTCGGAAACCTGCCCTACCAGATCACGGGAAAGCTCATTCGCGCGTTTCTCGCGCCTCCTGTGCGGTGGCGCGTCGCCGTCGTGATGGTGCAAAAAGAAGTAGCCCTCCGGCTCGCGGCCAAGCCCAACGACGACGACTGGGGCGTCTTGTCTGTGTTTACCCAAGCGGCGTGCACGGTCGAGCGCGTGTGCGAGGCGAGCCCGCGCTGCTTCCACCCCGCGCCGCGCGTGGTGAGCGCCGTCGTCGCGCTGCGTCCGCGGGCTGTTCCGCTGGCAGAAGAGACGCCGTTGTTTCAGCGCGTCGTGCACGGCCTCTTCGCCGCGCGCCGAAAGACGACCCTCAACGCGCTCACGCCCGTGTCGCCGAACGGTCGCGAGGGCGCGAAGGCTGCGCTCGAGCGCGTCAAGATCGACGGCCAACGCCGGCCCGAGACGCTCTCGATCGAAGAGCTACGAGCGCTCTCGGACGCGCTCGTCGCGGTCCCGTAAGCGAATCGCGCGAGCGCGTTTGCTAGCATCACCGACGCATGCGCAACCCGAACGCGCTCGAACCGGTGTCGCGCGCGCGCGACTCGCTCTCGACTCCGACGCAGGCGACGCTGGGGCTTCGCGCGCAGATCGCGCTCGCGCTCGTCGTGGTGCTGGCGATCGCCGCGGTGCTCGCAAACGCCGCGATTCGACCGCTGACGGCGGCCACGTCGCGCGCGGTGCGCAAGCGCGCGGGCGTCACGCTCGTTCGCGCGGTCGCGGGGCAAATCGCGCTGCTTCCTGCGGACCGAAGCTCGCTCGAACCGCTGGTGACCGACACCGTCGGCGAGGGAGCTCTCTCCGCGGTGGCCGTGCTCGACGCGGACGGACGCCCGATCGCCCGCGCGGGAAACTTCGTGCTCGCCCTTCCGCGCGCGCCGCTCGTCGACTCGGTGGACGAGCGCTCGACGACGCTGCGCCTCGTCGTGGCGCTCCCGCGTGGAGGCGCGGTCGCCGCGGAGGTCTCGCTCGCGCAGTCGTCGAACGAGCGCGGGCTCGTGGCGGGCGTTCTGCTCTACACGCTCGTGGCGTCTTCGGCGGCGCTGTTCGTGCTCTACGCGCTGCTCACGAGGTACACCGTGCGGCCGCTCGAGGCCCTCACGCGCGCCGCCGAGCGCGTCGCCGCAGGAAACCGCGAGGCCCGCGCCGAGCCGCGAGGCGCGCGGGAGATCTCTCGCGCCGCGGTGGCCTTCAACGTGATGACCGAGGATCTCTCGGCGCGCGAGGCCGAGCTGTCCGCGCGGATTCACGAGCTCGAACGCGCGCAAGCCGAGCTACGCGAAGCGCACGCGCAGCTCGTTCGCACCGAGCGGCTCGCGGTCGTCGGTCGCCTCGCCGCGGGCATCGCACACGAAATCGGAAACCCCCTCGCGGCGATCGTCGGCCTCGCGGACGTCATGCGAGAGGGCGGGCTCGAAGACGACGAAGTGCAGGATTTTTCCAAGCGAATCGGACGCGAAGCCGAGCGCATCCACCGGACGGTGCGCGACCTGCTCGACTACGCGCGGGCGCGACCGACGAGCGAGACCGTCGCCGAACAGCCGGGCGATGTGTTCGACGCAGTGGATCAAGTCCGACGCTTGCTCGAACCCCAGAAGAGCGTGAAGGACATCGCGCTCACGGTGGACGTCGCGTCGTCGCTCCCGACCGTCACGCTCTCGAACGATCGACTCGTGCAAGTGCTGTTGAACCTCACGCTCAACGCCGCGGACGCGATGAAGAAGCCCGGCGAAGAGACCGCGAAGGGAGCGCTCTCGATTCGCGCGACGGTCGTCGACGGGCGCGTGAGGATCGACGTCGAAGACGACGGCCCGGGCATCGACGAGTCCCTGCGCGAGCGCGTGTTCGAGCCTTTTTTCACGACCAAGCCCGCGGGCGCAGGCACGGGGCTCGGCCTCGCGATCTGCGCGTCCCTCGTCGATCAGGCCGGAGGAACGCTCCGCGCCCTCGCCCGCCCGGACGGCGCCCGCGGAGCGCTCTTGCGCGTCGAGCTCCCCGCGGCGAGCACCGGCGAAAACGCAACAACCGATCAATAGCAATCAAAAATCATCTGCATACCGATTGCATTTAACATCTCACCTGCGCTACCTCCGACGCCATGAAGAACGCATTGATCATGGTGGCCGCGATGGTTCTCGCGGCTTGCGCTCCCGCCAACCCTGGCACCGACGCGGCGACGGACACGGGCGTCACCCCCGCGGACGCGTCCATGAACACCGACGCGGCGATGTCGCGCCCGAGCTGTGTCGCGATCGAAGACGCGTGCCACCCGGTCGAAGACCGCAACATGACGACCCGCGAGTGTCACGCGATCGCAGAGAACGCCTCGTCCACCGAGGCGACGTGCAGCATGAACCTCGCGCGCTGCGTCGCGGCGTGCTCGGACGACGCCGGCGCTTCGGGCGGCTGATCCCGTCACCCAGAAGACACGTCGCTCGACGCGTCGACCGCGGCGTCGCTCCCAGCTTCGGGCGCAGCGTCCGCTCCAGCATCGGCGCCGGGCGCGACGCAGACGCCCGTGACGTCGCCGCGGTTCATCTGACAGCTCGTCCCCTCGGCGCAGCGGCGCCGCACGCGGTCGCACGGAGCCCCGAGCGGAACGCCCACGCACGCGCGCGCCGCGGCGTCGCAGCGAGCGCCGATGGACGCGCAGTCGATGGCGATCGCCTGTCCTGCGCGGCAGTTCGAGATGATCCGCTGCCCGCGGCACGAGTCGATGTCCGTATCGACGCACGCCCCGAGGTCTGCGACGCAGCGGCCGCCCTCGCGGTCTTGGAGGCAGCCCGCGGTCGGGCCGTCGCAGTACTGAAACACGAGGTGACTGTGGCTCCCGTGGGGGACGACCGTGCGGCAGCTGGCGCCGACGGGCTGCAAGCACGCGACGAAGTCAGCGCCAGCGATCGAAGCGCACCGACCTCCAGTGCTCGCGCAGTCGAGCTCGACGACCTCGGTGCCCTCGCAGTAGCCGTAGGTCTGGCCCCGGCACACGCCGGACGAAGGGAGTCCGCAGGCGCCGAGCGACGCCTCGAGCGCAGCGTCGCTGCCGGCGTCGGGCGCAGGGGTCACCGGGCTCGCGCACGCAACGAGCGCGATCGAGAGCGCGAGCAGAGACGGCGTTCGCATGGCGATGTCGTTAGTACATCGCTCATACAGTTGCAACTCGGTTACGATTGATCGGGCTCTTCCAGCGGCCGCAGCGCTTCGGCGCGAAGGGCGCGAGCGATGTGAGCGACGTGGAGGATCCGCGCGCCGGCGCGGCCCTTGGCCCAACGATCGAGCGCGACGGGGCCGAAGCGAGGGGAGCACTCGGCGAGCGTCCCGATGCGGGTCTTGAAATAGCGTGCGGCCGCGGGGCGAAGGTCGAGCCAGCGCGGAGGAACGCTCGCGCACGACGCGTCAGCGAGGGCGCGCTCGAGGAGGGCGGCGGCGATCGGGTTCCACGTCGCGAGCGTGGTGGACGACGCGCAAAACGCGGTCCACTCGCGCGCGAATTGCGCGACCGAGGTCCCCGCGCGCAGCGTCGCCTCGTCGAGCTCGGTGAACGTCGGCGTCGCGGGGGCGAGCTCTTTGCGAGGCGCGATGATCCACTCGCCGCGAGCTCCGTCGTCGAGGCGCTCGGCGACCCAGTGAACGAGCTCGGGCTCGGGCCGATCCGCGCGATCGAAGGGCCACGCGTTGCTCTCGGCGTACGCGACGATGACCCCAGTAGGCGTGCGCGCGAGCTCGTCGGGGACCTCTCTGCGTCGATCGGGCTTCTTTGATTTCTTGTGTCGCCCGTACCCGGCGCCCGAGCGCGCGTACTCGAGCTGATAGTCCACCATGGCCTCGAAGGGCGCGAGGAGCGCGCGCGGATCGACCGACGGGCCCTCGATCGCAGAGAGGGCCTCGACGAGCGCTTCGATGGTCGAGAGGCACTCGATCGACGGCTCTTTTCGAATGCGATAGTTGCTCGGGCTCGTCGGGATCAGCCCGTAGCGCGGGAGCGACGCGAGGCCGGGGCTCTTCTTGAGCACCTTGGCGGCTTGCCACCATGTTCCGTCGACGACGACGAGCGTCCGTTGTCCGCGCGGGTCGTCGCCGAGCTCGCGGATGTCCTTGGTCTCGTCGCCGGGAAACAAGAGCCCTACGCCGCCCTCGCCCGCCCTCGCGACGAGCGCGCGGATGGTCTCTTCTTCGTCCGCTTCGACGGTCACCACGAGCTCGCTGTTCGGCAGACACAGCCTCGCGATCCGCGCCGTGTTGATGGGAACATCCGCCTCTCGCGGGTGCTGCACGATCACCACGCGCGTGTGCGTCTCGACCTCGCGCACGTGGGCGCAGTAGCAGACGACCTTCGGGCGCTTGCAGCGCTCGCACTGCTCGCGCGGCTGCCACGCAGCGGGCTCGTTGGACCGTGAGTCTGGCTCGTTCGCCACGGTGCTATGGTGTACACGCGAACGATGCCCGATGCGCCGCCTGATGCGCCGTCCAGCGCGCCGCCGAACGAGGGCGCGCGCTCGAAGGTCCGCCGGTTCTCGATGATCCGAGACTTTCAGCTCGCGGACTTGTTTACGCTCTGCAACGGGTTCGCGGGGATGGGCTCGGTGCTCGCGTCGATGCGCTATTGCGTCGATCGCGATCGGACCGCGCTGTGGACGGCGTTCGCGCTGTTGCCGGTGTCGCTCGCGTGCGACTTTCTCGACGGTCGCATCGCGCGCTTCCGCGGAGAAGTGTCGCTGCTCGGCCAGGAGCTCGACTCGCTCGCGGACGCTGTCGCGTTCGGCGTGGCGCCCGCGGCGCTCGGGTTCGCGCTGGGGCTCCGCGGAGGATGGGACGCGCTCGCGCTCGTGTACTTCGTGGGCTGCGGGATCTCGCGGCTCGCGCGGTACAACGCCACCGCCTCGCAGCTCTCGGACGACTCGGGCAAGGTGAAGTACTACGAAGGGACGCCCATCCCCACGAGCCTCTCGATCGCGATCGTCCTCGCGGTCCTCGCGTCGAAGGGCCTCGTGCACGACGGGCTTCCGCTGGGATCGCATGGGATCGGGCCGTTCGTCCTGCACCCCATCGTGCTGCTCTACGCGCTGAGCGGGAGCGCGATGATCAGCAAGACGCTCCGCGTGCCAAAGCCCTGAGCGCTCAGGACACAGCCAGCGGGACGAGGAGCTTGGCGCGGACGTCGTCGCGGTCGAAGTGCATGCGACCGAGGTAGGCACAGAATTTCAAGAACGCCCAGCGGTCTTCGCCTTGCGCCTCGCGGGTCGACGGGACCTCGAAGCTCGCGCGCGTGCTCGAGTGCGAGACGCGGACGATCGCGCCGTCTTCAGCGTCCGCGATCATCGCGCCGATCAATCGAAGGAGGCCTCGCACCTGCGGGACGTGCGCGCGGTCCTTGGCGTCGATGGCGACTTTGCGCGAGAGCGCTGCGGCCGCGCGCTCGACGGCCTCGGAACACTCGACGATCGGGTCGACCTCGCGGGGAAAGAGCAAGAGCTCGAGCAGCTCGAGCGCCGCCACGAGCTCGCTCCGCGCGCCGTCGAGCGCGCGCGCGAGGGGCTCGATCGCGACGCCCGACTGCGCGGCAGTGGACACCGAGCGAAGCCACGCGCACACGCGCTCGCGCAGCGCGCGGAGGTATTGCGCAGCGCGAGTCGCGTCGGGACGAACCGGGGTGATGCCCGACTGGTTGGGCGTGAGGCCCGTGTGCAGATCACTCGTGTCGATCGCGGGGAGCATCGCGAGCGTTCGGGCCTCGACGGCGAAGAGCGCTCCGACATGTGCGCGCTGCTCGGCGTTGGGCCACGAGGATTGCAAAAACGAAAGCGCCAACCGAACGAACGATTGCGTTTCTGCGAGGTGATTGTGCCACCGACGAACCACGCGACCGACCTCGGCCGCTTCCGGAGAAACCGCACGAAGAGCGCCAGTTGCGTGTTCGATCGCTCTCCGTCCTGCGGTGGTTCGAGTCATGGTCGGGGCTGCCTCGGCGAGAACGAAACGCAGATTTCGGGCCAACGCGTCGAGGCACGCGCGGGAGGGTCATCCGAACATGACTTGCATTCATACGCATCAACGTATATATATTGCCCGCCTTGGTTTCGACCGCACCGACACGCGCTGAGCGATGGGAGTTGTATCGACTCCTGTCCGAGCCATTGCGGCTGCGGCTGCTCGCGTTGGCGGGCGAAGACGAGCTGGCCGTCAGCGAGCTGGCGGAGCTGCTCGAAGAGTCGCAGCCCAACGTCTCGCGCCACGCGGCGACGCTCCGACAAGCGGGGCTCTTGTCCGACCGCCGGCAGGGCACTTGGACGCTGCTCAAGCTCGAGCCCGACGCGGCGCGCGACGCGGTGGTGAGCGACGCGCTCGCGACGGGGCGAACGCTCTGCGAGCGGGACGGATCGCTCGCGCGCGTGAGCGACGTGGTGCGAGCGAGAGACAAGGGCACGCGCGAGTTCTTCGCGCGGACGCGGACGAGCGCGGCGACGAGCGCGGGCACGCCGTCCGAGTGGGGCGCGTACGTGTTTGCGCTCGCGTCGCTGCTGCCGAGGCGCGAGCTCGCGATCGACGCGGGGACGGGGGACGGGGCTGCGCTCGACGCGCTCGCGCCGGCGTTCGATCGCGTGATCGCCGTGGACCGAAGCGACGCGCAGCTCGAGGCGTGCCGCGAGAGGCTCGTCGCGCGCGGCCACAAGAACGTCACGCTCGTCCGCAGCGAGCTCGATCGATCGCTGAAAGAGCACGTGAAAGACGGCGCGGACCTCGTGCTCGCCGCGCGCGTCTTGCACCACGCGCCCAAGCCCGCCGAAGCAGTGCGCGCGCTCGCGTCGCTCGTTCGCAAGGGGGGCGCGCTCGTGGTGCTCGACTACGCGAGGCACGACGACGAGGCGCTTCGCACACAGCAAGCGGACCTGTGGCTCGGCTTCGAAGAGCGCGAGCTCGAGGCGTTCTTCGAGCGCGCGGGGCTCGCGTGGCGCGGGGCGCGAGAGGTCCCGTCGACCTACCGGGGCGCCGGGCCCGACCGCGCGGTGCGCTGGATCGTCGCGGTCGGCGCGAGAGAATAAACATCACACAATTTCAAGTATCGAACAAGGCTCCCGACGGAGCGCACGAAAGAAGAGAGAAGAGACCATGTCGAAGTTGCCGAACGAAGTCGCTGGTAAGTACAAGGTCGCGGACATGTCCCTCGCGGACTGGGGCCGCAAGGAGATCCGCATCGCCGAGAAGGAGATGCCGGGGCTGATGGCCCTGCGCGAGGAGTACGGCCCGAAGAAGCCCCTGAAGGGCGCGCGCATCGCGGGCTGCCTGCACATGACGATTCAGACCGCGGTGCTCATCGAGACGCTGCAAGAGCTCGGCGCCGAAGTGACCTGGACGAGCTGCAACATCTTCTCGACGCAGGACCAGGCCGCGGCCGCGATCGCCGCGACGGGTACGCCCGTCTTCGCGTGGAAGGGCGAGACCGAGGCCGAGTACGACTGGTGCATCGATCAGCAGATCTTTGCGTTCGCCGGCGGCAAGGGCCCCAACATGATCCTCGATGACGGCGGCGACCTCACCGTCGTGATCCACAAGAAGTACGCGCAGCTCTTCGGCGGCGACGACCCCATCCGCGGGCTCTCGGAGGAGACGACCACGGGCGTTCACCGCCTCTACGAGATGCACAAGCACGGGCACCTGAAGGTCCCCGCGTTCAACGTCAACGACTCGGTGACCAAGTCGAAGTTCGACAACCTCTACGGCTGCCGCGAGTCGCTCGGCGACGGGATCAAGCGCGCCACGGACGTCATGTTCGCGGGCAAAATGGCGGTCGTCGCGGGCTATGGCGACGTGGGCAAGGGCAGCGCGCAGGCGCTCCGCGCGCTCGGCGCGCGCGTGGTCGTGACCGAGATCGACCCCATCTGCGCGCTCCAGGCGGCGATGGAAGGCTACGAGGTCAAGAAGCTCGAGACCGTCGTCGGGCAAGCGGACATCGTCGTGACCGCGACGGGCTGCAAGGACATCGTCCGCGCCGAGCACATGAAGCAGATGAAGGACGAGGCCATCCTCTGCAACATCGGCCACTTCGACAGCGAAGTGCAGGTCGCTTGGCTCGAGAACAACCCCGAGATCAAGAAAGAGAACATCAAGCCCCAGGTCGACCAGTACATCTTCCCCGATGGAAAGCGCCTGACGGTCCTCGCCTCGGGCCGCCTCGTGAACCTCGGCTGCGCCACGGGCCACCCCTCGTTCGTCATGTCCGCGAGCTTCACGAACCAAGTCCTCGCGCAGATCGAGCTGTGGACCAAGGCCGGCCAGTACGCCGTCGGCGTGTACGTCCTGCCGAAGATCCTCGACGAGAAGGTCGCCAAGCTCCACCTGAAGAAGCTCGGCGTCGAGCTCACCGAGCTCGACAAGGAGCAGGCCGACTACATCGGCGTGAATCCGCAGGGCCCCTTCAAGCCCGAGCACTACCGATACTAGCGTGTTGACTTAGTTGCATTGTGCAACTAAGTTTCCTCCAGCGCAGTTGCGCGGGAGGATTCGGCGATGTTCTCGCTCTACACGGATCGGTATCAGCTCTCGATGCTCGGCGCGTACCTGCGCGAGGGGATCGCCTCTCGCCGCGCGGTGTTCGAGCTGTCGATGCGCAAGCTGCCGAAGGCGCGGCGCTTCTTGGTCGTGGCGGGGATCGACCGGGCGCTGCGCTACCTCGAGGGCGTTCGATTCACGGAGGACGAGATCAGCTACCTCCGCGAGTCCGCGTCGCTGCGCGACGTGATGACCGACGAGATGATCGAGTATCTCCGGTCGTTTCGATTTCGTGGGCGTGTATTTGGCCTCCGCGAAGGCGAGGTGCTCATGGGCGGCGGACCCATCCTTCGCGTCGAGGGCACGCTCGCGGAGTGCCAGATCGTCGAGACCTTCTTGCTCGGCGTGATCAACCACGAGTCGAAGGTGGCGTCGAAGGCCGCGCGCGTGGTGCTCGCGGCGCGGGGCCGGCCCGTGATGGAGTTCGGCGCGCGGAGGCTCGACCCGCTGTCGGCGCCGTCCGCCGCGAGGGCCGCGTACATCGCGGGATGCATCGGGACGAGCTGCGAAGAGGCGGGGTTTCGCTACGGGGTTCCCGTCTCGGGGACGTGCGCGCACTCGTACATGCTCGCGCACGTCGACGACGGCGAGGACGGCGCGTTTCGCGCGTTTGCCGAGGCTTTTCCCAGTGGAACGTCGCTGCTCGTCGACACCTGGGACACGATCCGCGGGACGCTCCGCGCCGCCAAGGCCGGCCCCGCCGTCAAGGCAGTTCGCGTGGACTCGGGCGACCTCGCGCGGCTCGGGCCGCAGATCCGATCGATCCTCGACGCGGCCGGTCGCAGCGACGTGAAGATCATCGGCTCGGACGACATGGACGAGTACAAGATCAACGCGCTGCTCGAGGCAGGCGCCCCGTACGACACGTTTGGCGTCGGGACCGCGATCGTCCTCAGCCCGGACTCACCGTCGTTTGGCGCTGTGTACAAGCTCGTCGAAGTGGACGACCGGCGCGGCGTGGCGATGCCCGTCGCCAAGCGCGCTCCGGGCAAAGCGAGCTACGGCGGGGCCAAGGCCATGTGGCGAAAGATGACGAAGGACAAGGACGGCAACGCGGTCGCCGGCGAAGACTTCGTCGCGCTCGCCAGCGAAAAGCCCGACGGAGTCGCCCTCTACGTCGAGCACATGCGCGACGGAAAGCGCCTCTCGACCGCCAACGAGAAAGAAGCCACGCGCGACGCGCGCTCGTACGCCAAGGAGCAGCTCGCGACGCTCCCCGCAGCGCAGCGCGTGGTGGCCCTCGAAGAGACGACGCCCGCGAGCGAGCAGTACCGCGTGACGATCAGCGACGCGGTGCGGAGGCTCGAGAAGCTCGACGGCTGAAGGGGGTCAGTTGGCCTTGCGGACCATCGTCGTCGCTTCGTCCCGCAGCGGCGGGGGCCGACGGGGCTCGAGGCTCGGGACGCGCGCTTCGAGCGAGCGGGCTACGCACTGCGCGAGCTCGGACTCGCCGAGCGCGTTCGGCGCGCAATCTTCGGGCAAAAGTTGCAACGCGGCCACGAGGGACGCGGCGCTCTCGAAGCGGCGCTTGGGGTCGATCTCCGTGAGCTGATAGATCACCGCGGCGAGCGCCTCGGGGACGCGCGGGTTCACCTCGCGCACGTTCGCGACGCGATCGGTCTGCACGAGGTGCATCGCGACCGCGGGCTCCATCGCGAAGACAGCCTTGCCCGTGAGGCACTCGTGAAGGGTGAGCCCGAGCGCGAAGAGGTCCGCGCGGCCGTCGACGGGCTTGCGCGCGGCTTGCTCGGGGGCGAGGTACGAGAGCTTTCCGCGGACGGTGTCGTCGTTGTCCGCGGCGCGCGCGATGCCGAAGTCCGAGAGCTTCACCTCGCCCATCTTGGACAAAAGGACGTTTGGCGGGTTCACGTCGCGGTGGACGAGACCCAGCAATTCTCCCTGTTTCTTGAATGCGTGTGTGTACTCGAGCGCCCTGCCGATCGCCAGGGCGATGACGGCGACCGCGCGGGGCGGCATCCCGTCGGGGTGCGCCTTGATCACGCGCTTGAGCGTGACGCCGTCGATGAACTCCATCGCGAGGTAGAGCGTCTCGTCGTGCGAGCCGAGGTCCAAGATCTGCACGATGTTCGGGTGCGCGAGCCACGATCCGAGCTCGGCCTCGGCGCGAAACATCGCGACGAACTCGCTGTCCCTGGCGAACGAAGGGAGCACGCGCTTGATGGCGACGCGCTTCTCGAAGCCGCCTTCGGGGGAGTACGTGGCGCGAAAGACCTCGGCCATTCCGCCGGTTCCGACGCGCTCGTGCATGATGTACTTGCCCATCCAGTCGCGCTCGCGGACCGAAGCGAGGGCCTCTTCGGCTTTGCGCGTGAGGTGCCCGGCGAAGATGGCCGTCACGATCCCCGCGCAAAACAGCAGAAACGTGCGCGTCAGCATCATCTCGGTGCCCAGCGTCACGAGCGTGTGCGCGGGCAGCAGCGGCCGAGCGACGAAGAAGTACAACAACAGGTACTCGGTCGCGGCGATGAAGCCCGCGGCGATCGCGAGGGGACGGCTCGTTCGAAGGCCGCTCAGCGCGACGAGCGAACCCCAGATCGCGAGCGGCGGCGCGGTGAGCGCGTACTCGGCGCTCTGGAGCTTCACGTCGATCACGAAGATCAGCGACGGGATCGAGACCTCGAACAGGACGTTTACCCAGGGAATCACCCGGTGATACCAGCCGCGCTTCAACGCCGCGCGCAGCACCGAGTAGTACCCGGTGACCACCGCGAGAAACGCGACGAGAAACGCCGAGAGCCTCCAGCCGATCTTCACCGACAGCGCGAGGCACACGACCATGCTCGTCGCGCCGACGGCGCTCATCCAGAGCGCGACCGAGCTCTCTCGCAGCGGCGCGTCGCGTTGGAGGTACTCGCGGAGGATGCGAGAGGACGTTCCTCGGGTTCGGCTCGCGACACGCGTCTCGGTCATGCAGGGGGTCTCAGGTGAAGGGCGGAGGATGCCGCGACCCGAGCCCACCGCGACACAACAGCCACGTGGTCGCCCAACGGGAGTAGGGACGAGGCGGGCCATGTACGACAACGTGCGAGATTGGTTACGGAGTGCAGGAGGAAAATTCACGGGGCGGCCGGGCGCGAGCGAGGCGCGGCAGCAAGCAGCCACACGGGGCGCGGCAGCAAGCGGCCACACGGGGCGCGGCAGCAAGCAGCCGCGCACTGTGCTTCGCAGGCGTTCTCGCTCGCGCTCGAACTTAGGAACGTGAGCTGCGACGCGGACGTGCTTCGGATCACCTGCAAATGTGCAGGTAGAGTTCGAGAGGCTCTTGCCTCAGTTCGAGCGCAAGCGAGAACGCCTGCCGAGATAGATCGCGTGACGCTGCCCCGTGATGTCTTCGAGGCACGCTGCGCGGCAGCAAACACTCATCATTCGTCAGCTGCGTCGAATGAGCTGATATTTCGCTCATGAAGTAGCGAGTGCACAGGCACTCCCCCCTGGCCCATGGGCTGTCCCCCACCTTCAGTTGGGGGCAGCGAGGCCAAGGCTGTACGCCGCAAGCGGCGCACACAGATTCGAGACAGCGAGACGGCGAGACGGCACAACAGAGAGAAACACCGCTGTACAAGTGGCGCAAATGTTCCCAATCGCGAAGTGCGCCGCCAGCGGCGCACGGACCGACTCTCGCTGCCCCCAACTGAAGGTGGGGGCCAGCCGCTGAGCATGACGGAGTTTCACCTGCAAGTTTCAAGTTCGTTCACCACAGGTGACGAATGATGAGCGCTTGCTGCCGCGCCCCGCTTGGCTGCTTGCTGCCGCGCTGAGAGCGGCCGCGCCCAGCCCCTTCGCCAGCTCACTTGCGCAGGCGCAGCTGCACGAGCTTCTCTTGCGACGATTGTGTGTGCGCGTTTTCGAGCTTGAGCACGCCGCGGGGGCAGACCTCCGCGCACAGCCCGCAGCCGACGCAGCTCGCGCGGGTGAAGCTCTCGTTCGACTGCGCGTACGCGCGGACGTCGATGCCCATCTCGCAGTGCTCGCTGCACATTCCGCAGGAGATGCACTGGTCTTCTTTGACGCGGATGCGAAAGCGGCCCGCGCGCTGGAAGATCCCGAGCATCGCGGCCATCGGGCAGAAGTAGCGGCACCAGACGCGCGTTCCGCCGATGGGGTAGGCCGCGACGCCGATGATGCCCGAGAGCAGCGACGAGACGATCAAGCCGTAGTTCGTGCGAAATTTCTCGGACCACAAATCAAGCTGCGGGTGCGATCCCTGCACGAACGCGCTCGCGAGCACCATCGACGTGGTCACGACCGTGAGCACCAGCGTGCTGTAGATCGCGATCTTCTCGAAGCGCCAAGCCTTCTCGCTCTTGTCGCTCAAGTGCCTGAAGCCGTCGCCCGCGGTGTTCGCGAGTCCGCCGCAGCCGCAGACCCACGAGCAGTACCAGCGCTTTCCGAAGCGAAGCGCGAGCAGCGGGGCGAGCACGAGCGAGCCGATGAAGCTCCAGAGCACCAGCGGCGCGGGGTTGTGCCGAATGAACCCCGGCTCGAAGTAGTACATCTTCAGCGGCCACAAATAGCTGAAGTAGTGCTCGGGGTGCCCCGCCATCTTCATGATCAGCGGGACGCTGAAGGCCAGCGTCGCCTGCACCACGATCACGACGATCGTGCGCACGACCTGGTAGCGATTGTGGCCGTATTTGCGCAGAAACGCGATCCCGCCGACGGTCACCGCGAGCGTGTAGATCGCGCCGTAGAGCGTCCACTTCGCCCCAGAATGTCCGCGCTGACCGATGTGCAAGAGCCACGCGACGCGGTCGAACGGGTTGATTCCGTGTGCGTCATCTCCCCAGTACAAGACGACGTAGAACGCCAAGATCGCCAGCGCCAACGCCCACGCGGTGACGCCCCGATGCGTCACGTCGTGCTTCAACCACCCCAAGGCTCCGCGCTGCTTCATGGACGCGCCTCCAGCTCTCTCTCGGTCATGCGTTCGATCGGCGCACGGCCGAACTCGACGTCGAACTGCGCGTCGCGCAGCCGCGAGCGCACCCAGTCCATCGGGCGCTTCTCTTCGATCCATCGCGCGATCACGGTCGTGTCCCAGCGCGATCCGATCGCGTTGAACGCCGAGAGCGCGCCCTCGCGCTCGATGAGCCGCACGGTGATCTCGCGGCTCGGGTGCGACAAAAACAGCGACCGCGCGCCGGACGCGAACGCGTCGCCCACCGTCGTGTACTCGAGCTCGAAGAACTTCGCGCTGTTGACGAACACGGGCGGCTCGTAGCGCTCGCTCGAGCCCGTGAGCTGCCGCGCGACGAACGAGCCGTGACGCTTGGCTGTGTACCAGATCGGCTCGTACACCGAGCGATTCGCGCTGCGAACCACCGCGCAGTCGCCAATGGCCCACACGCCCTCGACGCTCGTTCGAAGCCTGTCGTCCACCACGATTCCACGGTCGATGGTCGGCGCGCTCTTGCAGCGCGAGAGCCACTCGACGTTGGGCTCGACGCCGATCGCGACGCCGAAGAGCTCGCACGGGACCGCCTCGCCGGTGCTGAGCGCCACCGAGGACACGCGGCCGTTCGCGTCGGTCTTCGCGGACGCGACCGTCGTGTCGAGCCGCAAATCAACGCCTCGTTTGCGGATGTGCGCCGCGACGAGCTCGCCCTCTTCGCGGCACAAGCCCGCAGGCCAGTACCACTTTTCGCGCGCGACGAAGGTCGTGGCGATCCCGTGGTGCAAGAGCGACTCGACGAGCTCGACGCCGATGAGCCCTCCGCCCACGACCACGGCGCGCTTGGTCGAAGGGACGAGCGCCTCGCACGCGTCGAGGTCGCTCATCGAGACGAAGTGAACGACCCCTGTTTTCAACGATTCTCCCTGCGAAATTCCAGGGAGTTCGAGGATCCTCGGGCGAGCGCCGGTCGCGATCACGAGCGCGTCCCACGCGAGGGTCTTGCCGTCGGCGAGCGTGATGGTGCGCTCGGTGTGCGAGAGATCGACGCACCGTCCGCGGACGCGCGCGATGCGCTGGCGGTCGTACACGTGGCGCTCGTAGGGCTCGAGCCCCTTTCGAGGGAGCTTCTCCATGAGCGCGTACATGAGCGCGGTGCGCGCGATGAAGTAGTCGCTCTCGTCCGAGACGACGGTGATCTCAGCGCCGTCGTCGCGCGCGCGAAGCTCGAGGGCCGCGGTGATGCCCGCGACGCCGTTTCCAATGATCACGATGCGTCGTGGCATGCGTGGGGCCGTTGGAGCGACAGTACGCCCGAAGGGCTCAGACTGTTTCGTGACAGTTGACGAACCCGTGTCGGGCGTGGCCCTGTCTGCGCGCTCGGATGCATCCGGTGCTCGTCGTCGTTCCGGGGGTGGTGATCAAGGCGCTCGCGTTGGTGGCGCTCTTTTCGGGCCCGATCGCGTGGCTCGTCGGTCGACTGCGCGAGCGCCCTCTGCGCGGAGAGGACGCGCTCGTGTACGGGTGGTTCGCGATCGTGTCGGTCGCGCTCTTCGTCCTCGGCGCGCCCGCCGTCACGCGAGACGGGCTCGGGTCTGCGATCCGCCACACGTCCACCTTCGTCGAAGCGTGGCGCGTGGTGCCCATCTATTCATACGGAGTGCTCCTCGCCACGGGGATCTTGATGGGGTGCTTCGCGGGGTACTCGCTCGCGAAGCGAATCGCCGTTCCACCGCAGAAATACTGGGCGTTCTGCGCGGTCGCCGCCGCGAGCGCCCTCGCTGGCGCGCGGGGCTTGTACCTCTTCGTTCAGTGGAAGGCCGAGTTCGTCAGCGCGACGGGACAGGTCCTCTGGGAACGCGTGCTCTATCCCCGCGCCAACGGCTTCGTCGTGTACGGCGGGTTCATCGCAGGCGTCGTGGGCGTCACGCTCTTCGCGAAGAAGACGCGCACGCTCGTGTGGCAATGGACCGACATCGCGACGGTGGGAATGCCCCTCGGGCTCGCGTTCGGGAGGCTCGGGTGCTTTCTCGCCGGGTGCGACTTCGGAATGGCGCTCTCGCCGAGCGCGCCCTCGTGGCTCCAGCACGCGGGGACGTTTCCGAAGTGGCCCTCGGGCGAGGGCTCACCCGCGTGGTGGCAGCACACGCACGCGGGCGTGAGGCTCGCGCGCGAGGCCTGCGAACACGCACACGGAATCATCCGCGACGGGCGATGCGTGCTCCCGAGCTCCATCTCCGAGAGCGTCGCGGTGCACCCCACGCAGCTCTACGAGCTCGCGCTCGGGCTCGTGTTGTTCGCGTGGCAACGATGGCTCTGGCCGAGGCGACGGTTCGACGGTCAAGTGTCGCTGAGCTTCATGGTGCTCTACGGACTCGCGCGCTCGGGGCTCGAGCTCGTGCGCGACGACATCGAGCGCGGGACGAGCGGCGGGCTCACAACGTCTCAGTGGATCGGCCTCACGAGCGCCGCGGCGGGCGTGCTCTGGTACGCGTGGCGCGCGCGCACGGCGGGGGCCGCGGCGAAAGAGCTCTCGACGGTCAGCTGAATTTTCCGCTCGCGGCGAGGAAGGTCATCTTCTCGTTGGTCTCGCGGAGGCGCGCGGCGAGCGTTCGAACGACGTTCCACAAGATCTCGTAGGCGATCTCTTTGTGGAGAAAGAGCAGGTGCTGCATCGCGTCCTTGTCGATCGCGAGGAGCTTGCAGCGCTCGTGCACGCGCGCGTCCGCCGAGCGCGGCGCGTCGTCGACGAGGGCCATCTCGCCGAAGTAGTCCCCCTCGCCCAACACCGCGAGCGCCTCTTCGCCGAGCCCAGGGACGTCGCGAGAGATCCTCACTTTTCCATCGAGGATCAAATAGAGCTTGTCCCCTGGATCCCCAGCGCGAAACAAGATGGTCCCGAGCGCGTGTGACTCCTCGGAGGCGATCGCTGCGATGCGCTCGAGCGACCGTCGAGTGAGACCCGAGAACATATGAATGCGCCCGAGAGCGTCGACGCGGGCAGAACTGCTCACGAGTCACGAGGGTATGCCAATCGCGAGCAAAGACGGGAATTTTCGACGAACAGCCCGACCGTTCGACCCGCGCTCGGTTGCCACAGGACCCCGGGTGCGATACGCCCCCGCGGTCAACCAATGGCGTCCAACGGCGCGCGATTCGCGTGGGGGTTTACCCGCTTCACAGTGGGCCTTTTGCTGTGGTGCGTCGCGGCGCTGTTCGTGTTTGCGCTGGTCGACGGGGCCATGCCGCTGTGGGCCGCCATCACGGTGACCGCCCTCGTCGCGCTGGGACTCCCGTCGTTGCTCACGCGATTGCTGCTGCCCGCGTTTCGTCGACTCGGCGAAAACGCGCGGTGGTGGGAGCTGTGGCCGGGCCTGTGCGGCGTCGTCGCGCTGCTCGCGATCGCGGGTCCGTTGCTGTTCGGCCGCGCATTTTCGGGGAGAAAACTGCAAGCTGTCGCGACGCAACACCCGGGCGCAGCGCCGTGGATCAAGCGCGCGACCGGCGCGATCGGGCGTTGGCTCGCGCCCCCTGCGACGGGCGCGCACGGGCCGAACACAGGGCACAGCGACGGCGGGGTCCACAGCGACGCCAGCCACGATGGGCGCAACGAAGCGGGCGCGACGAGCGCAACGACCGACGCTTCGGCGAGCGACGCGCTCGTGCCCACCCCCGTCGACGCGAGCGACGAGAGCGCCGAGGCCAGCGTCGATGCGCTCGATGACGCAGCGGTCGACGGCGAGCCGGACGCGAGCGACGCAGCGGTGGTCGACGGTGATGAAGACGAAGACGGCGGAGATCCCGACGAGCGCGAGGACGCGGGCAGCGCTCCGATCGCGGACGCGGGCGTGGCTCCCGTGGTGGTGATCGATCCGAGCGCGCCGGGCTCGGGCGTCGAAGAGTTCGCGCGGCTGCGTCCGTGCAACGGGCCAGACTCGGTGTGGATGGGCGAGCTCGCGCTCGGCGGAAGCGACGAGATCGTGCTGACGTGCGGAGACGGCGTTCGCGTGTTCTACCTGCAAAATGACGGGATCGTAGAGCGTGCGGTGCTGACGCCGAGCGCGCCGTCGGGGCAATTGTTGTTCTTGCAGCGGACGCTCGTGACAGACCTCGACGGCGACGGGCGACGCGACCTCGGCATCTGCGCGTACTTCACGTCCGAGCGCGGCGGAGCGCGAGGCGGCAACGTCTGGTGGGCCCGCGGACGAGCGAACGGGCAGTTCGAAGCGCCGCGCGTGTTGGTTGCTGGCGGGATCGACTGCGCGGGCATGGAGTTCGGCGACGTCAACGGAGACAGCCGGCCGGACCTCGTGATCGTGAAGCACAACAACGGGTACGCGGCGACCAACCGCGACAGCGAGCTGCTCTGGTACACCGGGCAAGCGACGCAGTGGACGCAGCGCGGACGCGTGAGGCTCACGCGCGGCGGGTGGGGCGTGTACCTCGAAGACGTCACGCGCGACGGGATCCTCGACGCGATCGTCCACACGGGCTGGGACGGAGAGCGCCGCAACTGGGTGATCGCTGGCGCGCGGCGCGGGCCCTCGGGGACGGTCAACGTCGAGGACGTGGGCAACGAGCGGCGCACGTTTGTTCAAGCGCAGGGGCGGCTCGACGGAGACACGGCCACGGACGTCGCGCGCATCGAGCAAGGGTCGCTCGTGCTGTGGCGCTCGGTCGACGACGGGCGTCCGGTGCGCACGAGCACGACGCGCGCGCTCGACTTCGAGGAGTACAGATTTTAAGTCCGTACACGGCGGCGATTGTCGTTTTCTTTGCGGCGCGCGGGGTCCGTTGCATTGATTCGACCGATGGTCGCTGCGAGTTCACGCGAGCTCTCGCTGCCGGGGATCCCGAAGGACCCCGAGACGCGCGCTCCTTCGCCGAGCGACGCGAAGATCGAGGCGTCCCCGGCGCGCTACGTCGTGATCGAGGGACCCATCGGCGTGGGAAAAACCACGCTCACCAAGGCGTTCGCGGCTCGGCTCGGCGCGCGCGAAGTGTTCGAGGTGTTCGAAGAGAACCCGTTTCTCGCGTCGTTTTATCAAGACCGTCGGCGATGGGCGTTTCAGACGCAGTCGTTCTTCTTGTTGTCGCGGTTTCGGCAGCAGCTCGAGCTCGCGCAAGAGGAGCTGTTTCGACGCAAGACCGTGTCGGACTACCTCTTCGCGAAGGACAGGATCTTCGCGGCGCTCACGCTCGATGACGCGGAGCTTTCGCTCTACGACAAGATGTTCGAAGCGCTCGCGCCGCGGCTCGCGAAGCCCGATGTCGTCGTGTACTTGCGCGCGAACATCGACGTGCTCCTCGAGCGAATCGCGCGGCGCGGTCGCGAGTACGAAGCGAATTTCGACCGCGGATACCTCACGGACCTCGCCGCTGCGTACGATCACTTCTTCGCGCGCTACTCGGACACGGCGCTCGTCGTCGCGGATACGACCGAGCTCGACCTCGTGAGCTTTCCCGCCGAGGTCGACGCGCTGTTGCGCGCGGTTCATTCGCACGGCGCTGGGACGCTGCACTACGCGCCCCGAGCGCGATAGGCGCGACGTCTACAGGGCGTCTCCGACGCGACGAAACGCGCGATCGAGGTAGAGCAACGGCGATCGCTCGTGGCGCGCGACGCGGATCCGCGAGACGTCAGCGAGCACGAGGACGTGATCGCCAGCGTCGACGAGCGATCGAACGGTGCCCGAAAACGCTCCGATCGAGCCGACGAGGAGCGCGGCTCCGTGCGGGTCGAGCTCGTGCTCGGTCTCTGCGAACGCGTCGCCGCGCGCGTCCTGAGGCATCGCGAAGCGCTCGGCCAGCGAGCGTTGCGCGTCGCTGAGCAGGTTGATGGTGAACGCGTCGCACTCGCGCGCGAGCGCTCCTGCGCTCGAGCTCTTGGTCGCGCTCACGAGGACGATCGGCGGGTCGATCGACACGGTGAGAAACGCAGTGGCTGTGAAGCCGTCGAGCGCGGGGCCATCGACGCCAGCGCGCCTGCGACCGGTGACCACGGTGACCGTCGACGCCCAGCGTCGCGCGAGCGCCTTGAACGCTGTCGATTCGTCGGGACGATGCTCAGTGAAAGGGCCCTCGGCGCTCTCTCCGCTGCGGTCGCTCATGGTTGTCGAGGAGGTGACGTCGCGCGACGACCGGCGGGTGTCAAGCGCTCCCACGGGGCACGATTGCCGGACCGGGGCTGCAAAGGTTCGCGTTGGCGCGGCGCGGGTGCGATACAATGCCGCAGGTTTGCCGCGCGCACGGTGCGCGTGCGGCGTGCGCACAGCGAAGAAGAGCGATGGTCAAGACGCGCGATCCACGAGGAAAGAGAGCGGTCGAGCACGATGATCCGCGGGCGTTGTCGAGGCGCGAGGCGCTCTCGCTGCTCGGGCTGGCGGGCGCTGCGGCGCTTCCGGCGTGGGCGTGCAGCCCGTCGAACAACGTCGTTCCGCTGAGAATTTCGGGCTCGAATACGGTGTACACGTACGCGCTCGAGCTCGCGAAGAAGTACCGCGAGCGCCACGCGAACAGCGCGTTTCGCATCACGGGCGACGGCACGTCGCGCGGGATCAAGTTCGCTGGAGAGGGGGAGGTTCAGGGACTTCCCGCGGACTTCAGCAACCGAAACAAGGCCAACCTCCCCGAGCCCGCGGGCGGCACGCCCAACTCGTCCAACGGCGAGCGAATGGACATCGGGATCGCGTCGCGGGGGCTGTTTCAATCCGAGCGCGAAGCGTACTCGGCGATGGTCGAGACGCCCTTCGCGTACGACGGCATCGCGGTGGTCACCAACCGAAACATCTCGGTGCCCAACCTCACGGTCGACCAACTTCGCCGCATCTACGCTGGGATGATCCGCAACTGGAACGAAGTGGGCGGACCCAACGCCCCCATCGTGGTGATCGCGAGGGACATGCTCGCCGGCACCGCGGAGGCATGGAGCGAGCTCGTGATGAACGGCCTCCCCGTGATGGCCAACATGATGATCTCGATGGCCGAGGACGTTCCCGCGGCGGTCGTGGCCAACGCCAATTCGATCGCGTACCTCGCGCTCGCGCAGATCGACGCGATGATGATGAACCCGGTGTCGATCGACACCATTGCTCCCACGATCGAGAACGTCGCGAGCGGCAGGTACCCCATCAAGCGCCCGTTCATCTTCGTCACCGGCGGAAGGCCCACCACCACGCAAGCCGAGTTCATCGACTTCGCGTTCAGCGCCGAAGGGCAAGCGGTGATTCGAACCGTGGGCGCGGTCCCCGCGACGAGGGCCGGCACATGACCGCGAACCGCGGGTTGTTCTCGAGGTCGATGCGGCTGTTCTCCGTGGCGCTCGCGGCCGCGGGCTTCGGCGTCGCGTGCAACTTTCTTATCAAAGTCGAAGACGGCTGCACGCGCGACGACCAGTGCCCCTCGGGCCAGATCTGCAACGTGCGGCGACGCTTCTGCGCGGTGCCCGTCGTCGAGCGCTGCAACGGGGTCGACGACGACGCGGACGGCCTCCCAGATGACCGCGAGTCATGGGGAAATTGTCAGCCCGACGTCGCCAACGGCACGTGCGGTGGCGTGCGCAGGTGCACCCAGCAGGGAGGGCGCTGGACGCTCTCGTGCGAGTCCAACGCGCCCGAGCAAGAAGACATCTGCCGCAACGGGATCGACGACAATTGCAACGGCGTCGTCGACGATGGCGCGGACTGCGTCGCGAACTTCAGCCCGACGCGCGGCCTCACGATCGGCACCAACGTCGCGTCCGAGGGCGAAGGCGACGACGCTCCGGCGCATCAGGTGTGCCTCTCGGGGTTCATCCTCGATCGCTACGAAGTGACGCAGCGGCAGTACGCGGTGTTCTTGTCGTCGCTGCAGCAGGACCGTCTGCGCATCGAGCGCCCGACGACGGTGATGAACCCGACCGTCACGTACGGGCGCTACGTGATCTATCGCAACGGCGCGGGGCAAGACACGAACCTCATGTTCGTTCCCAATCGGCCGGGGCCGCTCGTTTTGCAGCAGGGCGACGGCTACTGGCGATCGCCGTCGGACGAGAGCGAAGAGCTGCCCGTGCTCGGCGTGACGTGGTTCGGCGCGGCGATGTACTGCACGTGGGCAGGCAAGCAGCTGCCCACGGAGGCCGAGTACTTTCGCGCCGCGCGCGGTGACATGGGGACGAGGCCGTTTCCTTGGGGCGCTGACGCGCCGACGTGCGAGCGCGCGAACATCGGCGTCAACGGTCCGGACGGAGGCGCGTGCGTAGGCGCGCCGTTGCCGGTCACTTCGCTCGACATGGGGCGGAGCCCCGAGGGCGTGTTCCACCTGTACGGCAACGCCAACGAGTGGATGTACGACTGGCTCGACACCAACCCGAACCACACGGCGAACAATTACTACATGTCGCTGCCCGCGGATCCGCTTCGCAACGACGGCGGCGTGCAGACCAACAGCTGGTGCAACGCCTACCCGCAAGGCCCCCTCGGGCCCGACGCGGGCTCGCCGATCACGCAGCCCGAAAACGCCGGTCTCTATTGCCAACAGTGCCGCTTCGCGCGAGGCCGTCACTATCGAACCGTGGACACGCGCATCGGGATTCGTCGTTGGCTCGACCCCGATCGCAGCGACGAGACCGTGGGCTTTCGCTGCTCGCGCGCAGGCGCCCCACGAAATCGAGTGGCCCCGTGAACGGCCCCGCGGGTTCGCTTCGGGGCCGCGTCGCCGGGTTGTTTCGATCGCCGGGAGGCGTCCCGAAGCTGCCGGTCGAGGGCGATCGCGTGCGCGTGAGCGTCGAGGGGCTCGAGGGCGACTGGCAGACGGACCGAAAGCACCACGGCGGCCCCGAGCGAGCTGTGTGTCTATTTTCAAGTGAGCGCGTCGAAGCCCTGCGAAGCGAGGGTCACCCGATCCACCCGGGCGCCCTCGGCGAGAACGTCCTCATCGAGGGGCTCGACTGGACGCTGGTGGGCGCGGGCGCGACGCTCGCGCTCGGCGAGAGCGTCCGCGTCGAGATCACGCGCGACGCGGCGCCGTGCAAGACCATCGGGCACTGCTTCGTCGAAGGTGACTTCAAGCGCTCGAGCGAGAAGGTGCACCCGGGCTGGAGCCGCATGTACGCGAAGGTCACCCGCGAGGGCGCGGTGGCCGTGGGCGACGAAGTGATCGTTGAAATTGCGAACACGTAATCAACGCGCGCCGCACGCCCGCGCCGTGCGTTCGACCCACTGATCGAGCGCCGCCGTGTAGCGCTCGGCGCAGCCAGCGCCCGCGAGCGTCTCGATCACGCGCGGAGGGACGAGCCACCCCGCGCGATCCGCGCGCATCGGCCTCGCGATCCACGCCGAGCGCTGCGCGGTCTCGCCGAGCTCCCACCAGACGCGGTCGAACACCGGGGACGGCGCGAACTCACCGCTCGCGAGCCGCGAAGCCACGCGCGTCGCCTCTGCGTCCTGACCGCGATCTCCAAGGCGCAAGATCGCGCGCCCGATCGCGAAGAGCGCACGCTCGGCGCGCTGCTCGACCGGAGCGCGCCCGAAGAGCGCGTCCACCCACCGCGCCGAAGCGCTCGAGAGGTCCTTCGAGACCCACCGAAGCGCGTCGACCGTAGGCACTGGCCAACGCGGCGCGTGCGCGTGGAGGGCGCCGTCGAGGATCGCGTCGACCGTCGAGCGCGGGAGCCTCGGATACGCCGTCGGCTCGTCCCACCACGACACGCTTCGCTGCCGCGCCGTGCGCTCGACGAACGCGCGCGCGGCTTCGCTATTTTCGCGCACAAATTCAAGTACGAGCCGCGCAGAAGACTCCGACCCCGACGCGCCTCGCACGCTGCGCGCGAGCGCCTCGGCGAAGCGATCGACCGTCGACGGGTTGAAGCGCGCCGCGCCCAAGGCCACCTGAGAGAACGTCAACGCGCGGTCGAGCGGAGCCGTCGTGTCCAGCGCTTCGAGGCGGCGCGAGAGCCACGCGTCGACCTGCGCTTCGAGGTCCGGCGATCGATGCCCGAGCGACTCGAGCGCGACGCGGCACAGCCGCGCCGTGGGCTCGGGGGGCAACCGCGCGATCAGCCTACGCTCGCGCCACGAGCGCTCTTCGGCGGTGCACGCCGCGAGCAGCGCGCGATGCGCCCAGAACACGAGCTCGACGCCGTCTTCTCCGTCGGCTTCGCGATCGACCAGCGCTTCGAGGTCGCGGACGAGCGCGTCCGCCCGCGCGAGCTCTCCGAGCGCGACGCACACCCGCGCGAGGTCCGCGAAGGCGACGGTCACCTCGGGCCCTTGGTCTTCGAGCGCTCGCTCAGCGAGGATCGCTTCGATGCGCGCAGCGAGCGCCCGGAGAGATGCGTCGCGGTCCTCGGAGGGATCTGCGTACGTGAGGATCGTCGCGAGCTCGCACAGATCGAAGAGCGACGGCTCAGCGATGCTGTTGCGAAGCGCGTAGACCTCCGCCGCGTACTCGGCGAGCAGCTCGCGCGGGACGATCACCTCGGCGGCGCTCCATCCAACGGCGAGTATTTCTCCAGGCGAAATGCGCCCAGGCGGCCGCCTCCCCGCGAAGAACATCGCCGCGCGAAGGGCGCTCTGCGCGCGCTGATTCGTCGGCCCCGCGAGGCTCGCGTCGAGCACGGCGACCTGAGAGTCGTCGAGCGATCCCACGAGCGCCGCGACGCCGTCGCTCCAGCGAGGATCGGCGTCGAGACACTCGCGCAAGTGTTCGAACGCGAGGCGCTCGGTCCGGACCATGGCGCCGAGGACCCCCGGCGCAAAGGCGCTCGCCGCGATGGTCTTCACCCACGCGTCGTCGAGGAGCAAGTGGAGCTCTGCGATGATCGCGTGTCCGGCTGCTTCGCGATCGGCCGCCGCGATCGCCGTGGAAAATCGCTCGCGTTGCGCGGCGATCGCCGCGAGCCTCGCCTCGCGCGAAAACGAGGTCATCGCGCGGCGGTCGTCGCGGCGGCGATCACGTTGGCGAGCAGCGGAGCGAGGGCGCGCTCGACGCGCTCGACGTCCGCGAGGACCACCGCGAGCTCGGGGTCCTTCGGGTCCGCGTCGCGCGCGATCGACAGCGCGGCGTTGGTGACCGCGAGCGCGTGGCGGACCGTCCCGGCGTCGCGGCCCTTCGAGGTCGCAGCGACGGCGTGCGGGTGCGTTCCGTCGCGGGTGAAGGTCGCGACGAAGGCGTTGAGCTCGAGCGAACGAACGCCGCCCCAACGACGGGCGAACGCGAGGGGATCTTCAGTGGCGGGCGCGCGCACGGGGCGCACGAACACGACGTCGCGCTCGAGGTCTGCGCGTGTTGCGGCCAGCGCGGCTTCGATGCGCGGGGTCCATCGCTTCTCGCCCCACTCGCTCGCGCCGTCGAGCGCGCGCACGAGCGCGACCACCTCGCGGAGCACGGTGTCCGCGTGCGCTCCCGCGCCGAGGACGACCCCGCGAACCTGCGCGCCCATGCGCCGGAGCACGCCGGGATCGTCGCTGAAATCACGGAGAACAACCGCGTCGTCGCGCGGGTCTTCGCGCGCGTCGGGCGGCTCGGGGGCCATGTCCGCGAGCGCCTCGAGGTACTCGCGGATCGCGGCGGCGTCCTTCGATCGCAGCGCAGACCGAGAGAGCGCGTGGAGGTTTGCGAGCGCGATGCGCTGGTCCTCGGTGGTCAAGGCGCTCAGCCCTTCTTCGCGTTGCGAATGAGCTCGTCGATCGCGACGCCGTTGATCACGAGGCCCGTGACGTCTGCGTCTTCGATGACGACCCCGACCAGCGAGACGTCGGTGAGCTTCGCGCCGTCGAAGCGCGCGTTGCGCACCGTGAGCGCCGTCGCGTTGACGTCGTCGAGCGTGGCCTTCTCGAAGGTCGCGTTGTGAATCGCGCTGTGGCCGAAGGTCACGTCTTCGAGCTTCGCGTGCTCGAAGGACGCGTTGTTGATCGACGCGCGAACGAAGGAGACGTCGTCGAGCTCGCTCGTCTTCAGGGACACGTCGCGGAGCGTGGCCTTTTCGAGCGAACAATCGACGAACGTGGCGTCTCGCAGGTCGCAGTCCTCGTAGCGCGACGAGCGGAGGTCAGCGCCGGTGTGCTCTGGGGGTTGCTTGCGATCGCCCATCTGGTGCAAGCGACGGTAGCACGACGCCCATGACCGAAGAGGACGACGCACCCGACGCGAACGCCGCGAGACAGACCGTTCGCACGCGGGCGGGCGGCGCGAAGAAGCGCCCCACGCGCTATCAGCGCGACGTTGCCTTGAGCGAAGACGCGCGGAGGGGCCTTTCGGCGCAGAAAAAGGGGCGCTTCACGGAGGCTGCCACGCTCTTGCGCGCCGCGTACAGGACGTCACCCGAGAGCGTCGACGTGGCCATCAACCTCGGCGCGGTCGAGCTGCAGCTCGGGAGAACGATCGCCGCGCGATCGGCGTTCGAGCGCGGGGTCTCGCTGGCGCCCACGGACGCGAGGGTTCTTCGCGACGCGGCGATCGGGCTGTGCGCGATGGGGCACCTCGACGAGGCCGCTCGTCTGTTCGAGCGGGCGACGACAAGGGACCCGTCGATGGTGGGCGCGTGGCTCGGGCTCGCGCGGGCGCGCAGGCAGCTCGGCGACCGCGACGGGGCCGTCCGCGCAGGGCGCGCTGCGATCGAGCGGGCCCACGACGACGCTTCGACGTGGATCGAGCTGCACCTCGCGCTCTTCGACGACCGCGCGACGGGCGCGCTCCGCGATGAATTCGTGTGCGCTTCCGAGCGGGGCTACGCGCTCGCGCCACGAAGCGAGCACGCCGCGCTCTTGTTCGCGGGAGCCCTGCGAATCACGGGAGATCGTGAGGCGAGCGAGCGCGTGCTCCGCGCGTCGGGCCTCGGCGGACGCGGGGTCGCGGACGCGCTTCGATGGGTGAACGACGAGCGCGAACGATCGGGCGCGCGCGTGTTTGCGACGAAGCAAGAGGGCTGGGAGCTCGCGCTCGACGCGGCGCCAACGAAGGGCGTGGTCGCGGAGTTCGGCGTGCGCTTCGGGACGAGCACCCGCGCGCTCGCGCGGCGAGGCGACGTCGTACACGGGTTCGACTCGTTCGAGGGGCTGCCCGAAGCGTGGAACGACCTCGAGCCCGGCGCGTTCTCGACGAGCGGCGCGGCGCCGTCGCTGCCCGACAACGTCGTGCTCCACGTCGGGTGGTTCGACGCGACGGCGCCCGCGTTTGCAGCGTCGCTCGACGGGAGTCCCAAGCTCGTGCACATCGACAGCGACCTCTACTCGAGCGCGGCGTGCGTCCTCGACGCGCTCGGCGCGAAGCTCGCCCGCGGAACGGTGTTGGTGTTCGACGAAGTCGTCGGCAACGAGCGCTGGCGCGAGGACGAGCATCGCGCCCTCTGCGAGGCGATCGAGCGATTTGATTGGCAGATCGAGTGGCTCGCCGTGAGCTGGATCACGGGCCAGGGCGTGCTCCGGCTGCGCTGAGCGACGCCGTCTCTTTGCCCCGCTCAGCGACCTCGCGCGATGCGCGCGCGGAGGTCCTCTTGAATCGCGCGCCACACCTCGCGAACGCGCGCTTGAGTTCGTGTGTCCCGGTGCGCGACGAGCCACACATCGCGCGCCGGAATCTCGGGAATCTCGTGGACGAGCACGAGATCGGGCTCGGTCGACGCCGTCATGTTGCTCAGGACCGCGAGGCCCATTCCCTCGGCGCAGGCGCGGGCGACGATTCGCATCGCGCTCGTGCGCAGGCTCGCGCGCGCCCCGCGCAAGTCGTCGCCCAACCAGCGAGCCTCGGGGCCCGCGGCGATCTCGCGACACCCCGCGACCACGTCGAAGCCGCGCAGCTCGTCGCGTCGCTTCGGCTGCCCTTTGCGAGCGAGGTACGACTTCGCGCCGTACAGACCGAACCGCATCGACCCGAGCTTGCTGCGGACGAGGTCTGCGGTCTCGGGCGCGACCAGTCGAACGGCGATGTCCGCTTCACCGCGGGTGAGGTCCGCCATGGCGTAGCTCACGACGAGCTCGACGATCAGCTCGGGGTAGCGGTCGCGAAGTTGCCCGAGCGTTCGTTCGAGCAGCTGCGTCGCGGTGACCTCGGTGAGCGCGACGCGCACGATCCCGCGGACCTCGCGCTCGTCGATGGCGACCGATCGTTCGACCCCCTCGAGCTGCGCGGCGAGGTCGCGCACGCGCGCCAACAACCGCTCTCCTGCCGCCGTCGGAACGTAGCCGCTCGCACCCCGCAAAAAGAGCGACGCGCCCACGGACGCCTCGAGCGCCGCGAGCCTGCGAGAGGCAGTCGACTGATTGATCCCGAGCTTTCGCGCCGCAGCGGTGAGCGTGCGGGCGTCGGCGAGCACCGCGGCGAGCCGGAGATCGTTCCAATCCAAGCGGGATGGCTTCATGCGATCTTGCATGGAGCATATGCAGTTCGTCGCATGGACGTCGAGCGCGGTTCTTCTCAGGATGGCCGAGCGATCCGACGGCGCGCATCGCTGAGCGCCGCGGTCACGACCGAAGTCCCCTCGCAAGAAAGCCACACACCATGAAGACTCCACGCGCGCTCGCCTTCACCCTCGCCACCACGCTGTTCGCCTGCGGCGGAGCGTCGAACACGGCAGACAGCGCGACGCCCTCGGACGCTCGATCGTCCGGCGGGGACGCGTCGCTCGCGCCGTCGCTCGTCGGACGCTGGCGAAACGCATGCACGCCCAACGGCTCGGGCGGCGGCTTCTCGCTCGACTTCAACTTCACCGCCAGCGACTGGACGCTCGACTACGTCGTGTACGCCGAGCCGACGTGCGCCACGCGCAACGTCACGGTTCGTATCGAAGGGCCCTACGAAATCGGCGCGCGCAACGCGCAGGTCGCGAGCGCGTTCGACGGCGTGTTTCGATTCACGCGCAAGACCGTGACCGCGCACAGCGCGGGAGCCGCGTCGTACCTGGCGACGCTCCCGATGTGCGAAGGACCGTTCGAGGTCGGCGTCGCGCGAGACATCAGCGCCACAGGCTGCGCGGGGCTCGGGCAGCGCCCGATCGCCGCGTGCGGACAGGACTACGACCTCGTGAGCGTCGACGGAGAGGCGCTTCGCTTCGGCGCGCGCCCCGCAGACAACGACATGTGCACCGCAGAGAAGCGCCCGACGGCGCTCGCGCCCGTCGCTTCGCAGCGCGTGCGTTGAGCGTCAGGACCTCGGGGCGACGTGCTCGGTGAGCGCGCGCACGACACGGTCATCCGCGACGAACGAGTGTGATTCGACGAGCCGCGGGCGCTCGATTCGATCCATTCGAAACGATCGAGGCTCGCCCTTGTCGATGTCTCGCGCGAGGACGTACCAGACCGGAGGCTCGACGAGCAGGCCGTGCGGTTCGACGCGACGCCAAGTCTCTGCTCCGTGCCGGTCGCGGTAGCCAAACGAGAGCGCGACGCGCTTGCGAAACGCGAGCTCGAAGTACGCGAGCAACTCAGGCGGGGCCTGACCGGCGGTCGCTCGAACGCGATCGGTCGCAGCCCCGCCGACGATGACGCGACGACACACCGCGCGCAGCTCTCTCGCGCGCTCGCGCGACAGCGAGCCGAACAGCTTGTCGAGCGCGGAGCGCGCGGCTGCGCTCCACGGGACGTTCGACGCGACGCGAGACAAGTGCGCAGAGAGCCAGAGCGCGACGACCTCGTCGCCGTTGAAGCTCACGGAGGCCCCGCTCGCGCTGCGTTCGATGCGGACCCCTCCTCCGGGCCCCGGGTCGGCGTGCACGGCGACGCCCATGTCTCGAAGGGCCGCGAGATCGCGACGGATCGTACGAACGCTCACGGACAGCTCTTGCGCGAGCGCGGCGACCGTCGTGGCCTCGCGGCCGCGGAGCAGCTGCTGGAGCTGCTGGATTCGCTCGACTCTCATCGCCGACGACAATGGTGACAGCAATTGGCAGCATTGGCTCGTACTCCTCGCTCGACACCGCACATTCGAAAGGAGCACACCGATGAACACAACGAACACGACCGCCTCGCACTGCATCGAACTCGCGCAAGGATCGCTGCGCCCGAACGTCGCCCCGGAGGTCATGAGCGCCGTCCAGCGATCGATCGAGGCGTGGCTCGCGACGCAGCAGGGATTCGTGCGGCGAACGCTCTGCAACCTCGGAGGAGACCGCGTGATGGACATCGTCGAGTGGCGGACCCGCGAAGATGCGATGCGCGCGATGGGCGAGCTCAGCCAGGGACCGCTCATGGCCGAGATGGCGACGGTGTTCGCGCTCGACACGTTTTCGATTCAGCACGCGGACGTGATCGTCTCGTGACCGCGACTCGCTCGAAGCGCCCGCGGCGCGAGCGTTCGGACGTCGAGACCGCCGTCGCGGCGCTGCTCGAGGGACACCCGACGGAGCTGCGAGAGCGCTTCGCGGCGGCGCGGCGCGCGGTGCGGTCGGTGGTTCCGACCGTCACGGAGCGGGTGAGGCGCGGGTGGGGACTGCTCGGGTTCGATGCGCCGAAGTACTTCGCGTACGTGTCGATCAACGGCGGAATCGTCCGACTCGGCTTCGAGTATGGCGCGATGCTCGCCGACCCCCACGGTCACCTCCGCGGAGAGGGAACGCAGGTTCGCTGGGTCGAAGTGAGCCACGAAACACTGATGAAGCCCAGCCTCGAGGCGCTCATCGAGCAGGCGTGGGAGCTATCGCTGCGGCGCTGATCGCGCCCGCGTAAACTCCATCACAACTTCATCGTTCTTTACCCATGGTCGCAGGGCGGCACTCTACACAGGGCCCCCTCACCATGAACGCACTCGAAGGCAAAGTCTGTATCGTCACGGGCAGCAACACGGGCATCGGCAAGGAGACCGCGCGAGGGCTCGCCGAGCGCGGAGCGACGGTGGTCATGGCCTGCCGCGACACGAACAAGGGGGAGGCGGCGCGCGCAGACATCGCGCAATCGACCGGACGAAGCGACGTCGCGCTGATGAAGCTCGACCTCGGTGACTTCGCGTCGGTGCGATCGTTTGCGAAGGAGTTCAGCGACAAGTACGGGCGCCTCGACGTTCTCGTGAACAACGCGGGCGTGTGGCCGACGAGCAAGGGCACGACGAAGGACGGCTTCGAGACCACGTTCGGGACCAACCACCTCGGGACGTTCTTGCTCACCAACGAGCTCTTGCCGGTGCTGAAGAAGAGCGCTCCCTCGCGCGTGGCCGTGCTCTCTTCGAAGCTGCACTACCGCGGAAAGATGGTGTGGGACGACCTGCAATTCGAGCGGCGATCGTTCAGCGGACCGACCGCGTACAACCAGTCGAAGCTCGCGAACGTGCTCTTCGCCAACGCGCTCGCGCGCCGCGTCGAGAAGGACAAGATCACGGTCAACTCGGTGCACCCCGGCGTGGTCGCGACCGAGCTCGCGAGGGACTACCCGAAGTTCTTGGTGAAGATCTTTCACTTGTTCTTGCTCACGCCGGAGCAAGGCGCAGCGTGCTCGCTGCACGTCGCGACGTCGGACGAGTGCGCGACCGTGACGGGCAAGTACTTCGAAAAATCACAGCAGAGGACCGCCGCGAAGGACGCCCTCGACGAAGCCGCGCAAGAGCGACTGTGGAAGCTCAGCGAAGAGCTCACGGCCACGCGATGAAGCCACGGGGCGCGCGGGCCCGCGCGACGAACCCGCTCACATTCCGCGCCCTTCACAGGGAAACAGCGCGCGGCGATTGACGCCGAACATGTACGCGCTCGAAGGGCGCGGCGCCGACGGCGCGTCCGATCGCTGCGCGGCGGTGACCGCGGTGTTGTCCGAACGCCACGTCCCCATGGTGGTTTGCAGCGCGGCGTTCGAGCCGTCGATCACGGCGCACGCGGCTGCGTCCGCGCGCAGCACACACGAGGCCAGCGCGTGCGAGTGCCGCCACACGCCCCAGTAATCAAGTCCGTTGAGCCGGACGCTGTCCATCAAGGTCGAGTCCGTGGTGGGCACGAGGTGATCGGCGACCTGGCTGCACGAGCCGTTCATCGCCGAGCGCAGGTTGATCCACTGTTTCGCCCGCGGAAACGGCGTCCACTGGTCTTCGATGGCGATCCGGTGATCGTTGAGGTCGTCCTCGTCGAACACCATGACGTGCAGCCGTGCGCTCGCCGGCAGCGCGCTCCACCGCGCGGCGTCCATGCGATACGAGTACCAAGGCGCGTTCGGCATCATGAAGATGCCCGAAGCGCCCCAGCCTCGAGCGCGCACGGCCTCGGTGGCCAGCCACGGCACCGCGCCCCCGCCAAACGAGTGTCCGATGAACCCGACGCGCGTCGTGTCCATCCCCGCGCGCGCCGAGAGCAGATCGACCGCGCGGCTGAACCCGCCCCACAGCGTGTCGTAGCGCTCGCACACGGACGCTCCGCTCGTCGCGTACGGCGCGTACACAACGACGTAGTCCTGGCTGACCCAAAACTCGAACATCGATCGCATGCGCGTCCAATCGTTGCCGCCGAAGGGATGCGCGTAGAACAACACCGGGTGCGTCGCCGCGCCGCCCACTGGAACGAACGCTTGCACCGCGATCGGCGCTCCGCCCACCCACGCTGGATTCGCGATCTCGAAGCGGTCGTACTGCGTGACGGCGCCGTATGTTCCGAAGTCGGTCGGCGCCGAGACGCACGTGTCCGACTTTCGAACGATCGTCGCACGCTCGGCGGGCGCGAGCGGAGCAGCGTCGGCCGCGGTCGACCCATCGTTCGCGGCATCGAGCGCGCTGTCTGCGCTCACCGAAGCGTCGCTCTCGCCGTCGGGCGCAGCGTCGAGCGCGCCTGCATCGGCGCCCGTGTCTGCCGTTGGTGTCGGTCCGCCGCAAGCCACGAGCGACGACGCGGCGATCGCCGCGCGAATCCACAGGGTCTTCATCGTTGTCCCCGAACAACGACGGCCCCGCCCCGTTTCCTATGGGTGAAGCAAAACTACTTGAGCAGCCAGCCGAAGAGCGCGCGCTTGAGCGTCTCGCGGCCCATGACCGCGATGGACTCGGTGAGCGGGATCGCCTTCGGGCAGACCTTCACGCAGTTTTGCGCCTTGCCGCAGTCCGCGATGCCGCCCTCGCTCATGATCGAGTCGAGGCGCTCGCCTGCGTGCATTTTTCCCGACGGATGCATGTTGTACATGCGCACGAGCGAGATCGCGAAGGGGCCGATGAACGGCGAGTGGTCGTTGTAGTTGGGGCAGCTCTCGACGCAGCAGCCGCAGGTCATGCAGCGCGAGAGCGGGTACATGATCTCTTGATCCTTCGGCGACACGCGCGGGCCCGCGCCGAGCTCGTGCGAGCCGTCGATCTGGATCCACGCCTTCACGCGCTTGAGGGCGTCGAACATCTTGCTTCGATCGACGACGAGGTCGCGCACCCGCGGGAACTTCGTCATCGGCTCGATCGTGATGGTCTCGCCGCTCTTCGCGATGCCGTGGGGACCGTTGATCATCGTGCTGCACGCTTGTCGCGCGCGGCCGTTGATGACCATCGTGCACGCGCCGCACACCTCTTCGAGGCAGCAGCTGTCCCACGACACGGGCGTCGTCGATTGACCGCCCTTGGTCACGGGGTTCTTTCGGATCTCCATCAGGCACGAGATCACGTTGGCGTTGGGGCTGAGCGGGACGCTGAACTCTTCCCACGTGCTCTCGCCCGTTCCAGCGCCGCGCTTGATCTTGAGGGTGACCGTCTCCTGAGCCATCTGTGTCGTCCTTTGATGAACTTCGAAATCACTGAAAATCGCCTAACCGAACGCGAGTAGCGCTCAGGTCGTGGCGGGCTTCGCTTCAGCCTTCACGTCGCCCTTGGGCTCTTCTTTCGATGCTCCGAGCGAGCCCTTCGCTGCGTCCATGCTCGCTTGTTTGTAGACGCGCGCCCTCGGCTTCACGAGGGACACGTCCACCGCTTCGTAGCTGAGCTTCGGCGCGCTCTTCGGGCCGACGTACTGCGCCTTGGTGGTCTTCTGCCAGTTCTCGTCGTCGCGGCCCTTGCCCGCGCCTTCGCCGGTGTAGTCCTTGGCCTCTTGGCGCTCGGGGTCGAAGATGGGCTTGTAGTGCGCGCCGCGGTTTTCGTCGCGCGCGCGGGCGCCGCGGACGATCACTTCGGCGAGGTCGAGCATCCCGCGCAAGTGACGGAGGAAGACCGCCGGCTGGTTCATCTTGCCGGTGGGCGTCGTGTCGAGCACGGCGCACTTGTCGAAGCGCTCGTTGAGCTCGCCGATCTTCGCGATCACGCCGTCGAGCTCGTTGTTCTTTCGCTCGACGGTGACCTTCACGAGCATCTCTTCTGCGAGCTCGTCGTGGATCTTGAACGGGTTTTCGTTGAACTCGCTGCCGGTGCGCTTGAAGTACGTCTCGAACTCTTCGCGCGCGCGCTTGGCGCTCTTCTCGAACACGCCCTCGTCCATGTCGAACGCGGAGCCCTTCACGCTCTCGCGCCACGAGGCCATCGCGGGCCCGGTGATCATTCCGCCCCAGATGCAGGACAGAAGCGAGTTCGCTCCGAGGCGATTGGCGCCGTGGTACTCGTAGTCCGCTTCGCCCGTCGCGAAGAGGCCCGGGAGGTTCGTCTGCGCGTTGGCGGGCGAGCCCATCTTCATGCCGCCGCGGTCGTTCTTCTCGAAGCCGACCCAGAGACCGCCCATCGAGTAGTGAACGGCGGGGAAGATCTCCATCGGGTTTTCGTAGGGATCTTCGCCGGCGAACTTCTCGTAGATCTCGAGGACGCCCTCGAGCTTGTTGCGCAAGGCGTGCTTGGCAGCGGGCGTCTTGGCGAGGTGCGTGACGTCGAGGAAGGCCGCGCGAACGCCGGGGCGCGTGTGATAGCCCTCGTGCACGACGGTCTTGAAGATCTCGCGCGAAGCGATGTCGCGGGGGACGAGGTTCTTGTACGCGGGGTAGCGCTCTTCGAGAAAGTAGTAGCGCTCCTTCTCGGGGATATCCTTGCCCTTGCGCTTGTCGTTTTGATCGCGGGGAACCCACACGCGACCGCCCTCGCCGCGCACGCTCTCGGAGATCAACCGGAGCTTGTCCGCGCCCGGGATCGCCGTCGGGTGCACCTGAATGAACTCGCCGTTCGCGTAGTACGCGCCGCGACGGTACGCGACCGCGGCCGCGCTTCCCGTGTTGATCACCGAGTTGGTGCTGCGGCCGTAGACCATGCCGACGCCGCCCGTCGCGAGGCACACGGCATCGCCCACGAACGAGCGAATTTCGCTGGTCTTCAGGTCCTGCGCCACGACGCCGCGGACGATTCCATCGTCGTCGATGACGAGGTCGCACACGTCCCAGAACTCGAACTTGCGGACCATCTTCTCGCCGGGGATGGTCACGCCCTTGTCGTCGGTGACGTCCACGGTCTCGTAGCGACGGACCTGCTCGTCGAGCGCGTACAAGAGCTGCTGCCCCGTGGTCGCGCCCGAGAACGCCGTGCGGTGAAAGAGCGTCCCGCCGAAGCGACGGAAGTCCAGGTTTCCCTCGGGCGTACGATTGAACGGAACGCCCATGCGATCGAGCATGAACACGATCCCAGGCGCCGCGTCGGCCATGCTCTTCACGGGCGGCTGGTTCGCGAGGAAGTCGCCGCCGAGGCAGGTTTCTTCCATGTGGATCTGCGGCGAGTCCCCCTCGCCCTTGAGGTTGACCGACGCGTTGATCCCGCCCTGCGCGCACACCGAGTGCGACCGCTTCACAGGCACGAGCGAGATCAAATCCACTGGAATGCCCGCTTCACAGAGCTTGATCACGGTCATGAGCCCGGCGAGCCCGCCGCCCACGACGATCGCGCGGCGGACCTTACCGTTCTTGGACTTCACAGACACTTTGGCGGCCATCGATCACTCTCTCGCTTTGTCGAAGAAGCTGCGAAACACGCGGGGCGATAGGGCCCGGCCGCGCTCGCGGTCAACAGTGGCGGATGCGTGATATCGCACCCTGCTCGCCGCTTCAATCACTGGCGAAATGCGCGCGAGCGGATCTGTGCGGAAGGATCGACGCCGCTCGCGAGTTTCTGCACCTCGGACTCACGCTCCGCGTCGCCCGACGCGAGCGTCCGCCAAGATTGCGTCCGCCCGAGAGTTGAACGATCGCCCGCTCCGAGGCAGTCTCTCGTCCGAACCGTTCGCGACCCACGAGCCCACAGCCCCATCGAATGACCCGCTCTGCCCGACGACGCCTGCCGAACTACGTGCTCGGCTCCATCATCGCCCACGGCTTTTTCGCCGGCGGAGCGCTCTTCGTCGCATCGAAACAGAGCCCCATCTCCTTCGCCGCGCCCGCCCACGCGCCGATGGAGATCGAGTTCATCGAGCCGCCGCGGCAAGAGCAGGTTCCCCAGCCCGCACAGCAGCCGACACCGCAGCCCCCCGCGGTGCAGCCCGAGCAGCGCCCCGAGCCCAATCGCCCGCAGCCCAACGCGCGGACGATCACGCGCGATCCGCCGCCGCAGGTGCAGCCCGAGACGAACCCGAACCCGCAGACCAACACGGGCCAGACCGACACGCCGCCCGAGCAGAACCCCAATCCGCCTACGAATACGCCGCCCAACCCACAACCCACGGGCGCGCAGCGCATTCTCACGTCGATGGGCGGCACGAGCGGCCTCTTTGCCCCGAGCGCCGAGACGATCATCGCCGCGGCACAACGCGGAGGGGTCGCGATGGCTGCAGGTCCCACTGCAGCGCAGCGCGCTGCAAGGCGAAACGAGTCCATCTTCGGTCCATCGCGTCGCTGCACGGGCACGCCCGAAGAGTGCGCGCGCGAGGTCGCATCGGCGCCGATCGTCGCCGCCATCGAGTCGCAGCAGCGGCCCAATCCCGCAGGGACCGGCGCGCACAGTCGACAGGTGGGCAATCGGCTCATGGAGGCGTTCTCGCCCGTTCGGCAGATCCCCAACCTCGACTCGATCGTGTCGCGCGGGCAGCTCGTGACGCCGTCGAGCACGCGCGAGGTCTCTGCGGGAGAGCGCGCGATCGACGACGCCTCGGCGTCGCGCGGCTACACGATGAACGGCGCTGGGACGATCACGATCCCGCAAGCGCCCTATCGCATGGTCCGCACCGAGATCGAAGTGGACCAAGACGCGAGCGGAGCCATCATCGCCACGCGCGTCGCCACCTCGTCCCGCAGCGACGCGCTCGATCGTGCAGCAGAGCGCGCGATCCGCGAGGCGCTCGGAGAGGCCGACGCGTTTCGCACCGCCACGCGACGCCGTTCGCGATGGGCCATCGAAGTGAGCGAGGCCGTCGCCGCTGGGCGCATCGACACGATCATCCGCGCGGGCGGCTCGGACCCCAACCTCGGCTGGCGCGTCGCCCCTGAAAACGCCAACGGAATGCGCATTCGATACCGCGTTCGCATGGTGAGCATGCGCCTCGTCAACGAGCCCGCGCAGGGGACGACGGGGACCGTTCCGGGCAACGGCCGCTCGGGGTGAATTTCGTGCGACGCTCGTCGCTGTCATGACGGCGAGCAACAGCGAACGGACGGAGCTGGTCGACGCGATTCGTCGCGCTCCGGGCGCAGACGCGCCGAGGTACCGGGCGGCCGAGTGGTTCGAGAAGCAGGGCGACGAGGCGAGCGTCGCGCGCGCCGCGTTCATCCGCGCGCAGCTCGCGCTCAGCAGCACACGTATTCATGACGCCGCGCGCGCGGCGCACGGCGCGAGCGAGCTCAGGCTGCTGAAGCGCTGGGCAAAACACTGGGCGGACGCGCATCCGTTGCTCTCGAAGGTGAGCTACCGCCGAGGCTTCGCCGAGTACGCTCACGTGCACGTCCGCAAGTTTCTCCCGCACCGTCGCGAGCTGTTCGCGCTCGAGCCCATCCGAGACGTCCGCGTCACGGGCTACTACCGCCCCCACGAAGAGCTCTCGCGCGCGATCGCCCGTTGCCCCGAGTGGCAACACGTCGAGACGCTGCGATTTCATCACCAGGGTCCGCACCACGAGCCGCGCGCCGCGCTGTTGCACTTGCTCGAGTCGCCGCACCTCGAGAAGCTGCGACGGCTCCTCTGCACACGTTTTCAATTCAACGCGGACGACCGGCGGCGCTTCGAGAGGCTCCCGCTGCTCGAGCGGATCGACACGCTATCGATGCCGACGCTCGACTGGTTTCCGAGCGACCCGGGGCCGTGGTTCTCCGAGGGGTGGGAGACGCCCGCGCGATGGAGCAACCTGCGCTCGCTCGCGCTGTGGGACGCGCAGCCCGACGTCCTTCGGCAGTGGACGCAGCTCCCGTGGTGGCCCGAGCTTCGCGAGCTCGAGCTGTGGGCCACGGGCGACGCGCTGGACGTCGCCGCAGAGACGCCGCTCGCGTCGCTGACGAGCCTCACGCTCTCGGCGGGCTACTACCGCATGAACGACGACGACTCCAACGAAGGCGCAGTGCTCGTCGACTCGCTGCGCGAGAGCCCCTTGACCAAGCTCGACCTTCGAGGGGCAGAGGGTGCGATTGCGGCGCTCGCGGACACGCTCTCGTCGAGTCGATGGTCGCTCGAATCGCTGCGACTCCCGCGGCTCGACGCGGCGCTCGCAGAGAGCATCGCGAGCGCTCGCGCGACGCATCACCTCTACGACCTCGCGGTGGGTACGACCACCAGCGCGGCGCTCGAGGCGCTCGCGAGCGACGGAGCTCCATCGCTCCAGACGCTCTCGCTCTCGTGCTCGGGCGAGCGCGACGGGGTCGGCGCTGCGGAGCCGGAGCTGGTCGCGCGCTTCCTGCGCTCGCCGATGTGCGCAAACCTCAACGCGCTCGGGCTCGGCGTCGGGATGCTCGACGCGTCCGTCGCGCGCGCGATCGAGTCGCTCGAGCACCTGTCGCTCTTGTCCCTCACAGCGCAGTCCGAAGACACGAGCGCAAGAGCGCGGGTCAACGAGCACATGCGAGACCGCTGGTACGTCGCGCCAGAGAACGACGAAGCGTGGCCCGAGGAGCCCGAAGCGATGCGCGCGTACGTGCAGCGAATGCGAGCGGCCAGCGCGCCGGACAAGATCGTCCCGCTCGACGCGTACATCCCGCGGCTGAAGTAGCGACGGCGCCCCCGCACACAAAAACAAAAGCGGCGGCGCCCGTCTAGACCGGCCCGCGGCAGGCGTCACGAGAGATCGCTCCCCCAGACGCACCCGAGAGTGTCGCCGATCCGGGAGCTTCGCGCAACGCGCTCAGAGGGGACCGTTTCCCAGGCAGTTGACGCCCTCGCGGATGCCGTTGCGGTCGACGCACCGCACGCGAAACGGCATCGACATCATGGCAGCGTCCGAGCAGCGCCCAGGCCCCGCGGGGATCGTGACGTTGTTGTTCACGAGCCCGAGGTCCACGCAGTCGCTGTACGCGTTGGTCCGCGTGTCGAACCAACACGCGAGGCAGTACGCCGCCTCGCCGCACACGTTGTGAACGACGCCCTCGTATTGGCCGAACGTCCCGCAGCCGCCTTCGCCCGCAGGGATCACGGACACCGAACTCCGGATGCACGTGTCGAGCGTCCGGCACGTCGGCGGTGGCGTCGGGGGGCAGAAGTCTCCGCGCGCAGGACACACGCCCCCGCCGCCCTCGAGCGGCAAGCAGCAGCTCCCCGAGCCGCACTCTTCGTCGCCCATGCAGCGCCGCGCGCACTCGGGGCGCTGGCCGAACGCCACGCAGATCTCGTCGCTCGCGCACGGCGTCGCGCAGCCCTGCTGGCAGATCCGCTCGTTGGCGCACACCTTCGTGCGCCCGTCGCTGAGCGGAATACAACAGCGCGACGCGCAGTCCCCGTCGCCCTCGCATCGATTGGCGCACGAGTTGGGCATCGAGCCCCACATCACGCACACTTGATTTTGTGTGCACAGCGGAACGCACGGCGCGTCCCGAAGCGCCCACAGCGGGTCCGCGCACACCCCGGGGATCCTTCGGTTGCTCGTCGGGACACAGAGGTCTCGGCCCGAGCAATCCGCGTTGGTCTCGCAGATCACGCCGCAGCGGCAGTCGTTGTCGCGCACGCACAGCTGCGCTTGGCCCTGGGGGCAGCTCGCCCCCGGCCCGCACCCCGTGAGCATGGGCCAAACCAGCAGCGCCGAGCGGGCCATCCATCCGAGCAGGCCGTCTTTGCGAGCGCGTCGAATCACAGGAGTTTCGAGAATGTACGTCGTTCGCTACGGTCGGTCGAATTCGCCCGGCACGACCGACGTTCAACGACGCACGAACCGAACCATCCGTGCACGCGGACCGGTCGCTGTAGTACCTCTCGGGCTCTGCGCCCGCTCTCTGCCGCGCACTCGACAACTCCGATGACGACGCCCGACGATCTTCTCGACTCGAACAGCACTGGTCCTTCGATGACGCTCTCGCGCCGCGCGTTGCTCTCGGTCGCGAGCGCTGCCCTGGCGCCGCGCGTCGCGCGCGCGCAGAGCGCGCCTCGGTCGGGGCGGATGTTCAACAACATCGCCGAAGAGGTCATTTTGGACGCGATTCGCGCGGGCCGCGTGCTCTCGCGCCGCCCCGTAGGATCCACGTCGGTGAACTACGCGTGCGACCTCGCGGGCGAGATCGACATGGCGTTCAAGCCGAAGAGCACGTCCCATGGCGAGGCGTTCTTGTCGGAGATCGCCGCGTTTCGATTGAATCGGATGTTGGGGCTCAACCGCGTTCCGCCTGCGTGCTCGAGGACGATGCCGCGCGGATCGCTACGGCTCCCGCGAGAGACGCCCGTCGTCGCCGAGCGCGACGGATCCGTGCGCGGCGCGGCCATCTATTGGTGCCCCGTCCTTCGCGACTCGCGCATCGACCAAGAGCGCGATCGCAGCCGATGGACCTCGTGGCTCCGAGCGCGCGGGACCATCCCCGACGGAGATCGCGCGCGCGCCGAGGAAATTTCCACGCTGATCGCGTTCGACACGCTCACGGGAAACTGGGACCGATGGAGCGGCCAGAACGTCCCGATGGACTCCGCCGGCCACCTCGTCTACCTCGACAACAACGGCGGGTTCTCCGAGCCGTGGGGCGATCGGATGATGTCCTCGTCGCTCCGCAACCTCCGTCAGGTCCAGCGCTTCTCGCGCTCGGTCATCGAGCGCGCCAGGGCGCTCACCGACGCGAGCGTCCGCGCAGAGATGGCCCTCGACGGCGACCCCGCGCACCCTCCCCTCAGCCCCACGCAAATCGCCTCGCTCTTGCGGCGAAGGGACGCGCTCATCAGCTACGTCGACGACCTCGTACGCCGCCACAGCGCCGACCATGTGTTGAGCTTTTCTTGAGCTCGTCTCACGGAGTTCGAACACGCGGGTAGGCTCGCGCCACGCACACGTACCAAGCGCAATCGTGGTCGTTCGCCCTCTCTCGCTCTCGCTGCTCGCTTCGTGCGCGCTCATCAGCGCGTGCCACGAATACACGCCGAGAAATCCGCTGCCGTTGCTCGTGTCGAGCGCTGCTTCGGGATCGGAGGCCCGCGCGTGCGACCCCTCGCCAGAGCGCGGAGCGCCCACCGGGCGAACGCCTGCGCCGAGCGCGTCGGGGGCGCTCACGCTGATCGACCTCGTGGGCGACGATCGATTGGCGGTCGACGCGGGGTTCTTCACCGCGTGGAGCGACGACGGCGCCGAGGTCTTCTACTCGCTCGCGCGCGGCGTCGCGCGGTGGAGCGTCGCCGACCGCACGCTCGTCGCGTACTACGCGTTTCCCACGGCGGGAACGGCTCCCGGTTGGATCGCGGTCTCTCGCGATCGACGCTGGATCGCCGCGAGCAGCGCGACGCGCGGGCGCGACGGCGCAGAGCGCTCGCACACGTGGTTGATCGACACCACCGGGGCGATCGCGACGCGCCGAGTCGAGGGCTTCGGCAGCGGTCCGCTTGTGTTTTCGCAGGACCAACGCGCGGTGCTCCAGGGCGCGCGGAGGCTCGACGTCGCGAGCGCCGCCGTGCGCGAGCCGCGCGGCGCGACCGGCGAGTCCATCGTCTTCGCCGACGGAACACGACGCTTGTCGATCGAGCGCGCGAACAACACGCCCCGCGCGCTCGTGCTCGAGGACCTCGAGAGCAACGCCGTTCTCCGTCGCTTCGGCGCCGTCGACACGATCCTCAGCGTCGCGGCGTCGCTCGACGGGAGCACGATCGCGTTCGTCTCGAACGGCGCCCTCGAAGTGTGGGACGCGCGCTCGCTCGAACGACGCGCGACGATCACGGACCTCCGCGGAGCGCGGCTCGTCTCGCTCTCGCCCGACGGCGCGCGCGCGCTCACCGAGACGCTCACCTGCACGACGCTCGCGAAGCAAAAGTCCGGCTGCCCCTCGCCAGACATGACGCTCTGGAGCGTCGCGACGCAGCAGCCGCTCTGGCGCCAACGCGACCACGCGGGAATGCGCTGGGTCTTCTCTCGCGACGGCGGCTTTCTCACCGGCGACGACAACCGGTACGTCGAGCTCTTGCTCCGAAGCGCGACGGGGCAGCCCGCGAGGTTCGGGCAGCGAATTCGCTCGATTTCGCCCGATGGTCGTTGGGTTCTCTACGACGACGGTCCGCGCGTCTCGCTCGCTTCGAGCGACGGAGCGAACGCTCTACCCTCGATCCCTCGAACCGTGGCCCTCGCGCCGAACGGCGCGTCGCGCGTGACGTACAGCACACAGAATCAACTTCGCCTCGAGGGCGCCGACGGCTGCCGCGCGCTCGACGGCGGCCGCGGCGCGATCGAGAGCCTCTGGTACACGAGCGACGCGAGCGCCCTCTTCACCGTCGATCAGAGCCCGACGGGCCACACGCTGAGAGCCGTTCGAACGACGGACGCGCGGGTGTTTTGGGCGCTCGCGCTCGACGGCCGAGGCGCGACGGGGGTGCGTGTCGTCATCGGCGCGAACACAGCCCTCGCGCAGTCCACGGACCACGATGAGGTCCTGCGATTCGACGCGCGGACGGGGCGGAGATTGCCCGACGGACACGCTCCGAGGCTGCGCTATCACACGCCGGTCGGCGGCGGCGGGCTCACCTACGAAGTGCGCGATCGCGGCGGAGATCGCGTCAGTCACCTCGCGCTCGCGCAGCTCGCGAGCGACGGGCGCACAGTCCTCTCGCTCTCGGATCACGACAATCGACCGTGGGTCTCGCTGTGGAACCTCGATGATCCGAGCGCGGTGCGAGACCTCCTCGCGCCTTCGCGACCGAGGCTCGTCGCCCCGTCGAGAGACGATCGCCAGTGGGCGATCGCCGCGGAGGACCATCGCGTTCGATGGGTCGATCGCCAGGGATTTCTCTGGCGTGACGCGCGCGAAGCGCACCGAGCCGAGGTCGTCGCGCTAACCACGTCGGCCGACGGCGCGCGGACGGCGAGCGCCTCGAAGGACGGCGACGTGTTCGTGTACGACACCGCGAGCGGCGCGGTCGTGGGTCGCGCCAGCTTCGTGCTCGACCACGGAACGCACCTCGCGTTTGCCACCGACGCAGGCCGCGAGGTCCTGGTCGTCGAGACGCAGCGCGGGATGCGCGCGCGCTTCGCGCTTCGGTGACGCCGTCGACGCGCGGGACTACAGCGCGCGCTCGTCGAGCCCGAGAAACGCCTGATCGTCGCGCTCGATCACCGCGGCGAGCGCGTGCACCCGCGGGACCTCGCGGGTGACCCAGAAGCGCGCGGCCGCGCGAACTCCGTCGTAGAAGTGCCCTTCGCGCGCGCGCGTGGCGCCCGCGAGCCACAGCCACAGCCACCCGAGCACGAGCGATCCTGTCGCGTCGAGGTAGTCCGTGCTGTGGCCCATCATCCCGTGGACATCGCCGGCGAGCCCCTTGGCGGCGAGGGCTTGCGTGAGGGCGCTCCAGCGCGCGAGGGCTTCGCGCACGGACGCGACGAGGGAGGGATCGACCCCCTTCGACAGCGCCGTCGCGAGGTCGCGCTCGACCTCTTCGCACAGCGTCGCGAGCGCTCGTCCTCCGCGGGCGATCACCTTGCGGCCGAGGAGGTCCAGCGCTTGAATTTGTGTGGTCCCCTCGTGGATGCTGTTGAGCTTCTGATCGCGCAGCCACGACTCGACGAGGTACTCGCTCGAGTAGCCGTAGCCGCCGTGGATTTGCACGGCGAGCGCGTTGCTCTGAAAGCCGCGCTCGGCGGGGAAGCTCTTCGCGATCGGCGTGAGCAAATCCAGCAACATCTGCGCTCGTTCGCGCTCGTCGCCGTCTGGGTGATGCTGAGCTGTGTCCGAAAACTTCGCGCAGCGGGCGACGAGCGCGAGCGACCCCTCGGCGACGCACTTTTGCTCGAGGAGCATGCGACGCACGTCCGCGTGTTCAGTGAGGGCGACGGGCTTGGAGGTCGGATCGGTGTCTCCGAGGCGTCGGCCCTGGGTGCGCTCTCTCGCGTACGCGAGGCTCTCGTAGAACGCGACGGTCGCCGTGGCCGCGGCGCTCGCGCCGACGAGCAAGCGGGCCTCGTTCATCATTTGAAACATGCACTTGAGGCCGTGATTCGAGGGCCCGACGAGCCACCCGCGGCAGTCGCCTTCGTCGCCGAACGAGAGCGCGAGGCTCGGGATCCCGCGCCAGCCGATCTTGTGGATCACGCCGGCGACGTGGACGTCGTTGTGCTCCCACGCGCCGTCGTTCGTGGGTCGCTCGCGGGGGACGGCGAAGAGCGAGACGCCGCGCGTTCCGCTCGGGGCGCCGTCGAGCCGCGCGAGGACCATGTGCACGGTGTTGCGCGCGAAGCTCTGATCGCCGCCCGAGATGAAGATCTTCGAGCCCTTGATCGAGTACGTTCCATCGCCGCGCGGAGTGGCGGTGGACGTGAGGTCGGCGAGCGACGAGCCAGCGTGGGGCTCGGTGAGCGCCATCGTCCCGTTGAAGGTCCCGTTGTAGAGCGGCTCGAGAAAGAGCCCGCGAACGGTCTCGTCGCCGAACGCTTCGATGAGGTGTCCAGCGCCCGTCGTGAGCCCCGCAAACGAGTACGCCGCGCCGTTGGCCGCGAGGAGATAGAAGCTCGCGATGGTGGCGACCGTGAAGGGCAACTGTTGTCCACCCACGTCGTAGGGGCGCGTCGCGTTGATGACGCCCGTCTCTGCGAGGGCGGGCCACAGCTCGTTCATCACAGGGTGCGTGCGAACGCGTCCATCCGAGAGCGCGGGGGGAGCGCTGTCCATCGGTCGATACGCCGCGAAGAGCTTCTCGCGCGCGAGCCTGCGACAGCTCTGGACCCAGAGCTCGAACGTCCCGCGATCGTGCTCGCGAAAGTGATCGAACGCGGTGAGCGCGCTGACGTCGAGCGCGTCGAACATGAGCAGGTCGACGAACGCGTCGGACACGAGCGGATTGCGAGTCATGAGCGACCTCAGAACGACAGGTGGTCGACGACGTAGAACGAAAACGGGAAGCTCGGGTTGACCGCGGCGACGTCCGGCGAATACGCGAACTCGATGCGAAACACCGCGGCTTGTCCCCAGCGGAGCAGCGCGCCGAGGCCGGCGCCCCACTTGATTCCTGGTGCCGGTCCGTCGAGCGGCGACGAGAAGGTGTAGTCGCTGAAGACTCGGCCGAAATCGAAGAAGACCGACGGTCCGATGCCGAACTCTTGGCCGAACATCCGCACTTGCCTGAGCAGCGCGCGAAACTCGATGTTCGCGAACATCTTGATCGGCCCCGCGTAGCGCGCCGCGGGAACGCCGCGGATCCCGTTGACCCCGCCCGGCATGTCGATGAGGTACGGCCCCGCCCCACGAAACAAGTCGTAGAACGGCACGCGGCCGAACTGCCAGTCCGTCACCACGCGCGACGCGAAGATCAGCGGCCCGATCACCGGAACATAGACGCTCGCGCTCAGCCCCACCGACCCGTACACGACGTCGGACGACAAGGGAAAAGCCCGGTTGAAGCTCCCCCACACGCCGACGCCGTACCCGCGCCGCGGCATGAGCTCGTTGTCGCGGCGATCGACCACCGCGCTCACCATCGTTCGCCAGATGTGCAGCTTCTGCACGCCGTACAAGAGCGGCTCGCCCGACGCTGTTCTCATCGCGACTTCGTTGGCGAGCTGGCTCCCTCGGTACACCTCGGGGTCGGCGTACTGGTACGCCATCGAGAGCCCGATGCTGAAGGGCCGCTTCACCATGAAGCGCGCGTCGAGAAAGGCCCAGATGTCCCAGCTCCCGAACTGATTGAAGCGGCCGGGCTCGCCGCGAAACGGCTCGGGCTGCACCGCGCGCTCGCCGTTGCCCAAGCCGAAATAATTGATCCCCGTCGTGCGCGAGAAGAACAGCGCGGGCCTCAATCGCAGCCGCCCTCGCAGCACGCCGATGATGTCCATCTGCCAGCGAATGTTCTGCTCGACGAACTCGAACCCGCGCGGCGTCGTACGACTGCTGGCCGCCAAGATCGCGGACATGCCCCAAAAATACGGACGACATCCGTCGCGAAAAAACGAGAGCGTCCCGCCGACGCCGAGCAGCGCGCCGATGTCCGACGTTCCACCGACGATGGGAAGCGCCGCGGGCTCGAGCCGCTGCCGCTCGTAGTCCATGGCGTACACGCCAGAGCGAGGCGTCGTGCCGCCGCTCGTGTCTCGGGCCGACCGAAAACAGAGGACGTCGGGAAGGTCAGCGGCGGACTGGGCGCGCGCCGTCCTGGACACTGACACCAACGCCAGAGCGAGCGTCAGACCGCTGCGAAGCGCGAGGGTCGAAGAAAGCTGCATTCGTTCGTTCACTATCGACGGATCACGTCCGTCCATTCGCGGCGCGGATCTTTACCGCCTCTGCTGGTTTCGGCAACTCGGGCGCGATACCTGCAGTGTCCTTCGCGCCCGACGCGTGGCGCGTCGCCGCGTCTCGTTCTGTAGCCTAAAGTCCACACTCGCTGCGTTGCGCGCTGCGCACACTGTGACACCCACGCCACGGTCAGCGTGTTTGGACCTTGAATGATTCTGTAGTAATCCCTCGCGTGGTTCACGGCTTCGGATGTCAGTCGCTTCGCTTCTCGTCCCAGCTCTCTCGCTGACCGCGTACGGGGTTCTTCACACCCTGTTCGCGCGCAACGTCCGCCGTCTGGCTCCGCCACGCACGGCCGAGCAGATTGCGCAGCGACGAATCACGACGACCAACTCGCTCGGCGTCGAAGGGGTCACGCTGCTCAAGGCGTGCGCAGGCGCGGACGAAGCCCTCGAAGAGTGCCTCACGTCGTACTTCGCGCTCGAGCACCCGAGGCTGCAGATCCTCCTCGGCGTCGCGGACGAGCGCGACCCGGCGGTGGCCATCATTCGGCGCGTGATCGCGCGACACCCGCACGTCGACGCCAAGCTCGTGGTCGTCTCGCGCGTGAGCCACGCGAGCCCCAAGATCAACACGCTCGCCGCGCTCGAGTCGCACGCGCGCTACGAGCTCTTGTGGCTGAGCGACAGCAACACCGCGGTCGAGCCCGACACGCTAGGACCGATGCTCGCGCGGCTCGACGAGCCGTCGATCGGCGCCGTCGTGTCCGTCGTCGCGAGCGTCGGTGAAGAGACGCTCGGCGCGGCGCTCGACAACCTCGCCGTCAACGCGTGGGTGACCTTCGGAGCCGTCGCCGCCCTCGGCGCGCGCGGCGGCTTCGCCGGCGCGGGAAAATCAATTCTCCTCCGGCGCTCGACCCTGCATCGCGCGGGCGGCTGGAGCCCTATGGGCCGATGCTTCGCGGACGACACCGTGCTGCTCAACAGCATCGCGGAGCTCGGGCTCCAAGTGGTGGCCGCGCCGCGCGTGATCCGTTGCCCCAACGCGACGAGCTCGGTCGCGACCTTCTGGCGGAGACACGGTCGCTGGTCGCAGATTCGCCTCGCGATCGCGCCGCACTCGCTCGCGAGCGAGATCTTGTGCTCGCCCTTCGCCGTGGCGCTCGCGGCGCTGATCGCTGTTCCTTCGCTCGCGGGGCTGGCGATGCTCGCGTTGTGCGCGTGCGCGCAGCTCGTCGGCGACGCGTGGATCACGCGCTCGCTGCGCGGCGAGTGGATCCGACCGAGCCTCGCGCTCGCGACGCTCTTGCGGCCGCTCGTGCTCGGGCTCTTGCACCTGCGCTCGCTGTTTACGCGCAAGACCGTGTGGCGCGGTCGCGTGGCGTTCATGGGCCCGCGCAGCCAGATCATCACGCAGGACCTCTCGTGGCTCGGCGAAGACGAGCTCGTCGAAGAGCCGTCGGAGCCCGGCTACGTGTTCGAAGACACGCTCGGTCCGCCGGTCGCAGCCCACGCGGCGCGCGCGAGCGTCCCGACGCCCGGCAGCGACTGAACGACCTCGGCGAGGGCCATCACCGAGCCGCTCGCGACGTCGCTCGCGAGCCGCGGCCCAGCGCAGCGCACTTCGTTTGCGAGCGAGAGCGCTCCGCGCAGCGACGCCAGCGACGGGTGCATCCTCGCGCGAACGACCGCGAGCGACAGCGTGTCGTGCCGAAACATGCGCCGCGCGCAATCGCGGAGCCCCTTCGGCGCGCGCTCGTCATCGATCCATCGGGCCATCGCGCGGCGCTTCTCTTCGAAGAGCCTGTCGAGCCGCGAGCCCGAGGTGAGCGAGCCGGGGTGAATGCGGAAGCTCCCGAGGGATTTTCCACAGTGAACGACGCGGGCGCGCGGCGCGCGAGCGGCGGCGCGAAACCACAGGTCCCAATCGCCGACGAGCCGATAGCTCGGGTCGTACCCGCCCAGCTCTCGCAAGAACCTCGTTCGATAGAACACCGACAGCGGGTTGACCCAAATGTCGAACCATCGCGCCATGCGACCTTCGCGGATCGCGTCGAGCACGCGATCGGACGTTCGATAGAGCGACTTGGTCCTGCCCTCGAACATCACGTAGTCGCCGATCACGACGTCCGCGGACGGGCTGCGATCGAGCTGCTCTTCGACGAGCGAGAGCGCGTCGGGCTCCCACAAGTCATCGGCGTTGAGCCAGCCGATGGACTCGCCGCGCGCTTCGGCCAAGCCGATGTTCATCGCCTCGTAGATCGTGCACTTCGGAGCGACGATCACGCGCGTCTCGGGCGACTCGCGGCGGATGCGCTCGAGCGTCCCATCCTTGGACCCCCCGTCGATCACGATGTGCTCGAAGCGCCCTCGGGCCAGCGTTTGCGCGGCCAGCGAAGAGAGCATCGGCGAGAGAAATCGCTCGGCGTCGAGCGTTGGCGTCAGGACGGTGACGGCGGGGTGACGGTCGGACACGGAAGGTGGAGGGTGGTGTCGTTATCACAAGCTCGGGTCCGACCGTGATCCCCGAATCGATCAAATCCCTCGCCTTCGTGGTCGTCGCGGCGAAGCCGCCATGAGCGATACTGCGCGCCCCGCGCTCGAGCTCGCATGGCATCCTTTCGATCCAGCTTCGCCGTCGTCCTGCCGTACGCGCTCGCGATCATCGTCGGCTTCTGGGCGCACTGGCCCGCGCTCGAGATGCCGTTCGCCGTGGACGACTACGCGCAAGAAGCGATGCTCGACGGGAGCTGGCCGCTGCGACGCGCGCCCTGGGACCTCTACAATTTCTCCAACGGAACCCCTTCGGACGTCCGCACCCTCGCCAGCCAGGGACTGCTCCCGTGGTGGTCGCACCCCGAGCTCGCGTTTCGCTTCTTGAGGCCGCTCTCGAGCCTTCTGCGCGCGGCGGATCACCGCGTGTTCGGCGGCTCGCCCGTCGGCCCGCACGCGCACTCGCTCGCGTGGTTCGCGCTCTGTTGCATCGGGTGCGCGCTGTTGTTTCACAGGGTGCTTCCGAAGCGCGCGGCGCCGCTCGCGGTGGCGCTCTTCGCGGTGGACGGCTCGCACTCGTTGCCGGTGGGCTGGCTCGCGAACCGAAATTTTCTCGTGTGCACAGCGCTCGGGCTGCTCGGGCTCTGGCGCTTCGTCGCGTTTCGCGAGGCGGGGTCGCGACGCGACGCAATCTCAGCGGCGCTGTTGTTTCTCGCGTCGCTCGCGGGCGGCGAGTACGCGCTCACGATCCTCGCGTACGCCGCAGCGCACACGCTCGTCGCCAACAACGCGGTCGTACCGCGCGCGAAGAGCGCGCTCGTGTGGATCGTTCCGCTTGGAATTTGGCTCGCGGTCTTCAAGCTCGGTCACTACGGCGCATCGCACTCGGACGCCTACCTCGACCCGCTGCGACGCCCGGGCGACTTCGCGACGCACGCGCCCGAGCGCATCGCTGCGCACCTCGGCGACCTCTGGTTCGGCGTCGGCGCGGACGAGTCGGCGCCGTTCAAGCTCTCTCCTGCGCTCGCGCGCGCGGCGGCCCTCGCGCTGCTCGCGTCGCTCGCGGCGCTCTTGTACAAACTGAGGCCCGTTTCGCAATCCGTGCGCTGGCTCGCGCTCGGCAGCGCGCTCGCGCTCGTCCCCGTGCTCCCCTCGTTTGGCGCTGCGCGATTGCAGGTCGGAGCGCAGGTAGGCGTCGCGGCGGTCCTCGCGATCTTCGCGATCCGCGCGGTCGAGTGCGCGATCGATCGAACGACGCGCGCGAGGCCCACGACGTGGATCGCGCTCGCCGCGGCGCTCGCGCTCATCGGTTGGCATCTGCCGTACGCGACGCTTCGGTCGAGGCTGTACATCTCGCAGATGGTCGGCGGGCACCGACGCGAGCTTCGAATGATCCGCGAAGCGCGCGTCGACCGCACAGACCTCGAGCACGCGCGCGTGGTGCTCGTGGCGGCGGTCGACGGGCAGACGCTGCTCTATCCGTCGCTCATTTGGCGGCGCGCTGGGCTGACAGCGCCGCGCGCGTGGATGGGCCTCACAGCGACGTATGGGCTCTATCGACTGCGGCGAACCGAGACGTCGGTGCTGCTGCTCGAAGCGTTTTCGAGCGAGTTTCTGACGCACCAGCCGGAGATGATGTTTCGCGCGCGCGAGGCGCGATTGCGCGTCGGGGACACGGTCGCGCTCGACGGCGTGACCGCGTCGGTCGAGCGGCTCGACGCCGTGCGCCGCGTGTCGTTTCGGTTCAGCGAGCAGCTCGACGACCGAAGGGCGTTTCGGCTCATGGTGATGGACCGAGGGGGAATGCGGGAGATCGATGTTCCCGCGGTGGGGCGCGCGATCGTGCTGAACGAGGCGGCGGTGCCGTGAGGGTGGGGACGGTGCTCTGATTGTGAAAATTGAGATCTACCGCAGCCACAATCGAGCAGATCAAAAAGGACCAAATGGTAATTATTGCCAGAGCGGGATCTCGGTTGCGCGACGTCTCCGCGTGTGCAAGGACAATAAGTACCAATTGGTCCGATAGAAACGGTGAGGCTGGGGCTGCGGTGGATCTCAATTTTCACAATCAGAGCACCGTCCCCGATAGCCACTCGCGGATCGCGCCATCGACGTCGCTCGGTCGCGCGGGGCCGAACGCGAGCTGCTGGTGCGTGTAGCCCCTCGCCACGATCATCCGCGCGCCCCGTGACGCGAGCGCGGTCGTGCTGCGCTCGACGTTGGCCGGCGGCGCCCACAGGTCGCGCTCGCCCGCGACGAAGAGGACCTCTGCGCTCGATCGTCTCGCGGCGGCGAGCCACGGCGCGACGGTCGACGCGTCGCCCTCGCACCAGCGTGCGACGTCGTCGAGGATGCCCATCGGCAGGTCCTCGACTGCCAGCGCGTGAAGCTGCCGCGTGAGCGCTGGATCGAGCCCCGAGGGAGACACGAACGAGAGCGCCTCGGGAAGCTCGAAGCGTCCCATGAGCGGCGCCTCGATCGCGCCCAAGGTCGATTGGGGAACGCGCTTTCCACCGCCGAGAGTCCGCCCGATCAAGCGCGCTGCCGAGAGCGCCTTCGCGAGCGCGCGGTTCGCGTCGAAGTGAAGCGTCGCCCCGAGCGCCACCACGCGACGCACTGGCGCGTGATCCCCTGCGACGATCGCCGCCCACGCTCCGAGCGAGTGCCCCACCCAATCCACCAACGGAACCCCTGCCTCCGTGGCCACGGTGTACGCGACGAGCGCGGCGCTGTCGGCCCAGAGGCGTGCATCGACGTCGCATCGGTCACGATCAACAGGGGCCACGGAGGCGCGCGTCGACGGAAGCTCCGCGATCCACACATCGAAGCCTCGCGACGAGAGCGCGGGCCCGAGCGTCGTGGGGAGCGTCATCGAGCGCCCGTTGCCTCCGAGCCCGTGACACAGCACGACGGGAGGCCCCGAGCGTCCGCCCGCGACGCCCGACGCGCGGAGCCTGCGGAGCGGGAGCCTCCAGCCTCGCACGTTGCACACAAATTCATCATGAGCGGGGATTCCCGGGTCGATCGACGCGCGCCTGCGCGCCACCCACCCGTCGATCGCGCCGCGGATGGCTCCGCTCACGAGCCACCCAAGAGCATGGCGAACGCTTCGCGCAGGCTGCTCGCGGGCCTCGTTTGTTTGGGCACGGTCGCGGCGATCCCCGCGAGGCCGTCGCGCGCGATCACCGCGCGCCACGCTTCGAGCGTGAGTTCGTTGTCTTCGCTGTACGCGACGCGGCGATCCTCGGTGCGGAGATGAACGTTGTTCGGCTGGCGAAATCGCACGATTTTGTCTTCGACCGCGCTCCAGAACCGCGCCCTCGCCGCGAGCGAGAGCATCGCGCCGCGTCGGATCTGTCGCTGCGCTTCGGGCGTCGTCGCGAGCGTCGCGAGCGCCTCTTCGAGCCACGCCCCGTGGTCCTCGTCCTGCAACACGTGAAGCGCGAAGTAGCGAAGCTCTTCGTCCGCGAAGCGCGCGCGACGGAGCCCTCGCAAGATGTGCTGAAACATCCTGGGAATCGCCCACTCGTGTCCCGGGCCGACCGCGCCGAGCCCTACGAGAAACGGCTCTTCGCGGCAGATCCTGAGGTGCTCGCGCACGAAGCCCGTCACGTCGACGTGCAGCGGCGTCGTGAGCTCGTCGCCGGCGCGCGCCCCGGTCGCGCGGAGGTATTCGCGGTAGAGCTCTGCGTGGTCTTTTCCTTCGGAGCCTTCGCCGTACTCGTCGACGAGGACCTTGGCGATCCAGCTCTTGGCGTCGGAGTTGGGGGCGCGAAGCAAGAGCAGCTCGAGGTACGTCGTAAACGTTCCGACGAGCGCGTAGTGCTGCAAGCCGAACGTTCGATAGTCGTCGCGCGTGAAGGGAACGTGCGAGAGCCGCGCCAGCAGCGGGTGACTCACCGCCTCGTGCGTCGCGATCTCTGCGTCGAGCGCCTGCAAGAACACACGCGGATCGCCCTCGAACGGAACGTCCTTCGCGAGCCACGGGTCGATCGCGTCGCGCTCGCTCGCGCCACCGGTCACGCGCGCGGCGCGCTGGATCACCTTCTCGACGATCGGGTTCATCACGCCACCTCCAGCACAGGAAGACGGCGCTTGGCGTCTTCGTTTGCCGCGGGGCTCATGCGCGCCTCGGGGTCGATGATCCCCACTTCGTCTCGCAGGTGCGTCTCGGCGCTCTCGAGGATGGGCCTGTATTGGTGCGCGCGAGTGACGAAGCGAACGATCCCCGGCAGCGCGTCTTTGAAGAACTCCGGGCGCTTCTTCAGCACCGCCCCGTTGCCCTTCTTCCAACTCTCCCACGTCGCGCGGTTGGCCTCGGCGAAGCGCTCGTAGAAGCGTCGCCGCGGGAGCTTGGTGGGGAGCACCGAGTGCAACAAGTCGAAGAGCCTTCGGTCCTCGGTGAGCAGCTCGTGGCGACGGGCGCGGTAGAGCTGCGTTCCAGGAAGGGGCGTGAGGATCGCGACGAGCGGGAGCGCGATCCCGAGGTCGTTGATGTGCGCGTACAGCGTGTCGAAGTCCTCTTCGCTGAAGTCTTGGCGGACCATGAAGATCCCCGTCGAGAAGATCCCGAGCTCGCGAAGCAGCGCCGCCGCGCGTCGGTTGTGATCCGCGGTGCTTCGCTTGAGCAGCGCCGCGAGGGCGTCCTCGTCGTTGGACTCGTAGCCCGAGAGCACCATCACCAAGCCCGCGTCGCGCAGGCGCTTCATGAGCTCGGGGTTGTTCGCGATGAAGTCGGCGCGGCCTTGCGTTCCCCACCACTTTTTTACGCCGCGGCGCTCGATCTCGTCGCACAGCGCTTCGAGGCGGTGCTTGTTGGTGAGAAAGTTGTCGTCGAGGAAGAAGACGAACTTCTCGCTCACGGCCTCCATGCGATCGACCACGACCTTCGCGCTGAGAAACCTGGTTTTTCGCTCGTAGAACTCCCAGATCGCGCAGAAGTTGCAGTCGAACGAGCACCCGCGACTGGTGGCGATCGACGCCATGGGACCCGCGACGGTGAAGAAGTACTCCGCGCGATAGCGATCGATCAGGTGCCTCGCGGGCGCTGGGAGCGTGTCGAGCGCGCGGATCTGCGCGCGCTTCGCCGTCCTGTGATAGCTCCCGTCCGCGCGTCGCAACAGCAGCCCCGCGATCTCGTCGAGCTCGCCTCGCGATCGTTGTTGGGCGAGCGCGCTCACGAGCTCGCGAAAGGTCTCTTCGCCCTCGCCCACGCACAGCGCGTCGACGCACGGGTCGAAGAAGTCTTCGGGCATGAGCGTCGGGTGGTGCCCGCCCACGATCGTGAAGCACTTGTCGCCGAGGGTGTCCTTCGCGGTCTGCAGGACGGCCTTGGCCTGGTAGCAGTCCGTTGTCATCGAGGTCGTTCCCACGAGCGCGGGACGAAACTCAGCGAGGACGCGGTTGAGCGTGACCTCGGTCTCGAGGCGCATGTCGAGGATGCGGACCTCGTGCTCGGGGACCATCGCGGCGATCGACGTGAGCGCCACGGGCTCGCAAAACCAGATGGTGTTCTCGAGCCCGATGCGTCCGGGCTCGAAGGGCGAAGGTTGAACGAGAAGGATCTTCATCGCGTGCGTCTCCCGTTTGATTGCGCGCACACGAATTGGATCCGAGCGCGACGCACTCCCATCGTGCGTCGTCCGATCGCGTATGACTGGCGATATGATTGCGACTGGATTGTATGGACGATCGACACAATAAAACGCGATCCGCTGGCGTCACGCGCGCAGGGTGTGCGAACGTCGAGGCGTTTCGACGATTCACTCGTTTCGGGGGAGCGCGATGAACCAAAGTCTGAATCACACGATCTGCAGCGCGCGGCGTTGGTCGAAGCGCGCGAAGCCCTTCGTCGCGGCGTCGCTCGCGTGCGCGTCGTTTGCCGCGACGAACGTCACGCTCGCGCAATCGTGGGACGCGGCGGCGAGCACGGACGCGAGCACGGACGCTGTCGCGCCGACGAACCTCGCGGACGCGAGCGCGACGCCCGCAGCCAGCGCGAGCGACGCGACTGTCGCGGTGTCGGTCGACACCACAACCAGCGTTCTGCCGCCGGCGATCGAGCCGGTTCGCGTCGAAGCGCAGACGCAAGCGCGACCTGCGCCGTGGCCCAACACCGGCGGCGACTGGCCGCCGCGCTACAACGCGAACTCCGCGCGCATGCCGCTCGGCTTCGCGTTTACGCCGCGACTGTGGGCGAACGTCGGCGTCACGACCGCGGCAAACGGAATCGCAGCCACGCTCATCGTGCTCCCGTTTGTGCTCGCGCGAGGCGCGCCGATGAGCACGGGCGAGTACGTGATGCTCGGAAGCGGGATCGTGCTCGCGGTGTTCGCCGCGCCGGTCGGAGTCACGCTCGTCGGCAACGCGATGGGCGGACGAGGCTCGTTTTGGATCACGCTGCTCGGGCACTTGTTGAGCCCGATCGTCCCGATCGTCGGTCAACTCGCGGGCCCCGCGCTCGCGTACGAGTGGCACCACAACCGCGTTCTCGCGAGCGAACAGCGCGGGTGGCCCGCGCCGGCCACGACGGTTTCGCTGGTTCCGACGCACAACGGCGCGGCGTTGCTCGGGAGCTTTTGAGGACAGCCGCGATGGGTAGCGGGCGGCCTGTTCGGGGTCGCTTCCCGAGCTTCACGGCCTCGGCAAACGGTCGCCCCAACGACGCACGCACGCCCACGTAATCAAATGCCCGACGGCGATTCAGCGCGCAGAGCCCTCTTTGCGCTCGTAGCGCTCTCTGCAGCGGCGCGTGCAGAAGTACAGCGTGCGCCCTTCGCGCTCGAGCGTGTTCGAGCAGCGCTCGGGCTGCTTGATCTGCCACGTCGGGCACATTTCGCAGAACACCGCCGCGCTCGGTGCGCCAGCGTCGCTCGGATCACGCTTCGCCATGGAAGACCGCTTCGACGTTGTGCCCGTCCGGGTCCCGCACGAAGGCGGCGTAGTACGTCGCTCCGTAGTCCGGTCGAAGCCCTGGCGCGCCGTTGTCCTCGCCGCCCGCCTCGCGCGCAGCCGCGTAGAAGTTCGCGACCGCCGCGCGGCTCGGCGCGCGTAGCGCCACGTGTGTGCGCGCACCCGCGGCGCTTCCCGCGTGCAGCCAGAGCGACGGAGCGCCCTCGGGCCCGAGCCCGACGACGAACGCGTCTTCGTAGGCCACGCTGTATCCGAGGGGCGCGAGCGCGGCGCGGTAGAACGCGGCGGAGCGCGCGAGGTCAGCGACGTAGATTCCGACGTGGTCGAACATGATGTGACTCCTTCGACCGAGGTCTCTAGCGCGACGGCTCGCGCGGTACTCTGCGGATCTTGCGCACGCGTTCGCGCGGCCCATCGAGCGCGCTCCGAAACGCGCGCGGCGCGCAGCCTGCTGCGGCGCGAAACGTTCGCCCGAAGTTGGTGAGGTCCGCGAAGCCAGCGTCGAGCGCGACGTCGGTCACGGAGGTCGTCGTGGCCGCCAGGAGATCACCGGCGCGACGGAGCCTCGCGCGAAGGAGGCACTGGTGCGGGGTCATTCCGGTGGCGCGTCGAAAGAGCCGCAAGAAGTGAAACGGGCTGAGGTCTGCCGCCGCGGCGATGGCGCCGAGCGTGAGGGGCTCGGCCGCGTGCTCCTCGATGAAGAGCATCGCTTCTGCGGCGCGGCGCGCGGCGACGGGCGAGACGTCGAGCGGCTTCGCGCGGTGCTGCGAGAGGTCGGAGTTGGCGCGAATGACCGCAGCGATCACGCGGTAGACACACGACTCGAGCGCGAGCGCGTCGGTCTGCTTCGCGAGCCGAGCGCCGAGCGCCGCGCCCCACACCGCGGTTGCCGCGGGCGCAGCCAGCGAGGGACGCGCGAAGATCGCGCCGCGCGAGCGCAGCCCCGATCGAGCTACGACGTCGTGCACGACCTCGTCGGACACGGTCAACGAGAGGCAGCGATCGCCGGTCGTGTACTCGTGCGAGCACGCGAAGCGCTGCCCGGGATTTCCCAGCAACACCGCGCCCGGCGCGAGGGGAACGCTCGAGGCCCCCACGCGGTACGCAAACGCGCCCGAACGAACGATCGCGATCGAGTGCGCGCCGTGCGCCTCGTCGACAGCGGGGTCGCGCGGGCCCGCGGTGCAGCAATAGTCCGCGATGGTCACGCCCGAGAGCCGCGCGAGGACCTTCGCGCGAAGGGTCGGGGTGATCTCGTTCCACGAGGCGTCGGAGGGAGCGGTCACGGAGCGGGCCTATCGCGACGGCGCGTCGGGAGGAGGCACGCGGTGAGAATCGGCCCAGAATATCCAGTGATTCTCGTGTGGCGTGCCGCCAGTGGGAGACGCGAGCGAAGCGCAGCCATCGTGCGCGGAGCGTACAGCACCGTGCGGCGCGAGATCAGCGACGATGAACGAGGTCATCGGCGAGGATGGCGGACGCTGCGCGACGGGCTGGTGGGCTCAGCGAGCAGCGTCGCGAGCGATTGCGTTTGCGTGGGGCGAGGAGGTGTGCAAGGGCAATAAGTACCATTTGGTCCGATAGAAACGGTGAGGATGGGGCTGCGGTGGATCGCGAATTTCACAATCAGAGCACCGTCCCCTATTGAAAGCGGCACACGTACGTGGGGTCCGTGCGCGTGCAGGGAATGTCGTTCCACTGGTAGCCCTGGTCGCGCCACGCGTGGGCGCAGTCGGTCGCGCCGCCCGAGTCGTTGTTGGGCTCTCCTTGGAGCCAACGCGTAAACGCCATCGGCGCGCCGCTCGACCACTGCCAGTTGGCCTCGGTGTCGCGCTCGCGCATTCCGATCCACGCGCCTACCGCTGGTGCGCCTGCTCTACGCAACGCCACCTCGACGCACTGCTGCTCTTCGGCGCTGTTGATGATCGCGAGCTGCCCGTTGTTTCGCTCGCAAAACGCGCGCGCTTGGTCCCACGTCCGCCCCGTGCTCCCGTCGGTGTACCAGGTCGAACCCGCGCACGAGATCGCGACGCTGTCGTCGAATCGATGCGCGGGAGGGAGCACCGTTCGCCCTCGGTTCGCCAGGAGGCCGTCGCGCGAGGCGTGCCGCGATCCCTGCTCCATCGTGACGACCGGATGAACGTGCACGTGAATCGTGCAGCCTGCGCCGACGAGCGCGGCCAGCGCCATGAGTCGTTGAAATCGTGTGCTCACCAGAGCCTCCCTTCCGACGCGCGCAGCTCTCGCACGACGCTCGCCGTCGGCGCCTCGTGGTAGTGCGCACACAAATCCAAGTAGAGCGCGCGTCGGCCGAGCGACGCGCTCCCGCGGCCGAGCGACGCGGTGAAGCGCGCCTCGTTGATCGCGCCGGCCATCACGAGCTCGTCGCCTGCGACGCGCAGCGCGAGCGACACGCGGTACTCGGCGGCGGGCGTGGGCTGGCTCTGCTCCCAACGCGCAGGGTGCTCGTTGCCGCGCGAGAACACCTGGATCGCGCCGTTGGACCGAACGAGGATCGCCGCAGCGTGATCGCGATTCGTGGGCCACCCAGCGCGATCGGGGCGCGGCGCAAACACGAACGCGAGCCACCCGAGGCTCGCGGTGTCGTTGCGCACGGGGTCGATGACGGCGCTCACGCGCAGCGCGCCGTCGTTGTCGGGCTGCACGAGGCGATCGAATCCGACGCCCGCGGGCTGCACGAACGTGATCGAGTCGGCGTTGGCGTCGAACGTGACCGACGCGCGAGCCGCCGGGCCCGCGTCGGTCCAGAGGCCCGAGAGCATGCGCGTTCCCGCGGGCATGGGCGTGCGATCGACGCGGAGGCGAGGCACGGCGATGACCGACATCGGGTCGTTGGGATCCGTCTCTTCGTAGGGGTTGGGAACGACTGGCGCGAGAGTTTGTGCTGGCGCCACGGTTTGTGCCGGCGCGACAACCGGCGCCTGCGCGACCTGCACCGGCGCGACCTGCGTATGGACGTGAACCGTCACCGGAACGCTCACTGCCAGAGCGCTCGTCGCGCGCACCGAGGTCGCCGAATGTGCGCAAGCCACCAGGGACGCTGCGCCGAGCACCGAGAGCGACGCGAGTGAATTCACGTTCATCGAGAGCCTCCGCCTGACACAACGCCGGTGGGCTCGAAGAGCTTTCACTCGCGTCGCGCGGCGAACGAACAACACCCGACCTAGCTCGTCGCTTGGCCCGAGCGCGGAGCCCCGCCTCCCCGGCGAAAATTCACCCTGTTTTCGCTGGGATCTTTCGCCAATCGACGATGCTCGTGGCCTTCTCGTCCGGCTGGCACACGGGACAAAACTCGCTGTCGTGCCCGTGGACACCCGCGGAGCGGATCTTGGTCTTGCACCGCGGGCACGGCTGCCCGGCGCGGCCGCGGACCGCGAGAAAGTCCCGCACCTTTTCGTCGAGCGGCGGAGCGCGCTTCTCGATCGTGTCCCGCGCGTCGGACAACACGCGGACGATCGCGTCGTGGAGCTTCTCGATCTGCGAGGTGTTCAGCGATCCGACGCGCGTCTTCGGGTGTAGCTCCGCGGCCCAGCACGCCTCGTCCGCGTACGCGTTGCCAAACGAGTCGATCAGCGTCTTGTCCATCAAGAACACTTTCAACTGCTCGCGACGCTTGCTCGCGAGCTTCGCGAGCGACGCCTTCGTAAACGCCCGCGGGTCGAGCACGTCCACGCCCACCTTCGCGTAGCCAGGAATTTCACCGAGCTTCTCGCGAGGGCTCACGTACACCTTCGCCATTTGCACGTCGTCGCGAAGGCGCAGCTCGCTCCCGTCGTCGAGCGAGAACACGCACGCGGTGTCTGCGCTCAGCTTCGCGCTCGGCGCGCACAGCACGAACCGCCCGGCCAACATCGGCGCGATCACCATGTCGATCGAGCGATCGAGGGCGAAGCACACGAAATGCAGCCGACGCGTCACCGCTCGAACGCGGTGCCCCGCGAGGACCGTCGGCCCTCCCTCGGTCATCATCCGAAGGACCACGGGCTTCTTGACCACGATGTCCGTGATCGTTCGATCGCGAAGCGCTCGGTCCAACCGAGGAACGACGTACTCGAGGTCCGGTCTCTCGGGCATCGATTGTCGTCCATGCCTCAGCGGCCCCGACCCGCGCAAACTATCGACGAAGCGCCTGCCCCCGTGGCTTCGCACCAGCGCGACGCGACGCACGGACGCCGCAGAAACCGCTGGTTTCTCGCGCAACCCTGTATAGTCCCGGCGTTCAACGCGATGTCCGAAGCACAGGGCGAGCGAGAAGGCTCTCCGCACACGAATTCGAGTTCTCCAAGCGACGCTCCCTCGGCGCGCGCGCTCGCTTCGATGGCGGCCATCGCGGGCGCGGGGATCTTGCTGCAGCTCTCGCTCACGCGGCTCTTCTCGCTGGTCGTCTGGTACCACTTCGCGTTTCTCGCGATCGCCGTCGCGATGCTCGGGCTCAGCGTCGGCGGCTGGCTCGCGGCGAAGCGCAGCGCCAACGCGTCCAACGACCCCGCGCACGACGCGTCGCTCGGCGCGGCCGGGGCAGGCGCGTCGATCTTGGTGCTGCTGCTCGCGCTCCCGAGGATGCCCTTCTATCAGTCCATCTTCGCGAGCGTCGGGCAGTTTGCGCTCTACGTGCTGCTCGTGACGATGGTGCTCGCGCCGTTTACGGGCATCGGCTTCGCCATCTCGCGGATCTTGGGCGCCGCGCGCAAGGAGCACACGGGGGCGCTCTACGGCTCGGACCTCGCGGGCTCGGGGATCTCTGGCGCGCTCGCGGTCGTCGCGATGGATCACCTCGGCGGAGGCGCGGGAGGCTGCGCGATCGCGGGCCTCTTCGCGAGCCTCGCGGCCGTCGGGTTCGGCGCGGAGTCTCGCGCGAACGAAGCGAGCCCGCGCGCGCGTCCCGCGTGGCAGAGACCGGGTGCGGCGGTGGCACTCGCGATGGTGTGCGCCGGTTATTCGCTGCTCGCGCGCGACCCGATGAACCCCGTGGTGTACGCGCGAAACGCGAAGCTCTTTCCGCGGGTCGAGCGGCAGGACACGATCGAGCGACGGTGCACGTCCATCGCGTGCGTGGACTTCTTTCGCAACCCGCTGCACCTCGGGATGTGGGGCCGCGAAGGCGTCGATCCGAACCTGCCCGAACAAGTGGGCATCGTGATCGACGGCTGGGCCATCACGTCCATCCTCCGCGGAACGCGCGGCGACGACGGCCGCACCAACGCCTCGCACCCGATGTTCGATCGGCTCCCGACGGCGTTCGCGCAGCAGCTCCGCCGCGTCGTCAGGACCCCCACGCGGAGCACGTTGATTATTGGTGCCGGGGGCGGGCTCGACGTGCGCGCGGCGCTCCACTACGGGGTCGAAGAGGTCGACGCTGTCGAGATCAACCCCGTGATCGTGGGCGGCGTTCGCGGGCGTTTCACCGAGTTTTCGGGGGATCTCTTTCGCGATCCGCGCGTTCGATTGGTGCTCGGTGAGGGCCGCTCGGTGCTCGAGCGACTCACCACGCGCTACGACCTCGTGCAGCTCTCGGGCGTCGACACGTACGCCGCGTCGCAAGCGGGCGCCTTCGCGCTGACCGAGAACTACCTGTACACAACCGAGGCCCTTCGCGCGTACCTCGACCGGCTCACCCCCGACGGAACGCTCACCCTCACCCGCTGGCTCTACCACCCGGATCGGCAGACGATTCGCCTCGTCGCGACCATCGACGAAGCCACGCACCAAGCGGGGCTCGGCGACGCGGGGCCGCGGACGTTTATCGCAGCGACGCCCGCGCCCGGCTCGGACATGGACTTCTCGATGGTCCTCGTGATGCGCCGGCCGTTTACGCAGGACGAGCTGCGGCGCGCGAGGCTCTTGTGTGCGGCGCTCGGGTATCGCGTCGCGTGGTCGCCGGACGCAGAGGGCGGAGAGAGCCCGTTTCGCGAGTATTTTTCCTCGGGGGACCTCGCGGCGCGCAGGCGTTGGCTCGCGTCGTACCCGTTTCGCATCGAGCCGACGACGGACGACGCGCCGTTCTTCTTCGAGCACACGCGGCTCGCGAAGCTCTTCTCGAGTCGCGATCAGATCCTCGGCGCCGCGAGCGGGCAGCTCGTGCTCATCGTGTCCGCGCTGCTCGTGTCCGTCCTGGGCGCGTTGATTCTGTGGGCCGCGCGCAGGGACCTCGGCAAAGAGCGCTTGGGTCGCTCGTCGTCGGCGTACTTCGTCGCGCTCGGCGTGGGGTACCTCGCGGTCGAGACCGCGATGATCCCGCGGGTGACGCAGTTTCTGGGCTACCCGACGTACGCGCTCACGGTGGTCCTCTCGTCGCTCTTGGTGGGCTCGGGCATCGGGAGCGCGCTCTCGCCCAAGTTGAATTTCACGCCGCGGAGGGCGACCGCGATCAGCGCTGCGACCGTAGCGATGGTGGCGCTCGGGCTCCCGTCGCTCTTGCGCGCGTGCGCGCACTGGTCGCTCGAAGGCCGGGTCGCGATCGCGTCGCTCACCGTCGGGCTCGTCGGCCTCGTGTTGGGAATGCCCTTTCCCCGAGGGCTCTCCACGCTCGCCTCGGGCGACGAGAAGGGCTCTTCGCGCGCCCTCGAAGCGTGGGTCATCAACGGCGTGGCCTCGAGCATCGCCGGCGTGGTCGCGCTCGTCGTCGCGATCGAGCGGGGATTCACCGCGATTCTCTGGGCGAGCGCCGTCGCCTACGCGATCGCTGCGATCGTGGCCGAGACCCCGAAGCGCGACGCGGACACAGCGACGACCAACCCAACCACCCAACCGCACACGAATTCATGACCGAACAAGCGCACGAGCCCTCGGAGCCTGTCAGCGAGGCGCCCGCGTCGAGCGCGGCCCCGACAGCGAGCCCCAACGATCGCGCTCCGCGCGCGGCGCTCGTCGCGACGGCGCTCGCGTCCCTGGGGCTGCTCTCGCTCGAAGTGCTTCAAGTGCGGGTGTTTTCGTACGCGATCGACCCGCTGAGAGTGCACGCGGCGATTTCGGTGGCGCTGCTCGGGCTCGGGGCGGGAGCAGTGCTCGCGAGCTCGAGGCCGTCGGTGGTCGAGCGCGTTCCGCAGTTGTTCGCGTTGGCTGCGCTGTCGATCCCGCTCACGCACGTGCTCTTCGCGCTCGCATCACCACGCGTGGCCTCGGGAGACGCGCGGGCCGCGCTGCTCTTCGCGCTCATGTCGCTGCCGTATCTCTTGGCGGGCGCCGCGAAGGGAGCCCTCGTCGCCAAGCACTCGCGCGACGCAGGGAGGCTCTTCGCCGCGGACCTCGTGGGGAGCGCGATCGGGTGCGTTCTGCCTGTTCCTTTGTTGCGACCGTTGGGAGCAGAGCCCGCGCTCGCGATCAGCGCAGCGCTCGTCGCGTGCGCGGGTGTCGCCATCGCGCCCAAACAAAAACTCGCCCTCGCCTCGCTCGCGCTGTCCGCGCTGTTCGCTCCGTTCGCGACGCGCGCGCTTCCGTTTGCGCCCGACCCGACGGACCTCTACGGAATCGCCCGCCAAGCGCTCGCCCGCGCCTACCCCGGCCGCAGCGCCGAGGAGTACACGCCCGTTCGCGAGTTCGCTCGATGGGACCCGATTTCGCGCGCCGAGGTGTACGCGTTTCCCGGTGAATTCGGCCGCGTGAATCGCTCGATGCCCATGCGCCTCTTCGCGCAAGACGGTGGTGCGGGGTCGATTCTCTTGGGCGTCGCAGGGCACCCCGACGTTGCTCGATCCGTGTTCGAAGCGACGATCTTCGGCGGCGCGTACCTCCCGCGCGAACGCAAGCCACGCAACGTGCTGGTGATCGGCTTGGGTGGCGGGCCCGACATCCTCGCGGCGCGCTATCACGACGCCGAGCGAATCACCGGCGTCGAGGTCAATCGAACGACCATCGACCTCGTGCGCGGTCCGTATGCGAGCTTGATGGGCGATCCCTATGGCGATGCGCGGGCGACCATCGTTCACGCGGACGGGCGGGGCTTCGTCGAGCGAACGCACGATCGGTACGACGCGCTCGTGATGACCGGCGCGGACACGTACGCCGCCGCGCAGTCGGGCGCGTTTCTGTTCAGCGAGAGCTATCTCTACACGCGCGAGGCGTTCGCTCGGTACTTCATGGTGCTCGAGCCAGGGGGCGTTCTCTGCATCACGCGCGCGGGCGCCGAGGGATTGCGAACGCTCACGACCACCATCGAGGCCCTTCGCGCGCGCGGGATCACGCGGCCCGATCGGCACATCATGGTGCTGCAGCAGGGAATCGCCGTGCAGATCATCGCGAGCCCCTCGCCCTTCTCGCGACAAGACGCGCTTCGCGTGCTTCGCTCGCTCGCTGTTTCGCGCGCGCTCCCGCCGGTGAACATCCCCGTGTACGAGGCGATGGGTTTTGGGATCTCGACGCCGTTTCGCTTGATTTATGCGCCCGAAATCGTCCCCGAGCCCGGCGACCCGCACGCGCTCGTAGCGCTCGCGTCGGCGCGCGGTCGCGATCGCTTGTTCGTCGAAAGAAACCCCCTCGACATCTCGCCCGTCAGCGACGACCGCCCCTTCTTCTTTCAATTCCTCGACCTCCGCCGATGGAACACCACCGGCGGCGAGACCATCTACGCCCGCGGCCTGCGCACCTACAGCACCGACTCGCTCGCGATCGCCGTCGTCGCCCTGCTCATGGTGCTCGCCCCGCTGCGCAAGGGCAGCGCGAAGAACGACAGCGAAAACGCGTCCAATAAGAATACAGACACACGAAACACCTCGACCCGCTTCGACGCGCGCACGGCGCTCTGGGCGACGGCGCTCGGGAGCGCGTACCTCGGGGTCGAGCTCGTGTTGATCCAACGCGCGACGCTGTACCTCGGGCACCCGACGTGGGCCGTGGCCGCGACGCTGCTCGCGCTCTTGCTCGCGTCGAGCGCGGGAGCTTTTTGGGTGGGCCGCTCGGGCACGCCAGCGAAGAGCGCGCGATTGGGAGCCCTCGTCGCGGGCGTGTTGGGGTTGGCGATGGCGCTCGCGTTGCCGAGCGTGCTTCGCGCGTTGGCGACGGACTCGCTCGTGTTGCGGGTGGTGGCGTTCGTGTTGTGCGTAGCGCCGTTGGGGGCGGCGATGGGGGTTCCGTTTGCGGGCGGGCTGCGCGTGACGGACGGAGCGCCGAAGGTCGCGTGGACGCTCGCGGTCAACGCGCTCGCGGGTGTGGTGGCGGCGCTCGCGGTTCCCGTGGCCGCGATGGCGTTTGGCTTTCGCGCAGTGGGCGTGGCGGCCGCGGTGCTCTATTGGGTCGCAGCGAGCGTGTCGCCGAGGGAGTGAAGGGGGGGGGGATTGGGCGGCGAGTTGATTGTCGAACACGTATTCGACTGGCGTAGCGAGTCGTCGGCTAACGAAGCTCGCTCACGACGATCGTCGCCCCCGAAAATGACTCGGACCACTCTCGAACGAGCAAGGGAGGATCGTGCTCGAAGTCGAGCCGATACGAAGCGAGTTCGCTCCCTCCGATGAACGGGTCAGCCGTCACCGTCGAGACGAGCAAGCGTCCTTGATCGTCCGCATCGGCGAGCCGCGCACGAGCGCGGGCGATGACTTCGTAGCGCTGGGGAGATTCCAAGAGCAGTTGGGGTGGACGGTTCTTTCGAAGAAGCCAGATGCGCACCACGTGGTGGACGTTGGAACCGGGGCCGCTCGAACGCGCGCCGTAGTCGGACTGCGTAACCACCAACGCCGACAGCTCGTCCGACGCACTCACGCCGAGGGGCGCTGCGATCGCGCTCAGCGAATGCCGGACCGGCACCGGTAGTTCTCCCTCGTACTCGGTGTCGGCGCCTCGAATGCGCCAGACGTGCAACACGGGCTTGAATGGCTGCGTCGTCGTTGCCTCGACGCAGGCCACCGCAACTCGATCACCACCCCGGCGATGCGGCCAGGCCGCGATCGAGTAGCCGCACAATCGTCGAATCGTTCCGATCGAACCGTCGTGCGGAATCGAGAGCGGCGAAACGTCTTCGATGCCCGTCCGCGAAACGGAGAATGCGGCGGCACTGCCGGGCGTCCCCGTCGGCGATGATTCTCCGAAGTCCTGTCGGCCTGCGACGAACCGCGCTCCTGCGGGAGAGACATCGATGGCAGTGATGGAGGGATCACGCCACCACCGCGGCTCGTTTTCACGGACGGGAGGAGCGAGCAACAGCGCCAAGTTGAGCGTATCGGGCGTCGCTTCAAGCCACCCTAGGCCAGCCTCGTCGCCTTCACGCTCGCTCACACGAACGAGCAGATCTCGCCCCGAACGAACGAGCAGCGACGGCAAGACCTCCCCCCAAAGCGCAGGAGCGACCTCGATTGCGGCACGCGAGCCGCGAATGCGGCGGACTCCAGGCTGCGTAGAGCCATCAACGGCCCACGCGTCAGCATGCATTGGCGAATTGCCATCGACGCCTGCGACGATGTCGATTGCTCCGCGAGGAGGGAGGCGAATCGAGGGCGTCGAGAGCGGTGTGTCTCCGAACAGCCGCAGCTCGGTCGAATCGTACCGATTGACCGCGACGATCGTCGTGGAGAGCGCGTCGTCGCCGAGCTCCTCGATCGATCGCGTGACGGCGTTCGCGACGACTCGGAGCGGGGTGCGGTACGAATCGCCTCGCACCGAGAGCCGGTACCGTCCGATGTCCAAACGGCCGCTCTCGCAGACGGGCGTTCGCGTGCTCAGCCCGTTGATCGCGAGCGAACCCTGCCGATGAAGTTCGCAGAGCGTCGCGAGCTCGATGTCTTCGAAATACCGCACGTTGCGCCGACGTACCGACTCGACAGCCTGACGCGCTTGTCGGACGTCGACGGGAGCAGCAACGGCGCGAGGGAGAGTGAATCGCTGCGTCGCTGCGCGTGAAGGTGCGGAGCACGATCCCAACGCGAGAGCGACGGCGGCGAGTCGATTCATCGAGCGACGACCGAGGTGATGTTACCGATGAAGCGGCGCCGACCGGGCGAGAGCCGACACCCGCGCATGCGAGCGCGCCAGACCGCCAACGAGCACACGCCGTCCGCGATGGGCGACGAAGTTGCCCGAGCGGATCGACGGCGGACGAGACCGTTGAAATCCAGCGCAATCCAATGCCGCCAATCGGGAACCCAACGACGACCGTCGCGCCACGGGCTTCGGACCTCACCACTCGCTCCCCCCGACCCGGCATTTCGGATCACGATCCAGAAAACCCCGGCACGCGCTCCCCGGTTTGGATCACGATCCACGCAGCAACGCCCCTACCCACAATTTCTGGATCACGATCCCCTTCGGACTGTCCGCTGGGTCACTTTCTGGATCACGATCCATGCTTCCCCTCCGGCACCTGGCCCTTTCTGGACCACGATCCCCGACAGGCGCACTTCGCCCGCCACATTCGGATCACGATCCAGCGCTGCACCCCCTGCGCGCGCCCCGATTGGATCGCGATCCATCGCGCCGGTCACCGGTGACTCCGCGCGTGGATCACGATCGGCAACGAGCGCACGGAGCCGTTCCGCCCCCGCTCCTCAATCATCCCCGTCGTCATCCCCATCGCGTTCGCGCTCGGTCCACGGCGGCTCGCTGCCGCGGAGCATGCGCCACACCATGCGCGAGAGGCCCGGCTGGTTGTCGGGCAGCGTCCAGTCCCACGCTTCGCTCTGCTGCGCGTACCGCTGCCGCAGCTCGTTGACCACCTCGCACTCGCGACGGGGAATGTAGTCGAACGGCCTGTAGTCGGGCGTCGTCGAGAACGCGTCGTACATCGGCGCGGCGGACGCGATGGCTTGATTGTGTGGGGCCATTCCGAGGATCAGCTCGATCGTGTGGTGCAGCGAGGACTCGTCGTAGTGGACGTGCGACGTGTAGCCCGAGCGCACCCACGGAGAGGCGAGCACGGCGATCGACCGGTGATTGTCCACGTGATCGCCGCCGTCCTGCGGATCGTCTTCGATCACGATCACGAGCGTGTGCGGCCACAGCGGCGAGTGCGAGATCGTGTCGATGATGAACCCCGTCGCTTCGTCGTTGTCCTGGATGTGACTCGCCGGCGTCGGTCGGCCGGGCCGGCCGCCCTCGGTGTGATCGTTTGGAAGGACGAGGTACGAAAACGACGGCAGCGAGCACTGCAGCGAGCCGTTGTTGCGATTGCGATTGGCGCCGATGATCGGATCGGTAAACGCGAACGCCTTGCGAATGTCCGGGCTGTAGTTGTAGCCCACGCCCGGATAGCGCACGCCCACGAGCTGGTCGGGATCCGCGCGGCCGATGAGCTCGCCCCACACTTCGGCGCGGACACGCGCGCGAGCGAGCGCGGTGAAGAGCGTTCCCTCTTCGGCGATGCCGACGGCGGAGGCCGCTTGCGTCGGAATCCCTCGCGTCGCGCGGCCCCACGTCGTGAGCCAACTGCGCTCGGTGTAGTCCGTGGTTCGCCCTTGCGTCGCCCACACGTGTCCCTGAATCGACTGCTCGGCGTTGGAGTAATAGTTGTCGTGATTGCTGAAGCGCTCGACCAACGCTCGAAGGTTGGGAAACACCACCGGCATTCGATCGCGCGGCACGATCGTGAGGTTGCGATCGCCGTCCGCGGCGTTGACGCGGCCTGGGTAGTCACCGAGCACCGCGTCGTACGTCTTGTTCTCTCGCACGATCATCACGACGTGACGGATGTGCGGCGACCCTGCGCGGCTACCCACCGGTGGAATCACGAAGTCGTGCTCGACCCCCATCGGGCACTCGACGCGGTTGAACCCCAATCGAACGAGGTTGTCCGCGCGCGACTGCGCGTCGCCCGCGCGTAGCGCTTCCAGCGTAGGAGCTTCGTAGCGCGCGATCGAGCCCGACATGATGTCGATGAGCTCGCGGCTTCCATCGCTCGGTCCCGAGCCGAGGCCCTTGCCGGTCGTGACGATCACGTGGCCCGCGTCGTCGAGCACGACGTCCGTCGGATACCATTCAGTTGGGATTCTTCCGATGCGATCGAACGTTCCGGGCGCGAGCACCTCGATCGCGTTTTCGTCGGCGAGAGCGACGTAGAGGGTCCCGTCCCGCGCGGTCGCAAACGCCGTGGGAGACAGACCGCGCGCTGCGCTCGCAGAGCCGCCGAGGTAGTGCCTTCGCACGGTCGGCGTCATCAACGAGAGGTCCACGGTGCTCACGGCGTCCGAGTCCGAAGCGACCACGGTCATCCGCGCGCCGTCGTCGCTGAAGGCGATTTCTGTGGGGTTCTTTCCGACGTCGAACGAGCGCAGGACCGAACCCGCCTCGACGTCGACCTCGACCACACGCCCTTGTCCCCAGAGGCTCACGTACAACCGTCGCGCGTCGCCGGGCCTCCGCTCGACGACGTAGGGAAACGCTGCCCCTTCGGCGCTCCGTGGAAACGCGATCGTCCGCACGATCGCGCGCGTCGCCGTCGAGATCACCGCGAGCTCGTGCCCGCGCTGCAGCGCTGCGTAGAGCGTGGCTCCATCGTCGCTGAGCGCGATTCCCGCGGGATACGCCGCGGCGAGCATCCCGGTCGTGCTGTCGCGCCCGTCCGCGCTCCCTTCGGTGATCCCGAGATCGATCGTGCGCCCGGTGTCCATCGTGAGCGCGCCCGCGGCGCTCAACGTAAACGCATAGATGCGATTGGAGCCTCCGCCCGACGCGTACAACGTCCGCGTCGCGCTGTTGAACGCGAGCCCGTAGAACACCGCCGGCGAACGCGCGCTGTCCTCGCGAGGAAAGCTCGCTTCACCGCCCGCGACCACGCGCAGCGTCGCGCTCGAGACGTCGATCACGCGGAGCGTCTCTGTGCGGATTCCGCCGTCGGTCACGACGACGAAGCTCGTCCCCGGGATGCGCAGCATCGCCATCGGAAAGCCCGGCAACGCGAGGCGCTGACTCGCGCGTCGCACGCGACGACCGCTGGGAATCACCACGCCGTTTGCATCGACGGCGTCTCCCGTCTTGGCGAGCGCGTCCGGCCCGACCGCGACGGTGCAGCGCGAAGGCGAAGGCGCGCCGCCGTCGGGCGTGGGGCTCTCGCGATAGCAGCGCGCGGAGGCGTTGCTGTATCGAGAGGCGTCGGGGCCACAAAACGTTCCGATGCCCGTGTCGCTCGGCGCGACGCCGGTGTCCTCGACGGCGGTAACGTCCGCGTCCTGGTCGACGGCGTCGACCGTTGCGACGTCGCTCGCGCTGTCGGGAGATGCGTCCATCGCCGTCGGCCCCGCGCACGCAGAGAGCATCGCCGCTGCAACCAACAACCGATGAACGCGCATGATGGCGAGTAGCGTACCCCAGCGAAGACGCGAAGAACGCGCGCGCGCGCGTCGTCCTCGTGACACGTCGACGACACGTGTGCGCGGGATCGCCGATCCGCACCCGCCGCGACGCGCGCCGCTCGAGATTGCGCCTCGCGCGTCCGCTGTGTGACTCTGTGACATGTCCTTCGCTCTGCTTCGTCGCACGACGCTCGCGCTCGTCTCGATTGGCTCGTTCGCCTGCGGCGGTCCCGCGAACAACACCGATGCCTCCAACGACGCGCGCGCGCTCGAAGACAGTCGCTCGACGAGCGATGGCGTTGCCCCTGTCGACGCCGTCGCAGACGACAGCAGCTCGCGACCCGACGCGGAGCCGGTCGACGCCACGACGCTCGACGCGGGCTCGCGCGATACAGGCGTCGTCGCGGCGGACTCGGGTGCGCGAGACACTGGAATTTCACCGACGGATGGCGCTGTCACGAACCCGATGATCCCAGCGCTTCCCGCGGCGGGGTGCCCGACGATCATGCCCAACGCGGACGCGACGTTCATGATTACGGGCGGGCCGGTGCGCGCGTACTTTCGCTACGACCCTGCGCGCATCAACGCCGACAGCGCGCTCGTCCTCGCCTGGGAACAATCCGGCGGAATGGGCGGCCTCAGCGCCACCAACTACGCCGCGTCGGGCATGCGTCCCAACGACGTGCTGGTGGGGCCGTACAAGACGGGGCAGTTCTACGACCGCGTCGCGATCACCGCGGACGCCATCGTCGCGTGCGCCGTCGCGCAGCTTCGCATCAACGTTCGCCGCATCGGAACCACGGGATTCAGCGCGGGCGCCAACGCTGCGTGGGACCTCGTCTCGCAGCGCTCGAGCTACGTCGCCGCCGCCGCGCTCTTCTCCGCGGGAACGTCGGGCACAGCCTCCCCCACGGCCCATCGCTACGCGTTGATGGTGGGCTACGGCTCGATGACCGCGGACACGCCGTTCTACTCGCTGACGACGGGCATCCGCGACTCGCACGTGATGCGTGGATTTCCCGTGGTGTCGTGCAGTCACAACATGGGGCATCGGTTTCCGCCCGAGTCTGCCGCGGCGGTGGGGCGCTTTCTCGTCGAGCACCCATGGGACACGAGGCCCACGCCATGGACGACGCGACCGATGGGCGCGCCGCTCGTCCCGATGTACTGCACCGTGAGCAATCCCGGCTGAGCGCGAGGGAGTGAAGCGATGGAGCCCAGCGCCGCGCGGCCCCCACCCGCGCTGCAGCCCACGTGATGCTGACAACGGGACACATCGCGATCAGACGCATCGAGGATGAGAAGAGCAGCCCCCACCGGCGCTGCCGCGCGCCCCGCCCCCACGTAGTGAGGGCGGGGCTTTGCATTGAGGAAATGCAGTCGTTGGACTCATAGGTTGATTTCGTGTGCCGCAATTGGCGCGATCACGATCGCCGTCGAACATCCACCGCAATCAAGCGACACGCGGCCCCTGCGTCGAAATGGGCCATACAATCAACCTACCAGTCCAATCGCAGCACGTTCCTCAATGCAAAGCCCCGCCCTCACTACGTGGGGGCGGGGCGCGCGGCAGCGCGGGTGGGGGCGGCTCTTCGCATCCTCGATGCGACCGATCGCGATGTGTCCCGTTGTCAGCACTACGTGAGGGCGGGGCGCGCAGCAGCGCACGAAGCGATGGGGCCCAGCGCCGCGCGTCACGACATCTCGACCGGTGGGTGATCCTCCGTCCTCACGCGATCGTTCGCGCCCCACGATGACCGTTGTACCTTCGATCGCGTCGTGTCCAAGCGCGCTGTTCGTGGGTCTTCGATTCGCAACGCTCGCGCGACGCTCGTGCTCGCGGGCGTGTCTGCGTTGATCGCGGCATCGTGCGAGCCGAAGAAGAAGACGAGCATCGTGCTCTGGATCGCGACGGACATCGCGCGCTCCGCGTGGCAGAGCATCGAGGTCACCGCCAACGCGACGGGCGGACGCAACGGCCCGAGCGCGCTCTATCCGTCGCGCGTGTTCACGAGCGTCGATCGCAACGGCGAGGCGAGGCCCGTTCCCGGCTCGATCGTGCTGATCGCCGACGACGACAGCACCAACGTCGAGGTCACCGTCGCGTTCACGCCCCGCGGGACCACCAACGGAACGCCCTTCTCCACCAAAGCCCGCGCTCGCTTCGTGCGAAACGAGTGGCGCCAACTCGAGGTGTTCCTCGCGAACCAGTGCACCGAAGAGTCCGTTCGTCGTCAGTGCGAGGAGCGTTCGCGCGCCGAAGGCGTCGAGTACACCTGCGGCACTGGGCGCGTCGACCCATGTATTCGAGTCGATCGCCCCGAGCTCGCGGTGTTCAACCCCAACGACCCGCCGCCGGACGTCGTGCCGGGCGATGCCTCGAGCGGTGACAGCGGCGTCGCGATGGACGCGGACGCCGCGACAGACGGCGCTCCAGACGCGTCGAACAACGACGCGAGTGACTCGGACGGACCGAGAGAAGTCATCGAGGCGCCCACGATCGTGTGGCCTCCGTCCGGCGCGCGAATCAGCGGAAACACTCCGCGATTGACCCTGCAGATGCCGAGCGACTGCAACGGCGCGACGGAGATCGAGCTCGTGGCGTGCAGCCGCACGAGCGCCCCCGGAACGTGCGCGCTGCCGATGGGGCGAACGACCGTCGCTGCGCCCGTTCCGTGCGCGAACGCGCTCGTGAGAGTGACGTCGTTCACGTTTGCGACCGCGGGGAGCTATCGATGGGGCGCGACGCTTCGTCGAACGGGCGCCTCGCCGCTCGCCTCACCGATCGTCACGCGCGCGATCACGATCAACAGCGCGACACGACCGGGCGCGGGCGCGTTTCTCGGGGCGATTCCCGACATCGACGACGACGGAGTGGGCGACGTCATCGCGCGCTCGGACGGGACGACCACCGAGCAGATCGCGGTCGCGCACTCGGCGAGGTACCCAGTGAGGCCGGTCGTCTCGACGATCCACAGCATCGGCCCGGCCGGAGGGCCGCCGTTCGTTTCGGCGAGCGTCGGCACACAAATTCGAGTGCTCGGCCCGCCCGGACGAGGGCGATCGCCGAGCGTTCTGCTCGGCGACCCGGCGTATCCGCCGATGGGAGGGGTGGTGTTCTTCGCCGAGGCCGTCGCTTCGGGGAGCACGTGGGTGATCAACACGTCTCCCACCGCATCACGGGTGCAGGGCGCGCTCAGAACCTTCGGCGCCGAGCTCACGACCGCGGCGGATTTCAACGGCGACGGGCGCGCAGACTTCGCGGTGGGCTATGCGCAAGCGGAGCTGTCGTCGAACACGCTCGTGTGCCTCGGTCCCTTCGACACGGGCGCGTGCGCGTCGATCGCGCGCATCTCGCCGATGAATACCGTCACACATTTTGCGACGAGCCTCGCGGGCGGGTGCGACCTCGACGACGACGGCTTCTCGGACCTCGTCGTCGTGTCCGATCAACGCTCGCCGCTCACGAGTCGCGTGTCGATCTACTACGGCGGCGCGACGTTTCCCATGCAGCCACAGGTCGAGTTCGCCACGGACAGCATCGGCCTGCTCCGCGTCGGAACGCCGCAAGCCGTCACGTGCAGCGGCGACTTCGACGCCGACGGCTACCCCGACATCGCGCTCGGCGGCGGTGACACGAGCGGGAGCTTCAACGGTCGCGTCGTCATCCTTCGCGGAAGCGCGTCGCGCACGACGCCGACCGTGCTCGCGACCATCAACGACTCCGCGACGCCGCGGGGCATCGGCAACGTCCTCGAGTACGTCGGTGATTTCGCAGGATCACCGGGCGACGATCTCGCGCTCGGCGGGCCGACGTTCGCGGGTCGTGGCGTCGTGCAGGTGTATCGCTTCGATGGGAGCGCGGCGGTCAATCAGTTTCCGTCGATTACGCTCTCGACGGCCGGCGATGGGCGACGAATCGGCTCGAGCATCGCAGCGCTCGGACCGATCGGCCCGAGCGGAGAGGTCGGCTTCGTGTTTGGACTTCCGGGGCCGGGATCGACAACACCCGCGCACCCTGGGTCGACGGCGATCGTGCACAACCGCGGCGGATCGCTGACGCTCTTCGAAGTGCAATCCCCCGCGACCGCGATGCCCGGCAGCGGCTTCGGGTGGCGACTCGCGCAGTAGTCGCGTCACAGACGGCGACGAAGAGGGCGACGAGCGGTGGGTCGCGAGGAGAGCGTGTGAGGCGATGAGGCGGCGCGCGAGGGGGGGCTTATGACAGACACCCTCGAAGTCCAATATAGGAATCTCTCAATGGGGGTGCGGTAGATTGCAAACGTGAGGATCAGAGCACCGTCCCCGGTTTGGCGCGGCGGATCTTCACGAGCTTCTCTTTGGGGAGCGCGAGGTCGGCGTCGGTCGCGTCCATGGGCTCTTCGATGAGTTCGAATCGCCCGTTGTCGAACGGCTCGCCCGGCGCGGGCTCGACGGGAACAAGCCGTTCGCGAAGCCCCTTCGCGGCCATCGCTCGCGCGCGATAGTGGCAGTACGGGTTGTTGCCCGGCCGCCCCATGAGCGCGTGCGCGGTGAACGAGCACCCGCCGAGGCACTCGCGCGCAAACGGGCACGTCGCGCAGAAGCCCCACAATTCATCGACCGTGCGAGCGCGCGTGAAGGTGATGGGGCCCGAGGGAGCGTTCCACAGGTCGGAGAGCGGCGTGCGGCGCGCGTTGCCCTGCACGTAGTGCTTCGTTTGCAGCGAGGGGCAGCCCTTGATCGCGCCGTCGCTCTCGACCCCCATCACGAAGCGCCCCGCGGGACAGCCACGCCAACGGTCCTGGTGCTCGGGCGAAATCGATCGAAGAACGAACTCCTCGGGACCGAAGTATCCGAGGTTGTTTCCCGGTTGAATCAGCACGCCCTCGTCGAACGCGCGCTCTTTCAACGCCGCGATCCGCGGGACGAGGTCGAGCAGGTCCCACGGCTGAAGGATCATCGCCGCGCGATCCGCCGCGCGTCCCAGGGGCGTCGTCACCTGCACCTGCCACGAGGTGATCCCCGCCTCGCGCAAGATGTCATAGAGCGGCTCGAGCTCGCGATAGTTGAGTCGATTGAAATTCGTGTTCGCCGAAATCTGCGCGATCCCCGCGCGACGAAGGTGCCCCATCGCCGAGATCGCCTGCGCGAAACTCCCGCGCGACGCGCGCATCAAGTCGTGCGTCGCTTCGAGTCCATCGACGCTGATGCTCACGCCCTGCAGCCCCGCGTCCGCCATTTGCGTCGCCAGCGTGGCGTCGATCGATCGCGCGCCCGTCGTCATCACGGCGCGAATGTCGTGGTCCCGCAACGCGCGGACGATCCGCAGAAATCCTGGGTGCAGATACGCTTCGCCGCCGATGAGGGCCACCTCGCGGGCGCCCATCGCCGCAAGCTCGGACACGAACGCCACAGCTTCGTCCGCCGTCCACTCGTCCACGCGCGCGTCGCCCGCGCGCGAACCGCAGTGCGTGCAGGGCTGATCGCAGCGCAACGTGAGCTCCCACACCACGTAGACGGGGCGGAATTCACTGCGAACGACATCGAGGCGTCTCTCGGTGACCACGGCTTCGAGTGTCGTCGAGCAGCACGCACGATGCCAGTGAGCAGCGATTGCTCAGCGCCAGAGCGACACCTGCCCACGCAGCGTTCGTCGGGCGTTCGCAGCGAAACATCACTCCATCGATCCAACCCACCCATCAGCCGACCGAAACCATCAGCCCAGCGACCCCATCGGCCCTTCGGGCCGATTCGCCCGAAGCGCGAGCTGTGCGCGGAGGCTCTGCCTCAGCGCCGCCGCTGAGATCCCCCAACGCTCTCTTGAAACCACGAGGCTCTGCCTCAGCGCCGCCAGTGACGTGGCTCGTAGCTCATCGCTCTGTTGCCACTGACGTCGCTTGTCGCTCCACCCCATCGCACGCTCCTGCGTGCTGCCCCTCGCGCTCGAGTCGGGCATACTGGCACGGCGCGAGCATGAGCGCGCACACCCTTTCGAAACGGAGCTGTATCGATGAAGAAGACTGAGTGCTGTGGTGTGTGTGGCGGACTCGCGATCGACGGCGCGTGCCCCAACTGCGCGGCGGGCGCGCGTCCTGCGAACCCGCAGTCGCGTTGGTTTCGCATCGCGACCGCGGTGGCCGCCGCGGGAACCGCGGTGACCTTGGCCGCGTGCTACGGACCTCCGCCGAACTACCCGGACTCGAGCTTGCCCGACGCCAACACGACCGACGCCGGCAACGACGCAGCCGCGCCGAGCGACGCGTCTTCGGGAGACTGAGTTCGTGACGGTGGCGCGCGCCCCGCGGTGGCTCGTGGTGTTTTGCGCCGCGGGGCTCGTGCTGTTCGTACTCTTGGTGGGGGCCGCGATCGACGCATACCCAGGTGGAACGTGGTTCGACCCGCTCAGCCGCGGGTACTCGTTTTGGAAGAACTTTCACTGCGATCTTTTTCACCATCGCGCGCTGAACGGCCGCGACAACGCCCGCAGCGCGACGCTCGCCATCGCGGGGACCACGGCGATGTTCGCGGCGCTCGCGGCGTTCTTCGCGCTCGTCGCGCGGCTCGATGGGCGCTCGCCCGAGTCGCGACTCGCCAAGGTGACGCGCTTCGCAGGCGTGACGAGCTGCGTGGTGGGGATGGCGGTTCCGCTCACGCCTTCGGACGTCAACCGCGTGGCGCACTTGACCGCGGTGACGGCGGCGTTCGTTCCTGCGTTGATCGCGGTGATGGCCGCGGCGTGGATCAGCGTGCGATCGAAGAGCTCGGCGCTGTTGGCGCTCTTCGCGATCGCCACGCTCGCCTTCGGGGCCAGCGACGGGGTCGCGTACGCGATCGCGTTTTCGATCGACACACGAAATCAATTGCTCGAGGCGTCGCTCCCGCTCTTTCAGCGGCTCGCGATGCTGTCGCTCATCGGCTGGATGCTCAGCGTGCTCGCCGCGCACGCAAGGCGTACTTGACCCGCAGCCCCAAGACGGCCCCCGCGTAGCCCGCCATCGCGCCGATCGGAACCATCAGCGCAGCGGACAAGAGCCCCCCAGCCCCGAGCCTCGCGCCGCTCGTGAGCGCGAGCAGGGTCATCGCGCCCGCGCCCGCGAGCAGCCCGTGGCGCTGGTTGACCTTGTCGTTGCCGAGCGCGCCGACGGCCATACCGCCGAGGATCGTTCCCAACACGCCCACCGCGGCGCCCGAGAGGGCGAGCTTCGATTGCAGCGCGACCAGCGCTTCGCGCGTCGGATTTGCGCCCACCGAAGCGAGCTGCGCGCTCGCGTACGGGACCCAGAGCATCTTCGCGAGCACCGCGGAGACGAGGACCGTGGCGAGCATTCCGAGCGGAATCCAGTGCCACGCAGGCGCGTCGTCGCCCGCCGCGCCGAGCTCGTCCCCCTCGGGGCTCGGCGGCTCCGAAGGGGCTTTGGTGTTGAGCACGGGCAAGTGACGACGAGCGGCCATCGCGGTGCGTGATGATAGCGCACGACGGCCACGAGACGCGCGCGCGCTTCGATGCGATACGCTCTCGCTCCCCCAGTGAACGCATTGACTGAAGACCTCGCGCGCATCGTCGGACGCGAAGCCGTGTCGACCGAAGAGCCCGAGCGTCGAGCCTACGCACACGATTTGTGGCCGAAACACCTCATCGCGAAGCGCGCAGGGCGCGCGCTCTCGAGCGGGCCTCGCGCGGTCGTCTGGCCCTCGAGCGACGCGCACGTCGGAGCGCTTCTTCGCTACGCCAAGCGCGCGGGCGTGAAGATCGCGCCCTTCGGCGCAGGCTCGGGCGTCTGCGGCATGACCGAGGCCGACGCAGACACGATCGTGCTCGACACCAAGCGTATGCGCTCGGTTCGCGCGCTGGACGTGCCCCGCGGACGAGCGCTCATCGACGCGGGGATGCTCGGCCAACACCTCGAAGACGAGCTGCTCGCGCGCGGCGCGACGCTCGGCCACTACCCGAGCTCGATCTCGTGCTCGACGCTCGGCGGCTGGATCGTCACCCGCGGCGCCGGTCAGTGCTCGGGCCGCTACGGAAAAATCGAAGACATGGTGCTCGGCCTCGAGGGCGTGATGCCCGACGGAGAGCCGTTCGCCGCGGGAGTTCCGCGCGAAGGCGAGCCCGACGCGCGCGCGCTCTTCGTCGGCAGCGAGGGGCTCTTCGGCGTCGTCACCCGCGCGCACATGCGCGTCTGGCCCGCGCCGACCGAGCGACGCTACCTCGCGTACACCTTCGCGACGCTGCGCCAAGCGTGGGACGCCGTGCGATCGCTCTATCAATCGGGCATTCGCCCCGCGGTGTGCCGCGTCTACGACCCGTTCGACACGTACGTGTTTCGCACGGGGCAGCGGCGGTCGGCGAGCAAGTCGGCACACAAAATCGAGCGCGACCCCGCGGCCAAGCACCCGGTCGAAGAGTGGCTCTTGCGTCGAACGATGCCCGCGTCGAAGGCGATCAACGCGCTCAATTTCGCCTTCGGCGAGCGCGTGTTCGGGCGATCGCTGTTGATCCTGCTGTTCGAGCGCGCGCCAAACGAGCCCGTGGACGAGAGCGTCTCGCGCGCGCGTCGAACGTGCCTCTCGTGCGGAGGCCGAGACGAAGGCGAAGCGCCCGCGCGACGGTGGCTCGAGCGCAGACACTCGGTGAGCTACCGCCAACCGGGGACGTACGCCAAGGGGCTTTGGGTCGACACGATGGAGGTCGCCGCTCCGTGGGCGTGTTTTCAAGCGCTGTACGAGGGCGTGCGCGGCGCCCTCGCCGAAGGAGGCTTCGTGATGGCGCACATGAGCCACGCGTACCCCGACGGGTGCTCGATTTATTTCACCTTCGTCGGCGCGAGCCCCGACGACGAGCGCGCGCTCGAGAACTACACGCGCACCTGGTCGCGCGCCCTCGAAGCCGCGCACAACGCAGGAGGAACGATCGCGCACCACCACGGCGTCGGGCGCTCGAAGCGACAAGCGATGCGCCTCGAGCACGGCGCCGGCGTCGACGTGATCGCCTCGCTCTCGCGCGCGGCGGATCGCGACGGGGTCCTCGCGGGCGGGCCGCTCTTGCCAGCGCGTGGCGAGGGGCCTGCGGCGCCGTCGATCACGGTGTCCTCGCGCGACGTGTCGATCGACGCGATGTCGCGGCTCGTGACAGCGCGTCCATCGTGCGCGCTCGCGGACGTTCATCGCGCGCTCGAGGCGCAGGGGCTCGCGCTGCGGGGCGCTCCAATCGAGGGGAGCGTCGGCGAGTGGCTCGCGAGAGTGCCGTCGGCGCAAGTGCTGCGAGACCCCGTGGATCACCGCGTGGCGGGCTACGTCGCGCGGACCGCGAGCGGAGCGCGCGCGCACTTGTTGCCAGCGCCGCGCAGAGCGGCGGGGCCGGAGTTGTTCACGCTGTTCGCGACGAGGCCCGAGCGGTTCGGGGCGATCGAGACCGTCACGCTCGTGGCGCACGCGAAGGATCGACAGCCCGAGTACACAGCGCCGTTCGAAGAGCCCGAGCTCGCGACGACCGACAACGTGCGCGCGTGGATCGATCGCGCTGCGGGGTGAGCGAGCAGCGCGCGCACGGCGGCGCGGGGCGAGAGACAGGAGCTTGTGACAGACACCCTCGCGGTCCAATATGGAAATGGCGCAGCGGGGGAGCGGTGGATTGCAAACGTGAGGATCAGAGCACCGTCCCCGGGGGCGGCACGATTGCTGCTCGAGCGGTGAGTGAGGTTTATGGGTCGACGAAGGCAGCGAGCGAGTCGCGCGCGCGCGCACGGCGAGAACGGCGTGGAGATTCCGCGTTCGTTGGGCGCCCGAGCGCGCTCGGGGCGCGGCTGGCTCGCGGCCGGGGCGGCGGTTTTCACGGTGGCGTTGTCGTCGCCGTCGGTCGCGTTGGCACAATCCGCACACCGCCCGTGGCAACTCGAGTGGAACGCCCCCGCGCAGTGCCCCGACGCTCAGGCCGTTCGCTCCGAAGTCGCCCGCCTCCTCGATGACCCGTCGAGCGCCACGCAATCGTCCCCCTCGCCCATCATCGTGCGCGCCACGGTGAGCCGCCGCGCAGGACGTTGGACCGTCGTGCTCCGCACCGTCGCCTCTCGTGGGACGCCTCGCGGGTCGCAGCGCTCGCTCGCAGACCTCGACTGCGCCCCGCTCGCCGAAGCCACGGCGCTCATCGTGGCCCTCGCGGCCAACCCCGCGCTCGGGGCGAGGCTCCTCGAAGCTACACACACACAATCAACCGCCGCGAACGCGTCGAGCGCCCGCGACGGCGCCGCGAGCACAGCGAGCGCGAGCGCAACGGGGAGCACGGGGGCAAACGCCAGCGCAAGCACGAGCGCGAACACGGATGCCGGGGCAAACGTAAACGTGAACGCGGACGCAGACGTCACGCGAGACGGAGAGTCGACGATCGAGATCACCGCGCAGGCGGCGAACACCGCTGGCGGGGCGAGTTCGGCAAACGCCACCTCCGAGCCCGATCGCACGCGAGCGCCGAGCGTCGCGCTCGCGCCGATCGCCGTGGTGAACACCGTCGCGGGGCCGACGCCGGCCTCGATGAGCGAGCGCGCCCAACGCGCAGAGCGGACCACCCTCGCGCCCGCGCGGCCTGTGCCCGTTCAGTGGTCTGCGGGCGCGGCGTTTGCGGTCGACTCGGGGCTCCTCCCTTCGTGGGCGCTCGGAGCGTCGGTGTGGGGCGCCCTCCGCAGGGGGTCGTTTCGCGCCGAGCTCGCGTTCGGGTTTTGGCCCGAGCGCGCTGCGATGGTCCCGGAGTTTCCAACCGCAGGGGGAACGGTCACCGCGTACTCGTCCCGCGTCGCCGGCTGCTACGTCCCCCGCTGGGGCATGTTCGACCTCGGCGGGTGTGCCTCCGTCGACGCAGCGATCGTTCACGGGCGCGGTCGGGGCGTCTCGAACCCCAGCGAAGCGTGGACGCCGTGGGTCGCCGCAGGCCTCGCGCTGCACGCCGCCGTCGCGCCCGTTCGAACCTTCGCCTTCGTCGCAGACCTCGGCGGCGCCGTCTCGATCTCGCGCCCCGCCTTCTATCTCGAAGCGATCGGAACGTTCTTTCAGACCCCCGCCCTCAGCCTCCAAGGACGAATCGGCGTCGAGGTGCGTTTTTGATCACGGGTCCGCGATCGTCCCCGCACACACCCCCGTGGATGCAGCTCGCGCTCGCCGCCATCGACTCCAATCCCCCTGCGGCCACGGGCGCCGCCGAGGACGCGAGCGAGCCCTTGTCCTTCGAGGGCGTCTACTCCGACCACTTTGATTTCGTGTGGCGAAGCGCCCGCCGACTGGGCGTTCCACAAGCGTCCCTCGACGACTGCGTCCAAGACGTCTTCCTCGTCGTCCACCGTCGATTGAGTGACTTCGAAGGGCGCTCGTCCGTGCGCACTTGGCTCTTCGGGATCGTCCGCCGCGTCGTCCGCGATCACCGCGCCACCGCGCGCGAGCGCGCCACCACGTCCGACACCGTCGAGCTCTCGCAGCTCGTCGACACCCGCTCCGAAGCCCCCGACGAGAGCGCAGCGCGCGCCGAAGCCACCCGCATCCTCAACGCCCTCCTCGAGACGCTCGACGACGACAAGCGCGAGGCGTTCGTCCTGTCCGAGCTCGAGCAATTCTCTGTTCCCGAAATCGCCGAAGCGACCGGGGTCAACGTCAACACCGTGTACGCCCGCGTTCGTGCGGCGCGACGCGAGCTCGAACAAGCGCTGGCGCGCCTGCGCCACAGCCAACAGTGGACCCAACGATGCGCGAAGTAGAGCCGAACTCGCTCGATGCCATCATCGACGCCGCGCGCGTCGGTGACCATCCCACGCACGAAGACCGCGAGCGCAACAAGCGCGCCCTCTTCGCCAAGATCGCAGGCGCCACCGCAGCAGGCGGATCCATCGTCGCGTCCAGCACGACCACCGCCGCGGCCCCCGCCCTCGCGACCACCGCCGCAGCCGTCGCCACGAGCACCGCGCTCACCGCCAAGCTCGCGGGCGCTGCGGTCGTCCTCACCCTCGCCTCCGTCGGCGCAGGCGTCGCCTACACACGACGGAGCGCCCCCGCGCGACCGGCGAGCGCCAGCGCCATCGACCGGCACACACAATCGAGTCACCAGTCGATTTCCTCACCGAGCGCGCCGTCGATCGCCCGACGCGCCGCGCCCCTCCCTGCGCGCGCCGCGATGGACCCGGCGCCCCAGCCGCCCGCGACCGACACGCTCGCCGCGCAGCGCGCAGCCAACACCGTCACAGCGCAGCCCGCGCGCCCAGCGGTCTCCGCAGCCGCACCACAGGCCGCGACCAGCGCCCGAGCCGGACACACGACGCGCGTCGCGCAGAGCGCGCCCTCGACGCTCGCAGACGAGCTCACGCTCTTGCGATCGGCGCGGGGCGCGCTCGCGCGCAGCGACACCACGGCGGCGCTCGCGACGCTCGACCGTTACGCACAGCAGTTTTCCAGGGGAATGCTCCGCCCCGAAGCGCTCTCGCTCCGCGTCGACGCCCTCTGCGCCGCCGGTCAACGCGAGCGCGCACGAGCCGTCGCAAGCGAGCTCGCGCGCGAAGCCCACGGCGCTCCGCTCGTCGAGCGCGCGCTCCGCGCGTGCCGCTGACGATTTCGTCACGGACACACAGAGCCCTCTGCACTCACTCCGATGACAGCTCCGCTGCGCGACGCGCGGCGAGAGCCAACGTCCTTCTGTGGCTACCGCCATCGCTTCGAGGAGAATCACTCATGCAACGACAGCTTCGCTCTACGCTCTTCGCGCTCGTATCGCTCTCGCTCGCCGCGACGCAGGGGTGTCTCTTTCCCCAGCCCGTCGGAAAAAACGACGGCGGCGACGCGAGCTCGCTTCCAGACTCGAGCACGCCCGACGCGACCGGCGGCGGTGACTGCGTCACGCCCAACGGACGACGATTTCGTGTGGGAGACAACTTTCCCTCGGATGATGGCTGCAACGAGTGCTCGTGCACCGCGGTCGGCGTGATCGGATGCACGCGCCGCGCGTGCGTCGACGGCGGGATCCCGACGGACTCGAACCTCCTGCCGCGCGTGTGCACGAGCGATCGCGACTGCCTCTCGGGCCAGATGTGCGCAGGCCCCGAGGGATGCGGAGTTCCCTGGCGCTGCCAGACCGCGACGGGCTGCACCGCGGACTTCGCGCCCTTCTGCTCGTGCCGCGGCGTAACCGTCAACGGAAGCAGCTCTTGCCCGCCCGAGCCGTACGCCCATCGCGGCCCGTGCGCGAGCTCCGACGGCGGTACGAGCACCGACGGCGGCGCGCGGACGTTTGCGTGCGGAACCAACAGTTGCCGCGCGGGCGCGGAGTACTGCAGCGAGACGATCCCGGGCATCCCCGGCGCGATGCGCGGCTACTCGTGCGAGGCGATCCCGTCGAGCTGCGGCCCCACGCCGAGCTGCGCGTGCTTCGTGTCGATCGCCGGGGCGACGTGCAGCCAGTCGAGCGCCGGAGACATCACGGTGACCGTCGCGCTTCCGTGAGCAAATTCGCAGGCGATTTGCGCACACACAGCGATCGCTCGGCGCTCACAGGCCGTTGAGCGCGCGCGTCGTCGAGAGCACCGAGCCGATGTCGTAGTAGTCCACGGTGACGAAATTCGGCAGCGCGCTGGTCTCTCGCTGGCATCTCCGCGCGCGATCGATCAAGAACGGATCGTTGTTCACCATCGTCGCGAGCTCGGGGGACGCGAGCGGGTTCGTGAGGAAGTGATTGAAGATGAACAGCGGATTCGCCCGCGAACCGCGGTTCATCCTGCACGTCTCGAGGTCCGTCGGCGTGCGCGCAGAGAACGGCGTCTCCCACGCGTGCGACCACACCGGCAGGTACCACGGCCTCGCGCCGCCCTCGCGATCGGTGAGCACCACGACGCGACGATCGCGCTCGATCATCGCGCGGAGCGTCGGCCACGGATCGCCCGCGCGCTGCTCGTGAACGCGCTCGATGAGCCCCGACTCGACGAACGCGCGCTCGACCTCGGCCGCCGTCGTGTAGCTCTCGAAGATGATCGTGACGACCTCCCCCGGCTGATCGTCGAGAAACTGAGTGATGTCGCACAAGCCATCGACGAGCGGCCTGCGACCGAGCGAGCACGGCCCGTGGCACAGCTGCGCGCGACCTCGATCGAGGTACACGTCGAGCATCAACCCGCGCACGCCGTCCGCGAGCTGCTGACGCATCGATCGTCGCTGATTGGGCGCGCCGAAGCGCTCGTCCTCGACGGCGAACGCGTTGTGCGTCGTCGCGTAGGCCACTTGATCGAACCGTCGTTCGCACAACTCGGGAGAGCCGTTGCACGCGAGCCCCGCGTCGCCGCCGTCCGCGACGCCCGCGTCCGAGCGCGGACGACGCACGCATCGAACGGGCGGAGGCGCGTCGGTCACCACGTCGCTCGCGTCGTCGCTCTCGCTCGCGTCGCTCGCGTCGTCCATGGCGTCGCGCTCCGCGTCGCGCGAGTCGGCGACGTCCACGGGCGTCACGCCGGTGTCGCTCGCGCTCGTGGGCGTGTTGCACGCGAGCGCGAAGAGCGCTGCGAACGCGAGGCGCGAGCGACGCGCGATCATTGATTGTCCGCCATCGTGCTGGCGATGAGCGCGTGCCACTGCTCCTTGCTGAGCTCGGGGTAGATGTAGTCGCCCTCGAAATTCGTGTGATGCAGCATCAAACGTGCGGCGAAATAAATCGCCTGCGCGATGCCCTTGGTGTCCTTGGCGCTCTCGAGGTTCGCCGCTTCTTGGCGGAGCGCCGCGTGGTGCTTCTTGGCGACGTCGATCTCGGGCCCGAGCCCGTGCTCTTCGAGCGCGGGAAACAAGTGCTCTTCTTCGTACCGAAAGTGCTTCTCGATCGGCCCGCGGATGAACGCCAGGACGCTGTCCTTTTCGCGCGCCGCCGCGGTGGGGTCGTTTTGCGCGAGGTGCATCAGGCGCCGAGCCATGTCGCGCGCGCGATCCTCGTCGGCGAACAGCTCCTTCATCTTTGCTGCAAAATCCATAACGAGAGTCTCCCTCAGTTCTTGACGCGCCCGCCGCAGTGTTGGCACTGCACTTCGTACGCGGGCGTCGGCTTCTTACAGTACGGGCAGGCGATCATGTTCGAAGAAGACGGCGCAAACGCTTGGTGCTGCTGCTGCGCGGACATGGGCGAAGGCGCGGCGTCTGGCGATCCACAGGTGGGACAGCGACCGAGCTCGCGCGCGTACACGGTCTTGCATGCGCGGCACGACACGCGACCGATGGGCTCGGCTCCCTGCAGCGGGACGAGCTCGGGGTAGAGCACGGCCATCTCTGCGCTCGAGAGGCGATCCTGGTCGATCGACGGAGACCAGACGACCTCGAGCGCCGCGAGCGCGTCCGGCGTCGGAGGAACGAGCGTCGAGAGCGCCTGCCGCACGGCGTCCACCGTGGGCCAGTCGGGCAATGGCGCGAGGGCTCCGTTGATTCCCACGATGATCGAGACGACGACGAACCCCTCGCCCTCTTCGCGACGCGCGCGAACGTCGGGGGGCTCGTTGCGCCGTTGGTTCGAGATCGTGGCCTCGTCGTAGCGGCGATTGACGTCGTCGCACACGCGCCCGAAGAGCTGCTCGGCCGCCGACGCGCTGCCCTTGAGCGACACGAAGCACGCGGCGCTCGCGCTCGAGAGCCACTGCAACAAGAGCTGTCGCGCGCGATCGGCGCCCATCCAGAGCCCGTACGGCGAGGACATATCCACGCTCGACGCGATCTGATCGAGCGCCTGTTGCAGCTGCGCCCGAGCGCGCCAATCGAACGCGATCGTCACGCGGCGGACTTCACACTCGCCGTAGCCTTGGGTGCGCGCGAGCACGGGCCCCATCGGAGCGCTCGGCTGCGCGTACCCCGGAGCAGCGCCGTTGGACGGAGCGTTGCGCGTCACGAAGAAGCTCATCGCCGCGAGCGGAGCGAAGCCCACGAGACCGCCGATGACCGCAGCGCTCCACTTGAACGGGCCGTACCGATAGTTGTCGCGGTTCTCTCGTTGCGCGAGCACCGCCGTCTCTGCAGGAGCGATCGGGACGAACGCCGCTGCAAACGCAGGCAATCGCGCGGCGGGCCGTCGGTATTCGACCGCCGTCAACCACGGCGGCGGCGGCGGGGGAACGTACCTCGTGGTCGTCGTGCGATACGTCGTGCTCGACGATCGGTAGCTCGACGACGAAGAGCTCGAGGGTCGATAGCTCGACGACGAAGAGCTCGACGATCGATAGCTCGACGAGCTCGACGGTCGATAGCTCGACGAAGAGCTCGACGATCGAAAGCCGCTCGATCCTCCGAAGCGCCCTCCGGAGCGTTGCCCCTGCGCAACCTGCGCAGCGAGCAGGGCGCTGACGAGCGCGAGCGATCCCAACAGTCTTGCCCTCGGACGATTGCGTGAACCCTGCCGCATCACCGATGATTGTACTCGTGTCTTCTCGGATTGGCTGTCTCGGTTTATCCGTCTTCGCTGCGCTCGGCGTCGCAGTGTTCGCGGGCGCTGCGTTTCGCGACCGGCGAATCGACCCTCCGCAACTGCGGCCGATCGACGCGGCAGCGGCGCAACCATCGTTCGACGCCGCGGTCGCTCGCCTGCGTCAGAGCGGCCTTCGCGACGACACAACGGGAACAGCGCCCGTCACGAGGCACAACGCGCACTGGGCGAGCTTCGCCAAGCGCTTCGACGTCGCGGCCAACGAGTGCGCGGCGATCGTCGTGACTGCGATCGAAGGATACGCGGCTCCCAAACACGCAGCGCTCATCGACGGGGCGAGCAACGAGGGCGCGACCTTCGAGCGCAGCGTGCTCGAGCAAGGCTCGGCGCCGTATCAGCGCAACGCGAGTTGGCTTCAGGTCACCTCGCGCGACGCCCTGACCGTGACGCTCGGTTGGTGCGCGAGGCAAGCCACGACGCTCGACGCGCGCGTCGCGCTGCAGTCGCTCGACGGGAGCTACCCGCCGCGACGCGTGGACGCGACCGTTCGTTGGCAAGTGCTCCGCGCGCCTTGGAGCGCGGTGGGCGGTCCCTCGCGTTTGCCAGTGCAAGGACTCAACGAAGACGCGCTCGCGGCCCTGGCGGCGCAAGTCGAAGAGCCCCTCGCGGCCGCGACGCGCGAGCCGCCCGAGGCGGGGCTGGTCCCCGTCGAGCCGAGCCACGATGCGCCCGTGGGCGCAGCGGCCTTGATCCCTGTGATGCGCCCGACCATCGCGCTCTTGTGGGACATGTCTGCGCGCAACTCCGGAGCCACCGGCGCAGGCATCAGCGTGCATCCGCGCATCGCAGGACCGTTGTCGATCGAAGAGCAGACAATGATCAGCACGACGTTCGCCGAGCTCGCGGCTGGGCGACCGATTCCGAGCGAGCACGACCCCGTCGTCGACCTCGGTCGCAACGATTTCTACCGCGTGATCGCGGTGCTCGACACGGGCTCGATCCGCCGCGAGTGTCAGCTCGTCACGCTGACCCGCGGAGAGGGGCTGTTCGCGCCGCGCGTGTCTCGCTACTCGCGACTCTCGGGACAACGCACGGCGATCGAACGCACGCGAGACAACGTCGCGATCGACCGCGTGTGCCCCGGCGACGTGCTCACGTACCTCACGGACGACACCGACCAGAAGCCCTATCGCATCACGCTCTGGCAGCCGGGCGAGGCCGCGCCAACGCCGAGCGCGCGCCCCGCGACGCGGAGGCGATGACGGCAAGGGTGCTACGCTTTTCGCGCCGCTTCATGAAGCTTCGAGTCTTGGCCTTCGCGTTGCTCTTCTCGGGATGCCCGAACAACCAGGGCTTTCGCGACGCTTCGTGGATTCACCCGGACGTCGAAGCGGACGTGACCGACCGCGAGCGGCTCGAGGTGTACATCACTGACGAGCTCACCGGCCGCGGCCTCCCCTGCAAGCTCACCCTGCGAGGGACCAACGGGACCCCCGATCCAGTCTGGGGCACCGATAATCAACGCGGCGTCTGGATCGACCAAGCGTCCGTCGCGCTCGGGTCCAACCGTTGGGTGCTCATGGGGCGCGGGCGCGCGGTGATCCCCGTCGATCGCGCCGGCCCCGACGGACTCGCCCCCGGAACGTATCGACTCACGGTCTCGCGCGGCGTCGAGTACGCGACGATCGACCTCGGCGAGGTCACCGTGGGGCCGCGGCGCGGGGCGATCTTGCGCGCGACGCTCCGTCGCGTGATCGAGACCGAGGGCGAGGTCGCGGCGGAGTTTCACGTGCACAGCGCGCCGAGCTTCGACAGTGATGTTCCGCTCGACCACCGCGTGCTGTCGCTCGCGGCCGAGGGCGTGGAGGTGTTCGCGAGCACCGACCACGACACCAGCGCGGATTTCGCGCCGGCGATCGCGTCGCTGGGCCTCGAGTCGTACATCCACTGGATCCGCGGGGACGAGATCACGACCGACGGGTTCGGGCACTTCAACGCGTTTCCGATCCCCGCGGAGATCGAGCCGAGTCGTGATCTCGCGCACCTCGAGCCCTCGGTGGCGCAGATCGTCGCGCGGGCAAGAGAAGTCGTTCCGTCAGCGATGATCCAGCTCAATCACCCGATGTGGAACACCCACCCCATCGGCTATTGGTCCCTCGCCGGCTTCGACCCGAGCACCGGCCGCGCGCGCATGGACCTCTACACGCAGTTCGACGCCGTCGAGGTTTTCAACTCGCACACGCTCGACGAAGACCCGCGCGTGCTCGCCACGGTCGACTCGGTGATCGACGCGTGGATGACCACGATCGACCTTGGAAATTCCGCGACAGCGACGGGCAACACGGACACCCATCGCCTCGCCAAGACGCCTCCCGGATGGCCGCGTACGTACCTCCGCGTCGCTACGGACGACCCTGCGATGATCACCGACGCGATGGTCTCGAGCGCGATCCGCGCCGGAGACGCGATGGTGACGTCGGGGCCCTTTCTCCGCGCCACCGTCGGAACAACTCGCCCAGGTCAGCTCGCGCGCAACGCGGGTCGCAGCGTCACCGTCTCGGTCTCGCTTCAAGCGCCGTCCTTCGTCCCCGCGCAGCGCGTCGAAGTGTACGCCAATCACGTGATGGTCGCCGCGCGCGACTTCGACGCGACATCGATGGACGGCGTGCGAAGACAGCGCTGGGAGATCCCCCTCGAGCTCACGCGCGACGCGTGGATCGTCGTTCGAACGCGCGCAGACGACCCCGCGCCCTTCGACGTCGCAGGCGACCACGCGCGACCGCTTCCGTCGCTCGCGTTCACGAACCCCATCTTCGTCGACGTCGACAACGACCAACGCTGGACCCCACCGGGACCGCACAGGGGGCCGTGAGCTCCGATCGCCCGCGCGCGATCCCGAACATTCTGCCCCGAGGTGCGGTATCATGCCCCTCGTGCCTCGCTTGTGCTTCGTCGCGCTCTGCGGTGCGGCGATCAGCGCCGCCGGATCGGTCGGTGCACAACCCTTAGTGCTGCCGCTGTCGCAGCCGACGTCATCGACTCGAGCCGCGACCGCTCCCGCGAATCCCTCGCCCGCCTCCTCGATGCCCTCGATCGCGGGAACGCTGCGATTCTCCTGGGTTCGCGCGCACGGGGCCGAGCAGTGCCCCGGCCCGAGCGCGATCACCGACGCCGTCGAGTCGCGCCTCGCTCGCGCGGTCTTCTCGCCCTCCGCCGCGCAGTCGATCGAGGCCATCGTCGCGCGCGTCGACAACCAGTGGCGCATCGAGCTCTTTCTCCGCAACGTCGACGGAACGCTCCTCGGCAGCCGCACCCTCTCGAGCGAGCGCCCCGAGTGCGAAGCCGCCGTCGAAGCCGCGGTCTTCGCCATCACCCTCGCCCTCGACCCCGACGCAGACCCCGCGGCCTCTCCGAGCGAGCCCCCGACGTCCGCCGCGGTCCGAGCCGCCCTCTCGCTCGCTGGCGCGGTCACCGAGGCGCCATTCACACCCACGAATTCAAGCCCCGTTCAACCGCAGCCGTTGCAGCCCCCTCGCGCGGACATCGGCGCGGTGTCGCTCGGCGGCTGGGCCTCGCTCGGCGCGCTGCCCGCGCTCTCGAGCGGCGCCTCCCTGCACGGATATGTGCGCGTGTATCGCCGGTTCGGCGTGCGCACTTGGCTGCGGTTCTTGCCCGAGCAGCGATCGGACACAGCGAGCATCGGGATGGTGTCCTTCGGGCTCACGACGGTCACGCTCGGCGGCGACGTCGAGCTCGTCGACCTCTCGCGCTTCGCGCTCTCGCTCTCGCTCGGGCCCACGGTAGGGGCGATGCACGCTGTCCCTCACGAGCGCGCGCCGGCCGAGAGCGGACAACGGGCGTTCTTCGCGCTCACCGCAGCGGCCGTGGGAACGATTCGCCTCGTCGGCCCCCTCTCGCTCGACCTGGGAATCGAGGCCGATCTCCCCATCACGCGCTATCGCTTCGGACTCGAGTCCACGAGCGCACAAGGAGCGACCGTATACTCGCCCGTGTTCGAACAACCCTGGCTCGCAGCCGGCGCGTGGATCGCGCTCGGCGCGCGCTTTCGTTGAAGGCCCGACGTCTATGGGACACTCAACCTCCGACGTGACCGCCACGCTCTCGACCGCAGCAGTCGCAGCCGTTCCAGCATCGGCGCCGACGACGCCGCCCACCGTCGCCGCGGTGTACCAGGCGCACGGAGAGTTCGTGTGGGCCACACTGCAGCGCATGGGCGTTCGCGACGCGGACCTCCAAGACCAACTGCAAGAAGTCTTCGTCGTCGTGCACCGTCGCCTCGCGGACTTCGAAGGTCGCTCGACGCTCACGACGTGGCTGTTCGGGATCTGCCTCCGCGTCGTCGCGGGCTACCGCCGCAAGCTCGCGCGTCGAAAAGAGCACGGGTCCGAAGACATCCCCGAAGTGGTCGACGAGTCGAGCGAGCGCGACCCCGAGCAGTGCGCGAGCCGCGAGCAAGCGAGGGTCATCCTCGCCACGCTGCTCGACGCGATGGACATCGAGAAGCGCGCGGTGCTTGTGATGTTCGAGGTCGAGTCGATGTCCTGCGACGAGATCTCCAAAGTGCTTAGCGTCCCCGTCGGAACTGTCTATTCGCGCCTGCACGCGGCGCGCGCGCAGTTCGAGAAGCTCCGCAAAGACTTCGACAAGAGCCACCGTGGAGGTGCGCGATGAGCGCCGATCCAAAACTACCGAGCCCTCTCTCGACGGAGGCGCGCGAGCTGCTCCGCGCCGCGGCGAAGCCGCGACCGATGACGCTCGTCGAGCGCAAGGTCGCCGCGCACGCGGTGGCCAAGATCGCAGCCGCTCCAGTCGGTCTCGTCGCGGGAGGCGTCACCGCCGCGAAGCTCGCCACGGGCGTCGCCGTCGTCGGCGCGAGCGTCGCGACGATCGTCACCGCGCAGTCGGTCGCCAATCGCCCTGCGCCCCAACGAACGACGATCACGCAGTCGCAACCCGCCCGCGTCGCGCGCAGCACGAACACGCCCATCGCGCCCGTGCTCTCGCTCGCGCCCGCTGCGCCCATCGCGCCCGTCGCGCCCATCGCGCCCATCGCAGTGGTTGCGCCGCCCGTTGCGCCGTTGCGGGTGGTTCCCACGGTCGCGCCCTCGATCACGGAGCCCGCGCGCCGAAGCAACGAGCTGTCTGCGCGCGTTCAGGTCAACCGCGTCCCCGCGCGGCCGTTCGTCGCGCCGAGCGCGATTTCGTCGACGAGCCAGGGCTTGCCGTTGCCCGAACAGACGCTCGCGCAGCCGCAAGAGCAGCGAGAGAACAACGCGCTCCAGCAGGTGATGGCCACGATCGCGCGCGACCCCGCGGCGGCCCTCGCGATGCTCGACGCGTTCGATCGAGATTTTCCGCGCGGCAGACTCCGGGACGAGCGCGAGTTTCTCGGCGTGCTCGCGCTCGATCGATCGGGGCGCCAGGACGAGGCTCGCGCCCGAGCGCAGGCGTTCTTGGAGCGCGCTCCGACCAGCATGTACGCCCCACGGTTGCGTCGTTTGCTGAATCGTTCACAGTAGCGCTCGTCATGAGCGTCGAGCGGCGAGAGACGATGGCACTGCGCGTTCGCGCGGCGCGCGGACTTCCGTTCGCCGTGGCCCTCGCAGCAGCGAGCTGCACGATCGACGTTTCGCTCGTCAAAGACCGCGCCGACGCAGCGGCAGAGAGCGACGTTTCCTCGCGGGACATCGCCTCACCAGTCGACGCGCCGGACGTCGTCGAGGCTCCGCCCGACGTGATCGGGATCGACGCGGTCACCGCGGACGCACAAGAAGACGCGCTCGTCGACGCCATCGACGACGCGGACGCAGCCAACGCCGACGGAGCGATCACCGATGCGTCCGTGGGCGTGTGGCAGCGCGTGACCTCCCCAACAGGGTCGGATTTGCGCGCGGTGTGGGGCTTCGGTCCAAGGGACGTTTGGATCGTTGGAGACCGATCGACGATCTTGCGTTGGACCGGCACGACTTGGAGCCCTGTCTCGACCCCCGCAGCGAACACGAGCTTTCGGTCGGTGTGGGGCTCGGCGCCGGACGACGTGTGGGCCGTCGGGTACGACACGGGCGGGTGGCTCGTGATCGTCCACTTCGACGGGCGCACATGGATTCGAGTTCCTGCGCCAGCCGTGCGGTATCTGCCACGATCGGTCTTCGGAATGTCTCGCACCGACGCGTGGATCGTCGGCGGACGCGTCGAGTTCTCGGACGACATCGTGTTTCGCTGGGACGGCGTTCGGTGGAACACGATCCGCACCGGCGGCAATCGCACCCGCTACCTCGACATCGGCGGCACGTCCCCCACAGACCTTTGGATCGTCGCCCTCGACGACACCATGCTCCGGTGGAACGGCACGACGTTCGTCGCGCCCGCCGCCACGCTGCCCGTCGCCGTCGTCACGTTCGAGCTCGGACTTTGGGCCATGGGCCCCGAGGAGTTTTGGGTCACCGGCGACGCAGGGACGATGCATCGCTTCGAGCGCGGGACGTGGACGTCGGTCAATACAGGCACACGTAATCTGCTCCGCACGGTGTGGGGCATCGATCGCAGCTGCGTCTGGGCCGTCGGTACGCGCGGGACCATCGCGCGCTCCAACGGCGTGAGCTGGGCCGCCATCGAGGACATCACGCCGCGGACGCTCTTCGGCGTGTGGGCCGCGAGCGCCGACGACGCGTGGGCCGTCGGCGAGGGCGGGACGATCTTGCACTCGGTTCCGTGAGCGCACACACAATCGAGTGGGCTGTGATTTGTCTCAGTAACTCGCGGCGAGCCCGATCGACGGAAGGACGGGCAACCCGAGCACCGGCTGCGACGCGCGGCGGTCGAAGCTGTAGAGTCGACTCTCGACGTTCTCGTAGTTGGTGGCGTTGAGCACCTCGAGCACGAGCTGACCGCGGATGGGTCCGGCGCGAAATTTCCAGGCGCCGCGCACGTCGAGCGAGACGAACGGCGGGAGCCTGCCGACGCGCGACGGGTCGACGAGGGTGAGCGAGGTGTCCGTCGCGGCGTCATAGATCGCGCCGGTCACCACAGGCTCGACGAGCCCCGAGCTCACCCTCAGCCGCGCGCCGAGCTCGAACCCTCGCGGCAAGAGAGCGCCGAGCGACGCGCTGAGGTTGTGCGGTTGATCCCAGGTGTACGTGACCCACGCGCACCCCGCGCACGCCGCGCGCTCTGCGCTCTGCAGCGTGTACGACACGAGCACGAACAGCGGGAGCCTCCCGGGACGCATGCGCGCGGACACCTCTGCGCCGACGACGCGACCGACCCCGTCGTTCGAGAAGCGCTCGGACACGCGCGCTCCTTCGCGCTCGACGATGCGGTCGCTCGCGACGATCACCGAAGCGCCGCCCTTCGCGAACAACCCGAGGTCCAGATCCAGCGCGCCCGCGAGCGCCTCCCACTCGACTCCGACGCCCGCGTGCACCCATCGCTCGGGCGCGAGCGCCGTGTTTCCGAAGCCCGGGAGCGTCGCGTACCCACGGGGCGCGCTCGAGTAGCCGCCGAGGCCCGCGCGCACCGCGACCCGACGCGAGAGCGCCCACCGCAGCGACGCGCGCGGATCGATCGTTGCGCGGCGCGCGTACGAGAGATAGTCCGCGCGAACGCCCGCGAGGAGCTTCACCGTCGGCGACGGAGCGAGCTCGAGCTCGCCGTACACCGCAGGGTTCACCGCGGCGCGCACGGCCCGATACGTCACCAGCGTCGCAGGCGAGATGGGATCGCTGAGCCCCGAGGTCGCCACGGGCGGCGCGCGCACTTGATCGTCGGACAGAAGCCCCTGCACATCGACGCCGAGCAGCACGCGCGCCGCGGCGCTCACGCGCAGATCGAGCTCGTCACGTAGCGAGAGGTTGAGCGCCTCGAAGCGATAGCGCACCGCGGGTCCGAGCCGCACGTCTTGCAGCTGGTAGGCGCCCGCGATCGAAAACGTGTGCGTGGCGCTGGGCCCGAGCCGGTGGCGCCATCGCGCCTGGGCGCCGTGAAACGTCGTGCGCGTGCTCACCTCGCCGCGCACCATCGGGTCGTTGGGATCAGGCTCTCGAAGGTCGGACACGAACGCGTCATCCGTGCCCGAACCCACCACGCGAATCGAATCGCGCTCGGTGGGATCCCAGTCGAGCGAGACCTGCCAGTCCCAGTACCGAGGCCACTGTCGAAACGACGCCCCGTCGGCGGGGATGAATAGTGGTGCCAACAATGACAGGTAGCTCCCGCGCGCCCCGATCGCCACGGACGCGCGGCGACCGATCGGCACGGACGCGAACGCGCCGGCGTCGATCACGTCGACGTCGACCGACGCCCTCACGCGGTCCCGCGGCGGCGCGCGGAGCGTCACGTTGACCACGCCGCCAGCGACGCGGCCGAAGCGCGCGCTGAAGTTTCCCGGGACGACTTCGATTCGCTCGATGAGGTCTGTCGCGATCGCGCTCGCGAGGCCGTACAAGTGAAAGGGCAGCGCGATCGGGTGCCCTTCGAGTAGCACCAGCGAGTCTTCGGGCGGCGACGAGCGCACGACGAACTGCCCGAGCCCGAACTGCGATCGCGCGACGCCGGGGAGGTTCTGCACGGCGAGCAGCGCGTCTCCGCGGGCGCCAGCGATACGACGGACCTCGTCCGCGCTCACCTCGCGCCGAAAGATCTCGCGCGACGCGACGCGACCGAAGACCGTCACGCCCTGATCGCCCTCGGCGCTCGGGCGCACGGGGCTCGAGGCCGCTCGTGAGCGCTGCGATGGCGCTGCGCTCGGGCGTGCTGCGTTGATTTGTGGTGTCGGCCTCGGGGCGTCCTCGTCCGCGGCTCGCCGCGAAGCCGCCGCGCAGACGTACCGATAGCGAATCGTCACGGCGATCGCGCGTCCGCCGCGCCGCGCTGGGTCGAACTCGAAGTCGCGCGCGGCCGCGAGCACGCGCTCGTCCACCGAAGGAACCCCGCTCGACGTCACGAGTCGCGCCGCGCTCACGCGCCCCCACTCGTCGAGGTCGAGCTCCATGAGCACCGCGAGCGGCTGAGCGCTCTCGGTCGCGGAGGCTGGCAACACGACTTCGCCGACGCGAATCGCGCGCGGCGGAGCGAGCTCGGCGCTCGGGCTCGCCTGCGCTGCGCCGCGCGGACGCCCCTGCGCGCTCGCGTGCGCAGTCACGAGCGAGGCGAGCGCAGCGAGGGTGATCGCGCGGCGCACCGCGCTCAGGAGCCTCCGTCCATCGAGAGCATTCCCCCGTCGCCGAAGAGCATTCGGCCGCTGTCCATGCGCATCGAGTCGAGTCCGGCGTCCGTCGGATCGTTGCAGACGCCGGCGCCGTTGCAGAGCCCCATGCCGCCGTCGCCCAGCGTGCACGTCGCCAACGGCGGCTTCGCGGTGGTCTCGACGCAGACCGCGGCTCCGCCAGCGCACATGAACACGCCGAACATGCACTGGTTCAGCGGCTGACACATCAGCCCCGCGTCGGGGCAACCACCGTCCGCGCCAGCGTCGGTCGACGAGGGAACGCACACGCCTGCGCTGCACGTTCCGTCAGCGCCGCTCCCAGGAACGAGGCAGAACACGCCGTCCGTGAAATTCATCCCAGTCGGTCGGCACGAGCCCACGTTCGGCGCCGTGCACTGCACCGTGTAGAGACGGCACGGATCCGCGAGCGGCGACGAGCACATGAGCCCGCGATCGGGACACATGAGCGTCTCGCAGCCGTTGCTCGCGTTCATGTCGAGGTCTTCCCAGCCCGAGTCGCACACGAGCTCGCACGTGCCCGACACGCACGACGACGACCCGTTCGCGACGGCTCCTGCGCAGCGAATGCCGCACATTCCGCAGTTCGTGTTCGACGTCGTCAGGTCCGCCTCGCACCCGTCGGCGCTGTTCGCGTTGCAGTTCTCGAAGCCGCTGTTGCACGAGAAGGAGCAGCCGCCGCCCGAACAAAACTCCGTCGCGTTGGCCCTCGGCGGACAGGCGTTCGCGCACCGACCGCAGTGAAGCGCGTCGGACGTCGTGTCCGTCTCGCAGCCGTCCGCGGGCGCCGCGTTGCAGTCGCCGAACCCCGTCGAGCACGTAAACGAACACCGGCTCGCCGAGCACATCGGCGTCGCGTTGGCGACCGTCGGACACGTGTTTCCGCAGGCGCCGCAGTGCTCCGTGCTCGTCATCGTGTCGACGCACATGCCCATCCCGCACTCGGTCGCAGGCGCAGCGCACGTCCCTGTGCACACGCCCGCGGTGCAGTTCGGGGTCGCGCCCGAGCACACGTTGGCGCACGAGCCGCAGCTCGTCGGCGCGCTCGTCGAGGCCTCGCAGCCGTTTGCCGCAGCGCCGTCGCAGTTCAAAAACCCAGGCAAGCACGGAAACGCGCAGACGCCTCCCATGCACGTCGCGCTCTGGTTCGCCTGCGCCAAGCACCGCCTCCCGCACATCCCGCAGTTGTTCGTGTTGCTCTGCGTGTTGGTCTCGCAGCCGTTGGCGGCGTTTCCATCGCAGTCCGCGAAGCCCGCGAGGCACGCGTACGTGCACGCCGAACCGCTACAACTCACGGCGGTGTTGGGCCGCGAAGGACAAGCCATCCCGCACCCTCCGCAGTGCGCGACGCTCGAGGTCGTGTCGACCTCGCACCCGTTCGACTCGACCATGTCGCAGTCTCTGAACCCCGTCGAGCACGTCCCTCCGCACATCCCGCCCGTGCACGCGCGCGTGAAGTTCGGACGATCGGGGCACATGTTGTCGCAGCGACCGCAGTGCTGGAGCGAGGTCTGCACGTCGACGCAGGTCATCCCGCAGCGCGTTTCTCCGCCGGCGGTGTTGCAGCCCGAAGAGCACATCGCGGTCCGGCCGGCCGCGTTGCAGATCGGCGTCGCGCCGGAGCAGCGAGCGCCACACGCACCACAATTCATCACCCCGTTGAGCGACGTCTCGCAGCCGTTGGCGGCTTCGCCGTCGCAGTTGCCCAAGCCCTGCTCGCACTGGTCGATCCGACACTGGCTCGCCGTGCAGCTCGCGGTCGCGACGCCAGCGAGCCCCGTGCACCCGCGCCCGCACCCGCCGCAGTGGCTCGGGTTGCTCGTCGGGTCGACGCACGATCCGCCACACAAAATCAACCCAGCGGCGCAGGGTCCAGCCTCGCTCGGCGCGTCGATCGAGGCGTCCATCGCCGCCGCGTCGAGCGTCGAAACGACCGAGACCTCCGGGGGCCCCGCGTCTTCGCGGACCGATCGGAGCTCGCCGCGCGTCTCGGGTTCGCAGCCCGCGCGGCCGCAGGTGAAGCCCTGCGGACAGTTTCGGTTCTGCGCGAGCAGGCAGCGGTTGGCGAGGTACACCCACAGCACCACCGCGTCCTCCCGCGGAAACGTCGCGACCGCCCGCACCGTGAACAAGTCGCGAAAGCCATCGTCGCGATCGAGGGCGTCGCGCTGTTGGGCGGTGACGCGCACGTCGAGGATCGGGTAGCGGCCGTTCCAGCTGATCGCGAAATCACCGGGCAATCGCCGCTCGCCGATCACGACCTGGCTCTGGTGAAAGCGCGTCCCGGTCTGCGGGTTGATGAGCTCGATCGAGACGGCCTCGAGCACCTGCCCGAGCCCCTGAGGAATGTCCGTCTCGATGCGCAGCATGATCTGCGGCGGCGGCGGCTTGCACGAGCCGAGCGCCCACGCGAACAGCGCCACCATCCACAACGCCAGCTTGGTCGAGCGCCTCGCCATGGTTTTCCTCGAATTCTGCATGCGAACTGCGCCTCGTGCGGTGTCCATCGACGGGACTACGGCGCGGTCGCGTCGCCGAGCGTTCCCCGCAACGGCGGGGGCGCGGGCCACAAGATGATCGCCGTCGTCACGCCAGCTGCCACGACGACGCCCGTCACGACATAGAACCAAGGGCTGTCGAAGATCGTCCTGCGATCCGCGAGGCTCGCGCGGATCACCTGACGCTGCCCGACAAACGACTGGATCTCGCGGGTAAACGGCCGGTGATGCGGCCCGAGCACGTCGACGGTGTGCCGCCCCGCGCGCACGATCTCGTCGATCGTCCCGTGCCCGACCTCGCGTCCGTCGATGCGAATCAACGACTCGGTCACGTTGCTCTCGACGCGCAGGTACGAGAGCTCGTTCGTGCGAACGAGCGTCAACGACGCGACCGAGTTGCTCCCGCGCGAGAGCCGCACGCGACGCTCGCCGTTGGCAAAGCCATCGGCCACCGCGGTCACCGTGTGCTCACCGGGGTCGAGCTCGATCGCGCCGGCGCCGAGCTCGATCGGCGCGCCGTCGATGCGCACGCGCGCCGTGATGGGCTCGACGGACACCTCGAGTCGACACACCGCCGAGGACGAGTCTTGCAGCAATTGCTCGGCCTGCGAGATCAACGCGGGATCCGCCGTGGAGGACACGGTGCGCAAAAACGCCCGCAGCGACGCGACCGACGCGCGATAGCGGCCCACCGCGCGCTGCGCGAGCGCGAGGTTGTAGTGCACCGGCGGCGTCGCGCGTAGGTCTCGCGCGGCCTCGAGCTCGGCGATCGCCTCGGACCATTGGCCCGCGCGGATCAGCTCGACGCCTCGCAAGAACCGCTGCCTCGCCGCCGCGCGACGCTCTTCGTCACCGCCGCCCGTCGCGGGCGCTTCGCTCGCTCGCGCGGGAACTTGCTCTTGCGCGGGCGCCGCGCTCTGCGCGCGAACCTCGCGCGCGAAGAGACAACACACCCCTGCGATCACCGCAGTCGATCTGACGTTCATCACTCGTACTCACCGAGGACGACGGGCGTCGCTCCTGTGGGGTTGGGGCGCGTCGCGCCGCTCGACGTTTGCGTCGCAGAACCGCCATTGGTTCCCGAAGGCGTCGTGCGGCCGCTGGGGTTGTTCGACGCGGTCTGCGTTTGCGCTGCGTTGTTGTTGCCCGCGCCACTGTTCGCGTTGTTCGTCGCGGTCGCGCCGCTCGCGCCGTTCGTTCCGTTGCTCGCCACGGTCGCGGCGCTGTTGGGATCGCGCGCGGCGCTGCCGTTCGAGTTTCGCGCGGTGTTCGTCGTATTGCGACGCGTCGGGTTCGAGGGATCCGCGCTCGCGTCGGGCTCGGCCTGCGCGACCGACGGAGCCGCGACGCCCGCGTCGCTCGCCTCGATCACCGCGACGCCCGAGTCGGCGATCACCGCGGGCTCAGCCGATCGATTCGAGTTCGTTTGAGCCACGTCCGAACGATCGGGCCCGCGCCGCGCGAACGCCACCGCGCCGCCTGCGCCGAGCGCGACCAGCGCCACCGCTGCGGCGACCCACGGCAACGGGCTCGAGCGCTTCTCGGCCTCGCGCTGCTTGGCCTCGATGGGCGCGCCCGTCGACGGCGCGATCGGACCGAGCTGGTACGCGTTGGACTGATGAAACTGCACGAGCGACGGCGACGAGGCCTTCACCGCCGGATCGCGAAGGCCCATCTGCGTCTTGCGTCGAACGACCGTGCCCGAGGGGGGACGAATCTCGCCGCTCTTTCGGATGATCCCGCACGCGTGCGCCATTGCTGCGGCGAACGAGGCCATGTCCTTGTAGCGCGCGCCCGCGTCGACTTGCAGCGATCGAGCGACGACGTCCGTCACGGCTTTGGGCAGCCACGGAGCCCGCTCGCTGAGCGGCGTCGTTCGCCCCGTGGCAGTCGCGACGAGGATCGCGGTGCCCTCGAGATCGCCCGTCGGAAGCGCGCCCGAAAGACACTCGTAGAACACTACGCCCATCGAGTAGATGTCCGCCCCGGGGCCGACGCTCGATCCGTGCGCTTGTTCGGGGGACATGTACTCGGGCGTTCCGAGCACGAAGCCCGTTTGCGTGAGCGCCGTCGAGTCTTTGTCGAGCGTCTTGGCGATGCCGAAATCGAGGAGCTTCGGGACGATCTTTCCGTCGTCGGAGCGGGTCACGTAGATGTTGTCCGGCTTGAGATCGCGGTGAACGATCCCGCTCGTGTGCGCGAAGGACAGGGCGTCCATCACGGGCAACAAGATGTCGGCAGCCTCGACCACGCCGAGAACGCCGATCTCGACGAGACGGTCTCCGAGCGACTGTCCGTCGAGATACTCCAGCGCGAGATAGACGGTCCCATCCTGATCTTGCCCACATCCGAGCACACCCACGATGTTCGGGTGCGCGAGGGCGCTCATGGTGTTGGCCTCGCGAATGAAGCGCGAGACCACCTCGGGCCGCTCGGCATACTCGTAGTTGAGCAGCTTGATCGCGACGGTCTGCCCGCTGGTCGTGTCTTCTCCCTTGAAGACCACGCCCATTCCCCCGCGACCGAGGATCGAATCGAGCCGAAAACGCCCGGCCAAGAGGGTTCCGAGGCGCTCTTCGTGTTTCAGGATGGGCAACGCGTCCTCCAGAAAGTCCTACAAAAGCTACGAAATCACCGTACGAGCGCGGGTCCGACTCGGTCAAGTTGACCGCGATTCGCAGCCGCGGAGGATGGTACGCGCGCGGTGACCTGGGTGGTTCTCACGGGAGTCCCAGAAATCGTCACCCCGCGGGAAAAAAAATTCGTCCCTCGGGAACCAACCCGCCGAGCGCCTGTCGATAGACCCGAACCGAGCGCGACCGATGAGCGCGAGCAGCGGAGAGAACTCCGCGGGACTACGCGGCTCGAACGAGCGACCGGCACCACGTTCTCGAATCGGCCGTCGTGCATCCACCGCACGAACACGCCGCAGGAGTATGCGCCATGACCAAGCACAGCGCCGACGTTGCCTCCAAGTCCACCATGTCTGCTTCGATCGACCGCGAAGAGCTCTTCCAGCTCGTGAAGCGTTCGGACATGAACGTCGCTGAAGTCGAGAGCGACGAGCGCTCGGTGATCGAGCTCTCGGTCCTCTGGCAGACGAGCATCCTCCGCGTGGTGCACCTCGACGGCGCGCGCACCTTCGGCGTCGCGACGAACGGAACCGACAGCGAAGATCGCATGGTCCTCGACGAGTCGATGCTCACCTCGGACCTCTCGATCATCTCGCGCTCGAACGGCGCGAGCTTCTCCGTCGCCAAGGGCGCGACGGGCGAAGTCGAGAAGGACGGCCGCAAGCTCACGATGGCCGAGGCGGTCGCCGAGGGGCTCGCGACCGAGCGCTCGGACGGAAGCTTCGAAGTCGCGCTCCGCGACGGTGTTCGCTGCAAGATGACGCTCGGCGGTCTGACCTTCTCGGCGCGCTCGGTCGCGGCGGGACGCAAGGTCGCCGGCCGCACGCGCCGCGATCCGGCGCTGCTCGCTTCGGCGATGGGAGCCTTCGCGCTCATCGGCTCGCTCGTCGGCGCGGGCTACATCTCGAGCTCGCAGTCGAGCCTCTTGTCCGCGGACAACGGCGAAGATCGCCTCGCGGACATCGCGGCGATGGTGAACCGCGCTCGTGATCGCGCTCCCGAGCAAGTGCAGCAGCCCACGGATTCGTCGGTCAACGCCGAGTCCGCGCAGGGTGCGGCGGCGCGCGGTGACGAAGGTCAGTCGGGCCGTCGCGAGAGCACGGCGCGCAACCGTCGCCTCGCGGTGCAAGACCGCAATCAGCCCCCGCAGCTCGCTCGTCCGCAGGACGCGCGTCGCATCATCGAGCAGCGCGGAATCTTCGCGGCGCTCGGCGCGACGCCGATGCAGTCGGCCAGCTCGGGCCCCGTCTCGCCCTTCGGCGGAATGATCTCTTCGGGCCACGACGCTCGCGACGCTTGGGGCAACCTGAGCGGCGACTCGATCGGCGACGCCTTCGGCTTCAACGGTCTCGGAAACACGGGCACGGGCTTCGGCGCCGGCGGAAACGGCGACGGAACGGTCTGCACCGGCAACTGCGGGTTCAGCACGATGGGCGTCGGCGGAAGCCCCGACGGAAGCCGCTACGGCGAGACGCAAGCGCGTCGCCTCACCGACCGCGGGCCGCGCGGACCGCTCGCTCGCCCGATGCCTCCCGAGGTCGGCGGCGAATACGATCGCAACATCGTGCGCCGCGTCGTGCAGCGAAATCTCGCGCAAGTGACGCGCTGCCACGAGCAGGGCTTGTCGCAGAACCAGGGCCTCGCGGGCCGCGTCGTCGTGACCTTCATCATCGGCGCGAACGGCACGGTCCTAGGCTCGAGCGTTCGCGAGTCGAACCTCGCGGTCCCCTCGGTCGCCCAGTGCATCGCCAACGCGGCGCGCACCTGGCAGTTCAGCGCGACGCAGGGCAACACGGTCACGGTTCACTACCCCTTCTTGCTCCAGCCGGCGGAGTGATCGAGCGAGCGCGGCGCGCGCAGCGCGACGAGCGACGAACACTCTCGACGTAGCGTTGATCGAAGGGGGGCTTCGACCACGCCGCGGGCGTCACGGGGGGCGCGATTCACCGTCACGAGCGTCGCTACGCAATGGTGCGCAGCGACGGTCGTTCGCGTCTTGCGTGACGCTCGCGGCGCGGCCGGAGCTTCGTTCCCCCTGCGATTTCATGGGGCAAACGCGCGACGAGCGCGGCGCCCTCCGGCGATCAACCGAAGACGGTGAGGTTGTTCTTGAGCATCAGCGCTTGAACGTACGGCTGCAGGTGCGCGTCGGGGATCTGGTAGTATTGCGAGATCTGGATGAGCATCTGCTGCTCTTGGGGGGCGAGGAATCCGTCGCCCATCGCCATGTCCGCGACGTTCAAGATGAGACACAGCTTCTGCTGCGGCGACAGCAGCGCCGCGCTCTGCTGCAAGAACGTCTGAAACGGCGTGCGGCGCACGTAGTTGAGCCCCTGCTCGAGCACGTGATCGTCGGGGATCACCTTGAAGATGTCGCCCTTCTCGTTGGGGTCGAGGTGACCGTCCGCGGCGCTCACATAAATCATCGCGGCCGCGAGCGCGACCTTGGGCGTGAGGTTGATCTGCGTGCCCATGAAACCGTCGAACAGACCCATCGTGACTACTCCTGTTGATCGCGCCCGCGTCGGGCGGCGAAGGAGCCCGAGCGGACCAGCGCGATGAAATACAGTCCAAACCAAGACCGCGAAACGAGAACGCTGCGATTCTCGTCGCGGTCGCGGTTTAGCGGCGACTGAAAACGAGAGCGTGGAGTCTCTTCGCGCACGCACCATTCCGTCAAGCTGACGACCAAGGTCCGTCGCGCCAGCGAGACATTGTCTGTCTCACAAACGCGTTGCGTGAAGCGATTCCCCAGCGCGCGTGACGGTGGGCGCGCGAGCGATGTTACCGTCACGGCCGCCATGACGACCGAGAGCACAGCCTCGACCGAGACCTCTTCGCACGACAACTCCACGCGCTCGATGATCCGCGCGCGCACGGGACAGATCGTCTTGATCCAAGACAGCAAGGGCCTCGGGACGGGGCTCGTCGTCGGCGACGACGGCTGGATCCTGACGAACAAGCACGTCGCCCCGAGCGTGGGTCCCTTTCGCGTGATCCTCGCCAACGGGCAAAATGTCCATGGCGTCGGCGTGCACCAGAGCGCGCATCACGACCTCGCGATCGTGAAGGTCGCGGTGAAGACGCCCGACTGGTTCGACACGAACAAAGACTGCGCCGAGGAGTACACCGTGGGCGAGGAGGTGTTCGCGCTGGGACATCCGCGCGGCTGCCGCTTCTCGGTCTCGCGCGGGATCATCTCGAACCCGCACCGCGAGTTCGAGAAGGAGTACTTCGTGCAGACCGACGTCGCGATCAACCCGGGCAACTCGGGCGGTCCGCTCGTCAACGCGAACGGGCAGCTGATCGGAATCGTCACGATGACCCTCTCGTGGTCGCAGGGGTTGGGCTTCTGCGTTCCTGGAGATACGGCGGCGGACTACGTGCGGTACGTGCGGCGCCTCGTGCGACAAAACGTCGTGAAGATCCCGGACGTGCTGCTCGCCAACGCGCAAGAAGCCGAGCGCCCCGCGCACGAAGTGGTCCGCGGCGCGATCGACGTCCTCGCAGAGGCCGGCAAGATCGCGATCGAAGAAGAGAAGCCCGAAGAGGGCTGGGCCAAGCTCAAGCGCAAGAACAGCGAGATCGAGATCAAGGTCGAGAACGACACGGTCCGCGCGTGGGGCCGCGTCGCGAAATTGGGCCCCTCCGAGCGCGGCAACGCGAAGCTTCTGTTTCAGCTCTTGCAGAAGAACAACAGCGAGCTCGGCGGCCCGTGCTTCTACATCGACGGCGAGGACGACCTTCGCATCGGCCTCGTGCGCCCGACGACGGGCCTCGACGCGCTGCAAGCGTTCTGGGTCGTCGACCAGGTCTCGCACCTCGTCGACGACTGGACCGCGAAGGTCACGACGATGGCGTTCGGCGCCGCGGCCACGGTCAACACGACCGCCGAAGGCAACCCGGGCTACCCGATCATCCAGCTGCCCAACGTCGTCAACGAGATCGCCAACGCGATCAAAAACGACAAAAAGTGAAGCGCCGGGGACGGTGCTCTGATCCTCACGTTTGCAATCCACCGCACCCACAGTGCGCCCGTTGCATATTGGATCTCGTGGGCATCTGACATAAGCCCCCCGCGCACCCCCCTCTGCCTCGTGCCCTCGTTCCTGTGCCCGCGGGCTCCGCGTTCGGTGTGTCTCGTCCGCGTTCGATTGAGCCTCGCTCCCTGTCGCCCTTCTGCCAGTTCGACATGCGGGCACCCGTGACTACGCGGTGGACACCAGTGACTCCCGCGTGGTCACCAGTGACTACGTCGCACGCGCCAAGTCCCGCGAGCCGAAGCACACCACTGGATCGTCTTCGCGGAGATGCTGATCGACAAAGCGCTGCTCGTTCTCGTCTCAGACCTTTGGCGAGTCGAGCAGATCGCGTTCCTCGACGCCCTCCGCCATCCAGCGCATGACGGGGCTCTTTGGGCAGATGTGCTCGAGATCGCCGGCGACAAGTCGCTCGACAACGTTCGAGTCATCGAGCGCGGCGGCGAGATCTCGCTCTCCGGCGTTCGCGCCGATCAACTCGGGCCGCTCGGCGCTCTGTTGAGCGCGCTGGCCAAAACGAAGTCGTAGTCCTGAGCCTGTTCGATCAGGGCTCGCACCTCGACGCAAAGGAGCCTCGGGACTTTGCGCGCGCTTAGTTCTCGCAGTGGCCGGCGATTTCGCGGCGCGATTGCTCGACACGACGCACGCTGAATCATCAGCAATTTTGCTGCTCATCGGCGAGGACAACCGCCCGTCCTCCGCGCGGGATCGCGCGTTGACGGAGCGCTCGAGCGTGAGCGAATGGCGACACGAAGCGCGCTACGCGAGGAGCGACGGCGCGCGTTGGAGGTACTCGTGCATCGTTCAATCGCTACCGTCGTTTGTTCGCTCTCGCTCGTCGTGCTCGTTGGCATCACGGGGTGCGGCCAGTCCAAGCTGAAGTCGGACATGGCCTCAGCCGTGCCAGGCTGTCGCGTCGAGATCGCAGACGGCCAACTCAAAGCCAGCCCGTGCGACACGGGAGAGAGCCTCGAACAAGCGCGGCTCTTCGTGACGACGCACTGCGCGCGCATCCGCGACGTCGGCATCCGTCACATCGAGCTCGCCTCGTGGAACTCCCCTGGCTACACCGTGATGAACTGGCACAAGAGCGAGAACGACACGTGCACGCTGCGCTGCATCGGTCGCGGTTGTTGAGTTGTGCCCGCGGCCGCCTCGGAGCCCTCGGACGAGAGCAACGCAGTGGTAGCGCTGAACGCTCTGCCCTCGATGCGGCACGACGCCGTCGCTAGCCATGTCGCGTCGCACGTGCTCGTCGCGCGGTCGTTCGTTGCTCGAGCGCGCTGATCGTCGCCCCCCCGAGGAGCGCAGCGCTCGACACGGCTGCGGTCGACGCTCAGTGCTGCGCGCCGGGCGGTTGGCGCGCGGCAGGACTGGGAGCGTGCGCGTCGGAGCCTCCGTGATCGTCGTACGCGGGCCCTCGACCGATGCGCGGAAAGAACACGCCAACCTCGAACACCAACGCCTGCTCGTTGATGTGAAAGTAGTTGTCGCGGGTCGGAACCTTCCACCCGAGCACGAGCAACAGCGCAGGGTGCAGGTGCCACGTCGCGCCGACGATGAGGTTCGACAGGTCGTGCGCCCCCGAGAACCACTCGGCGACGAGCGAGAGGCCTCGCGTTCCTGGGATGGGGATCGGCTGCTCGAGCGACGCGGCGAAGGAGAACTCGTTGCGTCCGTAGCCGTACAGCTGCGCGGTCGCGAAGCTCACGCCAGCGCTCACGCGCGTGCGCAAGACCGGGAGCCGCATCGTCGGGATCGCGTACATCCACCCGCCGAACGAGGCGTCGCGCAGCGAGGCGAGGCCCATCGCACCCGTAATCAACCCGAGCTCGAGCGAGGGAGCGCTCGCTCGCGCGAAGGGGACCACGGTCTTGAAACCCGCCGCGAGCGTCGCGTTGCCGTAGAGGGCTCCGTTGCGATCGACGCCGATGTCGAACAGCGTGACGGCGAGCTCGGTGTCCGAGCCGATTCCGTAGGTGAGAAAATAAGTTCCGGCCCACGAAGGCGACGGGCCCCAGAGCCGTAGCTGGCTCTCGTGCATGAGAAAGAACGAGCGCTCGGGCGTCGTATCCGCGGCGGGCATCGTGATGATCGCCTGCTGAGCGTGGACGAGAGACGGCGCTGCGATGGACGCCGCAGCGAGCGAGAGGGCGAGTCGAATCGACGGTTTCAAGCGCCGGTTTCGATGCTAGCGACCGCGTTCGATCGCAACCACAACACATCGGAACAACCGAATGAACGACTTAGAATATTCGATCTTCACGAATACTCGTACGTGCACAAGAGTTGCGTTTGATACCCAGTCGTCGACCTACGACCAGCCAAAGATCGGAGGCCGCCTTGATCGTTGAAGTGCGCATGTCGGAAGAGCTCTCGAGCCCTCGTTTGCAGAAGTACATCCACGCGATGACCGAGCACGTGCTCGTCGGTTTCGAGCAGGATTTTCAGTGTGTCTCGGTGCAGGTGTTCCAGCAGCCGCTCGAGCCGAGCGCGCGGCGCTTTCACTGCGTGCTGCGCGTGCGACGCGCCTCGGCAGACGAGTTCGTCCTCGACGAGAGCGGCTCGTACCCGCACGTCGCCGTCGAGCGCGCGCTCGAGTCGCTCTGGCAGATCCTCCGCAATCGACGCGACAGCGCCGCGTGAGCGATCACTCGCGATCGAGCGCGTACGCCCTGAGCGACGTGGCGAGCTCTCCCCACCACGCGCCCATCCTGCGAACGAACACCGCGGCGCTCTCGCCGTGACGCACCGGGTGATCCGCGCGGAGCTTCGCGAAGCCGCGATGAACGATGGTGACGCGCGTGCCCGAGGCGCTCTCGTCGAAGCGCACCTCGACCTCGGTCCGCTCGTCGTCCGCGAAGTTCACCGCGCGCCACTCGAGCACGAGCCGCGCAGGAGGATCGCAGACGAGGACCGTCCCAGTACGCACGACCTTGCTCGTCCCGCTCGGGGTGTCGAAGGACTCGAACAGCGCTCCGCCGACGCGCGGCTCGAGGTGCACGACCGAACGACCGCGGCCGATGCGGTACTTCAACCCGCGCCGCCACCACTGGTCGATCTCCTCCGTGAACACACGAAAACAAGTGTCCCGGTCCGCCGCGACGAGCACCGTCACCGTCGCGCTGTCGTGCGGCTCGGGACCGTCGGGCGCCTCGTGATCGCGCGCGTCGCTCACTTCGACCTCTTCGCCGCGCTCTTCGCTTCGACGTGCGCCTTGAACGCGTCGAGCTGCGCGCCCCAGAACGCCTCGACCTCGCCGAGCCACTCGCGCGCACCCGCGATGGACTCTCGACGCAAACGATACACGCGCGCCCGCGCGTCCTCGCGATCTTCGCGCTCTTCGACGAGGCCCGCTTCGCGCAGCACTTTGAGGTGCTTGCTCATCGCGGGCCGAGGCAACGCCAGGGCGTCCGCGAGCTCGCTCGCGCGCCGAGGCTCGTCGCCGAGCAACAACACTACGTCGCGCCGAACCTTGTCCGAGAGCGCGTGAAACGTGCGGTCGAGCGCGCGCGCCGAGGCCGTCACGGCGCGTCCTTTCGCGGCTCGCCGGGGCTGCGAACGCGCTGCATGAAGAACCAGAGGTGCCCTTCGGGGTCGAGCGCTCCGTACGTGCGATCGGCCCAAAAGTCGTCGCCGTAGTCCTCGGTGGCTGGCTCGCGGACGATGCGCGCGCCGTTCGCCCTGGCGCGCGCGCAGTGAGCGTCAGCGTCGTCGACGAAGAAGCAGAGCTGCTGCGTGTTCTTGCCCCCGACGCTCGTGGGGCTCGCGCACAGGCGCCGCCAAGGGTCGCCTGATTCGCTGCGGGATCGCGCGCCGCCGACCATCACCATCCCGTCGCCGTACCGGAGCTCGGAGTGAACGACGTCACCCGCGTCTCCTTCGACGACGAGCTGCACTTCGAAGTCGAACGCCTTGCTCAGAAACTCGATCGCGTCCTTGGGCGCTTCGTAGAACACAGCCGAGGACATCCTCGGCCAACCCTTCGGTGTCGGCTTCATCGATCGCTCCTTGCGCGCCTTCATCGACGCGCCAGGAGGGGTTACAATTAGTTTCGAAAAATTGAAATGATTTTCGCTTCGAGAAACTATTTACCCCTGGGTCTCCGCGCCGAGCGCGCGATCGAGGTCCGTTCGGTCCCCCGAGCAGGTCGCGCAGCTCGACGCGGCGCACGAGGGCCTGTGCTGCGAGCGAACCGTGACGACGGGGACCTCGGCGCGGCGGAGCACTTCTTCGGCGATGCTCCCGAGGGCGACGCGGACGAGCCCGCGGCGACCGTGCGTTCCCATCACGATCATGGCGACGCGGCGAGCGTGCGCGACGGAGAGCACGCGCTCGGCGATCGGGCCGAGCTCGAAGCACACGTCGACCTCGACGCCAGCGCGACGGACCGCGTCGACGAGCGGTGTGATCCGCGCGCGCGCGTCTCGCTCGAGCGCGTCTGCGACGGTGATGGGCGCTCGGCTGTCGCCGTCATCGATCCTCGTCGACGTCGACACGCCGCGCGGCGGTTCGCCCACGTGCAAGAGCAACAGCGGCGCAGCAAACGCCTGCGCGAAGCGCGTCACCTCTTCGAGCAGGATCGGCGAGCAGTCCGAGAAGTCCACCGGCACGAGGATCGGAGCAGTCATGAGCGTTGTTCCTTCGGGAGATTGATTCGATGTGCTTGTCATCGAAACCGCGACTCATTCGATCGACGCACTCTCATCGATTGATTCGTGGCGGTTCGACTTGATTCGAACGGTCTCGTCCATGGCCGACGCTCGTCTCGTTTCGACGTCGTTCAATTGGGGCGTGGTTTAGGCGCCTGTGGGCGCGGGCGGCGGCGCGACGCGACCGCGCACGAGTCGAACGAGCCCGGCGACGAGCAGCGGCGCAGCCATCGCCGCGAAGAGCTGAACTCCGTGGGTCGCCACCGAGACGCGCACGCCGAACATCTTGGGAATCTCCTGGCCGAGCACGAAGATCGACATCACCACGATGAACCACCCGAAGCCCTTGCGCAGCGAGTCCGGGTGCACGCGCGACACGAGCGCTCCGCCGCCGACCGAGCCGATCACGGCGGCCACGGTGACCATCGCCGCGAGCGAGTAGTTCACGTGCACCGAGCCCGCGTTGCCGGCGAACGCCGCGAAGGAGTTCATCGCGATCACCATCAACGAGGTCGCGATGGCTTGGCCCATCGGGAGCCGTCCCAACAGCGCGAGCGCTGGGACCACCATGAAGCCGCCTCCTGCGCCGACCAGCCCGGTGACAGCGCCCACCGCGAGCCCCTCGGCCAAGACCTTCGCCGCCGGCGGCGGTACGGACGCGGCGGTCGTCGTCGGACGACGGCCGCGCAGCATCGCGATCGCGGTCGCCACCATCATCGCGCCGAACCCGAGCAGCAACAGCGACTCGGGGACCTTCGTCGCGACGCGCCCTGCGCCGAACGCGCCGAGCATGCTCGAGGCGCCGAAGACCGCCCCGGTCCTCCATTGCACGCGTCCAGCGCGCGCGTGGGGAACGAGCGCCGCGAGGCTCGTCGTCGCCACCACGAGCAGCGACGTCACGATCGCTTCGCGCGTGGGCAATCGAAACACGTACAGCAGCGTCGGCACCGTCAGGATCGAGCCGCCGCCTCCGAGCAGCCCGAGTGACACACCGATCAACGTCGCGAGTACGAGCCCGACCGCCAGCATAGAGACACCTCTGGCAACCGCTGTGAGCGAGCGGCGTGCCAGCTTCGCAGCGCATCTGCGATCGGTCGGCGCCCTGAAGAAACACAGCGGTTTTCGACCAGCGCCCGGACACGCTGCGCGGACCCATCGAATCGCGAAACGCATACGCAACATCGTTTCACAACAATTGAAACAGTTTCATCGTCTGTGAAACACAGGGCTCCGACGTCGCGATGTGACGCGCGCGGCGCCGCTGCGCTCTCGGGCCGAACGACGCTCGGCATGGCCCGTGCTGACGGTCTCGGTCGGAGATCCCTGCGCCGCGTCGGGCGCAGCGGATCACGAAAGGATCGGAGAAACCGCGCACATGACAGCATGGATCGAATGGGGCCGCGCGCTCGTTGGCGGCGCGCTGATCGGCGTGAGCACGAGCTTGTTTCTCGCGTTGAACGGCCGCGTCGCGGGCATCTCGGGGATCACGGGAGGGCTCGTCGTTCCCGTCCGAGGGGACGTCGCGTGGCGCGCGATGTTCGTCGCAGGGCTGCTCGTCGGCGGGGTGCTCGTCGCGCTCTTCGCACCTCGCGCGTTCGGACCGAGCACGGTTCCACTCTCGCTCGTCGCCCTCGCGGGGGTCCTCGTCGGCGTCGGAACGCGCCTCGGAAACGGCTGCACCTCGGGCCACGGCGTGTGTGGAATCTCTCGGCTGTCTCCGCGCTCGATCGTGGCCACCGTGACCTTCGTCACCACGGGAATGGTGTCCGTGCTTCTCTCGCGCGCGGCGCAAGGAGGCGCTCGATGAGCGCTGTCGAAGCACGGCCTTCGTCGCGGGCCCAACACGCGGCGTCGTTCGCGTCGGGTCTTCTCTTCGCGCTCGGCCTCGCGCTCGCGGGAATGACCGAGCCCCGCAAGGTCATCGGATTTCTCGACGTGTTCGGGCGTTGGGATCCGAGCCTGATGTTCGTGATGGTCGGCGGGATCGCGGTCAACGCCGCGGTGTGGCTGCTCATCAAGAAGCGGCCCACGCCGGTGCTGAGCGCGAAGTGGCTCGTTCCGACGCGGCGCGACCTCGACGCGAGGCTCATCGTCGGGTCCGCGCTCTTCGGCCTCGGCTGGGGGCTCGGCGGATTCTGCCCGGGCCCAGGGATCGTCTCGCTCGCGTCGGGCTCGATGGGCCCGTGGGTGTTCGTGCTCGCGATGCTCCTCGGGATGCGCGGCGTCGCTGCGTGGGAGTGGAGCGAAGCCGCGCGTCAGGCGGGCGCGACGGTCACGGCGTCGCCGTCGTCACGACCGGGCGGCGCGTGAGGCGGACGCTCGCGGTTCCATCCGAGTGAAAGAGCACTTCGTACGCGGGCAGGTGCGCTGCGAGGCGCTGGAGCGTCTGGCGCACCTGCACCGCGCCGATCGACTGAATCTCGTGTGTGTAGCCTTCGAGCTCGACCGTCGTGCCCACGAGCGAAGGCGCGTGCTCGGCGAGAAACTCCGCGCTCTCGCTGCGAATCCACGCTTCGACCTGCGGGTGCAGCACGAACGCTCCGCCGCCCGCCGCGCTCGGTGACACCATCGGGACCCTCGTGTGCGCGTGCACCGGTCGCTCGACCCGCACTTCGAGCACCGCCCGCTCGTGGTGCTCGCCCTCGAGCACCTCGAGGTCGACCGACTCGGGCCTTCGCCAGCTCAAGCGCAACACCGCGCCGAGCACCGCGCGCACGAGCGCCGCCCGGGTCTGGTACGCCTCGGGGTGCTCGAGCATCGCGCGGAGGTGACCACAGCCCACGTTTTCAACGCGCGCCGCGTGATCGAGCGCGATCTCCTCGAGGCCCGCGGGTGGGCGCCGGACGAACGCGATCGCCGCCCTCGCGTCGGTGGGCTTGTGCTCGCGCGGCACCCTCGGGTCGTCGGCGATCGAGCGAGCCACGCTCGAAAACGTGTGCTCGTCGCTGTGCCAATAGAGCCGCCCAAACGAGTCTGCGTAGTCGAGCAGCATCGCGTCGAGCGACGCCTCGCGCACGGTCGCGCCGGACGCTCGCTCGAGCGCCGTCAACGCGAGGACCAGCTCGCCGACGTCGCCGCCGGGAGCGCCGAGCACGTGCTCGGAGGCGCGCCCGTCGATGCACGACTCGGTTCCTGCGCTGAGCACAGACGCGGCGGTCGTCCATCGCACCGCCCCTGCGCGAGCGACGCGGGCCTGAAGCTCGCGCAGCGCCAGCGGACCGGATGCTCGGCGATCGTGCGGCGTTGCGTTCGACGCAAGAGCGCGTTGCGCGAGCTGCGTGATCCCCGCGTCGCTCGTGATCGAGCGCGCGCCTTGCTCTCGCCCGTCGAGCGCGCCCCGAACGGTCGGCAGCGCGCGCGCGATCCACTCGCGCAGACCCCCGGTCAGCGACGCGACGTTGCGAAACCCGAGCGCCTCGAGCTGCTCGGCCGCGCGCGCGGATCGTCGCCCCGAACGACACACAAAAACAATCGGCGCGCTCCTGTCCCAGCGCTCTGCCATCGTCGCAACATCCGAGAGCGCGACCCACTGCGTCCCGACGATTCGCCCTTCTTCGAGCTCGTCGAGCTCGCGCACGTCGACGATGTGGACACCACAACGGTTGCGCGCGAGCCACGCGGCCGTGACCTCGCGCGTCCCGCTCGGTGCTCGCTCGAACCGAAGGTCCGACGACGCGCTCGCTTCGCAAGGCGCCCACGCTGTCTCGCTCGTCGCGGCGGGCGCCGCGCTCGGCGGGTGCTCTTTCGCACATCCGACCAGCGCGAGCAGAAGCGACGTTGTTGCCCTGCGGGGGGTCTTGCGGGTCGTGTTCATCGCAGCGCTCGGGGCTCTTGCGAGCGGCGCGCCAACGCGGCTTCAGCTCGTCGCGAGCGCGTCTGCGCTCGTGCGCTTCGACGCGAGCTCTTGAACGAGGGTCATTCCGCCGCGCATCGACGCGACGCGACGAAAGCCCATGCGGAGCAGCTCGATCGCCGCTTTGCCCGAGCGCCCACCGGAGCGGCACACGAGCACGATCGGCGCTTCGCGGTCCCACCCTCGCGCCTCGGCCGCGACCGTCGCGAGGGGAACGAGCGTGCTCTTCGCGATGTGTCCGAGCGGCCCGTCGAACTCGTTCGGCTCGCGCACATCGACGATCTTCACGCCCTTCGGCGCCGCGAGCACCCACTCGGGCGCCACCTCGGGGATCCCGGCCGGGTTCACTTCGATGGGGGCCCACGCGTCGGTCGTCGGTCGCTCGGGGTCCGCGTGACCTCCGGTCGCGCCGCCGTGGAGGTTCGCGGGCACCGCGACGGCGATCTTCTTGGGGTGCGCGAGCTGAAGGCCCTTCATGATCTCGACGAACTGCTCGCGAGACTTTCCGCCGCCGAGCCGCGGATTGAGGCGCTTCTCTTCGCCGACCGACGAGAGCAGCCGCCCCTTGTAGTCGTGGCCGGGGTAGACCTCGCACGCGTCGGGGAGCGAGAAAATTTGCTCGTGGATCGACTGGTAGAGCACCGCTGCGTTGCCCTGTTGAAAATCGGTGCGCCCGCAGCCGCGGATCAAGAGCGCGTCGCCCGTGAACACTTTGCTCTGGTCATCGAGCACGAACGAGATGCACCCGTTGGTGTGCCCCGGCGTCTCGCGCACCTCGAGCCAGCGCTCTCCGAACTCCACGCGCTGCCCGTGGCGGAGCAGCGCGTCGGGCCACGCGGTTCCCGCGCGCTCGGAGAGGGCGGTCTTGCAGCCGGTGCGCTCGCGCAGCGCGCCCATCGCCGTCACGTGGTCGGCGTGCACGTGCGTGTCGAGCGCCCACTCGAGCTTCAGGTCGAGCTCGCGCAACAGGGCGACGTCTCGATCGACCTGCTCGATCACAGGGTCGATCAGCACCGCCGCGCGGGTCACCGGGTCGGCGAGCAGGTACGTGTACGTCGAGCTCTCGGGGTCGAACAGCGGACGAAACAGGACTTGGTGCATCATGACGAACGCTCCTACGGCAGGGGCTCCGCCTTCCGTCGGCGACGTGCAACAGAGAAATCCCAGGACATTGTCTGGATCTGGCTCGTTGCGTGTCGTCTTCCAACGGGGCGTTGGGGTGGGTCGGGATTGGCCGCGGGCGCCTTCGCTCCGCGACTGTCCGTAGAGAGCCACTGACCCGCGCGAGGGGTTCGACGAGATGCGCAGCGGCGCGCGTTCGCGGACGATGAACGTCGGTGAAACACCGTTGAAACGTTGTTTCACCGGCTCGGGTTCACGGCTCCATCCCGAGCGCCTTCATCTTGCGCCACAAGGTCACGCGCGAGATCCCGAGCACTTGCGCGGCGCGCTCGCGGTTGCCTCCGACGCGCTCGAGCGCGCGCTCGATGCGCAGGACGTCGTTCGACTTGCCGATCGATTTCGAAGCGTCGTTAGCGACCGGCTCGGGCGCAGGTGGCGGGGCGCTGACCACCGTGGCGCTCGCTTCACCGGAGGCGCTCGGATCGATGAGCTCGAAGGGGAGCTCTCCCTCGGTGAGCACGGGGCCTTCGCCGACGACGTACGCGTACTCGAGGGCGTTTTGGAGCTCGCGGACGTTGCCGGGCCACGCGTAGCGCTGCATCGCCGCGAGCGCGCCAGGAGAAATCCTCGCGATTCGCCGCCCGCCCGTCTCGTTGAGCGCTTCGATGAGCCGCTGCGCGATCAGCGCGACGTCCCGCGGACGCTGCCTGAGCGGCGGCAAGAAGATCGGAACGACGCGCAGTCGGTACATCAAGTCCGCGCGAAACGCGTTGCGCTCGACCGCGGCGCGCAGCGATTGGTGCGTCGCGGCGACCACGCGAACGTCCACGGGGACCGCCTCTCGACCGCCGAGCGGGAGCACCGTGCGCGTCTCGAGCACGCGGAGCAGCTTGGCCTGAAGCTCCACGGGGATCTCTGCGATCTCGTCGAGGAAGATCGTTCCCTTGTGGGCGGCGCGAAAGAAGCCCGCGTTGTCGCGCACCGCGCCGGTGAAGGCGCCCTTGCTGTGCCCGAAGAGCTCGCTCTCGAGCAGCGTGGCGGGCAGCGCGCTGCAGTTGATCGCGACGAACGGCCCCTTCGCGCGCGGAGAGAGGGCGTGGATCGCGCGGGCGACGAGCTCTTTTCCTGCGCCGGTCTCGCCGCGGACGAGGACCGTCGCGTCCCTGCGCGCCGCGCGTTCGATCACGTGAAACACACGTTTCATCGACGGGTCGGTCGTCCACATCCCGTGAAACAACACGGGCGCCGTCGCTTCGGCGTCGTCCGTTCGCTCTTCGTCGAGGAGCAGCAGCCACCCGACGCGACGCGCTGAGCTGCCTTCTCCTTCGAGCAGCGGGTTGGCGCGAACCCGCAGGACGCGCTCGCGTCCCCCCGCGAGCGGTCGATGCACGAGCCCCGTCACCGCGCGGCCCGCGGCGAGCGCCTCGGCGATCGGGCGATCGACGGCGGCGCCGCAGAGGACCTTGGGCGCGAGCTGTCCGATCGAAATCGTGCCCCCGACCAGCCTCTCGGCGCCGGGGGTCTTGTGCGCGATGCGCAGCTCGGCGTCGAGCACGAGCGCGGCGCCTGCGGTGTCTTCGAGCGCGCGAGCGAGGAGCGTCGAGCTCGTGTCGAGGGAGTCGTCTCGCTGCGTGCGCGCCATCGTCAGGTGGGCGGCACCGTAGCAGGCGTCGCGGCTCCGCCGCTCGCGGGTTGCGCGGCGGGCGCGGGGTCGACGATCCTGAACTCGACGCGGCGATTGCGCGCTTGCGCGGCGCGACGGACGCGGCGGTTCATGGACGAGCTGATGGGCTCGAGCGGACGCGACTCGCCGAAGCCGTGGGCCTCGAGGCGGCTCGCTTCGACGCCGTGCTCGGACAGCCAACGGAGCACGCTCTGCGCGCGGCGGTTGGAGAGCTCCATGTTCTCTTGATCGCCGCCGACGTCGTCGGTGTGGCCTTCGATGGACACGCGACGAATGTCGGGGCTCGCGCGGAGCGCGTCACCGACGGCCTGCAGGATCGGAAACGAGCGCGGCAAGATCGAGTCGCGGTTGTGCGCGAAGAAGACCGGCGTGTTGATCTCGATGGACGTTCCCGTGACGCGCACCTGGCCGGGGCAGCCGTTGCGGTTGGGGTCCGTGCTCGGCGCGCCCGGTTGATCGGGGCAGTGATCGACGGGGTCGGGCACCGTGTCGTTGTCGCGATCGGGCGTGGGGCAGCCCGCGCGGTTGGGATCGGGATGACGGCCAGCCGGCACGTCCCTGCACTGGTCGGCAGAGTTGAACACGCCGTCGTTGTCTTGATCGCCGTCGGGGCAACCGCGACGAGCCGCGTCGGGGTGATCGCCTTGCGGTTCGTTGACGCACTGATCTTCGTTGTCGAACACGCCATCGCGGTCGGTGTCCGCGATCGGACAGCCAGCGCGATTGGGATCGGGGTGATCGCCCGCAGGAACGTCCCTGCACTGATCGCCCGAGTTGCGAACGCCGTCGTTGTCTTGATCGCCGTCGGGGCAGCCCGCGCGCGACGGATCGGGGTGATCCCCCGCAGGAACATCGACGCACTGATCGTCGCGATCGAGCACGCCGTCGCCGTCGGTGTCCGCCGGGGGCGCGGTGGATTCGGCGCGCGGCGTTCCCAAGGTCATCGAGACGCCGCCCATGATCCACATGGCGTCCGCGGGCGCGGGGTCGTCGTCGGGCTGCAGCAAGTATCCGAAGCGCGCGACGGGACCGATCGAGAAGAACCGGTGCGCTTGAAACTCGAATCCGAGCCCCGCGTCGAGGTTGAACCTCGTGAGCGGCTGCGGGCCCGTGAAGCCAACGCCCGCGTTCGCGTCGACGAACAGCCGCCCGACTCGACCGATCATCGGCTCGAAGCGGAGACCGCCCGTCACGCCCAAGACGTGCCCCGCAGGACGGTCTTGAAAGCCGTTCAAGAAGAACCAGTTCGAGACCGAGACCTGAATCGAGAGCAGGTCGATCGGCGCGACGAACAAGCGCCCCGTTCCCTCGAACCCGACAGAGTCCATGCGCAGCGTGGAGCGCTGCCAATCGGACAACATCACGCCCGCGGCACCTTCGGCGCGAACGCCGAAGCGAACCTGCGCGTCTGCGTCCTGCGACGCCAATACGACGCCCGCAGCGACCGCCGCGGACAAGAGACTCGCGCGCATCACAGCGCGCTTCGAGCGATTGCTACTCATCGAGGTTAGTTGTCGCTCAGTAAAACCCCTGATTGCAACAAACTCGAACAATCTGGAGTCAGTTCGTTCAACCCACAAATTCCGCGAGATTTTGTTCAATTGCCAGCGCGATTTCGAGCAGTCGCGCGTCAGCGAACCTCGGCCCCGCGAGCTGGAGCCCGACCGGAAGTGGTCGATCTTGCTCGCGAACAACCCCGCATCGAACGCTGATCGCGGGCACCCCCGCCAGCGACGCAGGGAGTGTGCAGATGTCGGATTCGTACATCGCGAGCGGGTCTGCGATGCGGTCTCCCAACGACCACGCGACGGTGGGCGTGGTGGGTGTCGCGATCACGTCGACGCGCGCGTCGCCTTCGAACGCCCGGTCGAAATCGCGCGCGACGAGCGTCCTTGCGCGAAGCGCGCGCTCGTAGTGCTGCTCCTTGTGTCCTGCGGACAAGACATAGGTCCCGAGAAGAATGCGGCGCGCGACCTCTCGGCCGAAGCCCGTCGCGCGCGAGGCTCCGAAGCGAATCCCGTCGAACCGGGCGAGGTTCGCGCTGCACTCCGCCGCGGCGAGCACGCAGTACGCGGCGAGCGCGTAGCGCGTGTGCGGCATCGAGAGCTCGACGAGCACGGCCCCAGCGCGCTCGCACGCCTCGAGCGCGGCGAGCACCGTGGCCCGCACCTCTGCGCTGACGGCGTCGAAGTACTCGCGCGCGACGCCGATGCGAGCGCCCGCGAGCGCGCGGTCCGATCGCGAGAAATCCGCGCGTTCGACCGGTCGATCGAGGCTCGTCGCGTCGCGCCGGTCGCGCCCTGCGAGCGCTGCGTACACGAGCTCGGCGTCGCGCACGCACGACGCGATCGGGCCGACAACATCGAGCGAGCTCGCGAACGCGACGAGCCCGTACCGCGAAATACGCCCGTACGAAGGCTTGAACCCGACCACGCCCGTCAGCGCCGCGGGCTGCCGCACCGAGCCTCCGGTGTCCGAGCCGAGCGCGACGTGACACAGCGAAGCGGCCACCGCGACGGCGCTCCCACCAGAGGAGCCGCCGGGGACGCGCGACGGATCCCATGGATTTTTCGCGGCGAAGTACGCGCTGTTCTCCGTCGACGAGCCCATCGCGAACTCGTCCATGTTGCACTTTCCGACGATCACCGCGCCAGCCTCGCGCAGGCGCGAGACCGCGTGCGCGTCGTACGGAGGCACGTAGCGCTCGAGCATCTTCGAGCCGCAGGTGGTTCGGAGACCTCGCGTACAAAACGCGTCCTTCACGCCGACGACGAGGCCCGCGAGAGGGTAGCGCGCTTCGAGCGCTCGCTCTGTCACGCCCTCGTCACGCGCGCGGGCGAGCGCGCGATCCACGGTGCTCGCGGCGGCGAGCGCTCCCTCTGCGTCGACGGTGAGCAGCGCCCCGAGCCCCGAGCCGCGCGCGTTGGACGCCCCGTCGAGCGCGTCGATCGTCGCGAGCGATTGGCGCGCGAGCGAGACCGCGCTGAGCTCTCCGCGGCGCACGCGGCGCGCGAGGTCCACCGCTGTTTCGCGAGACAAACGTCAGGGCTCCGCGCCGAAGTTCGGGGCGACGACCAACCCGTCTGCGTGCTCGCGCGCCTGCGCGAGGAGCTCGCGACGCGAGAGCGAAGGAGCGACGATGTCGTCGTCGAGCAGGAGGTGTGTGCTATCATCGCGCCCCGACGACGCGAGGGCTTCGTCGTCGAGCTCGGCGAGCGTCGCGACGAAGGCCACCACGCGTTGGACCTCGACTGCGAGCGCGGCGATTTCGTCGGCGTGAATTTCGAGCGCGGCCCGCGCCCCGATCTCGAGCAAATCAGCACCGGTTTTGCGGTCGAAGCCGTCGGGGCGCATGTTTTGCGAAGGTATCACGGCGAGCTTTCACGGGTGGATCGCAACGCTCGCATTGACCGAGCCGCCTGTGATCGACGACACTCTTTCGCGATGCGTCGAGCGCTCGACACGCACGGCGAACGAGAGGACTCCCCCGAGGGAGAGTCTTCAGCGTCGTCCCACCAGCGCCGAGCTCTCGGCGGAGCGGACGAGATCGCGGTGGCGGTGCACGAAGTGCAAAACGCGCTGTCGAGCGCCCTCTTCTCGGTCGACGTGGCTCGTCGAACGACGGACGGCGCCGAGCGCACGCGGGCCCTCGCGACGATCGAGCGCACGATCGAGCGCGCGCGATCGATGCTCGGCGTGCTGACCGACCCGCAAGAGCGCTTCACTGTGCGGTGCGCGACGCTTCGCATGAGCGCGATCGTCGACGAGCTCGCGGCGCTGTTGCGACCGCGCTGCGAGGCGAGCGGCGTTCGATTGATCGCGCAGACCGAGGGAGACCCGAAGGCCTTCGGCGACGCAGACCGCGTCGTTCAAGTGCTGACCAACCTCGTGTTGAACGCGCTCGACGCGGTGCAAGCGATCCCGCGGCGAACGCCGGACCGCGGCGTCATCACGCTCGTCGCGCGGAGCCACGACGATGGCTCGAGCGAGTTCGTCGTCACTGACGACGGTGTTGGGATGAGCGAAGCGACGTTGGCCCGCGTGTGGGAGCCAGGGTTTACGACGCACCCGCGCGCCGAAGGAGCTCGCAAGGCGGGCTCGGGCATCGGGATGAGCGTCTCTCGCATGCTCGCGCAGGCGATGAGCGGCGATCTGCGCGTTCACAGCACAGAGGGGCGCGGAACCGAAGCGTCGCTCGTGCTCCCACGAGGCGAAGTCGTGAGCGCGCCCGCGCCGAGCGCGACGCGAGGACGCGATGATGATCTTCCGGCGGGGTTGCGAGTGCTCGTGGTGGACGACGAGCCGTCGATCCGCGAGCTGCTCGTCACGGCCCTCTCGCTTCGCGGCGCGGTCGTGAGCGCTGCGGCGAGCTCCGATGCGGCGCGCCAGATCGTCGGGCGCGAGCCGTTCGACGTGGCGCTCATCGACGAGACGCTGGGCGCGACCGACCGCGGTGCGCCGCTCGTCGAAGAGCTCCTCGATCGGTTTCCCTCGGCGACGGTGCTGCTCATGACGGGCGCGCCCACGGTCGAGCACCTCGCGCCGCGCGTCGTTCGCTGCCTGTTGCGCAAGCCGTTCTCGCTCGACGAAGCGGTGAAGACGATCCTGCGCGCGCGCGACGGCGAGAGCACATAACCGCCGCGCTCGCTCTGACATCGCGGTCATCGCTGGCGTCATCGTCGGTGTTCGCGCGGGTGTGCCAGCGATTGGCACAGCGACACAGCGCGTCGGGGACGGGCATTTTACATGGCAATTTGCTGCCTGTTCGTCGCTCGATCGGCGGGTGGCATCGCTCGTGAAGAGGGACGGGCTGTCCTCACGGAGGTATCGAGATGAAGCACTTTCTTTCATCAGTTCGTGGTCTGGCTTCGACGCTCGCGGTGGGCGCGATGGCTGCGTGCGCACCGGAGCCTGATCCGACGCCGCCCGGCGAGCTCATCGCGACGACGGTGCGTCGGGAGTCGTCGAGCAACGTCTCTGTCGCGGATCAGCGAGAGCTCACGAGCGCGCAACTTTCACTGGGACTTTCGCTGGGCCCCGCGGCGCTCCCGTCCGATCGCAACGCGATGGTGTCGCCGTGGAGCATCCACAGCGCGCTGACGATGGCTCACCTCGGCGCGCGCGGCGCGACGGCCGAGGGGCTCGGCGCGGTGCTCCGCACGAGCGCGATGGGTGAGCGCGCGCTCGACGCGTACAACGCCGTGGACAACGCGCTTCGCGCCAGGCGGACGAACGGCGTCGTGTTGCGCAGCGCCAACGCGGTGTTCGCGCGGCGGGGGCTCGCGTTCGAGCAGCCCTTCGTCGACGCGTTGGCCGCGCATTTTCCTGTGGGCTTGAGCGTCCTCGATTTCGCTGCGCGGCCCGACGAGTCGCGCGTCGCGATCAACCGTTGGGTGTCTGCGGTGACCGAAGACAAGATCCCCGAGCTGTTCGATCGCGGCGCGATCCACGGCGACACGCGGATGGTCCTCGTGAACGCGACGTACTTCTACGGCCCGTGGAAGAGCGCGTTCGACGCAGCGCAAACGCGACCGGGCAACTTCACCTTGCGCGACGGAAGCACCGTGCAGCTCCCTCGGATGAACCGCGCCATCAGCGCGCGGACGTTGATGGCCGACGGATGGCGCGCGATCGAGATCCCGTACGCCAACGAGGCGCTGTCGATGGTGGTGATCGTTCCGTCGAACGGGGATGTGTCGGCGCTCGAGGCGTCGTTGTCCGACGGTCGCTGGGGCGAGGTGAACCGCGGGCTCGAAGCGCTCCCTGCGTCGCTCGTGCAGCTCGCGTTGCCGCGCTTTCGCTTCGCGCACCAAACGCAGCTCGCGTCGCGGCTCGCGGAGATGGGCGCGGGCGCGGCGTTCTCGGACGCCGCTGACTTCTCGGGCGTCACGCGCTCTTCACCGATGCGCATCGAGCGCGTCGTGCACAGCACGTTCATCGCCGTCGACGAGAAGGGAACCGAAGCCGCAGCGGCCACCGGGATCACCTTCGGCCCGACCTCGTTCGCGCCGCCGCGCTCGTTCGAGGTCGACCGCCCGTTCGTGTTCGTGATCCGCGATACACCTACGGGCGCGCCGCTCTTCATCGGGCACGTCACCGATCCGCGCGCGAGCTGATCGCGCCACGAGCGCCACCGCCGGTGGCTGTCGTACGTCACGGGCCGGGAGGCCAGAGGGACCCATGCACACATTTTCAAGATTCGTCATCGCGCTCGCGGCGCTCGCGGCCACGAGCCCCGCGGCCGCGCAGTCGCTCGACACCGAGGTCCCCGTCGCGCGACGAGCCGCGGATCCGCCAGCGCCCCGCGCCCCGACGGCGCAGGCCTTCGACGCGCGGATGTACCGCGATCGCACGGTCGCGCTCTTCGCGAGCGGCGCGATCGGCGTTGGCTCCACGCCCGGAATCGACACGCGCTACACGGCCGGCATCAACCTCTCGCTCACGCTGCGCAACGTGTGGGGCGGGTTCTTGCTCGACGTCGGCGTCGACACGCTGCTCAACGCGCAGTGCTTCGGCGCGGGGTGCCCTGCGTTCCAGATTCAACCTTCGATTCGCGCTGGATACACCGGGGCTGTGTCCCCTGCGGTCGCGCTCGGTCTGCGCGCTGGGTACGCGCCGAACCTCGCGGTCTCGATCCCCGGAAGCGCAGGGTTTATTCACCAGGTCGACGGCGATCTGCACGTGACGGTGATCACGCGACGCGGCGCGATGGTCGAGCCGTTCCTCGCGGGCGGCGTGCTCATCGGGGCGGATCGATTCAGCAACGTCGCGCCGTTTCCCGTCGCGCTGGTCGGGATTCGCATCGGCGCTGCGCTGTGAGCGCGCTCAGCGATCGAGGTGGCGCAGCACGAGCTCGCCGAGCCACGCGCGAAAGCGCTTCCGAGCGCGCTCGTCCGAGCCCGCCCCGACGCGCTCGAGCAGCCGTGGTCCCAGGATTCCCTGCGCGGTGATCGCGAGCACCGCGAGCACGACGGTGTAGCGCGTGTCCTCGAGCGTCGGCCGCGGCCCGTCGCACCCGCGCTCTTCCGCGCGTCGAAGCCGCTGCGCGTGCGCGGCCGCGACGATCTGCTGCAACGGAATGCTGTCGTCCGGGACCTCGATCCCCTCGAGCGCGAGCCAATAGAAGAGCCGGCCGCGCCCCGAGTCGCTGAGCCACTGAGCGACCTTCTCGAAGAGGCTCGCGAAGCCGCCCTCGTCCGTCGCGCTCTCGGTGATCGCCGCGAGCACCTGCGCGTGAACGTTGTCGAGCGCGCGCTGCACCACCGCGTCGACCAGGGCCTCGCGGCTCCCGAAGTGATGGAGCACCGTCGGGTGGCCGACGCCCACGTCCGCGGCGACCTCTTGGAGTCGAATGCTCGCGGGCCCCGCGTCGATCAAGCGCCGCTCGGCCGCGTCGAGGATGGCGCTCCGCGCGTCCTCTGCGGTCCGTCGTCGTCTCGTCGGGCGAGCGCGCTTCTTCGAGGTCATCGCGGCGAGTCTTGTACCCCACCCCCGCGCGTTCGAGGCGCCCGCTCGCGCGAGAGTGCCCGAGCAACAGCGCTCGAAGAGAATCGCATGCCCAATATTGACAACTCTGTCGATAGCCTCTATCAACATCATTGTCAGTTACCGATTGGAGGCGAAGACGCCATGAACATCGAGTCCACCCTGAAGCGCCGCGGCTACGACATTGCGAAGGCCCACTCTGCGATCCGAGCGTTGCTCGACGACCCGGACGATCTGCCGCAGGTGTTCACTGTGATCGACGCGCTCTCGGGCGACACGATCGAGCGCATCGCCAAGCGCGTCGGCGAGAGCTCGGACGGCGCGAAGCTGCTCGACGAGACGCCGAACATCGTGGACACCCTGCGCGACCGAGAGGCGCTCCGCGCGATGCCCGAGGGATCGCTCGGACGCGCGTACCTGCGCTTTCTCGAGAGCGAGGGCATCAGCGCCGATGGGATCATCGAAGCGTCGGACAAGACCGAAGCGCACCACGCGCACGCCGGCGAGTCGCGCCAGCAAACGTGGGTGCGCGAGCGCATGCGCGACACGCACGACCTGTGGCACGCGGTGACGGGCTACAAGGGCGACGTCGCGGGCGAGATCGCGCTGCTCGCGTTCTCGTTTGCGCAAGTGAGAAACCCGGCGATCGCGCTCATCATCGCCGCGGCGATGAGCAAAGGGCTCACGCGCACCCACGGGCGGCTGATCCTCGACGGGTTCGTTCGGGGCGCAAAGGCGAGGTATTTTCCTGAGCAACGTTGGGAGACCATGCTCGCCAAGCCCGTCAGCGAAGTGCGCGCGATGCTCGGCGTCGGCGATCCGCCCGTGTACGAGCCGCTTCGAAGCGCGCAGCTCCGCGCCGAAGGCGTGCTCCCTGCCAAGGCGTGAGCGCGCGGCGTTGATTGTCGCGACGCGTACGGTCCATGCTCCGCGGCCGACGCGATGACCTATACAGCGACGATCCTCGTAGCGAGCAACGATCACGAGGCGACCACCCGCGCCGTTCGCGAGGCCTACACTTCGCTCGGAGCGATCGAGCTCGACAGCGCCGCGCCGCGCACCAACACCACGCGCACCGTCGTCGTGTCACACGCGCGCGACGGATTCATCGCGGTGACCGACGACACGTGGTTCACCGCGGATCTCGCGGTGGCCGAGCGCGTGGCGACCGCGCTCTCGACGGGCGTCGCGGTCATCGCTGTCCGTGGCGGAGGCTCTTACGGAAAGAGCGCCGCGCGCACGTTCGGCGCGTGGAAAGGGAAGCTCCCCGCGTCCGGCAAACCCAACAAGCTCTACAAAGCGCTCGACGGGATCCTCGCGCACGACGCGTTGCTCGTCGACGCGTGGGAGCAGCTCGACGCTCCTGGAACGAAGCTCGCGTTCGACCTCTCGCGCGCGCAGCTCTCGCCTGGCCCGTTCGCCAACGAGACGCCCGCCGAGCTCGCGGACGTCGAGCGCGAAGCGATGCGCTCGATCGCGAGCGACGTGATGAGCACCGCGCGCAACAACGGGCTCGAAGCAGGGCTTCGACAAACGCGCGCGCTGCGGAGCTTGTTCGGCTGGCAAGTCGCGTACGACGACGTGTGCAACACGCTGTACTGCCGGGTGTGTCCCACAGAGATCGACATGGCGACGCTCGCGTGGGTGACCGCGCAGCGCGCGCTCGCGGGGCTTCGCTCGGGGGACACGCAGTGGGAGGTCGAGGACACGCCAGCGTTCTGGCGAGCGATGCGCTGGGCGACGGCCGTGGCCGCGGGCGCGGTCGTCGGAGAGCGAGCGGAGTTCGACGCGCTCATGTCTCGTGTCGACGACGCCGATCGCGCCGAGATCGCCAAGATGCTCTGGGATCGCTACGAAGAGCCGCTGTGCGAGCTCTGCTCCAAAGAGCGCTTCGACGCGGTGGTCGCTGCATTTCGTCCCACAAAATCAAAGCCCGTTCGTCGGGGCTCGGGCATCACGACGACGAGCGACGAGGACGCCCCGGGGCTCGCGCGCTTCGGCGCGCCGCGAACGGTGACCGCACACGAATTCGAATTTGGCGGCGCGGACGACGATGGTCCGAGCGCGATCGCGTTCGTCGGACAGCGACTCTGCGTCGCGCACGAAGCGGAGGTGCTTTGCTTCGAGCGAAGCACCGCCCGGAGCAAACCCTTGGCGCTCGCCATCGGCGGTCGCGACGGCGTGACCGCGATCGCCGAGGGTCCCGACGGGCTCGTTCTCGCGCACGCGGACAAGAAGCTCGTGGCGATCGATCCCGAAGCGCCGTCGAAGCACCTCGCCCTCGGGAGCACGAGCGAGGAGACGATCACGTTCATCCTGCCGTCGCCGGATGGTTCGAAGGTCGCGATCAACGGAAAGGTGCTCGAATTCAAGAAGCCGCGCGCGCTCTTCACGCTCGCGTACGGCGCCCACGCGTGGCTCGACTCGACGAGGATGTTGCGCGTCGAAAAGCGAGGAGCCAAGCTGGACCTGTCGTCGCTGTCCGCAGAAGGAGAGACGAACCTCGGGTGGTTTCGTGTCGACGACAGCCGCTTCGGCGTCGTGTTGCTCGTGCTCGGAGAGCGCGTGTATGTGGGTACGAACACTGGGGTCTTTTGCGTGTGCTGGACCCAGCAGCGCGATGGCAATGCGCCGTTGGTCGCGCATTGCATGTGGCGCGGCGCCGCGATCAACTCACTCGCGTTCGACGACACATCGCGAACGCTCGTGGCGGCCACGGACAGCGGTCTCGTCGAGATCGACGCGACGGGCGCTTCGCGTACGCTCTTCGCGCGTCCGAGCACGGCGGTGTGCGTGCGAGGCGATCGCGTCGGGGTTCTGTGCGAAGGGCGCGTGTCCCGCGGGGACGAAGGCGCGAAGGTCCGCGCGTTCGAGCTCACGGTGTCGAGCGGCACCCGCAGAAATTGACGGTCTTCGCGCTGGCGTGCGAGACCGTCGAGCATGGCGAAGGTCACAGGCATCGGGGGCGTGTTTTTCAAGTCGAAGACCGACCACAAGGAGCTCGCGGCCTGGTACCAGCGGCACCTCGGGCTCTCGCTCGAACCGTGGGGCGGCGCTGTCTTGCGTTGGCCCGACGACAAAGCGGGCGACGGCGGCGCGACGGTGTGGCACGTCGCGGCGAAGAGCAGCGATTGGTTCAGCCCGAGCGAGTCGAGCTTCATGATCAACTACCGCGTGGACGACCTCGACGGGCTGCTCGCGAAGCTGAAGGCCGACGGGGTCGCGATCTTGAAGGGCCCCGAGACACACGAAAACGGAAGCTTCGCGTGGATCATGGACCCAGACGGAAACAAGCTCGAGCTGTGGCAGCCCGCCGCAGAGCAGTCCAGCGCGACGTAGCGCGGCGCGCGCAGCGGATCGCTACGAGGCGCGCGACTTCGCGAGAAACGCCCGCAGCGCGGCGAGGCGCTTTCGTGTCTCCCAGCGGAAGAACGCGCCCATGATCGGCTCGATGATCCAGCGCAGCCACCGGGGCCGCGCCGTGAAGTGCACCGTGTACGTGATCGTGGATCCCTCGTTGTCCTCGGTCGGCGCGTGACGAATCGACGCGGCCCACGTCGCGAAGAAGGGGACGCGGTTGACGAGCTTGACGGCGGCGACCTTTCCTCGCTCGAAGGACACATAGACCGTGCTCAACGCAAACGGCGCGAGCCAGCCGCGACCGACGCACGTCGCGACGACCCCGCGCGCCGCGCGCGTCGCGCCGCCCTCGAGGTCCGCGCGCGAGAGCAACGTGTCCCACTCGAGGCGACGCTCGTAATCGTGGACGAGGTCGAACACGACCTCGCACGGCGCGGCGATGGACTCTCGAACAACTGAGCGCATTCGTCGGAGCCATCGTAGCGCTGAACCGCGCCCGTGCTCGGCGCGTCAGGTCCGTAACGGTCGAGCGGCGCACCGTGGTTTCTGCCGCGTTTCGGCGGACATTTCGCGCGGCATGCGTGTTGCTGCCAACGCGACCCATGCGATCGATCTCAGCGCGAGCGCTCTTGGCGGGCGCGACGCTCGGCCTGGTGGCGTGCGGTCCCATGAATTCAAGTGTCACGGATGGAGGCGCGGACGCGAGCCCGCAGTGCGAGGTCGAGCTCGTCGCGCCGTCGTCGTTGTCCGTCGGGCAAGGCGCGCCGCTGCGCTTCGGGCTCACGGGCGCGCAAGCGCGGAGCGCGGTGTCGGTTCGATCGATGCCCGAGGGCGCGTGGGGAGCGAGCGACGCTCCGTTCGACGCAGTGATCGTGCGCGCGCCGTACACGGCGTCGGGCGCGGTGTCGGTGACCGTCGAGGTCACGTGCGCCAACGGGGGTCGCGCAGAGCGACGAGCGACGCTCGAGGTGCGGGCGTTGCGGTGGCAATCGCTCGCGACGTGGACGGGCGACATGGACGGGCCGCTCGCGCGCGAGTACGGATCGCAGTGGATGGACCCGAGCGATCCGGATCGGATGCTCGTGTACGGCGGGTTCGTGTACGTCCCGCAGCAGTTCACGCCGAGCTTCGATTGGTGGGAGTTTTCGCTGAGCTCGAATCGATGGACGCGATTGACCACGATGGACACGCCGCCGGGGCTGCCTGGGGGTCGACTCGCGCTCGGGCCCGAGGCTGGGCAGGGGCTCTACTTCGGCGGGCTGATGGGACAGCGAGCGACGCCGCAAGGGACGTATCGCGTGAGGTTCGCCCGAGGCGCGATGCCGAGCTTCGAGACCCTCGACGTGATGAGCTCGCGACGCGTCGGTGATTACCAGCCGGGGCTCGTGTTCGATGCGCCGCGCAACCGTTACGTGAGCTTCTGCGGCGTCAACACCGCGCAGGGAAATCACTGCAGCGTGTGGCTCTTCGACCCAGCGACGCAGCGATGGACCGCGAGCGACGACGCGACGAGCGAGAGCGTGCCCGAGGGGCGCGCGGGGATGGCGTTCGTGCACGACGCGGCGGAGCAGCGCGCGGTGATGTTCTCGGGGGACACCGGCGGAGGGTTCTCGGAGGGCGTGTGGCAGCTCGATCTGACGCAGACGCCGCCGCGGTGGAGCGCGATCACGACGACGGGGGCGATGATTCCACCCCGGAGAAACAGCGGGTTTGCGATCGATCCGGACGCGCGTCGGATGCTCGTGTGGGGCGGGACCAACGACGGGCGAACGTCCGTTCCGGGGCTGTGGTTTCTCTCGCTCGATCGCGGGCACGAGCGATGGGATCGCGTCGATGTCCCGAACGGGCCGCGCATTCGAAGCTCGTCGATGGTCGTGTACGACGCCGCGCGAAAGCGATTCGTGATGGGCTTCGGCAACGGACCGCAGCCGTTTACGGACCTCTGGGCCCTCGCGCTGTAATGCCGTGTCAGAGCTGATCGTTCGCCGTTGTCTTCGTCGAACCCATGAGAACGACGAACGATCGGGCAACGCAGCGGGGGACGAGCGTGTGTTTGTTCCTGACTTCCATCGCGGCGCTCGTTGGCTGCGGAGGCGCGACGCCACCGGTCGACGCGAGCACGAACGACGCTTCGATGGACGCAGTCGATGTCGCGCAGATGCCAGCGGACAGCGGCGGAGACGCTGGACGCGTGATCGCGTCGCGCCCCGAGCGCCCTCGCGAGTGTCCAGCGACCGCGCCGATCGCGGACACGTACAACTGGGCGCCGCCGCGCGTTCGCCGCGGATCTTGCACGGCTGAACAGGTCAGGCTCGCCGCGCAAAACGTCGAGAACACGCCGACGACCGAGGCCAACTTTCGACCGATGCTCGGAGACCGCTGCTACGAGTGCGTGTTCAGCGACCCCGAGAGCGACGCGACGTGGGGACCGATTCTCAAGGCGAGCGGCGGCAACTTGTTTTGGTACCTCAACCTCGGCGGCTGCATGATCGCCGCCGGCGCGTCGGTCGCCTGTGGAATCGCAGCGAACAACTACCCGCGCTGCGCCTACGCAGCGTGCGACGGGTGCGCGATCCCCGACCTCGACGCGTGCGTGTACGGCCCGCAGGTGTACGCCCCAGGCGGCGCATGCTCAGCGATCAACGCCGAGTACCGCCGCGCGTGCGCGCGCACGACAGCGCAGTACCAACGCTGCTACGGCCCCGAGAACATCGCGCCTGCCGACTGGAACGCGCTCGTCATCAACGAGCTCTGCGGCCCGACGCCCGACGCCGGAATGTGACGGCAGCGATCGGTCGCCGACGCTCCCGTGCGATCAAAACCCGAGCGGTCTGTGCCCTGCGGTGTCGACGAACGGCGCGTTGTTTCGCCACTGGATTCGGTCGCGCATGAGAAAGCGCGTTCGATCTCCGCGCGCGCTCCTCGCGGCCGCGGCGTACACGATGAAGCGCGCTGCGCCGTCTTGAAACTCGGCGCCGCCGGGCCCGCCGTGCGCGAAGTCCGCGTCGCCGAACGCGCGAACGACCTGCAAAATTCCTCGATCTCCGCTCGACACCATGCGGTAGCCGTCCGGCGCGGCGACGCACAGCGGGCCGCACGTGCTGAGCGCGTGGCCCGTCGCGTACGTCCCGTCGTCCCAGTGTCCGCCAGAGAAGAGCATGTGATAGCGGTTGGTCCCGGGGTCGCGATACACCGCGGGATTCTCGCGGACGTTGTCTTCCCAGGTGCCCGCGCCGCCGTAGCCGTTCATGATTTCGACGCGCGTTCCCGCGACGATCGAGCGCCAGTCTGCGGACACTTGCGCGCCCATGATGCTCGACGACAGTCCGCCGCCGTATTGCTTCCAGTAGACGAAGCGCCGACCGTCGCTGTCTCGAAAGAGAAACGGGTCGATGTAGTGCTCGCCCACCGCGGCGGTCTGCGCCATCTCGCGAAAGACCCACGGCCCCGTGGGCGTCGTCGCGGTGAGCACGGCCATGGCCCGCGCGTTCCACCCGTCCATCGTGCGCGTCGCGCTCGCGGCGGGGACCGAGACCCACATCACGTAGCGATCGAGCTCGGGAACGAAGATCACCCCCGGCGCCCACCACGACCCGATCTCGCGCCCGTTTGCGCTCATCCCCGTGAGGTCGAAGTCCGTCCTCCTTCGCTCGTCGCTGAAGGTCACCCAATCGCTCGTGCGCCACACGTGCGCCATGCTCGTGCAGTACACGAAGTACACAGCGTTGTTGTTGCGCTCGGAGAACAGCGTCGGATCCGCGCACGGCATCGGATCTCGCCCGTTGAGCAAGAGCGCGCTCGTCGGCGCCGGCGTTGGCGCTCCTGTGTCTGCCATCGCGCGCGTGTCCGCCACGACATCGCGAGGAGCCGCCGCGTCCACGGTCGCAGCGTCCGGCTCGCGCGCGTCTGCCTCGCTGTCCGTCGCGGCGTCTTCGCTCGCGTCGAGCGCTTCGACGTCGTGCTCGACGCGATCGACCGCGTCGCGAGCGTCGCTCATCGAAGCGCGATCGAGCGACGCGTCGTCGGTGGCGATCGTCGACGAACATGCGGTCATCGAGAGCAAGGCTAGACCGAGCGTTCGCGCGTAAAAAACCGGCATCGTCGAGACGGTGACAGCATCGTCGAGCGCGCACAATTGGGAGCGATCACTCCCAAGCGGGAGGCTTTCGTCCCGTTGTGCGGCGCGAGATCTTCGATACCGTGAGAGGGCTGTGTCCCTTCGAAGCCTTGGTTTCATCGCTGCGTTCGCACTCGTCGCGTGCTCGGCGCCCTGCCCTCCTGACGCGGTCTCTTCGGGAGGCTCGTGCGTTTCGCTCGACGCTCGCGCGCCGAACGACGCGCGCTCGACAGACAGCGCGATGGACGCCGTCGCAGCGGACGCTTCGACCGACGACGTCGCGACCGACAGCGCGATGGACGCCGCCGTCGACGCGCGACTCGACGCGGCGACGCAAGACAGCCGAGCAGCGGACGCCGCGAGCGACACGCGAGGGCCGCCTGTGTTTCCGACGACGATTCGTCACTTGAGCGTGGCGATTCGCACGGGAAACGAGGTCAACGCCGGAGGAGGCGACGACCCGAACCCCGAGCTCGAGCTGTGCCTCAACGCGACGCGCTGCTTTCCGTTGGACGTCCCTGCAGTAGACGATTTTCGTCGCGGCGAGATGGACGTGTTTCACTTCACGGCAGTGGGGCTGCCGCGGAGCGAGGTCGACCGAATCGAGATCCGCCACCGCGCGGGGACCGACGCCGTGCACCCCGCGTGCGTGCAAGTGCAGTTCGACGGAGAGCCCGTGCACTGCCGAGACGGCATCGACGCGTGGCTCGGCAACGGCGCTGGTGAAGCGCGCTCTTGGCGCGACCCGCGGCCGCTCACCGAGACGTGCACCACGTGTTTTGCCAGCAGAATCACCCACGGTCCGCTCGTCGGCGCGGTGGGTCCCGACACCGCGCGCGTGCTCGTTCGCACCGATTCGACGCGCGCCGTGTCGCTCGACGTGCAGCCCATGGGCGGAGGCGCGTCGAGGCGCATCGGGCCTCTCTACGCGGACCCCGACGATGACTTCACGGTGGTGTTCGACGTCGACGGGCTCAGCCCACGCACGGAGTACACCGCGAGCGCCGTGCTCGGCGGCGCGCGCGTCGGTCGCGTCGCGCGCTTTCGAACGGCGCCGCGCGTAGGAGTCGCCACACGTTTTCAAATGGGCTTCGGCTCGTGCGCGAACGACACGAACTTTCCAGTGCAGCCGATCTTCGGCGAGATCGACTCGCGCGACCTCGATCTCTTCATCTTCGCCGGCGACAACCACTACGGAAACACGCGCAACCTCCAGGCCCACTGGTGGCGCTATCGCAACGCGATGGACATGCCCGCGCGCGCGGCGATGCTCGCGCACACGTCCGTGCTCGCGACCTGGGACGACCACGATTACTGCGGAAACAACACCGACCGAAGCTGCGACGCGAAAGAGACCGTGCTCCGCGCGTTCAGTGATTACTGGGCCAATCCGTCGTACGGACTCCCGATGACTCCGGGGGTGTTCTTCAAGACCTCGTACGGCGACGTGGACTTCTTCGTGATCGACGACCGGTACTACCGAGAGAACGAGACCACGGGCGACTCGATCCTCGGGAGCGAGCAAGCGACGTGGCTCTTTCAAGCGCTGCGTCGATCGACAGCGACGTTTCGCGTGATCGTCTCGGGATCGACGTTCAGCCGCGGCGCAGGCGAGACGTGGTGGCACTACCCCGAGCGACAGCGGCTCTTCGACGTGATCCGCAACGACAACATCGGCGGCGTTGTCTTTCTCGCGGGCGACATCCATCGCAGCCACTTTCGATGGATCCACCGCACGCACTACGACATCCCCGAGCTCGTCTCCTCGGGTCTCGCGGTGCACGAAGAAGGAACGTGCCCGGGGCCCGACGCGGTCGAACCCGACGCGCGCCAGGTCGCGTGCACGCAAGAAGCGCCGACGTTCATGCAGCTCGATTTCGACACGACCGCGATGGACCCGTCCATCCTCGCGCGCATCGTCGACGGCGCGGGTCGCACCGTGCACCAGATGACCATCCGTCGGTCGCAGCTGCGCTGAGCGCGAACGACGCCCCGTTGGACGATCCCGACGGCCTCGGCGCACGCACGCAAGGGCGAGCCATTTGTGGTCGCTGCGACCCTGCGAAGCCGGGCGTGTCGTACGCTTCACGTACGCGTCATGATCGGACACAACACCTCGCTGCGCGCCCGCGAAACGCTTCAGTGTTTGTCGTGGCAGCTCGCGATGCTCGGCGTCGGTGCGGGACTCGCGTTCGGGTGTCGACGCGCGCAGGTGTCGACGAGCGCGATGGACGCTGCATCGTTGGTCGACCGCGCGATCGATCGCGACGCGCGAGACGCGAGGCCTTCGGAGACGGCGGCGCACGACGCGACGCTCGTCGACGCGGCGATGGATGACGCGACCGAAGATGCTGCCGCGGCCTTTGTCGAGGCCGGTATCACGGCAACGTTTCTTCCTCTGGGATCCCCGCTGACGATCGAGCCGACGACCGCTCGCGACGCGCGGCTGCTCTCGGGAACAATCTACAGCCGCTCGCGTCTCGACCTCGGGGTCGACTCGTCCGAGCTCGATTGTCGCGGCGCGCCCGACTCCGTGCCCGAGTACGGACAGCGGTCGCAGACCGTCACGCTCGACGTGCGTCGCGGCGTCGATCACGTGCGCATCTGGCTCTTCAGCGAGGACACCGTCGGGCTCTTCGTGACGAAGCCCGATCGATCGGTCGAGTGCGAGTACTCGCAGCCGCGCCGCTCGGCCGTCGTCGACCTCGCGCGTCCTGCGCCAGGGCGCTATCGCGTGCAGATCACGGGGCTCGTCACCGAGAGCGTCGCGCTTCTGGGCGTCGCGCGCGACGCGCGGGCGCGGCCGTGGGCGGGTCGCATGCCCACGCCGCCGATGCTCCCGAACGAAGTTCGCGCGCAGTGGGAGGTGCGGGGGTCCGATCAGTTCAAGCAGCTCACGCTCATTCTGCAGGGCGCCATGCGACGCAGGATCGCGATCACCGATGAGCTCAACGGCGAGTGCCGTCCAGCTCCGAACGTAGGCACAAACCTGCTCACGATGCGCTGTTCGCCATCGATGGGCGACCAAGAAGAGTCGCCGTTGACGCTGCGCGCGAGGGGGGCCCGTGGCTTCGTCATCGACACGCCGGACGTGCCCGGACGAAGCTTCGAGATCCCGCAGGGCACGCGCCTCGTCGAGCACCCGCAGCGGCGCGCGGTGCACCTTCCGTAGCCATTCGCCAACCCACGCACTGGGTTGGCCGACACCTCGCCAACGTTGGCCGAGCGCTCGCCAACCCTGCCAACCCCACTGCTGCTACTCCGTGGCTCACCGCGTCGCGGGTAGCGGCCAGCGCTCGATGGGCGGCGACATCACGTTGGTCCACTGCACGTTGGGAAACACTGCCGTGTGATAGAGATAGTTGTCCGGCGCGATCGCGATGCGGCCGAGACGCGCGGGGCGTTGGAAGGGCCGCACCGTCATCCCGTCCGCGGAGATCTCGACGATGCGAGGCTCGGCTCCCACGCGGAGCTCGGCGTAGACGCGGCCCGTGAAGCGATCGCGCGCGAGGCTCGTGACCGTTCCCTCGAGCATGGCCCAGCGAACGGGGACGGCCATGGGCGTGGTCGGAAGCAAGTACACCTCGCGGTTCTCGAGCGCGACGAGGACGCGTCGACTGTCGAACACAGCGCTCGCGTTGACGCGGCTGGTGAAGCGATGGATGAGCGTGCGCGTCCGCGTCGCGAGCTCGACTTGGTAGAACTCTCCGTTGGCGTCGAGGTTGCCGATGTACAGCCGTCCGTCGGGCCCGTACGCGAGCCCCGCGGGGCCTGCGTCGATCGTCGCGTTTCCAAAGGGGCCGCTCCCCCGCGTGATCATCGCCGGAACGACGTTGGGCAGCGGCCTCGTCGCGCTCATGCGATCGAGCCGCACGAGCCCCTGTTGCGCGTCCTCCGTCGTCGCCGTGCACCCAGAGATACACGCGTACGTGAGCGCGACTTCGCCGAGCTCTGTGTCGACCGCGGCGCTCCCCAACCGCTGTCGAATGGCCACTTCGCCCATGTCGATGTTCGAAGCGCCGCCCCACGACGTGAACATTCCATCGCTCGTGAGCTGCCGCAGATGATCTTGTCCCGAGATCACCGTGACGGCGTACGCCGAGCACACGCTGTCGAACTCGAGGTCGATGATCCCCTCGTCCGGGCGCGAGTTGGTGGGCATCGCGCCGACGAAATCCGCGCCGTTGAGCCTCGCGAGCGCGACGGGAGAGCACCTCGGCGCCGGCCGTTCGCACGCGCAATCAACGCCGTAGCAGCGAGGACCGTCGCACTGCACGCTGCGACATCGGCCGTCGGCGACGCAGCGATTGTCGGGGCCGCACTCGCTCCCGGGGCCGCACGTTCCTTCGTCGCACGCGGCGAACGCACCGGTAATCGAGCACGAGTTTGCGACGCGGCACTGCCCGTCGACGAAGTCGCAGATCGTCCCCGCGCCGCACGCCGCGGCGCTCGCGTTGCGACAGTCCTGAACGCACGCTCCGTTTACGCACGAAGAGCCCGGCGCGTTGCACGTCGCAGGCGTGCACGTCCCTGTGTCCTGCGCGTCGGCGACCGAGGGCGCGTCGCTGACCACGCCAGCGTCGATCGAAGCCTCGCGGGCGACGTCGACGCCCGCGTCCTCGGCGGACATCGGCGTCGAACAAGCGGCAACGCCGAACAGAAGGCAACAAACACCAGCGCCGTACTTCATCACAGCGCGAAGACTACCAAGCAATTCGCAGCGCGTGCGCGATCGCGCGTCACCATCGCGAGGCGGGCAGCGGAAGAAAGAGCGCGATGCTCTCTTCGGACGCGCGGCGCAGCGCGTAGCCGGTGTTCCAGAGTTTGGCGAGGGGCTCGAAGGGGTTGGGCACCGTCGAGAGAGAGACAGTCCGAAGGGGCTCGGGGATCCACTGCAGCGCGCGCGGCTCGAGCGACGACGCGAGCGTCTCGCCCGCCCACGCGACGATCGCGAAGTACCACGCGCGACGGTGCTCCTCGAGCGCGCGATGCCACGCGGTCTGTCGCGATGGCTCGACGCGGTTGTAGAGCAACGCGGCCCACTGGCTGTCGTACGGAGGCGCGGGCTCGCGAGGCTCCAAGCGTCGGATCATCCGCGCGACCAGCGAACGTATCGCGTTTGGTGCCGTGGGCGATGCGCGCTCGGCGTGATGCTCGCCGAGCTTCGCGAACACGCGCGTGACGACGGTGAATCGATAGCTACCGGGGCTCAGCACATCGAGCGCGCGCGGCAGGATGGGTTGCGTCGGGTGGCGCCCGTCCGACGACGACGCGAGGGTGTCTGCTTCCCAGAACACCGGCGCGTCGCGCGAGGGCAACGACGCCCACGGCCGCGCGCGTTCGGAAAACTCGCGCGCGAGCGCTTCGGCGGCGAGCACGCCGGGGACGTCGCTCGCGAGCGCCACGACCGTGCGCGAGTTGTGCGGGACGAGCTTCGGGGCCCGCGGAGTTCCGCCGAACGCGCGCTCGCGCGACTCGAGCCAATCGACGGGACAAAAGCCACGAGCGACCGCGGCTTCGAGCGCCTCGCGTGGCTTGTTGATGTCGCGCAGCGCGCTGCGAATGGACTCGAGCGCGGGTCGCGGCGGATCGAGCACACGCTCGGCGAGCGAAGTGACCGCGAGGGACGATGGCCAGCCGAGGAGTTCCAACGGGAGCGGCGAGCGTAGCGCGGAGAGAGACGGGGTTGGCATACGCCGCGCCCCTCGGCGCTCAACGAGCGAGCGCTCCGCGCGTTTGCGCGTCCTGTAGCCGATCGATGAACCAGTGCGGGTACGACGGGTCGAGCGCGCTCACCGCGTCGAGCTTCGTGCGCTCTTCGGCGCTCAGCGTGACGGAGAGCGCGCCGAGGTTGTTGTCGAGCTGCGAGGTCTTCGAGGCGCCGACGATCACCGACGCGACCGACGGTCGGTCGAGCAGCCACGCGAGCGCGAGCTGCGCGACCGTGACGCCTCGCGCTTCGGCGAGCGAACGAAGCACTTCGAGCGTCCTCCAGCCGCGCTCGCGATCGAACGGAATGATGTCGAACCCCGAGAGTCGATCGTCCGCCGCGGGCGCCGTATCGCGCGTGTATTTGCCGGACAAGAAGCCGCCAGCGAGGGGGCTCCACACGCTCAACCCCACGCCCATGTGCGCGAACATCGGAACGACGTCTCGTTCGACGTCCCTCGTCACGAGCGAGTAGTGCATCTGCCCGTTGATAAACGGCGCCCACCCGTTCGCGCGCTGGATGCTGATCGCGGCCGCCGCGCGCCACGCGGACCAGTTGCTGAAGCCGAGGTAGCGGACCTTTCCCTGACGCACGATCGCGTCGAGCGTCGAGAGCGTCTCTTCGAGCGGCGTGAAGGGATCCTCGCGATGAACGATGTACAGGTCGATCCAGTCGGTAGACAGGCGACGGAGGCTCGCGTCGACCGAATCGAGGATGTGCTTTCGCGACAGCCCCGAGCGATGCACCGCCGAGCCCGTTCGAAAGCCCACCTTCGTCGCGACGACCACGTCCGCGCGACGATCGCCGAGCGCGGCTCCGAGCATTCGCTCGGACTCGCCGCCCGCGTATCCATCGGCCGTGTCGAAGAAGTTTACGCCCGCGTCCATCGCGCGGCGCACCATGGTGGCGGCCTCTTCGGCTCCGGTCTTGTACACAGCCGCGAGGCTCTGGTCGCCTTGCGTAAACGTCATCGCGCCGAAGCCGATGCGCGAGACGATGAGCCCTGATTGTCCGAGCGTCGTGAACTGCATGTCGTCTGTGCCCTTTCTGCTGGTGCCCGACGATGCAGCGCGCATGCGTGTACGAGAAGCACACAATGATTGAATGATTTATTGAGCTTGGTGACACAATGATTCGCGCGATGCTCGACGCGATTCCGGTGTTTCTGGCGGTGGCCAAGAGCAAGAGCTTTCGTCGCGCCGCGGCGGCGTTGGGCGTCACGACCCCCGCGGTGAGCCATCGCGTCCGTAGGCTCGAAGCGGCGCTCGGGGTTGTCTTGTTCGCGCGCACGACGCGGAGCGTGACGCTCACCGAGGCAGGACAGACGCTGCTCGAGCAGTGCTCGCCGCACGTGGCCGCGCTCGAGCATGCGCTGGCGCGCGCGTCCGAGCGCAGCAAAGAGCCGACGGGGCTCTTGCGGTTGAGCGTCCCGAGGATCGCGGTCCCGCTCGTGTTGATGCCTGTGCTGCCGGAGCTGCGACGACGGTTTCCGAAGGTTCGCGTCGAGGTGCACGTCGACGACGCGCTTCGCGACCTCGGCGAGCACGGGTACGACGCGGGGATTCGCCTCGGCAGCATGGTGCAGCGAGACATGGTGTCCACGCCGCTCACCGAGCCGTTTCGCACAGTGATCGTGGGATCGCCGGAGTACTTCGAGCGCAAAGGTCGGCCGCGCTCGCTCGAGGAGCTGCGCGAGCACGAGATCATCGGCTACCGCAACATCACCGGCGGCGACGTGTATCGCTGGGAGCTGCAGAAGCGCGGGAGCGACGTCGCGCTCGACCTCGACGCGACCGTCGTGCTGAACGACGCTGCCATGATGGTGGACGCCGCGGCGGCGGGGATGGGGCTCGCGTACTCGTTCGACGCGATGGTGGTCGGGCACGAACGCGAGGGGCGGCTCGAGCGCGTGCTCGATTCGTTCGCGATCACCGAGCCCGGGCTGCATCTGTACTTCGCGCCGCGCGCAGAGACCGCCCCGAAGCTGCGCGCGCTGATCGACACCGCGCGAGAGGTGCTTCGGCCGAAGAAGCGCGGCCGTCATCGCTGAGCGAAGGTGCCTCGCGATCGCGTATCGTGAGGCATGGCACGAGGCGATGCGTGGGCGCTCGCGAAGCAGCAGTTCGACGACGATCGCGCGGTGATCGAGCGGCTCGATTGCATTCGCGCCGAGGACGGACGAGACGCGCGACCGTGGCTGCTCTCGAAGAAGCGCGCGAAGATGTGCGAGAGCGCGTTCGGCTTCTTTCGCGGGTCGCTCGGCTTCTTCGAGCGCTCGCTGCGTCAGGTGCGCCCCATCGTCGCGGACCTGTCGAGCGAAGGGTGGCTCGTCGGCGACGCGCACGCGGAGAACTTCGGCGCCCTCCGCGCAGACCGCGAGCCCCCCTGGAAGCGCGGCGAAGCGGCGTTCTGGATCAACGACTTCGACGCGGTGCGAGAAGGGCCGCTCGTCGACGACGTGCTTCGGCTCGCGACGAGCGCGCTCTTGGCGGGCGCCTCGCGCGGCGAGCATCCGCTGCAAAATCTCCGGTGGATCGAGGCGGTCCTCGAGGGCTACCTCACGGACGAAGAGGTCGAGACCCCCAAGCCCGTGCGTGCGCTGCTCACCAAGGTCGAGGCGCGCAAGTACGACGACTTCTTGCGGGCGCGGACGGCGCTTCGGACGGACGCGAAGTACGAAGCCCACGAATTCATCCGCGGCGAGCGGTACCTCTCGCTCACGAAGGACGAGGCGAAGAAGACCGAGCTGCTCGCGCGCGACGTCGCGACGCTCTACCCCGCGATCGCCGAGCGAGAGCACGGCTTCTACCGCGTCGACGACGTGGCCTTTCGCGTCGCGGGCAACGGGAGCCTCGGGCACTTTCGCGCGGCGGTGGCGGTCGCGCCGATCGACCCCGAAGAGCCCCCGTGGCTGTTCGACATGAAAGAGAGCGCGGTGAAGCCGAAGGCGCTGCTCGCGGCGCGCGAGGCGCTCGCGGCGATCGACGCGCACCCGGCGATGGTCAAAGCGGACGGCAGGACGCTGATGCTCCGGCCGCTCGCGCCGCAGGAGGACAAGCTGTCGATGGCGAAGATCGAATCGTCGCAGTTCGAACCGCTGTTTCGCTATCTCGGCTCGGTGCTCGGACGAGCGCACGGCACCTCGCGCGCCGCGTGGAAGCGCGCGGATCGCGCGGCGATCGAAGAGGCCACCGTCGCGCTCTACGGGGCGCACCAGAGCGGGCACCTCGCGTACACGGCGCTTACGCGGACAGAGCGAGGGTGAGCCGCGAGTTCAGGGTCGCGCGCGAGCGCTCACAACATCCACGGGACGGGGGCGTTGCGCTACGATCGCGCCCTCGATGACCACTACGAACAGAGCGCTTCGCTTCGCGCGAGCGTTGGCCTTGGGCGGCGCGCTGAGCGGCGTGACGGGATGCGACCGACAGTCTACGACCGAGACACCCAACACGTTTTCGAGCGGAGCTGCGCAGCCGACACCCGCGGACGCGGGCGTGGCGACCGCGACGAACACCGCGCCGATCGCCCCGCAGAACACGACGCCCGCGCGCCGCGTCGCGGCAGGGGAGCTCTGTTCGCCCGTGGGTGCGCGGGGGGACGATCTACGGCCCAACGGCCTCGCTCCCTGCGAGTGCGTCGCGGCTGCAGGCGGCGCGCGTTGGGTCTGTGACGACTCGAGCATGATCATGGAGGGCCCGCTCCCTCCGCCCGAGCTCGACGATCGCGTGGCGTAGCTCACGTCGATGGACTTCGCGCCGCCGTCCGCTGACGACGCGCGCTACGCTCACCCACACGATGAACGCACGAGGCCGAGCGCTCGAGTTCGTTCGCACGCTCGCGCTGGGCTCGCTCGCGAGCGCGGCAGGGTGCGAACGATCGACGACCGACGCGCCCAACACGTTTTCGAGCGGAGCGAGCCAACCCGCGACGCGCGACGCGACGGTCGCAGACGTCTCCGCAGTCAGGGTCGTCGAAGACGCGAGCGCGACCGCCGAACCCACGGGCCCGGTCGCGGAGCGTCGTCTGCTTCACGGCGCTGCGTGCTCGCCCGTGGGGACGCGCGACAGCGAGATGACCGCAGCCGGGCGCGTCTCGTGCGAATGCAAAGCGCACGAAGGGCGCGTCCAATGGATCTGCGACGTTCGCGTCATCGCGATCGACATCATCGGCCCGCTCGCGCCGCCCGAGTGCCCGCTCGCGTGACGGCGCAGCGCGATCGCCCATGAATTCATGGGCGACTCACTCCTCGTCGTCGTCGTCCTCGTCCTCGTCGGCCTCGACCGTGCGGACGCCGGCGCCGAAGTCGACGCGGGCGCGTTCGGTGAGCGAGCGCGCCGAGAGCGTCGCTTCGACCACCTCATCTCCCATGAGCGCGAGGACGCGGTCTCGCCAGAAGATCGGCCGGGTGTTTCCGTACCAATCCGCGCACGAGACCGAGCAACGATCGCTCGTCGTGCGCGATTCGAGCGTGCCCAGCGGAGACAACGCGAGGCTCTCGACGCGAAAGAAGCTGAGGTCCGACGCGCTGCTCAGCTGGCGACGACCGGTGTGCATGTTGCCCGAGGTCGCGATGCCGAACACGCCGTCGCGCGCCGCGGATGGTCGAAAGAAGAACCCGTGCGAGCGCGTCTCGCCCTGCGCGCGGCCACGCAGCCGAAGCGGCGCGAACGTGGTCGGCGTCGCGCCGTCGAGCGCGATCGGCGTGAGCACAAGGGTGTCGCCTGCGTTTCCGACGGCGAGCGCGTGCGCGCCGAGCGGCTCGATGCGCTCGATGCCCTGCTCGGTCTGCAGCTCGAACAAGCGCTGGTCGCTCGCGCGGTACGCGAACAACTGCGAGGACATTCCCGGTTGGATCGCGCCGGGGCCGTACGCGCGACGCCCCGAACCGAAGAGCGCGTACTCGCCGATCCAACGCTCTTTGAACGCGCCCCCGCGCTGCATCTCGACGAGCATCGTGTACGCGCTCGCAGGGGCGTCGCTCACCGAACCCGAGAGCCGCGCGAGAGGGATCTTCAGCGCAGCGACAGCGCCCGCGGTGGTCTGCGACGACCACATCGCGTCGCCGTGTCCGTCGTTGCGAAGCAGCATGTGCAGCGAGCCGCCGCGCTCGTCGAAGGCGAACTGATCGACGGGGCCGCCGCGGACGCGAGCCGCGCCCGGCGTCGCGCGCTGCGAGAGAGGAAGCCGCACGATCCACGAGCCCGTCTGTCGCTGCTGGCCGCGGTCCGAGTCGTTGTCGTCGGGCTCGGTCCACACGTACACCGCCGTTCCGGACACGTAGAACGTGCGCGACGAGCCTCCGAGGACGCCTTGCGCATTGCACGCGACGCGCGCCCCGCGGATGTCGCACTGGAGCACGGTGTGGAGCGTGGTCGCGCCGCGGTTGGCGTCGGACACGAACACGTGCGAGTAGTCGAAGGGCTCGCGAAATGCGCCCGAGCGCCCGACGCGCACGGTCGGCAATCGAAAGCGCGTCTCCCACGGGTCTTCGTGCGCGAGGGTCATCGGGACGTACACGACGAAGCGGCCGTCGACGAGGCGCGTCGCGTAGTTTTCGCTCGAGTAGTAGTCGTCCGAGCGAACGTAGAAGCTGTCGAGGTAGCGAATCGACCCGTTGCGTTCGAGCCTGAATCGATTGACCTCCGTAGCGTTCGCTCGGTAGCTGTAGCCGAGCACGAGGGCGATGTCTCCGTCGACGAGCAGCTCGTCGTACCAGTCGCCGGGCCGCGTGTTCGGCGGAAACGCCGGCGTGTGCCCGACCGTTCGCACGCTGTTGTTCGCGAGCGAGACCCTGAACAAGTGCCCGCGGCGCAGGATGATCAGGTCGTCTCCGGACGCCTTGACGATGTCGCCTTCGTCGACGTTGGCGACTTGATTATTGGTGATCGAAGCGGAGCTCGAGCTCGAGCTCGGCGCGGCGCTGTTCGACGGAGCCGAGCGAGGCGCGACCGACGCCGCGCCGAAGCCCTGTCCGACCCCTGCTGCCGACAGTCCGCCGGATCGATAGCGCACGCCGCGCGGGCGGGGACGCATCCGCTCGCGGTGGTACTCGAGCGCCTCCGCGCGCTCTTCGGCGCTCATGGCCGCGATGCGCTGCTGGGCCGCGCGGCGCAGATGCGCAGAGAGCGCGGCGCGCGACCCGAGCGCGGTGACGGATCCGGCCGTCGACCACGCGTCTTGCTCGGTCGCCGCGCGAACGACAGCGCGCGGAATGACGACCGCGTTCGGCGCGGGAATCACTGCGGCGTCCGCGCGGGCGACGACCGAAGTCACCGCCACGCCCGAGTCCGACGCGGCGAGCGCGAGCGCTCCAGCGTCGACCGAAGCGATGTTCGTCGCGCTCGTCGCGCGACCTGCGCCCTGATTCGCGGCAGAACAGCCGGCGAGCGCGAACAGCACAGGCAGCGATCGAAACGAGAGGGGCTTGGTTGGCATCGGGGGGGTGACTCGATTGGACGGAGGAGACGCGCCAAAGTTCCCAACGAAGGCGACGAGGTCGTCCGCCGACGCGAGAGCATGCCCCTCATGTGACCGCGAGTCTGCCGAACGTGACCGGGTCAACGCACGTACTGCGAGAGCCGTGAAAATGGCTCTCGAATCGACTCGCGAAGCGTGGGGTTCGCGAGAAACGCGGCCCACGTCTCGGGCGTCGCCCCCTGCGTCGTCACGCTGAGCGTCTCCATCGAGGACAAGTCCGCGGCGGCGAGCGCGAGGTAGCCCTCGGGGCCGATCACTGTGTCGCCGAGCAAGAGGGACTCGAGCTTCGAGAACCACGGAGCGGCGAGGATCGCCCTGAGCCCCTCGAGTCCGATGGGGCAATTGTCGAGCGAGAGCATCGTGAACCCTGGCTCGTGCGCGACGAGCGGCGCGACCGACGCGAGGCCCGAGTACCCGATCCGCAGCCCCGTCAGCGACGGGCACGCGCGGAGCAACGCCGCGAGCGACGGCTCGTCGATGCGCACCTGCGAGAGGTCCAACGTCTCGAGCGACTTCGCGAAGCACGCCTGCGCGAGCGAGGCGCACGCGCTCGTCGTGAGCCGCGCGTTGTCGTCGATCTTGAGGTGCTTCACGCGCGAGAGGTGCGGTCCGGTCACGAGCGCCGCGAGGGTCTCGTCGGTGAGGCTGCAGCTCCCGAGCTGAAGCGTCTCGAGGTTGGCCATCATCGCCGAGGACGCGATCGCCGCAGCGCCCCGAGGCCCGATGGGGTTGCGCGCGAGGCTCAGCGACGTCAGCGACTCGAGCCCTGCGCCCGCGCAAAACGCCGCGATCTGCGCGTCATCGAGCTTGCAGTTGACGAGCGCCAGGCGTGTCACCTTCGTCAGCGACTTCGCGGCGCCGAGCGCGGTCATCCCTTTTTTGCCGGGCTTCGAGAAGCTCAAGTCGAGCTCGCGAAGGTTGACCAGGGTCTTGGCGTCGGCGAACGCGACGAACGTCCTCGCGCCCATGGTGGCGCTCACGGTGCTCGCGTAGTAGGTGACGCCGCCCATGTGCTCTGCGCGGCACATGTTTTCATAGTGCTCGTCGCCGAGCTTCTTGCCGCGCACTTTGAAGGCGTACGGACCGGTCACGATGAACTTGTTGCACACGCGCATCCGGGGCTCGTCTTCGCCCGAGAACACGCGATCGATCCAACGGTTGTTCGCCGCGAAAATGGGCTTGGGGAAGCGCTGTTCGATCATCGCGATCTCCGCGTCGACCGTGTCCGTGAGCTCCCATGCGTTGAAGAACTGATGCAGCTCGCCAGCGACCTTGTTGTCGTCGCTCGACTCGAGGATGCGCGCGATCTCGCGGCTCGCCTTGCTCATGGGGACGGTTGTCGACCAGAGCGGGCCGTCGCGTAAAGAAGCGCGCCGTCAGCGTGGACGTTGTCTGTCCCGACGGCGCGAACGGCGCACGACGAGCGCGGTGACGAGCGAGAGCAAGATCGAGAGCGCGGCGTGCGAGGGAGCTTCGCGCAGAGCGCGCGAGGGGGTGGTGCAGGCGCAGCCGCCACATCGCTGCTGGGTGCTCGTCGGGTCGACCCGCGCGAACGTCGCGTAGCAGTCGCTGCGGAGCGCATCGATCACCAGCTGCGCAGGCGCGGAGAACGGTACGGGGGGAGAGTTGGTTCCGTAGCCCGTACAGCTCGCGGTGCCATCGCCCGACACGCCGATGCCGACATAGGCCGCGACTCCGGCGTCGACTCCGTGATTCCACTGCCCGGGCTGTCCGCCGTTCGCGTGCACGGGGACGAGCACTCGCGATCCTTGTGCCCCCAAGAAGGCTCCGATCGACAACGTCTCGCCCACGACGTGGCCGGTGGTCGTCCCGTAAATTCGCTCGACACGCACGGTCGATGGCGCGACGAGCGTACCGTCGAGCACCGCCGAGGCAGGTTGCACCGTCGCTTGCACTCCTGGACCGAAGCCCGTCGCTGGAGTGTACGGCCGACAGAAACACATCTGCGCACTGCTACAGGCCGGCTGGTACCCCGGCTGAATCAACGTGGCTTCTTCGAGCGTGAGCCCTGTGGCGTCGAGCCAGGCGACGAGCTCGGGCTCGTTCGAGAGCTCGTGCACCGTGGCGAGATTGCGTTCGGACGCGATCTTCTCGACGAGCGCGCCGTGGCCCGAAAGCGCGAGCAAGTGCCCCACCGCGCAGTGCGTCCCCTTCTCGTCGACGAACACCGGCGTGTTGTACGGCCGCCGATGGTTCTCGGGAAACACCCCGTCCTCGCGGTACTCGCGCAGCGCGTCGAGCAGCAGCGCTCGCACCAGAGACCGCAGCGGATCCAGCGATTCGGCCGCGGTCTTGTTTTCGTGTGCGAACTTCTCAGCGCGCGCGATGTGCGCGGCGACGCGGGTCTGTTCGCGGTGGTGTCTCGAATTAGCCGCGCGGCGGCGTCCCTCTCCCAGAAGCATGAAGCGAGCGTAGCACGCGCGACCCGCGCTCGGCTCATCGTCACCCCAACTACACCGGGAAAAATCCTCGCGATTCGCTCGCGGGCCGAACGAACCGCGAGCGTCCGCGAGCACCACAGCCCTCTCGTGGGTAGCGCGGTAGATTCGCAGGCGATGGGCGCGATCGACCCGAGACTCGACGATCTACTCCGCCGGCTGCTCGCGCCCGCGCGGCCTCGCGCGGCCGAGTGCCTCACGATCGTCGAGGGCTGCGCGTCGGGCGACGAGGCCTGGGAGCGCCTGTGCGCTCGAGGCGTGATCGAGCCCTCGTTTGCGCTCGCGCCGCACCGCACGTTCGCTGCGCCGATTCGCACAGCCGCAGCAGATACCCACAGCGCGTCGCGCTGCCGCGAGCCCGAGTGCGAGCACTGCTCGCCGATCGTGTGGCGGCGTTCGGCCCTGCGCGCTCCGCGATCGACGCTCGCAGCGGCGTCGTTGGCGAGCGACCCAGAGGGGATCGCCACGGCGGAGTCGCTCGCGCGCGAGTGCGCGTCTCGCCTTGGATTTGCCCAGCCGAAGTCGTTTCACTGGATGATCGCGGACCCGGCCGCGCTCGTGTGGACGGCGCCGACGCTCGCGGGGTTGTCCTCGTCCGCGGCGCTTCCGTGGGAGCACTGGAGCGAGAGCTGCCCCGACCCGTACACGCTCTCGGTCGGAGCGCTCGGCGCCTTCGAGAGCGCGCTAGACGACTGGCTCGTCGCCGTCACCGTGGGCCTGTATTCAACGAGCGCTTCGCCGACCGCCCTCGCGCCGTACGCCGCGCTGTGGAACAGCGGCTACGCGCTCCGCTCGCTCGAGGGCGACGTCGCGATCCTCGGCGCGCCCCTCCTCGAGCGCGCGACGAGCGTCGAACGAGAGGCGCCCGACGAAGCTGCCGCCCTGCGACGCGCGATCCTCGACGAGGCCAACGCCGCGTGGGTCGCGGTGCGAGCGTTCGTGACCGAGCCCGCGACGGACGACGGGTTGCTCGAGTCGAAGCTCGCCGCGCTCGAGCCGAAGATCGGAACCCGCGTTCGCTGGCAGCGCCACGAGCCCCGCGAGTGGTGCGCGCAGCTCGCGCGGCGCTTTCGTTGGTTCATGCGGCCGCCGAGCGCCGTCTCGATCCTCGCGGCGATCGAGCGCTTCGCGGGCGGCCCGTACGCGACGGTTCAAGCAGGAGAGAGCAGCCGCGCGCTCTCGCGTGCGCTCGTCGGGTACGAGGTCGCCTGGAGCGACACCGCCGCGATCGTGACCGACACGCGGATCTTCACGGTCACGACGTGGTACGAAGACTGAACGGGGTATTGTTTTCGTGTTCTATATTCTTATCGCCTGTCATTTCGAAGGCGACGCGGGCGCCGATCCGTCGACGACATCCCAGTGCTCGACGATTCGTCCGTTGGAGATGCGGTGCACCTCGGCGGTGCGAAGCGTCACGGCGCGCCCCGTCGGCGCGGCGCCGAACAGCGCGCCTCGGTGCGTCCCCGTCCATCGCATGAACGCGAACACCCGATCTCCCTCTGCGTAGAGGTGCTCGAGCGTCACTTCGACGTCGGGCAACGCCGCGGTGATCGCGCGAAAAAACGCGTGAACGCCCGCGCGCCCCGGCGCGGCAAACGGGCTGTGCTGCGCGTAGTCCTCCGAGAAGAACCGATCGATCGCGCTCTCGTCTCGGCGCCCCCAGAGCTCGAGCGTGAGCAGCTGCACGAGCTGCTTGTTGCGCGCGGTCTCCGAGGGCGACTCGCTGGAGATCGAGTGCTCTGCCACCGCGCCGACCGACGGAGGAAGAAAGCTCGGATCGGGGCGGTACACGTGGCTCACGAGCCGGAAGCGACCGGCTTCGCGGCGCAGCTCCGAGCGGCAGTAGGCGGTCGCGATGACGTCTGGTTTTCCCGCGGTGGGGAGCACGGTCATGTAGTTGGTGGCGATCGCGCGATCGCCGTCGACGTCGACCGTGACGTTGGTGACGAGGTGCCGCGTGTGCACGACGTGCCCTGCGAGAAACGCGGTGAGCTCGGCGGTTCCACGGGCCTGCACGTGCCCCGAGTCGTACTGGCCGTCGGCCGCCCACAGCGCGACCCAGCGCTCGACGTCGTGCGTGTCGACGTAGGTGTAGTAGCGAGCCAGGAGGTCTTGAATTTCAGCGCGATCGTCGTTGGTCATGGTCGAACTGTCGTCGCGGAGAGTCTCTCCGACAATCGGCCCAATCGAAGACAGACTGTCCATGGCAGACTGACGTCCGTGGCCGACCCCTCCGACATGATTCTCTTCGCGATCGTGGTGCGCGAGGGAGGATTCAGCGCCGCCGCGCGCGTCCTCCGCATCACGAAGCAGTCCGTGAGCGACCGCGTCGCGCGGCTCGAACGGGCGCTCGGCGTTCGTCTCCTCGAGCGCACCACACGCAAAGTGCGCCCCACCGAGGTCGGCGCAGCGTACGCCGCGCGATGCGCAGCGCTGTCCTCGCTCGTCGAAGACGCGGACCGAGAGGCGCAGTCGCGAAACCAAGAGCCCTCGGGGCTGCTTCGCGTCTCTGCGCCTGTGGCGTTCGGACGGCGCGTGCTCGTCCCCGTCGTGCGCTCGTTGCTCGCGGCGCACGCAGGGCTACGCGTCGAGCTCGTCCTCGCCGATCGCATGGTGCGCGTGATCGACGAAGGGTTCGACGTGGTGATCCGCACAGGGCCGCTCTCGGACTCGAGCCTCACGGCGCGACGGCTCGGACAAGTGCGCCTCGTGGTGGTGGCGAGCCGCGAGCTCGGCCGACTGCCGCGCGCCCCCGAGGCGCTCGCCAACGCTCCCTGCATCGCGACGAGCCTTCAGGAGCGTTGGACGATCCGAGGCCAGACCGTGCAAATTCGCCCGCGATTCGTGGTCAACGACTTCGACGCGGCGTTCGACGCGTGCCTGCAGGGCGTCGGGATCGCGCGGCTCCCGGACCGACTCGTCGAGCCTGCGCTGCGAAGCGGGGCCCTCGTCGAGCTGTTCGCGGACAACGCCTCGCCGCCTGCGTTTGCGCCGGTGCACGCGCTCGTTCCGTCGGGGCGATTTCAGGCGGCGAAGCTTCGGGTGTTTCTCGATGCCGTCGAGCTCGCGATGGAGCCCGCGCGCCACCGCGGGCGCAAGCGAGCATCGAAGGCGAGCCCCGATGAAGCGCGCAAGTCGTAGCGCGAACGTCGGGTCCACGCGCGTCACGGTGACGGCGAGCGACGAGGCCCGTCGCGAGAGAAAACGCAGGCGTCGATCGAGCTCTCGTTACCGCAAACCGCGCCGCAACGTACGCATCGGGCATGGACTCACACCTCGCAGGAACCAATCGCGACATCGCCCCCAAGACGCCCGAGGGATGCACGCAGTGCCTCGCCAACGGAACCCGCTGGATCGACCTTCACAAGTGCATCACGTGCGGCGAGGTCGTGTGCTGCTCCTCGGGTGAGGCCCACTCGCGAAAGCACTACGAAGCGACGGGGCACGCCGTGGTCGTTCACTACCCCGACGCGCGTTGGACCTGGTGCTGGGCGCACAACGCGTACGTCAAAGAGACGTGATCACTTCGCGGACCGCTCGGGCTTGTTGGGCTCGTAGGTCCCTGCCCACTTCGAGAAGCGCCAGACGCCCGCGGCGACGAGCGCGCCGACGAGCGCTCCGCCCAGCAAATCGCCTGGGTAATGAACGCCGACGTACACGCGCGAGAGCGACACGACCGTGGCGGCGACCATCGCGGCGATCCCTGCGCGCCGGCCCCACGCGAGCCAGATGATCGTCGCCCCCGCGAACACGAGCGCGCTCGTCCCCGACGGAAACGAGTAGCTCCCGCGCCGGGGCACGTCGCCGAGGACGTGAACGAGCCGTTGAATTTGTGGGTTGTGCGGCGGCCGCGCGCGCTTGACCAGGCTCTTGACCCACTCTTCGGACACGGTGCCCGCGAGGTACCAAGCGAGCATCCCGTCGCGAAACACCGGGGCCGCCGCGCGTCGCTTCCAGAGCACCATCAAGAGCCACACGAGCGGCGGCCACCAGATCCCGTGCTTGGACAAGAAGCTCATCGCGCCGTCGAGCGCCGGCGTTCGAAGCCCGTGGATCCAGAGAAACAACGAGGCGTCCACGGCGTCGCTACCTCGCGGGCTTTCGTCCGATGAACAAGTAGTTGAAGCCGCGGAGAAAGAAGTTCTGCTCCTCGGCGGCCTTGTGAAAATTGCCCTTCTCGAGGGACTTGTTGTGTCGCACGACCGAGACCACGTCGACGATCTCGAGGTAGTTGGCCATCGAGTTGAAGAGACCGAAGCCCACGGGCGCGAAGCCCTTCTTCTTCTCGAAGTAGTCGCAGACGTACACGCCGAGGTGCCCGCCGGGCGCGAGCACGCGCGCGCACTCGCGGAGGGCTTTGTCCATCTCGCGAAAGTACGCGGGGTCGTAGGCCGAGAGCTTTCCGATGCAGCGCGGGTCGTCGGAGTAGTCGATGTGATCGCCGTACGGAGGGTCGAGAAACACGAGCTGCGCGCTGTTCGACTCGACAGGGAGCTTTCGGGCGTCGGCCTTCTCGATGTCGCTTCGATACGGGACGAGGTCGAACCCGCGCGCGCGACGGCCCGTGTCCTTCGCGACGTCGAGCGTCGTGCCCGACCCGCAGAAGGGATCGATCACGAGATCTCCGGCGCGCGTGTAGCGCTGGATCATGTTCCAGATCACGTACGAGGGCGTGGCGCCGACGTAGCGCTGATCGCCCTGCATTCCCTCGCCGTAGTGCTGCGACGGGTACTCCCAGAGGGTCGTCGTCTGCACGCGGAGAGGGGGCTTCTTTGTGTGTTCGAAGCGCTTGGGGCCCGCAGGGTTCGGGCGGGACGGAGGTCTCGCGGGGCGGTTGTTCACTGTGAATCGCGGCTCAGCTTCGGGGGTTTGCCATGAACGGGTAGCGAAAATCTCCCGTCGGCGGCGCGAGGTTCTCTTTGATCGCGCGCGGAGACACCCAGCGCAAGAGGTTCAAGCCGCTGCCCGCTTTGTCGTTGGTGCCCGAGCCGCGCGAGCCGCCGAAGGGCTGCTGCCCCACGACCGCGCCGGTGGGCTTGTCGTTGACGTAGAAGTTTCCTGCGGCGAAACGCAGCGCGCTGGACGCGCTCTCGATCGCGCGTCGGTCGTTGGCGAAGACGGCCCCCGTGAGCGCATACGGCGACGTCGAGTCCACGAGCGCGAGCGCCTCGTCCCACGCGCCCTTCGCGCTGTCGTCGTACGCGAAGAGCGTCGCGATCGGGCCGAAGATCTCTTCGGACATGAGCTTGCCCTTGGGGTTGCTCGTCTCGTAGAGGGTCGGCGAGACGAAGTAGCCCGTCGAGTCGTCGACGGTCCCGCCCGCGACGAGCGTGTATTCGCCTGCGTATTGAGCGGCGTAGTCGATGTAGCTCTTGTGCTTGGCGAACGCGCGCGCGTCGATGACGGCGCCCATGAAATTCGAGAAGTCCCTCACGTCGCCGATCGTGATCTCGCGGATCATGCCGGCCACGCGCTCGCGCAGCGCGGGCCACAGGGACTTGGGGACGTACATGCGCGAGGCCGCCGAGCACTTCTGTCCCTGAAACTCGAAGGCCCCGCGCACGAGGGCCACGGCGAGCGCGTCGACGTCGGCGCTCGGGTGCGCGAGGATGAAGTCTTTTCCGCCTGTTTCGCCGACGATTCGCGGGTACGTGCGGTAGCGATCGATGTTGGCGCCGATCGTCGACCAGATGCGATTGAAGACCGCCGTGCTGCCCGTGAAGTGAACGCCCGCGAGGTCCGGGTGCGCGAGCGCTTGCGCGCCGATCGCCGCGCCGTCGCCGTACACGAGGTTGATCACGCCCGGAGGGAGGCCCGCCTCGAGGAAGAGCTCCATCAAGAAATGCGCGGAAAAAGCCTGGGTCTCCGCGGGCTTCCAGAGCACCGTGTTGCCCATGAGCGCCGGAGCGCTCGGGAGGTTTCCCGCGATGGCCGTGAAGTTGAACGGCGTGATCGCAAATACAAAACCCTCGAGCGGACGGTGGTCGAGGAGGTTCCACTGACCCGCGGGAGAGAGCGGCTGCTCGGTGTAGAGCTTGGTCGCGTAGTGCGCGTTGAAGCGCAGAAAATCAATGAGCTCGCAGGCCGCGTCGATCTCTGCTTGGTGCGCGGTCTTGCTCTGACCGAGCATCGTCGCGGCGTTGAGCGTCGGTCGATACTTCGTCGCGAGCAGCTCGGCCGCGCGAAGAAAGATCGCCACGCGCGCCTGCCACGGCGTGCGCGACCACGCGGGGTGCGCGGACTTCGCAGCGTCGATCGCGCGCGCGACTTCATCGGCGCCCGCGCTGTGCGCGCGACCGAGCACGCGTCGGTGCGCGTGCGGCGAGCGGACGTCGATCGAGGGCGTCGTGCGCACGTGCGCTCCGTCGATCACCAGCGGGAGCTCGATCGTCTCGGCGGCGAGCTTGTCGAGCGCTTGTTCGAGCGGCGCACGCTCGGGCGTGTTGGGCGCGTACGAGCGGACGGGTTCGTTGGTGGGCAGCGGCAACGGATGAATGGCTTCGATCATCGGCCGCGCGAGTGTGCGACGACGCAGGACCGCGGGTCCATGCCGTGCTCGCCCCTGAATTCACTGGAACTCTCGCGCGACCGCACTTTCTCCCGAGTCAAATAGATTCATTGCGTCCCGTTGGGTACGATGGCGCCCCTTCGATGCGTCGCACAGGATTCGTGATGGGGCTCTCGGTGTGGCTCGTCGTCGGCGCGGCGCACGCGCAGACGGCGCCAACGCCCACGCAACCTCCGACGGGCCCGACCCCCTCGCCCGTTCCTCCTCCCGACGCGGACGCGTTGATCGCGCAAGGCGTGACGCTTCGCACGCAGCAGCGGGACGCCGAGGCGCTGGCGTTGTTCGAGCGAGCCAACGCGATGACGCCGAGCCCGAGGGCGCTCGCGCAGATCGCGCTCGCAGAGCAAGCCTTGAATCGATGGGTCGCGGCGGAGCGGCACCTTCGCGAGGCGCTCGCGAGCGCGACGGACCCGTGGATCGCGCGCAATGCGCCGGCGTTGCGGTCGGCGTTGGGCGTGATCGACTCGCACCTCGGGCGGCTCGAGGTGCGGACCAACGTTCCGGGCGCAGAGCTGTGGGTGTCGGCGGTGCGCGAAGGGACGTTGCCGCTCACCGCGCCGTTGCGCGTTCCGGTGGGGTCGTTGCCGATCGAAGTGCGCGCGGCGGGCTATCAACCTGCGACGCGCACGGTCACGATCACGACGGGAAACATCACGACCGAGACGATCACGCTCACGCAAGATCCGCAGGTCGTCGGACCCATGGGGCCATCGACGCCGGGCTCGGCGGACTACAACGAGCAGACCCGCGCGCGGCTCGTGCTCATCGGCGGCGTGGGAGCGGGCATCCCGATGATGCTGCCCATCGTGGGTCTCGGCGTGCGCTACGGGTTCTTTCAGAATCGCTTCGAGATCCAGGGCCGCGTCGATCTCGCGCTGATCTGGAACCCGCTCAACTCGAACTCCGTCGGCTACAATCCGCACCCGCTCGGGCCGAGCCTCGGCGTCGACGGGACGTTCCGCGTGCGGCCGATCTCCAATCGTTCGATCTGGTACGCGGGGCTCGGGATCATGGCGCGCGTGGGCTTCACGGCGCCCGTGGTTCCGCCGCCGATGGGAGCCACGACGAGCGAGACGCTGCGGTTCATCCCGGCCGTGGGACTCGCGGTCGAGACTGGATTCTTGTTGGGCGAACGAAGCCAGTGGGACCTGAGCTTCCGGTTTCTCTTCGGTCTCGGAGCGCTCACGGGCGCGGTGACGCTCGGGTACGGGTTCTGAACTAGACGCTGCGCAATGTCGCGTACGCTCGCGCGACGTGAGTTCGAGTTGGGTCGTCAATACGTTTGCTCCGTGGCGCAAGCGCGTCGTGGCGGTGCTCGCGCAACGCGGCATCGAGTCCAGTGACCTCGCGACGATCCAAACCGCCCTCGAGTCCTCGCGCGATGGAGCAAGGCTCGAGGCCATGCTCGAACGAAAGCGGTCTGAGGAGCCGGCGATGATCGCGCCGTTCGACGCCATCGTTCGAATCGAGGGCAAACACCTGTGCTTCGAGCTCGAAGACGGCACGCTGTCCGGCTGGCGCTACGTGTGCGATCTCGCGACGCTGCAAGTCGAGCCGGGCGCGCGAGTCAGCGTGGGACAGCAACTCAACGCTGGGGATGTCGACGACCAGCTCTGGATCGACGTGTTCGGTGAGGCGGGTGTTCCGAAGCTGCGCGAGAAGCTCGTCTCGCTCACGGGGCTCTCCGAGCGCCTCGCCGATGTCGTGCTCGCGCCGATGCTCGACGGCGTCGAGGTCGAGCACGAAGATCATTCGCGCCGACGCGAGCCACACCGGATGACTCGCGCTCGGTTCGAGTACGAGCTCGGCGCTCGCATCGGGGACGATTTGCGATCACGCGGCCTCGGAGAAGATCCGCGGTTCGCAGACCTTCTGTCGCTCGACGAGCCTGCGCGTGCGCGGCGCTACTTCGAAGACGCGCGCTGGCAGCTATCGGACGATCGGCCGTGGACTCTTCCTACTGGTCGGTGGGTGCTGCTCGCGTATCGCGACCTCGCGTGTATGGATGAGCACGGCTGGGTTTGTGCTGGCCCGCTGCTCGACATCGGCACGTTCGTCGTGAGCCGACGGCGGCTGTCTGTGAGTGATGCGACGTTCATCCTTCGACGACCCGAGCGCGATTGGGGGCAGATCGCACAACACAAGCTCGGCGCTCGCGAAGGCCGATGGAACGCCCGCGTCGTCACCACCCGAGATCGCAGCCGCGTGCTCGAGCTTCGCGTCTGGCACGAGACCGCGAGGCCCTTGTTTCGTCCGTCGCAATCGGACCTCAAGCTCGAGGTGCTGTCCGGGCGCGTGCTCGTCTGCGACCTCGGTCGAACCGCGTGGAGCGCAGCGCGCGACCTCTCGGCGCGCTGCGAGCAGCTCGTCGGCGCCCCGAGCGACGAGATCGCCGCGATGGTGGACTTCTTGGATGTCGAGGGCGTGACGTGCGCGACGCCCGAGCAGACGGGGCTCTATCGCGTGATGGTTCGGCGCGACGCAGAGCAGCGGGTCGAAGCGCTCGCGGTGCGGTTCGTCGACGACGTGTGAGCGGGTCGCTCGGTGCCGAATCACGCAGCAGGCGGCTCGCTGGGCTCGTCGCTGCTCGCTTCACCGGTCTTCACGAGCCCACGCAACGCCCCCAGATCCACCGCAGGAACGCTCGGAACCACCGCCCGCCCATCACGCCACGCGCGCCACGCGATCTGGATCAGCCGCAGCACGATTCCGTCTTGCTCATCGAGTTGTTCTTGCGCCACACGGGTTGCAGCGGCGCCTTTGGTGCGTTGGTTTCCGACAGACTCGACGCTTGCTGCGAGCGCTTCGAGAGAGCTGACGAGCGCGTCGCTCACGTTGGCTTCGGCGAGCGCCTCTCGCTCCTCGTCGTCGCTGTTGGCGATGAGCTCCTTGGCGACCGATGCGACTGTTCGGAGGCCCGCTGCGAGCGCCGACGGCGTGTCCGAGCGGAGCTTCGTGGTGCCGAGCTTGGCAGCCGCATCGCTCGTCGGGTCGACGAGGTTGCGAAGCGCACGCGCAGCGTGATCACGGCGCTTGATCGAAGTGCTGCGAAGGTCTTTGTAGCGCTTGGCGCCGACGTTCTTCTCGCCAGCCTCGTCGCGCGCGGCGTTCTCGAACGCATCGAGCAACGCAGACAACCTCATGCCCTCGTGGACGATCTGCGCCGCGAGCGACTCGCTCCAACCGAGAAAATGCTGGCGCTCGTCGGTCGACAGCTTCCTCCACGCGAGCAATTGCGTCGAGACCATCGGCGCGATCACAGCGAGAATCGTCTTGCTGCTGTACGAGGCGCCGAGATCGTTGAGCGCCTCTCGAGACATTCCGCGGGTCGCGAGGGGCCTACTCGCGCCAAGAGCTTCTGCAGCGGCGATTGCGCGTCGCGCAAGTCGGTCCCACGGCAGTAACGTCGGCACCATCGATCATTCGGGCAGTGTGTGGCTTCTGTGCTCCGGTGGAATCTACAGATTTAAACCACTACCGCGACGGGCATCGTAGTTTTCTCAGTCCGCGGTCTTGGTTTGGACTGGATTTCAACCGCGCTGATCCGCTCCGGTCATCTTCGATGCCCGTCGCGGGCGCGGTATAGCGCCTGGATTCATCAAGTTCGCGCATGGAAGAGCAACGAACTCCCGAATTGGATGCCATAGAACATGTACCGAACACAGTTGGCACTCTGCTCGATCGCAGCGTGCCTGTGGACCTCAGCATGCGGAACGTCCGTGCGGCCGGAGACGCCGCGCGACGCACCGCCGTACTCACGCTGCGAAGAAGCAGACTTGGGATTGGTGTTCGATGCTGACTCTGGCACGCGATGCAACGACGACACCCGTTGTCGCCGAATCGGGCTCAATGTCGCGGGCCCGAACGCCGATCGTGCGGGAATCTGCAGCCGAACTTGCCGCACAGCTGCCGAGTGTCCAGCGTGGGGCTCGGCTCCGATCACCTGCGATGGCCCAGCGTTTCTGCCCGATGTCCCGCGCTCGTGCATCGTACGTTGCCCAGACGGCGGCGCGGGCTGCCCGCCGGGGTCGGACTGTCGATTCGGCGTCATCTGCGTCCCAAACGGCTTGTAGCGGCGGTCAATCCCCGCGCATCTGAACGCCGCATCCGCGTGAGGTCGGGGTTCACGCAGCTCGCCTCGCTGTCGGGGGCGCCGATGACGCCATCGAGAACATCGGCACGAATGAAGTTCAGAAAGTAGCGTCGACCTGGCGCGAGGCGGCAGCGCATCGCTGATCTCGTAGTCGATTGCCGCCTGCATCGCGTCGGTGACCACGCCCATCACACCGGGCCGTCGCGCTACCGTCGCTCGCTCATCGATCGCATCGTTGGGCCGATGGTAGCGATGCTGGCCCTCGCGTTGCAGTTGTCGACCGCGAGGGTCGCTGAAGCCCTCATTTCCCAACGAATCTCGCGGAGCGACTCCCGATTGTGCGGCCCACGGTGGCACACTCAACGGCGGAGGCGCCCTACAAAGCCCATGACCGACATCGGACCTCGACCGCGTTCGCTCCCCATCGCACCGAAGGCCCCGCCCGCGCGGAAGAACCTTCCGCTCGCGCCCGAGTCGCGCCCGATCGACCAGTACTGGCGGCCGATCTACGCCGTCTGGGAGATCACGCTCCACTGCGACCTCGCGTGTCGCCACTGCGGCTCGCGCGCAGGAAAAGAGCGCCCCGGCGAGCTCTCGACCGAAGAGTGCCTGAACATGGTCGACCAGATGGCCGAGCTCGGCGTGAAAGAAGTCACGCTCATCGGCGGCGAGGCGTACCTGCGCGACGACTGGACGCAGATCATTCAGCGCATTCGCCACCACAAGATGATCTGCTCGACGACGACGGGCGGCCGCGGGATGACGCTCGAGCGCGCGAAGGCCGCGAAGGCCGCGGGCATTCAGGGCGCGAGCGTGTCGGTCGACGGGCTCGAGTCCATCCACGACCAGCTCCGCGGCGTGAAGGGCTCGTACGCTGCGGCGATGCAGGCGTTCGACAACCTGAAGGCCGCGGGCATTCCGTACAGCGCGAACACACAGATTTCGCGGCCGGCGCTCAAAGAGATCGAAGCCACGTTCGACGTGCTCGCGGACAAGGGAATCCACTCGTGGCAGGTGCAGCTCACCGTCGCGATGGGGCGCGCCGCGGACGAGCCGGACTTGCTGATCGAACCGTGGCAGATGCTCGAAGTGATGCCGATGCTCGCGCGCATTCAAGCGAAGGCGAAGCCGCGCAAGATTCGTATGTGGCCCGGCAACAACGTTGGTTACTTCGGCCCGTACGAGAGCGTCCTTCGCGGGACGCTCCCGCGCGGACACATGGCCTCGTGCGGCGCTGGCCGATCGACGCTGGGCATCGAAGCGGACGGGACCATCAAGGGCTGCCCCTCGCTTCCCACCAGCGATTGGGCTGGCGGAAACATCCGCGAAAACTCGCTGAAGGACGTGTGGGAGCGCTCGACGCCGCTGCGCTACACGCGCGATCGCACGGTCGAGGACCTCTGGGGCTACTGCAAGACTTGCTACTACGCCGACACGTGCCGCGCAGGCTGCTCGTGGACGACGCACGTGCTCTTCGGAAAGCCCGGCAACAACCCCTTCTGCCACCACCGCGCGCTCGAGCTCCTTCGCGAAGGAAAGCGCGAGCGCGTCGTTCGCACGCAACCCGCGCCCGGAGAGCCGTTCGACTTCGGCAAGTTCGACATCGTCGTCGAAGACTGGCCCGCCGACGAGCTCGAGCGCGCCAAAGAGGTCGTGCGCACGGGACAAGGCTGGATCTCGAAGGACTGAGCGCGTCGATCGCGCAGCGAATTTGCAGCGATTTAGCGACGTAGATACGTAGAGAACACGAGGAGCGACGAGACGATGGGACCCACGATGAGGCCGTGCCCTTCTTGCGAGAGGCACGTGAAGACGACCGACACGAGCTGCCCCTTCTGCGCGACAGCGCTGCCCGACGGGTTCGATGCGTTCGCGTATCCGACGACGAACAAGCGCATGAGCCGCGCGGCCGTCGCTGCGTTTGGCGCGATCAGCGCGTCGCTCGCGCTCACCGCGTGCGGCGCGAGCACGAGCCCGTCGGACTCGGGGATCGGCAACGACGCGACGAGCCCGCAGGACATTCAAGACGTGCGGAGCTCGCCCGAGGTCTCGGTCGCAGCGTACGGACTTCCGCCGATGGACGGCGCCGTCGCGCCTCCGTACGGCATCGCGCCCGTGGACGAGTGATCCGCGAGCGCCTCGAGTCTTTCACACCCATACAATCAACTTCAACGAGAGAGCTTTTACGATGGCAAACGCACTGGTTCCTTGTGGTGGCTGCGGCCGACACGTGCGCTCGAGCGAGACGGCGTGCCCCTTCTGCGGCGCGACGGTCAACGAAGACGCGCGCGCCAAGGCGATTCCCGCGGCCAATACGCGCATGACCCGCAACGCGATGTTCGTGTTCGCCACGACGCTCGCGCTCTCGGGCTGCGCCGCGAGCACCGGCCCGAGCGACTCGGGGACCGGCGGCGATGTGCAGTCGACGGACTCGGGCGTCCCCCAAGACTCGGGCGTCGCGGACAGCGGAAACCCCGTGGCGATGTACGGCGCGCCGCAGCCCACGGACTCGGGCGTCACGCAGGACTCGGGCGTCGTGACGGACACCGGAATTCAAGACGGCGGAGGAAACGTCGCGCTCTACGGCTCGCCTGCGCCCGTGGACGCCGGCCAAGACAGCGCGATGAACGACGACGGCGGAGGCGGCGTCGGACCGCTGTACGGCGGGCCGACGCCCACCGACGGCGGACCGGGGCTTCGCTACGGCGCGCCGCCGCCTTCGTTCGACGCGTAGCTCACTGCGACGAAAGACCACAGGGATAGCACTCATGAAGAACCTGGTTCCTTGCGCTGTTTGCGCGCGCCACGTCCGAGCGTTCGAGGCCACGTGCCCGTTTTGCGGCGCCGCGGCCTCCGGTGAGTCAGCGGAGAGAGTCGTTCCCTCGGCGAAAATGCGGCTCGGGCGCGCGGCGTTGTTCGCGTTCGGCGCGACCCTCGCGGCGACCACCGCCGCGTGCGGCTCGATGACCATGCCCGCTGACTCTGGAACGAACACCGACTCGCAAGTCGCCGACGCCGCGGTCGACAACGACGCGGGCGAAGGCGGCCCCCAAACCCGCTACGGCGCTCCGCCCCCAGCGCTCGAAGCATGATCGCGACGTTCGCGCTCGTGCACCTCCAACGTCCCTGACGAGGCTATCGATGAAGACCCTCATCCCCTGTTCTGCCTGCGGCCGCCACGTTCGAGCGAACGAAGAAGCGTGCCCGTTCTGTGGTGCGACCGTGTCAGCGAGCGCGTCGAACCAGCCGTCTCCCGCGGCCAAATCGCGCCTCGGGCGCGCGGCGTTGTTCGCGTTCGGCGCGACGATCGCCGCGACCACCGCGTCGTGCGCGCCCGCGCCGGGCCCGAGCGACACGGGCGTCGTCAACGACGTGCAGATGCAAGACAGCGCGAACATGGCGCTCTACGGAGCGCCCGCGCCCGACGTGATGGACGAAGGAAGCCCCATGGCGCGCTACGGCGCCGTCCCCGCGCCGGACGTCGAGGCTTCGGACGCGGCGGACACGGGCATGCCCATGGCGCGCTACGGCGGTCCACCTGCGGACGTGTGAGCGCGAAGCACCACGGAGATCGCAGCGATGGCTCGAAGCACATTCGTCCCTTGTCTCTCGTGTCAGCGACACGTTCGCACCACGGATGACCGTTGTCCGTTCTGCAGCGCAGCGCTCAGCGACGCGATGCGCGCGCACGTGTCAGTCGAGCCGTCCGCGAGGGTCAGCCGCTCGGTGATGCTCGCGATCGGCGCGTCGCTCGCGCTCGCGGCCTGCGGAGAGTCGGTCTCGCCGAACAGCAGCGACGCGCGCGCAGACAGCGCGCAAGCCGATCGCCCCGCCGTCGGCGACACAGGAACCCCGACCGTCGCAGACACGGGGCTCCCGTGCGAGCTCGACCCCGCGTGCAGCAGCGCGGACTATGGAGCGCCGCCCCCGCCGCCGATGGACGCAGGCTTCGGAACTCGCTACGGCGCGCCGCCCTCGCCCGCGGACGCGTAGACTACGAGCGGCTCCCTCGCGAGCGCCTCTGGGATCGCGGTCGAATCCGCCGCGATCGCGTGCGCGACGACCGCGCGTCACACAGAATCAAACCGATGACCACGTCCGACCAACCGCTGCCGCCGCGCCCCAAGCACCTTCCCATCGCGCCGAAGGCCATCCCAGGGCTGCGAAGGCTGCCGCTCGCGGACGAGTCTCGCCCCGTCGATCAGTACTGGCGCCCGCTCTACGCGGTGTGGGAGGTCACGCTCCAGTGCGACCTCGCGTGCCGTCACTGCGGCTCGCGCGCGGGGCGGACGCGTCCCGACGAGCTCGACACGCGCGAGGCGCTCGACCTCGTGCAGCAGATGCACGAGATGGGCGTGAAAGAGGTCACGATGATCGGCGGCGAGGCGTACCTGCGCCCCGATTGGCTCGAGATCGCGAAGGCCATCTCGTCGCGCGGGATGGAGCTCACGATGACCACGGGAGGCCGCAACCTCACCGAGGACAAGGCCCGCGCGATGAAGGACGTGGGATTTCGCTCGGTGTCCGTGAGCGTGGACGGGCTCGAGGCGATGCACGACGCGCTGCGCGGCGTGCGAGGGTCGTGGCGCGCGGCGCTGCAGTCGATCCGCAATTTGAAGGCCGCGGGCATTCCTGTGTCGGCCAACACGCAGATCACGCGGCCGGGCCTCACGCAGATCGAAGAGACGTTCGACCTGCTCGTGTCCGCGGGGATTCACGCGTGGCAAGTGTCGCAGACGGTGCCGATGGGCCGCGCCGCGGACGAGCCCGAGCTCTTGCTCGAGCCCTATCAAGTGCTCGAGACGATGTCCGTGCTCTATCGAATCAAGAAGAAGGCGGACGCCGCGAAGGTGCGCATCTGGCCGGGCAACGACATCGGCTACTTCGGCCCCTACGAGACGATGCTCCGAGGAACGATGCCGCGCGGGCACATGTCCTCGTGCGGCGCCGGTCGCATGACGCTCGGCATCGAGGCCAACGGCGCGATCAAGGGGTGCCCCTCGCTTCCGACCAAGGATTACACCGGCGGAAACCTCCGCGACGCGTCGCTGAAGGACATCTGGGAGCGCTCTCCCAAGCTGCGCTTCACCCGCGATCGCACGGTCGAAGACCTCTGGGGCTTCTGCAAGACTTGCTACTACGCCGACGAGTGCCGCTCGGGCTGCTCGTGGACGTCGCACGTGTTCTTGGGGCGCATCGGCAACAACCCCTTCTGCCACCACCGCGTGCTCGAGCACCTCCGCGAGGGAAAGCGCGAGCGCATGGTGCTCGCGACCCCGCCCGAAGGGCAGCCCTTCGACTACGGGATCTTCGACATCGTCGTCGAGGACTGGCCCGAGGACGAGCTCGTTCGCGCGCGCGAGCTCGCGAAGACCGCCGAGGGCTTCTTGCTGCACACCGAGCGCGCCGCCGCGGGGATCCGCGAGCGCTTCGAGGCCCGCGCGAAAGACCTTCCCGAAGAAGCGGTACACGAGTAATCGTTCGGGACCCATGGCCGAGCCGCGCGACGAGGGGATCTTCTCGCCGCTCGCGCACAAGCACTTCGCCCTGATGTGGGGCGGCTTTCTGCTCTCGCACGTCGGCGACTCGATTCAGCTCCACGCGCAAGCGTGGCTCGTGACCTCGATGACCCGCTCGGGCGCCGAGACGGGCCTCGTCGTCGTCGCGCAGGCGATCCCGAGGCTCTTGCTCGGGCTGTTCGCGGGCGTGGTCGTCGATCGCTTCGATCGCCGCAAGGTGCTCGTGTTCACGCAGCTCGCGGCGCTCGTTCAGACGCTGGTCTTCTTCGCCCTCGTACGAACACACAAAATTAACTATGGCGGGGTGCTCGCGCTCGCCTTCGCGCTCGGCGTGGTGGACACGCTCAACCTCAACGCGCGCGTGACGCTGCTGCCGACGCTCGTCCCGAAGCCGCTGATCGCGAGGGCGATCGCCCTGCAAGCGCTCGGGGTCAACCTCGTTCAGATCACGGGGCCGTCGCTCGCGGGGCTCATCATCGGCCGCTGGGACGTCGGCGTGTGCCTGCTCGTCAACGCGGCGACGTTCTTCTTCGCGCTCGCGGCGCTGGCGTTTATCCGCGCGCCCGCGACAGAAGAGCGCGCGAAGAGCACGCTGTCGCAAGAGCTCCGCGAGGGGTTCGCCTTCGTGCGCGAGCGACCGGTGCTCATGGGCGGGATCGCGCTCGCGTGGCTGCACGGGTTCTTCGGCGTCGGCGTCGTGCGGCTCTACGCGCTCTTCGCGCGGACCGTCTTGCACGCAGACGGGCCGCGGTACGGGTGGCTCGCGGCGGCCTCGGGCGTCGGGGCGATCCTCGCGAGCGTGCTCGTCACGACCCGCGCGAGGCGCGAGACGCTGCCGCGCAACGTGCGGCGCGCGTCGGTGTTCTTCGCGTTCGCGGTGCTCTCGCTGGGATTTGCGACGAGCTACCCGCTCGCGCTCGCCGCGGTGGTCGCGCTCGGCGCCGGGCAGATGGCCTTTCGAAGCGCAGTGAGCACAAGTATTCAAGTCGAGACGCCCGACCGACTCCGAGGTCGCGTGATGAGCCTGCTCACGCTGGACTTCTCGCTGTGGTCCTTCGGGGCCCTCGCCATCGGGGCGACGGGCGACGGAATCGCTCGCGCCGCGGGCTGGGCGGGCCCGACGGGCCTGCGCGCGGCGTTCGTCCTCGGCGGGGTCGCGTGCGTTTTGTGCGCCGCGGTGATCGCCCCGAAGATCCGTCCCGAGCCGTAGATCGCCTCGAAATTCAGCGAGGCCGCTCGGTTGCGATACCCTGCGCCAAAGCCATGGGACGCACCCTCGCGAAGCGATCGCCGCTCGTACTCCTCGCGTTGACACTGACCGTCGCGGGCGCTCGAAGCGCGCGGGCCGACAACCTCGCGGACGAAGCCGAGCTGCAGTTTCAGCTCGCCGCCGAGCGCTATCAGGCCGGAGACTTTCGCGGCGCGCTCGAGCACTTTCTCGCGAGCAATCGACTGAGCCCCAACCGCAACGTCGCGTTCAACATCGCGCGGTCGTACGCGGCGCTTCGACGGTTTCCCGAGGCGTACCGGTACTACATCGAGGCCCTCGACGGAGAGCGCAACGAGACGACTCGGCGATCGATCGAGCAGGCGATGGCGCGCATCACGAGCGAAGTGGCCGTCGTGCGCATCGAGACCGACCCGCCGGGCGCGACGATCTACATCGACCGACGCGACCTCGGAGCGCGCGGGACGACGCCGCGTTCGCTCGCGTTTTCGCCGGGCAACGTGCGGGTGATCGTCGAGGCGCCCGGCTACGAACCGGCCACGAGCGAGCCCCTTCGCGTCGAAGCCGGCCGAGAGAGCACCGTGCGACTGTCGCTTCGCCGCATCGTCGGGACGATTCGAATCGACGGTCCCCCTGGCTCGGTCGCGCACCTCGACGACGAGCGATCGAGCGTCTCGTGCGCGATCCCGTGCGCCCTCGAGTCCCCGCCCGGAACGCACACGGTCTTCGTCACGCGCCCGGGCTCGGTGACCTTCACGCGCTCGGTCAACGTCGTGGCTCGGCAGACCCAAGCGCTGAGCGCCGAGCTGCAAGCGCTCACTGGATCGATCGTGGTCAACGCGTCCGAGCGCGACGCGCTAGTCGAGGTGGACGGGCGCCCTTCGGGCTACACGCCCACGGTGGTGACGGACGTCCCCGTGGGGCGGAGGCGCGTGCGCATCTCGTTGACGGGGTACGCGCCAGTCGAGCGCGAGATCGACGTGCGCACGGGGCAGCCGACAGAGATCACCGACGTTCAAATGCGAAGCGCTGGCGAAGTGACAGCGGCCTCGCGCGTCGCCGAGCGCATCGAAGACGCTCCCGCGTCCGTGTCGGTGATCGACGGCCGCGAGCTTCGCGCGTTCGGGTACCCGACGATCGTCGAAGCGCTCCGCGGGTCGCGCGGGATCGCCGTGCACGACGACGGGATCTACCCCTCGCTCGGCGTTCGAGGCATCGGGATCCTCGGAAACTACGGCAATCGAACGCTCGTCCTCGCCGACGGACACCCGATGAACGACGACGTGATCGGTAGCTCGTACGTGGGCTTCGACAACCGCGTCGACCTCGACGACGTCGAGCGCATCGAGCTCGTCCGCGGCCCAGGATCCGTGCTCTACGGAACGGGCGCGTTCTCTGGCGTGGTCAACCTCGTGAGCCGCGGGCGGCCGGTGCCGAACCGCGTCCACGCGCAGCTCGGCGTCGTCGGCGAAGGCGTGATGCGCGCGCGCGCTGGATTTTCACTGGGCTTCGGGCGCGACGCGGGCGTGTGGGCCTCCATCGGCGTCGCGCGCGCCGGGGGCGCGTCGCGCACCGTGGAGGTGGTCGACACCACCATGATGCCGCCCTCGCTCGTGCAGCGCACCGCGCAAAACTCTGGAGATTTTCTCGCGGGAACCTTCAACGCGCGCGCGTGGTGGAAGGACCTCACGCTGCAGCTCTTCTGGTCCGCGCGCGACATCAACAACAGCCTCGGCGTGTACGGGACGCGCTTCGACGACCCGCGCTCGCGGTTCATCGACGGACGGAGCTTCGCCGAGCTTCGCTTCGAGCCCAAGCTCGGCTCGATCGGCCGCTTGTTTCTCAGGGCGCACGCGAACCTCTACCAGTTTCGCAGCAGCTACGCGTACGACCCGGACCCGACCGAAGAGGACTACGACAGCTTTTGGTACGGGGTCGAAGCCCGCGCGCAGTTCGACCTGCACCGCGCGATTCGACTCACGGCGGGCGGAGAGTTTCAGCACCACCCGTCGGTCTCGATCCGCGGACGGACGCGCACCTCGGCGATGGCCACCCGTGACTTCATCGACGTGCACGTGCCGCTGCTCGTAGGAGCTGGATATTTGCTCGCAGAAGGCGATCCCACGTCCTGGTTTCGCTACTCTGCGGGCGCGCGCGTCGACATCTACAACACCTTCGGCGCGAGCGTGAACCCGCGGCTCGCGTTGATCTTTCGCCCCGCGCGAGGCGGGACGCTCAAGCTCTCGGGCGGACGCGCCTTTCGCGCGCCGAGCGTCTACGAGCTCTATTACAACGACGGCGGGATGTTTCAGATCCCCGCGTGCGACCCGAACATGCGCGCGGCGTGCACGCTCGGCCCCGAGACGATCACGTCGGGCGAGGTCGAGTATTCGCAGCGATTTCTCAGCGAATGGGTCGCGGTCGCCGCGGCGCACGGGTCGTTTACCGAGCGCGTGATCGTCACGCGCAACGAGGGAACGCTCGCCTCCCCCACGCAGTACACCAACGCGACAGCGCCGATCCTCGTGATCGGCGGCGACGTCGAGCTGCGACGCGAGTGGCTCAACGGCTGGATGCTCTCGGTGAACTACGGCTATCAACGCGCGCGCTTGCTCGACCCCATGGGCGAGCAGCTCGTGGTGAACACGCCGGAGCACCTCGCGAGCGCGAGGGCTGTCGCGCCGATTGTTCCTGGGATTTTGCAGCTCGCAGCGCGCACGACGCTCGAGTCTCCGAGGCCCTTGCGCGCCGGCGGAGTCACGGGCCAACAAGAGTTCAGCCCGTGGGCCGTCGTCGCGGACGTCGTCGCGAGCGGGCGCGTCGAGCGCTTCGGGCTCCGCTACTCGGTCGGCGTGTACAACCTCTTCGACTGGCGCTACGGCCTGCCCGCGGACGAGGCCTTCGCGCACAGGCTCGCGCCGCAGCCGGGCCGCACGTTCATGCTCAACGTCGGCGCGGGGTTCTAGACCCATACCGCGACGGTCGCCGTAGGGTTCTCTCTCCGCGGGATTGGTTTACAGCGCGGGCTGCGCGGGGCCCGAACCCTCGTTGCGATACTGCGCGAGGAGCGTGCGTGCGTTGGCGCGCACCGAAGCGTCGGGCGTCGTGGCTTCGAGCCGCTCGAGCGCCTGCCTCGCGACCGGGACGAGCGTCGTGCTGCCCGCGCGATCGTGAACGATCGTCGCAGCGCGGATGATGCGCGCGCCGTCGGCGCCGAGCCACGATCGAAGCCGCGCGTCCGAGAGCGCCGCCCACTGACCGCTGTTGGCGCCGTGGTGCTCCCAGAAGCGAAGCGCGCGCTGCACGGCAGAGCGGTGCGCGGTCGACTGATCCTCGCTCGCCCACGCCCCGTGCGTGTTCACAGGAAAGCCCGTCGCTCGCTCGAACGCGTACACCAATCGCTCGAGCACCCACCCCGGATTGGACACGGCCATCACCTGCGAGGCCTGCTGCTCTAGGCGCGCCTCGGGCGCGGCGATCGAGCGCATCCGGCGCAACAGGTACGGGACGCCCGAGCGCGCCTCGGTCTTCGCGAGGATCTCGACGAGCTGATCGAGCGGGCCGCTGTTGAATTGATGGGCGTTGTCGCTCACGTGGCGGCCGATCGCGATGGCGCTCGCTTCGCCGCCGTGCGCGAGCTGCGCGAACCACTCGGAGCAGTCGGGCGGCGCGGCGTGCGCGATACGGCTGTACATTGGGGCGTTCCAGCACTCGGTGGTGCGCACGACGATCGCTTGCATCGCGCTCACCTGCGGGGCGATCGCCGGCGGAATCGCTGGCTCGTCCGGCGCCCCGAGCAGCGGCTCGCTCGGGCCCACGCGCTCGTCTTCGTCGAGCTCTGCGACGGACAAGAACGCCGCGGTCCGAGGCGGCACCGGTCGCGCAGGGGGCGCGACGACCGTCGCCGCCGTCGATCCGCTGCTCGTCACTGGCTGGCTCGTCGCGACGGCGGCGGTCGCGTCGCCGTGATTCGTCGCGCACGCGGCAGCGCCGAGACAAAGCGCGACGAGCAACGAGGTGTGGTGAGTCATGGCGTAGCTCCGTTTCGAATACAATCCCATGGATTCAAGGCGTGTTGACGCTGATCGCAGCGGTGATCGGCGCGATGGCCGCTTGTCCTTCGCTGATGGTGGCGCGGTACTGCGCGGCGCCGAACCCCTGCGACGCCGCTTGCGGCGAGGGCATGAGCAGGTGCTCGAACTTCCATCGAACGACGCGAGGCGCGCGACCGCGCTCGAACGCGAGGACGAGTCGGCTCTCGCGAGGCGCGCCTGTGCCCGGCGGCTGCACGCGCGAGTCGCTCACTTGCCTGCGGACGAAGCCGGTCGTCCCGTCGGGTCGACGCTCGAATTGATCTGCAAAACTCCTCGCAAACGCCACGATGCGCTTTCGTGACGCGTCGTCGTCGAGCCACACAGACAGCTCGAGCCGCCGAAACAAGTCGCCCGTCGGAAACGCGTGACCGACGTCCGTCGGCGTGACGCGAACGCTCACGGAGACGCGATCGTCGCCGACCGCGATGGCCGTCACTTCGACGCGCGAGGAGCGCGCGAGCAGCGACGGGTCGCGTCCGCCGACGAAGGCGTGCGATCGATAGCGCGTTCCGTCCGCGGCGGTGCGCCAGGGCATGTGGCAGTCTTGGCACTGCGTTCCGCGGGCGGCGTGCGCGCTGCGTTGCCACTCGCCGAAGGTGTCTTGCATCGGCATGTGCGTGTCGAACAGCGGGCCGCCCGGCGTCCGCTCTGCGGGAAAATTGAACTGGTGACACCCCGCGCAGTACTCGCTGCGGCCGAAGCGCGCGTCCGCGCGTACGGGGTGAGGCGCGATCGTCCCCGCGGCGTCCCCGCGGCCCGCGCCGCTCGAGAGGACGACCCCGTCTCGCACGTGACACGCCGAGCACGAGACGCCCTCGACCGCGGCGAGCCCGCGCGGGGTGCGCCCGTTCGTCGCGAGCGGCGCGTGGCAATTGCGGCAAAACGCCATGGGCTCGATCTCGTACGCGCGCTGAAAGACCTCGTCGGTCCACGCGTGCTTGTGCAGCGACGCGGCCCACTCGCGAGCGATCTCGCGGTGACACGCGGCGCAGTCTTCGCTCGCTCCGTGGCCGGTGTTGGGCGCGGGGCGGCCGACGCGAATGGGCGCATCGCCGCCGCGAAAGAGCACGAGGCTCGCGGTGGTCACCGCGCGCCGTTGACCGACGGCGTCGCGCCGCAGCGCGCCGAGCGTCGCGCAGAGCGCCATCGCGCCGAACGCGATCGAGGCGCGAACGGCACGACGAGAGCGATCAGCGCGCGCGAGAAGCACAGCGCTGATTCTACGCGATCCCCCTCGTGCACATTCCCCCCTCGAAGATCACACGCGAGCGCGCGATCAGCCCGGGTTGCCGCAGCGCTCGGAGTTGGCCGGCGCCGCGGGGACGACGACGAACACTTCGCGCGTATCGAGGCGGGTCACGCCGTCGCCGACGACGTCGATGTACGAGTGGAAGAGCGTCGACTGGCGGCAGTCACCCTCGTACACGTCGTTTTGGAACGTGATCGTGAAGCGCACGCGCGTCCCAGGAACAACGCGGTAGAACGTGCTCACGTCCGTGCGTGCCACGGCCGCGCGCTGCGAGACGCCCGTCGGAGGCGTCCAGCAGTTGTTGTTGCGAGGCTCGATCTGGCACGACGGCGTGCGCTGCTTGATGAAGCGCGTCCCGTCGAACATCATCGGGTTCTCGGGGTCGTTGCGGAGCGACGTGGTGATGTCGAGCGGCACGCGCGTCGCGAGCGTGTTGACCGCGTTGGTCACGACGTTGATGAGCTCCGCGGGAGCGGCGCCCGAGCCTGCGTTGGTCGGAAAGTCGTAGACGAGCGGGATGCCGTCGACGTCGACCGAGCCCGTTCCCTCTGCGGCGACGCGCGCGTCGAAGCAGGGGCCGTACGTCGTGTGGTTGGTCCACACGCGGCCTTCGCAGCGCTGACCGCTCTGCGCGTTGATGTGGATCTGTCGCGCGCTGCGTCGCTGAAACGCCGCCACCATCTGATCGATGTTGTGCGGCGCTGGCGAGATGCCCGTGTACGGGCTGTAGAACGCCGTCGACGCCGGCGACTCGTCGCGCGCGCCGTTGTGCCAGGGCGCGTCGCCGAACTGAATCGTGATCGCGAGCGCTCCCGAGCGGAAGCACGCGAAGCCCCACGTGCCTTCGGGGCACGTCGTCGGCTTCACCCAGCACGGGCCGCGGCCGATGGTCGAAGCCGTGCTGCACGCCATGGGCGAGGCGCGGTCGAACAAGCCTTCGTTGGTCACGAGCTGGTAGAGCGCCTCGACGGTGCTCTCGGGGCCGTCCGCGCCGCCGCCGCTCGCGGTTCCGAGCGCGACGGTCTGGACGATCTGCGCGCCCGACGCCGTGCCGACCATCGCGGCCGGGTTGGTCACGGTGATGCCGTGAAACGGACGCGTGCCCGTCGTCCCAGCGAGGCACTCGGGCGGTCCGAAGCCGGTCGTGCCCGGGCCCATGCCTGCGCTCGTGCAGAGCGGGTGAATCGCGCGGTCGGATCCGCCGCCGAAGCCACCGGACGGAAAGTCGTCGTAGTGGCCGCTGCCGAACCAGGTGTCAGGGATGATTCGACGAATCGAATCGACGAGACCCGTGCCGGGCTGCGCGATGGTGTTGGCCACCGCTTGCTGGACGGACGACATCGAGCCCGTGGTGTCGAAGATGAAGAAGACGTCCGCGACTCGAATATTGGTCCCGAATTCGAGTTCGCGCTGCTGCAGCGGTCCGTCGAAGGGCAGGATCAAGTAGTAGTCCTGCATGCGGAGCGAGGGCGTCCCGTCGGTGGCGCATCCCATGCGGCGGTTGCGCTGGCAGTACGCGTTCTCGACGACGTCGAGCTGTCCGTCGCCGTCCGTGTCGGGGCGGCAGACATCCGAGCCGATCATGCGCTCTTCGCGATCGCCCAACCCGTCGTTGTCGCTGTCGGCGTCGACGTAGTTCGCGCGGCCGTCGACCTGCACCATGCTGAGGTCCGCGGGGTTGACCTCCGTCGGGCACTCGAAGGGAATCTCGTTGGGGTCGGTGCGCATGCCCATCGCCATGGGGCCCTGCGCTTCCATGCGATCTTCCGTGCCGTCCCCGTCCGAATCGAGGTCGCGGAAGTTGGGGATCATGTCGTTGTCGACGTCCGTGGACGTCTCGATGCGATCGGCGATCGTGTCGCCGTCCGAGTCGATGTCGCGCCAATCGGGGCGACCGTCCATGTCCGTGTCCGGCGGCATCGACGGATCCGCGCCGACCTCGACGCGATCGGAGATCCCGTCGTTGTCGTCGTCGGTGTCCGCGTAGTCCGGCGTCCCGTCGGTGTCGACGTCGACCGGGTTCGCGGCCCATCCGCCTTCGGGTGGATCGCCGAAGCCTTGGACTTCGACGCTGTCGAGGATGCCGTTGTCATCCGAATCGGGGTCGCGGAAGTCCGGCGTTCCGTCGCGGTCCGAGTCCGCAGGAGGAAGCCGACAGTCGTACGGCGAGCGATTCGCGGAGGCCTCCAAGCGATCGAGTCGGCCGTCGCCGTCCGAGTCATCGTCTCGGTGGTTCGGCACTCCGTCGCGATCGTCGTCCGCCATCGTCTCGAACTGATCGGTGATGCCGTCGCCGTCCGTGTCGGCCCCGCAGCTACCGACCGGCGGAACACCGCTGTCCGTGGTCATCTGACCGTCGCCCATCACCGATGAGTCGGGCGTGCTTGTTGAGGTGCCGCATTGCACTGCACCCACCAAGAGTCCGCTCACGGCCAATAGTCGCCATCGTCGGTTCATCACTCGTAAGCCTTTCGGGGTCATCGCCATGCGTGCGTCGCGTTGAGTCCGCTGACGAAGCGGTCGCACGCGCACGAGGAAGCCAGATTTTGCCCGAACTCAACGCGAAGAGCCAGCGCACGGGGGCTGGAATTTTCGTTGTAGAGTGACCGACTTTCGCGCGTCCGCTCGTGCTGTACGAGCCCCCGGTGGCGCCCCCGTTGTCGATGGATTGCGGAGTCTCCCGTTCCCGTGCACCCTGCGCCCCGCCGATGGATCTTTTGTTTGTTTCTCCCGAAGTCGCGCCGTTCGCTCGCGCGACGAGCGTCGCGGACGTCGCAGCGGCGTTGCCCAAGGCGCTCAAGGCTCTCGGGCACAAGCCGCACGTGTTCACCCTCTTGCACGGAACGCCGGACACCCGCGGGCTCACGCTCGCGCGCAGGCTCAACAAGCTCGTCGTTCCGATGGGGCCCGAGGGCCCTGTGCACGCGGACGTGTACGAGACGCGGCTCGTGTCGGGCGTCAACGTCACGATGATCTCGGCCCCGGGAATCACGGATCGCCCCGAGGTCTACTCGGGCACCGCCGACGACGCGCGCAAGTACGCGCTGCTCGCGCGCGGCGCGATCGAGTGGCTCGAGCAGCAGCAGTCGCTGCCGTCTGTGATTCACGCGCACGATTGGGCGGCGTCCCTCGTTCCGCTGTTTTTGTCGCTCGCCAAAGCGAAGAACCCCGCGCTCGCGGCGATCAAGACCGTCCTCACGGTGCACGATCCCGAGCAGCGAGGGCTTTTCGAGCGAAAGACCCTCGCGGGCTGTGGCATCTCCGAGCGGTTCTTCTCGCCGGACGAGCTCGAGTTCTACGGCAAAGCGTGCTGGCTCAAGCACGGGATGCTCCGCGCGGACAAGGTCGTGCTCCCGTCGCCGACGTACGCGCGCGAGCTCACGCAGCCCGAGGCCGGACGCGGGCTCGAAGGCGTCGTTCGCCACCGCGGTCACGACGTGATCGGGATCCTTCACGGCGTGGACTACAGCGTCTTCAACCCGTCGACCGACCCGCACCTCGCCGCGCGCTTCGACGCCGAGGGGACCGCGGGGCGCGAAGCGTGCCGCGCGGACCTCGCCGAGCGCGCGGGGCTCTCGTCGCGCCCCGAGTCGCCGGTGTTCGCGTACGCGGGGCCCATCGACGCAGCGCGCGGGCTCGATCTGCTCGCCGCGTGCGCGACGCGCATCGTGCGCAACGACGCGCGCTGGGTGCTCGCGGGCGACGGCGACGCGGGCCTGGTCAGCGCGTTTCAAGAGCTGGCCAAGCGCTTCCCCGATCGCGTGTCGTTTCGCCGCGAGTTCGACGAGGCGTTTCTTCACAAAGCGTTCGCGGGCGCGGACTTCTGGATCGCCCCCTCGCGCAGAGAGCCCGGCGCGGTCTCGCACTTGTACGCGATGCGCTACGGAGCGCTGCCCGTCGCGCGCGCCGCGGGCGCCGTTCGGGACGTCGTCGTCGACTGCGACGCGCGCTTCGAGTCGGGCACCGGGTTTCTCTTCGAGAGCGCGGACCCCGACGAGCTCTTCGGCGCGATCGGCCGCGCGCTCACGCTGTTTCGACGCAAGGACGCCCTCGCGCGACTGCGCCACCGCGTGATGCGCAAGGACGTCTCGTGGGACCGCGCCGCGCGCCAGTACGAGTCGCTCTACGAGGCGCTCTTCGCCAAGCCGCGCGCCGCGTAGCGCGCCGCCGTCGATCGTCGCGTCGCTGCGGGCGGGTCAGCGGGCGTTGATTACGTGCGCACGATTCAACCGCGCAGGTGCGCGACGGTGTCGAGAAAGTTCGCGCCGAGCGTGCGGCGGATGCGCGAGTGGGGCCAGCCTCGGTCGAGCATGATCTGCACGAGCCTCGGGAGTTCGAGGCACGTCGGCATGTCCCTCGGCGGCGTGATGGCTCCGTCCCAATCGCTCCCGAGGGCGGGAACGTTGTCGCCCGCGACGTTCGCGACGTGCTCGAGGTGCTTCACCACGGACTCGGCGCGTCCGCCCCACAGCGGGTCGCCGAGAAACGAGCTCTGGTACATCACGCCCACGACGCCGCCGCGCTCGCCCACGGCGCGGATCTGCTTGTCATCGAGGTTGCGCCAGTGCTCGTGAACGCCCGTGACGCCCGTGTGCGTGACGATCACCGGGAGGCTCTTGTCGTGCACGCTGAGGGCGTCCCAGAAGCCCTTTCGCGAGATGTGCGCGAGGTCGACGAAGACCTTTCGGCGGTTGAGCTGGTGGACGTACTCGAAGCCGAACTCCGTGAGCCCTTCGTCGTCACCGGCGAGCGACGCGGCGGGCGAGCTCGTCACGCCGAGCCGCGAGGAAGACAGGTGCACGAGCGTGATGCGCAGGACGAGGTTGTCCTTCAGTCGATCGAGCGCGTCGAAGCTCTCGTCGAGCGCGTTGCCGCCCTGAACGCCGATGAACGCCGCGTGCAGTCCCTTGGCGCGCGCGGCTTTGTATTCAGCGACGTTGCGGACGACCGCGACGTCTTCGCTCGCGCGAGACAGCTCTCCGACGAGCCGCTCGAGGTTGTGCGAAAACGCCTCGGGTCGCAGGGACATCGGTCGAAACGGGTTGGTGGTGATCACCCACGTCGCGCCCGTCACTTGCGCTTCACGAATGCGCGGGAGGTCGACTTGTGAATAGAAGCGCGCGCCGAAGAGCCCGTGTCCGTGGCGCTTGTGCAGGTCGTAGCCGAAGATGCGGTTCCAGATAAACGTGTCGACGTGCAGGTCGATCACGTCGCAGTCGAGGTAGAGGTCGATCGCCGTGCGCGAGACTCCGAGGGCCTGCGCCCAACCGTCACGGTCTTCGCGCCAATCGCGGAACGAGAGCTTCATCGAGGGTGTTGCCCGCGACGATACCCTCGCATTCACGCCGACGCGACGGGCTCTTTGCGCGAAGGACCGTCCGCTGGGACCGACGCGAGCGCGCGAAACTGACAATACGCGATGGAGAGAAACGCGCCGAGCGACACGGTGACGAACCACGCGGTGCGGTGGTGCGTCGGGGCCGTGAGGATCGCGAGCGAGTCGGCGAGGACGGCGAAGGGGCGCGTGGCGAGGTCCCAGCTGTTCCACCGGTGAAATCGACCGAGAAAGATGCCGAAGGCGCCCGCGGTGATCGCGAGGGCGATCAGCATCGGCGCTAGCCAGCGACGCGACGGAGCGAGGGCCACGAGCGAGCGCTCGGCGTCGTAGAGCGAGCCGAGCCCGAGCATGAGCCCGTTGTGCGCGCACGAGAGCAAGAGCAAGAGGTCGAACCACTGGGGCACATCGCTGCGCGGCGCGAAGTGAACGAAGTCCGTCACGAGGTACGGCGCGTTCGGCCAGAAGACGAACCACAGCCCCCAGAGGGGGATCAGCGCCACGGCCGTGAGCCGCGAGGGACGCCGCTCGCTCGCTGCGCGGAGGACCACCGTCGCGCCGAAGGGAAGGACCGCGAGGAAGAGGTTCCACAACAAGAAGCGAAAGGACTGGTGTCCTGTGTGGTGGATGCGCGCGAACACGAGCGCCACGGTGAACGCGAGCGAAGCGCTCACCCACAAGAGCCACCGCGTGCGCGGGGCGAAAACCAGCGCTGCGAGCGCATTGCGAACCGGGGCAACGGTCATCGTCGTCTGCGCTCGTTACGCGAGACTCCCGCCCTTGTGCTACCACCAACCCCGCCCAACGGACCCGGCTCGACCGCGAGCGGTCTCGAGCCGAAGCCCGACCGTCCGCGGCCCCCGCTGCGCGATCAGCCGCCGGGCTCGAGCGTCACGGGGAACATCACCGGCGTCGCCTCTTCGAGCACCGGGAAGACGTAGGTCCTCACGCGTCCAGAGACACACGAATTCAATTCATCCGCGTTGGCGATGCCCGAGACGCGCGGCGAGCCGATCACGCGCCCGGTCGTCCCGATGGAGAACGAGATCTCGATGCGGCCGCGGAGGTCGGGGTTGTTGCGAAGCGCGCGGGTGTAGCAGCTCTGCACGCCGCCGATGTTGCGACGAAACACCGCGACGATCTCGTTGGTGGGCGTGCCCGGCGCGGGATCGTCGATGGTCGGGCCGCTCGTCGTCACGCGGGTGCGAATGATCCGCTCTTCGCGCGGAGCAACGGTGGTCGCGATCTCGCCAGGACCATCGATGCGGCCCGGACGACCGAGGGTGTTTCCGTTGGGCGCGTTGGACGCGACGATGCCGTTGCGATGGATCCCCGCGTTGTTGTTGGTCGCGGTGCGAATGCCCGTGCTGTTCGCGAGCGCCTCGACCGAGCCGTCCATCAAGGCCTGGCCGTTGCGCAGCATGGCCACAGCAGAGCGATTTCCGTCGATCGCGTTGGCGATCGCGCGGAAGTCCGTGCTGTTGTCGAGCGCGCGCATCGCAGCATCGGCGGCGCGGTCCGCGCTGCGCAGCGCGGCGTTGACGCGGTCGTCATCGCTCTGACGAGGGCTCGACGGCGCTGTGTTTCGCGCGGTGTTTTGATTGCGTGTGTTGTTTCGGTTGGGGCTCGGCGTCGGCGTCGGCGCGTTGGTCGGCGCCTCGGGGGCGTTCGCCGCTTGATTGGGCGCGGGCTCGGACTCGGTCGGCTGCGTCGCGAGGCGCACGAGCCGAACCTCTTCGCGAATGTCCACGGCTTCGACCTCCGGGTCGTAGCCGTACTCGACGTAGCCCATGCCCGCGAAGCCGAGCGCCATGAAGCCCGCGAGGCACGCGTTGTAGCGCCAGTCCTGCTCGCGCAGCGGCTTGTGCAAGATCGCCTGCGGCAGCTGCGGCTTCGGCGCGACCGGCGGAGGCGCGACGAACTGAAAGAGCACCGAGACGCCCGCGAGCGTCACTTTTCCGCGAGCGCTGTCGTCGAGCGAGAGCTGGGTCTCGGCGCCGAAGAGCTCGGCGAGCGCGCGGACCTTTCCGTCGACGAGCGCGCGGCCCTCGAGCTTCGGCGCAAACGAGAGCGACCATCGGCCGTCGCGACGCGCGAACAACGTGTGCTTCTCGGGCGCGTCGGGGCCCGTCACCACGATCGTGCACGAGGGATCCGTTCCGATCGTGACGGTCTCGTTCTCGCGCACCACGCGCTCTTCAGAGATGCGCGCGTCGGTGAGCACGCCGATGCGCAGAACCTTGGGACCCATCGCGTCCGTGCGGATCGCGTTCATCGCCTTCGTCATCGAGCCAACAGGGGTGCGTGAGTGCTGCATCGTTCAACCTCGTTCGGGCGGTATGGACACCGAGGTCGAGCGGAAGTTCCGCGAAATCAAAAAGAATTTTGTTTCACTTTGTCTGTCACAGACCCCACGGAGCGGCGATGAGACGGCGTTTGGCGGAGGGTCAAACGTGGTGGCGCGCGGGGCGCGGCAGCAAGCGAGCGGGGCGCGGCAACAAGCGAGCGGGTCGCGGCCCCGCCCCCTGCCTCGCTTCACTTGTGCGCCACTTGCTGCTGCGCGCGCATGCTCGACGACGGCATGTCCCCGTCGGTCTCTTCGACCGGCGGCGGGGCGCCCGCGTCGAAGCGCTCGCCCGTGATGATCCGCGCGCCGCGCGCGTACACGAGATACGAGTACGCCCAATTGAAGAACACGACGAAGCGGTTGCGAAATCCCACCAAGAACCAGAGGTGCACGAAGATCCACGCGAGCCACGCGACGAAGCCCGTCATCTCCATCGGGCCGCTCTTGGCGACGGCGCGCGATCGTCCGATGGTCGCCATCATGCCCTTGTCGCGATAGCGAAAGCGCTTGCCCGGGAGCTTGTCGATCCCTCGCTCGATGTTCTCGGCCACGCAGCGCGCCATCTGCATCGCGACCGGAGAGAGCCCCGGAAGCGGCTCTCCGTCGTGCGCCCAGTGCGCGCAGTCCCCGATCACGAACGCGTTGGTGTGCCCCGGCACCGAGCAGTCGGGCTCGACGATCACGCGCCCGCCCTTGTCCAGCGCCACGCCCAACGTCTTGGTGATCGGCGCGGCCTTCACGCCCGCGGCCCACACGACGGTGCGCGATCGCACGCGCTTCTCGTCGCCGCCCGCGGACGGACGAAGCACCACGCCCTCGTTGTCGATCCTCGCGACGCGCTGGCCGAGCACCAGCTCGACGCCGAGCTCCTTGAGCTGCGCCTGCGCGCTCTCGCTCAAGTGCGAGGGAAAAGCCCCGAGAACGCGCTCGCTGCCCTCGACGAGCAGCACGCGAGCCTTGCTCGGATCGATGTTGCGAAAGTCCCTCGCGAGCACGGTTCGCGAGAGGTCCGCGAGCGCGCCGGCCATCTCGACGCCCGTCGCGCCGCCGCCGATGACCACCATCGTGAGCAGCGCCTCGCGGAGCGACTCGTCCGCCTCGCGCTCGGCCTCTTCGAAGGCCACGAGCACGCGACGCCGCAGCTCGACCGCCTCGTCGAGGGACTTCATCCCCGGCGCGAACTCGGCCCAGTTGTCCTTGCCGAAGTAGTTGTTGACCGCGCCCACGGCCACGACGAGAAAATCGTAGTCGAGCGTTCGCTCGCGGAGGTGCAGTCGATTGCGCGAGAGCTCGACGGAGGTCACCTCGTCGAGCAGCACCGTCACGTTCTTCTGCGCCGAGAGGACCGCGCGGATCGGCGCAGCGATTTCGGCGGGAGAAAGCCCGGCGGTCGCCACTTGGTAGAGCAACGGCTGAAAGAGGTGGTGGTTGGTCTTGTCGACCAGCGTGATCCTGACGTCCGCGCGGGCGAGAGACTGGGCGCACGTGAGCCCGCCGAATCCTCCGCCCACGATGACGACGTGCGGTCTGCGGTCTTGCACCGCGGGCGCGTCGCTCATGGCGAGCGGTAGAATAGGGGCAGTCTCGTCCTGCGAAAAGAGCCAACGCGTGGTACACCGCGCGCGCACTGTCGAAGCGGAGATGCTGTAGATGTCCGATGAGTTGCTCATGCGCGACAAGGTCGCGGTCGTCACGGGCGCCGGCCGCGGGATCGGTCGCGCGATCGCCGTGGCCTTCGCGCAGCAGGGCGCGCGCGTGGTCGTCAACGACCTCGGGTGTGGCAAGGACGGGACGGGCAAGGACCCGTCGCCCGCCGACGAAGTGACCCACGAAATCATCATCCGCGGCGGACAAGCGACGGCGCACCACGGAGATGCTTCGGACGCAGCGCAGGCGCAATCGCTGATCGACCTCGCGACGAGCACGTACGGCGGGCTCGACGTGCTCGTGTGCATGGCGGGGATCGCCCGCGACAAGACGGCGCTCAAGATGGACGAAGCGTCGTTCGACGCGGTGTATCGCAACAACGTGAAGAGCGCCCTTCTTCCCGCGCAAGCCGCGGCCAGGGTGTTCGCGCAGCAGCGCCGCGGCGGACACATCGTGCTCTGCACGTCGATCGCGGGGCTCTTCGGCAACTACGGGCAGCTCAACGGCGCGGCGGCGAGCGGCGCGGTGTACGGCATGACGCGCACGCTCGCGATCGAGCTGAAGAAGCAAGAGGTGCGGGTCAACGCGATCGCTCCCGTGGCGCGCACGCGCATGACCGACGAGCTCCCGATGTTTCAGGGGATGCCCGAAGAGAGCTACGGAGCGCAGTTCGTCGCGCCCGTGGCGGTCTTCTTGAGCACGAAGCTCTGCGGCGAGCTCACGGGCGAAGTGCTCTCGGTGGCAGGCGCGAAGGTGAGCGTCTACCGCGTGATGGAGAGCGAGGGCGCGGTGCTCGACGACCCGCGCTCGGTGTGGGACCCGCGCGAGATCGCGCGGCGGTTCGATGATCTCTCGAGGCTGTGACGCCTTCGATATTCGAGTGTTCGAAAGGAAGATAGTTCGCGATGGCTGACGAAGTTCGCATGGTCCAATGCAAGAAGCTCGGCGAGAAGCTGCCTGGAATGAAGCGCGCGCCCTACCGCAACGAGTTCGGCCAGCAGCTCTTCAACGAGATCTCGCAGCAGGCGTGGGAGATGTGGCTGAAGGACTCGGTGAAGTTCATCAACACGTACCGAGTCGACCTCGCGACGCCCGCGGGTCAGAAGTTCATGATGGACCAGTGCGCGATCTACTTCGGCTACAAGGACGGCAACCTCGCCGAGACCGCGTGGACCCCGCCGCCCGAGAAGAAGGAGTAGGCGGGGATCACGCTGCTCGATCAGCGCGACAGCGCGCCTGATCGCCGGAGCATCGCGCGAAACATCCACGAGAAGGGCATGTGCGGCTGAGCGAACTCTTCGGCCAACGCCCGCTCGATCGCGATGGCGTCGGCCTCCGACACCGGGCCGGTTCGGGCCGCAGCAATCATCCGGTCTCCGCGCGCCTTCCAGAACTGCGAGAGGCAGCGTTGTCGGGCAAGCAAGAGCTCGATCTGGGAGTTGAGGCCGAGCTTCTTGATTGTGTACTCACCTTTCAACGAATCTCGATACGGGCGCGCGTGCTCGACGTACACATCGAGGTGATCGATTGGTTCGATCGCGTCGTCGCACGGGTCGAGCGTGTCTTCGATCGCGATCTCGGGACGGGATTTCTTCGCTCCATTGCAGCCCGAGCACGATAGGTAGAGGTTCTTCCAGTCGTACGCGAGCTCGTGCGGATGCACACCACGCCGATGCTCGACCTCGTCGTCGGAGCCTCCCTCGCGCGGCTTCAACAAGCGTTCGCAGTAGAAGCACTTGTCGCAGCTCATGTCGCCGAGCGATCGACGAATGTCCTTGTGCGCGTATCGACGCGATTCGGGACGAGGCTTTCCGCTGACGCGAAATTCGTCCGTCCATCGCACCGCGTTCTCGACGAGCACCTTCGGTGCCGGTCCCCTCCCGAGCTTCCTCACTCCGCGGCCCCTTCGAGCGGCCGGAGCCGCATCCACGCGAAGTGCTCTGGATTGCGCTCGATGAGCTTGTCCTCGATGCGACGCGCGTCCTCGAAGCGACCGTCGTCGAGCGCGCGCAGCCGATCGCTGAAGAGCTTGGCGATCTCGGGTCCGAACGGAAGCGTGAAGTCGAACGCCTCGGACGCGAGGATCCCCTCGATCGGCATCACGCTGTAGTCCCGCGTGCTGTCCACGATCTCGCACGCGTCCCTCGCGCTCGCGAGCCTCGTCGTGTGAACCTTCGCGTCGGGAACCGACGCGAGCACGAACGGCGAGTGCGTCGTCGCGATGATCTGCACGTTGGGAAATAGCTGTCGAATCCCAGGCAAAATGCGCGACTGCCAGCGCGGGTGCAAGTGCGCTTCGACCTCGTCGATGAGCAAGAGCCCCGGAGAGAGCAACATCTGCTCGGGCGCGAGGTTGTTCACGACCTGCGCCGAGTGCATGCGCCCGAGCAGCGTGAGCAATCGCGACACGAGGTACGTGTTGCCCGTGCTGAGCTGATCGATCGAGACCGTGCTCCCCGCCTGCTCGAAGAGCGGCGTAAACGTGCTCCGCTCGACGCGCACGAAGCGTCCTCCATCGAGCATGGCAAGCTCGGCGATCTTCTTCGTCGCTTCCATGAGCGCTTGCCCCGTGCGCTTCTCGCCCTCGTCGTCGCTCGAACGCAGGTAGTCGAACTGGCAGATCAGGTCCGTGATCGAGCGGGCTTCGATGCGGCCAGTGAGTGATTTGTCTTGGAATTGTTCGTAGTTGCGACGAGAGAAATTCGCGACCGCGAACTGCCCTGCGGGCAGGCTCGTGTCCCAGTAGTCGAATACGAGGCGCTGCTTGTTGGCGAGCGCCCACGATTGCGCTTTCGCGTGGTGAGTAAACGGGACATCGGTTTGCGGTCGTGAATTCGCGGTCCGTCGGTAGCGCACCCCTTCTGAGAAGCGGTGCGCATCAACGCGCACTCGCCCCTCGCTGCTGCCGTGACGAAGCAGGACGCGCATCGCATTGTCGTGGAGGTACGAGCCTCCACCTGCCTGCGCGAACACCCACGACAACGCATCTCGAATCGCGTCGAGCACGAGGGTCTTGCCCGTTCCGCTCTGGCCGGTGAGCAGCGTGACCGGCGCGGGCTCGCCTTCTTCGTGGCAAAACGACAGCGACGCTTTCACGAACGGCCCGATGTTTTCGAGCTCGAGTCCGTGCAGCCAAAGCGACGACGGGCGATCTGCGCTGTACTCACCCATGACGTTCGGAGTGTAGCGCGAGCCGCGGCCGTCGAAAGATCACCCCGCGTCCTTCACCATTTGCTCCAGCCGATCGAGCGCGCGGGAGAGCACGTCTTCGCTGGGGCCGAAGCTGAAGCGCACGTAGTCGCGGAAGCGCGAGGCGCGTCCTGCGCGGCGCTTTCCTGGGTTTACGTCGAAGAACTCGCCGGGGACGCAGATCACTTTGTGCTCGAGCGCGGCGCGAAAGAACGCCATCCCCGTGTTGATCGACGGCGCGAGGTTGGCGACCGAGCCCCACGCGTAGAAGCTCCCGTCGGGGTATCGATCGAACTTCACGCCGAGCGTCTTCAAGCGTCGCAGCATGAGCTCGCGCTTGCTCGAGAACACCTTGTGAATCGCCGCGGTCTCTTTGCGACGGTAGTCCGCGTCCATGAGCGCCACCGCAGCGCGCTGAACGGGCTTGTTTCCGCCGCCGTCGAGGAAGCTCCCCGCGCTCGCGACGGACTCGATGACGGACTTCGGGCCCACGGTCCACGTGAGGCGCCAGCCTGGGTAGCGCCAGTTCTTCGTGAGCCCGTCGAAGATCACGACAGGGTCGCGGTCGACGTCTTCGACGTAGCGCGCAGCGGACTCCATCGTCCCCGAGAACCTCGCGTCGTCGCGCCAGATGTAGTGCGAGTAGAACTCGTCGAGCAGCAGCGTGCAGTCGAGCTCGCGCGCGGTGTGAACCCAGCTCCTGAGCTCGTCGCCTGCGACGAGTTTTCCTGATGGATTGCTGGGATTCGAGAGGAGGATCGCGCCGAGCCCGCGGCCCATGATCTCGCGGCGCAGCTTGTCGATGCTGAACTCGTAGCCCTGCTCGGGCTCGAGCAAGATCGGGATCGCCGTGAAGAGCTTGAACACGTCGAGCAGCTCTTCGTACGCCGTGTAGTCCGGCAAGAAGTGCCCGAGGTTCACCGCGCCGAGCGCCGCCGCCGCGCGGGTGAGCGCGACGCGTCCGCCGCCCGAAATGCTCACGTTCTCCGCGGTGTACTTCGACGGCATGCCCTTGCGATACAGCTCGTTGTAGAGCGCCGCGACGCTCTCACGAAGCTCCCACAGCCCAGCGACCGGCGCGTACTCCTGATCGTTGGGATCGATGGCAATTTGCAGGACGCGCTCGGGTGCGCCCTCGAGCGGACCGGTCTCGGGCTGCCCCTGCCCGAGGTTGCACCAGTCCGAATCCGTCGGAGAATAGCCTCGGCGCGAGGCCTCGGTGGTCACGTAGATCACGCCCGTTCGCGGGACCGCGCGAAACGCCATCGGGCGAAGAGACTCGTTGTCGCTCATCGAATTGGGCGCGGAAGATACTCGAAACGGCCGCGACAATCGCAGCGCAAAGTCGCTCGATCGACGCATCGATGAAGGAATGAAAGTCATGACGTCGCCGACAAGAGCGCCCACCCGACTCGACCATGCGCTTCGCTTCGTCACAGCGCTCGCGATGGGTGGAGCTGCGGCGGCCCGCGGGTGCGGCCTCGGCGCGAGCTCTCGGCCAACGTGTGTTTGTTCGCAGAGCGAGCCGGGCGCGGGCGGAGCGTACCGAACGTGCACGAACGCCGAGCTCGATGCGGGTTGTCAGACGAGGTACGAGGTCGAGCCGGTGGGTCCGCTTCCTCCGCCCGAGCTCGACGCGTGACCGCCATCCACCAACGACTCGATAGGCACATACAATCAAATGAACTCTTCGAACTCGACTCCGACGCGCGCACGCCGGCTCGATCGTGTGCTTCGGTTCGTGACCGCGCTCTCGATGGGCGGCGCTGGCGCGCTTCGCGGCTGCGGCGGCGGGTCCGTGTATTGCGAGTGTCGCCCCGCAGGCGGGAGCCCTCGCGACGCGGCGGTGTACGCAGCGTGCACCGCGAGAGAACAAGACGCGGGATGCGTGACGATCTACGAGGGATCGGGGCCGATTCCACCGCCAGAGCTCGATGCGTAATCGCCACGCCGGTCGCGGTCGAAGAGCCGTCCAGCCGAACGGAAGAACCGCGCACGGCTGTCGTACAATGGCCGCATGCTTCACAGAAAAAACTCTCGCAAGCTCGACCGCGTTGTGCGCTTCGTGAGCGCGCTCTCGATGGGAGGACTCGGCGCGGTTCGCGGCTGTGGCGGCGGGGGATCGGCGTGTCTCTGCCCGACGGACAGCGGCTACGTCATCGACGCGGCAGTCTCCACCGCGTGCACCGCGGCTGAAACAGACGCAGGCTGCTCGACGTTGGTGAGCGGCTCCGGCCCGTTGCCCCCGCCAGAGCTCGATTGCTGAGCGTATTTCGCCTGTGAATTTACGGTTCGATGAGCTCTTCGAACGTGACGGCCTCGTTGATGACGAAGCGCAAGCGGCCGCGCCCCACGCGAGCAGGCCAGCGGACGGTGGCGTTGTACGTTCCGCGTTCGGAGCCTTCGACGACGCGCTCGACCGTCGCGCCCTGCGGCGCTTCGACGCGCACAGTCGCGTAGGGAACACCATATCCCCGCGCGTCCATGAGCCGGAGCGCGAGCGTTCGTTGGTCGGTCTGCACGTCGCTCGTGACCCGCACTTGGTGTTGCAGAGGTCCGCTCTCCGCCGCGGTGATCGCCATTTCGAAGAGCTCCGTGCTCCCCTCGGCGCGCAAGCAACGGAGCGTGTGATTGCGGCCCGGCGTGAGCTCCATCGCGCCCGGCTGCAGCGCAGGCGGTGATGTGTCGAGACCGCAGCGCATCCCCGCGGGCACTTCTACGCGCGCGACCCGCCCCTCGCGGCCCGGAACGACCCGCGGGCCCGCCACTTCGACCGCCTGCACCGCGCTGCTCCGCCCGTCGAGCTCGTCGGCGTCGATGCCCACGACACGCGCGAAGTAGCGACCCGCGGGCAGCGTCACGACCTCTTCGGTGCTCGTCCCGCTCACGGTGCGATCGTGGATCAGCGTGGAGAAATCCTGCTCGCGCGAGAGCTGCACGCGCCATCGCGCCGCGCTCGTCCCTCGCGGGAGCGCCCACTGAATGGGCACCTGAACGGTCCCGCCAAACGTATACGCCGGCGCGACTTGCGGGCGCAGCTGCGGAGCGCCGACGAGCGGCCGCGGGAGCGCGCGTTGGTTGAGCTCGATTTTTCCGCCCTGATTTTCACGAAACACAGCGTCGCGCCCCATCGCGCGCACGCGAGCGCGACCGCGACGCACGACGATCCTCGTGCGACGCGCGTCGGCGCGCACGAGCACCTCGCTGTTCGGAAGCACGGTGACGGCGCAGCTCGCCGTCGCCAGCACAAACGGAGCCGCGCTCGTGGACACGAGGGTCGTTCCGCGACGGGCGATCGTGTCGCGCTGCGGGGGCTGTCCCGCAGGCGTCGGCGCCGACGGATCGCCGTAGAGAAACAGCTCGGCTCGATCGCGCAACGCGAGCGTCGCTCCGCCGTGCGCCGCGAACGTCGCGGACGCCCCCTCGCCGAGTCGAACATGCTGACCCTCGGTCAGCGCATCCCCGACCGCGATTTCGCGACGCTGCGCGCCCAGGAGCTCGGCGGATCCCGACAGCACGCTGACCCTCGCTTCCCGTGGTTGGTGCGCCGGTTGGCTGTGTTGCGCGGGCTGCGCTCGGGCGACGCTCGGCGCCACGACGAACGCGCCGAGCGCGAGCACCGAGGAACACCACGCGCGACGCACGGTGTCGTGTGAACCGCTGGGGCGCGGTCCGCGAAGCACGAAGACTCGTTCGATCACGAAGCGAGAGTTTACCAAAATCACCCTCGCGCTCGCGGCGAAGAATCACTCGCGCGTGAGCTCGAACGTCACGCGCGAGAGCGCCCCTGCGCGCTGCACACCTGCACCAGCGACGTTGCGCGCCATGTCCGCGAGGCCGAACACGCGCTCGGGCATCTCGTACGAGTTGGGCGCGTTCTCGGTGAACCACCACTCGCGCTGCGCTGCCTGCTCGCTGAGCTGCCACTGGCCCCACACCGCCCACGTGTAGCGAAAGCGCCCCGCGGGCAGGCCCGTGCAATCGACGTCGAACACGCCCTCGAAGGGACCAGGCGCCGCGCGAATCGCTGATGGAGCGAGCCCGACGCCCCGCGCCGCGGGCGTCTCTCGTCGCCACTCGAACCGCACGTCCGCAAAGGTGGGCGGCGGGAGCGAGCCTTGCGCGATCGAGCCCTGCACGCGAACCCGCGCGCGGCCGCGGAGCGAGCACGTGACGGGGACCGTGAGCGTTCCGTTTTGGACGCGGGCGCGATCGACGCGCACTTCGTCCGCGGCGCCTCCGGAGTCCATGCGCGCTGCGGTGGTCACGCGCGCGTCGTAGCCCTCGAACGGCGCCCACTCGCTCGACGCGATGTCGTCCGCCGTTCCTGCGCCGATGCGCTCGGTGCGCACGCGTCGGAGCATCTCGTTGACGAGCAATCGCCCCGTCGGGATGTCTCGCGTGAGCACCAACAGCAGCAACGGCCGCGCGCCCGAGAACTCGAACGAGCCAGAATCCCCGGTAAAATTGGGCCTGCGCGCCGCGAGCGTGACGCCGCTCCACGAGCGCTCGTTGCGGTTGACGTCGGCGATGTGCGCCGTCGTGCGCGCGAACATCTCGCGGTCGATCCTGCGCTCGGAGAAGTACCTTCCGTTGAACGGCAGTCGAAGACGAAGGACCCACACGCCGTAGCCCTCGTCGATACGCTGCCGCAGGAGCGCCGCGATGCACGAGGGATCCGCGCCGCCGGTGCACGCGACGTCGCCCGTCGCCGCGGCGTTGAAGGGCGTGTTCGAGCTCTGCGCGCCGTCGGTCACCAAGATCGTGACGCGAAACGGATCGAGCGGGTCGGGCTGCTGTTGATCGGGCCTCGGAGCCCGCGGCGGTTTTCGCAGCGCGACGTCGAGCGCGCCGCTTCGGCCTCGATACGTGTTGGGGTCGCGGAGCTGTTGAATCGTCAGCGCGGACTGACAATGAAGCTGCTCGTCGAGCGCGCATCGCTCGAAGGGAACGTTGAGCCCCTGCGACGCGAGCGACGCTTCGATCACCTGGCCGTGCAGCCCCTCGAGCGCGAGCGCGCGTCCCCGGGCAAATCCCTGGTGGCTCTCGCTCACGTCGACGACGATGCGCGTGCCCGATCCCGCTGGGACCGCCGGTCGCGCGGTCTGCACCGAGTTGTTCGGCCGCGCGGTCGTCGTGTTGTTCGTGCTCGCGCGCCGTCCGCTGTCGCTGCCGCCCTTCGAGCTGCACGCCGCGCTCGCGACGCACAGCGCTACCATGGCCGTTCGTCCGCGGATCATCGCTGGTTGTCCACCAGTTCAGCGCGGACGATCTCGCGACCGTCGCTCGCGGCGTAGACGAACTCGCTCGCGTCGATGAGCACCTCGGCGCCGTCTCGCTTCGCGCGCAATCGATACACGATGCGAGCGCCCTCGGTCGACGGAACGACCGGCCCTTCGCCGTCGAGCTCGAGCGGCACTTCGATCGCGCCCTGCCTGAGCACGGCGAGGTACGAGTGCCATCCCTTCGCGCGACCGCCGACGACGTGCCAGAACAGCTGCCCCTCTTTCAGCATGAGCTGCCCGACGGGGTCTGCGTTTTCTTCGCAGAGACAGTGGCGCACGCCCGGGGGCAGCGCGCACGGATCGTCCTCGCGCGCGCGAGGACAACGAACGAACGGACGAATGCGTCGTGCCATGGGGTTCTCTCTGCCTACTCCAGTCTCCAGAGGTTCTTCGCGAGGACGTGCTCCATGAAGAGCTCGAACGGAGAGAACCGAAACCACCGCGTCGGCCCGCTCTGCGAGTACGGGAGCTCCGCCAGCTTGTCCTCGAGCTGCCGCTCGAACAGGTGCTTGAGCCCGCGCAGCTCTGCGTCGAATTTCGTGGGGTCCCACACGCAAAGCCCCTCGCTCACCGCGGGCTCGGCCAAGAGCGAGAGCTGCGCGCTCTGCGGAATCGAAGCCTCGCCGAAGAGGTACTGATCGCGCGCCGCGAGCCCCATCACCGGCCCTGCAGGCGATTGGGCCCCATAAGCGCCAGGCATGGGTTGGGCGCCTGGCATCATCATCGGTGATACCGGCATCGCGGGCTGCATGGGCGCGGGCATCGCGCCGATCGCGCCGGCCATGTTCGGCATCGCAGGCATTCCAGGGACGGACGGAGCCATCGGCTGCGAAGGCTGCATCGGCATCGATGGCATCCCAGGCATCCCAGGCATGCCCGGCATCGCAGGAGTCATCCCTGGCATGCCCGGCATTCCAGGCATCGATGGAGCCATTCCGGGCATCATTCCGGGCATCGCGCCGACGCCGGGCATCGCGGGCATCCCAGGCATCGCAGGGTTCATCGCAGGCATCCCGGGCATCGCGGGCTGCATCGGCGACATCCCAGGCATTGCGCCGACGCCGGGCATCGCAGGCATCCCAGGCATCGCAGGCATCCCAGGCATCGCGGGTGTCGCGGGGCTCGTCGGGGCTGCGGGCTGGGCGGGGGGCGCAAACGGGTTGTCCTGCCCGCTCGGGTTGTTCGGATCGCTGGGGTTCTTCGGATCGTTCGCCATGTCCGGGCTCGCTTTCGACTTCGGTCAGCGCATCAGCCGCGCGTCAACAAACACCGGTATTCAACCGTTCGGCAGCGGATAGCTCCCCGCGCCGAACATCGACGCGAGGAGCCCTTCCCAACGCACTTGCGCGAGCGAGCGCTCGGCGGTCTCGCCGCGCTGCTGCGCGGTCGTCGCGACCATCTGCCACTGCTGCGCGAGCATCCACTGTTGTTGCTCGGGCGCGAGGCCGCTCATCGCGAGCGCCTGCGCGACCTTCTGCCATTGCTCTTGGGCGAGGTAGCCCGCGCCGTTCTTTCCGACGCTCGCGCCGAGCTGCTGGGCGCACTGCCAGAGATAGCGCTCGCAGTGCGTCTTGGGGTCCATCCCGGACGCTTGCGCCATCGCCGCGACGTTGGGCCACGATTGACGGAGCGACATCACCGCGCCTTCGAGCGGCGAGTACTGCGCCATCATGCCCATCATCGGGTTCATCGCGCCCATCATCGGGTTCATCGCGCCGGGCATCATCGCGCCAGGCATCGACGGAGGCGCCATGGGCTGCGCGGCCATGGGCTGTGCTGCCATGGGCTGCGGAGCCATCGCTTGCGGAGCCATCGCTTGCGTCGCGGCGCTGGTCGCAGGGGGAGCCGCGCGCTCTTTCGCGGCCTCGGCGCGCAGTCGCTCGCGGTCGTCCTCGCCGCCGAGGCCAAACGGCCGATACCAGGGAATCCTTCGGCCCGAATCGTTGAGCCACACGTCCCACCCGAGGACGCCGTGCCGCTCGGGGGTCCTGCGCGCGACGCCCGACTTGCCCGAGTGCGACTCGAGGAGGCCTCGCGCGACTCTTGATTTTCTGTGCGTCCCCTCCTCGGGCATCACGTAGGACATCTCGATCGACAGCGACGGGTGCACCATCGTGCGGCCCTGCGACTCGATCACGAGAGACATCTCGCCGTCGGTGATCTCTTTGGCGACGGGCGTCTCGCAGAGAAGGTCCATCAAGCGCTTGCGGACGCGCTCGGCCATCATCTGCTCGACCGTCGCCATGCCGTCGAGGACGATCTCGCCGAAGCCCCAGCCGTTGCCGAGGAGCACGAGCTCGAACTCGATCCGCCGCTCGCTCGCCGGGCCCTTGAGCGTCCCGAGGATCCAGCGCCGCGTGGGCGTCTCGACCCTGGTGAACAAGCGATTCTTCGTCAGATCGACGCGGCCGTCGTGCGTTCGTCCGTGCTCGAGGCACATGCCCGCGAGCACCCTCGCGATGAGCTCGACGATGTAGCCGAAGTACGCGCGCGCGCGGCGCACGGCCTTTTGCTCGCGCGCCTCTTGGATCACGTTGCGCGACGTGACGAGCTGTCGGCCCGAGGCCATCGTTCGAACGAGCGCGGCGAGCTGCGCGTAGCTCGCGACGTCGGGCATCAAGCACGTGCCCTGCCGCTCGCCCTCGTTGTTGCCGACGAGCGAGCGGAGATAGGTGCTTCCGCCAAAGAAAATGCTGGTCGAAAACACGTGGGGGTTCATCCCCGTGTGACCAAACTCGTTGCGGCGCGCCCACGTGTCCTCGAGGAGGATCTCGAAGGACCCTCCGCCGAGGTCCAAGTACACGCGAAACATCTTGTCCGCGGCCTCTTGCGCGACGGCGGCTTGGGCCTCGTCGAGCTCGGAGCGATTGAAGATCACCTGCGCGCCCGTGAGCGCCTCGAGCTTGTGCGTCGCTTGCTCGGTCGCGTGGCGAAGCGACTCGAAGTCCTCGGTGTCGAACGCGAGGGGGTAGCTGTACTGCACGTTGACCGTGCGCGGCGCGATGTCCTCTTCGGCGAGCCGCGCGGCCATGGTCATGAGCATCGCGCCCTCGAGGAAGCGCGACTGGAGCGCGACGACCTTGTCCGTGTCACCCACGGCGGGCTTGTCCCTCGCGACCGAGCGCTTCCACTTGAACTCGTTGACGACGTTCTCGCTCGAGACCTTCGAGTGCCCGCCGCGCAGGGGAATCCCGAGCTCTTCGCCGAACTTGAGGTTCGCGATCTCTTGCGCGCCGCGCGCGCCGATGTCGACCCAGCGCCGCGTGGCGGCGAGCTCGCTCGGGAGCAGGTCGTTGTAGGGGCCGCTCCACGAGCCGCCCGGCCACAAATCGATGCCGCGGAAGATCGTGTGCGCGCCGCCGTCGATCACTTGAAATGTGGTGCTCGCGCGGGCGCGGCCCTTCTCGGGCTGCACGGTGCGCTTGCTCCCGTCGGGAAAGCGCATCGCGACGACGGTGTTGCTCGTTCCGAAATCGAGGCCCACTTGCCACGAGTCTCCGGGGACCGCCGTCGGGTCTCCGGGCGTGATCGAGAAGAGCCCGCCGCCGAGCGGATCGCCGGACGAAGAGCTCCCCTGCGGCGGATAGAACGCGAGCGAGACCCACGCGGGTCGCCCGGTGTCGTTCGCGAGCACGCGCTGGGTCGCGGCGTTGCTTCCCTCTGCGCCGTGCTCGGTCGCGATCGGGACCCAGCCGTAGCTCACCTCGCGCATGCGCACGACGCCATCACCCTGCGGCCGCGGAACGAGCGCGTGCGCGCGAAAGTCCCTCCCCTTGGCGAACAGCTCGAGCCCCTTCTCGTTGGCCGCCCCGACGCTGAGCACATAGAACTTCCACGCCGAGTGCGGTCGCTTGAGGTTCGGCCACAAGCGCACGGACACCCCGCGAAACGCCTCGGATTCACCAGCGCCCGACGGGTCCGCGGGCAACACGTCGCACGTGACCGTGGGCCACTCTTTCTCGCTGAGGCCTCGGAGGGGGAGCAGGTACTGATAGCGAGAGCGCCCGCCCTCTTGCACTTGTTTGCCGAAGCGCGACGGATCCCGCTGCGCCTCTTCGAGCGCGACGGGATCGAGCACGTCGATAAACTCGGGGCGCACGGGCATCGTCGGCCACAGCCGCGCGCCGCCGGACACGAACGTCGGAACGGCGCGGAAGCACACCATCTCCTTCGTCAGCGTCTTGATCTCGCCCTGCACTTTGAGCCGGAATTTTCCGACCGAAATCACGCCCGGCTGGCCCGCGTTGGCGTCTCCCCAACGCGCCCACGTGAGCGCTCCTGGCCTGAAGAAAATCCTCTCGAGCGCGCGGATCGCGAGCCTCGTGCTCCCGCAGATGGGACAGCGGAGCTTGCGTCCCGCGGCCCCCTGCTTCGCATAGAGCACGGTCATGTCGAGCCGACTCAAATCGAAGCCACACGTCTGGCAGTGATGTTCGCTCGCCTGTGTCGTCGTCGCCGCGGCCACCATCGTCGCCGGCGAGCGTACTGCATTTACCTACAAAGCATCGACCGAACGCGCACCGGCGATCCCGCCCGCGATTGGGCGCCGATCCCTTCTCTCCAAGCAGCCCACAGCTGATTTGCCTCGATCGCGAGCCGAGGGCTGCGGGTCTCTGCGGGCGCATCGACCAGCGCGACCGACGGCGCGGCGGCCAACGCGTCGATCGAAGGCGCGACGGCGTACATCACCTTCGCCGCTCCCGAGAGGCCGCCTTCGACCCACGCGAGCGCGAGCAGGTCGCTCGACGCGACGATCACGGGCTCGCTCTGGTGCGTCTCGACGGTCGGTCCGAGGTCCGTCGGCACCATCGTCGAAGCGCCAGCGTCCCCGCGGTGCGCAAACGGATCCCAGCGCGCCCATCGAAGCCTGAACCGCTCGCGCGCCGTCCGTCGCTCGGGCCACACGAGCACGAGCTCGCCGCGAAAGAACGCCATCGTCGGAGTCCCCACCGTCGGAGCGCGTTCGGTCGCGCTCGCGCCGCGGTAGATCCTTCGAGCGCGCTGGAGCAAAGCTCCGTCGCGCCCCACGAGCGCGAGCCGATACTCGTTGTAGTTGTAGCGGAGGACCACGGCCGCGCCGCGGGCCTCGAGCGCGATCGCCAGCGTGTCCGGGACCGCGGTCGGCGTGCGCGCAGTGACCTCACCTTCGTCGTCCACGGACTCGGTCGCGGCGCTCGCAGGCGCGACGAGCGAGCTGCGCGCGAGGCCGCGAGGCGACGCGCGAAACACGTCGACCTGGGTGAACTCGGTGCCGCAGCCGACCTCGTTCGACGTGAAGATTCCTGCGGCGATCGAGGTGGAGCCGTCGCTCGCGGCTCGCACGATTTGCGGCGAGAGCGTGTCGCCGAGGACCTCGCGCGAGAGCCTGTCACCGACGCGTCCGCGGAGCGAGCCGCTGGGCGAACAAGCCATGTTTCCCCACGCAGACGCGAAGGTCCAACGCGAGAACGCGTCGTCCGCGAGCGCCGCGACTTGATAAGTGGACACCCAGCTCGACGGAAAGAGAATGTCCGCTTCGTCCGGGTCTTGCACCCGAGGCGCAGCGCCGATCGAGTCGCGCCGCCACGCTGCAGCGCCGCCATCACCGACGGCGTCGCTCGACCACCACGACGACGATCGAATCGAGTTGTCGTCGCCGCGCGGCACGTCCATGCCTTCGTGCGCTGCGTGCGCGAGCTGGTAGGCGACGAGCATCGCGCGATTTTCCCGCGCGATCAGGGACAGGTCGTCGACGCGCAGCGCGGGCAGCGCCACGTCGGGGCCTCGAGCCTCGCAGCGCACGACCGGGTTCGACCGAGGTTCGGCAGCGCGAACATCGGGTGGCGCGACGTCGGGGCGCGACGCGGCGTCGGCGATCGCGCCGCGAGAGACCGAGCCATCGGGCGGCGCCGCGCGGCCGCGACACGCGACGAGCGAGGCGAGCAGCAACGAGCGCAGCGAGGGCTTCACGAGGGACCTCCGAGGGTAGCGCGCGCGTGTGTGGGGCGACGAAACACTCGAACAACGCCGCTCGATTGCCTCTGGCCGCGAATCGCGAGACCTTTGTTCGATGCGACCCAATTCACTTCTTTCGCTCTCGCTCTTCGCGCTCGTCGCGTGTGGCTCGCCGGTTGTCTCGGAAGACACCGGCGTGCGCAACGACGCGAGCAACAACGACGCGACCACCGGCGGCGATTCCAACACCATCGACTCGAGCTCGAACGACGTCGTCACGATGAGCGACGTCGCGAGCGCAGACACGCCGACCCCGGTCGACAGCGCGGTGAGCGATGTCCCGTCCGCAGACGTGCCGGTCGCCAACGATGGATCGACCATGGATTGCCCCGGACGGCCGTCGAGCTGCGTCTCGGGGACGCCCGGCGGCGTGTGCGGCGACGCGCTCGTTCCGCCGATGTGCATCGCCGGGAGCTGGACTTGTCCTCGTGGAACGATCCCCGTCACCGAGTGCGGATGCGTCGGGCGACCGCCAGGGCCGGACTGCGCGTGCGTCGCGCGCATGTGGATGTGCCCCATGGCCGACGCCGGCTCGCGCTCGTTCGCCTGTGGAACGACGAGCTGCACGAGCGGCGCGCAGTACTGCCAGGTGACGATCCCCGGTCTTCCGAGCGGGATGCGCACGTATTCGTGCGCCGCGCTCCCGTCGAGCTGCGCGCCAACGCCGAGCTGCCGCTGCATCCCGCTCGCAGGCGGAAGCACGTGCATGCAGTCCTCCGCAGGCGACATCACCGTCACCACCGCGCTGCCCTGATTCCCCCGCTGTGTCTGCGTCGCTCAGCGAACGGCGCGCTCGGTGTTTCGCGCGAGCGCGCCCGGCACTCCGCCGGTCAGCGACGTGGCCAACGACATCGCTTCTTCGACGAGCCCGTTGCCGCTCGCGGCCGTGATCGAGAGGTGCGCGAACGCCTTGGACACATCCGCGGGCGAAAACACTTTGATCCGCGGGTTGAACCACGAGATCGCCGTCGCCACGCCCTTCACCAACGCGCTCGCCGACACCACCGCGATCGGCGGCGTCTTGCCTCCGAGATAGTCGATCAGCTCGCCGCGCTGCCGAACGTTGGGCGCGCCGCCGTCGGTGAACGCGAGGATCCGCAAGTGATCGATCTTCACTTGCCGGATGATCGCCATCAGCCGCTCCCACTCTTCGTCCGTCGTGACGTGCGCGTTTTGTACGCAGAGAACGACGCCAAACGATTGTGCACAAACGAGGTTGCTCACCAATGCGCTCCCGCTCGAATTCCCACCGATGATCCTAGCCCGATCGCGAGGGCGCGCTCTACGACACAAGCGACTCAGCCGCGCGTGTCCGAACGATTGTGCGCGCATGTGCACACCTGTAACGCTACCGAACTTCAGCGATCGCCGAGCGTGATGTCGAGCTGCGCCACGAACGCCTCGATCGCGCGACGCATCACAGCGAGATCGATCTCGTTCGCGTCCTCGACACACAGATCTTCGACCGCGCGCGCGGCGGCAGAGAGCGCGAGCATCGCGAGCGAACCCGAGGTTCCCGCGATGCGGTGCGAGGCGCGACGAAGCGCTCCTCGCTCGACCGTCGCGCCGGACGCGATCGCGTCGAGCGACGCGACGCAGAGCGATCGCACCGCGGGCAGCGTCGCGCGAAAGATCATGGTGGCCTCGGCGAGCGCCTCGCTGCGCCACCGCGCGGCGAGCGCGTCTCGGTGGGGCGTCTCACCGTCCATCTCGATCCAGAAGACCGCGCCGCTCCCTGGCTCGCTCTCGACGCCGATGCGCCCGCCGTGTTGCTCGATGATCTCGCGCGCGATCGCGAGGCCGAGACCCGTGCCTCCCTTGGATCGATCGAGCCGTTCGAAGCGCTGAAACAGCCGCGACTGTTGCTCGGGCGCGATCCCGGGACCGCGGTCGCGCACGGTGATCCGCACGACCCCGACGCCCGCGGCGTCCACGCGCAGCGTGACGGGCTCGCCGCGAGGCGAGAAGCGCACGGCGTTTCCCAGGAGATTCACGACCGCTTGCAGCAGTCGATCTCGGTCCGCTTCGACCGCGAAGCCGTCGAGACACTCGAGCACGAGCTTGACTCCAGCCTCGCGGGACAGCGACGCGAGCTCTCTCGTCGCGTCGGTGCACAAGGCCGAGAGGTCCACGCGCGATCGCTCGAGCTTCGCGCCGCCGAGCGAGAGCTTCTCGAGGTCGAGCACGTCGCTCACGAGGCGGGCGAGCCGCTCGGAGCTCTGGAGGCTCACGGACACCATCTCGCGCTGCTCGTCCGATAGCGCTCCGAACACGCCAGCGTCGAGGATCTTGAGCGACGCGAGGATCGAGCTCAGCGGCGTTCGAATCTCGTGCGCGATCATGCCGATGAACTCGTGCTTCATGCGCTCGAGCTCGCGCTCGCGCGTCACGTCGCGAAGCACGACGAGGGCCTCGCTCTCTCGACAAGGAGCCACGTAGAGCTCGAGCACCACGACGCGGCCCTCACGATCGATCGATCGCTCGAATTTGCTGGATTCTCCGCGCTCGATCGCGGCGATCACCATGGGCACGATCTCGTCGCGCACCGAGGGAACGACGTCGTCGATGGTTCGCTCTGCGCCGCTCGCGTCGCCTCCGTCCGCGTTGTCCCACGGCAAACGGATCGCCGACGAGAGCTCGCTGCATCGCCCGCTGCGATCGACGAGGAGCATCGTGTCCGGCGCCGCGTCGAGCATCGCGCGAGCCCGACGGAGCGCGGCGTTCTTCTCGCGGAGGCGGTCGTTGCCGCGACGCACCATCGCGTTGAGCACGCGCAGCTCGACGAGGCGCAGCACTTGCGAGGCGAGCGCCTCGAGGGCCTCGAGCTGCGCGGCGGTGAGCGTGCGCGAAACACGGTCGATGACGCAGAGCGTTCCCACGACCTCGCCGCTCGGCATCGCGAGCGGAACGCCAGCATAAAACCTGACGAACGGCGGTCCCGTCACGAGCGGGTTGTCCGAGAAGCGCTCGTCGAGCGTGGCGTCCTCCACGATGAGCGGCTCGCTCGTCTCGACGACGTGCGCGCAAAACGCGATCTCGCGAGGCGTCTCGGCGACCGCGAGGCCGACCCTCGCCTTGAACCACTGACGCCCTTCATCGACCAGCGACACGAGCGCGATCGGAACGCCGACGAGCTTCGCCACCGCGCGCGCGAGCGTGTCGAACGCTTCTTCTGCGTGGGAGTCCAAGAGCTCCGTCGCGCGAAGGACTTGGAGGCGCTCGGATTCGTTCTCGGGTTTGGACGGCACTTTCAACGCCGACCCTCTCCAGCGAGGTGCTGCTCGAGCGCGCGTTCGACCGCGTCCGCGAGCTTCGTCGGGTCGAACGGCTTCTCGATCACGCCGATCGCGCCGAGCTCCATGTACTCAGCGCGCTGCGTCTGGCGGACGAGCGCCGTCACGAACAAGAACGGCGCGCGCGCGAGCGAGCCATCGTCGAACAGGCCGAGAATCGACCGGCCATCTTCGTCGCCGAGCATCACGTCGACGAGGTACACGTCCGGCGCCGGCGCGCCGAGGGCGACCGCGGCCGCGAGGCCTTCGGCAGAGCGCACGCTCCACCCAGCGATCCTTCCGAGCGCCACTTCGATGATCCGTCGCAGCGCAGGATCGTCCTCGATGATGATCGCGCTTCGAGTCACCGCACCCTCGCTCAGCCTTCGGACGTGTCGAAAGAAAGCGGCGCGTCGCTGATCCACCCTTGCGCCTTCGCGAACTCGCCGAGCACTCCGACAAGCTGCCCGAATTCAACGGGCTTGTTCAAGAAATCTTGCACGCCGAGCACGTCGAAGCGCCAGCGTTCGCGCTCGCCCGCACGGCCGCTCACGACGATCACGCGCATCTTGTCGCCGTTGGGTCTGGCGCGAAGCCGCGTGAGCGTCTCGATCCCGTCGAGCCCCGGCAGGTCGTAGTCGAGCAGCAAGAGGTCTGGCGCGCGCGAGGTGTTGGCGAGCGCGTCGTCTCCGCTCGGCGCGCCGCGGGTCGCGACCTTCTTTCCGTAGAACGCGATCTGCGCCGCGCGCATCGCGAGCTTTCGAAACGCGTCGTCGTCGTCGATCGCGAGGATCTGCAGCGTGTCCGCGTGCGGAATGGACGTCCGCTGCGTGCGCTCGAGCGTCACGCGCGCCTGCTCGATCGCGTGCAGGCCCTCCTTCAGCGCCGCGACGAAGGCGCTGATCGAGCTGTAGCGCTGCACGAGGAGCCCCGAGAGCGCCTTGGAAAACACAGGGTCGAGCGGCGCGAGCGTCGCGTCGATGTTCGCGAGCGGCGAGTACGAGCCGCGCGCCTTGGCCTGCACGAGCTGCGGCAGCGGGAGCTCGTCGAAGGCCGACCGCCCCGCGAAAAGCTCGTACGCCGTCGCGGCGAACGCGTAGTGATCGGACGTCGGACCGATGGTCTCTTCGACGCCGAAGAAGTCCTCGGGCGCCATGAATATGGGTGTCCCCGCGACGTCCGTCCCGCCCTCGCGACTTCGGACCGCGACGCCAAAATCAATGAGCACCGGTCGCCCCGAGCGACTCTCGATCATGATGTTGGACGGCTTGATGTCCCGATGCACGACGCCCGCTTCGTGCGCGGCCTGAAGGCCCTCGCCGACGCGCTCGATGATCGTCCACGCGCGCGCGAGCGGAACCCTCGCGTGGTGCTTGGCGTGATCGTCGATCACCGACTGCAGGCTCGTCCCTTCGACGAGCTCCATCGCGATGAAGGGCGCGCCCTCGTGAACGCCGTACGAGTACACAGTGACGACGCTCGCGTGACGAATCGCCGCGACGAGGCTCGCTTCGTGACGAAGCCCGCCGCCCTTGAGCGCCGAAGCCTTGTTGGGGTTGAGCAGCTTGAGCGCCACGCGCCGCCCGAGGTCGACATCCTCGGCTTCGATCACGCGCCCCATCGCTCCGCGGCCGATTTCACGGACGGGTCGGTAGCGACCGTCGACCAACGAGCTCAGCGACGGCGGCTGCGCGGCGACGGGTGTTCCGCATTGTGAACAAAACCTGGCTCCATCCGAGAGAACCGCCTTGCACGTTGGGCAAGGTGCCGACACCTGCGTCACAACGAGCAGAATATCACCGCCGCGGCACGCACACGACGAACTCTCTGACGTCCGCGAAGCCAGGGCCTCCCTCAGCTTCCCTCGCCCTCACCGCTCGCGCTCTCGCCGTTTGCGCTCTGGCGCTCGACGGCGGGGTCGAACTGCAACAACCCGTTCTCGCCGAGCAACCACACGCGCCCCGATCCGTCCACGGCGACGTCCCTCAGCGCGCCTGCGCCTGCGCGATCGACCTCTTCGAGCCGTCGCCCGCCGCCGTCGTCGAACACCCACGCTCCGCGCGGACCCACTCCGTACACAGCGCCCGAGTCGCCCGCCATCGCGACCGCCGGCGTCAACGAGTTCGCGCCCGTGACCGCGAAATCCCACACGCGGCCGTCCCACCGGCCGAAGCCCTCGGGCGTCGAGACGTAGAGATACCCCTGCGGCCCGCGCACGAGGTCGTTGACGAGGTCGCCTCGCAGCCCCTGCGGCTCTCTGAACACGCGCACGGTCGCCGCGCGCCGCGCTTCGGTCGCGGTGATCTGCACCGCGCCCTCGACGCCCGAAAACCACGCCGCGCCGGCGGAGTCGAACTCGATGGTCCCGAGGTTGTCCGGGCACGCGACGCTCGCGCTGCCGCGTCGCGGACGAGCCGCAGAGTAGAACTCGGCGACGCGCGGGAGGTTGCCGTCGATGAGGACGGCGCCACGCGCGCGATTGCCGCCGTTTTGCTGCACGACGAGCCCCACCCAATAGCGGCTCTGGCCGTCGACCGCGAGCCAGTTGGCGTCGAGGCTCGCGCCGCGCGGCACACGAATTCGACGCGTCGCCACGGGACGAAACGCGCCTTCGGACCAACGAAACGCCACGAGCTTGTCCGCGCCCGTGCGCGCGACGATCGCGCTCACTTGCCCGCGCGCCCACAGCGCGAGCGGGACGCTCTCGGTGAGCGCCTGCGCGTCCCTGGGCTCTTCGTCCTCGACGGAGATCATTTCGCGAAACGCCCTGCGAATCCAGCGGCGACCGTCGTACCCGAGGAGCGCTCCCTCTGCGCCGAGAAACCACGTTCGCGCCTGTCCGTCCGTCGTAAACTGAAGCCCGCGCGGGAAGCTCACGAGGTCGCGCAATCGATAGTCCGCCGCGTCGCCGCCGATCAACCGCGAGACCCCTTTGCCCTCGCGCGCGGCGAACACCCGTGGGCCGTCGACGAAGAGCCCCACCATGTCGTCGGGGACCGGGACGTTGGCCGGGACGAGCGAGAAGTTTGGACCGTTGATTCGCTCGCCACTCGAATTCGTGGGCGGTGTCGTCGGCGCCTCTACCGGCGTCGTGGGCGCGGGCACGTCGATCGCGCGGACGCGTTGAATCTGTGTGCTCGCGGTGTTGGCCTCCTCCGCGCTGAAGGACATGTCCGCGCCGCCCGAGCTCGGCGCGCTCGCGGCGGCCTGAGCGCCTCCGCCCGAGCCGGCGCTGGCGCCGGGGACCGTTCCTGGCGGAACCGGGGTCGCGCGGAGCGCGAGTCGTCGCTGCGTATCCGGGTCGCTCGCGGACAAAAGATCGAGCGAGCCCTCGTCGCGGCCCTCGCGGGCGACGAGGTCGAACCAGCGCCCTTGGAGGACCAACGAAGCGCCGCGCCCGTCCCGCGACGGAGCGACCGCGAGCCACGCGTTGCGCAGCCGCTTGTGCGTGTACGCAAACCATCGGTGACCGTCCCAGTACGCGAGCCGCGAGCCGCCCACGTCTTGCGCGAGGGCCCAGAGCTTTCCATCGCCGACGTGCACGACCGAGCGCACGAACGGCGCGGGAAATCCCCCGCTCGGAAGGTGCTCCTCCCCCGAGAGATGATCGCGCTCGAGCACGAACATCCCGCTCTGCGCGGTGCTCACGATCACGCGCTCGTCGTCCGTCGCGAGGTTGGTGATCTGGTGCTGCGTGGTGAGGTACGCCCAGCCGCCGTCGCGATACTCCGCGAGCCCGTGGCTCCCGCCGAGCACGAGCATCCCGCGCGGCAACGCCACCATGGCCGCGACGCGACCGACGTCTGGCTGCGGGCCCGACGTGCGCTCCCACCGATCGCCCGTCAGTCGCGCCACGCCCTGCGCCGTCGCCACGAAGGGAACGCCCTCGCTCGACACCGCCGTCGCGTACACCCTGTCGTCCGGCAGTCCGTCGGCGACCGTGTTGCGTCGCGCCTCGCCGCGCCCATCCAAGGGAAACCGCAGGACGCCGCGCATCGTTCCGACGTAGAGCTCGACCGAGCCCGCGGCGGCGCTCGTCACCGTGTCGCTGTCGGTGAACAGCTTCAACGCGCGGCGTCCTCGCGAGATCGCTGAGAACTGCGCGGCGTCCGCGCCGCGGCGACACGCGCTCGACGACCCCGCGAGCGCCACACAGAGAACGGCCGTGATCCACGCGCGTTGCTTCATCGCTGCAACGCACGAGCGTACACAAGCTCAGCCCTTTCCGATCGCTTTCTGCCACGCCGATCGGCCGCTGACGCGCGACCACCAAGCGCTGACGTTCGCCCGCTCCTTGACGTTTCCGTCGATTCCCATGTCCTGCAGGTACTGCAGGTACGGCGCGAAGCAGACGTCCGCGAGCGAGAACGCGCCCACGAGATACTCGTTGCCCGCGAGCGCGGCGTCGAGCACGTCGAGCGAGCGCTTGGTGCCCTCCAAGCCCGCTTGAATCACGGACTTGTCCGCCTCGCGCCCCTGCATCGACGAGTACCAGATCTCCATCACGGCCTTCATCGCCGTCGGGCTGAAGTAGCTCTGCTCGACGGAGATCCACTGGTCCATCCGCGCGCGGTCCTGCAGGCCGGTCGGCGTGAGGGACGCTCCGCCGTGCTTCGCGTCGAGGTAGCGGATGATCGCGCGCGACTCGTACATCTTGAAGTCACCGTCTTCGATCGCGGGCACGACGCCGAACGGCTGCCGCGCGAGGTGCGCGGGCTGCTTCTGCTCTCCCTTGGTGATGTCCACGATGTTGAATTCGTGTGCAATACCCTTCTCCGCGAGGGTGAAGAGGACCTTGCGCGTACAGGTGCTTGCTGGGTGTCCGAAGAGCTTCATCGTTGCTTCTCTCGCTCGGGCTCGTCGCCCGTTGAAGTGTTGAAAGTGGCTGCGCGCGGAGGCTCGGTACTCGCTCGTCATTCGGGCGCAGACCACGAGGAGCCTGCAAGGCTGTGGTCTGCGTCCGTGTATTTCAGTGCTGATCGGGGTCAGCCGCGACGTCGCATCGCGGACAGAAAGCTACGCTCGGGCCTCCGACGCGCGAGCCGGCGCGGAGTGTACACAACCGAGCGCCACGCACAGAGCCCGCGAGCGCTCTGCGCGCCCTCAAAAGTGTTCTTGGCAAAAGCGCAGCCCGACGTCGACGCACGTTTTGCTGAGCGTTTCACCGAGGCCTTCGGGCCCACAAAAGAACACCGTCGCGTCGCGGCCGTGCTCTTCGGCGATCGCGGACAGCTCGCGGCTCCAGTCCGGCGCCCCGAGGCCCGTCCTTCGCGAGAGCCCTGTGAGCGGATCGCGCCCGACCCTCCCGTGAAGCGCCTCGAGCGCCGCGTCGAGCCACGGCCCCGAGCCCTCGCTCACGTCAGCGCCCGTCACGAACACGCGGAGCACGAAGCGCCGCGCGTCTCGGTCCTCAGCCTCGATCGCGCACAATCGCTCGGCGAACCACTCGAACGACTGCTGCTCCCTCAGGACCCAGTAAAAATACACGCGATCCGGCACAGAGAGCCCCTTCTTCGCGCGCAGCCTCAGGCTCTCGAGCACCGACGCGAACGGCGTCACGCCGATGCCCGCGCCGATCAACACAGGGACCTTCGCGTCGAAGAGCTCGGACGTCGGAGCCCCGAACGGACCGTCGACCTCGAGCGAAAACTGCGCGGGCGCTGCGCCGACAGCGCGCTCTCGCGCGAGGCGATACAACGCCGCCGTCCAGTTGCCCGCGCTTCGAACGTGCACCGTGAACGCGCCCTTCGTCTCGGGCGCGCTCGAAATCGTAAACGGGTGCCACTCGTCCTTCGAGAGCGAGGCGATCTTCAAGAAGACATAGTCCCCCGCGCGCTGCTTCCACCCGGGCGGAGCCTCGATGTCGAGCCGCGTCACGCCCGACGGGAGCGGCTCGATCCACAGGGCCCGGGTCTTCACGACGCCGCGACGGCGCCACAGGCGCTCGATGACCCACAAAATCGAGATGGGGACGGCGTACTTCCACGCGTTGGGCGAGTGCAGAAAGCACAGCGCATAGAAGCCGTCCGCGAGCTTGTGCGCCTTCGCGAAGCGCTCGAATCGCCCCGAGCGCCGCACCGAGGCCCGCGCGAAGAACGCCATCACCGCGAACACCCCGAGCAGCGCGAGCCCCGTCGCCGCGGCGACGCTCGAGAGCCACACGGTCGACAACACGCCCCGCGACGCGTAGTTCGCGCAGTGCGCGGCGGTGTGACCGAGCGAGGCGAAGAGCATCGTCCACGCGGCGATCCGATGGGCCGAGACCGCGTCGTCGATGGGGATCTTCGCGCCCATCGCCGTGCGTCGCAGGGCCGTCAGCGTTCGCCGCAAGACGAACAGCAAGACCAGCACGAGGTGCACGTCGATCACGCGACCGAAGCCCCGCGCGAGCTGCACCCAGCCGTTCGCGCCGAGCGCGCGATACTCGAGCGCCGCGACGACGAACGCCCCGAGCGTGACGGCCACGTACGCGACGACGACCGCCACGCCGCCAGCGCCCTGCTCGTAGGCCCACTGCAGGGCGCGTTCGCCGAGCTTGGCCCGAGCGCGGCCGCGCTTGTCCCGCGCGCGCGAAGAGAGCAGCGACGAGATCGGGCCCGACAACACGCGCGCGAGCGCCGGTTCGCTCGCGACGAAGCTCCGAAACTCCTCGATCGACAGCGTGCGATCGTGGTTGCTGTCGGCGCTGGCGAAGACCGCCTCGGTCATCGCGTCGAGCCAGCCGCGGGCGACGACGAGGCCCGAGCGAGACAGAGCGCCCTCGATCATCGCAGAGAACTCCGAGGGCGAGATCGTCCCTCCCCCGTCGCGGTCGAACAACGTGAACACGAAATCGAGCCGCCCCTCGCTCGTCCCCGCGTCGAGCGCGGCGATCTTCGCGCGGATCACCGAGGGCCGCGCCGCACGCTCGCCCTCGTTCGCGCACGCCCTGAGCAACGCCAGCGCCAGCGCTGTGTCTCTCAGCCCGAGCGCGGTCTCGATTTTGTGTGCGTCGAGCGGCTTGTCCCCCGCGCGCTCGAGCGCCTCGAGCGCGTCGATCACCGAGGCGCGGCTCACGGAGCGCTCCGCGCGCCACGCGCCTGCGTCCAGCGAGAGAGCCACTCGGACGGCCGTCGCTGCGGCGCGACCTCTCTCTTCAAGAACACGATGAAGTCCCGAAGCGACCCGCCGAACGCGCGATACGCCGCGTCGATCAGCTCTTGATCGCCGTAGTACGTCACGAAATTCGAGAGCACGGCGTTGTTGATCTCGAGCCGGCCCGCGCGCACACGAAACTGCGGCGTCTCGAAGCCGAGCTCGCCGCGCTCGAACGCCGCCCTCGCCTCGCGGAGGATCTGCTCTTTGCGCCGGAGCTTGTCCTCGCGGGTCGCGTCGCTCGCGTACACGCGCTGCAGCCTCGCGGCGAGCGCGCGCAAGAACCGCTCCCACCGCGCGGCGTCGCGCTCGATCGCCAGCGCTTCTCGGTACGTGCTCGAGCGCTCTCCGTACCTTTGCGCGAGAAAGAGCAGCGAGCCGCGGTCGCCCACGTACGTCGCGAGGCTCTCGTTGAAGCGGGCTTCGGAGGCGACGAAGAGCGTTCCGTGGGTGAGCTCGTGGATGACGGTGTTGGCGACGCCGCCGCGCGTTCGCTCGAGCATCGGCGAGTACACGGGGTCGGGAAACCACCCGCCCAAGCTGTACGCGTCCACGCCGCGCAGGTATGTGTCGTACCCCAGTCGTCGCAGTCGATCGCGCTCGCGCACCGCGTCGCGCCGATCGAAGTACCCGATGTACGGCAAGCACCCCGCGAAGGGAAAACACCACCGATACGAAGCGATTCGATCGGGCGGCGACGCGGCCACGACGTAGCTCACCGCGGGCCGCGAGAGCATCACGACGGACGTGTAGCTCTCGCTCGCAGAGAGCCCGAGCTCTCGGAGCGCGAAGTCCCTCGCGTACCACACGACCCGCAGCCGATCGCGCTGCTCGGCGGTGAGCGAAGGATCATCGACGAGCGACGAGAGCGCGCGTCGATGCAAGAACATGTCGAGCTGCCCTCCCGCTTGGCGCAGCTCGTAGCAGCCAGCGCTCGCGACGAGCGCGCACGACGCGACGCAAGCGCGCGCGGTCCCGAGCCACGTCGCGCGCATCACGTCCGCGGAGGCGTGTTGTCTCGCGCGAACTCGAAGAGCGCGCGGGGAACGGGGTTGCCGGGCGTCGTGGACTCGGGCGCCATGATCGGGTCGATGTGCGTCTGCGAGGGGAGCATGAGCACACGAAATCCACGCGCGTCTGTGCGAAGCGCGCCAGCGCTCGGACGACCCGCGCCCACCATCGCGGACAACCGCGGGACCATCGCGTCGAAGCGCGCGCGATCGGTGACGAGCCCCGTGCCGATCGCGAGGACCGGGACGTCGACTTGGCCGCCCAACGTCGCGCGAATTCCCTCGCGAAACGCGAAGGAGGTCTCGGCGATGCGCATGTCCCCGAGCGCCGAGACGTCGAGCGGAAGCCGCGACGGAAAGTACCACTCGGCGAAGTTGGTCGGCGTCGCAGCCCACCCGAGCGCCGCGGACCGAAGCGGCGTCGGCTCGGCGGGCGCGCTCATCGGCGCGTCGGTCCATCGATAGGTCATCATCGTGTCCGACGGGACCGTGATCATCGGCCCGAGCACGCTCGCCGTTCGTCGCGTGGGGCCGATGGGCGTCCCCACGTTCATCGCGGCGAACGAGAGCGAACACGAGTCTCCGTCGAACGCGAACCCGAACGCCGCCGCGTTGGTCAACGGCGGAACGCGGTCCAGGTTGAGCAACGTCCGAAACAGCTCGTCGCGGCGCGTGTCGGTCACGACGGCGTCCGGCGCAGCGAGCGCTCTTCGCGCGACGATCTCCGCGATGACGACGGCCTGCACGCCGAGCAGCGGGAGCGCGAAATAGTACGGCCCTTGCGCGCGAAGCGCGGTGATCCCCTGCGAGGCTCCGAGTCCGCCGGGCGCGGGCGCTCCGCCCATGTAGTACTGCTGCTCGGTGACGCTCGCCCCGCCGGCGACGCCGTCGATGAGCGCGAGCCCCGCGATCGTGTCGTACCCGCGCACATCGTCGCTGAAGCGCCACGCCGCGTACGCCTCGGCGATGCTCGCGCCGAGCGAGTGCCCCGCGAGCACGACGCGCGAGCGCCCCATGCCCGCGCGCTCGATCACCGCGCGAAGGTCGTTGACCAGCGTCGGGAGGCCCCACTCGGACATGTACGCGATGGACTCGGCGGCGGGCGCGAGATAGCCCGCGAAGCGCTGCCCGTTCACCGTGACCGAGCGCGAGATGTAGTACGCGCGGGCGATCTCGGGGTCGTTCATCGCGTCGGCCGCGTCCATGCCACGGAGGTCTTCGAGCAAGTTCGACCGGCGATCGACGGCCCACACTTCGACGGGCTGACCCTCGGTCACCGAGCGTTTGACCAGCGCGCGCGCGAGTCCATCGAACGAGCCCGCGCCCCCCAAGAACCCCGGAACGGCCACGATCACCGCCCGCGGCCCGCCCGCGGGCGCCATCGACGATCGGTACTGCAACACCTGCACGAAATTGAGCTCGCTCGGCGTCGCGATCGCCGCGCGGCCCATCGCCATGTTCGCCGGCGGCGCAGGAACCGCCACGCGCACCACCTCGCGCACCACCCCCTCTTCGATCATCCGAGGGTTGGTCACCGGCGCGACGGTGATGTTCATCGTCGAGGCAGGGACGTCCGACGCGACGTCGTCGACCCCCGCGTCCTGCGCGGCCTCGGCCTGCGTGTCGAGCGCCGTGTCAGCGACATCCAGCGCGTCACTTGCAGCGTCATTTGATTGTGTGGGCGGATTGCTGCACCCCGCGCTCCCGAGCGCGACGCTCGCCAGAACCGACGCCCAGCTCGTCGCTCGTCGTTGCTTCATCGCAGTCCTCTGCGCGCGCGTCGATCCCTTGGTCATCGCTTGCTCCTCGAGCGCTTCGATGCCGCCATCCACAGCGCCGTCGCTTCGTTTTTTGCAGGAGGCGCCAGCGGAAGCGACGCCAGCGGGCTCTTCTTCGCGGCTCCAGCTTGCGCGAGCTGCGCGTCGAACGCGCTCGCGCTCGCGTGGCAGATCGCGATCGCCAGCGCGTCGCTCGCGTCGAGCGGCGGCGCTTCTGCGAGGCCCAAGAGCACGCGGATCATGGCGTTGACCTGCTCTTTGTCCGCGCGCCCGGTGCCCACGACCGCGCGCTTGACCACCGTGGGCGCGTACTCGGCGACGTCTACGCCCGCGCGAACGCACTCGACCATCACCGCGCCGCGCGCGTGACCGATGAAGAGAGCAGCCTTGGGGTCCATGTGCACGAACGCCTGTTCGATCCCGACGCTCGCGGGCGCGTGCGCCTCGACGACGGCCTTTACGCCGTCAGCGACCGTGCGCAGTCGCGCCCAGAGAGGGTCCTTGGTCGCGGCGTGAATCACGCCGTGGGCGATGTGGACGAAGCGCGTTCCACGGCGCGCGACGAGACCGTAGCCACAGTGATGTGTGCCAGGGTCGATCCCGAGGACCACGTCGCTCTTCGCCATCGCCAATGACGGTGTAGCAACGATCGTCGTCGAGGCTCAACCTCTACCGCTCGTCACCAAACTCAGCGCGCTCGTCGCTTTGCGTGCCAGGACGCCAAACGAGCCACCACACACCCGGCACTCATCCAATGGCTCACACGTCGTTCACCAGCGGAACGATCCCCTTCGAAGGGGATCGCGCGAACTCCATCGTGTTCGACGCGACCGGTCGATACATGGTCGCCGACACCCGCATCTTCACCAGCAACACCGAGTGGTTCGACCTGCAAATCGAGGCAGGAACCCTCGTCGCCCACCCGACCCGACCGTTCGTGGCGAACGTCCGCGAGGATGGGTTCGACTTGATCGACCTCGCGACGAAGACCCACCGCGCGGTCGCGCTCGAAGACACCGACTCGGGAACGTTCAGCCACGACGGCGAGCGATTCGCGGTCGCTTGCTACGAGACCAACGAGATTCGCATCTTCGACCTCGACGGAAACCGAGCGTCCGTGCTGCGCGCGCCGGAGCAATGGACCGCGCCAGGGCTGTGCTTTTCGAGGAAGGCTCCCGAGATCCTCGCGTTCAACGACAGCGCGGTCGTGGCGCTGGTTCCGCTCTCGGGCGCGGCGTCGAGAGAGCTCCCGTTGAAAAAGAGCAAGGTCCTGTCGGGCCGCTGCGTCGCCTTCGACGACGCCGTCCTCTACGAAGACAGCGCGAACCTGAGCTTCGTCTCGTACGAGGGAGAGCTTCGCTGGGCGCTCAGAGCCGAGCACGAGAGCGTCGCGCGCGTGCCGGGCACCAACGTCATCGCGCTCGTTCGTATGGGAAAAAAGAGCATCTCGTACCTCGACGCCAACGGAAAAGAGATCGCCTCGACGAAGATCAAGATCACCGCCGCGCCGCTCGGCTTCGCGTGCAACGCCACGCACGCCGCGTGGGCGCAAGATGGCGGCCTCAGCTTGGTCGAGCACCCGCGGCTCTGAGCGACAACGCGCGTGATACGATGCGCGACCGCACCCGATGACGCGCTCGACCGATTCGACCAGCGACGGACCGCTGTTTTCCGAAGCCATCGTCGCGGCGCTGAAGGCACTGTCTGCGACGCTTCGCGGCAACTACGCGACGATCGTCGTCGATCAACGCACGTTCGAGGTGCGGCTCGTTCACGAAGAGCGCTACTTGCGAGCGGGACTGTCGCTCAGCTACCCGACGACCAACAGCCGCACGGGCGCGCCGAGCACGCTGAGCGCCATCGTCGTGCGCGAAGAAGGGTCCGCGGATGTCCTGGGAAAATCCCTAGGAATCAACCGCGAAGTCCAGATCGGCGACGAGGCCTTCGACGAGGCGTACTACATCGAGTCCGCCGCGCCCGCCGCGGATGTCCGCGCCGTGCTCAACGACAAAACACTCCCGTACGCGCGCGCCGTGCTCGCGAAAGGGCCCTTGGTGCTCTACGAGGGCAACGCCGTTGCGCGGGTGATCGTCGACTCGACGGACGAACGCGAAGTGACGTCCGCGGCGATCGAGGCGCACTGCCGCGCGTTGCGCGCGCTCGTCGACGCGCTCCCGTACGACCAAGCCGTCGCTGTGGCCAAGCCGCGACGCGCGCACCGGGCGCCCGTCGCGCTCGCGGTCGTCGCGATGGCCGTCGGCGGATGGATTTTGCTCCCCGACTCGGCGAAGGTCGCGCGGCTCGAGCCGTCGATCGTGGGGTTTGCGCTCGGCGCGCTCGTGGCGGTCGTCGTCTCTGCGGTCGCCGCGCGGGCCGTGCGCGGACGAGCGGACTCGCTTCGAGCCGCTGGCGAAATCGCGGCTCCGCTGATCATTTGCGGGACGATCTTCGGCGGCATCGCGCTCCCGGCGCTCAACGTTCGACTCGACAACAGCGCTGGCGAAGCGCGCGAGCTCCGCGTCGAGCGCGCGACCATCGTTCGCCCGAGCAAGGGCTCGCCCTCGCTGCGCGTGCGGCTCGTCGCCACGCACGGCGAAGCGCCCGAGCTGGACATCACGATGTCCACCGACGCCGCCGCCCTCTACGCAGAGCGAACGCTCTGCCGCGCGCGGCTGTACCCCGGGCGATTCGGCTGGGCGTGGTGGGGCGAGCTCCGCCGCATCGAGCCCCAAGTCACCCCCGGTGTCGTTCAGGCCTCGTCCCAAGGAACGAACGCGGGCGCTCCGTAGCGACGCGCGTGCGATCCCGGGTCCGCAGGCCCGATGGGCGGCGCGGCGCCGTACGCAGGGACAGCGTTCGGCTGCGGTTGCTGCAGCATCTGCTCCTGCGGCGACGGCTGCTGCGGCGCGATGGTCTGCCCTTGCAGCGGCATCTGCGGTTGAACCGTCTGCGTGGTCTGCGTGGGCAGCAGCTGTGGCTGCGCGTTGTTCGGCACAGCGCTGGGAACTTGGCTCGTCGGCAGCTGTTGCGCCGGCTGCGACTGCTCGCACGCCGAGACCGCGAGGGTCGCGCCGAGCCACATCGCCGCGCGCGTCACGCGCAGGACCGGCGGCGTCACCGAGGACATTTCAGGGAGCGCGCTGGCACAAAAAGGGCAGCGCGGCTCTTCGTGACGGACGTGCCGACCGCAGCTCGGGCAGGGATGAAGTGCCATCAGGAAACTCTCCTCGGTGTGCTTCGAATTCGTGTGTCAATCATCGACGGTGCTTCAGACCCAACCGTCGAACTCTTCGAACGAGGGAGGCGCGCCGTAGCGCGTGGTCCCGAGCGCTGAGTTGTCGATGCGAGGCGGAGCGCCGTAGCGCGCGGCCGCGGCCCCCGGATCTTGCGGCCCCGGCTGCGTCTGCGGTTGTGCTGCCGCCGCGTCGGGCTGCGACGGAACGGGCGGCGCGCCATAGATCGCGGCCACCGCGTTCGGGTCGTTGAGGTTCGGCTGCGGAGGTGCGGGCGTGGGCGTCGGATTCGCCTGCGGGGTCTGCGGAACAGACACCGAGGGCTGTGGTTTTTCGCAGCCAGCGAGCGCGCTCGCCGAGATCGCGACCGCGGCGCTGAAGGCCATCGCCGCGCGGCTCATGCGCGGCGCGAACACGGCCTCGCCGGACATCGCGGGCAGCGCCTCACCGCAGAACGGGCACCGAGCCTCTTGGTGCCGAACGTGTCTCTCGCAACTTGGGCAGGGATGGAGTGCCATGGACGGATGTTGCTCCTTCGCGGGTTCGGTGACCAGCGTCGTTCTCGATCGATTTCGGACTGTGGACTTGCCGCGTTCGCAGCACTGAACAACTGTGTCACCTACAACGCGCAGCGCGTCTCTCGAGTTCGTGCGCGGTGTGACGTCGACCGCAGTGAGGTCCTTGGGTAGGGCGCCAGCGCCGTCCCCACTGGCCGCGCGCACAACGCGCCTCGGTGCTACCCTAGCGGCTCCTATGCGCTCCGATCGCTTGAATCATGGTGTCTCGAGGCTCGCCCCTGTCGCGCTCGCGCTCGCGCTGGCGCTGGCTGCGCCACAGGCCGCGGCAGACACGAGCGCCGACGAGATCGCGACGACCCTCTCGGGCTACGAGCGCACCGCGGACGAGAGCACCGTCCGCGCGTGGACCGAGCGGAGCATCCCCACGCTGCTCGCCCTCGCCGAAGACAGCGCGCGCCCCGAGTTCGTCCGCGCTCGCGCGGCGGCGGCGCTGCGGGTGTTCGCGCCGAACAGCGACGCGCGTGCTGCCCTCGTTCGACTGGCGAGCGCCCCCAACGCGCACGCGCTCGTGCTGCGCGCCGCGCTGGACGGGCTGTGCATCGGGTACCGCGACCTCGCGATCGCCGCGCGCCTTCTCCAGAGCCCCGTCAGCGATCACCGCGAAGCCGCTGCGTGGTCGATCTCCCGCGCGAACACCGCCGAAGCGCGCGCCCTGCTCGAGCGAGCCTCCCTCGTCGAGCGCGACGTCGCCGTACGAAGCACCCTCGCGTCCGCGCTGCGCTCGATGGCGTCGGTCGCGCCCGTCCGCGCGAGCGCCACCGGAGCCCGACCCTTGCCAACGGCCGCGACGGCGCTTCCCCCGAGCACGCGCGTCCGCCGCGTCCGATGAGCGACGCGCGCACGACCGAAGAGCTCGTCGGCCTGTTGCGAGCGGCCGCTCCCAAAGACGCCGAACGAATCCTCTACGAGATCGCGCGACGGGACGAGACGCTGGACGCGAGCGTGTTGATTCCGCACCTCGCACGCTCGGACGCGGCCTTCGACTGCGCGCTGAAATGCCGAGACCTCGCCCTCGTCGAGCCCTGCGCCGCCCAGCTCGACAAGCAGTGGAAGGCCGCCCTCGTCCTCGCGACGCTCGGCCAGAGGCAGTACACAGCGGCGATCGTCGCGCGCTTGGCCAAGAGCGAGGGCGTCGCCGCAGACGGCTACGCGATGTCGCTCGAAATCATGGGCGATGATTCATGTGTCCCCGCGTTGCTCGCGCTCGTCGCAGAGAAGAACCCCAAACGCGCGTTCGCGCTGCACCACGCGCTCGTGGCGCTCACGGGCAGGAGGCCGCTCATCGAGCGATCGACCCGCGAGAGCAGCGCGAGCGACTGGCCCCGCGCCGTCGCCGCCGCGTGGGAGCGCCCTGCGCTCGATGAGCCCGCGTGCGTCGCGTTTCGTCAGGGATCGCCCCGGGAGGCGACGTTCGCGCTCGACCACGCGCGAGGCAACGTGCTCATCGACTACACAGCGTTTACCGCGGGCTCGTGGCCACGCTGGAGCCGCGCGCTCTTCGTCGCCCGAAAGCCCCTCTACGAAGTCAGCTCCGGCTGCGGAACATGCCGAACCATCCTTCGGAGCACCGGCGCCCTTCCGAAGGACGCGTCGAGCAGCGCGCCGCTCGAGACATACCGCTCCGCCGTGGCGTCGATGCAGCACGTGGATCGCGCCGCGATCGACGCGCTCTGGCCGCTGCTTCGAGAGCTCGACAGCGGCCACTATCTCGCAGCGCTCTCGGACATCGCGCTCGAGCGCGTCGAGCAACCGAACCGCTCGTGGCTCGCCCGCCGCGCCTCGCCCGACGACGAGCTCGGTCGCGAGCAAGACGCGCCCGAAAATTACTGGGCCAAGGTGCACCACTACCAGTCGCGTCCGTCGAACACGCCGGCGTTGAATCAGTGGGCCGTCTTGGTTCCGTCGCAGGATCCGACGGCGCTCGACGAGGCGCGAGTCGGGGAGTGGCGACGCGCAATCGAGTCCGGAGCGCGCCCCGCGGTCGTCGCGCTCACGTGGGTCGAGGACCGCCCGTACGACATATTCGAGGGCGACGCTGTCGATCGCTTCGCGCTCGGCGTCGTGCTCGACGGGCACCACAAGCTCGAAGCGTACGCGCGAGCCAAGGTGCCCGCGCGCGTGCTCTCGCTCGTCCACTGCGAGCAGTGCTCGACCAACGAGGCGCCAGAAGCCGCGTTTCGATCGGTCGTCGCTGCGGTCGGCTCCCCCTGAGCGCCCGCGGCGCGCGCTTCAGCCGATGTCCGAGTCTTCGTCGCGCGTCCCGCGGGGAGCGCCGTCGTCGGGGCGCGCGCGGTGGAAGTTGCCGCTCGCGATGTCCTCGCGGGCGCGGCGCGCGACCTCGCCCCACTCGGCCGTGTGGTGCCGCGCGAGGCCGTACACATGGCCCGGGCGGTGCTCGCTCACGACGGCCGTGAGCGTGCGAAGGATCTTGGCCGCGAGGTCCTGATCCTCGGGGTCCTCGGCGCGCGACTGAAATCCGCGCGTCTCTGCGGTGATCGCCTCGATCAACAGACGCAGCTTCGCCGGCTCCATGTCCGGCGCTTCGTCGGACACGCGACGCGCTTCTTCGCGGAGCTTCTCGAGCCCGTCGCGAACGCCCGCAGAGTCTCCGCCCGACGCCCGCGGCGCGCGCGGCGCGTCCGAGTAGCGCCCGGTCGAATAGCCACGATCGTTGCGGTCGTTGCGCTCGTTGCGGTCGTTGCGGTCACTTCGGTCACCGTACCCGCGCGCCGCCATCCGGTCGCTGCCGAGGTACTGGTCGATCCGAACCGCAACCTCGCGGCACGTGTCCCTCAAGAACCCGAGCAGATCGCGCAGCTTCGGGTCGATGTTTCCATTCGTCTGCACGCCGCGGTCGTCACGGGCCCCGCGGAATGGCCTCTGGTCATAGGTCATCGAAATCACCCTCTCGGTTCTGCAGTCAGTCGGCCACGATTCTCGGGGTCATCCCTGCACGGTTTCGTGGCCCATCATTTCAAGTAAGCGACGCCCCCTTCACGGAGCCTTCGCGAAGATATCCATCACGTCGTTGAGCAACTTGATCGACTCGGCGCGCGGACGCTGAAACGCGTTGCGGCCCATGATCGACCCGAACGCGCCGCCCTCGGCGAGGCCGCGCACTTCGTTGAGAACGTCCTCGGTCCCCTTGGCCTCGCCGCCCGAGAAGATCACGATGCGCTTTCCACCAAAGGCGCTGCGCACGACCTCGCGAACGCGGTCGGACAGCGTGTCGATCTTGATCCCCGCCTTCTCGAAGGCCGCCTTGGCCTCGGGCACTTCGAGGTGCGCCTTGGGGGGCTTCACCTTGATCACGTGCGAGCCGAGCTGCGCGGCGATCTGCGCCGCGTACGCGCACACGTCCACCGCGGTCTCGCCGTCCTTCGAGATCGTCGCCCCGCGCGGGTACGCCCAGGTCACCACGGCGAGCCCCACGCGCTTGGCCTGCAGCGTGAGCTCGCGGAGGTTCTCGTACTGCTCGTTGCGCGCGCCCGAACCCGGGTAAATCGTGTAGCCGATCGCGACGCATCCGAGGCGCAGCGCGTCCTCGACCGAGCCCGTGATCGCGGACATCGGGTGCGCGGGCTTGCCGAGCACGTCCGAGTTGTTGAGCTTGAGGATCAGCGGAATCTGCCCCGCGTATTGATCGGCCACCGCTTCGATGAACCCGAGCGGCGCCGCGTACGCGTTGCAGCCCGAGTCGAGCGCCAACTTCACGTGGTACTCGGGGTCGTAGCCCGCGGGGTTTGGCGCAAACGAGCGCGCAGGACCGTGCTCGAAGCCCTGATCGACTGGGAGGATCACCATCTTGCCCGTCCCCGCGAGGCGCCCTGCGTTGAGCAGGCGAGCGAGGTTGGCGCGGGTTCCAGGGTTGTCCGATCCGTACCAAGACAGGATCTGCTTCACGCGGTCGGTGTGAGCCATGGTCGATGCTTCTCCGTAAGTTTGCTGCGCCGTCGAGCAGAGCGCGGCAGCGACGGCGGCGCCAGCAACGGCCGCGGTGGTACACGGCGCCTCCGCCCTTTGCAACCCACCACGAATGCCGATCCCGTCCCCTTCGCCGGGACCGCGGCGCCGGCGGGCTCGATCGCTGACCCACGAAAAACCCCTTCGAATCCGCGATGTGCTCGCGGGTCGTTGGAGTTAAGGTATCGCCGTGAGCATGGCCCCTACACGCTTCCGAACGAGTCTCTCCCTGCTCGCGCTCCCGCTGGCGCTCGTCGCGTTCGTCGCGACTCTCTCGGGCACGCCGGGCTGTGGCCCCGCGAGCGGGACGTGCATCGTCACTGGGACTGCCTCCCCGGTCCCGGCAGACCCGCTCAACTTCAACAACCCCACCCAGTGCACCACGGGGCGGACCTGGGCGTGCTTGAATACTGGGGCCAACTTCATGAACCCCGGACAAGCGTGCATCGACTGCCACCGCACGCGCCCCGGCGCCCCTCGTTGGTCCGTCGGCGGGACGGTCTACGCCTCCAACCACGAGCCGAACAACTGCCTCGGCGGCCCCGCGACCGGCAGCGACCCTGTCGAGATCGTCCTTCAAGACAAGGACAACAACGAGCACACCACGCGGATGCTCCCGGGCGGCAACTTTTATTTCGAGAACAACCCGCAGGGTCCGTTCACACGAATTCAAGTTCGCTACCAGGGTCGCACGCGCTCGATGCCCAACATCCCCAACACGCACGGCGACTGCAACCTCTGCCACACCGAGCGCGGCTTGATGGGCGCCCCCGGCCGCATCGTGCTTCCGTAGCCGCGACGACAGCGCTACGCAGGCGCGTGAAACGGTCCCGTCACTTCGAAGGTCGTTCCGCCCGCGGGGCTCCGCTGCGAGCTGAAGTACAAGCGCGTGCCGCTCGGGTCGAACGCAGGCCCGGTGATCTCGCTCGTGTCTTGCCCCACGACTTGAACGAGCTGCTTGAGGTCGCCGCTCGGCAAGATCGCGACGACGTCCATCGTCCCTTGATCCTCCGCGACGAGCAGATCGCCGCAGCACGACACCGTGAGGTTGTCGACGCCCGTGAGGATCCGCGGCTCGGGGTAGCGCTGAAAATCGTAGAAGATCGAAATTCTCGAGGTGCGACAGTCGTAGAGCCAGATCCGATCGTCGCCCTTGGTGCTGAAGTACACCTTGTGATCGACGTACCAGATGCCTTCCCCGCCATCGAACTCCGTCGACTCGGGCACCTGATAGCGCGTCGGCGTATCGCCCGTGTACGTCGGGTCCGGAACTGGCCTCCAGGTGACGCCGCCCATGCGATCGACGACCGCGACTTCGAGCACGCCGCGACTCAGGTCAGGAAATCCGTTCGCGTTCGTTCCCGCAGGAACGAAGCGGTAGAACCGACCGTTGTTCGCGTCTTCTGTGAGATACAGGTGCCCTCGATCGTGGTCGACGCACACCGCTTCGTGAATGAAGACACCCAACGCTGGCCGTGCGACGGACGGCTGCTCTCCCCACGGATCGCACTCCCACACACGGCCTCGATCCATCTCTTCGCATGACAGCCACGTGTGCCAGGGCGTGCGACCACCCGCGCAGTTCAGCGTCGTTCTGCGCAGGATCGTGTACGCGCGCATGATCGTCCCGTCGCCCGCGAAGCGAATCGCGCCGACTCCTCCCTGCGCTGCCAGCTGCTCGGAGTTGGACACATAGATCCACCCGCCGTCTTCAGTGCCGAACGTCGCACCGCCATCCGGCGCGACGTGCCAGAGGTGCGATGTCCCCGGCACGGGACGGTCGTACTCACCCACGATTCGCGAGGTGAATCCCGCTGGTAGCCGAAGACCGTTGGCGTCGGGCGTCGCACTCAAGGGCCCGATGTCTGCGATCCGAGAGCGCAACGCGGGCGGCGCAGGCAACGTTCGTCGTCGAAACACCTGCGCTCCGGCGTCGATCCCGCTGTCCACAGGTCGCGCGTCGATCGCGACGCCCGAGTCCGCGATGCTCGTCACGTCCATCGCGTCCATCGCGTCCAAAGACCCCGAGGCGTCCGTCGCCGCGTCGCCCGTGAGCGCGTCGACGCCCGAGTCCGAAGGGCCCGCGGGCGGAGCGCAGGCCGCGAGCGCCTTTCCCGCCATGATCGACGCGAATCCTGCGAGGCCCGAGCGCAGCATCGCTCGGCGATTCACCGTGGCCTTCGGCCGCTCGTCACGCTTGTCGTGCTTCATCGTTGCAACGACGCGGAGTCTCGCACGCATCGCGCTCGCCATCGCGCGGATCCATCGCGGATTTGCAGGACTGCGACACGAACGTCACGCCCGCGCGCGCCCGTCGCACGACCGTTTCACGCTCACCGCGTGCCGACGATCGAGCGCGCGAGGGCAAAGAGATCTCGCTTTCCGACCTCGTGCGTCCAGCCTTCGGGAAACGCCCTCGCGCACGACGGCCGCTCGCGCATCCGGCGCTGGTACGCGTCGAGCTTCGGGCGCGCCGCCAGCGACAGCCCGCGCCGCAGCATGTACGCGAGCGTCGGGTAGAACGACACGTCCGCCATCGTGAGCGCCTCGCCCGCGATGAACGTCGATTCATTCGCGCGCGACTCCCACAGGTCGAGCTCCCACTCGACCGCAGCGAGGCAGCGCTCGATCTCGCGACGATCGCCTTCGCTCATCGCGCTCGGGTCCGTCACGAAGAGCGACTCGAGCCCCTCGTACGCGCACGCGAAGGTCTCTGCCTCGTGCGTACGCGCGAGCTCTCGAGCCATCGCCGCGGGCTCGCGCGAGAGCAGCGCAGGCTCGGGGTAGCGGCGCTCGATGAACTCGAGGATCGCGAAGGACTCGCTCACGACGACGCCGTCGGGCTCGACGAGGACCGGCGCTTTTCCACGCGGATTGATCGCGAGAAACTCGGGCGACCGCGTCTCTTTGCGCTCGCGCATCACGCGCAGCCGATGAGCCCTGCACGGCAACCCCTTCTCGTACACGCACACGAGCACGCGCCAGCTCGAGATCGAGCCGTTGACCATGTACACGACCCGCTCGCTCACGCGTCGCCGCCTTCGAGCGCCGAGAGGTCGAGCACCGTGAAGCCCGGCTGGTACTTCGCTGCGTCGAAGGACGGATCGACGTTCTCTTCGCGAAACACTCGCAGCATGCGAAGCGACTCGTCGTGCAGCTCCGCGCGGAGCGCCGCGCCGTCGAGCTCGCGGCGTCGCGCGAGGATCGCGAGCGCTTCGGGCTGTGTTTTCGCAGGTGATCCGACGCCCCACACCGCGCGCGTCTCGCGGTCGTAGAACGTCCCGATCCAACGAAACGTAAGCGAGATCCGCGGGCCGTCGTCGTCGCTCTGCCCCTCTTGCTTGATCTCGTGAAACCGCTCTCGATTGGTCCCGAGCCCCATGAGCAGCACGGACCCATCGGGCAGCGGAACCTTCTGCGTCGCGACCGCTCCCTTCACCTTGGGCTCGAACAGCATCGTCCTCGTTCGACCGAAGCTCGCGTTGACCACGAACGACGGCCGCTCGAGGTCGAGCGTCTTGTCCGAGTGCGCGCTGATCCAATCGCGCCCCGTGCGATAGAGCTGCGCGAGGCAGTGGTTGAGCGGGTGGCCCGTGCGCGCCTCGACCGCGCGACGAATCGCGTCCACCGTCGGGCTGAACGAGACCATCACCGGCTGCTCGTCCGCGGGGTGACGGTAGAGCGGCTCGACCGAGCCCTCGATCGCGCCCTGGATCGCCACGCGGCGCGGGACCTCGCCGCCGCGGTGCATCATGACGTTCCACTCGATTTCGTGTGCGAGCGTATCGAACAGCGCCCCGCGGTCCGCGCCGAGCGCGCCGAACACGTTGCAGTGAAGCGCGCTGTCGCCGCTGCCGAGCCCGCGAAGAACGACCTCGTCCGCGCTGTCCATCGCGAGCTCCGCGATCGAGCGCACCGAGCACCCGAGCCCCTCGAGCTCGCGCAGCGCCGCCGTGTGCTTGCCCGCCGTGCCTGCGACCGTGGCGTCGCGCAGGACCCACACCTCGTAGCCGAGCGCCCTCGCCGCGCGCGCCGTCGCGAGCACGCACACGTTCGTCGCGACGCCACACACAATCAACCGACGCACCCCCGCGCTGCGCAGCGACGCATCCAGCGTCGTCTCTCGAAACGCCGAGTACCAGCGCTTGACCACGGACAGGTCCCCCGCGCGACTGTGCTCGCTCACGAGGGCGTCGATCACCGCGGCGCCCCACGTCCCCTCGACGCAGCACGGAGCCCCAGTGTGGGTCTCGCCAGCGAGCGCGCGGTCGCCCGCGCTCGCGCTGTAGTCCGAGAGAACCCAGCACACCTTGCGGCCCTGTTGCCTCGCGATCGAGACGCTCCACGCGAGGGCGTCCGCGCACTGCGAGGGCGCCATGTGACGCTTCGAAAACGCCCCTCCCTCCGCGAGAAAATCGTTTTGCGGATCGATCACAACGAGGGCTGTCTCAGTGGGCTTCATGGCGAGCGACGGATCGAGCCATATAGCCACGGCGTCCGACGGATCAACGGTCGCCCACGACAGACATACAGCAGCGACGCCCATCGTTGGCGACACGCGGATTGGGTCTCGCGGGATATTTCCCAGGAGTCAGCGCGCTGCGTGTCTTCTTCCAACGGGGCGTCGCGAGCGCGCTCACCCGATGATCATCGACTCGCTGAGGAGCTTTCCTTCGCGGAAGCGACGGAGGTTCCATCGGGCGAAGAGCTCGCTCGTCTCGTCGGTGGCGACGTGCTCTGCCAAGAGCCTCCCCATCACGGGCGCCATCATGAATCCGTGGCCCATGAACCCGCAGGCCATCACGAGGTTCTCGCAGCCGTCGACGTGGCCCACGATGGGGTTTCCGTCGGGCGTCAGGTCGTAACACCCAGCCCATTGTCGCAGCACTTTGACGCGCGACATCGACGGGACCGTGCGCACGAGCGACCGCGCGTACGTCGCGAGAAACTGCGCGCTCGACCGCTGATTGATCCCGTGCGGAACCGGCTCGACCGCGATCCCGCCGACGATCTCGCCCCGCATGCTCTGCGAGAAATACAGCCCGTCCGTCAGGTCCGCGACGAGCGGCCCGAGCCAAGGCTTCAGGGGCTCGGTCGAGCAAATCTCGTGACGGTGAGGCTTGTTCGGCAGCTCGATCCCCACCATGCGCGCGATCGACGGGCTCCACGCGCCCGCGCAGCAGAGCACCGTGTCGCACTCGACGACGAACCGCTCGCCCTCGGGGATCACCCTCGCGCGCGACGCATCGACGCGCGGCCCCGGTCCCGCGGCGGTCGTTCGCTCGTCGCGGTCCTCGGCCACGATCGCGTCGTGCCTCGTTCGAACGAGTCGAACGCCGGTGATCCTGCCGTTGTTCGTGTCGAAGCCCTCGACCTCGGTGAACGTCGCGATCTCGACGCCGAGGTCCTTCGCGGCCTTCGCGTAGCCCCACACAAATGGCCAGGGAAACACCACGCCATCGCCGGGATTGAAGCTCGCGAGCTCGACGCCCGTCGGGTCGATCTCGGGCACGATGTCCCGCACCTCGCGCGGCGCGAGCAGCCTCGTCTCGAGCCCGCAGTCTCGCTGAAGCTTCGCGCTCGCCTCGAGCATCCTCGCGCGCTGCTTGGTGCGCGTGAGAAACAGGTACCCGCCCTGGCGAAACCACACGTTGATCTTCATCTCCGCCGCGAACGTTCGGCAGATCTCGATCGACTCGCGCATCAAGCGGATGTTGCTCTCGCTCGAAAACTGCGCGCGAACGCCCCCTCCGTTGCGCCCCGAGGCGCCGCCGCACAGGTACCCGCGGTCCACGACGAGCACGTCCGTGATCCCGCGCTTGGCAAGGTGCCACGCGGTCGAGAGCCCCATGATCCCCGCGCCGATGATCACGACGCGATAGCGCCCTGCCGTCATCGCTCGCCCTCGCCTTCACCGTGATCGCCGCCCGCAGCGCCCACGGACTCGAGTCGATCGACGCTCACCGCGTCGCCGAGGGACGCGAGCATCCCGAGCGGCATCGGGTGCACAGGCGGCCTCGGCGTCACAGGCGCCAGGGGAAACTCGCCGACGCGCGCGGCGAGCACCCTCGCACACGAAATCAAACACTGTTTGCCCTGACACCACCCCGTCCCGAAGCCCGTGAAGCGCTTGAGCGACTCGATGTCGCGCTGCCCCGACTCGATCGCGTGCTCGACCTCGGCCAGCGTCACGTCCTCGCAGCGGCAGAGAAGAACCTTCGCGCTCATCGCCCTCTTCCCTTCTCGAGCCACGCCTCCACGGACCCTACGATCGCGCGCTCGCGCACCGGCGAGCGACCTCCGTGCGCGACGCTCCCGGCGACGAAGACGTCCTCGCGCTGCGTTCGGCCAAACTCGTCGCCGCGCGCGGCGAAGCACTGCCGATCGAGGTCCTGCGCCGCCTCGACGCCCGCTTGCCCCGCGAGCTCGAAGGCCGGCGTCCGAGAGGTCGGCGCGACGATCGCGTCACACTTGATTTTGTGGGCATCGCTCTCGCCCTTGCCGACGAGCGCCCCGGTCACAGAGCTCGCGCCGAGCGCTTCGATCAGCGACGCGCCCTCGGGCAACCGGTGCACGGTCGCTCCCGCGGCAGAGAGCGCGTCCGAGAGGGCGTCGAGCTCGGGGTCTTCCTGGGGGCCGCACACGAGCACGCTCTCGCCGACGCGAACGCCGTAGCGAAGCGCCCTCGCCGCGGCGCGCGCTGTAAAAATCCCCGGCATGTCGTTGTCACCGAACGCGCCGACCGACTCGTGACAGCCGTTGGCGAACACCCTCGCGCGGGGCCGGACCCACAGCGCGCGATCGCTCTGGATCACGATCGTCCCGTCGTCGAAGGTCGCGCACGCGCTCGCGGACACGCGCACCGAGGCGCCCGCTGCCCGGAGCGCAGCGAGGTCGCGGTCCGACGCTTCGGCGCCGCACACGCGCCTTCCGTCACGGTCGAACCACCGCAGCGAGTCGCGCATCCATCCGCCGACGAAGGGCTCTTCTTCGACCGCGCACACCGAGTGTCCCGCCCGCGCGAGCGCCGTCGCGACCGAGAGACCGACGGGGCCGAGCCCCACGACGAGCACGTCGCAGTCGATGGTCTCGGGCGCAGGCGCGCGCTCGGGTCGCTCGGGGAGCGTCCCGAGTCCGGCCATTTTGCGGGCAAACGACTGCATCACCTCGTTGATGGTCGTCCCGTAGCGGACCATCAAATGGTGATGATCGAACTGCTTCGGAAAGAACCAGTCCGTCACCCGCAAGATGTCGATCTGCGCGCTCGGAAAGGAGTTTTGCGAGCGCACCTCGCGCCCGTCTCGCGAGGGCGCCGTGCACGCCATGCGATTGGGCTCGCCGTCCAAGCGCACGAGGCACCCCTCGCAGTTGCCTCGGAGGCACATCGGCCCGCGCGGCCGGTGAAATTTCACGCTGCGCGAGAGCGTGTCGACCCCCGCGGCCAAGAGCGAAATGGCAACGGGCTCTCCCTCTCGCGCGGCGATCGATCGCCCATCGTGTTCGATCGTGCAGGGAGCGCCCGCGTCCGGCGGAGCGTACGCATACAGCGCGCGTAGGACCTCTGCGTTCGGATCGTTGCTGGCGGCGCGGACGGAGCGTGGATCGATGCGTCTCGGAGCCATAGGTGTCGCGACGAACGAGCATCGCACGGAAGGGCGCCGCCCTGCGCCACCATCACGCGAGCGCCCCGCGAGTTACCGTGCCGTAAGCGGTTTGGCCTGCACAGGGCCGCGCGGACGACGGACCCCTTCGGCAAGTTTGCCGACCGTTCGGCAAGTTTGCCGGACGTCGCCTGCGCAGCTCACTCGTCGCGCGCGATCACGGGGAGATCCATGTCGTACATGGGGCCGCCACCCGTCGTCGGCGGAGTGCCCGCGAAGTAGAGCCTTCCACCGAGGAGCATGGGCGTGTGCGTGCGGCATTCGGTGTCGTTGACGAGCGCGTACTCGCGCTGCGTCGGGATGTGAAATCCGTAGATCGCAATGCGATCGCCGCTGAGTCCCGCGTTCGGGCTGCTCGCGTGCCGCAAGTCGGTCCACGCGATCCAGTCTCCCTCGACGACGGGATCACCTTGCGCGACGGGGTTGGGCGCGAGGTCGCGCGTGATCCGTTGGACCACGCCCGTGCGAAGGTTCTTCATGTAGACCTCCGGGTTGTCCGGCGATTCGCGCGAGCCCGTGGGCCAATCGCGTTGATCGAGCCACACGACGATGTCGCCTTCGATGAAGGCGTGCCACTGCGCGCGATTGGTCGGATCGACGCGCGCGGGCAACGCATCGCCGCGCGTCCAGAGAAACACCTGCCCGTCGCAGTCGAACACCACGCGCTCGCCGCTCGCGCGTACCGTGTGGCACTGGTTGTAGCCCGCAGGAGTGAGCTCGCGCTCGCCCGTGCCGTCGGAGTTGATGACGAACACGCGCGTGCGCCAATCGCCAGACTCCATCGAGTCCTGCCACAAAAACGCGATGAGCGAGGGAGTCGCGGACATGCCCCAGAAGCCGCCTTCGGTTTGCGTGACCCTGCGTTGCCGTTGCCACAACGTACGCCCCACCGCACCGCGAACAGGCTGTTCGAAGATGATCACCGCTTCGTTGTACGCGTGGCGCCACGCCGCGCCGAGCACGAGACGCGTTCCCGAGATCGAAAGCACCCCACGGAGGACGTTGGTGTCGTTCTCGAATGCCTCGGCTACGTTGCTGCCCGGCACGACGCGCCCCATCGAGCCCGTGATCGAGTAGTAGACCGCGCCATCGAACCAGTGCGCTTCGGCATTGTAGAAGGTCGATGTGGGCGAAATCGCGGTTCGACCGGCACACACGCCGAAGCTGTCGGCTGGCCAACGGTACTCCTTGATAGGCAACACCAACGACCCGTCGACCCAAGGCGGACCCAGCCGCGTATCCGTTGCGACGTCGTTTCGAACGTCGCTCACGACATCGCGCACCGTCGCGTCGACACGGTCCGCGAGCGCGCCGTCCGCTCCTGCGTCCGCGGGCCGAGGCCCGCTGCACGCGCTGCACGCCGAGAGTACCCAAGCCATACCGAGCAAGAGCGGACGCGTGTTCATCGCAACGCGCTCCCGGTGGGCATGCTGTTGCGGATCACACTGGCGCTGCGATCTCCACGCCGCCCGATCGGGCGACGATCGAGGCTCGTCGAGCCTCCACTGCTCGCGGTTCGAAGCGCCGTGCCTTGCTGCGAACCTTGGCCGATGCTCGACGCGATACCGCCTTGAAGAAACCACGTTCCCTGAGGATTTCCAGCGCTCGCGTAGCCAGGGACAGCCCAGAACATGTCGTGCTCGAGATCCGACACGACGGCGTAGTTCTCCGTCGCGCCCAAGCCGTCAGCCTGATTGTCGAACGCGAGGTCCACGAGCGCGCCCGTAGGCAGAACGTTGCCTCTGCCTCTCGGCGCTCTCATCGCAATCTCTTCTCTTCCCCCGAGAGCACGAGTCGCCCCCGGCAACACTCACCTCACCACGACCACTCGCCCGCGGCAACCGTTCACCGACGCGCGTACATCGCTCGACGCAGGCTCCTCCGCGCCGAGGTCCCCCTCTCGCGCGGCTCCCCCGCGCGAGGCGCGCGGTGGCAGACTCCTTCGCGATGAAACCCGCTGCGCGCAAACGGACCGTGAGCGCGCTCGACCCGCCAGACACGGACAACATGGGTCGGAGCATCCTGCAGACGCTGATCTCCGAGCTGCTTCGACCGTTTATCGCGCGCTTCTTGCGGCAAAAGAGCGTCCGCGCGTTCGTCGGCGCGAACCAGTTCTTCTACTTCGACGCCACCGACATCACGCGCCGCATCGCCCCGGATGTGTACGTGCTCCCCGGCATCGAGGGCCCGCGCGAAGAGCGCGTGTGGTGCACGTGGGATCTGGTCGAGCCGCCGTCGTTCGCCTTTGAAATCGTGGGTCGCGACATGGCCAAGGACTACGAAGACGTTCCGATCGACTACAAAGCGATCGGCGTGCGCGAACTGATCGTGTACGACCCGGACTGGACGCTCCGCAGTCGTCGCCGCGTACGCTGGCAAGTGTGGCGGCAAGTGAAGAAGCGCGGCCTCGTGTGCGTGCTCGAGAGCGTCGAATCGAGCGTGCTCGGCTGCTTTCTGCGCGTCGTCGGCGAAGGCGGAGCGCGACGAGTGCGGCTCGCGACGGGGCGCTTCGGCGACGAGCTCGTCGCGACGGACGAAGAGCTCGCCGCGCAAACCAACGAAGCCCTCGAGCGCGCCGAAGCCGAGCTCGCCCGTCGCGAAGTCGCAGAGCGCGAGCGCGAAGCTGCAGAGCGCGAGAGTGAAGCCGCAGAGCGAGATCGCGAAGCCGCAGAGCGCGCCAAAGAAGCTGCGATCCGTGAGCGCGATCTGCTCGCGGCGAAGCTCGCAGCGCTCGAGAGCCGCCCCCCGCCCCGCAAGCGAACCAAGCGGTGAGAGTGTTGCTCGGGAGGGGCAGCACCCTTGCGCGCGAGTCACTCCCGGCAAGTCTGCCGACTGTTCGGCAAGTCTGCCGAAGTCGCGTTTGCTACTGCCGCTCGCCCGCCACCGGGTCTCTCCATCGCAGGTCGATCTGCTCGAAGCCCAGCGACCCCAGCATCGCGCGCAGCGATCGCTCTGCGTTTTCTCTGCCCTTTGTGAGCAGGCCCCCTTGCAACGCGCTCGCGCGCATGGCGCGCTCGGCCTCTTGCCGGGCGCGGGTCTCGAGGTCCTCCGAGCGCGACGCGAACGCGTCGGTGTCCCGTCGGTACGTGCGTGTTCGTGCGTTGTCGAGCGTCGCGTGAAACAGCTCTGCCGCGGGGAGCGTGATCCGAACGCGCTTGTGCTCCCAGTCCGTCTCGATGTCGCCGGGAAGGATCTTGGTGAGGTCCACGCCCGCGGTGACCGTCGCAGCGGCGACCAACAAGATCTTGTCGTTGGCGTCGACCAGCCCGAACAAGTGCGTCTGCTCGTCGGTGAGCTCGATCACGCGCTCCATGTGAAAGCTCACGGTCTCCATCCGCGCGAGCGCGCGAATCGCGACCACGACATCGGGCCCCGACCGCACCACCGTCCGCGTCGTGCTCGCCTGGGGAACCGCCGCCCGCAACGACCCCACCACCGACGCCGTCGTGACACACACAATCAACGTGCACAGCACGACCGCGATCCAGCCCCACGGCACCTTCGCGCCCTCGCGCGCCGCACGCTCGCTCGTCGCCGCGCTCGTCGCCGCGCTCGTGAGAGGCTCGTGAGGCTCGGCCCCGCGCTCGGTCGTGTCGCTTCGGTTCGCGGTCTGCGCTTCGCTCACGCTCGTTCAGTGATAGCAACCCGCGCGCGGCCACGCGAGCCGCGATCGCTCGCGGGGCGCCGCTCGCTGTAGTGTGCAACGCTCTTTGCTTGGAGCCCCATGCACGTCTCGCACGACCGCCCTCACCGTGGATCGACTCGCTTCATCGGCCTGTGGGCGCTCGCGCTCGTCGCGTGCACGCGGGCCCGAACGCCGGTCGCGCCCCAAACGAGCGAGGCGCCGCGCGTCGTGACGGCGGGCGCTCGGTGCCTGCCTGTCGTCTCGGACGAGTGCGGCTGCGTCTACCCGTGCGCGGCCGGCGAACCTCGCAGCAGCGGCGCGTTCTCCGTGCGCGCAGCGCGGTGGACGAGCGCTCTCGAAGCGCGCGTCGCGGACTGGTGCGTCGCAGGGCAGTGCACCCCTGCGTTTCACGTCGCGCTCGTGTGCGACGGAATCTGCGAACGAAGACCGGCGGACGCGACGTGCGCGTTTCGCGCGGGGCGCTGCGAGACGGGGCGCGCGGACGCGGCGCTCGACGGGGCGTATCAAGTGCGCTGGCGCCGAGGCGGCGCGGTCGCAGGCGTCGTGTCGCTCGAAGAGGGTCGATACACGTGGGTGGGTCGCGCGCCCGACCCAGGCGGAAGGACGTTCGCCTTCGTCGCGCGCCCGAACGGGCGCTACACAACCGAGATGCGCGCGGGGTCTGGTGACGGTGACGTGCTGGGCGTCGTTGATTTTGCGCCCGGGGACAGCGCGATTCCCGAAGCCGAGCGGCGCGTCGAGGTGCGGCGCGACCCAGCGCGACGCGTGCGCTTCTTTCACAGCGTCGTGAGCGAGCTCGAGCTGTGGCAGATCGAGACGCTCCCCTAGCACCGCGACGCGCTGACGGGTACGCGCGAGCGAGCGGCGCTACACTTCGTCGGGCGCGGGAGACATGAAGTCCAACACGTCCTTGCCGTTCTGGCTGCAGTTGATTTTGTGGGTTCCGTTGTCGCGCGCGGAGCAAGCGCGCGGCGAGAGCGTCGCGAGCGCGATGGCCGCGGCGGTGTCCGCGTGGTTCGCGCTGATCTCCGCGATCGACGTCAGCATCGGACATCATCGGTTCTTGCTGACTGCGGTCGCAGCGACGATCGGAGCGCTGTGGTGGGCGACGTTCGCGTGGCGCTGGAGGCGCCTGCGAGCGCGCGCCGAGCGGCTCGAGATTCGCGCAGAAAATGTGTTCTTTCAGGGGCTGCCGGCGCTCGCATTTCCGGTCGCCCTCGTGCAGCGCGCGGCGTCGACGTTGACGGTGCTCGTGTTGTTGTCGAGCGCAACACGCCTGTGGACGACAGAGACCGCGCTCTCTGCCGCGCCCGCGACCGTGCTCGCGCTGTCGGCGCTCGTTGTGACGGCGTTCAACCTCTTCATGCACCGTCGAGCGTACTCGTTGTTCGATCGAGGCACGCGCGTCGTGCTCTCCATCGAGCGCCGTGCGCCCGAGGCACGAACGCTCCGCTGCACGCTGCACTTCGCAGAGCGAGCCGTCGAAGGCCGGTATCGCGCATCGATCGTGTTGTTCTCCTTGTTTCCCGAGGATCAGCCCTTCGAGCGCTCGATAGCGCCGCTCTCGGCTTCGCTTCGTGAAGTGCGCCGCAGCAGCGATTCGCGCACCTTCGACGTGACGATCAACCCGAACGTGACAGCCCCCAACCGTCTGCCGCTGCATCGTCGCGCAACGCTGAACATCGCCGCGGACGGCGAACCCGAGTGGCTCTTCGTGCTCGATCGATCGCTCGGCTCGATCGTCGAAGCACCGTGAGCGACGTGGACAGAGGGCAAAGCCCTCATCGTGACCCAAGTTTGGCCAGCGAAAACGCAGCGCTGCTGCGAAGAGCAGCGCCCACCCGCGCTGCCGCGCGCCCCGCCCTCACGGAGCACACGCCCGGGAGACGAGCCCCCGGGCTTTGCGCGACGGGGTCGCGAAGCGGGCGCGGCGTCCGCCGGACCGACCCCGGCACCACGATTCAACGCGATCCACCAAGCGATCTGCTGGAAACTTGCGACGCCTCGCCGCGATCGATCGCTGGGTGGCTCGAGTTTCGGGCGAGACGATCGCGAAGGCCAGGCGGACGCCCTGGCCGCTTCGCGACCCCGTCGCGCAAAGCCCGGGGGCTCGTCTCCCGGGCGTGTGCTCCGTGAGGGCGGGGCGCGCGGCAGCGCAGGTGGGGGCTGTCCGTCGCCGCAGCGCTGCGTTTTCGCCGGCCAAACTCGGGTCACGACGAGGGTTTCGCCCCCTTGGCTGCGTGATTCACGCCCCCGTGACTCACCCGCGCGAGGCGCGATCGAGCGCGGCGAGCGCCCCGAGCATCGCGGACACTTCGTCGACGAGCTGCCCCGCGCTCGACCACAGGGGCGCAGCAGCGCCCGTGTGCCCGTAGAGCCCCGTCACGCGCACGCCGCGTAAGTGATGCCGCGGGATCTCTCGCTCGAAGATCCGCGCGTGCGTGTGGGGAATCACGTCGTCGTCCGCGCCGTGCAGCACCGACGTCGGAACGCGCACGGACCGCATTTTCTCTGTCGGATCGAGCCACGCGAGCGCGTCCTTCGCGCGGGCGATGGCCTCTTCGAAGAGCGCCACGCCGCCGGGCTCGAAGCCCGTTGTCTTCATGAACACCGAGCGCCACACGGGCTCGAGCGTCGCGGCGATCTCGCGCGCGATGGCCTCGCCCGCGGCGAGATCGGACTTGAGCGCCGGCCGTCCCCACGTGCGATCGATGAACGTCCGCCACGCGCTGACGAGCGGAGCGCGGTCGCGAGGCAGCGAGTCGTCGAGGTGCTCGACGAGGTTCATGTAGACCACCGGGCGGTTGTAGGGGTCATGCGAGACGTCCGGGCGGCCCGGCGTACCCTGCAGGCAAAATCGCATGGTGTCCGCGATGTCCGCGTAGCCGCCGAAGAGCACCAGCGACGACAACTTGAAACTGTGCTCGAGATTCGAAGCGAGGTGCAACGCGGGCAGCGAACCGAACGAGATGCTCATCGCGCCGGGCGTCTTTCCCTCGGGACGCCCGGGGTGCGCGAGCAGGGCGTCGAGCGCGCGCTCGGCGTCGCGAAACACGCTCGGCGCGAGCACGAGACGCTCGAAGTCCGGAACGAAGGGCGCCCACACGAGCGCCCCGTCGTCCGCGAGGATCCGAGAAAAGCGGTCCATCCGCGGGTCCGAGGGCCCCAAATAGTGAAGCCCGTGCAAGAGCAAGAGCGACCCGTGCGGCGCGCGATCCGCGGGGCGATACGCCCACACGCGCATCGGCCGATCGCCGTCCCGCGAAGGATCGATCACCAGCTCATCGCGAACGACCCCAGGGGGAACGGCGTCCGCCGCGGTCCAGGGCCCCAACCATCGAGCCAACCTCAACATGCGCCCCGCGAACGTACCGCGGATCGACGCAACCCATCACCGCGACGCGAGCCCCACTTTCGCGGGCGCTTGTGGCATCGTTCGCCTCCATGACGGGCACGAACAAGAGCATTCGCGAGCAGGTGAGCGACGCCGAGTGGAGGGTCCGCGTGGACCTCGCCGCGGCCTATCGTTTGGTCTCCCTCTTCGGCTGGGACGACTTGGTGTTTACGCACATCTCGGCGCGCGTCCCCGAGAGCGACCACCACTTCTTGATCAACCCGTACGGGATGCTCTTCGACGAGATCACCGCGTCGAGCCTCGTGAAGATCGACCTCGAGGCCAACGTGCTGCTCGACACAGGATGGCCCGTCAATCCTGCGGGATTCACGATTCACTCGGCGGTCCACGAGAAGCGCGAAGACGCCCAGTGCGTGATGCACTTGCACACGCTCGACGGCACCGCCGTGGCCTCTTCGAAAGAGGGCCTCTTGCCCCTCAACCAGACCGCGCAGCTCGTGCTCGGCGACGTCACGTATCACGACTACGAGGGCGTGGCGTTCGACCACGACGAGCGCCCGAGGCTGCAAAAAGACCTCGGCGAGAGCTCGGTGATGATCCTGCGCAACCACGGGACGCTCACCGTGGGCGAGACCGTGGGCGCAGCGTTTACGAGGATGTACTTCCTCGAGCGCGCCTGCTCGATGCAAGTGAGGACTTTGTCGTCGACCAAAGAGGTCTATCCCTCGGCGCCCGAAGTGCTCTCGAAGAACGCGTTCTTGGGCAAGATGGGCCTCGCGGCGACGAGCGAGAGCCTCGTGTGGCCAGCGCTCAAGCGCAAGCTCGACCGCGTCTCGCCGAGCTACAAAGAGTAGCTTCGAAACGGTACGCTCGACACCGGAGTGAGCGCGGCGCTAACGATCGAGCAGTTCGCCGACAGACCTGTGCGCGACGGGGATCGCGTGCACCGCGCTGTGCCGCTCGATCCGTATACGGCTTGGCGATTCGTCGATCCGACGCGCTTCAGTGACCGCCTGCACCGCGGTGACCTCGACGCGATCGAAGCCCTCGTGCTCGATCGAGACCTCGCGCTGGGGTTCGCTGCAGAGCCGCGGCCGCGCTCGTTGCCGCAGCTGAGAGCGCTGTGGGTCGACACGGCCGTTCCCCGCGTGCGGCAGTTTGCTCCGCGCTTGTCGCTGCTGATGATCAACGGCGTCGCCACCTACGGAAACACGCACATCGCCATTCCGCCGTGGAGGCTCGAGCACGAGACCGTCACGGCCCTCTACGTCGACGCGCTGGGGTTGCCGCAGGACGCGCTCGAGTGGGTGCTCGACGCGTCGCTCCCTTCGTTGACGACGCTGCACCTCGGGCTGGGCGCTCGGGAGTTCGGCGCGACCCACACGCTCGATGACCTCTACCCGCTGCTGTCAGGGCAGCGCTTCTCGAAGCTCGTCGAGCTCGGGCTGCACTACATGGACGGGCAGAGAATTCACGGTAATTTCTGGCAGGCGATCGCCGGCGCGCCGCTGCTCCGTCGCCTCTCGGTGCTCGACCTGAGCGCGTCCTCGTTCGACGGGATGCTCGATGATTTCGACGCGAGCTTCGCGCCGGGACTCGAGATCCGAAGAGAGTTTTCGTGGACGGATCCCACGGACAGCGCGAGGTACATCCCGAGCTTCGAGTGAGCCCCAAGAGAGCTACCGCGTCGGTCGCGGCGGACGCTCGTTCAACCGCGCGTCGAGCGTCGACGGAACCGCGATCCCGTTCTTCGCGAAGTGCGCCCTCGCGCTCTCGAACGCCGCCGCGCGAGACGAGACGTACTCCATCGTCAGCTCTCCCTGCAGCCACGAGAGCGTCTGCAACACGCCTCGCATGAGACGATTCTCGACCACGATGGGCGTATGCCATCGGAGCGTCGCCGGGATCTTCGCGTTGAGCTCCGTGGCTTCGTCTGCGATCACCCGCCGCGTCTCTGCGTCAGGAACGCCCGCGAGCCCCGAGTCCATCACCGCCGCCAGCGCGATGCGCTCTTGCAACGCGCGGTCAGCCTGGGTGTGCATCCAGCGAAAATACTGACGAACGCCGCTCGCGCTCGCCGCTCCGTAGAACGTCAGCACCAACACAGGATAGTGGCGATCGTCGCACACGATCACGTCGCCATCGCCAAAGTACGTCGCCTCCATGAGCTTCTCTTCGGAGCTTACTCTCTATGAACTTCGCGGGTTTGTCTATCCTACATAGGACGTTACTTCCAACGCACTGCTCGCGTCGTGTCGGCGCGAGTTCGCTGCGGTTCATCCGGTCCCGTCGCTCGGCGCTCAGCGCTTCCGCGCGTACGATTCGCGCCATGCGCACCGCACCGACCGCCGCACCGCTGATCTACATCCAGAAGCGCACTGTGTTCGCAATCGACCGCGACCTCGGTCGAAAGCGATGGCAGTACGAAGCCTCGTCGGGCGTCATCCGCGTGTTGTTCGTCGCCGATCGAGTGTTCGTGCTCGACCTCGACTGCGTGCTGCACTGCATCCGAGCGTCGGACGGCCAGCCGCTCGGGACGGTGCGCGTCGCCGAACGCTCGCACTGGGGCGCGGCCATGCTCTCGCACGACGGAGGGATCTACGTCGCGACGAGCGAAGGAGTCGTTGCGCTGAGCCTCGACGGCGAGCTGCTCTGGCGCTTCGAGAGCGACTCTCCTGGGATCGACAGCGTGCTCCCGGGCCTCGCGCTCCCGTCACAGGTCGCGCAGCCCGACAAAAAAGACTGAGAGGGCGTGATCGCTATCGCGTGGCCGCGCAGCGCTGCGTTCCTGCGACCGCGCGACCGTCGAGCGTGACCCGAACAACGCGCCCGACGCGGCCGCGAAAGAAATCCGCGCAGAGCACCGTCCCGTTTTGCTCGAGCACCGCCGGCGGCAGCGGCGACCTGGGAACATCGGCCGGCTGCCGCGGCGGACGTCCCGGCGCAGCGAACACGCGTCGGGGGTCCCCCGCCGCGACGACCTCGTACACGCCGTCGTCCGTCTCCGAGAGGCTCCGCGCAAACAGCCGCCCTTGCGGCGCGTACACAGGCGAGCCAAACCCGCTGACCGTCCGCGTCGTCGTCTCGGACAGCGTCGTCACGCGAAGATCGTCCGACCCCACGGCGACCGCGCTGCCGTCGGGGCTGAACGCGACGATCAGCTCGGGCCCCGCGCAAGGCTCGTTGCCGCAGAGCGAGCGCCGAGCGCCGTCGGGCCCGAGCAACGTCAGCTGCGCGTGGCAGAAGTCACCGCACGACTCGAGCGCGTGAACGATGGCCCACCGTCCGTCGCTCGAGCGGTGCAAGGACTCTTCCGTGATCACCGCGGTGTTGGGGACACTTCCGCGCATCGATCGAACCTCGACTTCGACGTTTTGCTCGGACTCGCCCATGCCCGGCGCGGTCGTCACGACGCGCACGCGCTCGCCATCGCGAAGCTCGACCGCAGGCGCTCCCTCGCGCGTCATGCGAACCACGCCGCCCGCGCTCGCCGCCATGATCACGCCCTCTCCCTCTGCCAACCTCGAGGGAACGCCCGACAGCCTCGCCGGCGCCACGACCGGCGCAGCCCCACCGTCCGCCGCGCTCTGCGCGACGACCGGCGCGACGCCCGAGTCCACGTCGCTCGCTCCGCTCGCGGCGTTCGTCGTCAGCGCGCTGCCGCCGCCCGATGAGCCGCTGTTGTTGCTGTTGGCGCCACCGTTGCAGGCCGCGGACAACGCCGCGGCGACGATGAACCATGTTGATTTCATGGGACGATTATTCCTCCAGGAGACGCACGTTGCCGAGCACGCGATAGAAGCCGCCCTGGGTCGCTTCGAGCACCTTGTCGACGACGTACTTCGCGCCTGCCCTGCGAATATCCCGGGGAAATTGCACAAACCAGTCTCGCTTGTACCCCTCGCTCACCACGCGAACGCGCAGCTTCGCGCCGTCTTTGACGCACTCGACGACGACGCCGTCGCCCACCTCTCGCGTCGTCTCGACCCGCGTCGTGTCCGCGGCGGCGCTGCTGAGCTTGGGAGCCTTTTGCGCGCGGACCTCGACGACCGAGCCCGCGCGCGCTTCTTCGATGGCCGCCGGTGAAACGTCGAGCGCGGCGAGCGTTCCGCGGTCGGTGACGACGAAGAGCACTCCCTCGCGGTACTGCATCGAGAGCGCCGATCCACACCCGGTCGAGAGCACCCACAGCTCGTTGCCGCTCGCGTCGTAGCAGCGGACTTGATCCTCCCAATCGCCTCCGAAGATCATCGAGCCGTCGGGCGACACCGCGCACGAGGGAAAGCTGTCTCCCTTGCAATTCACCAGCGGTTCACCCGCCTTGGTGAAGCCCGTCACGCCGTCGCCCGACGCGTACACAGCGTCCTTGGTCTGCACGCCGAACGTGACGCCGTCGTGCGAAGCCACCCATCGCTGCGCTCCACCCCAGTCGAAGCTGCGAACCGATTTCGACCCGCCCGCGTACACGCCAGCGCCGTCCGCGCGAACCATCCACATCGAGTTCTCTGCGGTCTCGCGAAACGCCCAGAGCACGACCTCGCCGGGGTCGTACACGGTCACGCCGCCATCGTCGTCCGCGACGCAGAGGTTTCCCTGGTAGATGTCCATCCAGAGGATGTCCTTGCCCGCACCCACTTGATAGACCGCGCGCGCAACGTTGCCCGTGAGGTCGTACACGACGCCGCTCTTCGTGCCCGCGTAGATCCAGTGCTCGTCCGCGATGATGCACCGCGCGCCGCTCGGAACCTTCAACGCCCGCTGCACCTCGCCGTCGTGGTTGCAGACGAACACTTCGCCAGCGTCGTTCGAGACCCACACTTGTTCGTTGTTGGCGAAGACGCCGTAGGCCGAGTCGCTCGTCTCGAGCCTCCACTTCGTCTTCGCGAGCGGACTGCGCAACCGCTTCGGTGGCCTCGGCGCACGTACGCGCCGCGCCGCGCGTTTGGCAGCTTTTTTCGCGCCCTTCTTCGCGCCCTTCTTGGCGCCCTTCTTGGTCGCAGCCTTCTTGGTCGCAGCCTTCTTGGTGGCTTTCTTCGCTGCCTTCTTCGTGGCTGCCTTCTTCGTGGCCGCCTTCTTCGTCGCAGCTTTTTTCGCTGCCTTCTTCGTCGTCGCCATCGTCGTTCCTCCGGCCGTTGAGTGGCCGAGCGTACCTGCCTCGTGCGACGCTTCGAACGCTCCCGATGCGATTCCGTGTTCCACGAACGACCGCGGCAATTGTCCTCGCGACGACGCTCGTGACGCGCGCGGCGATCGCGGATGCCCCTGTCACGGTGGCCGCCGTGGGAGACGTCGCCCTCGCGTGGCGCGTCGATACAGCGGTCCGCACCGCGCAATACGACCCGTTTCGCGAAGTGCGCTCGGTGCTCGCGGGCGCAGACCTCGCGATGGCCAACGTCGAGTGCGTGATCACCAACGCCCCCGAGCCTCGATGGCCCGCAGCAAACGGACAGCCCATCATCCGCGCGACGCCCACGACAGGAGCGCTGCTCGCGAACGCAGGCATCGACGTCGGCTCGGTCGCCAACAACCACGCCTTCGATTTCTCTTCGCGCGGAGCGCTCGACACGCACAGGGCCCTTCGCGACGCGGGCGTCGTGCCGCTCGGCGGCGGACCGAGCCGCGACGAGGCGTGGCAGCCGTTCATCCGCGACATTCGCGGGGTGCGCGTGGGCGTGCTCGCGATCGCCGAGCAGCTCAACCACCCGCCCGGCCAGGGAGCGCGCGTCGCGATGCTCGACCGTCGCGCCGTCGACGCGGTGCGCGCGCTCGAGGGCCGCGTCGACGTGGTTCTCCTGTCGATTCACTGGGGACATGAATTCGTGGCCGAACCCACCGCGGGTCAGGTCGCCCTCGCGCACAGGCTCATCGACGCCGGCGCCGACGCGATCATCGGCCACCACCCGCACGTGCTCCAGTCGGTCGAGGTCTACCGCGAGCGCCCGATCGTCTATTCGCTCGGCAACTTCGTGTTCGGTCACCAGCCGTCGCCCAGGGATTTGTCCGCGATCCTCGAGCTCTCGCTGCAGCGCGGCCCGCAGCCAATCGCCCGCGCCTCCCTCCGTCCGATCGTCCTTCGCGGCCGCTTGGGAACACCGACCCCCGCCAACACCCCCGCCCTCGCCGCCCCCGTCGTCGCGCGGCTCCGCTCGGCGAGCGCGCGCTTTCGAACGACCTTCACCGAGCGCGAGGGCGTGCTCGACGTGACGATCCCGCGCACATCACCGGCGCGACAACCGTAATCCCGCCGACGGACCGCGCGGACCGACGCGCGGCCACTTCAACTCGACGGCCTCGGCGTGCGATGGTCCTGCCCTCCTTTGGCGTGAGCGCGCAGAAGCAACAATCGACGAGCGAGCCGTGGTGGCTCGGGCTGCGCGACGCCCTCGACGTCGCCCGCAAGGACCTTCGCAGCGAGTTTCGCTCGCGAGAGATCGTCCCGACCATGACCCTGTTCGCGGCGCTCGTCGCGGTGCTCGCGTCGATGGCGCTCTATGTCGACGACGAGACCGGCCGCAAAGCCGCGCCGGGCGTCCTGTGGATCGTCCTCGCGTTCGCAGGGACGCTCGGGCTCTCTCGCACCTGGTCGCGCGAGCGCGAAAACGGCGCGCTCCGCGGCGTGCTCTTGAGCCCGATCGCCGCGTGGTCGGTGTTTCTCGGAAAGGCGCTCGGATCGCTGGCGTTTACGTCCATCACGCTCGTCGTGGTCGCGCCGCTCGTCGCGCTCTTGCTGCACGCCCCGCTCTTCGATCACCTCGCGGCGAGCGCGCTCCTGCTCGCGCTCGGGACGATCGGCTTCGTGTTCGCAGGGACGCTCTTCGGCGCGATGACCGCGCGCACGAGGGCCCGAGATCTCCTCCTCGCGGTCGTCCTCTATCCCCTCACGTCACCGGCGCTGCTCGCGGGCGCCGTCGCCACGCGCGACCTCTACGACGGAAAGACCGCGGACCTCGCCCAGTGGATCAAGCTCCTCGTCGCGTACGACCTCATCGTGCTCGCCGCGGGAATCGGCCTGATGGAGTGGCTCCTGTCCGACTGAACAACCGCGTCACGGCTCGATCGTGTCGAGGATCTTCGCGCCCGCGACCGAGGGCTCGACCGCCAGGGCCAACAGCTGACTCTTCTTGAAGCCAGCCCAGTCGTGCGCGTCGAGCAGCGTGTTGGCGAGGACGCTGAGCGACGGCTCGTGCCCCACGAAGAGCAACGCGCGCTCGGGCCCCTGGTAGCCGCGGATCATCTGCGCCACCGTCCGAGGGCGACCGTTGACGACGAGCTCGGCGAGCGCGCTGATCGCGCCGCGATGCTCGAGCACCGAGGCGACGATCTCTGCGGTTTGCACCGCGCGAACGAGCGGCGACGTGAAGATCACCTCGGGCTTCGTCCTCCACGCGGCGAGCCTCCGCGCGACGTCGCGGGTGCGATCGCGACCCTTTTCGGTGAGCCAGCGGCCGTCGTCTCCGAGCGAGGGCGCGTCGTCGACCGCGTGTCCGTGGCGCATCAGCATGACGGTGAGTGCGGGCATGTTTCGTGGGTCTCCCTCGGGTCTGCCGTTGTACCCGGTTTCGAAATTACCACTCACTCGAGAGTGGCAGGCCCGCGGCCCATCTGGCATGAAGTCCGCGCAATGCCTCCGTGGCCAGGACCGGGCGAGCTCGTCTTTATCGTGACCATGCTCGTGTTCGTGTTCGTGGGAGAGAAGGTTCCCCGCATCGCGGACGCGATCGGACGCGCGCTGCGCGGCCCCAAGTGACGGACTGCTCGGCTTCGGGTTGACGCGGGCCCGTGCGATCTGTTGCAGTGTGCCCGCTCGGTATGGCGCTCGAGGCTTCGGACATCCCCAAAACCATTCGCTCGCTCGGCTGGGAGCCGCGGGCGATCGACGATCGTACGTGGCGCGTGACGCTCGACACGTCCGTCGGAATCGTCCGCATCGTCGTGCGCTACGCAGGCGCGTGGCTCTACCTGTCGATCATCCCGTTCTTCGAGCCGAAGAGCATCGAACAATGGGGCGGCGGCAAGTACCCGATCGGGTTTCTCGGGAGGCTCTTGGCGGTCAATCGCAACCTCAACATGGTCAAATTCGCCCTCGATGACGACGGCGACGTCGTGTTGAAGAGCGAGCTGCCCACAGAGAACCTCCAGGCGAGCGAGCTCAGCGCAGCGCTGGTTCAACTGCAAAAAACCACGGATCAGTACCGTCAGCCCGTGCGCGAAGCCCTGCTCGACGCAGGCCGCGCCGCCGCCAACGCCAGCGCCAACCCCACGTAGCGCCCCGTCGCTCGGGGGTGTTGCGGGCGCAGGCTCGTCCGTGCATACTCCCGCGCCCGATTGGATCCGTGCGTTCTGTCACCCTCCTCGCGAAGGTCGCAGCGGCACCGCACCCATTCAACGCGACGATTCGAAGACAACCCCGTTTTGCCGGATATCGACCGACTCAAAGCGGTTTCAACACAGAGAGTGTGAGTTCACGATGACGACGACGAGCAACGCGCCGAACCAGCCGACGACGCAGTCGACGACCACCCCGGGTGAGGCGATCGTCTGCAAGCCCCTCGAAGTGACCGTTGGCGACAAGGGCATCGAGCGCGCGATCAAGAACCTCAAGCGCAAGATGGCTGCCGAAGGCGTGCTCCGCGAGCTCAAGCGCCGCCGCCACTACATGAAGCCGTCGATCAAGCGCCGCAAGAAGGCCAGCGAAGCCGCGCGCCGTCGCCGCAAGCGCACCCGCACCGAAGGCATGTGATTCGCCAACGGGGGGGACCGCAAGACTTCGCCATCGGGGGAATGGGAAGGCGCCGCTCGCGAACGCACGCGCGTGTTCGCGCGTTCGCGCGCAGGTGTTCGCGCGAGCGAGCGCGCGCCACGCGACGACAGCGCCGCTCGCGGCGGTGAGCCCATCGAGAAAAATCTCGCGGCCTGCGCAACACCCCGCGACGAGCCCGCGATGAGCCCCGCCACGGACGGCGGTTTGCGCCCGTTCGCAGTGGCACAAGCGGCGGAGCAAGAGGCTCGAGGTGAGCGATGCGCAACGACTTCGATGGGGTGCGAGAGAGAGCGGCGCTCGAGAGCGCGAGCGAACGGCACGAGCCGAGCGAAGGTTGGCCCAAGACCGAGCGACTCGCGCTGGGGGCGACACGAGAGCTCGCGCTCGTCGACGACGCGGGGCGGACGTATCGGCTCGAGGTTCGCGCGCTCGCGATCGGCCGCGGATCGCAGTGCGACATTCAACTGTTCGATCGGTCGGTCTCGGGGGTGCACGCGAGGGTCGTCGAGACCGACGACGGCTGGGAGATCCGCGATCAGGGAAGCACCAACGGAACATGGGTCGACTCGATCCGCGTGACGACCGCGCGCCTGCGGCCCGGCGTCGAGATCGTCGTCGGTCGAAGCACCCTGCGATGCGTCGCGCGCAAGGTCGACGAGAGCGCCCCACGCGAAGGCCCCACGAGCGAGGCGCTCTACGGTCGAAGCGTCGCGATGAGCCGACTGCGCCGCGAGACCGCGTCCGCGGCGATCACGCCGTATCCAGTGCTCGTTCACGGTGAATCGGGGACGGGCAAGGAGCTCGTCGCCCGCGCGGTTCACCAGCTACGGATGAAGCCTCGCGCGCCGTTCGTGGCCATCAACGCGGGGGCCCTGCCCGAGACGCTCGTCGAGGACGAGCTCTTCGGCCACGAGAAGGGCGCGTTCACCGGCGCAAACGCGCGACGGCGCGGAGCGTTCGAGCAGGCGGACGGGGGCGTTCTCTTTCTCGACGAGGTGGGCGAGCTGCCGCTGGCGCAACAAGCGAAGCTCCTGCGCGTGCTCGAGACGTGGGAGGTGCGGCGCGTCGGCGCCGAGAGCCCCATTCGCGTGCACGTGAAGCTCGTGTGCGCGACGCATCGTGACCTGTTCGCGCTCGTGCGCGAAGGGCGCTTTCGAGAGGATCTCTTGTTTCGAATCGCGCAGCACACGCTGCGGGTCGCGCCGCTGCGCGAGCGCATCGAGGACCTCCCGTCGCTCGCGCGATCGTTGTGCGAGCGGGTCGCAGGCGAGCTCGGGCGCGACGTGGTGCTCGAAGACGAGGCGCTCGCGAAGCTCTTGGCGTACGAGTGGCCCGGCAACGTGCGCGAGCTGCTCGGGGTCCTGCGCGCGGCGGCGTCGCGGGCGCCCGACGTTCGAGTGGGACCCGAGCACCTCGGGGACTTCGCGCAGCGGCCGCGCGGCAACGAGCGACAGACCGAGCCCCCGCCCCCGGCGATCGAGCCGGTCGAGTCCGTGGTGATCCCCAGGGCGCAGAGCGTGAACCTCCCGAGCGGAGAGGCGCTGCTCGCGCTGCTCGACTCGGTGGGCGGCTCGCTCTCGCGCCTCGCGAGGCTCACAGGAAAGTCCCGCGCCGCCCTGCGCGAACGCGTGAAGAAAGCCCGCGCGCAATCGCGCTGACGCGTCGTTGCCATCGCGCGGGGCAGTGGCTAGCGAGGCGCGATGCAAACACCCACGACGCCATCCCCCACGTACACGCTCCCGAGCGATCACCGAGCGCGGCTCGAACGAGCGCTCGTCGCGCTCGACGGTCTCTCCGTCGGCGACGCGCTCGGAGAGAAGTTCTTCGCGGCGGGATCCTTGGCGATGATCGCGCAGCGCGCGACGCCCATGGGCTCTTGGCACACGACGGACGACACCGAGATGGCGATCTCGATCGTCGACGTCCTCGAGCGGTACGGGCAGATCGAGCAGGACGAGCTCGCGCTGTTCTTCGCGCGTCGGTGGTCGCGCGACCCAGGCCGCGGCTACGGCGGCGGCGCGATTCGCTTGCTCCGCGCCGTGAGCGAGGGCGGGCCTTGGCGCGCGCTCTCCAAACAGCTCTTCTCGGGAGGCGGCTCCTACGGAAACGGCGGCGCCATGCGCGTCGCGCCGCTCGGGGCGTACTTCGCAGAGGACTCCGACGAGGTCGTGATCGAACAAGCGCGCCGATCGGCCGAAGTGACCCACGGGCACCCCGAGGGACAGGCGGGCGCCATCGCGATCGCGCTCGCCGCGGCGCACGCGTGGCGCACACGCAATCAACCCGTCGGCGACGAGCGGGCGCTCTTGCAGTGGGTGTACGACAGGACGCCGGACAGCACCGTGCGCGCGAAGCTCGCGAAGGCGCTCGACCTCGCGCCGAACAGCTCCGTGGGCTTCGCCGCGGGCGTGCTCGGGACCGGGGCGTACATCTCCGCGCAGGACACGGTTCCATTTTGTGTGTGGGCTGCGTCGCGGTGCCTCGGGAGCTTCGAAGACGCGTTCTGGACCACCGTCGAGGGCCTGGGCGATCGGGACACGACGTGCGCCATCGTCGGCGGAATCGTCGCGTGCCGCGTGGGGCGCGAGGGGATTCCCGCGGCGTGGCTCGCGGCGAGAGAGCCGCTCGTCCGGGGGCTCGGCCTGTAGATTATCGCTGAATTCACAGGGCAAATCGCCTCGAACGCGGGAGCTTCGATCGAGCGTCGAAGCGCGCGCCAGTGCTACGATGGGCGTCGCGTTCGCCGAGAGCACACCTCGGCGCCGCCTGGAGGAGCCCGAATGAACCAACGCGAACACCGTCGCGGTCCCTGCAGAGCGCCGCGCTTCGTAAGGGTTTCGCGCTCGCTCGCGGGCTTGCGAACCGTGGCGCTGCCTGCGCTCGTCGCGGCGGTCGTGCCCGCGACGAGCAGCTGCGTCGACGCGGCTCACGCGCAGAGCGTCGACGAGCGATACAACGGCGGAGAGCTCGACCGTCGTTGCCCGAGGCGCGTTCCGCGCGTCCACGCGAGCTGCCCAGTGGCGTCGGCGCGCGCGCAGGTGAGTTGCTCGTACGGCGCGAGCCGGCCGGCCACCATCTGCAACTGCGTCGCCACGCGCGACGGCCCCCGGTGGAACTGCCGCGCTGTCCCCCGCCCGCCGGTCGGACCGCTGCCGCCGCCGGACCTCGACGCGTAGCGCAGCCCCGAAGAGCGCCTCCGCCTTCCGTTGGCTACACGCCAAGCAAGCATCCCAGGATATTTCCCAGGAGTGAGCTCACTGCGTGTAGTCCTTCCAACGGGGCGTCGACGGATTTCGCTCCGCCTTCCGTTGGCTACACGCCACGCAAGCATCCCAGGATATTTCCCAGGAGTGAGCTCACTGCGTGTAGTCCTTCCAACGGGGCGTCGCGATCGCGATCAGGGCACGAACCACCGCTGGGACCGATCGGTCCCACTGCGTCCCAAACTTGGGACACGCTCGGTCAATTTTGACGCCCCCGGTTTTCTCAGCGTTTATGGCTCGCTGACGATCTCGCTCGGCACCGTGAGGTCCTCGACGAACTCCTCGCCCATCCGGCGCGCGCGCTCGTCGGTGCTTCGGTGACGCCACACGACCTTGACGACGCGACCGCGCGCGAAGGCGTCCTCGAGCACGTCGAGCAAGTCCATCACGCAGCGGACGCTGCTGGTGTTCATGTAGACGATCCGCAGGTCGAGGGTGAGCCCGTCGCTCGCGCAGTGGGCGCGGGCCCACTCGATGATCGGTCGAAAGAACCGAAACGCGTTCTCGGGATACGACTCTCCTTCGAGCGAGAGCCTGCGCTCGACCGGGTCGAACGCGACGGACGGGGTCGTGTCGGTCCCTGCGATGTTCGCGAAGATCGCCACGGCTCACACCTCCGCCGACAGAGAGAAGAACGCGAGCCCTTGCGGGTGCTCGACGTGTTCGCACTCGATCGGCGCCGAGGCGTGACGCGCGATCGTGATGAGCCCCATCCCCGCGCCGTCCTCCTCGCTGTCGCTCGGAGCCGCGCGGAGCTGCTGCTTGTACCGAGCCTTGAGCGCGGCTTCATCGAGCGAGCGCAGCTCTTGGACGCGCGCGATAAGCGGATCGAGCGAAGGGCGCAGCACCCAGTTTCCTGCCACGAGCAGGGTCCGCCGCTCGTTGCGGCCGATCACGATGATGCCGTTCGACGCGCCCACGCCCGCCGAGGCGAGCGCCTCGTAGTGCCGCGTCGTGTAGCGCTGAATGTTCTGCGCCATCTCGATGTACACCGAGAAGACGCCGGTCACCTCCGAGGCGTTCGACTGCCCGCGCTCGAGGTACGTCCGGAGCGCGGCGCCGAAATGCTGGATGATTCCGGTCGTAAAAGGTCCGCTGAAACAGAGCTGGATGTTGGCGAGTCGTAGGCGATTTCCAAGCTCGATCAACGTCGCGACAGAGAGCGAAGCGGTCATGCGAAGACGGCGGACTGTAGTATGTTGTTGGGCGCACAGGCTACGAGCGACGTCGAACAAATGGCTTCCGACGAACACACGCGGATCGTCGCGGCGCTGCTCGAGAACCCCGAGCTCGCGAATCATCCGTCCATCCGCGCTGCGATCGTGCGGCTCGCGGAGCTCGCTTCGGTCGCCGACGGCCGCGCGTTCGCGTCGCAGTCGCTCCTCGATCAGCAAGACCGCGACGCCCGCACGCTCCGCGCAGCGCTCGAGTCGCTGCAATCCGAGCGACGCGCGCAGCACGCCTCCGCCCTCCGCTTGATCACGAGCGGGACCCCCGACCCCATCCGCGCGCCCCTCGAGGCCGCGGTCGCCATCGAGCCCGGCGACGACGGCTACCAACACTGCGCGGATCTCCGCGTGTTCGACGGCGCTCGGGTGGTGGTCTCGCTCGCGCAGCTCCCCGTCGGAGGCGTGGCCGCCGCGCTCGCGTTCGCCGAGTGGCGCACGTTGTTCTACGACCCGGGACGCACGATCGAAGCCGCGCTCCCCGCGGCGCTGTGCGACCAATGGACACGGCTCTGCGACGCTGTCGGCGCGGACCGTGGCGCGCTCTTCTGCGCGGTCATCGATCTGTCTCGTCGGGAGCTCGTCGCCCGCTGCTGCGGCGGTCCCCAAGGCGCGCTCGTCATCGGGCGCTCGGTGCTCACCTTGTCGGACTGCGAGCTCGAGCTCGCCGTCGGCCAGCCCGTGTTCGCGATCGAGTCGCACACGGCCGAGCAGCTCGCGCTCGTCGGACCCAACAAGAATCGCAGCGGAATCGACGCGCTCAACGCCACGCCCGTCACGCGCCTGCGCGAGCTCTTGCTCGAACACCGCGGGCACCGCTCGCTCGCGATGATCGGGCTGATGCTCAACGAAGCGAGCGCGATTCCCGTGAGCAAGACGCCTCCGGACATCGGCGACGACGAGGCCGAGCTCGCGTGGGTCGAAGAGCTCTCGCGCGCCGGCGTGGCCAACGGAGACACCGTGCGCGGGCTCGCGACGCGCTACGCGCGGCTCGCGCGGCGGCTCGTGAAGATCGGCAAGATCAGCGACTCGTATCAGCGCGAGCTGCGCACCTCGAGCCTCGCGCTCGAAGAGGCCAACGCGGACCTCGCGGAGTTTTCGGGGCGCGTCGCGCACGATTTGAAGACGCCCCTGACGGCCATCATCGGCTTCGCGTCGATGCTCGGCGAAGAGCCTTTTTGCTCGGATCCGGCGCTCGTCCGCGCGACCGTGAAGGACCTGCTGTGGTCGAGCGCGAAGATGGTCGACATCATCGACGCGCTCTTGCTGCTCGCGAAGGCGCGGCGCGGCGCGGTCGCGATGGAGCCCGTCGCGCTCGCGTCGGTGTTCGACGAGGTGACGCGACGGATCGAGCCCTTGGCGAACGAGCGACGCGCGACCGTTCGCGCCGACGCGGACGCGAGCGTGGCGTGCGGACACGGCCCCTGGATCGAAGCGGCGATCGTCAACCTCGCGACAAACGCGATCCGGTACGGGGGCGCGCCTCCGTCCGTCACGATCCTCGCCCGTGAAGACGGCGCCAACGTGATCTTGTCCGTCAGCGACAACGGCCGCGGGCTCACCGAGAGCGAGCAGTCCAAGCTGTTTCAACCGTTCGTCCGGCTCTCGAAGGACGCAGGGGGACACGGGCTCGGGCTCACGATCGTTCGCCGCGTCGTCGAGCGGATGAACGGCGTCGTGCGCGTGCACTCGGTCGTCGGGCAGGGCTCGGTGTTCTCGATCGTCTTGCCGAAGGCGACCGAAGGGGCCTCGCCATGAAATGGTGTGACGAGTGCAAGTTCTTCGTGCGCCGCGAGGACGAGCGCTGCGAGCTCTGCGGGCAAGACCGCAGCCACACCGAGCCGCTCGTCGATCAGCGCTTCAGGCTCGGATCCAAGCTCGGCTCCGGCGGGATGGGCGCCGTGTACTCGGCCATCGACGTGACGCTCGAGCGTCGCGCGGCGGTGAAGTTTCTCCACGCCCAAGCCACGCCGGTCACCGCGCAGCGCGTGCAGCAGTTTCGACGCGAAGCCTCGGCGATCGCCGCGGTGCGAAGCGAGCACGTCGCGGCGCTCTACTCGTTCGGGCTCCACGATCGGCAGCCGTTCTTCGCGATGGAGTTCGTCGAAGGGGTCACGCTCGCGTCGCTCGTCGCGCCGTCGCAGGCCCGTACGCTCTCACCGTTGCGCGCGCTCGCCATCGTTCGAGACATCGCCGTGGGCTTGAGCGCGGTGCACGCCGCGGGCCTCGTTCACTGCGACGTGAAGCCGAGCAACATCGTGATCGAAGAGGGCACCGGTCGCGCGGTGCTCGTCGATTTCGGGATCGCGACGCTCGCGGGTTCGTTTCTCGGCGACGAGCTCGACATCGCAGGAACCCCCGGGTACATGGCGCCCGAACAAGCGATCCCGCAGCACGTGATCGTCCCCGCGACCGACGTGTACGCGCTCGGATGCACGCTGTTCGAAGCGCTGACAGGGCGGCTGCCGTTCGTCGCTCCGTCGGTCGTTCGGCTCATGATGTCGCACGTCAACGACACGCCGCCCGCGCCGTCGTCGATCGAGCCGACGCTCGCGCCCGTGGACGCGCTCGTCGCGCGCGCGCTCGAGAAGGTGCCCGCCCGAAGGTTTCCGACAGCCCTCGCGTTCGCGCACGCGATCGACGCGATCATCGCCGAGTTCGAGCGGCGCCCGAGCGCCGAGCCCACGATGGACAACGCGACCGCGCCCGTGGGGTTGCGCGCGCTCGTCATCGACGACGATCCGATGTTGGCTCGCCTCGCGGCGCGCGCGATCGAGACCGCGTTTCGAGGGATCGACATCGTGATCGACGTCGCCAACTCGGGCGACGAAGCGCTCGAGCGATGGCAGATGGCGCCGGACCTCGTCGTGCTCGACCTGCACATGCCCGGCCGGGACGGGACCGAGACGCTCGCGAGCCTCCGCGAGCGCCGCAACGGAGCGCAGCTGCGCGCGATCGCGTGGACCGCGCGGCCCGTCCCCGAAGCGGTGCGCAAATTCAAGGCGCTCGGCGTCGAGCAGGTGCTCGCCAAGCCCCTCACGTTTCAGCACCTCGTCGGCGAGCTCAAGGCGATCGGCCTGAAGAGCGGCTGGATCTTGCCCGAGCCCGCGGTCCCACCCACGCGCGTGAACGAGCAGGCGTCGCGCTGAGCGCGTAGCTCACATGCGAACGACGTCGGCCAGCGTGCGCGGCGCGATCTTGTTCTGCATGCCGAACGCGTAACCGACACCGGTAATCGAGACGAACGTGTCGCCCATCATCGCGCTGACCATGGGAGGCGCCATCGTGTCGCTCACGATGAAGCTCGTGACGAGCGCGGACATCGCGTCGGTCGCGCTGGTGCCTGCCAAGAAGTCCGTCGCGATGGGGGTGGTGCCCACCATCGCAGGCGTCCCGCCGCTGCAGGTGACCATATTCAAGCGCATGAGCATGGATTGCAGCGGCATCGCGCGCGCGCCGCCCGTGCGCACGTCGGCGGGCGTCACGACGACCGGCGCAGGAACGGCCGCGGTCCCCATCGCCATGTACGTTCCCATGCGAACGTCGATCTGCTCGAGGCCTTGGAAGGTCGTGAACGTCCCCGACGCGTTGACGAGATCACCCACCATCACCGTCGGCCGCGTCGTCCCCGTGAACACGTAGATCCCACCCCACTCGGTCGCCATGCGGTCTTGCACGAAGAAGCCGAAGTTGGTCCCCGAGGTCTTGACCGCCGTGACGACCGCGCCCGAGATCGCGATCGCGCCGTTCGTCATCGGCCGCATCGGCGACATGGGATTTCGAATTTGTGGGATCGAGAGCATCATCCCGGGGCACATCTGCGCGCCGGGGTTGGGCGCCATCGGGCAGGCGTCGCAGACGTTGCCCTTTCCGTCCATGTCCGAGTCCGCTTGATCGCGGTTCGCGTTGTCCGGGCAGTTGTCCATCGCGTTGGCGACGCCGTCGCCATCACGATCGTTGGGGTCCGGCATCGAGCACATCGTCGTGCCTGCGTTGAGCGGGCAGACGTCACACGCGTCGCCGACCATGTCCATGTCGGTGTCCGCCTGGCGCATGTTGTCGATCGGACGGATCGGGTTGAACACGTCCGGGCAGTTGTCCATCCCGTTGTTGATCCCGTCGCCGTCGCGGTCGTCCATCGACGACATGCCCGTGTACACGGTCGATCCGTTGACGCTCGCCGCCGGAGCCATCGTGCGCGTGCGCGCCGGGAGGCACGAGGGCTCGTTCATGGGCTCGCCGCACGCGAAGAGCGGGTACTGCGTCATGTTGGCCATCCGCAGCATCGCGAGCGTCTGTCCGCCGGGCTGCGACGACACGCACGCGCGCTTCATCGTGGTGCACACGTCGAGCGTCTCGCACATCATCCCGTTGGGCAGCGCCGAGATGATCGCGTCGTCGCCGTAGAGCGGCGTCCCGCCGCGGAGCACGAGCGCCACGGTCTGCGGCGATCCGTCGAGCACCGCGCGGTGATCGCGCTGCATGCGGGCGTCGTAGATCGCGATGTCCGCGAGGCGCCCGGGCGCGAGCGTCCCCAAGCGATTGTCCCAGCCGAGCGCGGCCGCGGCGTTGCGCGTCGCCATGAGCCACAGCTGCTCGTCGTTGAAGTACCGGTTCAAGAAGTTGCGGTTGAACGTGTCCGCGCACTTGAGCTCGCGGAGCATGTTCATCGAGCCGGTCGAGAGCCAATCGGTCCCGAGCGCGATGTTCACGCCGAGCCGCGCGTACTCGGTGACGCGCGCGGTGTCGCCGTAGAGCGTGATGTTGGTGCGCGGCGACCAGATGAGATCGACGCCGTCGCGCGCCATCTCGCCGATGTCCGACGCGAGCAGACCCACGCCGTGGATGAACGCCGCTTGCGGGCCGACGATGTCGTTCATCCCCATGCGCGCGCACAAGAATTCTTGTCGCGCCGACTGCTCGATGCCCTCGGCGATGTGCGGGACGTACGCCGCGAACCCGCGCGTGAGCAGCGTCGCGAGCGGCGGGGTCCCGCAGCTCATCCCGCGGAGCTCTGTTCCGCTCGTGTCTCCGTACGGAAACGTGTCGTAGTCCGCGGGCGGACCCGCGGCGCCTTCGAGCTGCGTGGTGCTCGTCGCGCTCGTCGAGTCGAGGTTGCGGAGGTAGCCCGCGGTCCCGCCGGAGCCGTTGACCGACGTCGCGCCCGCGACGATGTGCCGGAGCTCGATCCACGCGAGCTGCGCGGCGTTGGGGCTGCCGCCGTTGTTTCGAATTCGTGTGTGACCATCGTTGCCGTTGCGCCAGTCGTGACGGTGCTCGTAGCGCTCGTCCGACCGCGTGTACGGCTGCTGGTTGTTGAACGTGATGTGATCGTGCGCGTTGATGAGGCCCGGCGACACGACGCCGTCGGGACAGACGATCTGCGTCGCGCCCGCGCCCATCGCGCTGCAGTCACACGCTGCGCAGGTGATCTGCCCCATCGCGTTGACCGCGACTTGACCGCCGCGAAACACTTCTCCGGGCGTCAGGATGTCGCCCGTGATGAGCAGGTTCGCTCCGCCCGCCGTCACGCTACAGGTTCCCGAGGGCAGCGACGGAAGCGCGTCGCCAGCGCACGTCGTGATGCGCGGAGGCATGGTGACGGGGCCACCTCCGTCGCCGCCGATGCCAGTGTCTGTCACGACACCTGTGTCGGGAGTTCCACCGTCGGGCGTCGGCGTGTCCGTTGGCATACCGAGGTCACCGGTCGCGTCGTCCGTACGATCGGGACCAGGCAACGGCGGCTGCGAACAGGCCGCGGACAGCGCGCCCGCCGCAGCGAGCAAGGACCAAGGAGAGCGAAAGCGCAGAGGGATCATCATCTGCACCGGACGATACATGAATCACTGCGCGTTCGCGGGTGACGTATGCGTGACGCAGAGCAGCAATCGAGCGTCGAGCGCGAGCGCAGCGCCCGCGGATGCTTCGAGAAAGACGCCAGTGCTCGTTCGCGATCCTCGCTACTCGGGCCGGTGTCCCGCTTCCGCGGCGCTCACGCGCCCTACGTACACTTCGACCAACGGAAACCCGTTGGGCTGCGACCACGCTGCGATCCTTCGCGACTCGTCCATCCGACGCAGCACGTAGTCACGCGTCCAGCGGTTCTGCTGCACCGCGTGCCCCGGAATGTGTCCGTTGGTGAACATCACTTCGGGCCACACGGGCACGCACAGCCGTCTCCCGCGATCGAGCGACGCGTCGCGCAAGTACACCGAGTTCAAGTTGTGATCGGGCTTCACGCGAATGAGCACGCGCACGGGATGAAACGCGTAGTCGTTGAACGCGATGCTCATCGGCTCGCCGCGCGACTCGTCGCGACACGCCCGGTAGATCGCCGTCGTGAGCGAGCTCGGCCCCGAGAGCACTTTGTACCCGCGGTATCCGCCCCCGCGATGCGCGCTGAAGTACCCGTGATCGGGCCCGCCGCCGTGCCAGAAATACTGCGCCGCCCGACGATTGGGCCCGAGCGCGAAATACGCGCAGAGGGCCGCGGTCAACACCGCTCCAGCGCGCGGCAGTCGCACGAGCGTCGAGCCGAGCAAGAGCGCGGCGGGCGCGAGGATCACGAAGAAGTATCGCTCGGAGTCGATCGTCGCGAGCCACCAGTCTCGCGCGGGCGCGAGGATCATCGGCAGGAGCACCAGCGCGCACACGAAATAGAGCGGCGCGAAGCGCCTCAACGCGTTGGCCGAGCGCGACGCGCCGGGGTCCTCGCGACGCAGGCGGTAGAGCGCGAGGACGAGCGCGAAGGCCAACGTCGCGACGGCGATCACGCGCGTCGGCGACGCGTCGAGCGTCATGTACGCGTTGTCTCCTACATAGTCGCGAAGCGTCTGCTCTCCGGAGAACCCGTCGACGATCGAGCGCACGAGGTTCTGCGCGCGCCGCTCGAAGTCCACGAAGCGGGGCGACGGTCGCGCTTGGTTCACCACGGTCCGCGCGTCCGCAATGATGGGCAGCGCGTGCAAGAACACACCGAGCAGCGCGAGCCACGGGCCGGGCGTCGCGAGCGCGCGTCGACCGTCGCGAGACCCGAGCGTGAAGAGGGCGCACGCGGTGAGCGCGATCAGCGAAAACGGCGAGAAATGCATCCCGCTCACGAGCACCTGCCCCGCGAGCACGAGCCACACGTGCCGCAGGTACGCGGGCTCACGCGAGGGCTCGCCGTACTTCGTGATCGCGTGCACCCACGCGAGCGGGCCGAGCATCGCGATCACGAGCGAGATCGCGTACGGGGCGACGACGCTCCGCGACCACCACACGGTCCACGGGTGCAGCGCGACCACGGCGACGATCGCAGCGCCGACGGCGCGGGCCTTCATGCGCCACGCGAGCGCGAAGAGCGCGACGTAGCCCACGAGCAGCGAGACGCCGAGCACGCTGCGCGCGGCGCCGATGGTGACGTCGCCGGCGAGGCGATACGCCCACGAAATCAACCGCGCGAACGCGGTCGTGACGAAGCGCGCGTCCGGCCCGAGCCTCGTCGGAAGCCCGTGCAAGAGCCGATGCCCCATGGACATCCAGTTGCCTTCGTCTCCCGACGCCGAGGGAACATCTCCGTTGCGCACGAAATACGCGGCCGCCGCGAGCGCGAACACCGCGGCGAACGACAGCAACGGAGCGACAAAAGAGAGCGCGCTCGAGCTCGATGACGATGCGGTCCCGTCCGCAGCGCTCGACTCGCGCGGCGCTTCGGTCACTTCGCTTTGCCGTCGCGGATCCACTTGTTCATGAACTCGGCGCTCTTGTCCCAGCCCTGGCGAAGCTCCTTCTCGATCGTGCTCTCGATCATGCCGCCGAGGCCGAACACCTTGGCTTCACCGGAGATCTCGGCCACGCGGCGGCACTTGCCTTCGCCCGCGGCCTCGACCTTGAGCGTGCCGTTTTGCTTGAGCTTGTCGGCCATCGTGCTCGTCGTGAGCGTCCAGGTCCAACGCTTGGTGGCCTTGTCGAGGACGCCGTCTTCGACGTAGCCGAAGCCGGGGCCCATGAGCTTGGCGATGGGGCCCGGCAGGTCGACCTTGGGCACCGCGTTGACCTTGCGAACGAGCTGCTTGTCCGAGTCCTTGGACTCGAGGAGGTCGTACTTCGTGAAGCCGAGCGCGCCCTTGTAGAGCGCGTCGTTGAACTCCTTGTCGAAGAAGAGCTTCCAGAACGTGTCGGGGTCGCAGTTGATTTCGTGGGTGAGCGTAAACTTGATCATCGTCGTCCTCCCTGCGCCCTACCGTGGTGAATCCACAGGCGCGGTCGTGCTCAGATCCCCTTGTCCTTGAGGTACTTGTTGGTGAACTCCGCGGCCTTCGAATACGTGTCCTGCATGGACTTCGAGACGAAGCCCTCGGCGAGGCCGCCGATGCCGAAGATCTTGACCTCGACGGTCATGTCGACGACGCGGCGCACGGATTTTTCGCCGGTTTTCTCCAAACGAAACTCGCCTTCGGCGCGGATCTTCTCGGCGAGCGTGCCGGGGATCACCTGAAAGCGGTAGACGTTTTTGCTCCGGTCGAGCGTGCCTTGCTCGATGTACGAAAACGCTCCGCCGAGCGCCTTCAACACCGGCGCGGGCGCCTCTTGCTTGGGCGTCACGCGCACCTTGCGCCGAAACACGCCGCCCTCTTCCCGCCCTTCGATCACTTCGTAGGCGGGAAACTTCAGCGTGTCGATGAACAGCGCGCGGTTGTAGGTCTCATCGAGAAAACAGCGGGACCAGTATGTCTCGGCGTCTGTTTGAAACTCGTGCGAGATCGTCACCTTCATCGGAGCGGTCGCGACGCTAACACAATGTGGGCTACATCCGGCACGAAGAGACCGGCACGACGACGACGTTGACCCGATTGGCGCCGTCGACGAACGCGTGGATGTGATCGTCCGTCCCCGGCATCGACGACGGCGGCGCGAGCGGAACGGCCCGCAGCTCGGTGTTGGTGTTGGCGGGGAGCGAGACGGGCAGCCCGATCGTTCCCCCGGCGAGGTAGGCCCGTCGGTACTCGACCTCGCTCGTGCTCGTCGTGCGAGCGACGAGCATTTCACACGGTGCAGGCGCGATCGAAACCGCGGTTCGCGCGTTCGCGTTGGCGAGCGCGTCCGCGCGGATCGGCAAGTCCCCGGTGCGGAGAACGAGCGAGTCGAGCTTTCCTGCGCGGAGCGTGTCGTTGGGGTCGCCCGACTCGACGAGCGCCCCGAACCAGCCGCTCAGCATGCCCATCATCATGGGCCCGCCGCAGTTGAAGCCGTCGATCCACTGCGCAGACAGCGACCCCGCGCGGATCCTGCCTGTCGCCGGGACGGATCGACACACGCCCGCCGCTGTCGGCGTCACGGGCGGCATCGTCTCCATCGTCGAGCACGTCGTGTATCCGTTGCCGTCGGACCACTCGAGCACGAACTGCAGCCTGCCCTGCGCGCTGCCCGACCCTGGGCCTCCGATCGCGAGCCCCGCGAGCCGAGGCGCAGGCGAGAGCGCAGCCACAGAGAAGTCCACGGTGAACGTCTGAGTCATCATGCCCGATGGATCCGAAAACGCGCACACGAGCGCGTTGCCCATCGGCGGCAAGACGCACGCGACGATGCTCGGCCCCATGGGGCTCGTCGCGGCGACGGCGAACCCGGCGTTCTTCGCGAGCGTCCCCGAAGGAGGCATCGAGAAGGGCCCTGACGTGTTGAAGGTCGAGAACGGGCCGACGCCCGTCGACTGCGAAATGGGCGCGCCGATCACGCGCAAGCGCCGCATCATCGCGATGGTCTCTTCTTCGAGCCCCAGCGCGCCGAGCTCTCCGCCGTTGCGCACGAGCGCGAGCGCTTGCAGCGGCGCAGCGCCGAACGACAGCGTCTCTCGCGGCGTACGCACGACCGAGTACGACGCGCCCGAGCGACGAAGCCCCGCCGACAGAAGAACGCTCGCCATCGACGTCGCCGACCGCGGACCGGCCCAGGCGACTTCGAGCTCGGGGTCGCTCGCCATAGGCATTCCCCCGTCGGGCATCACCATCATCGCGTTGTCTCTCGACACGATGTCGAAGAGGCCGATCGCGGCGTTGGAGCCCGTGATGGTCACCGTCGTCGCCGCGGGCGGAGGCAGCACCGCGCACCCGTCCGCGGGAGGAGGCATCACGTCGACGGGCGGCATCATCACGTCCACCGGCGAATCGTCCGGCGGAATCACTCGATCCGCCGGCGCGACATCGCTCGCGTCCATCACGTCGAGCCCCCCATCCGAGCCAGCGTCCATCGACGGAGCGAGCACGTCCGGATCCCCCGCGTCGCGATCGAACGTCGGAAGCTCGCGCTGGTCCACCTGCGCGCTCTGGCACATGGCTGTTGGGCCGCAGGTGCTGTTCGGCTCGCATCGCACCTGCATGTCCCAGCAGCCGCGGTAGAGCACCATCGGAACAACCCGAATCTCTCCCTCGACGAAGCCCGTGACGACGCGCGCCGCGGTCAGCCCCGTGTTGCGCTCGTCTGCTTGCGAGTCGATCGTGTGCGCCTCGGCCTCGATGCGCACCTGCTCGCCGCCCGCACCGTTGAGAAAGACGCTGAATTTCAGGGGCAACGCGCCCGATGCGGAGCTCACGTTCACCGGCTCGGTGTGCAGCACGCGACCGTCGGACACCCGCGTCACGCGGAGCCGCACGGTGTGCAACGCGGGCGTCGTCGCGGACGGCAAGAAATCCGTCGTCACGATCACGCGAAGCCCCGTCGGCGGGCGCCTGCATCCCTCGCCGAGGACCGCAGCGGCACACACAATCAAAAGAGCCCCTGCCTTTCGACCGATCGAGCGCATCACACGCCTCCCGTCGGGCAGAGCACTCCGTCCGTGCGCACACAAAATTGCCCCGACAGCCGCGGGATCTCGGGCTGACTCGTGACCGCGACCGTCACGGGAATCGCCACCGCCGCCGTGACCGCCACGCCGATCACCACCCAGAACACAGGGCTCGTCCAGATGCCCCCCGAGCGCGACGGCGGCGTCGGCTGCGTCACGATCACCCGCTGCTCGATCACCGCGCGACGCAAGCGGAGCTGCACGTCGTTGACCTGCCCCGACTCGACAGAGACCGTTTGAATTGCGGTGTCGTACCCCGCGAGCACGGCTTCGACGCGGTGCTCGCCGGGATCGACGACGACCTCGTCGCGCTCGTCTCGCGCCGCGCGGCGCCCGTCGATGAGCACGCGCGCCCCCGCGGGCTCGACGACGGCGATCCGCACGCGCCCCACGCGACGGCCGATGTCGGCGATGAACTGCGCTACTTCGCGGTCGTGCCGCTCGTGCTGCGCTTCGTTGGCGAGCTCGAGAAACTCGTTGAAGCGCTGCCTCGCTTCGACGAGGCGCCCGAGCGCCCGGAGCGTCACCCCGAGGTTCAGCGCCGCGCTTGCGGCGCGTCGCACGTCGTACGAGCGCTGAAAGTGTCTGAGCGCGTCGGCGTACCGCTCGTCCGTGAGCGCCGCCACGCCCGCCTCGAAGGCCGCGCGCGCCTCGGCCTCGCGCGGGTCCGCAGGCGCGGTCTGCGCGCCCGTCGTCGTCTGCGCGGGCTGCGTCGACGATGTGGGCTGCGCCGCTTGTGTTGATTGTGTGGGCTGTGTAGGCGTCGCGTTCGGCGCGGCCTGCGCGTGCGCGCGCGTCGACGCGAGACTCAGCGCCAGCACGCCGAACAGCGCGCCCCTGCGACAGTGACCCTTCGCTCGTTGCTCCCCGGCTCCGTACGTCATCACCGATCGAACGTATCACGCACCCCAGAGGGCTCTTGGAAAGTTCGCGACCCCCTCAGCACCCTCTCAACACGACCTCAGTTTTCGTACGTCGTCGCAGCGTGTGTGCGTCGCCCCGACGTCGTCGTGATGGTGCTGCCGGTCGTGCCCGTCGCGGCCGTCGTGCCCGAAGCGCCCTGCGGCTGCGTGTTTCGTGCGGCGTTTCGCGGGTCATTTTGCGCGGTGTTCGACGACGCTCCGTTCGTGTTGTTGCCAGCGCTCGCGCGCGAGCCGTTGCGTCCCGTCCGGCGCGCCGCGACCGTCGTCGGCTCGGCGACGACGCCAGCGTCGACCGCCTCGCTCGTCGCGGTGAGCGCCGCGTCGTGCTCGATCGCCGCCGTGTGCGCGGCGTCTTCGACCGCGGTCAGCGCGTGCTGCGCGCCCGTCGTCGCAGCGCTCGCGTCTTGCGAGCCGACGACCGCGACCACGCCCGCGTCCGGCGTGTTTTGAGTGCTGACGGGCGTTCGACTGCTCGCGACCGCCGCGAGCCCGACGCCTGCCGCGAGCAACACAGCCACCGCTGCGAGGGGCGCGGCGATCCCCCGCCGCGCGGGCGGCTCGACGGTCGACGCGTCGCGCACAACAGCGGCCTTCGCGGCGTTGTTCTGCTTGGACGACGGGGTCTCGAGCTCTGTGCGCTGCGCGCTGCGGTCGGCGCGATCGTCGGGGTCGCTGTTCTTTCCTGAGGGCGTCGCGGCTTGCGTGCGGTCTGCGGCGCGCGCCGCCTTGGCCTCGGGCGACGTCGGCGCGAGCGCGCCCTTCGATTCGAGCGCGTCGATGATCGCGGGGCTGATCGCCTGGAGCTTGTTCGTCGACTCGACCCCGCGCTCTGCGAGGGCGCCGCGCAACGCGCGCGCGAGCTCGGTCGCGTTGGCGTAACGGTCCTCGCGCTTCGGGCGGAGGCACCGCCACACGATTTCAACCACCACCGGCGAGACCGACGGCTCGAGCTGATCGAGCCTCCGCGCCTCCGTCGTGCAGATCTTCACGAACAGCGCGCCCGGCGTCTCTGCGTCGAACGGCAATCGACCGCTCAAGCACTCGAAGAGCACGACGCCGAGGGACCACACGTCGCTCGACGCATCGACGGCGCTGCTGCCCTGAATCTGCTCGGGAGACATATACGCGGGCGTCCCCATCGCGAGCCCGGTGCCCGTCATTTTCTTGGCGTCGGGCGCGGTGAGCTTCGAGATCCCGAAGTCGAGGACCTTCGGGATCACCTGTCCTTCGACCTCGTGCAGAAACACGTTCTCGGGCTTGAGGTCGCGGTGCACCACGCCCTTTTGGTGCGCGACGCCCACAGCCTCGACGATCGGAATCAAGATCGGCAGCGCCTCGTCGACCGTGAGCTTTCCCCCGCACACTTCGAGGTACTTCGACAGGTCTTTTCCGCTCAACAGCTCCTGCACGATGAAGGGGACGCCCTCGTGCTCGAGCACATCCAGCACGTCGACCACGTTGGGGTGTCGCACGAGGGTCGCCGCGCGCGCCTCGCGCATGAAGCGCTCGACGATCTCGTCGTTTCGCAGCATCTCGGGGTGCAGCACTTTGATCGCGACGGGCCGCCCGAGCGCCTCGTTGACCGCGCGGTACACCTCCCCCATTCCGCCCGAGCCGAGCCGCGCTTCGATCCGGTAGCGCCCGGCCAACAGAGCTCCGTCGAGCGACTTCTCCTGCGACCCGAACAACGCCATAGATCGGGAAAAATACCACCACTCGCGCGCGCCGGTCGATTGCCGCGTGCGCCCGCGGATTTGCAGCGTTCTGCGCGCGACGTTGCCCCCGGCCGATCGCTCAGCGCTTCTTCGCGAGCAGCTCGTCGATCTTCTCGTCGAGCTTGTCGAACTCGAACGGCTTGTCCATCTGCGCGTCCGCTCCGTACAGCGGCGACGTCAGCGCGTTCAGCGACTCGCCGATCGCCGTGAGCACGATGATCCCCGTGTGCTCGAGGGCCTTGTCGTCACGAACGCGCTTGGCGACCTCCCAGCCCGACAACCCCGGCATCATCACGTCCAAGATCATCACCGACGGCTTGTGTGTGCGCGCGAGCTCGAGCGCCTCGTTGCCGTCGCGCGCCTCGATGATCTCGCACTTACGACCCTTCAAGTGCTGCACGAGGATCGCGAGCAGCTCCACGTCATCGTCCGCGACCAAGATCTTCACGTCGTCCTTCGCCATGCGCGCATTTCCGCTTAGGGTCACACGCGCTGTCAACGAGAGTTTGGCCCATCGCACAAAAGACCTTCGCGCCGCTCGCTTGACTCGAAGCGGTCTTTGCTTCTGCGAGTCGGCCACGAGTCCCGAGGTACGCTCCCGAGCCTGATGCTTGGCCGACGCTCCACAGTCTTGTCGTTGCTCGCAGGCTCGCTCGCCTCGTTGACGCATTGCTCGAGCCACAACGCGCAAATCGAAGACAGCGGCCGCGACATACCAGTCGACGCACAGCCGCTCTTCGACGCGACGGACGACATCCCCTCGATCGACGCGACGACCGACAGCGCGAACGACACGACTGCGGCCATCGACAGCGAGAGCGACGCGGACGCATCGAGCGATGGGGGACGCGTTGCGCACGTCGAGATCCGCGACGGAAGACTCTGGATCGACGGCCGCGCGACGCTGCTCTACGGCGGAGACCTCCACTACTTTCGCGTTCGCGCGCGCAACTTCGACGCGGCGCAGACGCACGCGATGTGGGCGCAGTCGCTCGACCTCATGCGCGCCGCCGGGATGAACCTCGTGACGACGTACATCCCGTGGGACTATCACAACCCGAGCGAGGGCAACTTCGACTTCACAGGCGCGCGCGACGTCGGGCGCTTTCTACAAATGGCGTGCGATCGCGGGATGTACGTCGTGTTCAAGCCCGGCCCGCTCATCACCGCCGAGTGGCCTCGCGGATTCGGAACGTTCGGCGCCGTCCCCGCTTGGTGGAAGGCCGCTCACCCCGAAGCCCTCGTCCGCAACGCGCGCGGCGAGCTCTGGTCGTACTCGCCCACCGGCGCGCAGGACCAGCGGCAGCCTTCGTATTTGCATCCAACGTTTCTGGCCGCCGTGCGCGACTGGTACGCGCGCTCGCTCGCGATCGCGCGACCGTTTCTCGGCCGATGCTTGATCGCCCTGCAAGTCGACAACGAGACCAACGGGTATTGGGGCAATCGCTACGGAGACGTGGACTACAGCGACGCGTCGATCGCGCACTGGCGCTCGTGGCTCACCGCGAAATACCGCACGATTTCTGCGCTCAACGCGCGATACGGCACGACGCACGCGAGCTTCGAAGCCGTCGATCCGCCCCGCGCGGGCCCTGGCGTCGGCGCCGGCGATCGACCGCGCAACGCGCTGTTCGCCGACTGGTACGAGGCGGGCCAAGCGTACTCCAACGAGTACCTGCGCAGGCTGCGCGCGATGATGGAAGCCGAGGGATTTCGAACGCCGGACGTGCTGTTCTTCACAAACGACTCGCCCTTCGCGCTCTCGGCGCAGGACCTCTTGCTGCGACCGGTGCTCCTGCACGACGGGCCGACGAAGAACAGCGTCGGGCTCGCGGGGCTGGACCTGTATCCCAAGCAGTTTCCGACGAATCGAAACCTCCAGGATCAGCCGTTTCAAACCGACTGGTTCACGAGGCTCTACGATCGGTACAACGACGAGTACACGGGGCCGCAAGACTTCGCGTACGCGGCGGAGCTGCAGGGCGGGTTCTATTCGTACCCCGCGATCGGTCAGCCCGAAGTGAGGGCCGCCGCGACCGAGCAGCTCCTCGCGCGGTCGTTTGGCCGCGGGCTCAAGGGCGGCGCGTTCTACGTCATGCGCGACGGGCTCAACCTCGATGACTCCGCGTACGACTATCAAGCGGCCATCCGCGCCGACGGAACGACCACCGCGCGCTACGACGTGATGCGCCGATGGGGAGCATTTTTGCAGCGCGAAGGCCCGCGACTGTCCACCGCGCGCGCCGTGAGCAACCGCGTCGCGATCCTCGCCAACCCGCGGCACCAACCGCCGCAAGCGGGCGTCCTCGACGACATGCAGCGCCTCTGGTCCAACGAGTATCCGGCGCTCTTCGGCTGGCTCGCGCGCGCGGGGATCGACGCCGAGGTCGTGGACGTTCGACAAGCGACCGCGACGGAGCTCGCGCGCTATCGCGTCGCGTTTTATCTCAACCCCGATTTCATCGACGACGCGACCGCCGAGAAGCTCACCAACTACGCGACGAGCAGCGCGGGCGTCTTGGTCAATCTCTTGTGGCCCGCGAGCACCGACGACGCGTTTCGTCCGAGCGACGCGCAAGCGAGATACCGAGCGCTGTGGCCCGCGACCGCGGCGGGCTCGTGGACGTGGCCCAACGCCGCGCGAAGCGGAACGGTCAACGTCAGGCTCCCCACGCTCGACGCTCAGCTCGCGAGCCATTGGTACGCGAGCTTCTGGCAGCCCACGAGCGGCGGGCCGACGATCGAGCCGTTCGCGTGGGAGCGCACACAGCCGTTCGGACGCGACGGTGGCGTGGTCGGGTACCTCGTGAGAGACGGCGCGCGAACGAGGGCGTTCTTCGGGACGAGCGCGTGGTCCCGCTTCAATCAAGACGACCTGTACACGCTGCCCGACAGCGAGCTCAACAACGCGCGAACGATGGCGCGCTACCTCTGCGCGCTCGGCGGCGAGCGGCCCATCGTGAGCACCAACGAGCTCCACACCTTCGCGTTCGCCCGCAAAACACCTAGCGGAACGCTCTACGTCTTCGTCGTCAACGACGCCAACGCCGCCGGCGAGCGCGTCGTGCGCTTCGAAGACACGACAGCGCTCGGCATCGACCGCGCGCGGATGTACACCGTCCGCGACGCCCTCGACGACCGCGCGATCGGAGCGCTCTCGGGAGCCTCCCTCGCCGATCGCGGCGTCAGCGCGATGCTCCGCGCCGAGGGCGCCACGGTGCTCACGATCGAATAGCGCGCCTTCGCGCGCGCGGACTCACTCCCACTCGATCGTGAAGCGCATCTCGTTGCGCGCCTCGTTCGTGAAGCCGTTGAACACCGACGACCCCTTGGTGCGGCACACCTCGAGCGTCGCGACGAGCATCCCTGCAGAGATCGCCCCCATGGCGTCGGGCAAGAGTCTGGACGTCGGGTAGATCACGCGCATCTCACCGCGCTTGTCGCCGGTGGGCGTCCAGACGTTCTTCGTTCCGCGCGCGGTCACCGGATCGAACATCGAGATGCGCGAGAGCAGCGACGCAGGGCTCGCGCCGAACAGCCGCAGCACGCCCTCGGTCACCGAGCGCGTGATGGCCCGAAGCTCCACAGCCACGGACCGCCGCCCCACATCGAAGAGCTCTTTGTCGCTCGAGACGAGCGCCATCGCCTCTTCGAGCTCGACCACGCGAACGCCATCGATCCACGCGCCCGCCGTCGGCAGCGCGCGAACGAGCTCGAGCGTAGGCCCCGACAGCTTCGACTCGACCGCGGTGAGCTTTCCGTCCTGCTTCAGGACCAGCACCAGCCCACGAAAAATCGTCCCCTTGATCGAGAAGTCGAACACCGCCCCGTCCGCCCGCTTCGCATGCATCGAACCCGAGCCTCGCACGTCTCGCGGCGCCGCGAAACCAGAGGATCTCAATCCATCGAGCCGACGTCGCGAGCGCGCACCCAGCCTTGCTTTCCGCTCACGGTGCGGACGCGCGCGAAGGTTCCGTTGCGCTCGATCGACAGCACACGCTCACCCTCTCGCACAATTTCGCCCGCGATCGCGTCCTCGGCCGGCGCGTCGAGGAGCTTCACGCCGTCGCGAAGGACGATCGCCGCGGGCTCTGCGCTGCTGCGGGCCCAGAGCACCGAGAGCGCGAAGAGCGCGCACAGCCCGAAGAGCGCCGCCGCCGAGATCCCACCGATCCGCGCCGCTTCGCTCGATCGTCTACGCGCGATCCACAAGCCCACGCCCGCCGCGAGCTGCGCGAGCACCGCGAGCGAGACCGCCGCGTCGAGCGGAAGCACCTCGCCGAGCGCTGTCTTGAACGGCAGTGACGTCTCTGCGACCGCGCGCCCGGTGCGCTCTGCGTCGCGATGCGCGAGCCGCAAGCGCGCCGCCCGCAGGTTGTGCTGCGCGTCCGCGTCGAACACCTGCCTGCGCACGACTTGTTCGAACCGGTGAATCGCCTCGCCGTAGCGACCCGCGTTCGCGTACGCGGTCCCGAGGTCGTAGAGCACCGAGTTGTCGTCGACCCCCGCGGCCACGAGCTCTTCGAGCGCGCGCGCAGAGGCGTTCCAATCGCCCCGCGTCGCCGCGGCCCGTGACCGCGCGACGAGCTCGCGGGCGGGAACCGCGCTCGCCGCGCTCGAGAGCACAAGGGCGGCCATCGCCACCACGTATGCGACCTTGCGCGCGCTCACCTCGTCGCCTCCATGATCGCGCGGACCGCTTTTTCGCTGCGAGAGACGGCCTCTTCCGCGCTCCCTGTCCCCGCGAAGCGCACGGCCTCGAGCGCGCTCGTCGCCTCGCTCACGAGCGCGTTCTGCGCGTCCGAAAGCTCGACCTCGGCGTCGCGGGCCTCGGCCTTCGCGCGCTCGATCGCGCGCGCGCAGAGGGCGCACGCTTGCTTTGCGTCCGTCGCAAGAGCGCGTTGCGCCTCGCGCAAGAGCGACTCGGGGTCGTTCTTCGCCCCTTCGACGCGCTCGGCGTCCGCGCGCTTCTTCCATCGAAGCCCCGCGCGTCCGAGGGCGAAGGCCCCCGCAGCCAACGTCGGAAGCAACGCCGTGCCCAGCGCGACCCGCGCGGATTGAAACACCGGCGAATAGCCTCGCAGCGACGGGCTCGCGCTGAGCCCTCGCAGCACGCGCGCGGGGTCCTCTTGCGCCGTTCCCTCGTTCTCGCGCCGCACGCGCTCGCCCGACGCGCGCACCGACGGGAGCGCCACCCTCGCGACGCCGTACCGCTCTTCGACAGGGTCCCAGTACGCGAGGCTCGCTTCGCCGAGCGCGATGTCTCCGGGCCGCTCGGGGACGACCAAGAGCTCCATCGTCCGCGTGCTCCGAAAGCGCCCGGACTCCCCAGCGCGCTCGATCACCGTGCGCCCTTCGGCCGCGCGCACGCGGGCGCCGTCGACGTTGCGCTCGAACCGAAGCTGCGCGCTCGCGAGCGAGCCCTCGCTCACGGCGCGGACCGAGATCGTCGCGGTCTCGCCCACCGGGCAATTCGCACGGTCGATCGTCGCTTCGAGCGCGACGGGGCCGATCGTCCCGGGGACGTACCCCTCGGGTCTGCCCGCGACGGGAGGCTCGATCACCGTGAGCTCGACGAGCGGCGTGCGCGACTCGGCGCGACGCACCTGTCGAAACATCCCGCCCGTCATCACGTCGATGCGCCCGACCACCGAGCCGAAGCGCTGCACGCCCGTCTGCGTCGCGAAGAGCCCGTACTTTCGCACGAGCCCGATCGCCATGAACCGACCGTTGACCTGCTGCGAAAACCAACGCTGCGCGCACTCGCGGGTCGGCGGCGAATAGACCTCGTTCCAAAACCCGGGAAACGTGGGCTCTTCGCTCACTTCGCAGCCCGCGTCCGGCGACGCCGAGTACGCCCACACGCGGTACTCGAGCTGCTCGCCGAGGTACGCGCGCGGACGCGAGACGCCCACGCGGTAGAAGCCAACCATGTCGTAGTACGCGCCGCTGAGGTCACCGTTGGGAGGCGCGTCGGGATCCGCCGGAGGCCCTGCGCTCGCGTCGGGATCGCCCGCGGTCACCGCGCCTGCGTCCTCGTCGTCCGCCGCGCCCGCGTCACCAACCACGATCGTCACCGGCGGCGCCTGCGCGATCACGCGGCCCGATCGCGTGTCGATCGCGCGTCCGCTCGTGATCGTGTAGCGCCCCGGCCGCGGCGCGCGCACGAGGTACTCCGTCGAGGTCTCCATCGAGAACCCCATGCCCGTCCCCCACATCATCGGCACCTGCGGCGGCGAAGGATCGCTCAAGAGCTGCAGCGCACCAAAATTCAAGGGCATGATCTGCACCGCGCCCTGATCGCGCGTACGCACCGAGTACCGAACGCTGATCGCTTGCCCCACCTGCGCGCGCAGCGGCTCGGCCTCGACCGTCAAGAACACCGCCGCGTGCGACGACGACGGCGCCGCGACGAGCGCCGCGACGACTCCCCCGAGCCACGAAGCACGGCGGTGGTTCATCGATCGTCGTCCGGCGAGCGCGGGGCGATCCCGCGGCGTCGCATCATTTCTTGCTGCAAACTACGCGACGAACGCTCGAGCTGATCGAGCGGCGCCATCGTCCTCGGCGCGCTCGCGTCGCTCGACGGGGGCTGGTTTCCGCCGTCGCTCGACTCGGGTGGGGGCGCTCCTCCGTCCATCCCGCTGTCGCCTTGCGAGCCGCCGTCGCTGCGGTTGGAGCCGTCGGGGTTGCCGTTGCCTCCGTCGCCGCGACCTTGACCGCCGTCGTTTTGCCCGCCGTCGCCGCGGTTGTTGCCGCCGTCACCGTCGTTGGCGTCGCGCGGCGGCTGCGAGGCGTCGTTCGGCTCTGCGTCCTGGCTCGCGTCTTGGCCTGCGTCTGGGGGATTGCGGTCTTGCTCGCGGAGGCGCCGCGCGAGCTCGAGGTTCCACGCGGCGTCCGTCCAACCGGGCCGCAGACGCAGCGCCTCTTTGTACGAGTCGATCGCGTTGTCCCACGACCGCGTCGAGAAGAACGTGTTCGCGAGGTTGAACGCCGCCCTCGCCCGCAAGAACGCGTCGACGTCCTCCGCGGCGTTGGTGGTCCCTCCGCGCGCGGCCGTGCGAAACGCCTCTTGCGCCTGATCGACGCCCGGCGGCGCTCCTCCGTCGAGCGAGAGCAGCGGCAGCCCTCCGCCATCCGTGGGAATCGCCAGTCGAAACCGCGCGAGCCCGCGGTCTGTGTGCACGCCCGCGAACCTCGGCCCCGCGCCCGGAGCCGCTTCGTACTCGTCGCGCGCTGCTTCGAATTGCCCCGCGCGATAGCGCTCGTTGCCGCGCTTCACGTTGGGCTCGGCGACCTCGCGCGGCTTCCACGCGTACGCGGTCGCGCCGACGAGCAGCGCGCACACGACGCCGACGATCCACCAGGGACGCGCGGTCGACGGGGCTCTCGCGCCCTTCTTCGCGCCCTTCGCGCTCTTCTTGCTCTTCTTCTTTCGCTCTGCGCCCGCGGTGCTCATCACAGCACCCCCTTCTTGCGCCGCGGCTTTCGCGCGGGTCTCGGCGCGGGCTTCTCGCTCGCCTTGCGTCCGAGCCGCTCGGGCACGAACACCGATCCCACGAGCAAGAGAACAAACGCTGGCGCGAGCAGCCACCCCGCGAGCTCGTCGTACACGGTCTGCTGCGACGCAGCGATCTCCGCGCGACGGAGGTTTGCGATCGCGCGACGCACCTGCTCGATGCCGATCTCGCCCTGTCGGGGGCGGATGTACTGGCCGCGTCCTGCGTCGACGACGGAGCGCAGCTGCGTCTCCATCTCGGGCGTGAACCTCGTGGTCTTCACTTCGCCGCGAGAATCACGCTCGAAGCCGACCATTCGCCCCTCGGGCGAGTACATCGGAATCGGCTCAGGAACCGTGCTCCCGATCGCCACGACGTACGTCGCGATGCCTTCGCCCTGCGCGGCGCGCGCCGCGGCGATCGGGTCGCCGTCGAGGTCCTCGCCGTCGGTCAGCACCAAGATGACCTTCGAGCGACGCGCGGACAGAGGATCGCGTCGAAACATCTCGTGCGCCGCGGTGATCGCGCGGCCGATGGAGGTCCCGCCGACGGGGAAGTTCCACGGCTCGACGTCGCGATAGAAGCGCTGCGCGCTCTCGTGATCGGTCGTGAGCGGGTACTCCATCGTGCTGCCCGCGAAGACGACGACGCCCACGCGATCGCCGGGCTCTTCTTCCATCAACCGACGGAGCTCGCTCTTGGCCCTCGCGATGCGCGAGGGAGCGACGTCCCGCGCGAGCATCGACTTGGACACATCGAGGCACACGACGATGTCGATCCCGCGCCGCGAGAGGACCTCGGTCCGCGCGCGCCCCTGCGGCCGCGCGACGGCGAAGCCCGTGAGCAAGAGCGCGATCACCGCGAGCACGCCGCGCGCCGCGCGAAAGCCCGCGGGCGCTCCGTCGCGAAGCGCGCGGACGAGCGACTCGTCGCCGAACTTCGCGAGCGCGCGGCGCCGTTGATAATACGCCCACAAAAGCGCGCCCGCGCACACGAGCGCGAGCACGAGCGTGACCCACCGCCACTCGCCCGCTGCCCACCTCACGGAAACCTCCGCAAGAGCGTCGAGCTCAACAAGAGTTCGAGCGCGAGCAGCAAGAGCGCCGGCGCCGCGACGAACGGAAACAGCTCCGTGTGCCGCACGCCCGCGTCCGCGATGCGCGAGCGCTCGAGGTTGTCCAAGATCGAGTGAAACGCCTGCTCGAGCGTCCCGCGATCGGCCGCGCGAAAGAACTGCCCGTTGCTCGTCGTCGCGATGCGCTGCAAGAGCGCCGGGTCCATCGGGAAGCGAGCGGTCTGCACCACCGGCCGCCCGAAGAAATCCTGCCCCGTCGTGATCGGCGCCTCGTCCGATTGCCCGACGAGCACCGTGAAGACCTTCACGCGCAGCGCCTCTGCGAAGCGCGCGGCGTGATCGGGATCGAGGTGGCCCGAGTTGTTCGACCCGTCCGTGAGCAACACGACGACCTTCGAGCGCGCGTCGCTTCGGCGCAGGTAGTTGAGCGCCGCGCCGAGGCCGTCACCGATGGCCGTCCCTGCGTGGCCCTCTTCGCTGAGCACACCAATCTCCATCGCCGAGACGGTCTGCCGCAGCGCTTGGTAGTCCAGCGTCGGCGCGAGCGCAGGAAAGGCCTCTCGCCCGAACACGACGAACCCGATGCGGTCCGTTCGTCGTCGGACGATGAAGTTGTCGATCACTTCTTTCGCGGCTTGGAGGCGCGTCGGCTGCAGGTCCTGCGCGCGCATCGAGCCGGACATGTCCATGACGAGCACGATGTCGATGCCCGAGAGCTCGAGCGTCTCGGGCGCATCGACGCGCTGCGGCCTGGCGAGGGCCACGCCCAAGAGGCAGAGCGCGCACACCCTGAGCGCCGCGGGGAGCTCGGCCACGCGCGTCTTCCAGCTCTTCGGGAGCTTCGCGAGGTCGCTCCCGCGCGAGACGAAGAGCTTCGGAGCGCTCGCGCCCGGCCCCGCGTCGCGTCGCCCGAGCACCACCCAGCCCGCGATGAACGCGACGAGCGCGCCGAGCAGCGACAAGAGCATCCACGGCTTCGCGAGCTCGACCCTCCACCCCTTGCTGAGCACGATGTACGCGTACACCGCCGCGAAGACCGCGAGGATCCCCGCGCTCGCGACGGACGTGCGCACGACAGACCGCGTGGGGCTCATCCGCGCTTCTCCTCGTGTTCGACGACCTCGACCGCGCTGACGTCTTTCGAAGAGTCCTTCGACTCGTTCGGCTTGTTCGCGTCGGTCGCGCTCGGCTCGTCGCTCGGCTCGCGCGCGCCCTTCGCGCCGTTGTCGTCGCTCAATTTCGCGCTCTTTTCAGCGCTCTTTTGCGCTTCAGCCGCGGCGGCCTTCTGCCCCGCGGGGCTCGAGCGCCGCACGATCGTGTACGCCACGTCCAAGATCTTGTCGCTCTCTTGGTGCGTCGGAACGTGCCTCGCGAACTTCACGAGGTCGCACTCGGTGAGCAAATGCGCGATCTCCGCCGTCGTCACGCCCGCGATCGGAACGCGCTTCAGCTTCGAGAGCACCTCGAGCGTCGTCATCTCGAGCGCGTCGAACCCACGGAGCGCGCCGATGTACCGACGCACGATGTCCGACAGTTGGTCGTAGTACTCTTTGATCTGCCCGCGCGAGAGCAGGTCGCTCTTCGAGAGGACCTCCAGCGCCTCGGTCGCCAAGATCCACGGGGGAATCGGCGGCGGAGGCGGCGCCTCGGGCTTGGGTCTCGAGCGCACGTACGAGTTGACCGCGATGGTGAGCACGATCAGCGCGAACGCGCCGTTGAGCCCGAGCATCACGTAGCGCCATCGAAGCGTCTCGGCCGTCACTTCTTCGGGCGGCGTGAGGTCGCGCGGCGTCGGGTGCGGCGCGTTTCCAAAGGGATCTCCCACGCGAAATCGCACCGGGGGCGTGCACACGCGAACGACGTCGCCCGCCGCGTTGAGCCTCGCGAGCTGCCGCGGGATCACCACCTCGCCCGTCTTGAACGGCTGCACCGCGACGGTCACTTCGCCAAAGACCGTCCCGCCCGGCCCCGAGCGGGCGCGGCGGTCTCGATCGGGCTGCTGCCTCGCGTACTCGAGCTCGTTCGCCGGTTGCGCAAACGCCGCGGGATCCGGCTCGAACTCCACGCGATCGCTCGACGGTGCGATCAATCGATACGTGATCAGCACGCGGTCGCCGACCTTCGGGCGCACGGGCTCTACCCGCGTCTCGACCCGCACGAGGTGCCCCGCGGGCATCGGGTCCTCTTCGCACGAGCCCTCGCCCTCGCGAGGCGCGGTCGTCGGCGTCGCGGTCGTCGCGCCGTCGCTGCTGGCCATCGCGAGGACGTCTTCGAGCGCTCGCTCTGCGTCTTGTTCGCTCGCGTCCGCGTTGCTCGCCGCGTCTTGCGCGAGCGCGTTCGCGCTCACCGCGGCGACCGAGAGCGCCACGCACGTCGCCATCGTGCGCGCGAGCGGAGCCTTCGTCGTCCGCCTCGTCCGTCGAGCGCTCATGCTGCCCTCATCCGCGCCGCGCGGCGCCTGAAGAACTCTCCCAGCGGCCGCATGTACGGCTGCGCCGTCGAGATCGCGATCGAGTCGAGCCCGAGCCGCTTGAACAGCGCGTCGCGCTGCGTCCTTTGCTTGGCGACCTCGCGTCGATAGTGATCGCGCACCGAGCGCGACGAGGTGTCCACCGCGACGAGCTCGCCCGTCTCGAGGTCCTCGACGTACGCGATGCCCACATCGACGAGCTCGTCTTCGCGCGGATCGGTCACGACGATGGGGACGAGGTCGTGCCTCGCCGCGGCGATGCGCAGCGAGTGCTCGTACGGTTCGGCCGCGAGAAAATCAGACAACACGAACACCGCGGCGCGCCGTCGCGAGAGGCCCCCGGCGACGTCGAGCGCGCGGGCGACGTCGGTGCCGCGCCCCTGCGGCTGAAATCCCAGGGTCTCGGCGACCACGCGCATCACGTGCTTGGCGCCCTTCTTCGGCGTGACGACCCGCTCGACCTCGTCGGTGAAGAGCACCAAGCCGACGCGATCGTTGTTCTTGATCGCGCTGAAGGCGATGACGGCGGCGATCTCCGCGACGATGTCGCTCTTTTTCGCGACGCGCGTGCCGAAGCGCTGCGAGGCGCTCGCGTCCACGAGGAGCATCACGGTCATCTCGCGCTCTTCGCGAAAGACCTTCACGTACGGGTCGCCGGTGCGGGCGGTGACGTTCCAATCGATGAAGCGAACGTCGTCGCCCGGCTGGTAGGCGCGCACCTCGTCGAACGCGAGCCCTCGGCCCTTGAAGACCGAGTGATAGCTGCCCGCGAGCTGCTCGTTGGCGAGCCGCGCCGTGTGAATCTCGATCCGCCGCAGCTTCTTGAGGATCTCCTTGGCGATCACCGCTGTCCTCGCTCGATCCGTCGACCCTTCACTTCGCCCGCAATTTCGCTCAAGGAACCTCGACCTGCTCGAACACCTTGGACACGACCTGGTCCGTGGTGATCTCTTCGGCCTCGGCCTCGTACGTGAGCACGACGCGGTGCCTGAGCACGTCTGGCCCCACGTTCTTGACGTCCTCGGGCGTGACGTACCCGCGGTGCTGCATAAACGCCCGCGCGCGCGCCGCGAGGTTGAGCGCGATCGTCGCGCGGGGGCTCGCGCCGTACTTGATAAGTGGTGCGAGGTTCTTGAGGCCCGCCTTGTCGGGCTCGCGCGTCGCGAACACGATCGAGACGATGTAGTCCTTGACCTTGTCGTCGACGTACACCTGCGGGATCACTTCTTTCGCAGCGATCAAGCGCTCGGGCGTGATGATCTTGTTGACCGTCGCCTTCGCGCCGCCCGTCTGCCGGTCCATGATCGAGCGCTCGTCTTCGCGCGACGGGTAGCCCACCTTCACGTTGAGCATGAAGCGGTCGACCTGCGCCTCGGGCAGCGGGTAGGTGCCCTCTTGCTCGATCGGGTTTTGCGTGGCCATCACGATGAAGGGATCGGGCAGCATGAAGGTCTGATCGCCGATCGTCACTTGGCGCTCTTGCATCGCCTCGAGCAGCGCCGACTGCACCTTCGCGGGCGCGCGGTTGATCTCGTCGGCGAGCACGAGGTTGGCGAACACGGGCCCCTTCTTCGCGGTGAACGCGCCGTCTTGGGGCCGGTAGATCACCGTTCCGATCACGTCCGAAGGCAGGAGGTCCGGCGTGAACTGAACCCTCGAAAACTGCGCGTCGATCACGTCGCAGAGCGTCCGCACCGTCAGCGTCTTGGCGAGCCCCGGAACGCCCTCGAGCAACACGTGCCCGCCCGTCAGAAGACCGATGAGCAGGCGATCCACCATGATCGACTGCCCCACGATCACCTTGCCGACCTCGCTCATGATCTGGTCCACGAATTCGCTCTCGCGCTGGACCAGTTCGTTGATCGCCTTGCTGTACATGAGACGCCGGTTCGCTCCTACTCAACGGGCTCGACGGTCGACGCCGGAGCCACAACGCTTCTTGGGGGGGATCGAGCTGTGAGAACTACAGGGAGATGCGGAGTACCCCATAGATCGCGCGGCATTCAACCCACCAATCACCCGGCTATTCCCCTTTTGGCCACGACGAGGCCCGTCGAGCGTCACGCCCGTCGAGCCCCTGTGCCGCTGCCTTACCGCCGTGATCGGTGCCACTCTCTACGCGTTGAACCCCTGGGCGTAACCAGGTGGGCGACGCAACCGAGCTTCAGGCTCCCCGGTGAAAATTCCGGGTCTGCACACCGCGCGGTTCTTTGTCTCCCGTTTCAATGCGCACGGGGTTCACTTTGTATACGAGAGCGCTTTCGAATCTCAGCAGAGGGCAGTTGCATCGATCACTCTGCACCGAACCCTCCCCCCCTGCAAGCGCTCACTCGCGTTCGGTCGATTCGTCGCTCGCAGGCGCGCTCGGAGGGTCGCTCGTCGCGCGCGAAGGATCGCTCCTCGGTCCCTCGCTGCGCGCCGCGGCCTCGAGCAGCGCGTCGACCCTCGCCGTGATGTGCCTCACTTCGCGCACGACGTCGTCCGTCGTAGGCGGCCAGTGACCGTAGCGCGCTCGCTCGCCGGGCTCCGAGTAATCCGTCCATCGCGCGGACCCCTCGCTTCGATCGCGCACATCCAAGTGAACGAACACGCTGTGCGGGTAGTAGCCGACGCCCGCGAGCGGCAGCGTTCGACAAAAGTCTCTCAGCGATTCGCGCGCGACGCCCACCACGCGAAAGTCGAGCGCCCTCGCGTGCGCGTGCCTCGATCCCGCGTGCGGATCGCTCGACGGTCGATAGCCGCTCACGACCTCGATCGATCGGCCGGGCCAACGCTCGACCACGCGCGCGAGCATCTCGACGAGCCTCGGATGAACGACCCTCACGCGCCGCTCCATCTCGAGAACCACGTCTCGCGTGTGCGCATCACGATCGACGGCGATCGGCCTGCACCGCGGCGCTCTCGGAGCACTCGCGCGCGTCGCTCGCTCCTTCGCGCCCGCCGCCGCTGCGCGCCCACGCTGCGCGCCCTGCGTGGGTTCGCGCTCGTCCGGCGCGAGCTCTTGCCCGCGCGGACACGCTCGGGCCACGTCGCGACGCGCGGCCCTCGACCGCGCGCGACCCGAGGCTTCGGTCGAGGGCTCTGTTGTGCGCGGCGGTTCGGCGAGGTGCCAACCCGCGACGGGAGCCACCCGTCGAATCGCCGCGACGACCGCCGAGAGGTCTGGTGCAAACCCGTTCGCTCCCGAGTTGGGAGACGCGATCGCCGCGAGGCCCGCGAGCGCTTCGGCCCGAACGTGCCCGCGGCAATCGAGCAGCGCCCCGCGCCATCGATAGCCGCCGTTGGCCCTTCGGACTTCGACCTCGGGCCCGAGGCACGGCGGCTCCGGTCGGCGCTGCGATCGACGTTCGGCGCGCGACGCAGGAGCGTTCGCCGCATCCCCACGGCGCTCGGGCGACGCGGGGCGCGCAGCTGGCTCGCCCGAACGCGGCGCGCTCGTCGGGCGCTCTGCGGGCGACGCCCCCCCTGCGTTCGTTCGCGGAGCGTCAGCCGCCCGGCTCACGGCTCGCGCAGGAGCGGCGGCGCGCGTCTGCGCCTCTGTTGTCGTCCCGCACAACACAGTCGACAAAATCACGACTGTGCTGAGCGCGATGCGTGTGCGAGTCGTCATCCACTACGGCGCTCGCACACCTGGAGCGACGCAGGCAACTTTCTGACGGAGCCTACACGCCCGCGCCAGCGTCGAACATCTTCGATGCCCACCGCCGGCGCGGTGTCGCGATCACTCGCCGTCGCCGTCTTTCTTGCCGCCCGTGAACGAGCCTTCGTGCGACTTGCCCTTGTCGGTAATCTTGTACCGCGTCTGCGAGCGGTCGCCCTTCTTCTGAACGAGCCCGCGATCACGCAGGTAGTTGATCGGAAACGACAGGTCCTCGGTCCCGACGCCTCGGCCGATCTTCTGGCCGATCTCCTTGGCCGACAGCCACTCGTCGTTGCCCTTCAGCACGTCGAGCACGCCGCGACGGAGCTTCTCGATCTCGGTCCCCTTGCGGCGGTTGAGCTTGCGCTCTTTTTCGACCTTCGGCGGACGACCCGGTCCGCGCTTGCCCTTGGGACGACCGCGCGCCGCGGGCTTGCTGTCTTCGCGAGGCTCGGCTGCGGCGCGAGGAGCAGGGCCTCCGCCGGTGAGCGCAGCCAATTGCTTGAGCGACATCGACGAGATCAGCTTCACCACCCCCTCGGCGAGCTGCTCTGCCATGTCCCGGATCGATCTTCGGAGTTCGGCATTGGTAGTCACGACAATCACCTCTGGCACTCGGCCGAACTCCCCCACCGGGGCTGTCCGAGCACCATCCAAACTTTAGACTCAACTCGACGCAAGCGACAACCCCGAAACTGTTGTCAGCCCCGAGCGCGAGTTGATTTTTGGGGCCTCGCTCCGACCTGCTCGGCATATTCCCCGACTCGCCGCAGGGAGAACCGCCACGGTTTCTCTTCGAACAGCGGCGCCCCCCCGTGCAGGAGTGAAACCCACTGCGGCCCAAACCGCTCATCTTTGAAAGGTTACAAGGAGTGGTATCGCTCGCGACTCGGGTATCGAATTTCGGTAACTCTCGACACTCGCATGGCCGGTCCAGCGCGCTCCGACAGCGGAGCGGCCTTCCGTTGGCGACAATCCACACCAAGACGCGGGGGGAATTTCCCAGGGAATGGCTCGACGCGCGCGTCGTGATTGCACCAGAGGCCCCGGCGATAAGCAGTCGGTCGCTCGGACGACGACAGCAACAAACCACAGCGCCCGCGACCGCCATCGAAGATGCCCGAGCGGATCCACGACGGACGAGACCCTCGAAACCCCACCCGTCCAAAGCACCGCCGCGGACCAAGTAAAGTGCGACGACCGTCGCGGTATCGGCTTCGAGGGTCCCTTCGTAGCGCGCCCGTGTTCGAGACTCGCAGCCTCCGCCTCGGCCGCGGTCGCTCGCGACTCGCACGGGCCCGTCGGGCGTCCGTGTCACGCGATCGACACACCCGCGTTCGCCCCCACCACGGACACGGACACGGGTCCGGCGCGGCGCTCGTCGCGAGCGCGGGCGCTCAACGGCGCTCGAGAGGCGCGACCGCGACTTCTACAAAGAGACGCGAGCTGGCCAAGGAATGTCCTCGCAGCACGAGAGCGGCTCCGCCTTCCGTTGGCTACACGCCACGCAAACGCCCAGGGAATTTCCCAGGAGATGGCCCGATGCGTGTCGTCCTTCCAACGGGGCGTCGACGGACATCGCGACGCCTTCCGTTGGCTACACGCCACGCAAAAAGCCCAGGGAATTTCCCAGGAGATGGCCCGATGCGTGTAGTCCTTCCAACGGGGCGTCGCGATCCAGGGGGCACGAGGCCGACCGGCGACGCGGATCTGCCGCAAAAGTCGCAGACTTCGCGTCTGGAAGGCCCCTCAGTCTTCGCTGCGACGCGCGGCGACGCCGATGTCGATCCCGAGTTCGCTCTTAAGCCGCTCGGCTTGATAGTGCGTCCGCAGCGGGACGATCAGCTCGTCGAGCGCGCCGTTGATGAGCCGATCGAGCTTGTACAGCGTCACCCCGATACGGTGATCCGTCACGCGATTTTGCGGAAAGTTGTACGTGCGAATCTTCTCGGACCGCTCGCCGGCGCCCACCATCGAGCGCCGCTCGGACGCGATCGCCGACTGTTGCTTGCTTCGCTCGAGGTCGAGCAGCTTGCTCTTCAACACCTTCAGCGCCTTCGCGCGGTTCTTGTGTTGCGAGCGCTCGTCCTGACACTTCACGATCAAGCCTGTGGGCTTGTGCAAGAGCTGCACGGCGGAGTTCGTCGTGTTGACGCCTTGGCCGCCGGGGCCGCCGGACGCCGCGACGCTCTCGACGATGTCCTTCGCGTCGATCACCACGTCGACGTCGTCTGCTTCGGGCAACACCGCCACCGTCGCCGTGCTCGTGTGCACGCGCCCCTGCGCCTCCGTCTCGGGAACGCGCTGCACGCGATGCACGCCCCCCTCGAAGCGCAGCGTGCTGTACACGCGATCGCCCGTCACCAGCGCGACGACCTCTTTGATTCCCCCGACCGAGCTCTCGGACAACGAGAGGACCTCGACCTTCCACTTTTGTCCTTCGGCGTAGCGCGCGTACATCCGAAACAAGTCCTGCGCGAACAGGGTCGCTTCGTCGCCGCCCTCTCCGCCGCGGATCTCGAGGATCGTGTTCTTCTCGTCGAGCGGCTCGGGGGGCAGCAACAACAGCGTCATCGTCCGCTCGAGCTCGGCGATCTTCGCCTCGAGCGCGGGGATCTCTTCTTGCGCCATCTCGCGAAGCTCCGGGTCCTCGAGGGCCGCTTTGTCCTCCGCGAGCTGCTTGGTCGCCGCGCGATACTGAGCGAACTCCGAGACGAGGCCCTCGAGGTCCGCGCGCTCCTTCGTGAGCTTGCGGTACCTGCCCATGTCGTCGGTCGCGCCAGGCTCGCAGAGCAGCCGGTCGAGTTCGTTGGCGCGCGCCACCAGCGTCTCGAGCTTGTCGATCGGAAGGACCATCGCCGCGCTTATGCCCACGGCACCCCTCGTCGCGCAAGCGGGTGCACCCTCTGCACACAAAACGCACGCCCTGCACCGAAGGCACGGATTGCGTCTCGAAAGGCCGCGAGGCACCGCGGATTTGCGTCGGCACGGTGTTTGTTTGCGACTCCGCGCATGTCCGACACGAAGATCCCCGGTAGCGAAACCGTCATCGACGAAACGTTTGGCGTCGCGATCACCCGATCGCTCCCGCCTCCACCCTCGGGCTACAACGTCGTGGTCGGAGTCGACTTCGACGCGACGGGTGACCACGCGATGGCAGAAGCCCTGCGCCTCGCAGACGCCCGCGACGACGTCGAAATCCACGCGGTCTACGTCATCTCGAAGAACGTAGAGACCATCCGCGCCGACATCCTCGCCAAGCGAACGACCGAGCTCGAGGACATCCCCGCGAAGCTCCGAAAGCACATCGAGACGCGCTTCGGAGACATCTCCAAGCACCACGCGCGGCTCGTCCTGCACGTTCGCGTGGGCGAGCCCACGGCGGCCATTCACCAGCTCGCCGTCGACATCGACGCCGAGCTCATCATCGTCGGAACCCACGGACGCAAGGGCCTCCGCAAGCTCGCGCTCGGATCGGTCGCGCAGAAGCTCCTCGAAGACGCGCGCTGCCCCGTGCTCGTCGCGCGCCCTCGGGACTACAGCGGCCTCGAGAAGACCGCGCGCCCCGAGCCCCTCTGCCCGGACTGCGCCCGCGCGCGCACCGAGAGCGACGGCGCGAAACAGTGGTGCGACTGGCACGCGCGACCGCACATCCGCGCGCACGCCATCGGCTATCATGAATACATGGCCGGCGGTCGCAGCCCCGGGATCGTCTGACGTTCCAGCGCGCTCAGCGCTGCGCGGCGCTCTTGGCCGAGGGCACCGCGACCGCGTGTCCGACGAGCACGACCATCGCGCGAGCCGCGACCGTGTAGCGTGTCCGCTCGACCGCGCTCGCGTCGAACGGGACGCGCTCGCTCACCGTGTCGATCGCCACCCACAGCGCCGTCGTCTGCGCGAGCGCGGGCAGCGTAAACTCTCGCGGCGCGTCGTCGGGGTTGCACAGCCAGAGCACCGCGTCTTCGAGCGAGCGCTCGCCGCTCATGAGCACGCCGAGCGCGCGCTCGCGCGGGTCGCTCCAGGTCGGGGCGTCGAGGAGCTTTCCATCGGCGCCGAACCAGAGGACGTCCGCGATGTCCGCGCCCTCGGCGCGCCCCACGAGGTGCATCGCGCGCCGCGGCGGAACGAGCGCGCGACGCAGCGCGATCACGGACGACACCCACGCGTACCAGCCTGCGTTCTTCTGCCTCAGTCCCCAGTCGAAGAACGTCGTCGCGTCCGCGAGGCAATAGGGGTTGTTGTTTCCACCTTGCGAGCGAAGCGCTTCGTCGCCGTGCGACAACATCGGAACGCCCAGCGACAACAGCATCGTCGCGAGGAGATTGCGCGCCGAGCGCTGCCTCGCGTCGGTCACCTCGACGTCGTCCGTCGCCCCTTCGACGCCGTGGTTGTCGCTGTGCTCGTGGTCGCTTCCGTCGCGGTTGTCTTCGCCGTTGGCCTCGTTGTGCTTCTTCGCATACGAGACAAGGTCGTTGAGCGTGAAGCCGTCGTGCGACGTGATGAAATTCACGCTCGCCGTCGGAGGCCTAGCGTCCGCGCCGAAGAGATCGCTCGAGCCCGCGACCCGCGAGGCGAACACGCCGCGGGTGCCCGTCGCGCGCGCGAGCCAGTAGCGTCGCGCGGTGTCTCTGAACGCGCCGTTCCACTCGCGGATGGGGTGCGCGAAGCGGCCGAGCCTGTAGCCCGCGGCGCCGACGTCCCACGGCTCTGCGATGAGCTTCACGCGCGACAAGATTGGGTCGTTGACGACCGCGGCCCAGAACGGCGACGGGTGCTCGAAGCTCTTCTTCGCGCCGCGCCCCAGCGCCGCCGCGAGGTCGAAGCGAAACCCGTCCACGCGGTACTCGGTCACCCAGAAGCGCATCGCGTCGAGCGCGAGCCTGAGCGCCGCGGGAAGCGAGAAATCCAGCGTGTTTCCCGTGCCCGTCACGTCGTCGTACTTCGAGAGGTCTCCCTCGCGCAGCCGGTAGTAGCTGCTGTTGTCGACGCCGCGGAGCGAGAGCGTGGGGCCGAGGTGATTTCCCTCGCACGTGTGGTTGAACACCACGTCGAGGATGACCTCGATCCCTGCGCGATGAAGCGCGCGGATCATCGACTTGCACTCGTCGACCTGCTCGCCCCTCCTCCCCGAGCCGCTGTAGCGCCCCGCGGGCGCGAAGAACCCGAGCGTCGCGTAGCCCCAGTAGTTCTTCGCTCCGCGCGCGACGAGGTGCCGCTCGTCGCCGATCTCGTGAATGGGCAAGAGCTCGACCGCCGTCACCCCGAGCTCGGTCAAGTGTTCGATCACCGGCTGTTGCGCGAGGCCGGCGTAGGTCCCTCGAAGGTTCTCGGCAATCGCAGGGTGCCGCGCGGTCATCCCCTGCACGTGACACTCGTAGATGACGGTGTCTTCCCACCGTCGGCGCGGGGCGCGATCGTCGCCCCACTCGAAGCGCGGATCGACGACGACGCCCTTCGGCGCGACGCGCGCGCCGTCATCGTGCCGCGCGGGCGCCCGCTCGAGGTCCTCTGCGAGAACGTCGTACGAATAGAGCTCTCGCGACCACTGCGGGTCGTTGGCCACCGCGCGCGCGTACGGATCGAGGACGACCTTGGACGGATCGAACCTGTGCCCGCGCGCAGGGTCGAACGGGCCGTGCACACGAAAGCCGTAGAGCTGCCCCGCGCGCGCGCCGCGGACGTGCGCGACGTACGTAAAGTCCGGCCCGCGCTCCATCGGAACGCGCGCGGTCTCGAGGCCCCCTTCGTCGTCGAACAAGCACAGCTCGACGCCCGTCGCGTTGCGCGAGTGCAGCGCGAAGTGAACCCCGTCGTCGGTGAGCGTCGCGCCGAGCGGCGGCCGATCGTCGTCGATCATGCGCGTGGGTGATAGACCGACATGAATTCGTGTGTTCAGCGTCGGGGATAGAGCAGATCCCCACGAAACGAAAACCCGAGCGCGATGTACGGAAACGCGCTCGGATTGAAATCACTAGGCGACGTCCCGTTGCCGAGCATCGCCTCCCGCTGCGTGGCCATGCCCACGGTCTGCCCTGGCATCATTGGATCGCCGGTGCGATAGCGATGCGTGACCCACCACTGCAGCGCGAGAAAGACCGTCGGCGCGTTGAAGCGCGCGTGGTAGCTCTCTTTGAAGTTGTACGCGACGAGCGGTCCGATGCGGTGCATGGGCCCGTTGGGGTCGAAGTAGCCAGCGCCGCCGCAGCCGTCGAGCGGGCTCATCGCCGTGGGCATTCCCCGCGCGCCGATGCCGCCCATCCCGTTGTTGCAGAAGTCGTTCGGCTGAAAATCCGACGCGCCCCAGAACACCTGCGTAAACGAGTGGCGCACGCCGATCGTGAGGCCCGCGCCCTCGGGGGCGAACAACAGGTCCGAGTCGATGTGCGCGTTCCACCCGCGCGCGGGGAGCAGCGTGTCGTTGAGGATGTCGTACCAGACGTTGGTCCCGCGGCGATTGTTGATCGCCCCCGCGCGCATCGTGTCCGAGTCCATCCCTGGGTTCATCCGCTCCATCGCGTCGGGCACGCGCGTGTTCATCTGGCTGTAGAAGAACCGCGCGTTGCTGCGGAGCACGAACGAGTTCGCGAGGCGAATCTGAAACAGCGCGCCGAGCGTGAACTGAAAGCCCGTCGTGCGATAGCTGTACTTCGCCGGCGTGCCTCCGTCCTGAAAGTAGTCGCTCGCCCGCGCTTGCGGCGAGTCCCAGCTCTGCACCGTGTCGAACGTCCCGAGCATCCCGATGAACTCGGCGCCCGCGGACAAGTTGAGCAGCGCGAGCGGCTGGATCTCCGCGAACGCGCCGACGCGACCCCACGCAGGAGACACGACGACCGACGGCGAAAACGCCACGAACGAGTCGCGAAAAATCGGGTCGAGGTTTTGATAGAGCCTCGATCGATACGAGAAGCGCAGGTCCGCGAAGAGCCCGAGCGGGTTCAACCGCGCCGCGGTCACCGCGCGGTAGAACCAGTAATTGCGCCGCAGGATCTCTTCGTCTTCGTTGGTCGCTGGCGGCCGCAGCGGATCGGGCTGCACGCGCCGACCTCGCAAGCTCGGCGCAGTGCCCGTCGTCGCAAACGACGCGCCTTGCGACTGCGCGCTCGCGCGCTCGGACGCGAGCAGCGCAGCGGCCGCGAGACAGACAGCGACGGCGCCCCTCGTGATGGGCGCGCTCCTCGCTGGTGCTGCGATTGACGAATCCCTGGTTGTCTTCCGCGATCGAGCCACCGTCGAATCCATCCGCTCCCTCGTTGAGAACGCCGACGGTAGCCGAAAGTCCCCGACGAATAACAGGATGTTTTACAGCCCCGCCCGCGCTCGACGCCCCGATCGAGATTCCCTCGGCGCCCCGTCGATGCCCCCGTGAATCGCTCCCCCCGCAGAAACCTCAGGCCTTGGCGGCCTTCGCTTCCATCTCGGCCACTTCCGCGGCGAAGTCCTTGGTGGCGACCTTTTCGGCGCCCTCACCGACCTCGAAGCGAACGACCTTAGCGACCTTCGCGCTCTTGTTCAGCGTCGCGATGTACGCCGCGAGGCTCAACTTGCTCTCTTTCACCGAGGCCTGGTCGAGCAGAACGACGTCCGTCATCCACTTGTTGACCTTGCCTTCGATGATCTTGTCCTTCGCTTGCTGGGGGCGCGAGCTGAGGGACTTGGCCTTCTTCGCGAGCTCGGCCTGCTTGGCCTTCACTGCGTCCGTGATCTCCGAGGGGTCCTGCGCTTCTTGCATGCGCTTTTCCCACGCGGCGAGCTCGGCGACAGCGTCGTCCTCTTCGGCCTTGATCTGCGCAGCCGCGATCTCCTTTTGCTTGGCGATCTCGTCTGCGCCCACTTCGCTGCGGTGCACGTACGACGGCTTGAGCGACGCGGCCTGGATCGCGACCTCTTCGGCCACGGTCGCCAGGTCTCCGTCACCCTCGACCGCCACGAGCACAGCGATCTTCGAGTTGAAGTGCACGTACGAGCCGATGTGGCCCGTGGTCGTCACGCGCTCGACGCGGCGAAGCGCGTGCTTCTCACCGGACTTCGCGGTCAGGTCGTCGCAGAGCTCTTTGAGCGTCTTGCCGTCCACGTTGGCCGACTCGAGCGCCGCGAGGTCCGCCGCGCCCGACTTCAACGCCGTCTGCGCCGCGAGGCGCGCGAACTGCTTGAAGCCATCGCCGTTGGCGACGAAGTCCGTCTGGCAGTTCACTTCGACGATGGCTGCCGTCTTCGCGTCTGCGCTGAGCTCGGTGAGCGCCGCGCCCTCGGTCGCGACGCGACCCGAGCGGTTCTCGACCTTGCCCCGCAGCTTCACCTGCAAGAGCTCGAACGCCTTGTCGAGGTCGCCGTCGGCCTCGGTCAGTGCGCCCTTGCAATCGCTCATACCCGCGCCGCTTCGGTCGCGGAGCTGCTTCACCATCGCCGCCGTGATCGTGGCCATCTGCGTGATTCCTTGGATTCTTAGCTACAAAGTGACTTGAAAAAAGGTGCGTACGACGCCCTGGCTCAGTTGGTCGGCGTTCCGCCGCCGCCCGCCGAGTAGCCGCCGCCCGGCAGCGCCTCGCCCACGGGCTCCGGCGCGCCGCCGCCGCGGGGTCCACGACCGCCGCCGCCGCCACCACGACCACCACCGCCTCCACGACGGTCGCCACCACGGCCGCCACGGCGGTCGTCACGGCCACCGCGCTCGCGGTCACGGTCACGCTGCGCGGCCTCGCGCAGGGCGCGGTCGCTCGGGTCCTCGATGCCCGCGTCCTTGCGGCGCTGCGTACCCTCGAGGCACGCGTCCGCGATGCGCGCGGTGATGAGCTTGATCGAGCGGATCGCGTCGTCGTTGCCCGGGATCGGAAACTGGATCTGGTCCGGATCGCAGTTGGTGTCGGTGATCGCGACGATCGGGATCCCGAGCTTGCGCGCCTCGCGGACGGCGATGTCCTCGAGGGCCGGGTCGATCACGAACACCGCGCCGGGGAGCGCGTGCATGTTCTTGATTCCGCCGATGTACGACTCGAGGCGCTCGCGCTCCTTCTCGAGGCCGAGCACTTCCTTCTTGGGGAGCTGGTCGTACGTCCCGTCTTCCTTCATGCGCTCGAGCGTGCGCAGACGCTCGATGCCCTGACGGATCGTGCGGAAGTTGGTGAGCGTCCCGCCGAGCCAACGGTTGGTCACGAAGTGCTGTCCGCAGCGGGCAGCCTCTTCTTGCACGATGTCTTGCGCCTGGCGCTTGGTGCCCACGAACAGCACGTACCCGCCCTTGGCCACCACGTCGCTCACGTACTGGAACGCGCGGGTGAACAGCTTCGCCGTCTGATCCAGATCGATGATGTGGATGCCGTTGCGCGCGCCGTAGATGTACTGGCGCATCTTCGGGTTCCAGCGCTTGGTCTGGTGGCCGAAGTGCACGCCTGCTTCGAGCAGGGCGCGGACGGGAAGCGGGGGCTCGTTGGTGGACTCCATCACATCGTTCATCGTCATGATTGCTTCGATCTCCGACTTGGGTTTTGTGTGTCACCTCCCGGCTGCCTCGCGGTCGGACCTCTCGTGCGTCGCGCGTGCGCGGCGCTTGGATCGAGAGGACCCGCCGATCGCGGTGAACTCGTGCCCACCGAAGGGCAAAAGTGGCGGCCGGTGTGTGATCACCCCGCGAGAATCCCCGTGTTTTACGGCGATTTCACGAAGTGCCCCGAAAGGGGGCGAGGCTTATAGCGCTATCGCGCCACGGGGACAAGGGCGGGCGCCCCGCGCCACTGGGTGGCTGCGAGCGCGCCACTGGTGGCTGCGAGCGCGCCACTGGGTGGCTGGCGGGCAGCCACTGGTGGCGAGCGCCACGCCACTGGGTGGCTGCGAGGGTGTTGCGCCATTGGGCGCCCGAGCGCGCTCGATCGCGCACGGGGCTCACGCGTCGGCCCATCGAGGCAACGGGGCCCAAGCGGCCAACGGAGTCCCCGAGAGCCCCATGGAGCCAGTGATCCTCGGGTCCGGCCTCCTCTTCTTCTTCGAGTCGGTCGAAGAAGAAGAGGAGGCGAGCGTGTCGAGCGCGTCGCTCGGGTGGTGGAGATGATGATGGATGCGTGGCGTTCCGGCGAAGCTGCCTGTGGCAGCGGAGCCGGTTGCGGAGCGACCGCCGCGAAGCGTCGCGTTGCGCTTTGCCGACACGCAGTGGCGGCATTGCGCAATGCGATGCGCCGCGCCGGACGCGAAGCAAAGTCCACGCATCGAGTCAGTCCAGTCACGCTCTGTGACCGTGTTTTCCGCGGCACAGAGTCACGGTGTTTCGGGTCACTGAGCGCGACTGCCGCGCCGTGCGCGGCCGAGCGCGGGCGTCTTTGTGAACAGCGGGCGTGTGTTTTCACTGGGCCCCGCGCGCTTAGCCCACAACCCACTGAGCCCGAAACACGCTGTGCTCTGGGACTTGGACTGACTCGATGCGTGGACTTTGCTTCGGGTGCGGCGAGTCGCACGGCGTTGCGCAATGCCTACGGCACAGCGCAACGCCGCGCTCCTCGGCGCTCCCTCCGCAACCGGCTCCGTCTACGACTCCGCCGGAACGCCACGCATCCATCATCTTCTCCTCCACACGCGCGACGCGATTCACACGCTCGCCTCCTCTTCTTCTTCGACCGACTCGAAGAAGAAGAGGAGGCCGAACTCGGGCTCCCCGTCGCGTCCTTCGACACACATAGATGGTCCGTATGCCGGGGTCGCGCCACTCGATGACGGATCGCGCGACTCACTCCCCCCATCGAGCGCGCTGGAGCAGGTTCGCGAAGCTCGCTGCGATCTTCGAGCCCGCGCCCGTTTCGTGGTCGAAGTCCATGATCGCGCCGGCGTTCTTTCCCTTCACGACGACGCAGTGATGGTTGCCTGCGCCGTCGTCGGTGAGCGGAAGCCACCCGTCGTCGAACGCGTGCGCGCCGCCCGCTTCGTACTTCTTCAACAGCTTTCGCTGCGCGAGCGCGTCCTTCAGCGAATAGAGCCGCTGCGCGTTGAAGCGCTCGTCGGGCCCTCCTCCGTCGTGCAGCGCATAGAACGCGCGAACATCCGCAGGAAGCGCCGCGCCGAGCTCCTTCTCCGCCGCCTCGAGCGCCGCTTCGGTCGCTCCCTTCGGAAGCTCGAGCCCCGCCTCCCAGCTGCGTTTTCGCGCGGTGGCGATGCCCTTCTGCTGCGCCTCGGTGAGCCCTTCGAGGTCCTCGTCCGACCACGGTGAAGGCTTCGCTTTCGGCGCAGTCCCCGCTTTTTTCGCGAGCGCTTTGTGATGCACTGGCGCGAGCGACTTCGGGTTGGACGCGAGCCACTGCGCGAGCCGCGCGGCGATGGGCTTGGGCGGCGCGCGCAGCTTCGCGATCGCGTACAGGCAGACGTCGTCGGTCTTCTCGCCGCTCGTCAACGGCGCGCGCGGCGAGGCCTCGAGCCGCGCGACGAGGCTCGCCCACACCGCGTCGAGGACCAAGGGACGCTTCTCGTCGCGCAGGATCGTCGCGATCTGCCCGGAATATCCCGCGGGATCGACGTGCTTGGCCCACGTCTCGAGCGCGAACGTCACGAGGCCTTCGTGCTTCTTCGCGCCCTCTTCGAGCTTGGCCGCGGCCCACTGGATGCGCTCGGCGCGCGTCGTGTCCGTCCGCGCTGCGTGCTCGATGTGCGCTCGATCGATCTTCTTCGCGAAGCCCTCGCAGAGCGCGTACAGCGCTTCGGCGCCGAGCGATGGATGGTGCGCGGCGAGCAGCGCGCCGACGTGTCGCTTCCACGTCGCTGAGCCGTCCATCAACGACGCGCCTCTCGTCGCGTGATACGTGAGCTCGAACGCGAGCGCGGGGGACTCTTTGTAGGCCGCGTCGAGCAGCGCGCGCGCTGTGATCAGCGCCCCTGCGCTTGCGCTCGAGGGCTCGACCGACGCGAGCGCGACGAGCCGAGAGCGCGCCGCGCTGAAGCTCGCTCGCTCCAACATCGAGGCGAACATCCCGACGCGGTCGAGCCCCAACGACGGCGGACCGTCGTCGCCGTTCAGCCACACCGAGCTCACGTCGGACTCTTGCGCGAGCAGGCGCAGGGCGCGTTCGGCGACGACCGGGTTCCACTGTTCGATCGCGGGGCCGAGCGCGCGCAGCACAGAAGAGCCGAGGTCTTTGCAGTCCTTCGGCCAGTCGCGGCGCGGGAGCTCCCTGGCGCCACGCAAGCACTCGAGCACCGTCGGAACGAACGCTTCGTCCACGTACTCGAGCTTCTCTTTCACGCGCGCGATCGCCTGCGCTTCGCTCCACGGAGCCCCCTGCTCGCGCAGCGACTCGACGGCGCCCGCCGCGATCTTCGCCTTCGAGAGCGCGGCGAGCACCGCGTCCGTCGTCGACTCGAGGACGACGATCGCGCCGTCGTTCTTGAATATACGCCCATGATTGTCGAGCGCGTTTCGGGCCTCGTTCGCGAGCACCGTGAGCTCGCCCGCGAGCGACTCGTCGACGCCCGCGGGCGCGGCGCGCCACAGCTCGAGGAGCAGGAATTTCTTCGAGAGCGCAGCGAGCACCGCGTCGCGCGCGTCGCTGCCGAACACGAGGATCGGCCATTCTCGGGCCGCCTCTGGAACCGCGAGCGCAGGCTCGCTCCCCGAGACCAACTTGTCGACCGCCGGCAGCTGCGCGACGGTCGAGATCGCTACATCGATTTGCGACACGACGCGCGAACTATGCCGACGCGACGCAGCCCTCACAACGCCGTTCGAGCGCTCGATCGCGCCGCTCGTCAGCCGATCGCGGCGACGAGCGCGTCGAAGCTCACGGGCTTGATCAACCAGGGAATCTCCTCGTCAGCGAACGACTTTGGCGGGTCGTGCCCGCTGACGATCACGCAGCGAACGTGAGGCATTTCGCGGCGCACGATCCTCGCGAGCGCGAGCCCCTGGAGCCCTGGCAGCACGTGATCGGTCACGAGGGCGTCGAAGTGCTCTGCGCGCAGCGCTTCGAGCGCCGTCGTCGCGTCGGAGAAGACCTCCACCGAGTACCCTTCTTCTCGCAAGAGCAGCTGCATCGTGCGCAGCGTTCGCGGGTCGTCGTCGACCACCGCGACGCGACGCCCGAGACGATCCGGCGGTGCGCCTCGCGCGGTCATCGCGGCCCTCGGTCGTCGCGCGTCTGGCGGCGAGCGCGGCGCGTCTGTTCGACGAAATAGCCCGCGCACGCGGCGCACAGTCCGTGCGTCGTCGAAGGCGGAGGCGCGCTCACCCACGGCTCGACCCAGTGCCAGCCCTCGCCCGCGCAGTGCACCCTCCGGCAGCCGCTGCACTGTAGAACGAAGCCCTCGGGGCTGCGGTACAGAGCGTCGCTCGCAGGGTCTTGTGTCGCTCGCGCGAGCGTCGTTCGCGCTTCGCTGAGCTCGACGAGGAGTCCCTCGGAGCCCACCGGCAACACCCGCAGGTGCTGCGCAGGAAACAGCATCGGCGCCGCGCCGTTTTCGTCCTCTTCGAACGGGAGCGCCGTGCGACGGACGCGCTCGAACGCCGCTTCGAGCGGCGCTCTGAAGCGGGGCTCGACCGCGTCGACGTAGCGACACCCTGGGCCGAAGCGCGCGATCCACGCGTCGTCGTTGGCGCTCGCGAATCTTTGCCACGCTGCGTTGAGCCACACGATTCGGCCCTCGGCGTCGAGCGCGACGATGCCCGCGGCTTCGCGGTCGAGCGCCGCGAAGTCGAAGGATTCGCTCAGAAACGTCGGTGGTGCGAACACGAGCTCGGCTCCAACTCGGGCCCATCGCAAGGCCGATGCCAACGGAAGATCACCGTCGCGAGCCCGAGGACAGCGCGATCATCCTGGGGGTTTGCTCGGATCGAAGGGCGGCGTCACGCGCGGCATCTGCGCGTCCGACGCCCGAACTTGCAGCAGCGCTCGATGACAAACGCGGAGCGCGGTCGGGACCGTGATACGCCTCGGAGATGCCCCCTGCGAGCACGCGAGAGAAGGCCTCGTGGGCGATGTTCGACGTGGCCAACAGCCCGTTCGCCACGCTCATGATCACGGTGTTCTTCGGAAAGTTCTTTCAAGAACACGTGGTTCCGAGGTCGCTCGCGCACCGGTCGCACACGCTGTGGGCGGTCACCGTGTCGACGGCGATGGCGCTCGTCGCGCTGAGCTCGCCGGTTGTGGGCGCGATCGCGGATCACTCGGGCCGAAAGAAGCCGCTGCTCGCGGTCTACGTCACGGTGTGCGCCGTCGCGACGACCCTCATCGCCACGGTGTCCGTCGGGACCACCGCAGGAATGATCACGGCCATGGTCGCCATGATCGTGGCCAACGCCGCGTTCGAGGGCGGCTACGTGTTCTACAACGCGTTTCTCCCCGAGCTCGCGAGCAAAGAAGAAGCAGGAAAGCTCTCGGGCACGGGCTGGGCCCTCGGGTACGTCGGCGGACTCTCGTCCCTCGCGATCGTGTTGGCGTTCGGCTGGCTGCCCAAGGGCGGGGCGCTCACCGACGGTTGGCGCGCGATCCCCGTGCTGGTGGCCATCTGGTACGCGCTCTTCTCGCTGCCGATCTTGCTCTTCGTCAAAGAGCGCGCCCCGCGCAACCCGCCGCCGCCCGAAGGGTGGATCCGTCAGGGATTTCGCGGCGTTCGAGAGACGGTTCGAACGCTCAAGGACTACCCCGACCTCGTGCGGTTTCTCATCGCGTACCTGGTCTTCACCGACGCGCTCGAGACCGTGCTCGTGTTCACCGCGACGTTCTCGGGGTCCGTGCTGCGCTTCACCGACGACGACAACGCGAAGCTCTTCCTCGTGTTGAATGTGTGTGCCATCCCCGGAGCGCTCGTGTTCGGCCGGCTCGTGGACAAGTGGGGCGGCGTGAAGTCCGTCGCGCTCACGTTGGTCTTGTGGCTCATGGTGGTGGTCGGGTGCGTGGTGGTGACGTCCAAGACGCAGTTTCTCGGGGTGGCCGTGATCGCGGCGCTCGGCGTCGGCGGGACGCAAGCGGCCGCGCGGGCGGTGGTCTCGCGGTACGTTCCGCAGCACGAGAGCGCGAGGATCTTCGGCTTCATGACGTTGGCCGGGCGCGCGAGCGCCGTCGTCGGGCCGCTCGTGTACGGGCTCGTCGCGGACTTCACCGGCTCGATCCGCGCCGCGGTCGGGACGATCTCGCTCTTCTTTCTCGCGGGCCTCGCGCTCTTGTCGCGCGTCGACGAGCCGCGCGCCCTCGCGAGGGCCGAAGAAGCCGCGCGCGAGCGCGAGAGCGCGGGGTGAGGTTCGCTCGCGTCGAGCTCGCGACTGTTGGTACAACTGCGCTCGATGGACGAGCGCGAGGGAACAGTGCTCGACGGCGGACGCTTTCGCCTCGACGCGCGCGTCGCCGAGGGAGGGTTCGGCGTCGTCTACCGCGCGACGGACCTCCAGCGATCGCAGCGCGTCGCGATCAAGGTCCTGACGCTCGCGGGCGAGAGCGAAGCGCAGCGCTTCGTTCGCGAGGGTTCGCTGCTCGCGCGCGTCGATCACCCGGGCGTCGTGCGCGGGGTCGCTGTCGGGACGACCGACGCGCGCGCCCCGTGGCTGGCCATGGAGTGGCTCGAAGGCCGAGACCTCCGCGCGCTGCTCGACCAACGATCGGCGATCAGCGCACGAGAGAGCATCGAGCTCGTGCGTTCGGTGGCCGGCGCCCTCGACGCGGTGCACGCCGCGGGCATCGTTCACCGCGACATCAAACCGGGAAACATCTTTCTCCGCGACGGTGACCTCGCGCGCCCCGTCCTCGTCGACTTCGGCATCGCCGCTTGCAGCGACGAGCCCGCGATCACGCGCCCCGGCGTGATGATCGGAACGCCGTCGTACATGGCCCCCGAGCAGATCATGGCGCGAGGCGACCTCGATCAACGCGCGGACCTCTTCTCGCTGGGCTGCGTGTGGTTCGAGACGCTCGCGGGACGAGCCCCCTTCGTCGCCGAGCAGGTCGTCGCGGTGCTCGCCAAAGTGATGCTCTCGGACGCGCCGTCGCTCGCGTCGCTCGGCGTCAGCGTGTCGAGCGCGCTCGAGTCCGTGCTCGCGCGGCTCCTCGCGCGCGACAGCGCTTCGCGGCTGCCGTCAGCGCGCGCGCTGTTGAGCGCGCTCGAGTCGATCGACGGACGACCGTCGATGCTCCCTCCGTCCGTGACCGGCACGCGCGGAGCGTTGACCCGCGCCGAGCTCCGCGTGCGCTCGGTGCTCGTCGCGAGCTCGATGAAGAGCGCGACGAGCGGGACGCTCCCCACGCTCGAGCTGCGCGCGCTCAACCAGGATTTCGCGCGGATCTCCGCGGAGGCCGAGCGCCTCGGCGTGAAGATCTATCGCTTCGCGGACCGATCGTGGAGCGCGGTGACCGACGAAGAAGGTCGCGACGCGCGCGACGCGGCCGACGCGCTCTGTCGTGTGGCGCTGTTCGCGCACGGGCTCTTTCCGGCGCTGCCGATCGCCGTCGCCACGGGCCGAGCGCGTTTCGTCGGAGAAAACCCGCCCATCGGCGAGGTCATCGACCGCGCGGCGGTGCTCCTCGGCGCGTCTGCTCAGCGCGCGCGGATCGCGATCGACGAGGCGACCGCGGCGCTCGTCGAGAGCTCGCTCGCCGTCGACCGCGCCGAGAGCCACGCGCTCCTCCGCGGCGTCGAAGGAAAGGTCGAGCGCACGCTGCTCGGCAAGCCCACGCCCTTCGTCGGACGAGAGCACGAGTTCTACACAGGGATGGCCCAGGTCTCTCGGGCGCTCGACGAGCGGAGCGCCTCCGTCGCGCTCTTCGTCGGCGAAGCCGGCGCGGGAAAATCGCGGCTCCTCTCGGAGCTCAAGCGCGCGGTGATCCGGCGCTGGCCCGCGGCCCGCGTCGTGGTGGCGCGCTGCAACTCGACGGCGCAAGGGGCCGCGCTCTCGCTCGCGTCGTCGATCGTCCGCGCGATGCTCGAGACGTCCAGCGACGAGCGCGCGATCGACGCGATCGACGCCTTCGTCCGCGCGCACTTCGCAGAGGACGCGCGAGCTCGCGAGGCGCACCGAGATTTTCTCGCGGCGCTCGCGGGCGTCGCGATCGACGACGGCGCTCGTTCGCCAGCGTTCTTGGCGGCCGCGGGGGACGCGAGGCTCATGAGCGAGCAGCTCGCGCGATCGTTCGACGCGATGTTCGACGCGTGCGCGCGCCAGTCAGGGATCGCGCTCGTGATCGAGGACGCGCACTGGGCCGACACGGCGTCGGTGCGGCTGATCGAGGGAGCGCTCTCGCTCTTGCGCGACCGACCGATCGTGCTCGTCGCCGCCGCGCGGCCCGCGGTGCGCGAGCGATTCACGGCGCTCTTTGGCGGCGAACACCGCGTCGAGGTCACGCTCGGCGAGCTCTCGAGAGGCGCCTCCCTCGCGCTCGCGCGGAGCGTCCTCGACGCGACGAAGATCACGGACGCAGAGCTCGACGCGCTCGTGCAGCGCGCCGCGGGAAACGCGTTCTTCCTCGAAGAGCTCGTTCGCTCGTTCGACGAGCACCGAGCGATCGCGGCGCTCCCAGACTCGATCGCGGCGATGGTGGACGCGCGATTCGAGCGCATGGACGATCAGGCGCGCCGCGTCCTTCGCGCGGCGAGCGTGTTCGGTCAAACGTTTTGGCGCTCCGCGCTCCGCGCGCTCGTCGGGGCCCCCAACGACGAGCGGCTCGAGGCGCCGCTGTCCGTGCTCGTCGCGACCGAGACCATCGGCCGGCGAGCGTCCTCGCAGTTCGACGGCGAAGTCGAGTACGTGTTTCGCCACGCGATCCTCGGAGATGTCGCGTACGCGTCGCTCACCGACGAGGACCGAGCGCTCGGGCACAAGCTCGCCGCGCGGTGGCTCGAAGCGAAGCGCGGCGTCGACCCCGCCGTGCTCGCGGGACATTTCGAGCGAGGCGGCGATCTCGCCCGCGCGGCTCCGCACTACCTCCTCGCCGCGCGCCGCGCGCTCGCGGGCGACGACCTTCGCGGCTGCCTCGATCACTGCGACGCGCTCGACCGATGCGCTGGTGAACACGAACGGGCGCGAGGAGCGCGCGACGCGCGAGCGCTGCGCGGAGAGCTCGCGCTCGTCCGAGCCGAGGCCTACCGATGGATCCCCGACCACGTGTCGTTCGAGCGGAGCGCGCGACTGGCGATGGACTGCTTCGAGCCCGGGAGCGATCGGTGGTGCGAGAGCGCGAGCCTCCACTGCATCTCGCTCGGCGTGCTCGAGCGCTCGGCGGAGCTCGCCGAGACCGTTCCTGCGCTGGTGCACGAGGCGAGGACGAGCACGGCGGACAAGCGATTGTTGTTGTTCGCGCGGCTCGCGATTCACCTCTCGGCCTCGGGCGAACGGAGCCTCGCGCGCCTGCCGATGGCCGAGCTCGAACGCGCGCTCGGCGCGGGCACGCCCGCCGACTCGAACATCCTCGGACACTGCGCCGCGGCCCGCGCTGCGTGGGCGTACTTCGAGGGAGACCCGCAAGCGTACGCGACGCACGTCGCGCGATCGATCGAGGCCTTCGACGCTGCGGCCAATCGCCGCGGGGCGCTCGCGCAGCGCTCGAACCTCGGGTTCGCGCTGATGGACCTCGGCGACCTCGACGCAGCCGAGCGCTCGCTGAGAGACACCATCGAGCGAGCTAGGGGGCTGTCCAACAAGCAGGTCGAGGGGTTCTGCCTGCACAACCTCGGGCTCGTGCTCGCGTGGCGAGGCGCGATCGACGAGGGAGAGCGCGTCGAGCGCGAGGCGATCGAGATCTTCGAGCGCTCGGGCTTCCTGCGGTTCATCGGCGCATCGAAGCTGTATCTCGCAGACATCGCGCTGTCCGACGGTCGCGCAGAGCAGGCCGTCGCCATCGCGCGCGAGGCGGTCTCGGTGCTCGAGCCGGTTCCCTCGCTGCGAACGCAGGCGCGCTCGACGCTGGCCCGAGCGCTCGCCGAGTGCGCGAGAGCGACCGAGGCGCTCTCGATCGCGCGCGAGGCCGTCTCCGAGTGCGACGAGCACATGTCCGCCGACGCGAGCGCGGTGTGGACCTGGCGCAACCTCGCCGAGTGCTTCTCTCGCGCAGGAGCGTCGGACGAAGCCGAGGCTGCGAGACGGGCTGCGAAGAAGGCGCTCTCGGCGCGGGCCGCGAAGATCGTCGAGCCGAGCGCGCGGCGGCGCTTCGTCGAGAGCGTCCCGGATCACCGCGTCGTGGACGACTGGTAGCCGTTCGCGCTTCGGGGTTTCGAGATGGCGAACACCTCGCCACGCAGATGGCGAACCCTTCGCCATCAGGTGGCGAACACCTCGCCACGCAGATGGCGAACGCGCGTGCGTCCGCGCTCCCTGCCGCGCGCGAATTCGTGTACTCCTCCGGCGTCATGGGCAGAAACCGCAGCCATGGGGACGGGCGCTTCGAGCTCTCGCAGTTTCGTTCGATCGGCGCCGAGTGCGTGTTCGAGACGGGCGTCTTGGTGTTTCACCCCGAAAACATCACGCTCGGAGAGAACATCTACGTCGGCCACTACGCGATCTTGAAGGGCTACTACAAGAACGAGATGAAGATCGGCGACGGCACGTGGATCGGGCAGCAGTGCTTCTTCCACTCGGCCGGCGGGATCACCATCGGAAAGAACGTCGGGATCGGCCCCGGCGTGAAGATCCTCACGTCGGTCCACGAAGAAGCGGGCCGCGCGGTGCCTGTGCTCCACGCGCCGACCACGATGGCCGCGGTGACCATCGAAGACGACGTAGACCTCGGGATCAACTCGGTGATTCTCCCCGGGGTCACTGTAGGCAAGGGCGCGATCGTGGGCGCGGGCGCGGTGGTCAATCGCGACGTTCCGCCGTACGCGATCGTGGCGGGTGTACCCGCGAAAGTGATCAAGTATCGCCCCGAGGCGTGAAGCGGGCGCGTCGCGCTGCGATCGTGTTCGGTAAATAGCTGCGCGCGCGGCGGAGGTCGTGCGATGCTCGACGCGTAGCGGTCCTCGTCGATGCAACTCGAGTCCGGTGTCGTCGTCGCTGAGCATTACCGGCTCGAAGAGCTCGTCGGTCGCGGCGGCATGGGAGCGGTGTGGCGCGCGACGGACCTCCGCCTCGGTCGCGTCGTGGCGATGAAGATCCTGCACACGGACCTCCGCGACGATCCGTCGCTTCGCGAGCGATTTCAGCGCGAAGCGCGGCTGCTCGCGTCCATCGATCACCCGGCGATCGTCCCGATCTACCACCTCGGCGTCATCGAAGACGGGCCCAAGCAGTGCCCCTGCATCGTGATGCCGTTCGTGAAGGGAAAGACCCTCGCCGAAGCGATCGCGCGCCAGGGAAAATTCACGGTCGAACAAGCGGTGCCGATCATGCGCTCGCTGCTCGACGCGCTCGGCGTCGCGCACGCGACGGGCGTCGTGCACCGCGATCTCAAGCCGCACAACGTGGTGCTCGAAGACCGCGGAGGCTCGACTGTCGTTCGCCTGCTCGACTTCGGGATCGCGAAGAACGTCGCGGCCACGCCCACCGCGGGCTCGGTCCTCGCGACGCGCGCGGGCATGCTCCTCGGGACGCCCGAGTACATGTCCCCCGAACAGATCCGCGACCCTTCGACGGTCGACGGCCGCGCGGATCTCTGGGCCATCGGCGTGATGCTCTACGAAATGCTCACCGGTCGAATGCCCTTCGAAGGCACGCACCAGGTCGAGATCATCGCGAAGGTCATGTCGGGGACGCCCACGCGCGCGAGCGAGGTCAACCCGGCGCTGTCTCCACAAGTCGACCAGCTCTTCGCCAAGCTCTTCGACCGCAGCATCGACGGGCGCTTTCGCACCGCGCTCCAGTTGTCCGAAGCGCTCTCGGCTCTCTCGGGAAACAAGGGCGAGCCCGTTCCGTTCGCCTGGGGCGGTGGCAGCTCGGACCCGTCTGCGAAGAACCCGGGCGTCATGTCCGCCTCGTTCAACTCGCTGCCCGCGGTGTCCGTCGCGACGCAAGACACGGTGATCGCGCCGCACCCGACGCCGACGCCCACGCCGCTGCCGAGCATCCCCGCGCTCTCGGCGATCACCGCGACGCCGGTGAGCACGACGAACAGCTACGACTCGCCCGAGGTCAAATCGATCCCGATGCTGGCCGAGGCGACCAAGCAGCCCGACTACTTCGGGGCGGTCTCGTTCGGGGCGCAGTCGTCGGCGATCGTCCCGGTCTCGACGCCGAGCCCCAACGCGCACGCGCCGCAGGTGCAGCCGTCGCCCGCGACGACGACGCAGAGCGGCAGGACGCTCACCATCGTCGCGCTCTTGATCCCCGTGGGCTTCTTGATTGCGTGTGCGCTGACGATCGTGAGCTTCGCGCGCTGCTGAGCGCGCGCTCGATCAAAACTCCGGCGCGTTGACGCACGCGTGATTCACGCACGCGACCTCGGGCGGACGCGCGCAGCGAACGACCGGGCAGCTCGTGCTCGTGCGCGAGCAGAAGCGCTGCCACGAGCGCTGGTTGGCCTCGGCGCTCGAGACGTTGGTCACCGTCGTCGGACAGAGCGGGCAGAAGCACTCGGACGCGCTCGTGACCGTCGCGCGGTACGGCGTGCGCGTGCACTCGTCGTTGCGATCGCAGAACTGCGCTTCGGACACGGCCTGACCGACGCGGAGGTACACCTGCGTCGCGTCGATCGTGCGCTCGACCGAGCCCGACGGGAGCGCGCGCGAGCGGATCCCGCCCGCGACGATCACGCCGACATCGCCCATCTGCTCGTACGCGTTGTGAACGTCCGAGTCCGAGAGGCCCGCGATGCGCGAGACCGAGACGCCGTCGATCGTCGTGGTCCCGACGTAGTTGAGCCGCGAGACGTCGACGTGCGGGCACGGCGTGCGGATGCACACGCGGCCGTTGTCCTTCGCGAAGTAGAACGGGCCCGTGGGCGCGGCGTCGGTCATCGCCTTCCACCCTTCGGTCACGACGAGCTCGCCGAGCGCGCCGAACGAGCCGAACGTCTTCGAGCGCAGCCGCGCGCGCACGATCGCCTGACCGCTCGAGGCGCTGGAAGAAAACTCGCTCCGCGCGGCTTCGTCGAGGCCGAGCGCGGTGTAGTCGACCTCGGCGGCGTAGCACTCGCGCGCGTACGTTCCATCGGCGCAGCGCGTGGTCGAGCGGTTGACGCGCGAGACCCACACGCCGCCGCAGAGGGGCGAGACGCAGCGACGCGTGTCGTGGCGCAGGCGAAAGAGCACGAAGCTGTCCGCGCGCGCTTCGTCCGCCGCCGACTCGCCGAACTCACCGTCGAGCTCGTCGCCGATCGCGCCTTCGGGCGCGCACCCGGCCACCATCGCGACCGCCATCATCGCGCCGAGCACCGAGGCCACCTTCGAGAACACCTTCGCGCTACGCGCCCCGACCACCATCGCACTCATCACTTCGTCGCCTCCGACGCCATTGGAGGGCCACACGAACGGCCCCGGGCGCGCCGCGGAAGGTCTGCGATTCGCCCCCATGTGTCAACACACGGAACGCCAAATACCTACACGTATACTCACCCCCGATATCACCAACGAAAAAGTCAATATTTACAGACAATTATATACTATTCATTAAAGTGATCTCGGAGACTCTGGCTTGGTCATCGCGTCGATTTCGCCAGCGGTGAGCTGCACGGCTCGGACGTCCGCGAGGCGCTCTGTGTGCCCGCACAGCGCGCATCGAACGACGCCGTCCCGCACTTCGGTCTCGGTCTTCTCGCAGCTCACGCAGCGCTTGCCTTCGTCCATCTCTCGGAGGCGTTTGCGCGCGTCGGCCTTCTTCCACTGCCAAAATCCAAAGCTCGCGAACGCGCCGATCAACGCCACGGTGAGCTTCACGAGCCCGGTGATCATCGCGCGATCGTAGCAGAGCGAAGCCTGCGCGGTTGCAGTGGGAGCGCTGCGAGCATTCTGCTACCGCTTGCGCCCGTGAAGCACCTCGAACACTTCGACGAGCTCGTCTCGATGCTCGAGGCGATCGCCGACGATCGCGCCCTCTTAGCGTCGCTCTCTCTCGAAGACCGTCAGCGCTTGCTCATCGCCGCGGGGCGCGTGGCGAGGCCCGACCGCGACGAGGCGCGCAGCCTCGCGCGCGCGCTGCGCAAAAAAGAGCACGTCGCCCGAAAGCGCGCCGAAGAAGAGCGCCTCGACACGACGGGCATCCGACAGCTCCGCGCGCTGCCCGTCTTCGCGACGCCGGGGCCCGACGAGCGGCTGCTCGGCGACGGCGATCGCGCGAGCGAAGAGCCCCCGGTGACGCTCGACGAGGCGCGGGTCTGCTACGTGTGCAAGCAGCGCTTCGACACGCTTCATCACTTCTACGACCAGCTCTGCCCTTCGTGCGGAGACTTCAATTTCGCCAAGCGAACGCAGCGCGCGGACCTGCGCGGACGCACGGCGCTCGTGACCGGCGGGCGCGTGAAGATCGGCTATCAAGCGGTGATCTTGCTGCTCCGCGCGGGCGCGAGGGTGTTGGTGACGACGCGATTTCCGAGGGACGCAGCCGAGCGATTCGCGCGCGAGGCGGACGCGCCCGAGTGGATCGACCGGCTCGTCGTGCACGGGCTCGACCTTCGACACACGCCCTCGGTCGAGCTGTTCGCGCAGCACGTGCTCGAGCGCGAGAGCCGTCTTGATTTCGTGATCCATAACGCGTGCCAGACCGTGCGGCGCCCCGCGGGCTTCTACGCGCACTTGATCGAGCGCGAGCGCTCGCGAGACCGCAGCGGGCCCATCAACGCGCTCTTGAGCGCGCACGACGCCCTGCGCGAAGAGCACGCGCTCGCGCGCTTCGGCGCCGCGGCTCCGTCCGTGGGGCTCACCGACGCGCCGGGGCTCTCGCAGCTCGCGCTGCTCGCGGAGGACACGATGCGCGGGGGAGCGATCTTTCCGGACGGGGCGCTCGATCAGGACCTGCAGCAGGTGGACAAGCGCGAGCACAACAGCTGGCGGATGCGCTTGCACGAGGTCCCGACGGTGGAGCTGCTCGAGGTCCAGCTCGTCAACGCGGTCGCGCCGTTCGTGCTCAACGCGCGGTTGAAATCACTCATGACGCGCACGGCCGAGCGCGACAAGCACATCGTCAACGTGTCCGCGGTCGAGGGGCAGTTCTATCGCGAGCACAAGACGGACAAGCACCCGCACACCAACATGGCCAAGGCCGCCCTCAACATGATGACCCGCACGAGCGCGCAGGACTACGCGAGCGACGGGATCCACATGAACAGCGTGGACACCGGCTGGGTGACCGACGAAGACCCCGCGCACATCGCCGTGAAGAAGCGCGAGGTTCACGGGTTTCACCCGCCGCTCGACATCGTCGATGGCGCCGCGAGGATCGTGGACCCGATCTTCCACGGGGCGAACACGGGCGAGCATTTTTATGGGCTGTTTTTCAAAGACTACAAGCCCGTCCCCTGGTGACGCTCGGGCGCGTCAGAGCGACTTGCGCAGGTCCGCGGCGGCCTCGCGGGTCGCGGGCTCGTCGGCGTTGTCCTCGATGCGACGGAGCCGCTGGCTGAGCAGCGGCTTGTGCCGGACGGGCTTGCGCAGAAAGCTCTTTCGCAGACGCTCGATCGCCTCGCGCACGCGGGCCTCGTCTTTGTGCTCGAGCAGCTGGAGCCAGCCTTCTTGGTCGTCTTCTTCGAGCGTGTAGCCCGCGAAGAAGAAGGCCTCGACGGCGTCGGTGATCGCGTGCGAGCCCTGCGCTTTGACGAGCCGCGCGTGCATCTCGTCGCGCGAGTACTTCTTGGCGACGCGGCGCACGGGCTTGGCTCCGTCGAGAGCGCCTTCGCCAGCGTCGCCGCTCGCCTCGGGCTCGCCCGCGGGAACGTCTTCGACCACGCGCGGCAGCGGCTCGGGTTCGACGGCTTTCTTCATCGCTTCGAGGGCGCCTGGCTTGCTCTCGAGCGCGTCGCCGAGGCGCGCCTTGCCGACCTTCGTCGTGGCGGTTTCGGCGTGGTAGGTCTGTGTCCGCGTACGGTTTCCGCGGCGACGGTCACGCTGCATGAGTGACGCTCCGAAGTTGAGACGATAGAGGTCGTCGAAGGCTCGACGCGCGTTGCGTGGAGTGCGCTCGGGCACAGACGCAGGCGGCGTTCGAAGCGAGTGTAGCCCGAGGCTCTTCGCGGCAATGCCGAAATGTTCTGGCGCGCCATCCGCCAAATTCGAGCGAGATTTTACCTGGTTTGCCGCAGCGCGTCATACGCGCTATAGCCTGTCGGTGACGACGAGAGGAGCCGCGATGACTGCGATGACCACCCCACCGAGCCGCCCGACGGTTGCCCCTGTTGTGAACCTCGAACGAGACAGCGCCGAAGACCCATCGGGCCACGGTGAGTTTCGATTGATCTTCGAGCCGCGAGACGGGAGCGCGCCGGTGACGATCCGGCCCATCCACCCGGAGGATCGCCAGGAGCTCTACGAAGGATTTCGAAAGCTCTCGCCCACGTCGCGCTACCAGCGATTCTTCTCGGAGCTGAACGAGCTCAGCGCCGAGCAGCTCGACTATCTGACGGAGGTCGACGGGATCAACCACGTCGCGCTCGTGGCGGTGTGCGGCGCGGCGGGCCTCGAGCTCGAGCGGGGGCTGGGCGTCGCGCGCTTCGTGCGGCTCAAAGACGAGCCGGACGTGGCCGAGGTCGCCATCACGGTGGCGGACGACGCGCAGAACAAGGGCATCGGATCGGCGCTGCTCGCGGCGCTGATCGCGGCGGCGCGCGAGCGAGGCGTGCATCGATTTCGAATGCAGGTCCTCTCGATGAACGCTGGGATGATCGCGCTGTTGCAGCACTCGAGCGCCGTGGAGATTCCCAGCGACGGGACGTTCGGCGACGACGTTCGCGTCTTCGAGATCCCGATCAGCGCCGAGGGCGTGCAGTCGAGCGCGACCCACGCGGACCGCGGCTGGCTCGGCGCGGTCGAAGCCCTGAGCCGCGCCCTCACGGGAAAGACCCACGGATCGGGCTCCCAATGAAGCTGGTTCTTGATTTCACGCACACGATCGAACGCGGCGAGCTCAAGCGACGGCTCGAGGCGCGCGCGGCGCACTGGGATCGCAAGAAGCCCGAGCTCGGCGTGGGATCGGCCTTTCGTTGGACCAGCGATTGGCGCGCAGAGGCCTCGGCCCGCGGGGGCTCGGGGTGGATGGAGCTCGGCGAGCGTCAGGTTCGCTTGGAGGTCGAGCTGCCCTTCGTCGCGCGCCCCTTTCGCGCGCGGATCGAAGCGTTTTTGCGGGCCGAGGCCGAAGCCGTGCTCTCGGGCGACGTCGAGCGCTGAGCCGCGGCCTCGAGGATCACCCGCGTCACCTTCGGGATCGCCAGCGAATCGAGCGCGTCCATCGCGACGAAGCGACCCTCCATGGCGTCCGGAGCGGTCTTCACCACGCCCACGCGAACGGTGATCTCCATGCGCGCGTGCGTGAGCACGTGGGTCACCGTCGCGACCTCGCGCGAGGCGCGCACGAGGGACGCGAGGCCGTCGTCTCCTTCGCGGACGAGGGGCGTGACGAGCATTCCCTTCCAGCGATCGAGCGTCGCGGGGGGCGGGCCCAGCCACACGTTGTCGTCCGCGTCGCGCAGGACGATCGCGGTCCATCGCTCGACGCGCGGGGCCTTCTTCGGCGGCTTTTCGGGAAATCTCGTCTGCTCGCCGATCGCGTTGGCCCTGCACTCTGCGCGCGCGGGGCACAAGAGGCACTGCGGGCTCGTCGGCGTGCAGAGCGTGGCGCCGAGCTCCATGAGCGCTTGATTGATGGTGCCGGCGCGAGGGTGATCTGCGAACGCGCGCGCGAGGGACCACAGGGTGTTTCGCGTGTCTTTTTCCTGAGGATCGCCGTGGATCGCGTCGAGGCGAGTGAGCACGCGCTCGACGTTTCCGTCGAGGACGGGCTCGCGGAGGTCGAAGGCGATCGACGCGATCGCGCCCGCGGTGTAGCGACCGACCCCAGGGATCGCGAGCAGCGCCTCGGGGCTCTTGGGGAGCTCTCCGCGATGCTCGGCGAGGACGTGCTTGGCCCCCGCGTGGAGCATCCTCGCGCGGCGGTAGTACCCGAGCCCGGACCACAGCGCGAGGACGTCGGCTTCGCTGGCCTCCGCGAGCGCCCGAACGCTCTCGAACCGACTGAGAAATCGCTGGTAGTAAGGGATCACGGTCTCGACGCGGGTCTGCTGGAGCATGACCTCGCTCACCCAGATCGCGTACGGGTCCTTGGTCTCGCGCCACGGCATCGCGCGCTTGTGCTCGTCGAAGTGCGCGAGGAGCGCGTCTCGGATTCGGTCCACCCTGGGCGACGGGGCCGTGTGTACCGACGGAGCCGGACTCGACGCCTCGGGTTCGGCGGCAGCGCGAGTAGCCACTTTGCGCAGGGCTGAGCTTGTTTTATTGCGTCGCTTCGACACGTTGGGAACTGTCTCTCCAGAGCGAGCGTATGATGCCGTCGACTCCGTGCTGTTGGCTCGACGACGCTCGATGATGTTCGCAGGCTTCGCCGCGATGACCGCGCTCATCGCCGGCGCGCAGTCGGGCTGCGTGATGAGCGCCATCATGCCCAGCGTCATCGAAGCGCCGCAAATTCAAGCGCGCGCCGTGCAGTTTTCGGGCACCCCGGGCGCCAACGGCAACGGCGGCGCGACGATGCGCGTCGAGCTGGTCGGGTACAACCCCAACGCGTTCGCGCTGTACGCCGCGAGCCTGCGCGCGGACCTCGTCGTGGGCGGCCGCTCGGTGGGCACGGTGGACGCGACGTTTACGCAGGTGCTCCCTGCGCGAAGGCCGCTCGTGGTCCTCGTCGAAGTGAACGTGACGCGCTCGACCGCGGTGCGCGTCGCGCCGACCAACGCGCCCGCGACCGCGACGAACGCGGGAGCGCCCGTGGTGATGGGCGACGCGATGACCGTGGACGCAGCGCCGTTTCGCGTGGACGGCGTGCTCGTGTTTCGAAGTCGGTATGGGGACGTGAACGTTCCCTGGGGATTTCAGGGCGCGGTGCAGTCGAACGTGTTCGCGGGGTGGTGAGCGAGGGTGGCTGTGTGGGGGTGCTGAGAAGGAATCGGCCCTCGCTCCGTTCATCCAGCGTCCGTCTCGACTCTGTACGAGCCACGCGAGACCATCACGGCGATGGCCACGCCGAAGAAGTCCGCGAAGAAGAAGCCTCGCTCGACCGCTGGCACCAAGCCCGTTCCATTCGTCGACGCGAAGAAGATCTCGAAGCTCGCGGCGCGCTACCGAGCGCTGCTCGCGCAGATGCACGCTGCGCTCGTCAGCGAGATGCGCGGCTGGGACTCGTACTACGAGGCCGTGGACGAGGTCGTGAGCAAGAAGCTCTATGTCGCCGACGGCTACGAGAACGCCAAGGAGTGGCTGCAGGAGCACGTCGACGAGACTGAGCGAACGGCGCTGCGCTACGCGCGCGTCGCGCGGCTAGCGTCCCCCGAAGAGATCGCGAAGTACACAGCGACGAAGATCGACTTTGCGCTCTCGATTCGCGACGCGAAGGAGGTCGCGGAGGCGAAGAAGAAGGGCGTCGAGCTCGAACGCGACCCCGATGAGGCGAAGTCCATCGACCTCGCGGCGCAGCGCTATTCGGTCAAGCGCAACAACGAGAAGCTCACCGTGGACCTCGAGGAGGTGAAGACACCTGAGCTCCGAGCGATTCTGCGCGCGTTCGGGACGCGCCCCAGCCGCCCAGAGCCCTCGATGAGCGACGAAGCTGCGCGCGCGAAGCGAGCGTTCTCCGAGACCGCGGGGCTCGAAGGCGTGACGGTCGAAGAGCGGGACAGCACGGTGACAGTCCGCGGATTTCGACCGGATCAAATGGGCGCCGTCGGCGACGTGCTGCGCGAGGCTTCGCGACGGTGAGCAAGCGTGATGCTGAGCATCAAGCGCGATGATGCTCAGCATCAACGATGGGCGTACCTTGGTTTGCGCGCCGCACAAGCATTGGCTGTCTCGTCTTCTTCGGAACGTCGATCGTGCATCGCCGCGACATCGCCGTGCATCGTTGGAAGGCGATTGCGCGAGGAGCCGCTCAGGCGTGCACCCAGTGATCGAACCGCGTCTCGTCGCCGCGGCCGCACAGGTATCGCGCGGGGCTGATGCCCGCGAAATCGACGAACTCCCGTATCATGTGAGACTGGTCGCAGTAGCCGCAGTCGACCGCGAGCGCTGCCCATGACGGGTCCCCCCCGAGTGCCGCGATGCGTGCTTTGGTTCGGTGAAACCGCTGGAGGCGGGCGTAGAGCTTCGGCGCAAGGCCAACCTCGCGCGTGAATACGTCGACCAGCCCGCGTCGGCTGAGCCCTACGGCCGCTGCGACGGTCGCGACGCGCACGTTGTTTCCCGCGGCGCGAAACACGTCGACGGCCGCTGCGGCGGCAGGGTGCACTGGCCGCGCGCGCCGAAGCCTCCGCAACAGTGAGTCTTCGATCTGTCGGAATTGCTCCGTTGGCGAGCGCGCCTCGAGGAGGCGCTCTCGGAGGTTGCGGCCGTCGCATCCCCAGAGATCGCCGAGCGACACGTACGCGTCGACGATCTCAGCAGGCGAGATGCCGAGGAAGGGCATGGACTTGCCGGGCTTGAAGTGAACCCCGAAGACCGACGCGCGCTGGCGCGGATCGACCAGAAAGCTGCGTGTGTGGGTTCCGCCGACGACGGCGCCCGGAAGCACGCGCATCGACGCCGGGTTCGAAGGGTCCCCGATCCGAATCTCGTCCTCTGCGAGATTGACCACCAAGTCGACGGTGCCACCGGGGAGCACGCGCTCGAGGCCGGGCGGCGGCGTGAGCGCGCAGTACCAGATGCGCTCGATGAACGCGTCGAGCGGCGGAGGCGGGGTTCGCGCAAGGTACTCCATGGCGGCGCCAGCCTACCGCGCTCTCGACAGGCCTTCGCCCCGTCAATGCGGCTTCCCATTCGTCCAATACGACACCCGCTTGGTCGCGCAGAGTCGCGCGACCAAGGAGCCTGTCGATGTTTGAAAAAGCACACACACATTGGTTCAGCCTTACGAGTGGTCTTGCGTTCGTCGGCTGCACGGCCCTGCGCGCCTCGGCCGACCCGACGGCCGGCCGCGTGTTCGCGATGAGTCGCGGGCGCCTCGCGTCGCTCGGCGCCGATTTCGTCGCGCTGGTTGGCGTGGCCCTCGGCGGACTCGCACTGACCGGTCGCCTCGGCGGCAACGCGCGACCGGGCGCTACTGCAGCCGTAGTTGTAGGACTGATCGGCGCGTCGCTCGGCGGGCGGTTGGCAGCGACCGCTGCAGGAGGCGTCGGAACAGGCCACGGGTTTGGCGGGGCCGTCGTGGCGATCGTGTTGGGCGTCTGCAGCACGATCCTCGGCGCGCTGGCGCTAGCCCGCTCACACGGTGGCGGGTGACGCCGTGACGATACACTTCGTCTACCGCGCGCTGTTCCGCCACGGACCCGCGAGCATTGTTGCAGTGGCAACGGTGGCCTCTCTCTCGGTTGGTGCTTGCGACTCGTACGATGTGTGCGACCCCATCGCTGCGGTTCCCGCACATGCTGCGGCCAACGCAACGCTGCCAACGCTGCTCTCCGCGACGGGCCTGTATGCGGACACCGCGCGGCAGACGCTCGCGCCGAGCGTGCGACCCTTCCAGCCGCGATTCCAACTCTGGAGCGACGGCGCGGAGAAGCGCCGATGGTTTGCGCTGCCGCCAAACGCCACGATCGACACACGCGACATGAACGACTGGGTCTTCCCGGTTGGCTCGCGCTTCTGGAAGGAGTTTACGCGTGACGGCGTGCGGGTCGAGACGCGCCTGATACAGCGGACCGGTTCCGGCCCGTCGGACTGGGCGTTCATGGCGTACGTCTGGAACGACGCCGGCACCGAAGCGATCGCGACGCCGGGCGGTATGGCAGACGCGCGGGGCACCAACCACGACGTGCCCGCCGCCGACCGCTGCGTGGGCTGCCACGGAGGACGGATGAGCCGCGTGCTCGGCTTCTCAGCGATCCAGCTGTCGAGCGACGACGCTGCGCAGAGCGCGTTGCTGAACGACCTGATCGCCGACGGGCTTCTGACCGTTGCCCCCACGCGGAACTTCGAACTGCCCGGCAACGAGACCGAGCGCGCGGCGCTAGGCTACCTGCACGCAAACTGTGGTCACTGCCACAACACGGCCCGCCCGCCTCGCCAGGGCGCGCGGTGCTTCGACCCGCAGCGTGAGCTGGACTTCTGGCTTCGCGTCGACGCGCTGGGCTCCCCAGCCACAACGCCGACGTACGCCACTGCCGTTGGCCGCGCAGTGGAGCCCGGTCACCCCGAGCGCAGCGCGGTGGTGCGCCTGATGTCCCGCCGTGGAGGAAGGCTGCAAATGCCGCCGCTCGCGACCGAGCGCGTCGACGCTTCGGGCGTCGCGCTGGTAACCGCGTGGATTGCGGGGATGTAGCGCGCATCGAGGCGCCGTTGCGGCTCGCGTGAACCCACGTTCGCTCGTGGGCTCACCGACGAACGCACGATACCGTGCGGCGTGCCGATCGCATCACTGCGACACCGAACCGCCGAGCACGGCGCGTCGGCAGGGCGGTCGCGCGGACACAATTCAAGCTGGACTCAACCCCGTCCGACGATGATGCGCAGCATCAACGACGCCCGCTCCTCGGAGCCCTCCATCGCGCGCGCCCGCGCTCGATGGGCGCGAACGCTGTCGGCTCGACCGCTCTCTCGGTGCGCTCATCGTCGTGCGCGCGCGTGATCCATCGGCACCATCGTCGCGCGTCGATGCGCGCGAGCACCGCGCTGCGAACGCCATCGTTGTAGCAGCCGCCGTAGCCGCGCTTGGGCTGTCCTTCGCGGCGCTTGGCGCAGTTGTGTCGTGTCGAACGGTCCTTTTCGAGCGTCCAACGCTCGCTGTTCAGCGCGTCACGATCGAAGCGTCGCGACCACCGGCGACGCGCACGAGAGAGATCCTCTTCGTCCATCGATACCTCCCGCCAGCCCCTCTTCGGGGCCGACGCATGGAGGCGCGATCGAGAACAACGTCGCCGCTCATCGAGCGATCGAGTGTGTCTCGCGCGATCGCTCGTCAAGCAAATCTACGGCGGCGCGTCGCGCGATCGCGGCTCTGCGTTGCTCGACGCGCGGCGAGCATTCAGCACAATATCGACGAATCATCAGCAATTTACCTAGGAATGTGCGCTCGTGCGCCGTGGTTGTTCGCGCGCTCCCCGCTGCGAACACGTGAGCGTCGACCGCCGTCGATGCTCGAGCGCGCCGTCATGCCGACGTCGCGAGCGTGTCGCGATGAACGAACCACGAGGGACTCATGCGACGATTGCAACGCACGCGCGCACGCACGTGCGCCAGCTACCTGTTTGCCACTTCGACGCTGTCTGCGCTGTCGGGCTGCGTCGGTCACATCACATCGGCCGTCGCGCGCAGCGACCGTTCTGCGACGTACGTGCAGAGCGCCGTCGAGTACCTGGCGTCGGACACGCTTTTCGACTGCCGATTTCAGCCGAACGGCGCGCGCGTGTGCGACGTGATTCGATTGGACGGTGAGCGATGAGGGCGGCGCTCATCGCGGTCGCCGCGCTCGGCGCCAATGCGTGCGCCGTCACCAGAGTGACGGACATCGCGACAAACGCGAGCGGATCAGTGGTTCACGTCACCGGAGCTCGCGTTCGAACGCTGGGCCTCAACGCGCTCTGGGTCGAGCAGAACCTCGAGTGGCACTGCGTTCGACAGCCCGACGAGCGCTTGGTGTGCAGGCGAAGCGTGACGGAATTTCCCCCGCCGTAGCGCGCTCGCAGCCGCTCTCGTAGATCGCGTCGCGCTAGTTCTGCTCGCGACGAAACACGCGGAAGACGAACTCGCCCGAGCCGCGGCGCGAGCTGATCGTCACGCGGTGCTGCCCCGCGTTGCGCGCGCAGAAGCGCGCCGTCGGAAACGCGGTGAACGTTCGATCCTCGGCCACGGTCTGCCCGTCTTTTTGCACGACGAGGTCGAGGTCGCTCACGCCGTTGCCGCCGACGCCCACGAACGCGTAGCACTGGCTCGCGCGAAGCGTGACGTTGCGCGTGGTGTTCGCCCCTTCGCGGATTTGCGCGCGGAAGATCTCGAAATCCGCGTCGCCCGCGTAGCCGTCGGACTGCAGCACCCGCGTGACCTCGGCGTTGCGCACGAAGGCGATGCCCGAGAGGCCGGCGCCGGAGGTCCCGCCGTTCCATCGGAAGAGGCCCAGTCGATAGGCGCCGCCGCCGCTCGCCATGCGCACCGTCACGCGATACTGACCTTGCGCGGGAGCGCACAGTCGCACGATCGCCTTCGGGTCCTGCGCGTAGTCGCGATCGACGGGACGACCGCTGCTGTCGAGCAAATCGAGGTCGAGGTCGCGCACGCGAGACTCGCCGACGGCCATGATCGCGTAGCACATACCCGCGCCGAGCGTGACGTTCTCGTCCGCGCTCTGACCCTCGGTCAGCGTGCGATTCAAGGGAGCGCCGTCCGCTTGATAGCCGACCGAGAGGAGGTTGTTCTGCTGACCGTTCCACGTGTCGTCGATGTCGTTGCCGCCGCCCGAGCCTTGCGACATCGAGAGGGACGTCTGCGACACCTGCGCGGTGCTCGCCTGCGCGGAGCGCGCGAACGCGGCGATCCACACGGGTCCGTCGCCCTCGGCCATGCGAGGACGCACGGTGTACTGCGCGGCGTTGGTCACGCACACGTCGCGCACGACCGCGTCGACGTCCGCGCGCTCGTCGCGCTGAACGACGGTCCCCGTGCTGTCCAAGAAATAGAGGTCCGCGTCGCGCGCGCCCGGCCCGCCGAAGATCGCGAACGTGTAGCAAAATCCCGCGCGAAGCGTCGTCGGGAGCGACACGATCTCGCCGCGACCGAGCATCGAAGCGCGCGGCGCCACGACCTGCTGATAGCCCTGCCCGCGGAGCTGCTGCGTGAGCGCGGCGATGCGGCTCTGCGTCGCGGCGTCGACCGAGCGCGGCGCGACGCGCTGCTGCGATCCACCAGACCACACACCCGCGAGCATCGCGGACGTCCCGGGTTGGCCTTGGAAGATCTGAAAGAGGACCTCGCCGTTGCCCTGCCCCACGAACACGCGCGGAAAATACAGCCCGTATTCGTACGCGCAGAACTGCACCCACGGGTGCGAGTCGCCGCGCGCGTAGTTGCCGATGTACTGGCCCGAAGGCGCAGAGATCGTCATCGCGAGCTGCGTGACCGTCGGCGCGCCGACCGCGACCGCGACGTAACAGACGCCCGGCTGCGACGGCATGAACGGGTGCGACGACAATCCGCCCGCGGCCTGCGCGGCGCGCTGCGGCGCGCTCACGGGGACGTACCCCTGCGCGCGAAGCGTCTGGGTCACTGCGTCGAGCTGCACTGCGGGCGGCGCGCCCGGCGGAGCGCTGACGACGCCAGCGACAGCGCCTCCCGACACGGCACCACTGCCGTTGCCAGCGGGGGTCACGACGGCGGCGTTGGAGCCGCCCCCGGCGTTCCACGTCGTGTTGCCTCCTCCGCCAGCGTTGATGTCGATGCCGCCGTAGAAGCGAGGCGACGTGAGGTTGCAGCCCGCGAACACCACCGCGAACGCCGCGCATGCGCCGCCCAATCGAAACGTAGACGAAGTCGAGAAGCTCATCGTGTGATCCTCTGCCGTGATACGGAACCCGGGCAGTGATACTTCGCTCCCGAACGACAACTCAAATGGGTTCCATGCGATTGCTGCAACGGCGCCTCGCCCCGGTGGCGAGTGCGGCTTCCACTGCGTGGCGCGGGCTCGACGGCGGGTGAGCATGAGCACAGGCGAGCCGACAGCCGAGCGCGAGCCCCCGAAATCGCCCGCGATCGAGCCTTCAGCGCGCTGGTTCGTCCGCGGCGGCCTCGGGCTCGTGTGGCTCTCGTGCGCGAGCGGCGCGTGGGCCGTGCTCGCGCGACAAGCGCCGGGTTCTCCGTACCGCGTCGTCGGTTTCTACGAGCCGATCGAGTCGCTCGCGCTCTGGTCGCTCGCGCTCGCCGCGGTGACGTTGGCGCTCGTCGGGTTCGCCGCGCGCGGAGGGCTCTTCGCGCGCGGGGCGGACGTTCCATCCGACGCAGAAAAACTGCGAAATGAGCGCTGGAGAGGGCCCGCGACCTTCGGGTGCTGGGCGCTCGGCGCGACGCTCTGGTGCGCGTCGATGGCCTACTCGGGCGCGACGGGGATGCTCGGCGTTCAGCTCCGCGACAGCGGACAGCCGGGGCGCTCGGCGCTCGTCACGCGCTGGACGGGCGGAGCGCTGCTCATGGCGTCCCTCGCGCTCGCGCAGCGGGCGATCGTCCGGGGCGCGCGCGATCCGTCGAGCGATCGTCGGTAAGCGCACACGTTTTCAACAAACGCTGCGACGCCATCGGTTGGCGACGCGCGCTTCAGGTTCCTGCGGCCGAGACGATCTTCTCGAGCGCGCGGATCAGCGCCTCGCGGTCCTCGGGCGACAGCGGATCGAGCACCTTGTCGAGCGCGGCGCCCACGAAGGGGTCGATCTTCGCGAAGAGCGCGCGCCCTTCTTCCGTGGGCTCGACGCGGATCGTCCGCCGATCGTGCTCTCCGCGAATGCGCCGAACGAGGCCTCGCGACTCGAGCTCGTCCACGATCCGCGAGACGCCCGCGGGGTGCTGCGCGGTGAGCTTCGCGATGTCTTGCTGCGTCTGCGGCCCGAAGCGCATCACGATCGCGAGGGGCCGAAAGAGGATCACCGACTCGCCCTGCGCCGACACCGTCGCCTCGAGCTGCTCGAAGATCGCCCGCCCTGCGCGCGCCATCAGCACGAACAACGCCTCGCTGTTGCGCGGCCACGCAGAGCTCGTCCCGAAGGACATCGGCGCCGGAGAGGGGATCGGAGAGGGCTCGGCCGTGCGCGGCGTCGCCTCTGGACGGGGCCGCTTGGATCGAGCGCCAGGCTCTGGAATCCGCGGGTTTTCGACCACAGAAACGGGGCCGCGAGCTCTCTTCGAGCCCGCGCGACGCGCCGGGGCGGTCTTGTCTGCGGCCATGACGATTCTTTACAGTTCAAAGATTGCGTTCGCAAGCATCTGGCACTACAGACCCTTCGGGTCGTCCCGACACAGCGGGATCGCTGTATGCGCTTCGCTCGGGCGCAACGTCGGCGACCGACGAGCAACACACCCCCGCAGAGGCCAGCATGACAACTGAAACGAAGGGACTCGCGCTCGCGTCGGCGCCGACGATCGCCCGCGCCATGGCGCTCGCGACGGTCTTGGCGACGGGCTTCGCGGCCTGCAAACCCAGCGGAAGCTCGACGCGCCCCGTCGTGGGTCCCGCCACCGAGAACGCGCCGACCCAGGTGCGCGCCGGCGCGGTGACGCCTCGCACGCGCGCAGCAGCGCTCGCGCTCACGGGCACGCTCGTGGGCGACAGGCAGTCGCAGCTGACGCCGCTCGTCGCGGGCCGCGTCGAAGCCGTGCTCGTCGAGCGCGGCGACATCGTGCGCGCGGGTCAGGCCCTGATGCGCATTCGCGACGTGGATTTTCGCTCGAGCGCCGAGAGCGCCTCGGCGTCGCTCGCGCAGGCGAGGGCTCGGCTCGGCGAAGCGGGCGGAGCCGGACGCGACCCCAACGCGCTCCCCGAGGTTCAAGCCGCGCGCGCCAACGCAGAGCTCGCGCAGGACGTGCTCCGCAGGACCGAGCAGCTCTCGGCCAACGGCGGCGTGAGCGACCAGGAGCTGCAGCGCGCGCGGTCGAGCGCGGCCGCGGCAGCGGCGCAGTACGCAGCGGCGCAAAACAACGCGCGCGGGGCGATCGCGGCCTTGCGCAGCGCCCAAGTGGCGGTGTCGCAGACGTCGCGCGCGGTGGCCGACTCGATCGTGCGGGCGCCGTTCGACGGTGAGGTCGCCGAGCGCACGATCAACGTCGGCGAGTACGTCACGCCGCAGCGCGCGGTGGTGACGATCGTTCGCACGGATCCGCTGCGCATGGAGCTGCAGGTTCCGCAGGAGCGACTCGCGATGCTGCGCCGCGGACAGCGGGTAGTTTTGCGGGTGGACGCGTACGCCGATCGCGAGTTCACCGGCGAGCTTCGATACATCAGCGCCGCGGTCCGCGCGGACACGCGCGCGCTCGTGGCCGAAGCGGTCATCCCCAACAGCGACGGAGCGCTCAGGCCAGGGCTCTTCGCGACCGCGCGCATCGAGCTCGATCGGCAAGAGACCGTGTTCGAGATCCCGACGGACGCGATCTTGAGCGAAGCGGGCGTGCACCGCGTGTTCGTGATCGGCGCGGACCGCAGGATCCAAGAGCGCGTGGTCACGATCGCCGAGCGCATGGGGGCCACCACGCTCCTCGAGCGCGGCGTCAACGCAGGCGAGCGCGTCGCGATGGGCCGTCTCGATCGACTCGCGGACGGATCGCTCGTGACCGAGTGAGCCCTCAGTGCACTTCGAGGAGTTGTCGATGAACTCGAATACGTGGGTCGCCGCGACGCTCGCGGCCTCGGCCCTCGCGCTCGCGACGAGCGACGCGCGCGCGCAGACCGCGCGGCAAGCGCCACAACAACCGCAGGCGACGCCCGCGACCGATCCCGTTGCGCCCCGCAACGCGACCGCAGCGACGCCCATCAACCCGCAAGCGCTGATCGCGCCCGCGCAGATGCCGCAGCGCGCGGTGCCTCCGCCGAGCGAGCCCGAGCTGCCCGAGGCGATCCGCCCGCGCGCGGGCGGGCTCACTGCGGACGACGCTGCTTCGAGGGCCGTTCGAGCGAGCTTCGGCGTGGCCGCAGCGCGCGCGGGTCTTCGCGTCGCAGAGCAACAGCAGAGCGAGGCCGGATGGGCCATGCTGCCGACGCTCACGGGGAGCTTTCGCTACACGCGCCTGAGCGACATCACGCCCGGGACGATCCCTGCGTTCAACACGCCGGGGTGCTTGATGAACATCGCTGCGTGCCAGGCGAATCCCGCGGCGTTTACGCAAAACGTCGTGCTCCAGCAGCCGATCCTCAATAACTTCACGATCCGGCTCTCGCTGACGATCCCGGTGACGGACATCCCCCTCAGGCTGCGAGAGTTCTACCTCGCCGCGGGGCAGCAGTCCGAGGCGCGGAGGCTCGACCTCGAGGTCGCGCGCGGCAGCGCAGCGCTGCAAGCGCGCGAGGCCTTCTACGAGTACGTGCGCGCGCTCGGGACGCTCGCGGCTTCCGAGCAAGCGCTCTCGCTGACGAGGCGACGGCGCGAAGACATCCTGCAGCTTCGGCAGGCAGGGGTCGTTGCGCCGTCGGAGGTTCCCGTCGTCGAGAGCGCGGTCGCGAGCGCGGATCTGCGCGTCACGCAGGCGCGAAACCTCGTCTCGCTGATGGAGCTTCAGCTTCGACAACGAGCGCGGATGTCTCCAAACGAACCGATCGCGATCGGCGAGGGCGTCGACGTGGGCGTGCCGCTTCCGAGCGAGTCGATCGCGACGCTCGTGGACGCGGCGATGCGCTCGAGGCCGGAGCTTCAGTCCATCGAGCGGCAGATGCGCGCGATCGACGCACAGCAACGGGCCACGGTGGCGGGGTACTTTCCGAGCGTAGCGATCGCGGGAAACGTCGATATCGCCAACCCCAATCAGCGCATCTTTCCGCAGCGCGAAGGGGAGTTCGTGACGACCTGGGACCTGTCGATCCAAGCGCAGTGGACGCCCAATCAGCTCATCACGGGCATGGCGGCAAACGGCCGCCTCGACGCGCAGCGCGCGCAGGTGCAGGCGCAGCTCGCGCAGCTCCGCGACGGGCTCGAGACCGAAGTGCGCGCGCAATACAACGCGCTGACCGGCGCGCAGGCGTCGATCGCCGCGGCGCGTGTCGCGCTCACTGCAGCGCGAGAGACGTACCGCGTTCGTCGCGAGCGGCTCGCGGTCGGCGCGAGCACTCAAACCGACGTCGCCGACGCCGAGACGCAGCTCTTCTCGGCGCAGATCAACCTGGTCAACTCCTTTGTGGACCTGCGCCTCGCCGCCGCGCGCTTGCGGCGCGCAGCCGGCGCCGTCGACCCGGCGGCGCGCGAAAACGGTCGATAGCCCGATAGCGCGGCCGGCGATGCAACGGCGGCCGCCACACACAATCGAAGAGGATTGTCATGCAGTGGCTCGCAGCGGTTTGTGTCCGCAGGCCGGTCTTCACCTGGGTGCTGATGCTCGCCATGATCGTGGTGGGCTCGTTCAGCTTGCTCGGGCTCGGGGTGGACCGCTTTCCGAACATCGATTTTCCCGCGGTCATCGTGACCACGGTCCTTCCGGGCGCGGCGCCAGAGCAGATGGAGTCGGAGGTGTCCGACAAGATCGAGGACGCGCTCAACTCGATCTCGGGCCTCGACGAGCTGCGGTCGAACAACTTCGAGGGCCTCTCGGTCGTCGTCGCGCGCTTCGACCTCGACAAGCCGACGTCCGAAGCCGCGCAGGAGGTTCGCGACCGCGTGAACCGAATCCTGTCGCAGCTTCCGCAGGGAATTCTGCAGCCTCGCGTCGAGCGCATCGACCCGGACGCCGCGCCGGTGATGTACATCGCGCTCTCGGGGCCGCGCACGACGCGCGAGCTCACGGAGTACGCCTCGCGCCGCGTGCGAAGGCAGATCGAGTCGCTCAACGGCGTCGGCGGCGTGGTGATCTACGGCGGCCGCCAACGGCAGGTGAACGTCACCGTCGACCCGGCGCGCTTGCAAGCGTACGGGCTGACCATCTCGGACATCTCTCGCTCGCTCGCCGCGCAGAACATCGAGGTCCCCGGCGGGACGATCTACCGCGGAGATCGCCAGTTTTCGCTGCGCGTGCTCGGTCGTGTTCCGTCGGTCGAAGAGTTCAACAGCATCGCGCTCTCGACGCGCAACGGACTGACGATTCGTTTGCGTGACGTCGGGCGCGCGGAGGACGGCGAGGCCGACGCGAGCTCGCTGGCGTCGCTCTCGGGCCGCGAGGTCGTCGTGCTCGCGCCGCGCAAGCAGTCGGGCACGAACACCGTGGCCGTGATCGACGCGCTCAAAGAGCGGCTCGACGAGATTCGTCCGACGCTTCCGCCGGGATTTCGACTGGACATCGTGCGCGACGAAGGCGAGTTCGTCCGCAACGCCATCCACGCGGTGCAAGAGCACTTGATCCTCGGGTCGCTCTTCGCGGCCATCGTCGTGCTGCTCTTTCTCTGGAACCTCCGCTCGACGGTCATCTCGGCGCTCGCGATCCCGACGTCGATCATCGCGACGTTCGTTCTCATCCGCGCGATGAAGCTCACGCTCAACACGATCACGCTGCTCGGGTTGACCCTGGCGGTCGGCATCGTGATCGACGACGCGATCGTCGTGCTCGAGAACATCGTGAAGTTCGTCGAAGAGAAGGGCATGAACCCGCGCAAGGCGGCGATCTACGCGACGCGCGAGATCGGCATGGCCGTGCTCGCGACGACGCTCTCGCTCGTGGCGGTGTTCTTGCCGGTGGCGTTCATGGGAGGAATCGTCGGTCGCTTCATGGCGAGCTTCGGCTTCACCATGAGCTTCTCGATCATGGTGTCGCTCGTCGTCGCGTTTTCGCTGACGCCGATGCTGTCTTCGCGCTGGCTCAAGCAGAAGCCCGGCGCGAAAGAGACGTTCACCGAAGAGACCACGCACGCCGAAGACGAGGTCCACTCGGACCCTGCCAACGCCGGAACGCCTGAACAAATCCAGGCGTACCAAGCGTGGCTCGCGACGCAGGCGAGCGCGCTGACCCGGCTGGTCGCGCCGCTGAAGCACTTCTTCTTCGGCCTCGACGCGGCCGCCGGTCGCTGGGCCGAGATCCACGAGCTGTCCCAGTGGAGCGCAGGCACGCGCGTCGTCGCCGCGGAGTACGCGGGCGCGCACGGGCCTTCGCGAGGCATCTACGGGCTGATCGAGCGCGGGTACATGCGGCTGCTCGGGTTCTCGATGCGGCACCGTTGGGTGGTCGGGCTGTCGATGATCATCGCGATGGCGTCGCTCGGGCCGCTCGCGAAGGCGGTCTCGAAGAACTTCCTCCCGATCGAAGACGAGTCGCGCTTCGAAGTGCAGATCCGCGCTCCCGAAGGGACGTCGCTGCGTCAGACCCACATCGTGACCGAGCGCCTCGCTCGCTCGATCCGCGCGCTTCCGGGCGTGTCGCACACTGTGGCGACGGTGGGCTCGGCGCAGGGCGATCAGTCAGGGCGCGGGTCGAATCAGGCGTCGATCTTCGTGGCGTTGATCCCTCCGACCGAGCGCAGGATCGATCAGCAGGGGCTCATGGGGCGCGTTCGCGAAGAAGTGCTCCCGCGCTTTGCGTCGGACAACCTCCGCGTGGCGGTCTCGCCGGTCAACGCGTTCGGCGGCGGCGGCGCGGCGGACAGCGCGAGCATCCAGTTCGTGCTGCGGGGCCCCGAGCTCGAGAAGCTCGGGCAATACGCAGACGCGCTCGTCCGCGAGATGCGCAACATCCCCATGACGACGGACCACGACTCGACGCTCGTCGTCGGAAAGCCCGAGCTCGTCGTCTCGATCGACCGTGCTCGCGCTGCGGACTTGAGCGTTCTTCCGGTCGAGGTCGCCAACGCGCTTCGGTTGCTCGTCGGCGACGTGCAGGTGACCAACTACAACGAAGGCGGCGAGCAGTACGAAGTGCACCTCCGCGGTGATGCTTCTGTGCGCGAGCGGGTCGATGCGTTTTCGTTGGTCACGGTGGCGTCGACGATCCCCGGGCGAACCGTGCGCTTGAGCGACGTCGTCAACGTCGAAGAGCGTTCGGGGCCTTCGGTGATCCAGCGTCTCGGCCGCCAGCGTCAGGTCACGGTGTACTGCAACGTGAAGCCTGGCGGCAGCGAGGCCGCGGTGATCGAGCGACTGCAGGCCGCATGGAACGCGCAGCGCCCGTCGCCGGGATTCTCCGGCGAGCTCGCGGGTCGCTCGAAGGAGCTCGGCAAGGCTGGCAAGAGCTTCATGATCGCCTTCGTCTTGTCGATGGTGTTCATGTACCTCGTGCTCGCGGCGCAGTTCGAGAGCTGGATCCACCCGATCACGATCTTGATTTCGCTGCCGCTGACCGTCCCGTTCGCGATCCTGTCGCTGGTGCTGTTGAGACAGTCGCTGAACATCTTCTCGTCGCTGGGCATCCTTGTGCTCTTCGGCATCGTGAAGAAGAACTCGATCTTGCAGGTCGATCACATGCGCGAGCTGCGACGGCGCGGTCTGTCGCGCGCCGACGCGGTGATGGTCGGAAACCGTGATCGACTGCGGCCGATCCTCATGACCACGGTCGCGTTCGTGGCGGGTATGGTTCCGCTCGTCGCGTCCTCGGGCGCCGGCGCGGGAACGAACCGCGCCATGGGCTCGGTCATCATGGGCGGCCAGACGCTGGCGCTCTTGCTCACGCTGCTCGCGACGCCCGTGGTGTTCACGTGGTTCGACGACCTCGCGAACAGCGCCGTGCGCGCCAAGCTCGTCGCGCTGCTCTCGTGGCCGATCCGCATGCTGGACCGCGCGTTTTCGAGCAAGGAGGACCCCGGCACCCCCGGCCACGGCGGCGAGTGACGGAAGGTCCGCGGGGGGCGAAAAAAGATCCAACAGTGACTGTTGACACCGCCCAAACGCGGGTGCATAAGTCGCCTCCCCAACGCACCCGTAGCTCAATTGGATAGAGCATCAGACTACGGATCTGGAGGTTAGAGGTTCGAGTCCTCTCGGGTGCGCCAGATCGATCTCGGTGGGAGAGATCGAAGCAGAGTGTGAGTGGCGGGGAGCGCAGCGCGCGACAGCGCGACGGTGCTGCGGCGACGCTCGATTACGTGTGTCGCCTGCGTCACGCGCTCCATCACCGCGCAAGATTGAGCGCGAGCATCCCATCGGCGGATCCAACAGGAAACGCACCGGTGGCGAGCAGCGCGAGGAGCGCGGTCCATGGGTTCGGTAGGGTCGCGAATCGCGCGCCGATCACCGCGGAGTACGGCGACGCGATCCGATCAGCGCGCGATTTCGTCGCGGGCGTGACAACTGCGTCCACCGTGATCGCTGCGTGCCAGAGCGAGGCACCTTCGAGCGCGAATGCGAGGAACTCGAGCTCGGTGTCGTCGAACGCGCGCCTCGGTCGATCGCGCTTCTTCGGCGCCCTGACGTCGCGCTCGATCGACGAGAAGATCTCCAGCAGCCACGGAACTCGTCCGAGCGCTCCGTAGCCCGTCGTCGTCACTTGATTGCACCCGAGAAACGGCTCGGAGCGCACCGTGCGCGCCGCCGCCACCGCAGGCAACGTGACGACGTCGCGCAAATCGCAGTACGAGTCGTCCCACCCGTCGAGGATCGAAGGCGCTTGCTCTTCGTAGGTCCAGTACACGCCGCGAAAGGGACGCCCGCCCCACACGACGAGCGCGTTCATCCATTCGGCCGCGAGCGCTTCGGCGTCCACGACTGCGCCGCGCGGCTCCAACGTGCACGCCTCGGCCGCGAGCGAGACAGCGAACTCGAGAGTGCGCGGTCGATCCGTCTCGGGGCACGCTTCGGCGTGAAACATGAGCGTTCCATCGGGGCGAACCTCGGCGAATTTGCAGGACTTGCAGAGGCCGATGCAGCGAGGCGCGCCGCCGGTCGTCCACGCTTCCGGCAGCAAGCCCCGCGCGACGCAATGTTCGAACAACGCGTCGACGCGCGCGCGGACGCTGCCCGTGCTCGTCTTCGCAGCGAGGGCGCGGACGGTCTCGCGGTGCGTGTACGCGGGATACGCGACGCGCTGGATCAGCCGCTCGGTCAAACGTTCGCTGTCCAGCCACGGAGGCTTCGGAAACGAGTCTCCTGGGCGGGGAGCGCGCGACGGCTTCTTCGCAGACTTCTTCGTGGTGGCCATGTCGATCCAGGCGACTAACGTCTCGCGTGCTGAGCCGCAGCACAACATCGCCCGAAGCGACGGCCCCCGCGCTCGTGGTACAAACTCCGCGAGTGAGCCCTCCGCTTCGAGCGACTCTCCGCGCTTGCATCCGCGCCCGTTCGATCGACGCGGGCTCACCCACGACCGAGCGCGATGGTCTTCGTGGCGGCCGACGACGCTTCACTCGCAGGATCGCCTTTGTGCTCGCGCTGGCCGCAGCGGGGTTGTTTTCGTGTGTCGCGCCTCCGCGCGTCGCGAGCGCCGAGGAGTGCGTCTTCAGCGACGACTGCCAGACCGGCCTCATTTGCGCAGGGCAGAAGTGTCGCGCGGTGTGTCGCGACGACCGTGACTGTTCGAGCGGATGGCGGTGTCGCTCGAGCGCGGAGCCGACCAAGCGCGTGTGCCTACCGCCCGAGGAGCTGGGCTACTGCCGCTTTTCGTCGGACTGCGGACCGCCGCTCCTGTGCTCCGCGGGGCGCTGCATCGTGCAGGCGAGGACGCCCGAGGATTGTGTGAACTACGACCCGAACCTCGTCGCCGTGCCGAGCGGCAGCGGGTTCGAGTGTCGATGGCGCGACGATCTCGCGGACGCAGGGACGGACTGAGAGGCTTCGAGAGCGCGTCAGAAGCACACGAAGCCTGGCTGGTTTTCGCCGGCGCTCGTTCGGACCGTGCACGTCGTCGCGCGGGTCGCGCCGGTGGCGGGCGCTCCGCGGCCGAGCGCGCCGAAGTCGTTGCACCCCCAGCACAAGAGCCGACCGTCGCGGCGGAGCACGCACTGATGCGAGTTTGCGATCACCGCGTCCATCGCCTGAGAAATCGCGGGGACGATGGTCGGGCCCTGCGGCGCTACGCAGCTCGTGCCCATGCCAGCTGCGCCCCAAAGATACGCGTTGCCCGCGCGGTCGACGGCGATGCTGCGGAGCTGCGCTGTCGCCACGCGCGCGAGCGACGTGAACGCGACGCCGAGCGCTGATTCGACGGGCCACACGCGGTCGCCGCGGTTGGTGACCGTCGCGCTGAAGCTGCCGACTTGCGCGCAATCGTTGGAGCCCCAGCCGAACGCGCGTCCGTCTGCGAGCAGCGCGATCCGAAAGCTCGACGCGAGGCTCAGCTGCACAACGGGCGCGCTCGCGCTCACAGCAACGCCGATGGACGCGAGCGGCAGCTCGGTCGCGACGGCGAGTCGAGTGTTGTAGAGCCCCGCGCCGAACGAGACGAACTCTTGGATGTCGCCGAACTGCACGGCGCGCGTCGCGCCCGCGAAGGTCGCGATCGTCTCGCCAGTGTTCGAAAACACGTTGTCGACAGGCGTTCGAGTCTCGACGCGCTCGGCCGGCGACGAGAGCGTGAAGACCTCGCCGGGGCTGCCGGTGCCTGCGCCGTTGAAGGTGCCTCGGCCTGCGAAATACAGCGTTCCGTCAGGGGCGATCACGTGCACGCCCATCGCGCCGACCCGCATTCGCGCGAAGCTCGTGATGGTGCGGCCGCCGTCGGTCACCGTAAACGCCGTGGGGGTCGTGACGATCGTGGGCGTCGGTGTTCCGAGCTGTCCTCGGCGGTTGTCTCCCCAACACAAGATCGATCCGTCCGATCGTTGCGCGCAGACGTGCGCAGCTGGGGCGTTGTTCGATCCGCCCGTGGACTGGGCCTCGTGCTGCGCGCAGCCGATGTCGATCGCGTCGCTCACGCCCTCGATTCGCTGCGGCCGATCGAAGATCATCGTGCTCGTCGGACGCGCGATCTGCCCGGTGGCGTTGGAGCCCCAGCAATACACCTCGCGTTCGATCGAAATCGCACAGGTCAGATGCTGCGACGCGCAGGCCCTGACGAATCGATGCGTGACGGGCGTCGTACAGCCGCGCGGCTCGACGACACGACTGTCCGCGACGTCGTCTGGAGCGTCGTCCACCACATCGAGGGGAGCATCGTCCGTCGCTACGTCATCGATCGCGTCGATCGACGAAGTGTCCGTCGCGACGTCTGCGAGCGTCCCGTCGGAGCTCGCGTCGGCGGGCGACGTGACGTCGCGTTGGCCGCTGTCGAGGCCGCCGTCTGCGGTGGTCGACTCGCACTGGCGTCGCGTTGTTCCGCAGCGAAACCCGGGGCCGCGAGCGCGGGCGCACTCGTCATCGGACGCGCAGCCCTCGCCGCACGTGCGCGATTCCATGAGACACACGAGCGGAAGATCGCACTCGTCCGTGTAGTTGCAGTACCCGAAGCTCCCGGGTGGAAGGCAGACGCGCACGTTCGGTTGGCCCGACGGACGACACCGTTCGGGGTCGACGCAGTCGCGATCGGTGCGGCACGGCGTTCGGCATCGTTGCCCTGCGCACACGAGCGGCGACGGACAATCGCTGTTGAAGAGACACTCGTCGTTGGGCCTGCGAGGCGCGACGCACGAGTGCGCTTGGATCGAGAAAATCCAGGCCAAAACGATGGCACCAGCGCGGGGGGCGCGACCCGTACGACGACTCATCGGCGAAACTCTACGAGCGCGGGGGCCAGATATTGGTAGCCGCTGCCTGGGGCCGTCACGAGAGGCAAGCCAGCGGAGCCCGCGCTGTTGCTGCCCCACGCGAACACCGTTCCGCGGCGGTCGATCGCAAACGCGCTGAAGCTGCCGCCGCGAAGCGCGACGAGATCGCTCGGGCTCGGCACGGGGACCGCGCGAAGCGCGACCGCAGGCTCCGTTGGTGTCCCCGAGTACGGGCGACGTGTTCCCCACGCGACGAGGCGGCGTTCGGGGCCAGCGATCGCGAAGACCGAGTCCGTCTCGATGCTCCACGCGCGCACGGCGATTTCGTGTGCGTCGGTCAATCCTTCGACGGGGACCGCGAAGACGCTCCCTGTCACCGAGCCGTTGCCGAGCGATCCAGCGGCGCTCTCGCCCCAACATTGCGCGCCGCCGCCGCTCGTGAGCGCGCAGCACGTCACGCGACCGCACGCGACGCGAACCGCGAGCGAGAGCGGCGGATTGCCCGCGGCCGCCGCGAGCACTTGAACGAATTCACTCACGGGGCTGCCGACAGGGCGATTGGCGCCGATGGCCGTGAAGCCCTCGCAGTGCACAGCGCCTGCGCGGGTCACAGCGCACGCCGTTCTCTGCCCAGCGCCGATCGTCGCGACGGGCCCGAGCGACGTGATCTCTTGCGGCGTGACGATCGGCGGAGGATTCGGAAACGCGCCTGTCATCCAACCGCCCCATCGAAACAAGCGCCCGCTCGCCGTTCGCGCGTACGTGCGCAGCTCAGTCGAGGCGAGCTCGACGACAGGCTCGGGGAGCGTGGGCGCGACAGGAGCGACGCTCGGGTTCGCAGCGCCCGCGACGCCGAGCTGCCCCGCGCCGTTGGACCCCACGCACGCGACGCCGCCGTCCGGTCGAAGGACACACGTAAAGCCTGGCCCCAAAAAGGCAGAGCCGACCGTCACCCCGATCGCCGGTCCGAGCGTCGTCACGCGCGGGGGCGTGAGCGCGGTGCCGCTCTCGGCGCCCGCGTCGGCTGTCGCGAGCGGCGGGATCTTCGCGCCTGTGTTGTCACCAGCGCACCAGAGCTCGCCTGCAACGCTCACCCAACACGCGTGCGTCGAGCCGACGGCTCCCGTCGCGATCGCCTCGCCCCCTGCGAACGCCCTCGCGTCGCTCGCGTCGATGCCTGGCAAGGTCGGAAGCGCGTCGCTCAGATCGACGACATCGCTCGTGGTCGCGCTGTCGACGATCGGCCCCGCGTCCACGGTCGCGTCCGCGCTGGATCCGTCGGCCGATGAGCTGTCGATCGTATCCGTGGCGCGATCTTCGATGGCGTCGACGAGCATTGCAGCGTCCGTCGCGCTCGTGTCTGCTGGCTCGGCGTCGGCGTCGGCAAGCGCGTCCGTCACGCTCGCGTCGGACAGCGAGCACACACCCGCGGGGAGCGAGCAGCGCTGCGAGCGTCCGAGCAGGTAGCAATCGTAGTCCGTCGCGCACTGCGGGATACACACGAACGAGCTCGGGTCGCAGCGCTGCGGCGAGGGGCAATCGTCGTTGGTGGCGCACGGCTGCTGGGTGGGCTGCACACAAACCCGCTGGCTCTGCACGGCGCGGCACACTCGCCCCGTCGGAGAGCAGTCAGCGTCGGTTCGGCACGCGACGCGACACCGACGGCCCGCGCACACGAGCGGAGACTGGCAGTCGTCGTTGAAGAGGCACGCGCCGTTCTCTGCGCGGCGAGGGGCCACACAATCAACGAGGCTCCACGATGCGACGAGAGCGAGCAACCCAAGGAGACGTCCGCGATCGAGCATCGCTGCGCGAAGCGATCGTACACGATTGCGCGCGGCGGGAGCACATCGCTCGCGACGGCGCGGCTCGCGACGGCTCGCGGCGCGCTGACGCGGGGTGCGACTCGATGTCGCACTCGCTGCGGCGTTCGAATTTGTGGTGCGCGGGCGTTGCTCTGCGCGTCGTCCGACTCCACACACGCTTCGTGGGAGCACGCCAGTCCTTCACCCATCGCTCGCTTCGTTGCTCGGTCGCGACGATCGTCGCTGCGGTCGGGGCGCTCGGTCGCGACGCCGAAGCACAGTCGCTCGAGCCTCCGTGGGGACATCCCACGACGTCAGCACAAACGTCGTCGACTTCGTCACCGTCGCCGCTGGTCCCAGCGACGACCCACACACCGCCACGGCGCGGACCGACGACTCCCGTGACCGAGCCTTCGCGCGCGAGTGCGTCACGGGACGCTCGTTCGCAGCGCGACGCGCAGCGACCGCCAGTTGGGTTGGAGATCGGCTATCAGTACAGCGTGCAAAACTACCGCGATGCGCGCTTCGAGGGAGAGCGCACGGCGGCGCTGTTCTCTGCGACGGGCGCAGAGCTCGGACTCGAGCCGGTCGCGACGCACGCGTTCGTCGCGGCGGTGCGCTGGCAGTTCGCAGCGCCGGTGGGCCTGATCGCGCGGGGGAGCGTCGGTGGGATCGTTCCATCGAGCGCGCCGGGCCCGTCGGTGTCGTTCGCGATGCCGACGCCGGGCTTCGCGTGGAGCGCGCGCGTCGGGATCGACGTGATGCTGCGCGCGGGGCCGCTGTTGCTGAGCGGAAACGGGCTCGTCGGCGCGTCGGGCGCGGCGATGGTGTTGGGAGGGTTCAGCCCCGTTCCACGGACGACGTGTACGCGAAGCGGCTGTTTTCGAGGCGAACGTCAGCCGAACGCGGCGGCGACGCTGTTCAGCGCGGAGCTCGGCGCTGGCGTCGCGTGGATCGTGGAGGTTCCAGGCGGACCGACGTTGTTGCCAGGAGTGTCGGGCGCGCTGTTGTTCAACCCTTCCGTGGGCGCGCAAGTCTCGTTCACGTTGGGACTCTGGCTCGGGCGCACCCACAGATCGTGAACGCGGCTGTGCGCTGCCGAGCGATCATCATTCGTCACCCATGGCGAACCAACTGGAAATTCGCAGGCAAATGCCATCGCAGTCAGCGCGGCAGCAAACAGCCGAGCGGGGCGCGGCAGCGAGCAGCCGCGCACTGTGCCTCGAAGACACCACAGGGCACCGTCACGCGATCTGTCTCGGCAGGCGTTCTCGCTCGCGCTCGAACTTCGAGAGAAGAGTCTATGGGACTCTACCTGCGCATTTGCAGGACACTCGAAGCACGCTCGCGCAACAACACACGTGCCTACGTTCGAGCGCGAGCGAGAACGCCTGCGGAGCTAAGCTCGAGCCAACTCGCTGACTGGGGCTGCGAAGCACAGTGCGCGGCCGCTGGCTGCCGCGTCGAGCGTGATGGAGTTCTGCCCGTAAATTTCCAGTTCGTTCGCGACAGGGGACGAACGATGAGGCCGAGCGCGCGACAGCGTTGCAACACTCACGGGTGCCCGTCGTCGGGGCCGTGTCGTACCATCGTCTCGTGCGTGTGCCGAACGAGCTGCCGCTGGACGGGATCGCTTGGATCGATGGCGGCGTCGAATGCAACGGAGAGCGGCTGCGCGGAGAGGCTTTCGAGCAGCGGTTTCCCGACGCGCGCGGCTGCGACCACTGCGGGCGCGTGTATCCGTCAGAGGTCGAGTGGGTGGGCGCGCCGATCGACCGCTGTATTCACTGCGAGTTCGAGGACCTCTACCGACTGCGATCCGAAGACGAGCAAGAGTTCTTCGCGCGGCTCGCGGCGAGCGAAGAGCTCCCCGAGCTCGCGCGATACCTGCGTCGCTACGGCCCCGAGCACGACACGAGCGCGTGCGGTCGTCGGCCCCATTGTTTTCTCTGTGACGCGACGCAGTCCGGCGCGCCGATGCGCGCGCTCGGAGAGCTTCGAGCGTGGCTCGCTGCGCGAGGCCTCACGCGAGCACGGGCACGGACGGCGGTCATCGATGCGCCGTCGCTGCGGCGTTCGCTGAGAGCATGGGAGAACCTGTCCGAAGACGAGCGCCTCGCGGTGCTGGACGCGGTTCGGATTCCCGCGATGTTGCCGGTGGCTGTCGGGCTCTCGCGCGCGGGGCAGCCGGCGCTCTTGCATCGAGAGAGCGGACTCGAGCTCGTCGTGGTTCCGAAGCGCGGCGCGATGGCGCCGTTCTTGTTGGCGTCGACGCCGTTGTCTCGACGACAAGCGGCGGTGTTGGGCGCGACGACGGGCGGCGACGCGCTGGATCTGCCGTGGACGGGCTTCGAAATCGAGCGACTTCCGACGCTGTTTCGCTGGGGATTTCGGCTGCCGAGCGAGCGAGAGTGGCTCGCGGCGTTCGAGTCGTCCGCGGGCGCGCTCGAGCGCTTCGTGTGCGACGGCGCGGCGCTCGTCTCGGTCCTTCGCGCGGACGCGCCGGTCAACGAGCTTGGCCTCTACGACATGGCTGGCCACGTCGCGGAGCTGATCGACGTGCAAGCGACTTCGGTCGTGACGATGGGCGGAAGCGCGTCGACCGAGCGGGCGCGCCTGGAGCCCGCGAGCCGCGCAGCGCCGAAGGGGACGACGGCGCGCGTCGAACGGGTCGTGCGAGAGAGCCACGCGATTCGTCCGCTCGGAGGGCTTCTCGCGAGCGTCGTGCCCGAGTGTGTGGGCGTGCGTCTCGCGCTGAGCGTTTGAAAGGGCTGAGCGCGGGGGCCGACGATGGGTGCGGGAGACCGCGGGCGGGGCTGCGGTACAGCGAGTTCGTTGTACGACGGGCACGTTGTACGACTCGAGGGCACGGCGCTCGCTGCGGACGCAGAGAGCGAGACAGACGCGATTGTTTGCCGTGACAGATCCGGAGTTGTGCGCGGGCGCTCGCCGCCGCTGATCACCGCCCCGCACGCTCTCTGTCCCCACTTTCCCTTCTCTGCACCCCGCAGTTACACTTTCTCTGCACCGCCCGGTGGGTTCGGCGCGTGACTCGGGATCCCTCGCGCGCGCTGCGCGAGGACGCACGAAAGGAACGTTGGGGAACGTGGCGTACCTTAGATCTCTCGAACGACGCGATGATCGCGGTCTCCGAGCCGTGGGTGACGGCTGGAGAAGTCCGCAAGCGCATCGAGCAATACGAGCCGCTGCGGGGGCGTCTGCCCGTGGTGAAGCGCGCGCACGACGCGGTGTTCGCGCTCACGACGCGCAAGGTGGCTGCGGAGGCTGGCGCAGCGGACGGTGCAAGACCGTGCGAAATGGGCAGCGTGAACTGGGTGGTGGAGGGTCAGAGACCCTGTGGGTGCGGAGCGCGGACCGCGAGGGGGTAGGGTCGATGAGCATAGGCGCCGAAAACTGCGGTGCACGCGCAGTGCGTCTGCGCGGCCAAACGCAGCGCTAAACGAGCGTCCGCGGCCTCACCCGCGGCTGCCGCGCGCCCCTCTCCCGCGCGCGATCGCGGGAGAGGGGCTACTGGGACCGAAGCGTCGCGGCAGAAAACCAACAGCGACTCAATAGGCCCACGAAATCAAAGCCCCTCTCCTGCGATCTTCGCGGGAGAGGGGCGCGCGGCAGCGGGGGTGAGGCCTCCCGTTGCACCCCTTCGCGCGGTCGACGCAGGTTCGCGATTGAAAACAGTGCCCTCCTCTCGCCGCTGACGTCGTATCGAAGTCGATGCGCCCCTCCTCGATCACACCCTGCTATCCTCCGCAGGTGACGGCGTGGGTCGACGCGAGGGTCGAGCGTCTCTCACGCAGAGCGCGATCGTTACGAACGCAGAGGCGGGATTCGTGGTGAAGGGCAGCGCATATTCGTGGGTCGTCGTCGGGCTGGCGCTCTCGGGTTGCCACGATCGAGTCACGGTCGTTCGCGTCGACGCCGACGCGTCCGACGACACGATCGTGGCGATCGACGCCTCGATCGATCGCAGTGAACCTGTGATGGATGCCCCGACGCGCGACGCCAGCGACGACGCCCTCGACGCGCCGAGCTCGCTGCCCGATTCACTGCCCGATTCGCTGCCTGATTCGTTGCCTGATTCGTTGCCCGATGCGCCGCCGCGCGTCCCGGATCCGCCGCGGTTGATCGCGCCGATGTCGAGCAGCTTCGTGACGGGCGCGTTTCCGATGCTGCGCTGGATTCGCTCGGAGAACACGGATGAAGCCGTGCTGGAGGTGTGCGCAGATCGCGCGTGCACGACGGTCGAGCAGACCCACACCGTCGCAGCGGACCGCGCGGTGGCCGCTGGAATCGGCTTCGGAACGCATTTCTGGCGCGTGTTCGGACAGACCGGTACGCGGCGTTCTGCGCCGAGCGCCGTGTGGCAGTTTCACGTTCCGCGCGCCTCGGCGCCGTCGACCAACGCGTGGGGCACGACACCAGATTTCAACGGGGATGGCCTCACCGACGTCGTCGTCGGCGCGCCCGACGCGCGCAGCGGTGGCGCCGCGTACATCTTCGTCGGCGAGCGATCGGGCATCGCCACGACGCCTGTGTCCATGCTCCGAGGGGCTGGACGCTTCGGGTTCGTCGTCGAGTCCGCGGGAGACCTCAACGGCGACGGGTTCGCTGACCTCGCGGTGGGGGCTCCCAACGACGCGGCGAACGCCGGATCCGTGAGCGTGTTCTATGGTTCGCGCGGCGGGATCCTGCCGATGTCGCCGCGCACGTACCTCACGGGACTCCTCGAGAACGACCAGTTCGGAACGTCCCTCTCCGCAGCGGGAGACATCGACGGCGACGGCTACGGAGACCTCGCGATCGGAGCCCCGTTTGCCGCGTCGAACTCAGGTCGTGTGTGGGTGTACTTCGGCGGACCCGCGGGGCTGTCCGGCGCGTTCGCCACGGTGACGGGAAGCACGGGGCTGAGCACGGGCTTCGGGGGTTCGGTGACCGGAGCGTGCGACGCAGACCGCGACGGATTTCCGGACCTGCTCATCGGAGCGCCCTTCGCGTTCGGCGGAACAGGCTCAGCGGTCTTCGTGCGCGGTCGCAGTCGCGCGCTCGCGACAACGGCAATCATCCGCGCGCTGCCGTCGAGCACATGGTTTGGATTTCATGTCAGCCGCGCAGGCGACGTGAATCGCGACTCGTTTTGCGACCTCGTCATCGGATCGCCCAACGACGCCTCGAACGCGGGAGCCTTTCACGTGTTTGCCGCGCGAGACGTCTGGGATCGCGCCGAACCGACCGTCTCGATCGTCGAGTCTGTGGCCGATCGCGCGTTGGGCTACCGCGTCACCGACGCGCGCGATCTCGACGCGGACGGAACGGACGACATCGCCGTCGGCGCTCCGGGCCTGGCCAACGAGAGCTACGTCCGTGTCTTCCGCGGCTCGCCCTCGATGACGATCGAGCGCACGCCCTGGGCTGTGTCGATGCTCGGTCCACACGTGGGGCGCTTCGGCCGTTCGATCGGCGGGCACGGAGACGTCGACGGAGACGGTTTTTCGGACCTCGTCGTCGGCGCGCCAGAGTTCGCCACCCTCAGCGGTCGCACGTTCGTGTTCGCAGGCGGATCGACTGGGCTCACAGAGCAGCGGCGCATCCCAGGGCCAGACGGCGGCTATTCGGGCGGAGCGGTCGCGATGCTTCGATCGACGGCGCCGACGAGTCGCGGTCGCACATCACCGACGCCCGCGAGCAAGATCTGTCTGTAAACAACGGCCTCGATCAGCCGCGAGCAGGCGCCTGCTCGCATCGCTCGAGGAGGGCCGTGAGCTTCGTCGCTCGTGCGGGGTCGGGCTCGCGCTCGATCGCTTCGCGCAGGGCCTGGATCGCCGTGGCTCCGCCGTGCGTCTCGAGCGCGTACGATGCTGCGAAGGCCTTCTCGCGAAGGGGGCTCTTGGTAAACGACAGCAACGCGTCGACGAGCGGCCTCTCGTCTCCGTATCCGAGCTTCGACAGTCGCATCAGCTGCGTGAGCGCCGACGGAACTCGCCCGCGGGACTCCAGCAGCTTCGTCGCGACGGGCGCGAGCTCCTCTCTCGGCAGCGCTGCGAACGGAAAGGTGATCCGCGCGAGCTGCTCGACCACCGTCGCCGCGGTCTTGGGCGTCGTCGCGGCGCGCAACATCGACTGCGTGATGCGACGGCGATCCGGATCCGTCGCTGTCGAATGGAGTCCTGCCAGGTTTTTCAGCGCGGATTCGAGCGCGTCGGTTCGTTCGCTCGCGAGGACTTCGTCGAGCAACGCGAGCGCGCGCTCGATGCGCGACGCGCGAACGTCGTTCTTCGCGGACGCGACGCGGCTGTCGAGCGCGAGCGCGAGCTCGTCGAGCAATGCGTTCGTGATGCGGGGTCCCGCGACGACCGGAGCGTCGTCCGCCTCGAACCCTGCGCCTTCGAGCAGCGCGCGCAGCGTTCGAACGATCGGGTCGCGCACCGCAGGGTCGTCTGCGCCTGGCCCCACGACGACCAACGCGGGCGCGGTCAACTCGAGGGCGCGCCACTGAACGAGCTTTCCCCGAAGTTGATGCGACACTCCAACGTCGGTTCGCTGCCAGAAGAGGCCCGCGACCGTTGGCTGCGCGGGGTCGCGTTCGGTGTCGCGCATCCGCTCGTGCGGGCGAAGGACGTACTCGCGAACGGACGATCGCAGCGTCGCGTCGACGAGCGCGTGCTCGGCGTCGAGCAGCGGGGTGTCCGCTGATCGCGGCGACGGGTCGGGAGGCGAGCACAAGAAGAGAACCCAGCACCGGGGGCGCCCGAGCGGGTCTCGCGCGGGCTCGACCGCGGGCTCTTCCGTGTGATCAGCGCGCTTCACGGCGAGCCTCTGCGTCGCGAGGGCGACGAGCGAATCGCGATCGGCGGGCGCGTCTCGTGGCTTCGACTGCTGTAGCGCCTTGCGCGCGACGAGCGGCGCGACGTCGACCGCGCACCGCGGGTGAAACGCGCGCGAAAGCCCTCTTGGATCGAGCGCGTACGGCGTCGTGGTGCGCTGCACGAGCACGGCTTCGTCGCGTTCGATTCGCGCTCCGCAACGGCGGCAGACCGTGTCTTCGTTCAGCCGTGTCGCGCGCAGCAGCTTGGAGACGAGCATCGTGTGCCGATCGTCCCGTACCACACCGCAGGACGCACGCGTCGATCACCAACGCTCCTTCGGGACTCGATGGCAACGCGCGAACCGCAATTGCACCCCTGCTGACCTGCTCGAAAGCGAACGAAGATGTGGTGTACAAGAATCACGAGCCGCTGTGCTTCGCGACCCCTACGAGCGCGTGCGCGACGGAGGAGCTTCGATGAGCCACGAGATCGCCGTGCGCGGACCGTTTCGACTGACGCGCGAGCGCGAGCCGGGAGGAGGACCGCCGAGCGCGCGCGTTCGATGGCGGTCGTTCAGCGCGACGGCGCTGTTTCTGCTCGCGCTGGTGAGCCTCTCGTTCGTGGGCGTCACTGCGCTCGAGCTCTCGCTGCTCGCACAGCTCTTCCGCGGAACGTACGAGACCCTGCTCACGCTGCTCTGCGTGACCCCGGTCTTCGTGATCATGGCGCTCGGCGAGTGGGTGGTGCTCGGCAAGGTGTTCAACCGAGCTTCGGTGGTCTTGCGCGCGCACGTCGAGCCGGCGTCTGCCGAGGGGTATCGCGCCGCAGCGAGCGCTCCGTCCGCGGCCGATCGCGTCGAGATGCGGGTCGCGAAGGGGCCGTTCGCGCTCGGTCGCGGCGAGTCGTGGACGATGATCGGCGTCCGTCGCATCGAGCGTCGCGTGTCGCGAGGCGCGCGAGGCACAGCGTCGTATCCCGTGTACGCGGTGTTCGTGGACGGAAGCGAGCGATGCGTGGACAGCTTCGAGGAGGCCGATGGCGCCGACGCCCTCGTCGGGATGCTCGAGGTCGAGCGTGATCGGATCGCGAACGCGCGCTCGTAGGTCGGTACGCGGCGCGACCACGAGACGTAATCTGAAATAATCGAGGAATTCTCCGCGCGTTCTCGCGGTCCCGTGTGAGCTCGGAGCCCGGCAACGACGGGGCGCGCGAGCGATCGGCTCGCGGTCTGCGCGAGCCACCACAGGTTCGCGCGCAGCCAAGGCGTGCTGTAGCGTGGTCCTCGAGGAGCGCACGTCCAACGCGTCGCGCGCCGTGGAGCAAGCACATGAAATCATCGTCGTGGATGGCCGCGTTCACAGCGTCGGTCGTCGCGTGCAGCGCGCCTTCGTCGCCCACGGACGTCACCGTGCCGACCGATACGGGGATCGTGCTCGGCGACAGCGGGAGCGACGCATCGACGGACGGCACGCTCGACGTCGCGTCTGACGTCGAGCCCGCTGACGCTGTGGCTGCGGACGGAGCGACGACCGACGCGACGCGCGGCGAGACGACGACAACCATGATCGCTGCAGCGACGGGCGGCGAAACGCGGAGCGCGGATGGGTTGTTTCGTCTCCACGTGTTTCCGGGTGGCGTCGCGTTGGACACGGCCATCAGCATCACGCGGCTCGCGGACGCGGAGCTGCCTCCCGAGGTGCGCGCTGCCAATCCTGTGGGGGGCGCGGTGTACGCAGTGGAGCCCGATGGCTTGCGATTCACGGGGCCTGGCGCCTACGCGTGGTTTCACTTCGCGAGCACGCCCGCGGGGCTGATCACCGCGGGAACGGCTCCTCGGTACGCGCAGCTACAGCTCGTCGCTCAGCCGCGAGCGGGCGGAGCGATCGAGTCGTATCTGCGCTCGCAGACGCACTACAACGGTGGGACAGGCTCCCTCGATGTAGTGGGGCAGCTCGAGCACCTGAGCCTCCAGTTCGTCGCGCATACCGATGGCACATCGATTCAAGTAAACTTTCACGGAGACGAACCGCACTACGTCGGCGACACCTGGTGGGCGTCGGACCTGGTGCTGCGGCTCCCTCGAGATCTTCCGGGGCCGATGGCCTCGCGTTTAGCGATCGAAAACGCGTACATCGACGTTCTCTCCGGGAGCGCGTTCTTGGACGTCACGACCTACGACGACCTGACGGGTGAACCGCTCGACCGGCTCGCGTTCAACGAGATCTCGAACCGGTGGGAAATTCAGCAGCGCAGCATCCGTAGTCTGCGCCTCCCGTCGGTGCTGGACCCCATCGTCGAGTTTCGCCCGAGGCCGCCATCGTTTACGTGCCTCAACGCATTCAGCGCGCGGCCTGGGATCTGGCTCGAAGGCAAGTACCAACGGGGGCGTGCGTTGAGCGTGGTCGTCACGACCCCCACGAGGTGCGAAAACCCGCCGATCGGTGCGGTCAGAATCGTCCAGACAACCCGCGGCGAGCGTGAAGACCTCGCGATCGCGTCGCCGACCACGCCTGTGATCACGGCGCAGGCGACGTGGGGCGCGAGCTCGACGACGACCACGGCGCTCGCACGCAGAGAGTGGTTCGTCGTGACGCAACGGACCGCGGACCCACCCGCGCCCGGGCCGGCGACGATCACGGCGACAAACTCGGGCGCGACGATGACGGCGACGCGCGATGCAGCGGGCTCCTACACTTGTTCCTTCGACGATGTGTCGCGCTGGAACGCCGGCGCCCCGACGCGATTCGGCGCTGGCGTCGACGCTCGGGACGTCGCGGCGCCTTCGGGTCCGGCGTTTACGTTTGGCCCCGTCGCGGGGCTCGACACCGAGATTCGCCCGGAGCCCGGCTCGCCGCCCATCGAGCTGTCCGTGTGCGGCGCGGCGCCCTGGAGTTGCAGAACGGAGTCTGCTCGGTGCTTCTTTCGTACGATCGACCCGAGCGCGACGGCCGTCCGCGTGCGCGACGGGTTCGACGCGATGGCGACGCGTTGCGGAGTGACCGTCGACAGCCTGATCGCGCAGGACTTCTACATCAACGTGAGCACGGTCAACGACGCGACCGCGACGATCGGCGGGGTTTCCACGCGGGTGAGCGCCGGACACACGACGCAGATCAACGGTCGGGATCTGCTCGCGACCTGCAGCGGAGCGCGCCCGACATTTTGCCGCGGGAGCTGCGTGAACCTCGCGACAGACCCGATGAATTGTGGTGCTTGCGGGCGCACAGGGACCGAGGTCTGCGATGGCCTCGACAACGACTGCGACGGCACCGTCGACGAAGGGTGCCCGACGTCCATCGCTTGGCCTGGCGGGACAAACGAGACGAGCCCGCTGCTCGGCGACACGACGTCGGCCACCGACGGCCTCGCCACGGCGGGATGCACCTTCGTGAATCCGCTCATCGGCTTGTGCGGCACCGTCAACACCGACGGAACGATTCGTTCGCTGCGCGCGACCTGCGGGATCATGACGCTGCTCACCGATCGATCGGTCCGACCTTTTCGATACACGATCGACGTTGTCGAAGTGGCGCCCGCGGGCGGATGCGAGTCCGGAAGCGGCGGCGGGCCTTCGGGAGGATCTTCGTTCACGCTGCGCTGCCCGCCCGGCATGGTGATCGACGGAATCACCGGCGTGTCCGCGGCGCCCGGTCGCATCGGCCAGATCGCGCCGCGGTGCTCGCAGTGGGTCGTCGCGCAAGACGTCACGCGCCGCTGGGTGATCCGCCCAGGAATGCGCGGCTCGAGCACGCCCGCGAGCGCAGGCACCGCCGCGGGAACGATGTTCTCGTGGACCGTCCCCGACGACGCCACGACCGACAACCCAGGCGCGATTCGCAACGTTCGCGTGCGGTACCGATTGGGCTCGGTCGATCCGGGCGTGTACTGGATTCAAGCGCTCGGCGACTCGGCGTTCTTGCTGTGAAGCGATCGCAGTGTGGGCGTCCAAGGGATCGAGGGGGTGTGGGGCTTCGAATGGGGCAATGGCAGAGAGCGGGACGCGGCCAGAGAGCGGGGCGCGGCAGAGAGCGGGGCGCGGCAGCAAGCGGCCGCGCACTGTGCTTCGCAGACTCGGTCAACGAGTTGTCTCGAGCTTGCTCCGCAGGCGTTCTCGCTCACGCTCGAACTTAGGAACGTGACGAGAGACGAGAGCTTGCTTCGAGTCGCCTGCAAATGTGCAGGTAGAGTTCGAACGACGCTTGTCTCGAAGTTCGAGCGCGAGCGAGAACGCCTGCCGAGATAGATCGCGTGACGGTGCCCCGTGATGTCTTCGAGGCACAGTGCGCGGCTGCTTGCTGCCGCGCCCAAGAGGCTGCTTGCTGCCGCGTCCCGCTCGCTTGCTGGGCTTCCCTCGATTGCGTCGACAGGGCGTCGTGCGGCGTTGGCGCTTCGAAGGGGCGCCGGGCTGGGCTCGAACGCTCTCCGCGGACGCAACAGCGCGTCCGGTGCGGCGATACAGCGCCGCGCGAGTTGATCCGGCACGGTGTCGGTCGGCGTGCAGGAGATCCGTCATGAGAATCGCAACGAATCGACAGCCTTCGAACATCGATCGAGCTGAACGATCCGAGCGCGCGGCGCGGGGACGTTCGTCGAACGACGCCGCTGTCACGACCTCGCACACGATTTCAACGCTCGCTCTGGGGCTCGCGCTCTGCGCGGGCTGCGCGACCCGCAACGCGCGTTCGACGTTTGCGTCGTGTCCGGTTTGCGCTTCACGATCGCAGCGCGCGTCGCCTGCGCCCGAGCGTCCGTCGCGCGCGGACCTGCTGGTGCAGCTCGGGCGCTTCGACGAGTTCGTCCGTCGTTGTTCGCGCGGGCCGCACCGCGCGTTCGCCGTGGCTTCGCTCACGATCGCTCCAGACGGAAGCGTGGTGTATGCCGAGCTCGACACCGGTGATCACGAGGCGGACGAGTGCGCCTCGCGGCTGCTGACGGCCGTGCGCGTGGCGGCCTTCGAGCGGGGACCGTTGACGGTGCGCTTTCCGTTTCGGGTGTACTCGCCCGAGGCGACGCGCGTTCGCGAGGTGGCGACGCCGATCGACGCGGCGATGGTGTTCGAGCCGGACCTTTGCACGTGGGGCGCTGCAAACGACCCTGCGTGTCGCGCGCATCGGGAGTCCGTCGCAGTCGACTGCCCAATCGTCCCGTAGGGCGCGTGCGCGCAGGAGGCCAACACAGTATCGCCTGTGAAAACAGCGGCGAACGCACGGGGCGGCGGGGTGGGCCGATCGCGGCGCGGTAGCAAAGGGCCTAAGGGCGGCGACGCGGGTACGGGGGATTGGGTCCCCCACGGCCGACGTGTGGGCGACGGACTGCGGTTGACTGTCCTATCCTCCAACTGCGACGGCGACCAGGACCGTACGGCGCCGGGGATGCCGCGAGTTCTCTCGCGAGACGAGACGCATGTGTCGTGCGCTGACACCGGCCGAGCGTTGAATATCTGGCGATTTCCAGAGTGGTCGACGGAACCTCGCTGCGCGTTCCGTGGAATCGATTCGCCGGCTCCGTACCGAGGCGTGAGCACCACGACCTGTCAGGTCTGCCACGCCGACGCCTGCCTTTGCTGGACTGATCCAATCGCGGGCGGTGGGCGCTCGGTGCCGTGCCCGTACGACGGCTACTCGCGAGCGACCGCGGCGTTGCGCCGCGGTAGTGTTCGGGCATGAGCAGGCGAAAAGTATTTCTCGGGGCGCTTCTCGGCGCTGTCGCGATTCATGTCGCGTTCATCGCGTGCGGGACGAGTAGAGCTCAACAACACGAAGACGCGTTCTCCTCCAACGATTCGATGTCGTTGGTCGATGCGTTTCAACAAGGAGTTCGTGACGTAGCAGCTCAAGAAGTGAGCGTTGCCGACGCGCAGTCGATGCCAGGCCCAACGATCATGGAGGCCACGTGCCCAGAGCCAGACGGCGGGGCTCTTCCGGTCGTCACATTCGACGTACCTGCGCTGCGCGCAGATGGCGTAGCGCACATTCATGCAGTGGCGTGCGACTACCCGAATGCGCGCTTTGATCCTGGGCTGGGCATCGATACGGCTCGGTATTGTTCGAGCACTACGTTCGGCTACTCCGATCGACGGGTGTTCGTGACGTGTTTCGGTGGGCACCGGCGAGTTCGAATTCGAGTTGAACCCTGACGCAATCAACTGAGTTCACTCCGCAACTGCCTTGGTCGCGCTCGCGACGACCTCGCCTGCGAGCGTCGAGTCCATCGCCACCAACGATGCCGCGCCGTTGAAAGTCGCGCCTGTGACCGAGAGCACGAGCGTTCGAGGCGCCCCGCTCTCGTCGCTCCACGCGATCGTCGCCGTTACCGCAGGCGGCATCCCTGCGATCGAGATCGGGATCTTCACCTGATCGCCGTCGATCGCGACGGCCTTGGTCGCTCCCTCGCCGAGCTTGATTTTCTTCGCGCTCCCCGGCTCGAGCTCGATGTCGCTCTCGGTGCTCTGCATGCGCAGAACCTTCCGCGCGTAGAGACCCACCTTGTCGAGCAATCAGGGAGGGAGCCAGCTCTCGTTGCGGTGCAACCCGTGGATCGCAACGCCTCCCTCTTCGCCGGTGCGCCGCGCGCGTAGCACCACGACGTCGTCGCCTTCCTTTGCGTCGGCCCAGCCGAACAGGATGCCCGCGGGATGCAGCCACGACACGGGGGCTTCGGCGCCTCCGAGACCGTCTCGCGTACCGCTACCCAGAGGTCGCGGCCGTCGGCGCTGAGGTCGTGGAGCTTCCCGCGCCACGCTCGTACCTTCGCCGCGGCGATCGCGCCGCTGTCAGCAACGCGTCGGAGCGCAGCGTCGGTGAGCGCGGCGATCGCGCTCTGCATCGCGTGAGAGCTCACTGGCGCGCCTCTTGTTGTTCGTCGAGCACCACGTGCACGAGGCTCTGCAGTTCGACGCGCACCGCGCACTCGCCGTCCGCGTTGTAGTCGAGCGTGACTTCGTCGACAGCGAAGCGATCGGTGAGCGGGTCTTCGGCGGTGCGCACGAGCAGCTCGGCGATGTTCCCGTCGAACCCAAGCTGTTCGCCCACCCAGCGCACGCGCTCCTGCGTCGAGCCCGCGGGCATCCCCGCGACGAGTGCAGGGCTTAGCTAACGTGACCTCGCACGCGTCGGCTTGGGCGTGCGCTCGTCGCGACACGCGGACGCGCGACGGTGCGCGCTCGACGACGCGCGAGCCCTCGGCGCCGAACACGCCGACGTGCAGCTCGACATGGGCGCGCGGATATATGACCATCTGGAGGCTGGGGAGGGAAATTGGAGGAAAACAATGCGAATCGTGAACGTGTTTGCTGCACTGTGTTTGGCGGCGTGCAGCTCATTTCGACCGATTCCGGTGCTCGGAATGAACAACGGTCGGTGCGCTGATGATCGGCGCGAGCTCTACGTCTCAGGCATGGAAGCGGCGGCTTGTGTTCCCAGCGAGTTGGCGAGCTTTCTTCAGTGCGTCTCGATCGTATCCGCGAGACAAATTGGCGGCGAATTCACAATTCATCGAGAAGGCTCGGGGAGTATCTCGACGCCCGGTGACGGTGGTGTTGGGGTTGGAGTGCAGCTGAACAACCGACTGACTGGTGAGTACAGCATCCACATGACCGAGAGCGAAGCTGTCTCGCGAGTTCGCGCGACGCTGCTCGCCGCATGCATCGGGCAGCTTCCCGAGAGTCAACGGAGCGACGCGATGATCCAAGCAGTGATCAATCAGGCGATTCGCCTTCCGTCGGGCTATGCCGGCGCGCCAGCCGGAGGCGGAGAGTCGTCCACCGCGGCGCGCGAGTCGAGGGGTGACTCTGGGATTGCCCCGCCGGCTTCAAGCGGCGCCGCCCCAGCAACACCGGCACGAGACAGCGGGCGAGCTGGCGGCGCGAGCAGCGGCGGGCCGCCTCCCTACTGAATCTGCACCGCTGCCCAATCAACACGCCGTTGCGATGAACTGAACGGCGGTGGCCCGATCTAAACCAATACCGCGACGGTCGTCGTAGTTTTCTCAGTCCGCGGTCTTGGTTTGGACTGGATTTCAACCGCGCTGATCCGCTCCGGTCATCTTCGATGCCCGTCGCGGGCGCGGTATAGCCGCGTACGACGCGCGCGAGCGGTGTCTCAGTCTGCGCCGCGTTCAGCGCGTCGCGTACGTGCCGTCGAATTTCGACGAACAGGCGCTCGGGGTTGCGCGCCTCGTTCTCCGTGTAGTGGTTGTGCTGATTGATCGTGGTGTTGCCGCGTCGCGCGGGCTGCGCAGCGCTGCGCGGCCGCGTTGCCCTTGGTGCTCTTGTCGTTCGCGGCGCCGCTGAAGCGCTCGAGCAGTCTCTGAAGGCGCTGCGAGAAAGTTTCTCCCGTCGTCGCGGCTTGGGCGGTCCCGCTGTCTGGCGATGCGCCAGAGCCAAGGCTCACGCCACCCCAACGGAGCTTCGCAGCGAGCCGCCGGAAGATCGACGCAATGCCGTCTGCAACCTATCGAAGTGTCGGCGCCACGTGAGCCCCGACGACACGCGCGAGCTCAACGAGGTGTCCTCCGAGCCACGTCAGTACGGGCCCCGCGACCGACCCGATTGCGCTGAACCACTCTCCGAGTGCGGAGCCGAGGTGAATGATCGACGGACCGATCACCGTCCAGATGTCCCCTGGAACTATGATCGCCGACCGATGCTCCACTCATCCTTGCGCTGGACGGCCGCGACGCGCGCGCGCCTTCATCACTTCAGGACGAAGCACCCCAAGGACCCGAAGGGCGCACACGCGTTGCCTGCTCCCGGCGATGCGTGGGCGACGATCCGAGCACGAACCGCAGCAGGTCGCGCTTCAGCGACGCCGAAGTTGCAGGACGCGCTCGCGCGACTGCAGCGGGAGTTTGCCGCGGACGCTCCTCCGCCGTTCGACGCGGCGTTCGCGCTGTTTCGATTGGCGTATGTCGTCGGACACTGCCGCATCGACCGCGATCTGCTCGCGCACCGCGACTGGGCACCCGAGCGCGAAGTCGTGGCGATGTTCGCGAGCGCAGGCGCGTCGGAGCTCCTCAGGACGTTGACGGCAGGCGCGCTGGCGCCGTCGGAGTCACCTGCGACCGACATTCCGTTTTGGCTCGAGACCGCAAGCGAGTGGCGCGACGAAGTGACGACGCTCGTCGTGACGCTCAGCGAGGCGCCGCCGAGCCAATTCGCCCTCGCACCGCCAGCGTTTTGCGTGGCATCGGCGCAGTCCGTGGTCGAGCGAGGGGTGTGGTGGGCGTTTCGCATGTTCATCGACACGCTGGACGAGCGTGCGTTCTCGGCGGCCAACGAAGACGCGAGGCGCATTCGACGAGCGCTGGCGACAACCGCGCACCGAGAGCGCTCGCAGATCGCCCTCGCGTTCGCGAGAGACCCGACCCACGCGGACGAAGAGCGAGCGAACGCAGCGGCAGACACCAGCTACGCAGGGGTGGATCTCTGTCGCGTCGTACTGGCGAGCCGCACGCTCGAGGCCTGCGAGCCGTTGCTGGACCGAGCGATGGCGCCGAACGAGGGGGACCTGTCGGACATCGCGTTCGATCTCGTGGAGAGTTTCGGCGCGAGCGCAGCGCCCGTGCTCGCTCGCGCGCTCGCGTCCCTCCGCGGACGCGAGATGAACTCGAATTTGCGCCGGGCGATCGAAAAGCCGTTCGTCGGCGCGTTGGCGCTGCTCGAGTGAGTCGCAGCCGAACTTGGCCCGCCGAGCGACGCTCGCCTCGTGGTGCATTCTCTCGATGAACGAGCGGCGCGATGTGATGGCGGCGAACGCTTGTGGTCGAAGAGGTGGACCTGGCGTTTCGCGCGCCGCCGTGTCTCTCGGTCGAGCTGACGCTGCGCGAGCTGCTGTGCTGACGCTCGATGAGGTGGTCGGACCAACGTGCGTGGAACTGAGCCGGGAGGGGAGTCCGTGCGTGTCGCAGAAGTCTTCGGAGGCCAGGCCATCCAATGGCGGTCGGTCGAGCACCCGTCATCCGTTGGCGCCCCGATCGGTCATCGCCTCGTCTCCGCCCTCACTCCTTTGCGACCGCGCCGCGATCGGCCCTCCGCGCCGCACCGTGCGTTCGCCACTGTTTTCACAGGCGATACTGTGTTGACCGACTCCAACGCCCCCACGTCGGCTCCGTCTTCACAGCACATACGTCCCCATTGGCCACGCCCGATGGCGCAGCCCGAACGGCCCAATGGTTCGCCGCTCGCGTTGCTCAGCTCGTGTCGAACCCGCTGCGTGCCGGTGCCGCGATCACTCGCTCGCTCGGGATCCCGAGGTGATCTACGGATGCGCACGATCACGTCTCGCCAACGCGGTGAAAGCAGCAGCGAACGCACGGTGCGGGGCGGTGGGCCGATCGCGGCGCGGTCGCAAAGGGCCTAACGGCGCAGACGAGGCAACGGGCGATCGCGGCGCCGACAGCGGACGCGTGGGCGACGGACCGCGGTTGGATGTCCTATCCTCCATGCAAAGAATCGCTGAACAATCGCAGGTAGACCGTCGATGTCTCGAGCGACGTTCGGTGTACCATCGCTGAGAGGAGCAGGAGCGATGAGTCCCAGGTTTCGCCGCGGCGCGCGGTCCGTGTCGGTGTGCCTTCGTGTGTTCGGATCGATGGCGTTGGTGCTGTCGGGCTGTCGCTCGCGCCCGCGGGCGCCGGACGTCGCTACCGCGAGCGCGAACGAGGCGAGCGCCGCGCCCGCGCCGTCGGAGCGCGCTTGGAGCGCGGTGCTTCGGCGACTCGGTCCCAACGGGACGATCACCAAAGACGCCGCCCTGCAGATGTTTGCGCTTCAGATCGCGCCGCTTCCTGGCGTGTCGACGCCGGCGAGCGATGAATCTGTGCCGCATTGCTCGACGCCCGCGGTGCTGGGCGTCACGGCGCATTGGAGCGAGCTCACGCCGGACCAACGCGCGGCAGTTCGACGCGCGCTCACGCCTGTTGCGATCGCCCGTGCGCAGTTAGCGCCGATCACGGGACAGAGTGCGCTGGACGAGCCCGCGCAGCTTGCTTTGCGCAACGAGGTGTTCGCGGCGGTCGTTCAGACAGCAGCGTCGCTCGGCATGCCCGAGGTTCAAGTGTCCGAAATCGAGGGGCACGTCGGCGCAATTCAGCGACTCGGCGGCGGCTCCGCGAACGCGCAGGCGCTCCCCGCGTTGACTCAGGCAGAAGAGTCCCTTCGGGACGGCGGCGACACCAACGCGTCCGTGCGAGGACGCCCCGTGGAACTGCTCACCGACCCCAACACGATCATCGATCCCACGCGCTGTCACTTGCGGCTGACGCTCAACATGAATCTCGCGGAGCGCGCGAGGCTCATTCGCCACGAGATCTTTCACTGTTATCAGTTTGCTGCGCTGGGCAGGGTCTCGCGCCGCGCGCTCGCGGAGCAACCCATGTGGCTGAGCGAAGGGAGCGCCGAGTGGTGGTCGCAATCGCAGATGCCCGCCGCGAGCCCGCTCGACAACACCGAGCGCGGCGTCGTGGCCACGTACTTCGAGAGCGGGCGGATCGACCTGGCGGACCTCAGCTACTCCGCCTTTCCCTTCTTCGTGCACGTCGCGAGCTTGGGCGTGACGCCGCGGACGATCCTCGACGCCACGACGCTCGCCAGCGATTCAGCCGTTCGACGGTTGTTGCGCACGAGCGACCGCGCTGCGAACAGTTGGGCTAGCCGCACCGCTGGCCTCGCCGAGCCGCGGGACTGGAGGCTGGACGCGACGCGTCTCTCTGGGCAAGCACGGCGACCACAACAAGAGCGACTCGCGTCCTCTCCGCTCGCGCTCGAGGCGCGGACGGGCGTGCTCTCGCTCGTGCAAGTGGACACCAGCGCGCAGCCCGCATACGCGGTGGAGGTCGTCGGTGCTGGACGGCTTCGCCTCTCTGCCACGGAAGAGCGCACATGGAATCAAGCCGCGTCGCTCCGCTTCTGCCGCGACGCTGGGTGCGAGTGCGGCAACAATCAGTCGCTGGCGTCGAACGTGACACGCTCTTCTTCGACCGCGTTTCTCGCGGGTTTTACAACGCTCGCGACGAGCGCAGAGAGCGTGATCGTCCGTCCGCTCACCGACGCCGAGCGCTGCGAAGAAGCGGGAACGGTCGACCCCTGCCTCCGCTCGGGGACCTGGACGCTCGACAATGCGCACTTTCAGCAACAGATCCAGGGGCTCGTCGGGGCTGGGCGCGAGGCGCCGACGGTGAGCGGAACGGAGACGCTTCGCTTCACCGAGACTGAAGGAGTTGTGCTTCTCGGCGCGTTCACTGTGACGCTCTCGATGAGCGGGATCGGCTCTCGTGTGCGTGGGATCGGAGAGGTCGTCGCGCGCGTTTCGACGAGCGGCGGCTCGCTCCACAGCCGCTCGGTCAACAACCGCGCGTCGTTCAGCGCGGACGTTCGCTTGGGGAGCCAGTGGACCGCTGCGCCGATCCCGTCGACGTTCTCGCTCGCGCCGTTTTTGCAGCCCTCGACGCTGAGCTACACCTGCAGCCAGCGCCAGCTCGAGCTCCGCGTCCCCAACGGAACAACGCTTCGGTACACGCGCTGAGCTGCTGCGCGCATCGCAGCGCACGGCCGGTCCGTTACGACCAACGCAGTATCGCCTGTGAAAACAGCGGCGAACGCACGGTGCCGTGCGGTGGGGTGGGCCGATCGCGGCGCGGCAGCACAGGGCCGAAGGGCGCAGACGAGGTAACGGGCGATTGGGGGCGCTCGGGGCGCGCACGCCTCCCTGCTGGTGGGCCTGCCGAAGCGTCGCGAACCGTCGCAGGGTCTCTTCGCGCGTGAGCATCGGCGAAGGATTCGATCGGCGCGCGCACGGTCGCGCTCGAGCAACCTCAGCAACGCTCGGCCGCGTCGAAAGCAAAGCCGTCGCGCGATTCGCCAGTGGCCGCTCGGAGCGCGTTGCTCGTGACCGTCGGCGAAGCACTCCGCGGTGCGTCGACTGCGGCGCAGAACGCGACGACGCCCTCGCCGCGTGGCAAGATCACGCCGATGTCGACGGGACAAACAGCGCGCCCGCCGATGAGCGATGTTCGACGCCGCTACCTCGCGTCGGGCGACCGCGTCGAGATCCATCGTGGTGAGCTGCGCGCTGCGCCCACGCCGACGGCAAACCACAACCTCGTCGCGAATCGTCTGCAGTTTCGGCTGAGCCGTGACTTCTCCGATCGCGGTGTGGAGGGCTGGAACTTCGTCACCGCGACGGACATCGACCTCTGCGTCGAGCCCGAAGAAGTGCGAGCGCCCGACCTCGCGGGCTATCGGCTCGATCGATGGGAGGAGCGTTGGGGCAACGAGGTTCCGATTCCCGCGCCGCCGAACTGGCTGTGCGAGGTGTGGTCGCCGGGAAATTCACTGGATGATCGCGAAGCCCTGCTCGACGCGTACTACGCCGCGCGCGAGATCGAAGCGGTGTGGACGATCGACCGCGCGGCGACGTCGCTGAAGGTGTTCGTCCGCGGCGCGACGCGATGGAGGCGAACGCTCGTGGTCGAAGACATGGACGTGGCGTTTCGCGCGCCGCCGTTTCCCTCGGTCGAGCTGACGCTGCGCGAGCTGCTGCGCTGACGCGCGGTGAGGTGGTCGGGCCAACGTGCGTGGAACTGGGCCGCGAGGGGAGTCGGTGCGTGGCGCAGAAGTCTTCGACCGTTCCCGACCGCGGGTTGAGCGCGTCGAGGAGTGCTCTGCGGTGCTGCGGACTACGCAGCGGACTGCGTTTGCTCGAATGGGTCATGCTCCGAGCCTTCACGACACCGCGGATTCACGTCGTGAATGGGGATTGGGCATCGCGTACAAATGCCACGGCGCTTGACGACACTTATCTGACCGGCATTGGGACTAGCCCCTGCGCAAGAAGAACGATGTCGATCGGGACGGACGATTTCATCGCACGTGACCTCCGAGCGCGCCGAATGCGCGCCCATGCACCCGCTACCCTGCTAGACCCTGGCTCGATCTCGCTGCGAGACGCCGTGCAACCCGCGCACGACGCCGAACGACGCGGCGAGCGCGACGACGACGTATTCGACGGTCTCGACTCGTCCCGGCATCGCGATGAAGGCGCGGAGCATCAGCAGCAGCGCGAACACGGCCACCGTGCCGACCGCTGCGAATAGTTTGTTCGAACCGTCACCGGCCCGGCGCTCGCTCGCGACCTGCATCGCGCCGAGCACGCTCGCGACGAAACTGCCGACGAACACCCCCAGCGCCGCGCCGTACGCCGGGGATGTCTCCGGCTCGGCCTCGCGCGCGGCGGCGTAGCCAGCGACGATCCCGGCCGCCACGTACGGCGTGCCGGCGCGCGCGAAGAGCGTCCAGCCGTCCCCTGCAGCGGGAAGCACCGTCTTGCGCAGCCGCTGTGTCCGCGCGGTCCAGCCGACGACCGCGCCAATGATCACGCCCACGGCGGCGCACGCGAGCGCCATCAGGGAGACGTCGCGCTGGCGGTCGATCGGCGCCATCACGCGCGACGCGACCCACGCCGCGAGTGCGACCAGCACCAGGACGGCGGCGGCGTACGCGCCGTTGGCGACGTCGGCGAGGAGCGGGCGCCGCACGCCGCGCCGCCGTGGTGCATCGAGCGCAGACGCTGTCGCTGCCGCGGTGCCGAGAAACGTGCCCATCGCGACGGCGGTGCCCGGATGGCCGCGGTGGGTGAACTCGATCGCGAGTCGCACCGCCGCGGATCCGGCGAGCATACCGACGCACGTCGCGGCGACGCCCGCGGCGAAGCTGCTCACGGCGGCGACGGTCGCTCCGGCGACGAGCGTCGCGACCACGGCGAGGCACAGGTGCCGGAAGTAGTACTCCGTGTGGCGCGACGGCGTGGAGAGCGCGAGCGCGGCGATGGCGGGGAACACCACCACGGCGGCCGCAACAACAACGCGCCGAACCAACTCACGGACCGCGCCATCGTTGCGCTGGCGATCCGTGAGATGGACCCATGCGAAGTCCGGGCTCAACCGCGGGTTCGCCGCGCGGACCCGGCTCGCCCACGCCGCCGGACACGCGAGGATCTCACCGAGCGCGGAGAGCGCATCGAGCGCCGACGGCCGGGGCGGCCCGTCCGCGCGACACGGCGGTTCTTTCGCATCAGCGCGGCACGCTTCGATCGCCGCCTCAATGTGCGCTACCGGCGAGGCGTAGGCTCGATCGGCCTCGCCGACGTCGGCCCGCAGAAGCCCGACGACCCACCGCCCCTGCGTCACCGCGGAGCCCGACAGCCCGCCCCAGTCGACGCGTGTTCCGCCGTCGACGCCGAGGACCAGGCGCGACGGTTGGACGTTCGTGATCTGCCCCCTGCGCGGATGGGGACCGGTCGGGTCGCGAGCCCAATAGCCGTCGGCCTCGTAGGCTTCGTTCTCGATCGGATCACAGTCGAGTTGGTCGAACGAGCTTGCGCTCTGGAGATCTGCCGCAACGGGCGCCACGAGCGAGAACGCGGCGACGTCCTCGAAGCGTCCCTTTGGCAGGACGCGGAGGTCGACCACCTCGTCGCCGAGCTCGAGTTCGTAGCGCACGGACGCCTCCTTGAAGATCTCGTGAATCCACCGATTACTACGCGCGACGACGTGAAACGCCGTGACGACGTAACGCCCGTCGACCAACCACGCTGTGCCTTGCGGTGGCGGATTGATCGGGCTGCGTACAGTCAGGCGCAGCGGCGTCGGCCGGTTGCTGAACATGCGTTGTTACTCCTGCTTCCACGGCTTCAAGACCGCTGCGGCGCTGAGCGCCCCGGGGCCTGCGAGGCGAAGTTCGTCGGTCAGCACGACGTCTGCGTAACAAGGTCGCGGGGCTCGCTTGCCGGCGAGTTCGTTGCGGGCGAGCGCGACGACCCACTTCGAAAAATCCGCGAGGTTCTTGTCCTCAAGGAGCGCGGGGTCGCACTGGATCACATCGGCCCAGGTCCCGGTGTTCACGTACCAAGCGCCGTCCGCGCCGACCGGATGAGCACGAGCGAGATGGGTGTGGCCCATGATCACCAGACGCGCGCCCGTCTGCGTCGCGAGCCGCGCGGCGGCGGCGGCGTACGGTCCACTGCTCTCGCCGAGGTCGAACGTCCGGTCACCCACGAGGGCGTGGCGCAACGCGACTTGGAGCCGGCGCATGCGCGGTTCGGGAATCTCCTCTCCCTTGTCCGCGAGGACGCGGAGCGACTCCACACGATCATCGAGGAACTTCCGGATCCAGCCAACACTCGATGCGATCGGTTGCTCCTCGTACGTGACGAGAGCCTCCGGAAACGCCGCGGCGAGGGAGCCGGGGACGCCGGTCCCGTCGGCCGCACCAGCGATCCCGTGCTCGGCCCCGACGCCCATGCGGCGAGCAGCCGTGAACGAATGCGCATGGCGCCACTGCGTCGCGTAGCTCGCGGCGCTGCGGAACAGAAGGTCCAAGTCGAACTGCAGCGTCGGCTCGATCGCGAGCAGCAGCAGCGTCACGACCTTGTCCTCGGGCTTGAGCAGGTCGATGAAGTGGTAGCGGGACTTGAGCGGGCTGACCACCTCGGCGACGAGGCGCGAGCCGGGGCAGACCGCCATGGGCAGCGGGTTCGTCTCGCCACGAGACGCCGTGCTCACCTCGCGCCGCAGACCGTCGTAGTCGATCGCGTTCCACGGATCGTACCGGTTGCCGTGCTCGATCAGCACATCGCCGACGCGGTACGCCTCGTTGTCGACGACGAACCGGCAGCGGTGCGGCGACGTCCCGAGCTCGCGCAGGAACCGAGTACGGACCGCGGGCAGCGCAAGCTCAAGGTCGTGGTTGCCGAGCAGGATCGTGAGCTGGTCCAGGTGCTGGACGCATTCCGCCAGCGCCGCGAACACATCTTGGAACGACCGAATCACGTCTTCGAGCTTCGCCAGCGCGTCCGCCTGTGTCGGCGTCCACGCATCGAAGCACGTCGCGGGCGAGGCGCTCGTCGCCGTGCGCGAGCGCTCGGCGAGGAAATCGACGAAGTCGCCATGGATCACTAGCTCGCGGGTCTCACCGCGCGCGCGCGCCTGCCGGGCAACGTAGCGCAGGAAGTCGGCGAGGAGTTTGGGCGAGCCGAGCATCGGGTGTGGCATGCCGCCGAGGTGCAAGTCAGAGATTGCGTAGATTCGGTGCATTTGAGCTCGATCCTTGGAAATTTGATTTGTTGGATGTCACGTGTGTCGGGTTCGAGCACGCAGAGTGTACTTAGTGTGGGTGGCGTGAGTACGATAGCGACGCTTATGAGACGATGCGTCTAGGGTTGAACGACTGTTGATCTGACGCTGGATTGTTGTTTGGACTACTGGCGGCATTGGTCCGGCTCATCATCGACGTTGGTCCGTACTCGCAAATTGCGAGTTGCTACTTGCTATCGAGGTCTTGGATTGACAGCCAAAGTGCTTCTGGCTGGCTGAGTACTCTCGTGTTCCGTTTCACTAGACTTGCGACAGGTGGACTTACTAGGGGCGGACAACTGCTTGCGGAGCGGGAACTTGACGCTGAACTTGTCGTGTGGCCACAAGATCTGCGAGTCGGTTGGCGAGCAGGCTTTCGAATAGCATATGTCCAGCGATCGGTGTTCCGATCGCGAGCACTCCAGTTGGGACAAGTGCTCCGACGATCGATCCTAGGACTAGTCCGATTACTGCCATTTGAACTGTGCAGCCTGACGTTTGAGGTGCGACTTGCGGCGAGAAGGGCGATGCTGGGCGCGCGCCAAGGGTGAGTGTTTGAGGGGTTAACTCGATTTCACCCGCGATGTTGATATCGTAGTCATTCGGCGGTATATCCGCGGATAGAGTACATGGAATAGGTGGCACGATAACAGTGACGTCGGCCTCTGCAACCCTCACCCGAGAGTGAACCGGGATTCTGATCGACGAGACAAAACTCTGTCGGGGAATCGTTAGTTGGCTGTTCGTAACGGAAAACTGGAACTGATGGGAAAATTGCGACGTAAGTTGAGCGGTGAAGTTGGCTTGAAGTGCTCGGGCGGAAAAATTCAAGATCGGTGGGTTGGGGAGGGGGGAGGTCTGCAGATTTTGTGCGGGAATCTGAAGCGGCAACGAAGTGCCAGCGGGAACAGATACTCGAATGTTGCCGTTAGATGTGAAAGAACTTGTGAAGGTTCCGCTTAGGAATTCGATGTCAGCTCTGGCATTTAGCACCGTGTTGTCGATTGTTAGTTGATAGTCTCCCGATACAGTAAGTGGGCGGAGGAGACTGAATTCGGAGAAGTTCTGTCTGGCTTCGATCGACGCATCGAACGCGCAATTCGAAACATGGAGTGCTGTGTTGATGTGACTAGTACACTGCGTTGCATGTGCTGAAATTTCGAATGTTGCGGAAGGGACCCTAAAGCCTCTTTGTGAATTGCGTATCTGAACTCGCAAGTTGGTAGCGTCAACCTGTTCGAGAGTCAGCGCGTTGTCTAGACCAAGGTAACTGCCTGCATGAAGTTGCAGATTTAGGTCGAGCAAGTTCCCCCAAAACGATCCGAACTGCGAACTGTCGAAGTTCAGTCCGGATCCAACGGCGGTGCCGCCTGCGACTTGTGCGACAGAATGCTGGTTAGCCTTCAGTTGGCCAGATGCGACTTGAAGGTTTACATCCGCGCCCAGTACTACGACCTGAGGCGCCTGAGTCTGCGACCATACTGCCGACGAGATTGGTATGTTGACTCGTCCGGCACGAAGTTGGATGGACGTTTGATCCCAGAGTAGGAGATGCCCAGATTGGACATTGCCATCGATGCGGGCGCCGGCCACAACTCGCACTCGGTCCACCGCCCCGTTGGTTGATTCGAGTTGCACGTCGTTCGCAATGAGTGATGTGCCATCGGCGAGGTCGACGAAAGATGTGTGTTGGGGGCTGCCGTGGAATTCGATGTGATTTCGGGAGCCGTCGAGTTGTGCGTTGATTGATCGGAACGTAGCTCGTGTTCGTTCGATTCCAGATGTGCGCGCCCACTCGATTTCGGCGATGTGCGCCGAGGAGCCGGGTTTGAGCGAAAGCTGAAGTTGATTTCCAACGCTTAGGCACGAGCTGTTTAGTGGAACTAGTAGATTGCGTGCTGTTAGCCGGATGTCAGAAGTCAGTGGTGAGTACGTGAACTCGAAATCTGAATCAAACGCTGCCGATACTGCGAGTTGAGCACAGTTGGCTGGAATACTCGCAAAGCGCAGTTCGAGAGGGCGAATTCGAACGCTGCTCCGCGTACCGGGGCCGTTCGATGTGCTTCGTGCGACAATCGCACGCACGAGAGATCGTCCTCCGAAGCAACGATTTCCGCTACAATTGCTGACAGTTCGAGCGCTCGGGGCCGTCCAGACTAGTGTGAGTACATCGACTGGTGTACGCTGGGAAGCAAGCAGTCGACGGGCGGCATTTTCGAGCATTGGTGATACCTGGCTCGAAGCTCGCGGGTTTGCTGGTCGTATTCGAAGAGTCGCCGCTCCACTCGGCGCGATACTGACCGAGTCAACGAGCGCGCTCTGCCCGCCACAGTCGATGGTAATGGGAGTTGAAAAGACTCCTGTGAGTTCAGAAATTCGTCCGGACCGTACTGTGACTGTCTCGTTCAGTCTGGTGCCTTGAGCGATCGACACGACAATCTGAGATTGACTACGGCCCTGTTGCAGCTGAATCTGGTGTCGACCATCTTCTAGCGAGAGTTGGATAGAAGTCGTGCCGTTTTCGAGAGATGTTCCGATGGATTGAATCGTCGCTTCCGTGAGTGACTGCGCTTCTGCAGCGTGAAACGTGAGTGCGAGCAAACTGAGTATGAATGCAATCGTCGCGGTTTTTGCCTTCATCGGTGCAATCTCTCGTTGGGCCGTTATGTCACTGGAGTGCTGCCGCATTCCCCGAGACGCGAGCGGCGTGCTCGTGCGATCGAGCAGCACGCGTCATATGCGCCACGTTAGTCTCTCCATCCCCCCTACGCTCCCTCCCCCTCCGGCCCCTCGTCTCTACCCTCTTCCCCCCATTCCCCGATTACGCCCCCTTACTTTCCCCCCTTTGCCCTTGGGGAAACCCGGTACTCTCTGCCCATCACCCACCGGGGAGCTCGCGAATGCCATTGGTCCGGGGAACCTCGCTCGTGCACTTTCGCTCGTACGTCCGCGAGCACTATGGCGCCCCTGCGCTCGATCGCACCCTGCGCGCGATGGACCCGATCCACGCGCTCACGATCGCCCACGCGCTGCCCGATGAGTGGTACCCCGCGGCCGCGCAGCACGCGGCGCTCGATGCGCTCGATCGCTCCGTAGGACGCGGGGATCTCTCGGTGCTCCCTGCGCTCGGGGCGTACCAGTGTTCGCGCGATCTCGCCTCGTCGCTCGGGTGGGCGTTTCGATTGGTCTCGCCTGCGAGGCTCCTTCGCAACACGGATGTGCTGTGGCGGCGCTTTCACTCGACGGGGCGCTGGCAGTGCACGCTGCAGCCGCGTTCTATCCACCTCGCCCTCCACGAGTGGTCTGGTGGAACGCGCGCGTGCTGCCACCTCCTCCGCGGCTACCTCGGCGCGCTCCTCGAGCAGCTCGCGCCTTCGGACTCTCGCGGCCGCGGTCCTCCGACGCTCGAACACGTTCGCTGTCGCTACCGCGGCGCGCACGCGTGCGAGTTCGACATCGACGCCTCCGTGAGCGAGCTCGCGCCGCTCGCGCTCGACATCGGGCCCGGGGACATTGTGCACGTCGGCCGCGAGCTGGGGCAGTTCACCGCGCACGACGTCGTGTGCGACGCCATCGCCGCCGTCTTTCGCTCACAGACCCACGGCTGCGCTGCATCGCTCTCGCTCGTCGACGCGCGGGGAACCCTCCGTCCCGTCCCCCTCGACGCCCCCACAAACCCACAGACCACCGCGATCGCGCCGAGTGTTGCGCCCGTGATCGCAGCCGCGAGCGCGACCGCGAACGCTCCGAGCACGCCGCCGTCCACGATCACTCCGCCGCGTCGTTGGTTGCTCGAAGCGCGCGGGCGCATCGTGGGGCGGCTCGAAGCGACGCTCGCGCGCCACGATCCACGGGGGCACACGATCGGAGAACTCGTTCCATGGATGGCGGTGGCGCTCGCGAGCGCCGAGGGCTCGCACGACGACGTCAACGTCGCGATGAACGAGCGCATCCGCACCGCGGTCGAACGCTGGGGCCTGACCGCGCGCCAAGAAGAAGTCCTCCGCCTCGTGATCGAAGGCCGCTCCAACCGCCAGATCGCCCTCGAGCTCGCCCGCTCCGAGGGAACGATCGAAGTCCACGTAAAGACCCTCCTCGAAAAAGCCTCCGTCCACGGCCGCACCGAGCTCACCGCCCGCGTCGCAACGATGCCAACGCGCAAGTGAGCGATCGGGCGAGAGGCACTGCGGCAGCGAGCGGGGGCGCTGCAGCAAGAGAGCCAGCAGGACAAGCCACACGGGCAGTGGACGCGTCCGCACCGTGACCCAACGCGTGTGAGGAAAAATCCAGGAGAGACGCGATCGGAACACGGCCAGCGCCGCGTCCTCTGCCCGTGTGGATCTCGCTCCGCCACGCTGCGCCTTCCACGCGGACGCCGGACGCCGCGCGATCACGCACGACCGCGCACGACCGCGCCTGTCGCGACGAGCTGCGTCGGTCGAATCGCGCACAACACTGCGTGAGCTGCGCGGATACGGCCGCGCATGACGACACCCATTCGCCCGGGGGCCACTCGGATCGCCTCTGTTCCTGTTCCAGACTCGGAGCCGTCTGCTGCACCGGCGGCGCCTCGCAGAGCGCCAGAGCCCTCGGTGACTGTCGAGCGAACGCCCGCGACACCCGCAGTGTTGCGCTTGGACTCGGCGCGCACTCCCGTCCGCACGTCGTGTGTCGAAGCCACGACACATTCGCTCGCGGAGCTTGCAACCGCCCGACAAAACGCCGAGCGCGAGATTCGTTCGCTCGAAGGAACCGAGCTCGACGTCGTCGAGCAACAGCTCCAATCGCTGCAGCACGACAATCGCAATTGCTCGCGCGACGCGCAGGTGACGATCGCGCTTCCTCACGGAGGGCGCCAACCAATGACGGCGGGTTCGGTCGACGGACTGCTTCGGATGGTTCGTGAACAGCGAGGATGGAACACCGCGCTCACTGCGGTTCGCTCGTCGACCTCTGCGCAACTCTCTCTGCTCGCCGCGGCTTTTCAACGCGCTGCGCAGTCGCAGAACGCGAGTGGAACCTCTGTGGATGTTCAGCTCGCGCGATGCGTACGTGTGTCGATGAGCGCGAGCGATGTTCAGCTGTTGAGCAGGGTGTGCGACGCACAAGCGCGGCTGCAACGGAGGCAGCACGAACAGGTCGAGATCGAAGCATCGAACGCTCGCGGTGAAGGGTGGCGCGCTGTGGCGAGCTCGACGATGGTCGGCGGTACCGCGCTCGCGATCGGCGAGTGCGTGACCGGCACGACTGTCACGGGCCGTCCAATGTCTCGAACCGAGTGCGCGGTGACGTTGGTCGGCGCGGCGCTGTCGTGGACCGGGCCTGCGTACATGTTCACGTCGCGCGTGATGCGCACGGAGGCGTTGGCGCTCGCAACGCTGAGCGCGAACGTGCGGCTGCGCGACGTGCTTCGGGCGTCGGTTCGGATGACGCCCGCCGATCGGGAGGCGCTCCAAGAGATCTATCGCGCGATGCGAGGATCGCGTCCGGGCGAGTTCGTCGAGTTGACAGCGCAACAGGAGCAACGAGCGCGAGAGATTCTCGAACGCGCAGGGCTCACGTCGGACGGAACGATGGGCGCGCTCGAAGCGGGGCGTCGCTACGAGCAGCTCGTCCAACGCGGCGATCCTCGAATGATGATGACCGAGTTCGGTACGCCTCAGCCCATGCCCGGAGAGGCTCCGCGAACCGACTGGACCATTCGGCGATCAGCGACACGACAAGAGCAACACGCCGCAACTCGCGCAGGAGTTTCGGAGACGACTGCGCAACAACGCTTCGTGCGCGCAGGGCAGGGACACATGGATCTCTCGACTGGACACATCGCGGCGTCCGTTCAGGGAACGTTTACGCAGCGGATGGAGGTGCTCTTTCACGAGCGTGTTCATCGGCTGTTCCATGCTCGCGTCGAGGGATCACCGCTACGCCGCGCACTCGCAGAAGGCATCAACGACGTTCACGCATGGCTGCGCGCGGACGAGACACGGCGCGACGCGATCTTGAACATCGCCCACGAGGCACTGGCAGAGTCGATCACGCAGCTTCGATTGGGCAACGCCAACTGGCTGGGCGAGGGGCTGCGGTTTCCGTTCGAGGGAGGATACAACGTTCGGCTGGCTCGCCTCGGTACGGAGCTCATCGCCGGTTCTGCCGTCCTCGGCTTGATCCAAGCAGACGGGGTGTGGGTGGAAGCCCGCTTGGAGCCCGCGCCTTTCGACGTCAGGACGCTCGACTCGCCGTACCCGTCGGAGCTCGCTGCCTCCGCGCGCCGACGCGCGAGCGAAGCTGATGTTCGAGCTGTCATCCGCAGCAGAAACGGCAGCGACGGCCAATGACTCGCATCGTCGTGACCGCGGAAGAGCGGCGCAGCATGCGGTTGACGCGGGAGCCGATGCTGCGGCTCGTCGCGAGCGCCAACATCAAGATCGCAGCGCCCTTCGACGAAGACGCAGTGCTTCGCTGTGTCGCGGAGATCTTGCTCGTGTACGGGCAGATGCGGGGGCTCGGCGATCTGTGGCGCTACTACGGGATCGTTTGGATTCCTGGGTTCTCGCGAGGTCGATGGTTGCGTCGGCGATGGGGCTACATGCGCGTGGCGTGGCACCCGACGTTCATGGGCGAGTCCTCCATGGCCCTCAGCGTCGTGTTCGACGCTGTAACAGGGCGACTCGTGCGCTTTCGCTATCACGATCCTTTCGAGTTCCGGTGGCAATGCGAGCGCGGCGATTTCGGCGAGATCCAAGGAGGCTTGATCCAAGAGCCCGAGGACCATCCGTTCCGAGGCGAGTCGCGCAAACGCGAGTTGATCGAGCGCTTCGTGGCCACGATCGACAAGTACCAGCTGCTCTGGCAGCGCGCCCGGCGCTGAGCGCTGGGGCGGCTCCGCTCGTGCGCTGGAGCGCGTTGGGATGCACCTGGCGTACGAGCGGGTCTCATGGACTCTCCTCGAGTACAGGACACCGGCCGACGTCGAGCTCGCTTTCGAGGCCGCTAACGCCTCCTGACGACCCGCCAACGAAACGGAGGGAAGCGCAGCTTTCCGCGGAACTACAGAGACTGGTCCGCGAGCGTCGCGAGGACGCAGCAGAGCGTCATGCCCACGCCGATCGCGACACACACACGCAGCAGACGTTCCGCGACGGACCGCGATACCTGTGCGAGCGTTGCTATCGAAGCGGCTTCTTGCTCATCGTTCGGAACGCTCAGCGAGCGGTACTGTTGCTCGGCAGCGCGTTGCCTCGTCGGGTTTGCGCGACGCAGCCGTACGAGGAGCCCGAGCGCCGCTGCGACGCTCGACGCGAACGTCACGGACGACACACCAATCGCGCTTGCTCGAAGTGTACTTCTTCGCTGGTCCGTCGCTGTCGGGACGTTGTCGATGCGAACCCGAAGGTACGCGAGCACGGCCTCGGAGCCGCGAGAGACGCAGCGATACTCGTGCAAATGAGCTTCGGGATGTGCGCGATACTCGAGGTCGCCGCCATCTTCAGGGGACGAGATCGAGTACTGGCAGTGGAAGCGCTCTTCGAACATCCACGAGCCACCGTGGTGAGGGGTCTGGAGGCGCTGGAGTACGATCGCACCGACGCGACAAGGGTAAACGCCGTCCCTGGCGCTCCAGGCAACGTTGTCGGGGTGGTTCATCGGGCAGCGGTATAGAGCGATCCACGGACCCGCCGATGCCGCGAGCGGTGTCCGAGCGTCGAGGATCTTGGGTACCTCGACGGTTCGAGTGCGGGCCGCGGTGTGGGCACGCCAAACTTGTGACGCGCACTGAAGACCAACCGCTGCCAACAAAACGATGAAGATTCCTAGCGCTCCCCGCGCGGGCTGATGTTGCCGGTGAACCCATGCCCGCGCGCCGGTCCATGACGCAAACAACATCGCGAGCGCTACCGCGGCCCAAGCGAGGATCGTTCCGATTGCCAGCAACGTGAGCCATGATAGCGCTACGGCGGCTCCGCCTTCCGTTGGCTACACGCCACACAAAGATCCCAGGAAATTTCCTGGGAGATGGCTCGATGCGTGTGGGCCTTCCGTCGGGGCGTCGCGATCGGGAGGGGTGATCGATGCGTTGCACACGGATCCAGCCTCGTAGACCACTAGCGCCGCAAGGCCCGCCGCACCCTGACATCGAACGCGAACCCTCCCGCTCGTCCCGCTACGCCGTCGCCCGCGCGAGCGCGTCCACCAGCGCCTTCGCCACAGTCGCGTTCGGTGTTCCCAACCACGGATCGCCCACTGCCCACGGTTGCTCCGCGCGCAGCTCGTTCATGGCGTGGCGCTTTGCCTCTTCGATCTTCGCTCGCTCGTCTTCGCTCGACCTCGCTGCGAACCACGCGTCGATCTCTCCTGCGAGCGCCGCGTGTCGCGCTTCGTCCGCTGCGATCTTCGCGTAGCACGCTCGCACCCGCGCGTTCGTGCTGTGCTCCGCTTGCCACTGCGCGATCACCACGCCGAACGTCTCTCGCACGCAGCCCTCGACCGCGTTCTCGAGGGCCACATCCATCGCGCTCCGCAATGGAAGCTCTCGCGCCACGGGCGCTTGCAACGCCGTCCTTCCATCGAGCGCGCTCACCATCGCTACGTGCCTCCGCTCGTCCTCCGCGCACGATCGCGCCGCCTGCACCATGGCCTCTGGAGCCCCGAGCGCTACGAGCTCCCTCGCGAGCCGCTCGAACGCGGCGATCGCCTCGGCTTCGAGCGCAATGAACACTCCCAACGTGTCGCGCGCACGTGTCGCGGTCACCTCGTCGACGCCCTCGGTCCGGCGCCCGCACGCGACGAAGGGTTGTCGCGGACACTCGTAGATCGTGAGGTCGCAAAAGATCCCCGGCCCGCCGTCGACGGTCGTCGCCGAGCACGAGTGATGCTCGTTGTGGTCGCAGCTGATAAATCGTAGCTGGCAAGCGGTCATGCACGACGCGTCGTCCACAGCGCCGCCGTCGTCGAAGCGAACGCCGGGAGAATTCCTCGTAACCGCGATGCTCCCGTCGAAGCGACCCACCTCGCGACAGCACGCTCCGAGCGACAACAGCGACACGCTCGCGACGATGCGCCGAGCGAGCGAGAGAACGGTCCCCGAGTTCGTCATGCTGTGATTCTTGCCACGCCCGTCGCGACCCGACAACGACGGGTCGAGACCTTTGCTACGCTCGCATCGCATGACCGCTGCTCGCACGCTGACGAACGACCCCGTGATCGAAGCGGCGCGCGCAGCGGCGAGCGACCGCGTACGCGCAGAGATCGCGAACGGCGCGCTGTTGATGGCTCCTGCGCCTCGCAGCTCGCACCAACACGCGCAGCTTCGGCTGGTCGCGCAGTTGGATGGAGCGCTTCGCTTTCGACGCGGAGAAAGCGGGCCGCCGACAGGGTGGCGGTTTCTGCTCACGCCCGAGCTTCATCTCGGCGTTGGGCCAGACAAGCTCAACCCCGACATCGCGGGGTGGCGGGCGCAACGAGCGCCGACGCTCGATGAGTATCCCATCACCACCGCGCCCGATTGGGTGTGCGAGGTGTTGTCGCCATCGACCGAGGCGACTGATCGCGCGATCAAACTCCCGCTGTTCGCGTCGTACGGCGTGTCGCACGCCTGGCTCGTCGATCCCGACGCGCGCGTGATCGAAGTGTACGAAAACGTTCGCGGCGCGTTCGTTCAGCGCGCGAGGGCCGAAGGGGACATCGTAGCGGCGCCGTTCGATGCGACGACCGTGGCGTTCGACGCACTCTGGGAGTGACGCTCCATCGAGCTGTCTGTTCTCGATGCCATCGCGCGCGCCTCGGGGTATCCCTCGCGCGTGTCGTTCGAGCTGCGCGTCGCGCGAGGAGCGTTCGAGGTCGTGGACCGTCGCGTCGATCGCGTCGTGTGCGCGCTCCGCGTCTCGTCCGCACCAGAAATCATGGGCCCGCCCACCCACCAACTGTCCCTGTCGCCCGACGAGCGCTGGATCACGGTCTGCATTCGTTGGAGCCTCGGAGGCCTCGCGTTCGTCATGGATGCGTCCGCGCGAGACGCGATCGTGGACGATCCCCTCGCGACCCTCGATCCGACGCGCGATCCGCCGTTGCATTGGACCGCGAATGGACGCCTTCGCGTGTGGTCGCGCCGCGCAGACACCGAGGCTCCGTGTTGGTTTACGTACGATCCGACGCGCGCACGATGGACCCAACTTGGCGATCGCGACGACGAGACGCCTTCGTCCATCGCGCTCGCGAGCGCGCACCGCGAGCGACTCGATCGTCGCGCGTCGCTGATCGAAGCCGCGCCCGAAGATGTTCGAGCCGAGGTCACTCGCATCCTCGATCGTCGCGCGGCGAAGGAGCTCTTTTTGAGCGCAGATCCGCGCAACGACCCCGCGCGAGCCCGCGCGATCTACACCGAGCTCGTCGCCCGAACGCCCGACTGGAGCGAGCCTCACCGCGCGCTCGCCGCCCTCCTCGACGACGCACACGAGTGGAACGCGATGCGCGACGCGTGCCTCGCATGGCGCGCAGCGATCCCCACGGACCCACGGGCGCTCGCCGAGCTCGCCGCCGCCTCGTTGCGCTTGGGCGATCTGGCCGAGTGCGCCCGCTCGCTCGCGCAGCTCGAGCAAGAGCACGGAGACCCGCGATCGTTCATGGACAACGAAGCGTTCGATCGAGTGCAGGAGGTTCCCGAGCTCGCGCGGTGGTCGTGAGCGAAAACGAGGGCGAGGGTGCGACAGCGAGCGAGGGCGCGGTAGCGAGCCACACGGCCAGGAGGGAAAGTCCTCATCGTTGCCCAAGTTTGGCCAGTGAAAATACAGCCAATTGGGCGCCGATGCTGCGAAGCGCAGCCCCCACCCGCGCTGCCGCGCGCCCCGCCCCCACGTAGTGAGGGCGGCGGCTTTGCATTGTGAAAATGCTGCGACTGGACTGGCAGGTTGATTGTATGGTCAACGTATCAGCGTGGGCCGCTTGTCGCTCGATTGATGTGTGTGCTCGACGCGAGCGTGACCGCGAAATAGCGGCACGCGCAATCAACCTGTGAGTCCAATCACAGCACTTCCACAATGCAAAGCCGCCGCCCCTACTACGTGGGGGCGGGGCGCGCGGCAGCGCGGGTGGGTGGGCCTCCCTCGGTTGCGTTGACAGCCCCTGGAGGCCCAGATGCAAACGCGACCAAGAAAGTACACAGCTGAGTTTCGTGCCGAGGCGCTCGCGATGTTGGATCGGTCAGACCGATCGATGCCCGACGTCGCAGACGC